>NZ_JARTVN010000002.1:2174593-2463220 GCF_029625795.1 Mesorhizobium sp. WSM4989 | reverse complement strand
GCTTCACGGTGACGAGCCAGGACGGCACGGCGACGGGGACGGTGACGGTGACCATCACCGGCACCAACGACGCGGCGGTGATCACCGGCGATGCGAGCGGCTCGGTCACCGAGGCCTCCGGCGTTGCCAATGGCACGGCCGGCACCTCGCCGGCGACCGGCGACCTCGACGCCAGCGACGTCGACAGCGACACCGACTTCTCGGTGGTAAGCAACGGCGTGCACGGCACGCTGACCATCAATGCCGCCGGCGAGTGGAGCTACGCGCTCAACGAGAACGATGCCGCGGTGCAGGCGCTCAACGCCGGCGATCCGGCGCTGACCGACACCATCACCGTGCAGACCTCAGACGGCACCCAGCAGAACATCGTCATCTCGATCAACGGCGCCAACGACGCGGCGGTGATCACCGTCAACGGCGCCCAGGATGTCTCAGTCACGGAGAAGAGCGGCGTCGCCAACGGCACACCTGGCGATGCTTTCGCTTCGGGCGACCTCAATGCGACCGACGTGGACAATCCCGCGACCTTCAACATGCAGGCCGCAGTCGCCAAAAGCTATGGCACTTTCTCGATCGATGCCAACGGCGCCTGGAGCTACACGCTCGACGACAACAATGCGACCGTTCAGGCGCTCAACAGCAGCGGCGCGAACACCACGCTGCATGAACTGGTGACGGTCTCGACCGTCGACGGCACGCAGCAGGTGATAGACATCACCATCCACGGCGCCAACGACGCCGCGGTGATCAGCGGCACCTCGGCGGGGACCGTCATCGAAGCGGGCACCTCCAATGGCGGAGGCACGCCGACCGCCACCGGGGACCTTCTGTCGGCTGATGTCGACAACAGTACGGACGCCTTCCAGGCCGTCAATTCAGCGACGGCCAGCGCGCTCGGCTACGGCAGCTACACCGTGACCGCCGCGGGAGTCTGGACCTACACGCTCGACAACTCGAATCCGACGGTCAATGCCTTGACCGGCAGCCAGTCCTTGAGCGACAGCTTTACTGTCTTCTCCGAGGACGGCACGGCGAAACTGGTCTCGATTACCATTAATGGCGCTGACGACGGCGCACCGCGCTTTGCTCCGACTGACATCCAGCTTACACCAAGCACCACCACCGGGGATGTGAACTTCAGCTCGTTCCAGTTCACCGGAACACTGAGCGCCACCGATCCGGATCCGGGCAGCTTCGTTTACAGCATCACTTCGCAGTCGGATGCAGGCCTGTTCTCGGTCTCGGGGAACACCCTGAGCTCGGGAGATCTTTCGCCAAGCAAGACCTTCTCGGTGACCATACAGGCCACCCAGGTTGGCGACCCGATCGGACCCGCCTATCAGTATTCTGAGACCTTCCAGGTCATCACCGGCAGCAACGGTAATACTCCCAATTCACTCAATGGCGCCGCCGGTGCAGACGACATCCTCTATGGCAACGGCGGCGTGGATCAGATTTTCGGTTTGGCCGGCAACGATACACTGTTCGGCCAGAGCGGCAATGACACGCTGAACGGCGGCGATGGCAACGATATCCTTGTTGGCGGTATTGGCGCCGATACGCTCACGGGTGGCGCCGGCAACGATACGTTCCGCTATGGCTCGACTGTAACGGATTCCGCCCCTGGCGCCGGCAACTTCGACACCATCACCGACTTCGTCCATAGCGTCGACAAGATCGACCTGTCATCGATCGATGCCAATACGGTCAGCGGCGGCGATCAGGCCTTCCTGTTCGGCGGTCAGACCTCGGCCACCGTCGCCAACAGCATCACTTGGTCCGAAGTCGGCGGCAACACGATCGTTCGAGCCGATGTGAACGGAAACACCGCAGACACCGAATTCCAGATCACGCTGACTGGCGTCAACCTCGGACTGACGGCCAGCGACTTCGTGCTGTAACCAAAGAGGTGAGCCGCGCCCGCGCGGCTCACCTCGTATCCCGCTACCCCAGGATTCAGCTTACGAATTAAGGTTTACGACAGGTTTACGAGCGGATCGCGTGGCCGGGCGAGGGATCCGGAGTAGTATCGTTCCGGGCATGCAGTTTGAACAGGGGGCGGTTCTGCCGCTGGGTATTTTTTGAGTCTCGACAACAAATCCAGGATCGTCAGGGAAGCGCTTCGCGCCTGCCGCCGCTATTTCCTGTTTGCGGCGGTGTTCAGCCTGGCCATCAACCTGCTTTACCTCGCATCGCCGCTCTACATGCTGCAGATCTACGACCGGGTGGTCACCAGCGGCAGCGAGACGACGCTGGTGATGCTGACGCTGGTGCTGCTTGCGGCGTTCCTGGCGCTCGCCGGTCTGGACCTCGTGCGCGCCGCGATCCTGACGCGCGCCAGCGCGCGGCTCGACCGGCTGCTTTCGGCCAGGATCCTGGCGGCTTCCGTCGAGACCCCGTCGCAGGGTGCCTCGCCAAGCCAGCCGATCCGCGATTTCGACACCTTCCGGCAGGTGATCACCGGCAGCGGTATCCATGCCCTGTTCGACCTGCCCTGGTCGCCGATCTATATCGGCATCATCTTCCTCCTGCATCCCTGGCTCGGCTTCTTCGCGTTGGGCTCCTCGCTGCTTCTCATCGCCATGGCGGTGCTCAACGAATATATCGTGCGGGCGCCGCTGAAGCAGGCCAACGACCTTGCCACGGCCAACTACAATTTCACCGAAATGAGCCTCAGGAACGCGGAAGTCATCCGCGCCATGGGCATGATCGACGGCCTCGTCCGGCGCTGGGGGCGCGATCGCGGCCTGGCGCTCGGCCAGCAGGGGCGGGCGAGCGACCGGGCAGCGGTCATGTCCGGGCTGATCCGCTTCCTGCGCCTCACCATGCAGTCGCTTATCCTCGGCCTCGGCGCCTATCTGGTGATCGAGCGGCAGATCACCGGCGGCTCGATGTTTGCGGCCAGCCTGCTGCTGGGCAGGGGGCTGCAGCCGGTCGAGCAGATCGTCGGCCTCTGGCGCAGCCTGATCCTGGCGCGGGCCGCCCTTGGCAGGGTCGAGAGGCTGCTGGACGGCGGCGCGCAGGGCGAACGATCGTTCAACCTGCCGAAGCCCTCCGGCAAGGTCGCCGTCGAGCAGTTGAGCTTCGCCATTCCCAGCCTACAGAAGGTGCTGCTGCGCGATGTGTCGTTCCGGCTCGAAGCAGGCGAGGCGCTCGGCATCGTCGGCCCTTCCGGCGCCGGCAAGTCGACGCTGGCGCGTCACCTAGCCGGCATCATGCAGCCGAGCCGCGGCACGGTCAGGCTCGATGGCGCCGACATGACGCAGTGGGGAAGGGAGGCGCTCGGCGACCATATCGGCTACCTGCCGCAGGACATCGAGCTGTTTTCAGATACGGTGGCCGCCAATATCGGCCGCTTCAAGACCGATGTCGACCGCGAGGTGATCGAGGCGGCACGGCTCGCCGGCGTGCATGAGATGATTATCCGGCTGCCGCAAGGCTACGAGACGCAGATCGGCGAGGGCGGGGCGGTGCTGTCCGGCGGCTACCGGCAGCGCATCGCGCTTGCCCGCGCCGTCTTCGGCCTGCCGAACCTCATCGTGCTCGACGAGCCGAGCTCCAATCTCGATGCCGACGGCGATCGCGCCCTGGCCGAATGCGCGCTGGAGCTGAAGCGTCGCGGCAGCACGGTGATAATCGTCTCGCACCGGCCCTCGACTTTGGCCAATGTCGACAAGATCCTGCTCTTGCGGGATGGCGCGGTCGAAGCCTTCGGCATGAGAAACGAGATCGTGGCGCTGCTCAACCAGCGCGCGGCACCGATCACGGTGGCGGCCCAATGACCGATATCGCCGCTACCTATCGCAACCTCGCCGGCACCGAAGATGCGGGCGCCAATGCGGACTCGATCCGGGCACCGGTGTGGATCGGCCTGCTCATCATCGCCGCCTTCTTCGGCGTGTTCGGCGGCTGGGCCGCGGTCGCGCCGCTCAATGGCGCGGTGCTTGCCGATGCGGTGGTGAAGGTCGAAGGCAACCGCAAGAGCGTCCAGCATTTCGATGGCGGCACGGTGAAGGAAATCCGGGTCAAGGATGGCGACATCGTCAAGGCCGGCGATGTGCTGGTGCTGCTCGACGACACCCGCGCCCGGTCGGAATTCAACCTCTATTCCCAGCAATATGCGCTGCTGCGCGCCACCGATGCCCGCATCCGCGCCGAGCTGGACGGCCATGAGGCGGTTGCCTTCCCGAACGACATCACCGCCGAGCACCAGGCCTATCTGCAGGACGCCATGGCCAACCAGATTGCCGACCTCGAGAGCCAGCGCGCCTCGATGGCCGGCGCCAGGCAGATCCTGCAGAAGCGCATCGCCGAGCTCGACGAGCAGATCGATGGCAAGCAGGCGCGCGTCGAATCCTTTCGCGCGCAGCTCAAGTCGACGATCGACGAAAAGGCAAGCCTCAACAAGCTGCTGAAGGCGGGACTGACGACGAAGCCGCGTATCCTGGAGCTCGACCGCTCGGCCTCCGATCTGCAGGGCCTGATCGACCAGGCGCTCGGCGAGATCGCCGGAAATCGCCAGAGCAAGGCCGAACTCGAAAGCCAGATCGCGCAGCTCACCAACGAGCGTCGCGCAAAACTTTCGGCCATGCTGATCGACACCCAGTCGAACCTTGCCGATCTGGTGCCGAAGATGTTTGCCGCACAGGCCACGGTGGACCGCGCCGAAGTGCGCGCGCCCTATGACGGCCAGGTGATGGACTTGACCGTCTTTTCGACCGGCGCGATCGTCGCGCCCGGCCAGACCATTTTGGATATCGTGCCGACCAGGAATTCGCTGATCGTTCAAGCGCAGGTCAAGGTCGAGGACATATCCAGCCTGCGCGCCGACATGACGGCCGAGGTCCGCTTCACCTCGTACAAGCAGCGCACGACGCCGGTCATCCACGGCCGCGTCACCCGCGTCTCAGCGGACCGCGTCACCGATGCCAAGACCGGCTTTCCCTATTACGTTGCCGACGTGGCGGTGAATCAGCAGGAACTCGCCGCCGCGCCGCAGATCCAGCTCTATCCCGGCATGCCGGCGCAGGTCATGATCGTCACCGAGGAACGCACCGCGCTGGACTACATTCTGGGGCCGCTGACCACGTCGCTGCATACGGCCTTCCGGCAGAAGTGAGGGAACTGCCCGTCAAGGGGTAGCGCAAGCATTGGACGGCTGCAGTCCAAGCATTGCGGCGGTGCCGGCGGTCGATTCCCATTTCCGCACTAGCCCTACCTTGGCTGCTCAGCATAATCTCGCGCCCGTTTCCAACCCCCGAGTCCGCATGAGCAATCTCCTCTTCACCCGCGTTCCTTTCAACCCGGTCTCGCTCGGGCTTGTCTGCAACTTCATCGCTCACTATCCGCCATTCGACGGCTATGAATTCGGCCAGATGGTGAAGTCGCTTCGTTACCAGCTCGAGCAGCAGACGCATCTGATCGGCTCGATCGACGATGCAATCGTTGCCTATTTGGGATGGATCGTGACCAGCAGCGAAATTGCTGAGGCGTGGGTCGCGAACAATGGTCCGCTCAATTCCGATCCCAGTGGCAACTCCGTTGCCGCTACGATAATGGTGACGCGCTCATCCTCGCACATCCTGCCCTTGATCAAAGAGGCGAAGCTGCTCAACCCCGACAAATCCGTCTACTGGAAGCGCGACTTTATCGATGCGCGCGGCTCCATGAAGCGCGCCGTCCGCAAGCGGGACGCATGATGGACAAGGTAGTGTCCATCGAGGCGCTGACCCAGGAAATCCTCATCCGCCTTGGCGACCGCTATGCGTCGATGTTCGTGCGCATCTGGCAGCCGGCAGCCCAGCCGCGCGGCACCGTTTTTTGTCTGCACGGGTTCACCGGCAATGGAGCCGATTTCGACTATCTGGCGGCCTTCCTCTGCCGCAACGGCTATTTGGTAATTTGCCCTGACCTGCTCGGCCGTGGGCGCAGCGCCTATCTGGGGTCGGGTTACGACATCGAAGTCTATTCGAGGTGCTTGCGGGCGCTCGGTCAATTTGCCGGCAAGGAGAACCATTTCGTCGGCACATCGTGGGGCGGTTTGATCCTGATTCTGTTCCTGTACACGAACCGGGGCCGCGTCGATAAGATTGTCCTCAATGATGTCCCAATGATCGGCGGACCGAGAGTCGACGCGCTGCGGCGAGAGGTGATCCAGGAAAGCACGCTCATTTTCGAGACGCGCGCTGCAGCGAGGGAATATCTTCGCGCCTCAAAGCCGAGCATGGTGCAGGTCGAACAGCCGGTTTTGGACCGTTTCATCGACAACAGAATTGCTTCAGGTCCGGGCGGCTTTCGATTTGGGTTCGATCCCGCCACGACCGGAAATTTCGAGGCGATGACCGGGCGCGAGTATGACCTGTTCCCAATGATGGCCAAGCTCGACGCCCGCGTGATGCTCATGTACAGCCGCGAGAGTGAGTTCGTTGAGAGGAAGGCCTTGGAACGAGCTCGTCGCGCCCGCCCTGATCTCTGTCTCGTCGACAATATTGATGTCGGCAACTCCCCGTCGCTGATGACGCCTGATCAGCTTTACCTGATCCTCGGCTTTCTCTCGGCAGCTTGAGCGAGGTCTGCCCTGGCGAAACCACAAATGCACTTCGAGGAGGCGTATAGCAGGCTCCTTTCGACAGCTTTCGACCGACATGGTTCGTCGAGCAATCCGGCCAGGGTCTTGATCTGCACAACGCCGCGGACAGCCGGCCATACCTATTGTATGGTCATGCGGCATCTCGGGCTCGGCCTGCCGACCGAATACTTCCAGTGGCAATTTGCGGTGCCGCTCATGCGTCGTTGGACTGATGACGATACGATCGACGTCCTGGCACTTGATCGCCTGGCGGCCTCATACGGAAGGCAGCTTCTGGACAAGCGCTCGGTGAACGGCGTGTTTGCAGCCAAGCTGTTTGTCGGGAACCTGAATTTTGCCCGCCGCGCGGTCGGTGATGACGATGCCAACTCGTTTTATGTCTTCCTGAGCCGGCGGAACAAGTTTGATCAGACCGTCAGCCTGCTTTCGTTGCTCTATACCGGGCAACCATTCGACGGCGGAGAAACGCTGCCAGGAATCCCGGCGTTGAAAACCATAAGCCAGAAGGCCGTCATCGACACAGTGCGACACATTGCGGACTGCGAGGTAAGGTGGCGGAGCTACCTTTCGAGGATCGATGCGGCGAGGATAGTCCATGTCGCCTATGAGGACTTTGTTGCCAGTCCATATGACAATGTCCGGGCGACAATGCGAAACTGGTTTCCGGCCCACGACCTGGATATCGCTCCCGTGGCCGAAAGTCGGCGCTATGGAAATGATGCGGCCGTAAAGAAAATCATCGCAAGGCAATTCGGAGGCTTGATCCGGGAGCTTTGGCGCGACATGCCTGTCGGGGCGGATCAGAGCCCGTCAGCGCCTTGATACCGTTACCGACATACCGCTCGCCGGGCGCAGCGCCAGGGCATAGTCGAAGCGGATGATATCGTCCGCACGGGCGAATTCGAATTGCCGCACCACCGCGCGAACCGCCTGCTCCACTTCAAGGCGGGCGAGGCGCGCGCCTCCGCACATGCGCGGTCCGGTCAGAAAGGGGATGAAGGCGCGCCGGTCGAAACTGTTGTCGATGAACTCCTTGCGACTGGCATCGAAGGTCCGCGGATTTTCCCAGAAATCGGGATGCTGGTGCACGCCGACGACAGAAAGCATGACAAGCTGTCCGGCGCGCAATGCCGTGCCATCCAGAATGGTGTCGGAGCTCACTTCGCGCGTCAGGAATGGAATGGGCGGAAAATACCGCATCGTTTCATTGATGAAGCAGTCGGTGAATGGCGTCTGCCGCCCGTCGCCCAAGATTTCATCATGGATGCGCTCCTGCACTTTCTGGTTTGCGCCGAGCCTGTCGACCACCCACAGCACCGTCGTCACGGTGGTTTCGACGCCGGCGAAGAGGTTCATTACGAACTCCTCGATCGGGGAAAAGCTTTCGATCCCTCGGGCTTTCTCGGCGAAGCGCCCCATCTCGGCCGCCGCCCGAGGCTCTGCCATCAGTTGCGAGCCGAAATCCGCAATGACGGCGCGGGCATCCTGGATGGCGCTGTTTCGTTCGTCATTGCTCGGCGTGACCCAGGAATAGTACTGGAGACGGCGCAGTACCTCACGCACCCGGCCAAGCAGCGCCGCCGTCGGGCGGGCATCAGCAGCAAGCCCGAACGCTTGGTAGAAGATTTTCATGGCGCCCGCGAAGAGGGCCTGTTGGATGCCGACAAGCGAGGGCTCGGAGCCGGCAAGACAGTCGCTGAAGATCTCGTATACGCCTGCCTCGTGCGTGGGCTTGGCGGCAGTGAGATAGCGGTCCTGCGTGATCGCGCGCCTTGTCGACCACTCCTCGTCATTAGTGTTGAAGCGGCTGAAGCCGAGCGCCGAGATCAGCGAGAAGTTCTTGCGGAACAGGGTTGCGGCTTTGACGATCTTGTCGACGCTGTCGGGATGGTCGAATACGACGAGGTTGCCGATCTCCTTGGGACCAGCACCTTCCCGGTCATCTCGTCCGCTTTGTGCGAACAGGTTGGAGACGAGATTGTTGAGCATGCCTTCGATTTGCGTGGAATTGCTCACTCTACCTCCATGCCGGAACGCCCACGACCGCGACGTCCCTCCCAACCGGGCGATGTGCGCTATTGTTGCAAAGACGTGACAGTGACGCCGTAAAGTTGTTGGCGTCCCGCAGCGGGAATATGCCTTTATGAACTTGTCTGCAATAACACGCGGGCTGGATTCTGGGTGGGGATTGAAATGCATTCGCAGGGCAAGGGTAAACTTTTGGCGACGATGGCGGCATCGGCTGCCTCGGCGACAACTCTGGGCATGGCCACGGCTCACGCTACAGAGACGCAGCCGTCGGACCAGACCGTCATCGATTCGCGCATCAAGATGTCGTTCGAAGGTTCGTACTTCTGGAACAATGTCCATAAGGACGACAAGCTCAGCAGCGACAAGCTCGGCAACAGCAACGGCGACATCTCCGGGTCGGTCTCATTAACCAAGCAGATTTCCTCGGACTTGGATTGGCGTCTTGCCGGCGCTTTCCATATCGGCAAGGACCGGTCGGTCATCCTTGGTGAAGGACCAGTGACTGATCCAGACGGTATTTTGAGCCTTGGCTACGGCGACGGTTACACCTTCCAGGCTTTCGATTTCGACGTCGGCAAGCACGTGAAGGTTCAGCAGGCCGATATCCGCTTCTTCGGCGGCCTGCGGCTCGTGCATTCCGACGAAACGGTATTCGACGTGTCCAGCACATTCACGCCGACCAATCCTGCCGACAAGGGGGGCTCCGCCGACAAGATGGGCACGTCCGAATACTGGGGCATCGGTCCCCGGGCCGGTGCGGAGGCTTACTACCCTGTCGGCGAGAACTGGGGCCTGACGGGTGCCGTTTCGGGTGCCATCATGTGGGGCCGCCGCATCGACCGCGTCGGTCTCAACCTCTCGCAAACAAATCCGGACGCGCACGTTTCCGAGACGCTGTTCAGTCAGGGCTCGAGCGAAACGGTCTCGAACCTGGATGCATCGCTCGGCTTGAGCTGGACGCCGGTAGCAAACACCACATTCACCGCAGGCTACAAGATCGAAGCATGGCACAACCTGCTTGTGAACGCAGACCACGAAAATCAGGTTTTCCAAGGCCCGTTCCTGCGCCTCGAAGTAAAGATGTGATCGAAGTCGGTTGACTAAGGTGACTTCGGATACAGGTTTTGAGTCGAAGTTCGCATCGAACGGCAAAATAAAGCTACATTACGTTGCGGCGGGCTCAGGCCCGCCGATCGTTTTTCTACATGGGTTTCCCGATCATGGTCTCGGTTGGCGCAGGCAACTGGAAGCTCTGTGCGGCAACTTCAGGGTGCTGGCGCCGGATTTGCGCGGCTTTGGGCGAAGCGACGCTCCGCGGGGACACGCCCACTACGCCCTGCTGCCGAACCTTGTGGAGGACGTCCTGTCCGTGCTCGTGGCGGAGCAACTTTCCCAGGCCTCGATCGTCGGTCATGACTGGGGTGGAACCATAGCATGGTGGCTGGCCATGCGTGTTCCGCAGGCTGTACGCCATCTGGTTGTTCTGGCTACGCCTCACCCCCGGAATTATCTTCGTGCCATCGTCGATCCGGCCAACGCCCGATATTTCGCCTATATGCGTCTCTTCCAGGAAGTTGGTGCGGCCGCCTTGCCGGCGCCTGACGAGCTTGCCGCATGGGTTGCCGACGAGAGCGACCGGCAGGCGCTCTCGGCGTCGCTCCGACATTCCGATCCCGAGGCTATGCTGGGCTACTACAGCGCCAATATTCCGCTCGGCAGGGTGCCGGATATTGGCCAGTTGCCATTAGTCAAGGCGCCGACGTTGGTGATGTTCGGCGCTCAAGACCCGTATGTTCCTGCCGGCGCCTTCGATGGCACATACCGCGAAGTCGACAACGTCACATCGCTGCTGGCGTTGCCTGGTGCCGGGCATTTCATCCATCACCAGGCCGCTGCCTTCGTCACCCGCGAGATCGAGGGCTGGGTGTCGCGGCCACCGTCGAGCTTCCGCAGTCTGGCTTAGAGCCACTCGCCGCCGAGCTCCTCGACATATCCCGGCATGATCACGTCGGTCCGACGGGATCTTGGCGCCATGTCTCGTATTCGGCGTGTCACTCCGAATCAGCCTACTCCGCTCCCTCTTTAGACCTCGGATAGGTTTTGCCGGTATTTGTCGGAAAAAACGGAGCCGGAAAATCATGACCGAGATCTGGCACTCACTGCTGGCCAATCTTGCGCTGGTCTCCATCCTTATCGTCGCCTGGGACCTTGTGGCGGATTTCACCGGGCGTCTCTCGCGGCGGGCACATTCGCTGCTTTTGGGCGTGGTCATGTGCGCGGGCGCGGTCATTTCCATGGCGACGGCCTTGTCCGTCTCCGGCTTCATCGTCGACCTGCGTGCCGCGTTTATCGGCGCGGCCGCGTTCTTCGGCGGATGGCCGGCGATGCTCATCGCCGCTGCCGGCTCCATCGCCTATCGTCTTCATCTGGGCGGTCAGGGCGCCGAAGTCGGCGTCATGAGCATCCTGATCACCGCCGTCGTCGGCCTGGCCTGGCACCACATCGTCGCGGTCCGCTCGCGCACCATGTTCGACATACTCGGCCTCGGCCTGTCGGTCGCGCTGGCCGGGCTCATCACGCTTCTGGTCATTCCCTCGCAGGTCGTGACCGGCTTCGTGCAGCAGAGCACGTTGCCGTCGCTCCTGTTCCGCTTCCTGAGCACCTTCATCATTGCCGTGCTGCTCGACCGGCAGCAGCGGCGACGCGATCTCGCCATGTCCAACATGATATTCCGTGCCATGGTTCGCGAGCTGCCGGACAGTCTCAACGTGAAGGATGCTCGGGGGCGCTTCATCGCGGCCAATCCAGCCACCGCCGAACTGGTGCGCGCCGCCTCCGTCGAGGACCTCATCGGAAAGACGGATTTCGATTTCTATCCCAAGGACGTGGCCGAGCGCTTCAGGCAGGATGAATTGGGCGCACTGGAGGCCGGGCAGACGTTGCGCATCGATCAGCCCGCGCTCCTGCCTGACGGCAGGCAGGGCTGGCTTTACACGCTGAAGGCGCCGTTCCGCGACGAGGCCGGCAAGATCGTCGGCGTCATCACCTACAATCGCGACATCACCGAGCAGAAGCGAAACGCCCAGCTCAAGAACGACTTCATTTCCACGGTCAGCCACGAATTGCGAACGCCGCTGACATCCATCCGCGGCTCGCTTGGCCTGATCGCAGCCGGCGTCGCGGGCGAGCTGCCGCCCAAGGCCGCCAACCTCGTCAACATCGCCCACAACAACAGTGAAAGGCTGGTTCTTCTCATCAACGACATTCTCGACATGGAGAAGATCGAGTCGGGCGTCATCACCTTCAAGATCAAGCAGATGCCCGTGCGTGCGGTCCTGGAGCAGGCCATCGCCGCCAGTTCCAATTACATGGCCGATAGCGGGATCCGCATCGTCCTGGTCGACGATGCCCCGCGCGCCGAAGCCAGTATCGACCCCGATCGCCTGCACCAGGTGATGGCGAACCTGCTGTCGAACGCGATCAAGTTCTCCGATCCCGGCGGCACTGTCATGGTGAAGCTCCAGCGTCGCGAGCGCGACATGCTGCGCATCTCCGTTGTCGATGAAGGCGCCGGCATCCCGGAAGCGTTCCGCAGCCGCATATTCGGCAAGTTCGAGCAGGCCGATGCCTCCAGCACCCGCAAGAAGGGGGGCACCGGCCTGGGCCTGAGCATCGTGAAGACTATCGTCGAAAAGCTCGGCGGCGCCGTTTCCTTCGAAAGCGAGGAAGGCAAGGGGGCCTCGTTTCACGTCGATCTTGCCGAAGCGCAGAGAAGTGTCGAGAAGCCGGTTTTGGTCGAGCGCCGGTCGCGAAAGCGCGATGGCCGCCTGCGCGTCCTCATCTGCGAGGATGAGCCCGACATCGCTGCGGTGATCGCAGCGCTTCTCGACGCCGACGGCTTCTCCAGCGATGTCGCCCCCGATATCGGTACCGCAAAAGCGCTCCTGAACTCCCGCGACTATGTGGCGCTGACGCTCGACATCAAGCTGGCCGGGGAATCCGGCATCAAGCTTTTCCACGACATCAGGGTCTCACCGGTGAATTCCGAGATTTCGGTCATCGTCATCTCCGCCATCGCCGACGAGGCCAGGCGCTCGCTGAACGGAACCGCCATCGGCATCGTCGACTGGCTGGAGAAGCCGGTGGATTCGGCGCGCCTTCACGCCGCTCTCGCCAAGATCCTCGCCAGCAAGGTCGAGCGGAGGCCGAGGATCCTCCACGTCGAGGACGACGAGGGCGTCCTTGCCGTGATGTCAGCTGGCTTGGGTCCGGGCGTCTTGATCGCTTCCGCCAAAACGCTGCAGGAGGCGCGGAAGGCGGTCGCAAAGCATCGCTTCGACCTGGTCATCCTGGACATACTGCTTCCCGACGGATCGGGACTGGATCTGCTCATCGATCTGCCGCTGGAAACCCAAGTCATCGTGTTCTCGGCGGCCGAGTTGGATCAGAACCTCGGTGACCGGGTGCAGGCGATGATGACCAAGACCAAGGCGTCGGAGATCGATGTCGCCAGGCTGGTCAGGAGCATGTTGGTCTCATCGCTCGATAGCGCCAGACCCGCCTCCAGTGCCAAGGAGTGATGATTATGCCGGCAAGGATCCTCTATGTGGATGACGAGGACGACATCCGCGAAATCGCCCAGATGTCGCTGGAACTCGAGCCGGAATTCGAGGTGCGGTCCAGCGCCTCGGGCATCGCAGCGCTGACCGATGCCGCCGATTGGCGCCCTGACCTCATCCTGCTCGACGTGATGATGCCGGACATGGACGGGCCGGAAACACTGAAGCGCCTGGCCGATTCGCCGCTGACCGCCGCGATTCCGGTGGCGTTCATCACGGCGCGCACCCAGACGCATGAGGTGGAGCGTTATCTCGCCATGGGAGCCGTGGGAGTGATCGCCAAGCCGTTCGACCCGCTGGCGCTTGCGGGCGAGGTGAGAAGGCTGCTTTCGGGTCGTTCCGGCCCGGTTTAGCCGGCGAGAAAGCCGCGCAAAAGATGCCTGTCGGCAAGGTCGGTTTTGCGTTTGCCGCTCCTATACCATGGCCCAATATTCATCTAGTGATTGTGTCGAAATGCGGCCGCCGCGAATCGGCTTTATCTAAGATCGCGCGGCGTCATCTCTCCGGGGGGCGATGGAACCGGAGCAGGACTGGTGGTGGATGGAGCGAAGGCAAGAGTTCTGATCTGCGATGATGATCCCTTGTTGCTCGAGCTGATGGAATTCAGGCTGAGGGCGAAGGGCTACGAGGTCATCAAAGCGGTGGACGGCGCCGAGGCGCTGGCGAAGGCGGAGCAGGATGGCCCCGACATCATCGTGCTCGACGCGATGATGCCCAAGGCCGACGGCATCGAGGTGCTGGCGCGCATCAAGGGCGACCCGGTGCTGTCGAAGACTCCGGTGGTGATGCTGACCGCCCGCAAGGCCGAGAAGGACATCGTTTCGGCGCTTGAGAAGGGCGCCGACGATTATCTGGTGAAGCCGTTCATTCCCGAGGAGCTACTGGCCCGGCTGGCGCGTCTCATCGCCCGCAAGGGCGGGAAGCGCTGATGCGGCGCGGCCGGCGCTCAGCCTTTGCCGCATGCCTGATCCTGGCGATCGCCGCCGCTCCCGGCGCGGCGCTGGCGCAGACCGTCGACGAGCTCTACGCATCCGGCGTCAAGGCCAGGCAGGCGCAGCATTTCGACGAGGCCGCCGATCTTTTCCGGCGCGCCTTGGCGCTGAAAGCTGACAATGCCGACGCTCTTGTGCAGCTTGGCTTCGCCGAGCTCGGCCGCAACGATCTGCCGGCGGCGCGCGACGCCTTTTCCAGGGCGCTTTCCCTTGCCCCGGCCTATCGCGATGCGAGCTTCGGCATGGCCCAGGTCGAATTCCGCTCCGGCAATCTGGATGCGGCGCTGCCGCTCGCCGAGAAGGTCGCTGAGGCAGAGCCCGGCAATGCCGACGCGGCAGCACTTCTAGAGAACATCCGCAAGGCCAAGCAGGCCAGCCAGGCGAAGCCGGTTCCGGCTGCCGCGGCGCCGGCGAAGAAGCCGCCCCACCGGCGGCCCGATCCCGTCGCGATCCAGTTGGAGCAGGGCAGGCGGTTGCGGGCGGCGGGAAAGCCGGCCGAGGCCGAGACCGCCTATCGCCGCGCGCTCAAGCTGTCGCCCAGGAACACCGACACCCTGGTCGCGCTCGGCCTCGTTGTCGGCTCCACCCAGCGCTTCGACGAGGCCGGGCGGTTCTTCGACCGGGCGCTTGCGATCAGGCCCGGCCTTCTCGACGCTCGGTTGGGCAAGGTGCGCCTGGCGATCTGGCAGGGCGACGCGCCGCGCGCCCGCGCCCTGGTCGGTGATGTGCTGGCCTCGGCGCCGGACAATGTCGAGGCCCTCAACCTTGATGCGAGAATCGCCTTGCTCGAGGCCGACTACCAGCGGGCCGGGCAATCGTTGCAGCGCGCGCTGGCGCTCGATCCGCGCAATGCCGAGGCGCTGGTCGGGCTCGGCGACGTGCGCCGTGCCGAGGGCGACGACGAGGCCGCGCGGCAGGCTTACGGCCAGGCGCTCGCCATCGAGCCGGGTTCGGCCGATATCGAGCAAAGGCTGGCCGCGCCGCCGCCGCGCAAATGGCGGCTCGACCTCGGCAGCGAGGTGAGCGATCTCACCGACGGGCTTGGCGACTGGACCGACAGTTCGGCCGGCCTTTCCTATCGGCTATCGCCCCAAACGACGATCTCCGGCCGCACGCGGCTCGCCACCCGCTTCGGCAACACCGACGTCCAGATCGAGGGCCGCGTCGACCAGGCCTTCTCGCCGGCCTTCTCCGCCTATGCGCTGGCCGCGGCGACGCCGGATGCCGACTTTCTGGCGCGCTATTCGATCGGGGCCGGCGCTTCGTGGCAGGTCGTGGCGCCGGCGAAGGTCTTCGGCCCGCTTTCGCTCAACGTCGACGCCCGCTACGACAATTTCGCCGACGCCGACGTCACCAGCATCCAGCCCTGGCTGCAGGGCTATCTCCTCGACGGCCGTCTGGGGCTTTCCGCCCGCTGGGTGCATGCCGAGGACGATATCGGGACGCGCGCGGACGGCTATGTGCTTCGTGCCGACCTCGCGGTGACGCCGCATGTCAATCTCTTCGGCGGCTATGCCGACGCCCCCGAAATCTCCGACGGCACGCTGGTGCCGACGCGCACCGTCTTTGGCGGCCTCTCCGTCGACGTCAGCGATCCGCTGACGCTGCGCGCCAGCATCGCGCATGAACAACGCCCGACATTCGACCGAAGCATATTCGGGCTCGGGCTGACGGCGCGGTTCTGACCATGTGGTACGTCTGGAATCTCTCCATACTGCTCAGCGCGCTCTCCCTGGTGATCATGCTGTTTTTGATCGCGCGCCGTTTGCTGCGGGAGCGCCGGGACAGCGCCAGAGCCGGACAGCGGCGCCAGCTTCTGACGGCGCTGATCGCCTTCACCGAAGATCGCGACCGCCAGACGCTGAAAACGGCCATTCTTTCGGTGCCGCCGGGCGTGGCGATCGAGGCCGGCTTCGAGTTCGTTTCGCTGCTGCGCGGCGAGGAGCGTGACGAGGTCCTTGTCGCCTTCAACGAATGCGGCCTGCCGGCCCTCGTCGGCAGGCAGCTGGAACGGGGCAATGTGGCCGAACGCATCCACGCGGCCGAGATGCTGGCGGCGCTGGGGTCGCAGAATGCGACGGCTAGCCTGCTTTCGGCGCTGGACCAGGACCGCTCGCGCGAAGTCAGGATCGCCGCCGCCATCGCGCTCTGCGATCTCGGCAGCCTGCCCCTGCTCGGCGTCGCGCTGGACAAGATCGGCGTGGCGGGACAGCGCTCGCGACGCCTGATCGAACTGTTCAGGCGCTTTCCGCGCACGCGCTTCAACGAGCTTGCGATCCATGCATCGCGCGTCGACGCCGTGCCCTTCATCAGGGCGGCCGCGATCGACGCGCTCGCCCGCGCCGGCGGCTTCGGCTTTGCCGCCTTCTTCGCCGGCTTGACCGGCGATGCCTCACCCGAGGTTGTCGCCGCGGCTCTGCGCGCGCTGGGCCTCACCGGACACGCCGATGCACCGGCGATCCTGACGAGCGCGATGGCAAACGACGACTGGGACGTGCGCGCCGCCGCCGCCGAGTCCGCGCGACGCCTCGGCCTTCCCGAACTTGCCCCGCCGCTGTCCAGGCTGCTGGACGACGAGGTCTGGAGCGTGCGCTATGCCGCCGCCAAAGCGCTGCGCTCCTTCGGCCAGCCGGGCGAGCGGCTGCTGCGCCAGATTGCCGACAGCGAGGTCTCGCGCAGCCAGCGCACCGCCTCGCTCATTCTTGCCGAGGGGCCGGCCGCATGATTGCCGATTGGAGCGACGAGATCGTCCTTGCCGCCACCATCCTGTCCTGGTTCATCATCGCGGCGGGGCTGGCGCAGACGACAATCTATCTGCTGCAGCTCGTCCTCGCCGGCTATGCGCTGTCCAAGCGCCCGCCGGTGGCGCGCTCGGCGCTGCTCTGGCAGCGCTACGGCGAGGTCGCGCCGCCAATCGCGCTTCTGGTGCCGGCCTATAACGAGGAAGTGAATGTGGTGGAGAGCGTCCATTCGATGCTGGCGCTCGAATATCCGAATTTCGAGGTCATCGTCGTCAATGACGGCTCGAAGGACCAGACCTTGCAACGCCTGATCGAGGGCTTCAAGCTGGTGAAGTTCCATCGTCCCTACGAGGACGCGCTGGCGCACAAGCCGATCCGCGGGCTCTATTCCTCGCCGATGACCGAGCGGCTGTTCGTGGTCGACAAGGAGAATGGCGGCAAGGCGGACGCGCAGAATGCCGGCATCAATGTCTGCCGCGCGCCGCTCTTCTGTGTGATCGACGGCGATTCCATCCTCGAGCCCGACGCGCTGATGCGCGCCGCCCAGCCCTTCATCGACGATCCCGAGCGCATCATCGCCGTCGGAGGCACGATCCGCATCGCCAACGGCTCGAAGATCGAGGCCGGCAGGGTGCGCGAGGTCCATTTGCCGAGCCGCCTGCTGCCGCTCTTCCAGGTGGTCGAATATCTGCGCGCCTTCCTGATGGCCAGGCTTGCCTGGAGCAGCGTCAACACGCTGATGCTGGTTTCCGGCGCCTTCGGCATGTTCCGCCGTGCCGAAGTGGTGGCGGTGGGCGGCTTCACCAAGGGCTCGATGGGCGAGGACCTCGACCTTGTGATCAAGCTGCACCGCCACATGCGCGACAAGAAGCGCAAATACCGCGTTCAGTTCATTCCCGAGCCGGTGTGCTGGACCGAGGCGCCGGAAACGCTGAGCGTTCTGGCGAGGCAGCGCACGCGCTGGCAGCGCGGAGCGCTCGAATGCTTCTTCCGCTACCGCGCCATGTTCTTGAACCCGCGCTATGGCCGCGTCGGCTTCCTCGGCTTCGGCCACATCTTCATCGTCGATGTGATGGGGCCGGTGGCGGAGGTGCTGGGCTATATCCTGATCCCGGCCTTCTGGCTGCTCGGCATCCTGTCGGCCGAATATCTCCTGGCCTTCACCTCGCTGATCTTCACCTATGGCGTCTGTGTCAGCGTCTGCTCGCTCATCCTGGAAGAGGCCGAGCTGCAGCGCTTTCCGCGCGCCAGGGATCTCGCCGTGCTGACGGCGGCCGCCGTGATCGAGAATTTCGGCTACCGCCAGCTCAACAATTTCTGGCGCGTGAAGGGCTGGTGGCAATTCGTGCGCGGCAACCAGGGCTGGGGCGAGATGACCAGGACCGGCCTCGGCGCCGCCAAGAAGTGAGCCCGGCGGGTGCCGTCAGGCCAGCGTCCGCTCGATCTCCGCGATTAAGGCATCGAGCGCCGCGCGGACATCGCCGCTTTCCGCCTGCTCGATGAGCAGCGTCTCCAGCTCTGAGGCCCGCACGCTGATCTCCGCAAAGCCGAAAGTGCCGGCCGCGCCGGCGAGCGAATGCGCGAGCTTGGTCAGGTCGGAGCCGGGCAGCGCCTCGCGCGCCGCCTGCAGCTCCGCGAGCTGAGCCGCGCAGCGGGTGAGGAAACGTTGGCGCAGGGGGGCGAAGGGATCGGTTGAGATGGAGATTCTCCCGAGCGAATGAGGAGATATTGAAACAGAAAGCGGAGCGAAGCGGAATGGCGAGTGGGGCTACCTGTCGCTCATCTGTCGCCTTGCTTGGCTGCGTCGCCGGCCCCGCCAGTTACGCTGCGTTTAGCGCCGCCGTATAAAGAATGGGAATCCGGAGGGCAGCACGCTGATGTTGGACAATTACGAGGTGGACCGATTTGGCGTGATCCACCAGATCGACTTCACGCCGATCAAATACGACAAGCAATATATTTCCTATTACGAGGACCTGAGCGACCGGACCATCAAGCTCGGATATCAGCGGCTTGGCTGGGTGCTGGGATTGACCGGCGCGATCCCCCGCTCGGTGCTGGAGATTGGGTACGGCACCGGCACCTTCATCGAAGCCGCGAAGATAACCGGGGTCGCCGATTGCGCCGGCTACGATATCGCCGAGTTCCCGCTGCCCGCGGGGGTCCGCTTTGTCGGTTGGGACGAGGCGCTGGCCAGTTCGTGGGATCTGGTCGCCATGTTCGACGTGCTCGAACACATCCCGGATCTGGGTTTCCTTGGCCGCCTGCAGACCCGGCACCTGGCCGTCGCCGTCCCTTATTGCCGCTGGCGCGAGCTCGGCGCCGACGGCGACGCCTGGTTCCGAAGCTGGCGTATGCGTCTCCCCAACGAGCATTTGCACCACTTCGACCGCGACTCGCTGGTGGCGTTGCTCGCCCACAGCGGCTTCGAATGCGTGACGCTGAACTGCTTCGAGGACGGCATCAGGCTGCGGCCCGGCGAAGCCGGCCCGAACATTCTGTCCGGCTTCTTCAGCAAGCGATAGGGCAATTTCGCCCGCGCGCGAGGGCAGAGCCGGGCGATGGGCCGCGCTCATGCGCGATGGCCTTCAGCTCCGCCAGCAGCCCAAGACCGTCGGGCCAAAGCAACAAAGGAGCAGTCTGGGCGTTCTGATCAGCCGCTTGCGGAGCAGCCGAAGACATGACCATGCCGCAAATCCTGTCGTTCGCCGTCACCTTCGTGATGATGGCAGCGTTCGTATGGGGCCGCTATCGCTATGATCTCGTCGCTGCCGCGGCGCTGTTGCTCGCCCTCGCCGTTGGGATTGTGCCCTTTGACAAAGCCTTCAGCGGGTTTAGCGACGATATCGTGATCATTGTCGGCAGTGCTCTGCTGGTGAGCGCAGGCATAGCGCGATCGGGCATCATGGAACTCGCCATCGCGCGCTTTGCTCCGAAATTGTCGGGAGTTCGCTCGCAACTGGCGCTGCTGGTGATCGTGGTGACGTGCCTGTCTGCCTTCGTCAAGAATATAGGCGCGCTGGCGATCATGATCCCGATCGCCTTTCAGTTCGCGCGCCGGTCCGGCACCTCGCCATCGATATTTCTGATGCCCATGGCGTTCGGGTCATTGCTCGGCGGTCTCATGACGCAGGTGGGCACTTCCCCGAACATTGTTGTCTCCCGGGTGCGAGAGCAGCTGACCGGAACGGCGTTCACAATGTTCGACTTCGCGCCCGTTGGAGCGGCCGTCGCCGCCGCCGGAATGATCTTTCTGCTGTCTTTCTATTGGCTGTTGCCGGTGCGCGAAAAGCTCGGCGGGGCGCTGAATGAAGCCCTCGACATCAAGGACTACCTAACCGAGGCGCGCGTTGTCGGAGATTCCACCGTGCTTGGGAAGACCGTCGCCGACGTCATAAAGCTTGCCGGCGGCGATGCCGTCGTGACGTCGATCCTGCGCAATCGGACGATGCGGATGACGCCGCTGCCCGATGCTGTCCTGAAGGTGAACGACATCCTGTTGCTCGAAGGCGACCCGGCGGCGCTGGATCGCCTTGTCTCGCAAGGCAAGCTCAGCGTCACGGGCGATCGGGTGAATGAAGAGGTCACCACCAGCGAGATGGTCGCTATCGAGGCCGTCATTGGCGAAAGCTCGCCTTTGATCGGCTGGACGGCCCAGCGACTTGCCCTCTACGATCGCTTCAACGTCAACCTCCTGGCTGTCAGCCGTCGCGGCCAGCGCCTCGATCGCAGGCTCGCCAAGGTCGAGCTAAGGCTCGGGGACGTCGTCGTGTTGCAGGGCAATGCAACCACAATGCCCGAGACACTGCGCGGACTCGGCTGCCTGCCGCTGGCGGAAAGGCCTATCCTTCTTGGCAGCGTGCGCAAGGGTATCGTGCCCGTGGTAATCCTCGCCCTTGCCATGCTCACGACTGCCGTGGGTCTGCTCCCTGTTCCCGTCGCTTTCTTTGCGGCCGCGGTCGGGATCGTGCTGTTCAAGGTCATCCCGCTCCGCGACGTCTACCAGTCGCTGGATGGCCCAATCCTGGTGATGCTCGCCGTTCTCATCCCGGTGAGCGATTCGCTGCGCACTACGGGGGCGACCGCGCTGGTCGCCGCGGAGCTTGCCAGGTTCGGGACCGTTCTTCCGGCGCCCGGCGCCCTGACGCTGATCCTCGTTGCCGCCATGGCCGTGACGCCATTCCTCAACAATGCCGCGACCGTGCTAGTCATGGCGCCCGTCGCGTCGGAATTCGCCGCCGATCTGGGCTATAGGCCGGAAGCATTTCTGATGGCTGTCGCCATTGGCGCCGGCTGCGACTTCCTCACGCCGATCGGGCACCAATGCAACACCCTTGTCATGGGGCCGGGAGGCTATCGTTTCAGCGACTATCCGCGTCTGGGGCTGCCGCTGTCGTTCCTTGTCGTCATTGTTGCCGTGCCGATGCTGGCGATCGTCTGGCCAATGAACTGACAAGCCGTAGAAGGATGCGAACGACCTCGCTCTACCAAGCTGCCGGGAAGTTCACCGCAAATTGCTCTTTGGAAACAGCACGCGATCGGGTTCTGCATTCATTCGCGCCAGCATTTCCTTGATCAAGCGTGTCTTGGTGCGCCCCGCTTCCTTGGGCGGCACGAGGTAGCGCACGATGGCTTCGAGCCAGGTATTTTCACTGACGCGAAAATGAACCACCGGATGCTCCTTCACTTGCAGCTCGTCCACCGGCGTTTTCGACAGGATGTCCTTATAGACCTTCACCTTCTGGCTCATGATGTCGCCGATCTGCTCGTCCACGACCTCTCGCATGGTTTTCGCCACGAATTCCAGATCGCTGTCGTAGGCGAGCTGGAACTTGATTTCGTTCCAGACATAAGGAAACAGCGGCCAGGAATAGTTGAAGACCGGCGTGTCGAACACGGTGGAGTTCGGGAACTTGATGACGCGTCCGCTCGGATGATCGGTCCAAAGATGTTCGCCGCCGAATTCCCACAACGTCGTGTCGAGATAGCTGACGTCGATGACATCGCCATGGGCGTCGCCGATGCGAATCCGGTCGCCGACGCGATAGGGCGCCCGGGCCAGAATATAGATCCAGGCGATGAAACTGGAGATCGGCATCTGCAGCGCGAAGCCGAGAGTCAGTGAAATCAGCCCGAGCGAAACGACGGCGGCGTACCAGTTCACGAACAGAACCGAGATGGCCACGAAGACGACGGCGACCACGACGATCAATCGAAAGATTCGTTTCAGGTTGAAGCGCGAAACGCGATTGGGAATTCGGCCGATGAGAAAGACTTCGACGATATTCGCTATCGTCAACATGACGAAGATGAGAAGGCCGCCCCAGACGTAGTTCAGCACGCGGGCGCGCAAAGGCGCCTCAAACCATTCCACGCGCCAATTGATGAGAAGTTGGACGGCAAAGAGCAGCAAGGCTACGGCAGCGAAACCAGCCGTCCACCAGAGGTCTTCCTTGCGAAAGCTGAAGCGGAACTTTTCCTCGGGCTTTTTCGCCTGCTGCTGGATCGTTTTCGGATCGGCAGTCCGCTGCGCGGCCCGTTCGAGCCGGGAAAGGTTCTCCTGTTCCTTGTCGCGCCGTTCCATGGATTCGCCATCCGATGTCGCATCAACATCGAGGAGCGGCTAATCGTTCCGCAACGGCGGCGTTGGAATGAGGCGTTTGCCGGCGCGTGGGTCTCGTCGCTATGTGGACGTGCTCGAACCGGATCGGGTTCCCCGACCGCTGCCGACCCGTCACCTGGCGCCGCCGTCCCTTAATGCCGCTGGCGCGGGCTCGGCGCCGGCGGCGACGCGTGGGCGGCCCGGCGGAGCGACATTCTGTTTAGGAAGCGATAGGCGAGTCTATGTTCGCCTGAGGCCGGGCGAGGGGCGGATTATCTGCGATGATCTTCATTCCGCGAATTGGATCCGACGCGCCAAATGTAAGCTGTTCCTGTAGATTTTTCTCGCAACCAATTTGATCTATCTTGACACCGGTTGCGATACCAATGTCATATTGGTCCTAAGAATCCCGAGATTGGTTTCAAATAGTTGCTAGAGGCAGCGAGCCGATGAACGTGACTGACAGCAAGGGATATCGAACCGTTTCGAGGAGGAGCGCCATAGACGGCGCCGTCACCGACGAAAGTGGGAGCGATGGTCACAGTCGCCTAACACTTAACGAACTCGCGCAGACGATGGACAGCCGGGGCCAGCCCCATGTTGAGAAGGTGCGATCTGAATGGAACCGAAGACGCCGTGACACGGCCCCGGTTCTAAAGGTCCATGAACTCAGTAAGAATCTCGGCGCGATCAGGATCCTTAACGACGTCACTTTCCAGATGGCGGAAGGGGAGGTCATATCCCTTATCGGCGCGTCTGGCTCGGGAAAGAGCACGTTGTTGCGCTGCATAAATTTTCTGGAGACGCCGACCTCAGGGAGGATCGAGGTGATGGGCGACGCAATCTCCATCACCAATCGACCGGGCAAGAGCGAAATCACCAACCGCGCGAAGATCCGGCTCTTTCGCCAGCGGACTGGCATGGTGTTCCAGAACTTCAATCTCTGGCCGCACCGGACCGTGATCGGCAACGTGACAGAGGCGCTCGTCTACGTGCTCGGGAAAGGAAGGCGGGAGGCCGAGGATATGGCGCTTTCGGCGCTTTCCAAGGTGGGGATGGCCGAATTCCGCGACCGCTATCCCAGTCAGCTTTCAGGCGGTCAACAACAGCGCGTGGCGATCGCACGGGTGCTGGCGATGCGACCAAAGATCATGCTTTTTGACGAGCCCACATCCGCGCTCGATCCGGAACTCGTGGGCGAGGTGCTGAAGGTGATCCGCACGCTGGCCGAAGAGGGGGCGACCATCCTTCTCGTCACCCATGAAATGCGGTTTGCGCGCGACGTGTCGAGCCGAATGATATTCCTGCGCAAAGGTATCCTTGAGCAGGACGATGCGCCGGAAGAGTTGTTTCGCAACCCTGCCTCGGAGGCGGTGAAACGGTTTCTCTCCAGCGTCATGCCAGCCGCCGCGTGATCGCGGTTTTCTTCAGCAGAACAAGAAAAGGGGTAACACTCATGCTTTCAGTTCAAACGTTTCGTTCGATTTTCGTATCCGGTTTCATGCTCGCCGCCGCAGCCGGTGCTGCGCGCGCCGAGGAAGGCGTCCTACGCGTCGGCACGGAAGGGGACGCGCCGCTGTTCAGCATGGCCGACGCCAACGGAAACGTCACCGGCTTCGACGCCGACGTTGCCAACGGTATCTGCGCCGAACTCAAGATGAAGTGCAAATTCGTGGTGCAGGCTTTCAGTTCGCTGGTTCCCTCCATGGATAGCGACCGCTTCGACGTGATCATTTCCGGCCTTGGCATCACTGCCGAGCGTCAGAAGAAGATCGACTACTCCATCCCGTACGCCACCACCCCGCTCTATTTCGTGGTCCCCAAAGATTCCGCTCTTGCCGGGCTCAAGAGTCTCGAGGAGATCGAAAAGGCGCTCGCGGGAAAGAGTGTCGGCGTCGTGACAGGTACGACCTATGCCAAATTCATCGGCAAGCGGGCGACCAGCGCCGATCTCAAGACTTATGATGCCACCACTCAGCAGACCGCTGATCTTGCGGCTGGCCGCCTGGATGCCGCTTTCGGCGACTCCCCGACCTGGATGGATTTCCTCGCTACACCGGACGGCGCCAACTTCACGAAGATCGATGTGAAGATTACGGCGATGAGCGATCCTGAAACCCTCGGCCACGGCATGGGTGTCGGCATGCGCAAGGGGAATGCCGAACTCAAGGCTAAGGTAGATGCCGCGCTCTGCAACATGATCGATGGAGGTAAGATCAAGGAGTCTTCCCTCAAGTGGTTCAAGGACGACTACACCATTCCGTGCAATAAGTGATCCTCTCGCAACAACTGGCCGTCGCAGCCCGCGGCGGCCCGACGGGTGTCATCCATGTTTGAAACTATCTGGTCGCTGGTTGTGGAGCAGGGCTGGGGACTCGCTTTGCTGCGCGGCGCCTTCGTGACGATCTGCATCGGGCTGGTCGGCATGATGATCGGGTTGATCGCAGCCGTCCCGTTTGCCATAGCGCGCTGGCAGCGGCTCCCGGTGCTGTCCCAGATGATCGATGTCTACAGCATCGTCGTCCGCGGCGTGCCGGGTCTTCTTGTGATCTATCTCCTGTTCTTTGGCTCTGTCGACTGGGTGCAGAAGATAGCCGTTGCCTTCGGCTACCGAGACATGGCTGAAAGTGCCTACCCGTCCATTATCGGCATCCTCGCCATCGCGACCATTTCCTGCGCCTATTCGATCGAGGTGATGCGAGGCGCTTTGGAAGCCGTTCCCAACGGTCTTCTTGAAGCCGCGAAATCTTTGGCGTTGCCTCGATCGGTCGCCTTTTTCAGAATCACGTTGCCGCTCGCGTTGAGACTTGCTCTCGGCGGGATCAACAATGTCTGGCAGATGACGATCAAGGATACTTCACTCGTTTCCATCGTCGGCATGCAGGAACTCATGCGTATGGCGGCTATCGCAGCGGGCATCACGCGCTCGCCACTTCTCTTTTACTGCATCGCTGCCTCGCTGTTCTTCGCCATGACAGCAGTCAGCCAGACCCTGTTCGGCCTGGCTGAGCGCCATATCAATCGCGGCTTCAGCGGAGGTTAGAATGGATTTCACCATTATTGCCTATGCGATTCCGTTCCTTCTCACCGGCGCAAAGACAACGCTTCTGATCTCGGTGTTCGGCGTGGGCTTAGGACTGCCATTCGGCATCCTGGTGGCGCTCGCGCGCACTTCGCGCAATCGCTTGGTTTGCACGGCGGCCGACGCCTATTGCGCCGTCTTTCGCGGCACGCCCATGCTGGTGCAGATATTCGTGATCTACTACGGATTAGGGCAGGTCGGGTTCTTTCGCTCCAACCCGGTGATTTGGTGGCTGATCGGCGACGGCCTGCACGCAGCCATTCTCGCGGTCCTGTTGAACACCGGTGCCTACACAGCCGAAATCTTTCGAACCGCGTTTTTATCCCTGCCGCGCGGGCTGATCGAGGCGGCGGAAGCCTGCGGCATGTCGCCTTGGATTATCTTGCGCCGGATCAAGTTCCCGCTGGCTTTGCGACAAGCGCTGCCATCCTACAGCAGTGAGGTTGCCATCATCGTCAAAGAATCCAGCCTCGCTTCGACCATCGCTGTGCTCGAAATCACCGGTTGGGCCAAACGCCTGATGAGCGAAACCTTCGCCATTATGGACATCTTCATCATCACCTCCGTCTTCTACCTCACCCTCAATGTCGTCGGACTGACTGCCTTGAAGCTTTTGGAGCGGCAACTTTGGTTCGAACGGCGTTCAACGCGCAGAAAGGCCACATCCCTATGTCCAAGTTGACGTTCATCGACCAGAATGTTCTTCCGCGCCCACGCGAAGGGCAGCCTCTGCCCGACCGCCTTGTGGAGGGCGATCCACGTTTTCTGAGCTGGGATATCGCCCAGACCGCAGACGGCGCCGTGAAGGCAGGGGTCTGGGAGGTCACGCCTGGCGCCTATCGTTCGATTAAGGGCGAGACTTTCGAGTTCTGCTACATCCTTTCGGGTGTCTCCGAACTCACTGAGGATGGCTGCCCGCCGCGCCGCATCGCGGCTGGCGACGCCTTCGTCATGCATCCGGGATTCACCGGCGTATGGCGTGCCATCGAAACCACGCGCAAACTCTGGGTCTCACGTGATTGACCGGTTTGCGCTTGCCCGCCGATCCGACCAAAAGCTGGTATGTTCCCATGACCGCCGATTCCGCTGGCCCCTTCAAATCCACGCCCTATTGGTGGGAGGATTGCACCTTCTCTCCCCTCCCAGTCCGCCGGGTCGCCTCCAAATGCGACGTGGCGATCGTTGGGGGAGGCTATGCAGGACTTTCGGCGGCCATCGAGCTTGCTCGTGCCGGTCGCAGTGTTCAGCTTTTCGATCGCCAGTCGCTGGGGCAGGCGGCTTCCAGTCGTAATGGCGGCATGGCGAGCGGGAGCATTCGACCCGGGCGCAAGGAATTGATCAGAAGATTCGGCGAGGCCCGCGCCACCGAGATCCTGATGGAGGGAAAGGCCGCACGGGAAGACCTGTGGGCCTTTCTGAAGGAGGAGAAGGTGGAGTGTGACTTCCATCTCTCCGGCCTGTTCGTCGGCGCGATCAACGCTGATGAATGCGACGAACTCAGCCGCTCCGCCGATCTACTGCGGCGCTTTCTGGGCATCGAGGCTCATCCCGTTGGCCGGTTGGACGTGCCGACCTATATCGGAACGGATTTCTACACGGGTGGATTCGTGCGGATGGATACCGGTGGCCTGCATCCGGCCAAGCTGCTTGCGGGTATTATACGGGTGGCAATGGCAACCGGAGCGGTAATCCATGAGAACACAGCCGTTACGGGAACCATCGCCGAGGCCGGCGGGGTCCGTGTGAGAACGTCGCGCGGTGACGTTCTCGCCAGGAAGGTGCTGATCTGCACGGATGCCTATACCGACGGCTTCGATCCTTGGCTGCGACGCCGTATTGTGCCGGTGCGCAGCCGCATCATCGCTACCGAGCCATTGGCAGAAGGCGTCATGGACCGGTTGATGCCGAAGCGCATGATGTATGGCGATATGCGCCAACTCAGCTATTACTATCGCCCTTCGGCGGACGGATCGCGCATCCTCTTCGGCGGCAGGGACGGCACCACGGCGGGTGACGCGCTGGCGCCGACCATCCATTTGCGCAGCGAACTTGGCCGAATTTTCCCCGAACTGAGGGGCGTCGGCCTGACGCATAGTTGGTTTGGCCAGGTCGCCATGCATCGCGACATGGTGCCTCGGATTTTCACCTCGGGCGATACGGTTTACGCCACCGGCTTCTGCGGCTCCGGAGTGGTCTGGGCCCGCTGGCTGGGCAAGAAGGCCGCCTTCAAGATCCTCGGCGAAACCGAAAAGGCGCAGTCCGCGTTCGATTTCGACCCCGCTCCGAAGGCCGTGCCGTTTTACCGCGGCAAGCCATGGTTCATCCCGCTTGTCTATTCCCTTTACGAATGGCGGGATAAGCGTGCGATGCGCCGTCGCCAGCCCGAAGCAAAGAGGCGATAACCTTGCTCTTCCTTGGGGACGGGCCCGCCGCGTACAGGAACCTCATCTTGTCTGGATGGCGCGCACCGCGTCCGTCGTGAAAACAGTGTCAGATGCCCCGCCTTGAATAGAACGACAGGCGATTAGCGTTCGAACGCGCCATTCCGCTCGGTTCGGCAATCTCAAAATTTTGGCGATGAGGCCTACTCACCCCATTGTCTCCGATCCGAGTATGTTGGCTCTCGCGGTCAAGATATGGCTATGCATTCTTTGTTCGGCCTGCCCACCATCGCGGTCAGTGATCGCCTGTAAGATCGCGCGATGATGGGCCGTATACTCCTGCATACGCTCTTTCGTCAGAGACAGCTCTTTCATGCGCCCCCAAAGACGCCCCGCCCGAAGCGAGTGAATACCTTCGTAGAGCGAGGCCAGCAATCCATTGCGGGCCGCCACCACTACCAGTTGATGGAACGCGGCGTCCCAACGCTCGAACTCCGCCAGCGTCGCGGCGGTACTGCCATGCTGGATGACCTTGTGCATCTCTTCAGTTTCATAGGGGGTCGCCCGCAACGCCGCGAGCGCCGCCACCTTCGGCTCGATGATTAATCGTGCTTCGAAGACCTCAGCGGGATAGGTCCACAGTTCCTTCCGGGAGGCGTCGTGTGCGCGATACGGAGCGCTGGCAGTTGCCCCTCGCTCGGCGACGAAAGTGCCACGCCCGACATGGCGAAGCAGGCGCCCCTCTTGCTCCATCTCAGCCAGCATGCGCCGGAGGGCCGTGCGGGGTAAACCTAGCTTGAGCGCCAGATCGCGCTCGGGTGGCAGCCGGTCGCCTGGCTGCAATCCTGCCGCCTCGATGAAATCCCTCAAAACGACGGTCATGCAGCCACTCCAGAACGAATCGGGCAGATTTCTCCGCAACCAATTTGATCTATATTGACACCGGTTGCAATACCAATTTCATATTGGTTCCAGCGATCGTCCGACTGGTTGCGCATGTTTTCTAAAGCCGCGAGAGGATGGGTGTGAGTCAGACAGCAAGGGATATCGAACCTTTTTGCGTGGATGCTGCGGCTATCATTGCAAGCGCTCCTGTGGATCTGCTGGTGGGCGGCAAATGGACAAGTGCAACCGGCAGCAATCGGTTTAATGTCGCCGATCCATCCAACGGGCGCACGATCGCATCTGTCGCAGACGGCGCAGTCGCCGACGGAATCCGGGCGATCGATGCTGCGGAGGCTTCTGCGACGATGTGGAGGCAAACACCCTCACGCCGGCGATCGGACATCCTGATGCGCTGCCACCAGCTCATGCGCGATCGTGCCGAATGGCTGGCGCAACTGATATCTCTGGAGAACGGCAAGGCCCTCCCGGACGCTCGCGCAGAGGTAACCTATGCCGCGGAGTTTTTCCGATGGTACGCCGAGGAGGGGGTGCGTACTCTCGGCGACATCGGCCACGCGCCGGGCGGTGCAAACCGAATCCTGGTTCAATACCAGCCGATTGGCATCGCCGTTCTCGTCACGCCCTGGAATTTCCCTGCGGCCATGGCGACCCGCAAAATCGCCCCGGCGCTCGCGGCGGGTTGCACGTGCGTACTGAAGCCGGCGGCTGAGACTCCACTGACCGCGTTGGCGATCGGTGCGATCCTCATGGAAGGCGGTTTGCCCGAAGGTGCCGTCAACATCGTGACGACCACGGCCGCGGGGCCTGTGGTGAGCGCGATGCTGCACGACAGTCGGGTGCGCAAACTGTCATTCACGGGTTCGACCGCCGTTGGGCGCATCCTGTTGCGTGAGGCCGCCAACCGGGTCATCAGCTGTTCCATGGAACTCGGCGGCAACGCTCCTTTCATCGTGTTCGATGATGCGGATCTGGACGATGCCGTGGCAGGCGCCATGGTCGCCAAGATGCGCAACGGCGGAGAAGCCTGCACTGCGGCGAATCGCTTCTATGTGCAGCGCGGCATTTACGACGCTTTTGTCCGCCGGCTTACCCAGGAAATGTCGTCGCTTTCAGTGGGGCCGGGTCTTCAAGCGACGACCCAGCTCGGGCCCCTTATTACCGCGACGGCCGTGGAGAAGGTTGATCGCTTGCTGAAGGATGCCGTTGCCCGTGGGGCGCGTATCGAAACGGGCGGCAAACCGCGGCCTGGCGAGGGCTTCTTCTATCCTCCGACAGTCCTAGCTGACGTTTCCCCCGATTCCGACATCGCGAAGGAAGAGATCTTTGGGCCGGTCGCAGCGGTCACGCCCTTCGATACGGAAGACGAGGCTGTCCGGCTGGCGAACGACACGGAGTATGGCCTCATATCCTACGTCTACAGTAGTGATCTCAGACGCGCCCTGAGGGTCGCCGAACGCATCGAAAGTGGAATGGTCGGCGTCAATCGTGGCCTAGTTTCGGACCCGGCAGCGCCGTTCGGGGGGATGAAGCAAAGCGGGCTCGGCCGCGAGGGAGGGCATCACGGCCTGCTTGAATATCTCCAACCAAAATACATCGCGACCAACTGGTAAAACCGCAAAATCGCTTCTCCGCCGAGTTGCGCCACATATCGGTCGTGCAGGTTTACGCTAGCTACTTCTGGGAAACCGACAAGTCTGCTTGCGGGCCCTTCCGGTTCTTCGAGACTGGAACTTATGATATCCCACGCACGTCAACGATTGGGCGAGCAGCCGCGTCGAGTCCTTTCCCCTTGCCAACGCCGCCACCTTCGCCTAATCTCCCTTTGAGAAAACCTTTTCCCAAATCGCCCCGCGTCCGCTGACCTCACCCGTCATCTTCGCGCAGGACGATAAGGGAAAACCTTTTCCCAACTTAGGGATGCGCCTCGAACTATGTCTTCCGACGCCGAGCCAGCGCCAGTTTCCGCCAAGCCGCCGGTCACGCTGCGCGAGGTGGCGGCTGCGGCCGGCGTCAGCGTGGCGACGGCGTCGAAGGCGCTGAACGGGCAGGGGCGGATGACCGCCGAGACGCGCGAGCGCATTCGTGAGGTGGCGCAGCGTCTCGGCTTCCGGCCGAACCACCTGGCGCAGAGCCTGCTGCGCAAGCGCTCCTTCACCGTCGGCCTGCTTACCAACGATACCTATGGCCGCTTCTCGCTGCCGCTGATGGCCGGCGTTTCGGATGCGCTGGTCGACAATGGCGTCTCGGTGTTCCTGTGCAATGTCGAGGACGACACGCGGCTCGGCCAACTGCATGTCGAGGCCATGCTCGACAAGCGCGTCGACGGCATCATCGCCACGGGAAAGCGCATCGACCGCCATCTGCCGATCGATCTCTCCAATTTGCGCATTCCGGTCGTCTATGCCTTCACTCAGCCGTATGCCGGCGCGGTCGGCCTGGTCTCCGACGATGCCGGCGGCGCGCGGCTGGCGGTCGAGCATTTTTTGCGGCTCGGGCGCCGCCGCATCGCCCATGTCACCGGACCGGCGGGCTTCGCCGTGGTGCACGCGCGGGCCGAGGCTTACCGGGAAGTGCTCGAGGCGCATGGCCTGCCGGTCGGCGAGCCGCTGCTCGGCGCCTGGTCGGAAGCCTGGGGCCACGATGCGGTGGCGAAACTGTTCGGCAACGGCCGGGGCAGGCAAGGCTGGCCCGATGCCGTCTTCTGCGGCAACGACCAGATCGCGCGCGGCGTCATCGACGCGCTGCGCGAGCGCGGCATCCGCGTGCCCGACGATGTCGGCGTCATCGGCTTCGACAATTGGGAGATCGTGGCCGAGGCGACGCGCCCGCCGCTGACCTCGGTCGACATGAACCTTTCAGCGCTCGGCCGCGAGGCCGGGCTCGCTCTGCTTTCGCTCGTGGGCGGCCAGCCGGCCGCGCCGGGAATCAGGAAACTGCCGTGCCGGCTGGTGGTGCGTCAGTCATGCGGCCGTCCGCCGGGCGGCTGAGGCATCGAACGAAACGGCCGTCGCGCAACGGCCAAACTGGGAGGAGAACCATGAGGAGGAATACCGTGAAAACCATGTTTGCCAAGCTGGCCCTGGCCGCGGCCGTGATCGGCGGCGGCCTGCAGGCGGCGTCCGCCGAGACCGCCAACATCTGGGTGCGCGCCGACGGCTCGAATTTCATGCCGCGCATCGTCGACGCCTTCAACAAGGCGCATAAGGACCAGATCAAGCTCGACATCATCCCGAACGCCGAGATCATCCCGAAATATGGCGCGGCCGCAGCCGGTGGCACCGCGCCCGATGCGCTGTCGCTCGACCTGATCTACACGCCATCCTTCGCCGCCGCCGGCCAGCTCGAGGACATCACCGACTGGGCGAAATCCTTGCCCTATTTTTCGAGCCTCTCGCCGGCGCATGTGAAGACCGGCACCTATAAGGGCCGCATCTACGGCCTGCCGTTCTCGGCCGATTCTTCGGTGCTGATCTGGAACAAGAAGCTGTTCAAGCAGGCCGGGCTCGACCCCGAAAAGGGGCCGAAGACCTGGGCCGAGATCGAGGCCGACGCCGAGAAGGTCAACGCGCTCGGCGGCGACATCAAGGGCTTCTACTTCTCCGGCAATTGCGGCGGCTGCAACATCTTCACCTTCACGCCGCTGGTCTGGGCCTCGGGCGGCGACATCCTCTCCGAGGACGGCTCCAAGGCGACGCTCGATAGCCCGCAGCTGCGCGGCGCGATCGACCTCTACCGCTCGATGGTCAAGAAAGGGCTGGTGCCCGAGGGTGCGCAGACCGACACCGGCGCCAACTTCTTCGCCGCCTTTGCCGGCGGCAAGATCGGCCTCTCGCCGTCCGGCGCCTTCGCCATCGGCGCGCTCAACACGCAATACCCTGATATCGACTACGGCATCACCTTCCTGCCGGGCAAGGATGGCGGCTGGTCGTCCTTCGCCGGCGGCGACAATTTCGTCGTCACCAAGGGCACCAAGAAGATCGCCGTGGTGAAGGAGTTTTTGGACTTCGCCTACTCGCTCGAGGGCCAGACCATCCTCGCCAAATATGGTAGCCTTCCGGTGCGCGGCGACATCGCCAAGGAGGCGCTCAAGGACCTCGATCCGCGCTACCAGGTGGCGGCCGAGGCGATGGCCAAGGGCCGTACGCCCTATTCTGTGGTGTTCAACGACCTGATCAACTCCGCCAACGGGCCGTGGACGCAGATGGTCAACGAGGTCTTCTTCGGCGACGATGTCGACGGCGCCATCGCCAATGCCCAGGAGACCATGCAGTCGATCATCGACCAGGCGCCGCAGAAGTAAAGCGCGGCCCTAAACCTCCCCTCGAGGGGAGGTCGGACCGCAGGTCCGGGTGGGGTCGCCCGCGAAGTACGCCGACGCTATCTCCCCGTAGGCGCACTTCACAGCGGACCCCCACCCCCGGCCTTCGGCCGGACCCTCCCCTCAAGGGGGAGGGGGACGCCGCGCTAAATGGCAGGATTATCGCGTTGAGAAAGCTCACTCACCAGCATCGCCAATTTGAGGCGCCGCGAGGTTCGCTCCCGCTTCTCGCCCTGTGGGAGAAGGTGGATCGGCGCGCAGCGCCGAGACGGATGAGGGGTGTTCCAGGAAACACCAGCATCTCACTCCGCTGGAACACCCCGCATCCGTCGCCTTCGGCGACACCTTCTCCCACAAGGGGAGAAGGGGGAGCTCAGCCATGACCACCCTCACTGCAACCTCCGCGCCCGCCCGAGCCAGACGCATCGGCGTCAGCCGCCGGCAATGGGTGGGCCTGCTCTATGTCCTGCCGGCCGTCGCCTTCGTCACCGTGTTCTTCGTCATCCCGCTCGGCATGACGGCGTGGATGTCGCTGCACAACTGGCCGCTGATGGGCGAGCACGCTTTCATCGGCCTCGATAACTATGTCGCCATCCTGCGCGACACGCGGTTCTGGAACGCGCTCAAATTCACCTTCTACTACACGCTGATCGTCACCATCGCGATCTTCGCCGTCGCCTTCCCGCTGGCGATCTTCATCGAGCGGCCGCGCCCGCTCACCAATCTCTACCGCACAGCCTTCTTCATGCCGGCGGTGGTGGGCTTTGCTTCCGCAAGCCTGCTGTGGTCGTGGCTGCTGAACGTCGATTCCGGCCTGTTCAGCCCGGCCGCTTACGACCTCGGCCTGACCGAGAGGAAGGTCAATCTTCTCGCCACCTTCCAGCCGGCCTTCTGGTCGATCATCGCCATGGTGGTCTGGAAAGTGGCCGGCTTCACCATGATCATCCTGATGACCGGCCTGCAGTCGATCCCGCAGGACCTGCAGGAGGCCGCCGTCATCGATGGGGCAGGGCCGTTCGCCCGCTTCAGGGCGATCACCCTGCCGCTGATGCGCCGCACCTTGGCGCTGGCGCTGATCCTGTCGGTCGCGGGCTCGATCCTCGCCTTCGACCAGTTCTACATCATCCTGCGCGGCGGCCCGCGCAACCAGACGCTGACGGCGGTCTACTGGATCTTCAACCAGTCCTTCGTCTCGTTCAAGCTCGGCTACGGCGCGGCACTTTCCATGGTGCTGCTGGTCATCCTGGTGGCGCTCAGCCTCATCCAGCTCTGGCTGCTGCGCAAGCCCGAGGGGCTCGACTGATGGCCGAGGCGATGTCGCAGCACCGCAAGGCGGCCTTCAGCCTCGCCAGGCATTCCACCGGCATCATCGCCTCGGTGCTGTTTTTGGCGCCGATCGTGTGGACGGTGCTCTCCACCTTCAAGCCGGCGCAGGAAGCGCGCCAGCCGCCGCTGCCGCCCTGGCCGACCACCGGCTTCTCGGTCGAGAACTATCAGACGCTGAACACCTTCGGCGACGGGCTTTGGGCCTCGGCGCAGAACAGCATCTATGTCTCGGTGATGACGGTATTGCTCTCCGTACTGGTCAGCGTGCTTGCCGGCTACGGTTTCTCGCGTTTCCGCTTCCCGTTCCGGGACTTCTTCTTCATCCTCATCCTGTCGACGATCATGATCCCGTTCCAGTCGATCCTGACGCCGATCTTCCTGGTGCTGACGAAACTCGGTCTGCACAACACGCTGACCGGCCTGGTCTGCGTCTATGTCACGCTGCAGCTGCCGTTCTCGATCTTCATGATGCGCAACGCCTTCGACGCCGTGCCGCGCGAGATCGAGGAGGCGGCGCGCATGGATGGCGCCAACAATGTCACCATGCTGGTCAAGGTGATGCTGCCTTTGGTCTGGCCGGGCGTCGTCACCATCGCGCTTTTCGCCTTCCTCGGCGCCTGGAACGAGTTCCTGGCCGCGCTCGTGCTGATGACCGACCAGTCGAAATTCACCCTGCCGGTGATGATGACCGCGCTTCAGTCCGGCCGCTTCGGCGCCATCGATTGGGGCGCGGTGCAGGCGGGCGTCACGGTGATGATGGTGCCCTGCCTGATCCTGTTCCTGGCGCTGCAGCGCTTCTACATCCGCGGCCTGATGGCCGGGGCCGTCAAATGATTTCGCGCATTCGAATGGAGTGACGTTATGACCGCAGCACAATCCGCCACCGCAGCCCAGGCAGCCGCGGCCGCGAAGCCGAAGCTTGCCTTCCGGCCGCTGCCCGTGCCGCAGGTCGATGTCCGCGGCTTCTGGGGTGACCGGGTCGACGCGGTCGCCGCCAAGACCGCCGGCATCCTCTACGACCGCTGCGTCGAGGCGCGCATGCTTGAGCAGATCGATCCCGACCGGCCGTCGCCCGGCGTCGTCATTCCGTTCCATTCGCCGTCACCCGACGAGGCCGACGCGCAGGGCGCCGAGTTCACCGGCTCGACGGTGACGACCCAGATGTTCTGGGATTCCGATTGGGGCAAGACCATCGAGACCGCCGCCTATTCGCTTTACCGGCGCCGCAATCCGGAGCTGGAGAAAAAGATCGATGCCGTCATCGACATGTACGGCAAGCTGCAGCAGGAGGACGGTTATCTCTCGAGCTGGTACCAGCGCATCCAGCCGGGTCTCCGCTGGACCAACCTGCGCGACTGCCACGAGCTCTACTGCGCCGGCCATCTGATCGAGGGCGCCGTCGCCTACTTTCAGGCGACGGGCAAGCGCAAGCTGCTCGACATCATGAGCCGCTACGCCGACCACATCGCCTCGATGTTCGGCCCGGAGCCCGGCAAGAAAAAGGGCTATTGCGGCCATGAGGAGATCGAGCTGGCGCTGGTGAAGCTCGCGCGGGCGACGGGCGAGAAGAAGTACATGGATCTGGCGAAGTACTTCATCGACCAGCGCGGCCAGCAGCCGCATTATTTCGACGAGGAGGCGCGCGCCCGCGGCGCCGACCCGAAGGCCTATCATTTCAAGACCTACGAATACAATCAGTCGCACAAGCCGGTGCGCGAGCAGGACAAGGTCGTCGGCCACGCTGTGCGGGCGATGTACCTCTTCTCCGGCATGGCCGACATTGCCACCGAATATGGCGACGACAGCTTGCGCGCGGCGCTCGACAGGCTGTGGGACGATCTGACCACCAAGAGCCTCTATGTCACCGGCGGCCTCGGGCCGTCGGCTCACAATGAGGGTTTCACCAGCGACTACGACCTGCCCAACGAAACCGCCTATGCCGAGACCTGCGCCTCGGTCGGCCTGGTGTTCTGGGCGAGCCGGATGCTCGGCATGGGGCCGAACCGCCGCTATGCCGACATGATGGAGCGGGCGCTCTACAACGGCTCGATCTCGGGCCTGTCGCTCGACGGCTCGCTGTTCTTCTACGAGAACCCGCTGGAAAGCCGCGGCGGCCACCACCGCTGGAAATGGCACCGCTGCCCCTGCTGCCCGCCCAATATCGGCCGCATGGTGGCTTCGATCGGCAGCTATTTCTACGGCCTCGCCGACGATGCGCTGGCCGTGCATCTCTATGGCGACTCCACTGCACGCTTCGAGATCGCCGGCCGGCCCGTCAGCCTGGTCCAGACCAGCAACTATCCCTGGGACGGCGCGGTCTCGATCGAGATCGGGGCACAGACACCGCTGGAATTCACGCTTTACCTGCGCATACCCGCCTGGTGCCGCAACGCGGCGCTGAAGCTGAACGGCAACACGCTCGATCTCGATGCCTCCACGGTCGACGGCTATGCCGCGATCCGCCGTGAATGGCAAAAGGGCGACCGCGTCGAGCTCGACCTCGAAATGCCGATGGCGCGCCTCTTCGCCAATCCGGAGGTGCGGCAGGACATCGGCCGCGTCGCGCTGTCGCGCGGCCCGCTGATCTACTGCGTCGAGGAGACCGACAATGGCGGTGGTCTGCACCGCATTGCGCTGCCGCGCACGGCCAGGCTGGAGGCGCACAAAGAGCCGAACCTGCTCGGCGGTATCGTCACGCTTTCGGCTATCGGCAGCCGGGCCGAGGCGAAGAACTGGGGCGGCGATCTGTACCGCCCCGAGCCTCCGAAAACCGAAGAGACGACGCTCAAGGCGATTCCTTATTTCGCCTGGGACAACCGCGATCACGGCGAGATGCTGGTCTGGCTCAGGGAAGGGTGAGCTACCCTCCCTATAGATGCACGTAAGCCGTGAGCGGCAGGTGGTCGGACGCCACGCGCGACAGCGGCGTGTCATGCGCTTCCACCGCAGACACCATGCCGTCGCGGTTGCCCATGATCCGGTCGAGCGCCAGCACCGGCAGGCCCGACGGAAAGGTGGGCACAGCGGGCAGCGGGGGGCCGAAGGTGGTGTGCAGCGTGTTGAGCGCGGAGCGGTTGCCCAGCCGCCATTCGTTGAGGTCGCCGAGCAGGAGCGTCGGCCTTTCGTCGGCGCTGCTCATGATATCGAGCACGACGCGGGCCTGTTCCGAGCGCGAGCGCCGCAACAGGCCGAGATGCGCAGCGATCACGCGCAGCGTCCGGTTCTCGTCGAGGTCGATCTCGGCGACCAGCGCCCCGCGCGGCTCCAGGCCGGGCAGCTTGATCTGGTGCACGTCGCGCACCGTGCCGCGCTTGAACAGAAGCACGTTGCCGCGCCAGCCATGTGCCTTGCCGTTTCCGGTGACCGGCACCGGCACCAGCCCCGTTTCGATTTCGAGGCGGTTGAGGTCGAGCAGTCCGGCGCGGTCGCCGAAGCGGTTGTCGGCCTCCTGCAGCGCGATCACATCGGGGCTGATCTCGCGGATGACGCGCGCGGTCCGCTCGGGGTCGAACTTGCGGTCGGTGCCGATGCATTTGTGGACGTTGTAGGAGGCGACCACCATCTCGGCGCCGCCGACCCGTTTCGGCGCCGTGGCTTTCGCTTTCCGCATCTTTCTGCCGCGGATCGACAGGAGCACGGTTTCGGGGAGGGTGCGTCCGTTTCTCTCCATGGTTCCTGCTGCTCGTCTTCCTTGCCTACAGATAGGGCGATCCCAGCCACAGCAATCGGTCGAGGACACGAATGACGAAGGCTCTGGCCCTCAGCATCTCGAGTGTCACCGGTTTCGCCGACGCGATCGCCGCGTCGATACGCGCCTCGATCGCCCGGGCGAAGTTGGCATCCAGGACCTCCATGTCGATCTCGAAATTCAGCCTGAGCGACCGGGCGTCGAGATTGGACGAGCCGACATAAGCCCACGCGCCGTCGATTGCCATAAGTTTCGAGTGATCGAAGGGGCCCTCGTGGCGCCACACCCGGCAATAATGCTTCAGCACCTGGTCGAATTGTGCCGTCATGGCGCGGTCGACGAGGAAAAGGTTGTTCACCGCCGGCACCACGATGTCGATCTCGACACCGCGCGCGCCGGCCGTGGTCAGCGCGCTGATCAGCTCACGGTCCGGCAGGAAATAGGGCGACATGATGCGGATCGATTTGCGGGCGACCGAAAACGCACCCATCAGCAGCTTGTGGTTGGTTTCGTTCGCGGCATCCGGTCCTGTCGCCACGGCTCTGACCAGCATCGGCTGGCCGGGCGGCGGGGCGGTTCGCTCGACCTGCCAGGCGTCGCCCTTCAGCGCCTCGTTGCTGGCGAAGCGCCAGTCCTCGGCGGCGACTGAGAACAGGTCGGCCACCACCGGCCCGGTGACCTCGAAATGCGTGTCCCTGGAGCTGTCGGAACCGGCGAATTCGGCCGAGAACCCCTTGCGGATGTTCATGCCTCCGGTAAACGCCACTGTCGCGTCGATGACCAGGACCTTCCTGTGGGTTCTGAGATTCGCATAAGGAAGTCTCAAGCCCATGACGATGTTGCCGTTGAAGAGATCGACGGCGACGTTGGACACCCTGAGCTGCTTCAGGATGCTGGGTACCGAATAGCGCACGCCGACGGCGTCGATCAGCACGCGCACGGCAAGGCCGCGTTTGACCGCGGCGGAGAGCGACTGCGCGAACATCTGTCCGACGGCGTCGTTGTCGAAGATGTAAGTTTCGAGAAGCACGCTCTTTTGCGCGCCGTCGATCGCCCGGCACATCGCCGTATAGGCCTCGTCGCCGGTCTCGAGCACGGCGATCGTGTTTCCCGAAGTCAGCGGACGCCGCGCCACCCTGTCGCCCAGTGTCTTCAATCCGACGAAGCGCTGGCCGAATTGGGCCTCGATCAAGGCTTCGACGGCGACGTCGCGATTGTGCCCGGCCTCATCCGCCGAACCGGCGCTGGGTCGCATGGCGCTGATCGTCGCGCGGCGGATGCGGTTGATGCCGGCGATGGCGTAGATGATCGCGCCGAGGAAGGGCGACAGAAGCATCACGCCGACCCACCCCGTGGCGGCGCGCACGTCTTCCTTCGTCATGATGGCATGGACGATGCCGACCGCCGCCATCGCCAACGACAGGAAAAGGATAAGCGTCGACCAGTGACTCGCTATCGCCTCGAACATCGGCCCGACTATTGTGCGAGCCGGCGCGGAAGGCAATGCGCCAGGTCAAGGCGGCACGGATTCGCATGCAGCTCTTTCCGGCCCGGTTGCATGAGGGATCCCGCCAGTGTGACCGGTCGTTCGAACGCTTTGCGCCTCTGTGCGAAAATCGGTCCACCAGGCAAGACGAAATCGTCGTCGGCATTGTGTCGGCGCTGCCTCAGTGCCGAAGTGTCGGAGCTCACGCGGGAACCTTCGGCGATCCGATGCGTTTGGCTCTTCGTTGCCGAGCGGGAATGGGAGATGCGCATCGAAAGCCTTCAAGGAACCGAGGGGTTTATCCGTACCCCGCAGGACGCCGTCGCCCTGCAAATCCCGCCCGACTTCATCGAGACGCTGCCCATTGCGATCTACGCTTGCGACGCGCAAGGCCGATTGCTTTGGTTCAACAAGCGCGCTGCCGATTTGTGGGGGCGAACGCCCTTGCTTGGCTCGGACAGCGAACTCTATTGCGGATCCCACAGGCTCTATCTCGATGGACGGCAGATCGCGCGCGCCCAAACCCCGATGGCCGCGGTGCTGCGAACCGGCATTCCCGTCAGGGGGGTTGAAGGAAAGCTCGAGCGGCCGGACGGCACGGCGATATGGGTGATGGTCCACATCGAACCGATCGAAGACGAGGACGGTCGGGTCGTCGGAGCCATCAACTGTTTCCATGACGTCACGGACCGGCGTCTGACCGATGAGATCATTGGGCAACAGGAGCAGCGGCTCGCTGCAACTTACCAGCATGCGGCGATTGGCATCGCTGAAGTCAACGCGAAGGGCGAACTCGGGCGCGTCAACGGCTACCTGGCCGACCTGCTCGGCTATTCCGCCGATGAACTTGTCGGCAGGTCGGTGTTCGATGCCACTCTGGCGGAGAATGTCGATGCGGACCTGCGTCAGTTCGAGCGTCAGGTGCGAGGCGAGATCGACAGCTACCGGCACGAAAAGCGCTTCATCCGCAAGGACGGGGCAAGAGTCTGGGTCGCGGTCACGTCCTCGAGCGTAAGGGACTCCGAAGGCCGCTTCTTGTATGCGGTGCGCGTCCAGCAGGATATCACCGCCCGCAAGAAGGCCGAGGCCGCGCTCGTCCGGCATCTGGAGCAGCAGGCGGCGCTTTACGAATTCACGGACAGCCTTCAGCGCGCGGCGAATCTCGGCGAGGTTCACGAGATAGCCCTCAGCACCATCATTCGCGCATTGGGTGCGGACCGGGCCTCCATACTCTTCTTCGACAACACCGGCTTCCTCAGATTTGCCGCCTCGCGAGGCCTGTCGCAAGCTTACAGAACGGCCGTCGAAGGCCATTCCCCCTGGTCGCGCGACACACGCGATCCCGAACCGATCGCTATTGCCGACGTCGAGCAAAGCGGATTGCCGGACGACCTCAAGGCGGCTGTGCGGGACGAAGGCATTGCAGCGCTGGCTTTCATTCCGATCTCGGTGCGCGGTCAGCTGCTCGGCAAGTTCATGTCCTATTACGATCATCCGCACGATTTCGTGGAGTCCGAGCTTCGTTTTGCGCTGACAGTGGCCGGACAACTCGGCTTCGCGGTCGACCGCGTACGGCTCGAGACCGCCCGCCAGACGACGGAACGCGCGGCAAATCAGCTCGTGGCCGTTGTCGAATCCTCTCACGACGCGATCATCAGCAAGGACCTCAACGGCATTATCGCCTCATGGAATGCCAGCGCGGAGCGGCTGTTCGGCTTCACGGCCGACGAGGCGATCGGCAGGCACATCACGATGATCATCCCCGATGACCGGCTGGGCGAGGAGCCGGAGATCATCAGGCGCATCAGCAGCGGCGAAAACGTCGATCACTTCGAAACGGTGCGTCGCCGCAAGGACGGCAATCTCGTCGATATTTCCCTGACGATTTCGCCGATCCGCAACAGCCAGGGCCTCATCATCGGCGCCTCGAAGATTGCGCGCGACATCACCGACCAAAAGATGGCTGAAGCCAAGCTGCGGGCGAGCGAGCGTCAGCTGCGCGACCTGCTGGCGGCAATTCCGGCGGCGATCTACACGACGGATGCCGACGGCACGATAACCTTTTTCAACGAGGCGGCCGTCGAGCTTTCCGGGCGCGTTCCGCAGATCGGCAAGGATAAGTGGTGCGTGACGTGGAAACTGTTCTGGCCGGACGGAAGCCCGCTTCCTCACGACCAGTGCCCGATGGCGGTCGCCCTGAAGGAGGGGCGTCCGATACGCAACGCTGAAGCCGTCGCCGAGCGCCCGGACGGCGTGCGCATTCCCTTCATCCCGTATCCGACGCCGCTGCGCGATGAAGATGGCAAGATCGTCGGCGGCATCAACATGCTGGTCGATATCAGCGAACGCAAACAGGCCGAAACACAGCAGCGGCTGCTCTTCAATGAGCTCAATCATCGTGTGAAGAACAACATGCAGATGCTGCAGTCACTGCTGAGCTTGGCGGGTCAACGGGCAGCGAACCCGCAAGCGCGAGAAATCTTGCGTGAAGCCGGCAACCGCGTCGCGGCCATGGCCGCTGCTCAGCAGGTCCTGTACGAGACGGTCGATTCGACGCAGTTCAACGCGAAGGGTTTCTTGCTTGCGGTTTGCGGGACAATAAAGCAGACCTTCCCGAAGGAAGTCGCGGTTGAGTTCGAGGCTGATGATGCAAAGCTTTCGAATGACGTTGCAATGCCGCTGGCGCTGATCCTGAACGAGCTTCTGACCAACGCCATAAAATATGGAACTCCCGACGGAGCCGGCACAATCCGGGTCGGGCTTCGGCGCGATGTCGACGGCTTCCAGGTATTCGTCGAAGACAGCGGTCCCGGCTTTGACCTGGCTTCGGTCCGCGACCGTTCGTCCGGATTGAAGCTGGTTCAGGGCTTGGCGCGGCAGCTGCACGGCAAGCTTGTCGTTACCAAGGAACCGAAGACGCGCTGCAGCATTCGGTTCTCATGAAGCTCTTGCCGGCTCTTCTTCAGTTCCTGGATGGCTCTCGATGACCGAGCTTGCTGCCCCACACGGACGCCGTCGGCCAATCCCAACGAAAGCCGCGTCGGCCGAACCTGTGGCCGCCGCATTGCCCACGCGGATCTTGGTCGTCGAGGACGATTTTCTCATCTCCCTCGAGATGGAGAGCACTCTGACCGCGGCCGGTTTCGAGGTCGTAGTCGTCGGCTCGGGCGAGGAAGCGCTCGATAGCGCAGCTGCGGACCGGCCTGATCTGGTTGTGATGGATATCCGGCTGTCCGGCGCCATGGATGGAATTCAAACTGCCCTGGAGTTGTTTCGAATTTACGGTTTGCGGTCGGTTTTTGCGACGGCGCATTCCGATTCCGACGTCCGCGCCCGGGCAGCGCCAGCGGAGCCGCTGGGCTGGCTGGTAAAACCCTACACGCCGGCATCCCTGCTCTCAGCCATCCGCTCCGCGCTTAGGTCCGGCAGCTCGTCGGCAGGTTGAAGCGCCGATTCCGCCACCCCTCTGGCGAGCAGCCGCAGCCAGGGCGCGAGGTGGAAGGCAGCCATCAGGAAATACATCGGCGCCATGCCGCTGAGCACGGAGGCTCCGGGTCCGGACATGCACATCGCGTCCGGTCCGCTATCGGCGGCCGTGAGCAACGCCATGACGACAAAGGTCGGCGCCGCCGCGAGACATAACCAGTCGGCCAGGCCGAATCCGCTCAGGCCTGCCGGGCGAGGGGCGGGATTGTCGATGCTCATGATCTCCACCCTTCCAACTGCTTTCAGGAAAGTTCGGCTCTGGCGGCGCGGGCGACGCCGCCAGAGTCGCTTCGCGCTCAGGCGTTCTTGTTGCGAAACGCCGCTTCGCCGGCATCCGAGACCTCGACCCATCGCTGGTCGGGCGCGGCGCCTTCCTCATAGTTGTCGTGCCAGTTCCACCACTTGTAGGTCTGGGTCTGCGGATAGCCCTCGGGCGAATCCTCCCACACCTCCTGGCGACCGAGCGGGGTGACGTCGAGATAGCTCCACACCGTGCCGAACGCCTCGTCGCCGCGATTGTTGACGAAATAGGTGCGGAAGATGCGGTTGCCGTCATGGATGAAGACGTTGTGGCCGTGCCATTCGTCGACGCCGAAATCCTTGTCCCAGCTGTCGGTGATGGTGTACCAGGGCATCTTCCAGTCCATCCGCTGCTTCAGACGCTGAATGTCAGCCTGCGGCGCCCGGGATGCATAGGCAAGCGTAGTGTCGCGGGCGTTGAGATGGGCGAGGTTGCCGACCATGTCGGCGCCGAGCGAGCAGCCCCGGCAGGCGTGCTCCGGCCAGCCATAGACGCCGGGCTCGAAGAAGGCGCGGTAGATGACCAGTTGCCGGCGGCCTTCGAAGAGGTCGAGCAGGCTTGCCTTGCCGTTTGGGCCTTCGAACACATAGTCCTTCTCGACAGGCATCCACGGCATGCGGCGGCGTTCCGCAGCCAGCGCGTCGCGGGCGCGGGTGAGCGCCTTTTCCTTCACCAGCATTTCTTCATACGCGCCTTCCCAGGCTTCCGGCGAAACGACCGGTGGTGTCTTCATGTGTTGGGTCATTGCTCTTGTCCCGTTCTTGCGTTTGGTTGGGGTGACAAGGGAAACTTAGAGCCGGATGGCGCGATGGTGAGAGTTACAAGTGTGGCGCGATTTGATCCGGCAGACCCGGAAGGGGGCATCGGGGCGGGCATTGCATGGACTCGATGATCAATGCCGCCGGCCGCGCGCTCGCGACCGGTGATCCGCTGGCCGCCCTGAAGCGCGTCGCGCTGCGCGACGACGCCCCCGCGCTGGCGCTGCGCGGCATCGCGATGGCGCAGCTCGGCGATTTCGCCAAGGCCAAGGCGCTGCTGAAGAGCGCCGCCCGCGCCTTCAGCCCGAAAGAGGCGGTTGCGCGCGCCCGCTGCGTCGTCGCCGAGGCCGAGATCGCGCTGGTCTCGCGCGATCTCGGCTGGCCGGACAAAGCGTTGCGAGCCGCCCGCACGACGCTTCAAGCGCATGGAGATCGGGTCAACGCCGCCTATGCCGGCAGCCTCGAAGCGCGTCGCCTTATCCTGATCGGCCGGCTCGACGAAGCCGAGCGGCTGCTTGCCGGCTTCGATCCGGGGCCGTTGCCGCCGGTCGCGCGCGTCGCGCACGAGCTCGCGGCCGCGGGTATCGCGGTCAGGCGCCTGCGGACGAAGGCCGCGCGCGCCGCGCTTGGCCGGGCCGCGCTCGCAGCCTACGAAGCCAATATCCCGGCGCTGAAGGCGGAGGTCGAAAGCGCGTCGCTGGTGCTGAACACGCCCGTCGCGCGGCTCGTGTCGAAGGGCACGGAGATGCCGCTGCAGCTCGACGAAGTCGAGGCGCTGCTCACCTCAGGCGCCCTCGTCGTCGATGCCTGCCGCAATGTCGTGCGCAAAGCCGACATGGTGGTCTCGCTGGCGACGCGGCCGGTGCTGTTTGCGCTGGCGCGCACGCTGGCCGAGGCCTGGCCCGCGGATGCGTCGCGGGAGGCGCTGCTGAAGCGCGCCTTTCGCGCCAGGCACGCCGATGAATCGCATCGTGCGCGGCTCAGGGTCGAGATGGGCCGGCTGCGCGCTGAAATGAACGCGCTGGCGGAAATCAACGCGACGGCGGCCGGTTTTGCGTTAATGCCGCTGACCGCAGCCGAGGTCGTGGTGCTGGCGCCGCCTGTCGAGGAGGAGCATGGCGCGGTGCTCGCCTTCCTCGCCGACGGGGAGTCCTGGTCGAGCTCGGCGCTGGCGATCGCGCTCGGTGCCAGCCCGCGCACCGTGCAGCGGGCGCTGGAAGCGCTTTCGGCCGACAACAAGGTGCAGGCGGTCGGCCGCGGCAGGGCGCGCCGCTGGATGACGCCGCCGGTGACCGGATTCCCGACTGTCTTGTTACTCCCGGGTCCGCTGCCGAGCGACTAGTCTGCGGCCATTGTTCGAATGGAGATCGAAAATGAAACGAGCCGCTGCCGAGATCCTGCGCGAATACGGCCCCTTTCCGGATGCCGAGCGCATCAATGGCGTCACCTATGACGGCAAAAAGGTCTGGTTCGCCACCGGCGACAAGCTGAAGGCGCTTGACCCGGAGAGCGGCGCGATCGTGCAGTCGATCGACGTTGCCTCCCATGCCGGGACCGCCTTCGACGGCGAGCATCTCTACCAGATCGGCGAGGACCGCATCCACAAGGTCGACCCGAAGACAGGCAAGGTCGTTGCCACCATTCCCGCCCCCGGTAATGGCGGCGACTCTGGGCTTGCCTGGGCCGAGGGCTCGCTCTGGGTCGGCGAATACAGGGCCCACAAGATCCATCAGATCGATCCTGAAACGGGCAAGGTGATCCGCACCATCGAGTCGAAGCGTGTCGTCACCGGCGTCACCTGGGTCGACGGCGAGCTTTGGCATGCCACCTGGGAAGGGGAGGAGGGTGATCTCCTGCGCATCGACCCCCAGACGGGCGATGTGCTGCAGGAGCTGGCGATGCCCTCCGGCGTGTCGGGACTGGAATCTGACGGTGGCGGCTGCTTCTTCTGCGGAGGCGGCAGCAGCGGCAAGATCAAGGCCGTGCGCCGTCCTGGGTACAACCATGACAAGGACACGACAGTCGGCAAATAGCCGGCTCCAGTCAGGCCTTGCACGGCGGTGGTCTTCAGTCTAAGACCAGTCCATTGACAAAGGTCTCGCCCCATCGCTCCATTAGGCGTTCCTAAAAAGGGAGGCAGCGATGGCGTATACGTATCGGTGCAAGGACTATCCGGGAATGGAAGCCTGTCCCGGGAGCTTCACGGCAGAAAACGCGGAAGAGGTGATGAAGCACGTTGAGCTTCATGCCCGGTCAGCGCATGGTGAAGACCCGAGCCAATGGTCCCAAGAGGACCGGAAGCAGCTACAGGCGATGATGATCGGAAGCTAGGCGCGCTTCTGCATCAAGCCGCCTCGCGCGCCGGCCGGGCAACGCCCTTGTTTGAGATCTGGCCGGCAGTCGGTCTGTCGACATGCGCCCAGGCCGGTCGCTCGAACAGGAAGGTTCCGAAGCCGGTGCGCTTGACGATGAAGTAGAGAATGACCGGGCTAATGACCGAGACGAGCAGCACCGCGAGGCTGAGCATGCCGGTATCGGTCAGAAGGCCGCTTGCCAGCATGATCCCGCGGAAGATCGACATCGGGATGGTGAAGGCGACATAGACGACCAGCGAATGCTCGCCGAGCCAGCGCAGCCATTCCATCGCGGCGAATTTCGACAGGAAACTGCCGGCGACGCAGAGCGCCACCGCGCCGGCGACGGCCAGCGTAAGATGCAGCGGCGGCCATGCCGCCAGGCCCATCTGCATGCCGACCGGCTCGACGGCGTAGCCCGGCGAGTAGACGAGCAGGCCGTTGACGATGGCCCACACGATCAGCCCGGCAGCGGCGATCGCCGGACGAGCTTGCGTCCACGCGACCAGCCGGAACACCAGCGGCGCCATGACGAAGCCGAGATAGAAGAACACGAAATAGGCGGCGAATTGGGTGAGCGCATAGCTGTCCGAATGCGGTGCCCACATCTGCAGCGCGGCGGCAGCCGAGATGACGATCCAGTGCGGCACGCCTAGCTCGCGCAGGATGCGCGCCACGAGGCCGAACACGGCCAGCATGTAGATGAACCACAGCACGCCATAGGGCTGGACGACAGCCACGGCGAGGTCATGCAGCATGCCGGCGGGATCGCGGCTGAAGATGCCGATCTTCAGCCCGATCGAGATGACCGCCCACAGGACATAGAAATAGAGGTAGTGGACGACGCGCCGGTCGATATAGCGCCGCCAAGGCCGGTCGATCACCTGCGACAGGAAGAGCCCCGAGATCAGGAAGAATTCCGGCATCCGGAACGGGGTCGCGAAGCCGATGACATAATGCAGGAAGCCGACGCCGCCGGTATATTCACCGGTGTTGTAGGCGGAATACATCATCACCACCAGGATGATCGAAAGACCTTTTGCCGTGTCCACCCACGGCATGCGCGTCGAAATGTTCATGAAAGACCCCGCAAAGGCACCCAGCGCCATAGTACCGGACAGGCGCGTCTCTAGCAGCATGAAGCTTCGGATATCGTAAACGCGGCGCTGTCGGGCTGGAGCTCGGTGCCGGGTCAGCGGCTGGTCTCTCCCATCGCCACCGCCACGATTGCGCCCGAGAGGAAGGTCAGCGCCGCGATCGCCGCGATCGCCGCGACGAAGCCGAAGAAGTCGGCGATGAGGCCCGCCGACAGCGCTCCGATTGCGTAGCCGAGATCGCGCCAGAAGCGATAGACGCTGAGCGAGCGCGCCCGCCAGGAGGGATGCGATGCGTCCGATACCGCCGCGATCAGGCTTGGATAGACCATCGCCGTGCCAAGGCCGAGCAAGAGGCTTGCCAGCAGCCACCAGCCGAAGTCCCGCGTCATGGCGGTGAGCAGAAGTCCGGCAGCCTGCACCCACATGCCGGCGACGATCAGGCCCTTGCGGCCCCAACGGTCGCTCAATGGCCCGGTTGCGACCTGCAAGACGCCCCAGACAGCGGGATAGACCGCCTTGAGGATGCCGATGCGCTCGACGCCAAGCCCGTTGGCGACGAAGAAGAGCGGAAAAAGCCCCCAGCTCATGCCGTCGTTCAGATTGTTGACCAGGCCCGCCTGCGAGGCCGCGAACAAATTGCGGTCCCGGAAAGAGGTCAGCATGAAGATCTCGCGAAAGCCGAGCGGGGAGACAGCTTTCGGATCGTTGGCCAGTTCCAGCCGCACATGCTCGCGCGTGTCGCGCACCAGAAGGATCGACAGCGCGGCACCCAGGATCGCATAGCCGATGCCGAGATAGATCGGCACCGGGCGCAGCCCGTAGCGGCTGGCCAGATAGCCGGTCAGAAATGCGGTGACGCCGACGGCGAGGTAGCCGGCGAACTCGTTGAGGCCGACGGCGAGCCCGCGCGATTTCGGCCCGACCAGATCGACCTTCATGATGACGGTCATCGACCAGGCAAGTCCCTGGTTGATGCCGAGCAGCGCGTTGGCGGCAATGATCCACCCCCAACTCGGCGCCCAGATGATCATGAAGGGCACCGGGAGGCCGAACAGCCAGCCGAGGATCAGCACGCGCTTGCGACCCCATGTGTCGGCAAGCTGGCCGGAGACGAGATTGGCGCAGGCCTTAACCACGCCGAAGCTCACGATGAACGAGGTGACGAGCGTCGTGGAAGCAACGTGGAATTCCTCCGCGCCGATCAGCGGCACGACGGTTCGCTCGATGCCGACCATGCCGCCGACAAAGGCGTTGATCAGCACCAGCAGCGCGAACTGTTTCCAGTTGGCCTTGAGGCCGAGCGCGACGGCAGGCGCCGTTGCGCTCACGATCGCGATCCGGCGTTGGCGGCGCGGGTCCGGGCCGCGTCCGGCGGCGGGGGAGGGATGTCGGCGGTCATGGCGGCGATGAACTGGTCGACGTCCTCGATGCGGAAGGCCTTGTTGAAGCGCCGCTCAAAGCCGATGGTCGATGTCGGCTTGCCGCTGAGCGAGCGGCCGCACACCGAGCCGGAATAGGCGCCCGGCAGCACCTCGATGTGATCGGGCAATTCCTTCAGCCGGCGCACGCTGGCATAGAGCGCGCGGGCTCCGTCCTCGGCGCTCGAAGCAAGCTCGGTGCGACCGAGATCGCCAACCATCAGCGTGTGACCGGTGAGCACGAACCAGGGCTCGGTCGACCGCGTTCGGTCGGTGACTAAAAGGCTCAGATGCTCCGGCGTGTGGCCGGGCGTGTGCATCACGGTCGCCGTCACATTGCCGAGCTCCAGCACCTCGCCGTCCTTCACGTGGCGGAACGGGAAGCCCGCCTCGGCACCTTCGAACAGCACGTATTCGGCGCCCGTCGCTTCGGCGAGCGCACGGCCTGCCGAGATATGGTCGGCGTGGATATGCGTGTCGACGACATAGAGGATGCGCATGCCTGTCGCGCGCGCCGCCTCGACATAAGGCGCGATCTCGCCGACCGGATCGACGACGGCAGCAGACGCCTTGCCGCCGCAGCCGAACAGATAGGAGGCGGCAACCGGGTCGGTATGCAGGAACTGCCTGAGAATCATCGCTTTTCTCCAAAGGGCAATTGCGGGTCGCTTGGCTTGACGGCAGGTCGAAACCATCATTCAATAATTACATTGAATGACGATGGGTCGCAGAAAGGTCGATGTCAATCCGCAATCCGAAGCTGGCGCTGTACGAACAGTTCGCGATCGTCGCCAAGGCGCTCGGCAATCCGCTGCGCCTGGAACTGATCGAGCATTTGGCGCAAGGCTCGCGCAGCGTCGAAGCGCTTGCTGCGAAGCTCGGCCAGCCGATCGCCAACATCTCCCAGCATCTGCAGGCGCTGCGCCGCGCCGGCATCGTCTCGGCCGAACGCGACGGCAAATACGTGCGCTATTCGCTGAGCGATGCGAGCGTGCTGTCGGCCTTTGCTGCGGTGCGCGGCATTGCCGAGCGGCAGCTTGCTGAGGTCGATCGCATTGTGCGCGACTGTTTCGAGGCACGTGACGACATACAGCCGGTCACGCGCGGCGAGCTTCAGGCGCTGATGCGCGACGGGCTGGTGACGCTGATCGACGTGCGCCCGCCGGACGAGTTCGCGCTTGGCCACGTGCCCGGCGCGGTCAATGTTCCCCTCGGAGAAGTAAAGGTCTGGTCCCAGGGTGCCGACCCCGGCCGGGAAATCGTCGCCTACTGCCGCGGCCCCTGGTGCGTGATGTCCTTCGAGGCGGTGGCCGCGCTGCGCTCGCTTGGCCATTCGGCGCGCCGCCTCGAGGACGGCATGCCGGAATGGAAAGCCGCTGGCCTGCCGGTGGAAATGGCGGCCTGACGGTGTCGCTAAGAAATGCATGTCGCCCAGAAATGGGCAGCGGTTCTGCGACAAGGGGCGCGAGCAAGTTTTGGGCTCGCAGCCAACGCAAATTGGGCGTATCGTGACATATCGTCGGTTGCTAATAAATGAGCCGGCGACTGAGAGCGCAAGACTCCCGCATCGGACTGGGCGCTAGCATCCACACCGCTCGTCGCGCCCACAAGACCACCTGCCTCTGTCGAAACCTCTTTTGCTCGGTTCCGGCCAGAATTGCCCTTCGCAATTCGGAATGGGAGCGTTCTGATGCAGCAGATCACGCAAACCCCCCGACGTTTCCTAGCCGGTGCTGCCCTGGCAGGCGCTGCCGGTGTCGTCGTCCTTAAGATGTGAGCAACAGGCAAGCCCAGAGCCCGCCATGCAGGTACGGCCGACTGTGCACAACACAGCATCCACGGGTCAGCGTTCTCAGTGTCGCACTGGCCACCATCTGGAAAGGAGGTTCCCATGCATACCGTATATCCCGGACGGTTCAGCCGACGGAGGTTCCTGCGTGGGATGACGCTGGCGGGGACGGCGGGGCTTCTGGGCTGGCACCCCAGGCGCGCCGCTGCGGAGCCACCGCCTGAGACGACGCGGATCCGGCTCGTCCGGGTTCCCAGCATCTGTCAGGCCCCCCAGTATGTAGCCGAAGAACTGTTGCGCAGCGAAGGGTTCACCGAGGTGCACTACCTCCAAAGAGAGGGGACGGCAGACATCGCGCCGGCCCTCGCCTCCGGTGAAGCCGACCTCAGTGCGCATTTCGCCGCCCCGCTCCTTCTCCGCCTGGAGGCGGGGGATCCCATCGTCATCCTGGCAGGCCTCCACGTCGGCTGCTTTGAACTGTTCGGGACCGATCGCATCCAGTCGATCCGCGATCTCAAGGGGAAGACCGTGGCCGTGCCAGCGCTAGATTCCAGCCGATACGTCTTTCTCGCCACTATGACGGCGTATGTCGGCCTGGACCTCCATAAGGACATACACTTCGTCATGCATCCGGGACCCGAGTCCATCCGGCTCCTAGGTGAGGGGAAGATCGATGCCTATTTAGGCTTTCCCCCTGAACCGCAGGAGATGCGGGAGCAGCAGATCGGCCATGTGGTGATCAGCAGCACCGTGGACCGGCCCTGGTCGCAATACTTCTGTTGTATGTTGGCTGGGGAGCGGGAGTTCGTCCGTACGCATCCGGTGGCCACCAAACGCGCCCTCCGCGCCATCTTGAAAGCGGCGGATTTCTGCGCCAGCGAGCCCGAGCAGTCCGCCCGGTTCTTGGTGCAGCAGGGTTATACTAAGCGCTATGACCATGCCCTCCAGGTCATGAAGGCGATCCCCTACGGTTGGCGTGAGTATAGCGCTGAGGACACCCTGCGCTTCTACGCCCTGCGTCTCCACGAGGTCGGGATGCTGAAGAGCACCCCCCAGAAGCTGTTGGCCCAAGGCACCGACTGGCGTTTCTTCAACGAACTGAAGCACGAGCTGAAGACCTGACTAGGCGGCCAGCCGCGTGCCCATTTACCACGCGAGGGAGAACCCCATGCAAATCATCCAGAACCGTCGCCACTTCATGGCCGGAGCTGCGGCAGCAGGCGCTTCAGCTCTCATCGGCACAACGACTGACGCTTGGGCCGAGGCACTCCCTGAAACGACCTCCGTTCGCTTGCCGCGGTGGATCGATGGTGCCTACTGCTGGGCAGGCATGTACCTGGCCGGAGAGTTCCTCAAAGCGGAGGGCTTCACCGACGTCCGCTACGTGCAGGGCGACGAAAAAGTCGATCAGGCGGTGTGGATTGCGCGCGGCGACACGGATTTCAGCATGAACTACGCGCCGGTCCATGTCGCGTCGATCGACGCGGGCGTGCCAATCAGGGTGCTTGGCGGTCTGCATTCCGGGTGCCTCGAGCTGATCGCCAACGACAGCATCCAAGGCATCCCGGACCTCAAGGGCAAACGGGTAGGCATGCATGACATCCATGCGCCGTCGCGCGTGCTGGTCGCCCTGATGGCCGCCTATATTGGCCTGGATCCCGTCAACGACATCGAATGGGTCGAGGAAAGCAAGCCGGTGGAAGCCTTCGCCGACGGAAAGTTCGATGCATATCTCTTCACGCCTCCGGAGACGCAGCAACTGCGCGCCAAGAAAATCGGCCACACGATCCTCAACACGACCCTCGATCGCCCTTGGTCGCAGCACTTCTGCTGCATGACCTCGGCCGCTGCGGACTACGTGAACAGATACCCGGTGGCGACCAAGCGCGTGCTCAGGGCCATCCTCAAGGGCGCCGACCTATGCATTTCGGATCCCGCATGGAGTGCAGCGCAAATGGTCGATCGAGGTTTCGTCCCCAGCTACGAAATCGCGCTGCAAACGCTGAGCGACACGCGGTACGACGTATGGCGGGACTACGATGCCGAAGCCTCGATGCGCTTCTACGCGCTCCGCATGCAGGAGACGGGCATGATCAAGTCGAGCCCACAGCAGATCATCGCCGAGGGAACAGACTGGCGATTCCTGGAGCAGCTGAAGCGTGAGCTCAAGACGTGAGCGGGTTGGCAGCCCGTATCTTGCTGCTGGCGCTGGTGGCCGGGCCAGCGCAGGCGCATGATGCGCAGCACGATGAGCGATTGCCGGCAATCGGACCGGCTCCGGACTTTACGCTGACGTCGCAGGACCGGGAGCGCGTCTCGCTGCACGACTTTCGCGGCAAGGCGATCGCCATTGCATTCATCTATACGCACTGTACCGACGTCTGTCCCATGCTGACCGCCCAGATGGCCAGCGTGCAGGAAAAGTTGGGCAGTGCGTTCGGACCCAAGATCGCCTTCATTTCGATCACCGTCGACCCGGAGCGCGATACGTCCGATGTTTTGAACGAATATGCGCAGAATTTTGGCGCCGATCTGAAGGGCTGGTCGTTTCTTACCGGCGATCCGGCGATTGTCCATGAGGTTGGACGGAAATACGGGGTCTTCGCGAAGAAGGCGGCGAACGGTGAAGTCGACCATACCTTGTTGACCTCGCTCGTAGACCCGAATGGCATCTTGCGAGTACAATATCTTGGCGTCCGGTTCGACTTGGAGGAGTTCCGGGGTGACCTTCTCGGCCTCTTGGACGAAACCAAATAGCATAACGAACTGGCTCGTTGGCTGGGTTGCCCGGCTGCCGGCGCGCGTCCAGACCAAGCTCTTGATCGCGTTCCTGTCGATCGTCGGCCTGCTCATCGTGCTCGGGGCCGTCGGGTTGCAGGTGCTGAGTGGGGTCAACGATCAGACCAACGAGCTGATCAAGCTGCAGCGCAGGATCGCGGCCTACCGCCAAGTACAGCACGATACGACCACCCAGCTCTACGGTATCTCCACCGCCCTGTTGCTGCAGGATAACCGGATGCTGGATACGGCGCTGCGCCAGCTCAATCAGTTCGGCTACGACCTCGAGCGCATGGAGTTCGTCGCCAAAGCCGAGGTGGAAGTGCTTGGCCAGGTCAGGCAAGAGTACGAAAAACTGACGGCCGGGGTGACGCACGTGGCAGAGCTTGTCCGCGCGGGCCGTACCGAGGAGGCGCGCAAGGTTCAGCTTGATGAAATCATACCGTCGGCTGATCGCCTCGAGCGGCTGACAAACCAGCTGGTCAACATGGCCGAAGCCGACATGGTGGCGGCCATCGAAACGACCGAGGGTGCGTACGGCACGTCCAGACTGATCGTGGTTTCGTTTGCCGTGGGCAGTATCCTGCTAGCGTTGGGGCTCGGTTACATCATCTCCTGGTCGTTGATCGAACCGGTCAAGAAGATCGAGACGCGTCTCAGCCAGATAGCGGCCGGCGACTTCGCCCAACGGGTTGCCGTCGCCAATCGCGACGAACTTGGAGTGCTCGCTGCTAACGTCAACCAGACCTCCGACCAGCTGGGGCGCCTGTATCAAGAGATTGAGACACGCACCCAGCAGCTCGACGAAGCCCTTCAGCAGCAGACAGCCACTGCAGACGTTCTGAAGGTCATCAGCCGCTCTACCTTCGATCTACAGGTCGTGCTCGATACGTTGGTGGAATCGGCTGTCAGGCTCTGTCGCGCCGACAAGGGTGGCATCGTGCAGTTGCTTGATGGCGTATTCCGCTATGTGTCGACGCTTGGCTACCCGCCCAGTTTCCGTGCCTATGTCGACGCCAATCCACTTCCAGCGCTTGCCGCTGGGCGAGGCTCCGCCGTAGGGCGCGTAATCGAAGAACGGCGGATCGTGCAAATCGAAGACGTGACCGCTGATCCGGACTACCGCGTCGCCTTGATCGCTGAGGCAGGCGGATTCCGCACCGTCCTCGCTGCCCCGCTGTTGCGGGAAGGTGATCTCGTTGGCGTATTCGTCATGACGAGGGCTGAACCGCAACCTTTCAGTCCCAAGGAGATCGCGCTCGTCGAGACATTCGCCGACCAGGCCGTGATCGCCATCGAAAATGCGCGGCTCTTCGAGGCGGTGCAGGCACGGACGCGCGAGCTTGCGGCGTCGGTCGGTGAGCTCGAGGCGCTTGGCGAAGTGAGCAAGGCGGTCAATTCGACGCTGGATCTCGACACGGTGCTGAAGACGATCGTCGCCAAGGCGGTCCAGTTGTCGGCGACGGAAGCTGGCACCATCTACGTGTTCAGCAGCACGCGGCAGCAATTCCGTCCGCGCGCAAACTTTGGGATGAGCGATGAGCTTATCGCGGCAGTCTCGCAGCAGACGATCGGGCTGGCCGATATGGGTATTGGCGACGCGCCCGGACGGTGCATGCCGGTGCAGTTTCCCGACCTCGGCAAGGAAACCTCATCCTTCCTTGTGAGAAAGACGATCCTCGACGCCGGATATCGCGGTATCCTGATCGTTCCGCTGCTGAGGCCCAACAAGATCGTCGGTGCATTGGTCGTCAGGCGCCACAAGCCAGGCGCCTTCGATGAGCAAGTTGTTCACCTGTTGGATACCTTCGCAGCCCAATCGGTGGTCGCGATCCAGAATGCCAAGCTGTTCCGCGAGATCGAGGAGAAAGGGGAGGAGCTGGAAGCAGCCAGCCGCCACAAGTCCCAGTTCCTGGCGAATATGAGCCACGAACTCAGGACGCCGCTCAATTCGGTTCTGGGCTTCACAGAACTGCTGGTCGACGGCATCTATGGCGAACTCCCGGACAAGGCAAAGGCGACCGTCGCGCGAGTGCAGGCAAACGGCCGTCACCTCCTCGGGCTCATCAACGACGTGCTCGACCTGTCCAAGATCGAAGCCGGCCAGCTCACGCTGGCGATCGAGGACTACTCCGTCGCGCAGATTGTCCGATCGACCCTTACGGCGGTCGAGCCGCTGGCACGGGCGAAGGGTCTTGAGCTTTCAGCGACTGTTGCCGAGAACCTTCCAATCGGCCGTGGGGACGAACGCCGTTTGACGCAGATTCTGCTCAATCTCGCAGGCAATGCCGTCAAGTTCACCGAAACGGGTGCGGTCGATATTCTTGCCGATGCGGTCGATGGGCGCTTCGAGATCGCCGTCCGAGACACCGGTCCCGGTATTGCGTCCAAAGACCAGGCTCTTATCTTCGAAGAATTCCAGCAAGTCGACAACAGCAGCACCAGGCAGAAGGGTGGCACAGGTCTTGGCCTGGCGATCTCGAAGCGCATCGCCGAAATGCATGGCGGAGCCTTAGACGTCGAGTCCGTGATCGGGTCGGGGTCGACGTTCCGTCTGAAGGTCCCGATCCGGATGAATGAGGACGTGAGGGCCGCATGAGCAAACGAATCCTGATGGTGGAAGACACCGAGGACAACCGCCAAATCATCCGCGATCTCATTGCCACCACCGAATACGAACTGATCGAGGCGGCGGACGGCGCCGCCGGCATCGCTGCAGCCGCAGCACACAGGCCAGACCTGATCCTTATGGACATTCAGCTCCCGGTGATCGACGGGTATGAAGCGGCCCGCCGCATCAAGGCCGACCCGGCGCTCCGGCACATTCCGATTATCGCCGTCACCTCCTACGCGTTGTCGGGCGACAAGGCGAAAGCCCTTGGTGCTGGGTGCGATGGTTACATTGCCAAGCCATTCAGTCCACGCCAGCTGCTTTCCGAGATTCGCGGTTTCCTTTCTTGAGGGAGGCAACACCTTGCACGATCCGCCTCGCATTCTCGCGGTCGACGATACTCCGGAAAACCTCGAGATCCTGCGCATGCGCCTCGAGGCGAATGGCTATGAAGTTGTAACCGCCGCCGATGGTGAAGAGGGGCTTGCGAAAGCCCGCGAACTCACGCCGGATCTGATCCTGCTCGACATCATGATGCCGAAGCTCGACGGCATCAGTGTGGTCCGCATGCTCAAGCAGGATCACTCGCTGCGATCGATCCCCGTCATTCTGGTCACCGCGAAAGCCGACACGCGCGACGTGGTCGACGGGCTGGACGCCGGTGGCGACGATTATCTGACAAAGCCCTTCGAGCACAGGGCGCTGCTGGCGCGGGTGCGCTCGATGTTGCGCCAGAAGGCGCTTCACGACATTGTCGCGAGCCAAGCCAAACGCCTCGAGGACCAAGCCGCGCAACTTTCCGACTGGAACCGCTCGCTCCAGCAAACCGTGGCCGGCCAGGTGACGGAGCTCGAGCGAATGGCGCGGCTCAGGCGGTTCCTGCCCGAACAGGTCGCGGACCTCATCGTTGCGGCGGGCAATGGAGATGCGCTCTTGCAGAGCCACCGCCGCGAGGTGACGGTTGTCTTTTGCGATTTGCGCGGCTTCACTGCGTTCGCAGAGACCGCCGAACCCGAAGAAGTCATGACAGTTCTGGCCGAGTATCATTCCTGTCTCGGCGAACAAATCGTCCGTCACGAGGGGACGCTCGAGCGGTTCGTGGGCGACGGTATCGTCGTGGTTTTCAACGATCCAATGCCATGTGCCGACCACAGCGAGAGAGCTGTCTCGATGGCTGCCGCAATGCGCGAAGCGATTGACGAGCATTCCGAGCGATGGCGCAAGCGGGACTATTTGCTTGGCTTTGGGATCGGCATTGCCAGGGGCCACGCAACCATCGGGCGCATCGGTTTTGATCAGCGCTCGGACTATGCCGTCATCGGCACCGTGTCGAACCATGCCGCCCGTTTATGCGAGGAGGCCAAATCGCGCCAGATTCTTGTTAGCAAACGGGTCCTCGGAGCTGTCGAGTCGTTGGTCGAATCCGTTCCTGTTGGCGAACTGACGCTGAAGGGCTTTCGCCGCCCGATGCCTGCCTATGAAATCGTGCGGTGGATCGGTCGGCCAATCTAGCGTTGAGCGCACTCCGGCTTCGTTCTAGGGATGCGGTGCGTCGAACCACCGGCGCCGCGGCGCGGATCTGCCGTTCACGTCGCGGCAACTTGTAAATCCGCTTCGGGTCAGGGCCTCACGCCCAGACGGCGGACAAACCGTGCTGACGATAGGCCCGCCTGGCCGCAGGCGAGCTGTGATAGTTGACTGCTGTACCCTCAGTCCTTGGCGCGCTCGACATAGGAGCCGTCGGCGGTCATGACCACCACGCGCGTCCCGGTCGTGATGTGCGGCGGCACGGCCGTGCGCACGCCATTGGAAAGCACCGCAGGCTTGTAGGACGAGGACGCCGTCTGGCCCTTGGTGACCGGCTCGGTATCGACCACCTCGAAAACAGCGCGCTGCGGCAGCGTCAGCGAGATCGGCGCGCCGTTGAACTGCGCCAGCTGCACCGCCATGCCTTCCTGCAGGTAGGGCGCCATGTCGCCGACCACGCTTTCGGAGGCTACGACCTGGTCGTAGCTTTCCGGGTTCATGAAATGGAAGCCTTCGCCGTCGGAATAGAGGAAGGTGTGCTCGCGCTCCTCGACATAGGCGCGCTCGACCATCTCGGTCGTGCGGTAGCGCTCCGAGATCTTCACCCCGTCGCCGATGCGGCGCATGTCGAGCTGCGTCACCGGCGTGCCCTTGCCAGGGTGGATGTTTTCGGCAAAGAGGATGACATAGAGCTTGCCGTCCTTATCGACGACGTTGCCTTTGCGTAAGGAACTGGCGATGACCTTGACCACGATATTCAATCCCAATCGAGTTTTTCGGCCTGCAAGCGTCTTTGCCCACGAAGCGGCGACGGCGGCCATCGCGTGCGCCGTAGCGCATCTTGCGTCGAACCGCCAGCCTCCTCGGCGATTTTCCCGCCCATGACCACCGCTTCGCCCTGGTGGACGCCGCATGTTCATGCCGACCGCCGGCCAAGGCTGATGGCGCGCAACGCCATTGCCGCCGCCTTGCGCGGTTGGTTCGCGGAGCGCGATTTCGTTGAGGTGACGACGGCCGCCCTGCAGGTTTCGCCCGGCAACGAGGCGCACCTTGCGGCCTTCGCCACCGAGGCGATCGCGCCGGACGCGTCGCGCCAGCCGTTATACTTTCACACCTCGCCGGAATTCGCCTGCAAGAAGCTGCTTGCCGCCGGCGAGAAGCGCATCTTCAGCCTGGGCTCCGTTTACCGAAACCGCGAGCGTGGGCCGCTGCATCATCCCGAATTCACCATGCTCGAATGGTACCGCGTCGGCGAGGCCTATGAGCGCCTGATGGCCGACTGCGCCGAATTTCTGGCGCTCGCCGCGGAGAAGGCCGGGGCCAAAAGCTTTCGGTTTCGTGGCCGCGAGGCCGATCCCTTCGCCGAGCCGGAGCGGCTGAGCGTGGCGGAAGCATTCATGCGCCATGCCGGCATCGATCTGCTGGCGACCGTCGGCGCCGACGGCAGCACCGACCGCGAAGCGCTCCACCAGGGCCTGGTCCGCGCCGGCCTGCGCACCGCGCCCGACGACAATTGGGCCGACCTGTTCAGCCGCGTGATGGTGGAAAAGGTCGAGCCGGCGCTGGGGCAGGGACGGGCGACAATCCTCTATGGCTATCCAGTCTCCGAGGCGGCCCTTGCCCGGCCGAGCGCGGAGGACCCGCGCGTCGCCGAACGCTTCGAGCTCTACTGCTGCGGCGTCGAGCTCGCCAATGCGTTTGGCGAGCTCACCGATCCGGCCGAGCAGCGCCGCCGCTTCGTCGCCGAGATGGACGAGAAGGAGCGCATCTATGGCGAGCGCTATCCGCTGGACGAGGATTTCCTCACCGCGCTTGCCATCATGCCGCAGGCGAGCGGCTCGGCCCTCGGCTTCGACCGGCTGGTGATGCTGGCAACCGGCGCCGCCAGGATTGAAGATGTGATCTGGGCGCCGGTGGCCGGCTAATCCGCACTGTTCACGCGGTTACGGCGGGGCAGTGCGCTGCGAAGGGCCGCGATTGCCTTGAGATTGCCGCATCCGCCATTGCACAAGCGGTGGTGGAACAATAGATGGTGCAGCAGCATCCAAGACGATAGTGCGGGCTTCCAGAGATGGCGGCCCGACATCCATGGATGTGCGGCAGCATCTGCCCTCCCGCACAGCTTGAACAAACAGGACTAACCATGACCAACATGCTCGACGCAGGGAAACTGACCGGCCGCGTCGCGGCGCTCGTCGAGGCGGCCAAGCGCGCCGGGGCGGACGCCGCCGACGCGGTCGCCGTGCGCGGCCGTTCGGCCGGCGTGTCGGTGCGGCTGGGCAAGGTCGAAGGCACCGAATCGTCGGAAAGCGAGGACGTGTCCCTGCGCGTCTTCGTCGGCCAGCGCGTGGCGAGCGTCTCGGCCACCGCCGCCTCCGACCCGAAGGCGCTTGCCGAGCGCGCCGTCGCCATGGCGAGAGTCTCCCCCGAGGATCCGTTCCAGGGCCTTGCCGACCCGGCGCTGCTCGCCCGCAATTTGCGTGATCTCGACCTCTTCGATCCGACCGAGGTGTCGGCTGATCAGCTCAAGGAGGCGGCGCTGGCAGCGGAAGCGGCGGCCCTTGCCGTCAAGGGCGTCACCAATTCCTCCGGCAGCAGCGCCAGCGCCGGCCTTGGCGGCCTGGTGCTTGCGACCTCGCATGGCTTTGTCGGCCAATATGTCGCGTCGCGCTTTTCGCGCTCGACCAGCGTCATTGCAGGCCAAGGCACGGCGATGGAACGCGACTATGAATTCTCCTCGCGCCAGCATTTCGCCGATCTCGACGCGCCGGAGGAGATCGGCCGCAAGGCTGGCGAACGCGCCGTGCGCCGCCTCGGCGCCCGCAGGGCGGCGACCGGCCCGGTCGACGTCGTGTTCGACCCCCGTGTTGCGCGCGGCATTGCCGGCCATCTCGCCGGCGCCATCAACGGCGCCGCGGTGGCGCGCAAGACCAGCTTCCTGCGCGACATGATGGGAAAGCAGGTAGCCTCAAGCGCGATCACCGTCACCGACGAGCCGCTGCGGCGTCGCGGCCAGGCGTCGCGGCCCTTCGACGGCGAAGGCGTCGAGGGCGACAAGCTGTTGATGGTCGACAAAGGTGTGCTCAACCACTGGTTCCTGTCGACCTCGGCCGCGCGCGAGCTTGGTCTCGTCACCAACGGCCGTGGCTCGCGCAGCGGCTCTTCGGTTTCGCCGTCCTCGACCAATCTGGCCATCGAGCCCGGCGATCGCGCCCCCGAGGAGCTGATCGCCTCGCTGCAGCGCGGCTTCTACGTCACCGAGGTCTTCGGCCAGGGCGTCGACATGGTGACCGGCGAATACAGCCGCGGCGCCTCCGGCTTCTGGATCGAGAACGGCGCGCTTGCCTATCCGGTGGCCGAGGTGACGATCGCCTCCAATTTGAAGACCATGTTCCTCAACATGGTGCCGGCGAGCGATCTCGACCGCAATTTCGGCACCGCCGCGCCGACGCTGCTGATCGAGGGGATGACCCTTGCCGGCGCCTGACATGGTCATCTCAGCCGAGACGCACGAAGACCTCGCTCTGCTGCGCGAAGCCGCCCGCGAGGCGGGCACCATTGCCATGCGCTATTTCGGCCAAAACCCCCAGGTGTGGATGAAGGGCGGGACCTCGCCGGTCAGCGAGGCCGACCATGCGGCCGACGCCTATCTGCGCGAGACCCTGCTCAAGGCGCGGCCGAATTATGGCTGGCTGTCCGAAGAAACCGCCGACGATCATGCCAGGCTGTCGGCCCGCCGCACTTTCGTCGTCGACCCTATCGATGGCACGCGCGGCTTTCTCGATGGCTTGCATTCCTGGTGCGTCAGCGTCGCCGTGGTCGAGGATGGCCGCTCGCTGGCCGGCGTGCTCGAATGTCCGGCCAAGCGCGAGACCTATTGGGCGCTGCCGGGCGAGGGCGCGTTCCTCAACGGCAAGCGCATCCAGGTGCGCCAACTCGGCGATACCGTCGAGATCGGCGGGCCGAAGCCGCTGGTCGACCGCATGCCCGCTTCCTGGCAAGCCCGGATGCGCCGCGTCGCTTACATCCCCTCGCTCGCCTACCGGCTGGCGATGATCGCCAACGGCAAGCTCGACGCGACCTTCGTCAAGCCCAACGCCCATGACTGGGACATCGCCGCCGCCGACCTTATCCTCCGCGAGGCGGGCGGCGCCTTGCTCGACCGCACCGGCAAGCCGCCGCGCTATGCCGGCGAGGTGATCAACCATGGCGCGCTCGCCGCCGGCAGCGGCGAACTGCTGGGTGTCCTGGCCGGCGTCATTGCCGGAGCTGACCAAGGGTGAGTCGGCCCACGGTTTCAAAATCGGCGGCTTTGGTCTAAACGTTTCACAAAATTCATGAATCTGCGAAGGATCGGCATGGCCGTGGAAGACGGAAAGAAACAGCTTTTGCACCTGGTGTTCGGCGGCGAGCTGAAAAAGCTGGGTGGAACCGAGTTCCGTGATCTGGATGCGCTCGACATCGTCGGCATCTACCCCGACTATCAATCGGCGCACGCCGCGTGGAAGGCGAAGGCGCAGGCCAGCGTCGACAATGCCCATATGCGCTATTTCGTCGTTCACCTGCACCGGTTGCTCGATCCGGAAACAAAGGCAGCCGGTTGACATCGATGGAGCATGAAGCGGTGAAAGGAGCGACGGGGCGCGCCGCCGGGCGGGGCGGGACTCGCACGCTGTGGCGCCGCATCCGAGAGCCGCTCGCCCAGTCGCGATTCGTCAAGAATTTCATCGCCAGCCTGTTCGCCTGGTTCGTGCGGCTGATTCGCATCACCAGCCCGCTGATCAAAGGGTCGACGCAGGTCGCCGGCGGCGCCTATGCGCATCTGGAACCCGGCATCATCGCGCTGTGGCATGGCCAGCATCTCTTGACGCCGGCTTATTATCCCAAGGGCCGGCCGCTGGTCGCCATGGTCTCGCGCAGTGCCGACGCCGAGCTCAACGCGCTGATGCTGAACAGATTCGGCATCGAGGCGGTGCGCGGCTCGGGTGGCCGCGACAGTTCGAGGCATCTCGACAAAGGCGGCGCCAAAGCCTTGATTGCGCTCAAGAAAGCGCTGGTAGCCGGCAAGAATGTCGCGATGATCGCCGACATTCCGCATGGCACGCCGCGCGACGCGGGGCTGGGCATCGTGCTTTTGGCCAGGCTTTCCGGGCGCCCGATCCTGCCCTCGGCGATCGCCACCAGCCGCCGCAAGGTGCTGGAAAAGAGCTGGGACAAGACCACCATCAACCTGCCGTTCGGCCGCTCCGCCGTTATTGTCGGACAGCCGGTCTTCGTGCCGGCCAACGCCGACGACGCCGAGATGGAGCGCAAGCGCCAGGAGGTCACCGCCTCGCTCAACGCCGCGACCGCCGAGGCCTACCGCCTCGTGGACGGCGACAAATGAGCGAGCGCTGGGCGCGCGCGGCCCTGACCGCCTACCGTTACGCCGGGGCCGTCGCCTATCCGCTGATCGGACCCTATGTCGCCTGGCGCGCCTCGCGCGGCAAGGAAGACCGCGTTCGCCGTCGCGAGCGCTACGGCGTCGCCGGCCGTCCGCGTCCGGAAGGACCGGTCATCTGGATTCACGCCGCGAGCGTCGGCGAGACGATCGCCGTCGTGCCGCTGGTCGAAAGCATCCTCGATTACGGCGTTAACATCGTGCTGACGACCGGCACCGTGACCTCGGCCAAGGTCGCCGACGAGCGGCTTGGCAGCCGCATCATCCACCAATATGTGCCGCTCGACCTCAAGCCCGCGGTAAGCCGCTTCCTCGATCACTGGCTGCCGGAGCTGGCCATCATAGCCGAATCGGAGATCTGGCCGATGACCATCCTGGAACTCGGCGCGCGCAACGTGCCGCAGGTCCTGGTCAACGGGCGGCTGTCGGACCGTTCCTTCCGGTCGTGGAAGAAGCGCGCCGGCGTCGCCGAGGCGCTGTTCGAGAATCTTGCCCATGTCGTTGCCCAGTCGGATGTCGACGGCGAGCGGTTCCGCGTCCTCGGCGCCCGGCCGGTGACCGTTTCCGGCAACCTCAAGGTGGACACCAACCCGCCGCCGGTCGACGAGCGGGCGCTGGCGATCCTGCAGCGCCAGATCGGCTTACGCCCGACCTGGGCGGCGATCTCGACCCATGACGGGGAGGAGGTCGCCGCGGCGGAAGTCCATGCGACCTTGCACAAGCGCCACCCTGGACTGCTGACCATCGTCGTGCCCCGCCATCCCGACCGCGCGGACGCGCTGGCCGCGCAGATCTCCGGCATGGGGCTGAAAGTGGCGCGCCGCAGCAAGGGCGACCGCATCACGCCCGACACCGATATCCTGCTCGGCGACACGATCGGCGAGATGGGACTTTATCTCAGGCTGACCGAGATCGCGTTCGTGGGCCGCTCGCTGACCTCCGAGGGCGGCCAGAACCCGCTGGAGCCGGCGATGCTCGACACGGCGGTGCTGGCCGGCCGCAACGTGCAGAATTTCCGCGAAGCCTATCAGCGCCTGCTCGATCGCGGCGGCGCCAAGCTGGTGCGCGACCGCGACATGCTGGCCGGCGCCGTCAATTTCCTTTTGACCAACGAGGCGGTGCGCCACGAGATGATGGCGGCGGGCGCGGCGACCGTCGATGAGATGCGCGGCGCGCTTCAGCGCACGCTGAAGTCGCTCGAACCCTACATCCAGCCGCTGGTCGTCAAGGCGCGCCTGAAAGGCGCCAACGGGCGCTAGCGCATGGCCCAAAAATTCGGATCCGATCTTTGGAAAGGGTCATGCGCCATGGAAGTCGCGCCATGACCAGCGAAGCGCCGCCCTTCTGGTGGGAAAAGCCGGACTGGCGCGTGCTGGCGCTTTCGCCGGTGTCCGCGATGTATGGAATGGTGGCTGGGCGCCGCATGCGGCGCGCGCCGCGCGAGAAGGTCGCGGCACCTGTGCTGTGCGTCGGCAACTTCACCGTTGGCGGCAGCGGCAAGACGCCGGTCGCCATCGCGCTGGCTAAACAGGCAAAGCGCATGCAGCTCACGCCCGGCTTCCTGTCGCGCGGCCATGGCGGTTCCTTCGCCAAGCCGCATGTCGTCGATGCGCATCACGACGCGGCCAAGCATGTCGGCGACGAGCCGCTGCTGCTTGCCGAACATGCGCCGGTCGCGGTGACGGCCAACCGCGCCGCCGGCGCCAAACTGCTGATGGCAGAGCATGGCTGCGACTTGCTGATCATGGATGACGGTTTCCAGTCGGCGCGCATCCATATCGACTACGCGCTGGTCGTGGTCGATGCGCGTTTCGGCATCGGCAATGGCCGCGTCATTCCGGGCGGGCCGCTCCGGGCAAAGATCGTTGATCAGCTGGTGTTCACCGGCGGCTTGCTGAAGATGGGCGAGGGGAGCGCGGCCGACACGGTGGTACGCCAGGCGGCGCGCGCCGGCCGGCCGATCTTTTTGGCCCATGTCGAGCCGGCGAACCCGGCGCGCTTTGCCGGCGGGCGCTTCCTTGCCTTTGCCGGCATCGGCCATCCGGAAAAATTCTTCGATACGCTGCGCGGCGCCGGCGGCGAGGTCGCGCTGTCGCGCGCTTTTCCCGACCATCATTTCTACGCCGCGGACGAGCTTGCCGATCTGGCGGCGCTTGCCAAGCGCGAGGGGCTTCGGCTTGTCACCACGGCAAAGGATGCCGCGCGGCTTCGCCACGGCGCCGCACCCGCCGGCTTCCTGGAGCAGCTCGACGTGCTTGAGATCGACGCCGTGTTCGAGATCGACCACGTGCCGGAGCGCATCATCAATGAGACGCTGGATGCATGGCGGCAGCGCAAGATGAGACCGTCCTCATCCTAGGAGGTTCTACCCGCGCTTGCGCAGCTCCGGATGCGCCTCGATCTCACGCCGCAGCGACGCTGCCGCGTTCACATATGGCTCCTGCCTGGCGACGCTCCAGTATTTGAGCTCGTCCAGCGGGATGCTCTCGCCGGTCACCGCGCAGCGCACGAACGCGCCGGGGCTCGTCACCTGGAAGTCGCCGTCGAGATAGCGGATGCGCGCTTCCTTGCCGCCGGGGCCTTCAAAACGGTTCATCATGGAATGGCGCATAGGTTCATAGGGGTTCAATCGCCACAAATCGAAGGCAAGGTCAAGCTTGGCGCAATGCTCATGTAGTATGCCGGTTGGCACAATGGTTGTCGGGAAGCGCCATGGACATCACCAACGCCAGCGTGACGTCGCTGCTGAAAGAGGCGCTGGCGCCGCAGCCGGTGCCGTCGCCCAAGGCCGAACCTGCGACCGCGGCGCTGGTCAAGGCGCTCGTCCAGCCGCCGGCGCCCTCCGTCGTGTCCTCCGCACAGGTGGCCGCGCAGGCGCTGAACGGCACGTTGCCGGCCGCTCGACCAACTCAGCGTCTGTCCTCGGCCGAGATCGAGAACGCCTACAGAGCCGTCCTGGAATCCGATGCCGGCCCTGATGGCGCCTCGACGAAGTCTCCGGTTGGCAGGTCGGCGGCTGACGCCGATCAGCTTTCGCGGGCGCTGCCCCAGGTTCGACCGCCGGCCGCCGATGGCACCGCAAGGGTCGTGGCGGCGCCCTCTTCGCGGCCAACGCCAATGCGCCGCCGCGCGGCGGCGTTCGCAGCCCCGGCCATGCCCCGCGATCTGAACCCGGCCAGACGCCGCTGTGGATGATATCGATCGTGACGGCCGTCGTCTCGGCTGCGACCGCCACGATCGTGCTGATGCTGCTTCGCTGATCCGAGCGATCTAGTCCTCGTCCTGCAGGAAGGCTTCGAGCTTCTCCGGCGCCAGCCCCGCCTGTTCGGCGATGCGTCGGGCGAGATCGGCGGCGGCCGCGCGCGGCCGTCCGACCGGACGGTCGAGCCAGTAGGACACCGGATTGAGCGCGACCCGCTCGTCAACGGGAACAATCCGGCCCGACTTCAACTGGTCTGCCGTCAGCGGCGGCCGCGCCAGCGCGATGCCGAGCCCATGCGCCGCCGCGTCGAGCACCAGATTGTAGTCCTCGAAACGCCGGTCCTGCGGGCGCGGGCGATAATCGACCTCCTGTGCCGCGAACCAGGCGCGCCAGGCGGATGCGTCGGAATCGTTGATCAGCGGGAATTTGAGCAGCCGAGCCGGGTCGCCTTGCCCGATCTCCTTCGCCAGCTCCGGCGAGGCGATCGGGAAAATGTGCTCCTCGAAAAGCTGCACCGAGACGCGGCCCGGGATGCGGCCGCGCCCGCAGCGCACCGAAAGGTCGATGCCTTCGTCGGCAAGGTCCGCCTGGCGGTTGTCGACGTCGAGCACGATGCGCAGCCGGGTCGGGTTGTTTTCGAGCGCCGCCATGCGCGGCATCAGCCAAAGGCCGCTGACCGAAGGGATCGAAGCCAGCCGCACCACCGCGGTGCCGCGCGGCTCGACCCAGCGATCGGAATTGACCGAGATCAGCGCGAAGGCCTCGGTGGTGCGCAGGTGCAGCCGGTTGCCCTCATTGGTCAGCGTGACGCCGCGCGCGTTGCGCTCGAACACCTTGAGCCCGAGCCAGTCCTCCAGCTTGGCGATCTGACGGCTGATCGCGCCATGGGTGAGGTTGAGCCTTTCGGCCGCCGCGGAAAAGCTTCCTGTCCGCGCCGCCGCGTCGAAGGCGCGCAAAGTCTCGAGCGGCAATAGCTGGTCAGAGCTGTGAAGCATGCTCACAGCTGACCCCCGAATTGCTCGTTTGTCAATCGGCGGGCAATGACGTTTTCTCTCTCTATGGCACTGAGAGACGAGGATTCGGCAATGAGCGCTTACACCGCCACGTTGAATGAGACACAGCGCATGGACACCACGGCCGCGATCGCGGTGGCACTGACGGTGGTCGGCTGGGCGTCTGCCTTCCCGGCGATCCGCGCTGGCCTTGCCGCCTTCCAGCCGCTGGAGCTCGGGGCGCTGCGCTTCGCCATCGCGGCCGTGCCGGCAGCGATCTTCCTTGCGGTCAAGCGTCCGGCGCTGCCGAGGATCGATGAGCTGTGGCGTTTCGGCTTCGGCGGTGCCATCTTCGTCGCGCTCTACACCGCCATGCTCAATTTCGGCGAGCTCACCGTCTCGGCGGGCGCCGCCGGCTTCATCATCAATGTCAGCCCGATCTTCACGGCCATCATGGCCATGGCGCTGCTCGGCGAGCGCTTTTCCGGCATGGCCTGGCTTGGCACGGTGATCTCGTTTGCCGGCATCGGCATCATCGCGGTGGCGGACGGCCATGGCCTGCATTTCAACACCGGAGCGCTGCTGGTGCTGGGCTCCGCCCTTTGCTCGGCCGTCAACACCATCGTCCAGAAGCCGCTCTTTGCCCGCCACCATCCGCTGACGATCGCCGCTTCCAACATGGTGCTCGGCGCGCTCTGCCTGTCGCCCTTCCTGGCGGAAGCGTTTTCGCAGGCCGCGGTCGCCGACATGGCCGGCCTCGGCGCCGTCATCTATCTAGGCATTGTGCCCAGCCTGATCGCCTACGCCGCCTGGGCCACCGCGCTGTCGCGCCTGCCGGCCGCGCGCGCCTCGAACTTCCTCTATCTGGTCTCGCCGACCTCCGCTCTGATTGGATTCTTCTGGCTCGGCGAAGTACCGACTCTCCTCGGCATGCTCGGCGGCGCGCTGGCGCTCGGCGGTGTGATCGTGGTGAATTTGAAGCGGTAAGTCAAAGGGTTGAGGCCGGTGCCTTGACTGAAGGAAAGAGCCGCCTCGAGCGGCCCTTTTCTTGCCCCTCATCCGGCCGCTACGCGGCCACGAGAACGGGTTGGCGCCGGCGCTGAAGGTCTCCTCTCCCCATAGGGAGAAGTCAGCGGAGTGAAGCGGAGGCTGGGTGAGGGGAATTGGCGCGCTCACCTTCGCCCGAACAATCTTTCAATGTCGGCGAGTTTCAGCTCGATATAGGTCGGCCTGCCATGGTTGCAGGTGCCGGAGCCGGGCGTCGCCTCCATTTGGCGCAGCAGCGCGTTCATCTCCTCGGCCTTGAGCAGGCGGCCCGAGCGCACCGAGCCGTGACAAGCCATGGTCGCGGCTATTCTGTCCAGCCGTTCCTTCAGCGTCTCGACCGTGTCGGTGTCGGCGATCTCGTCGGCGAGGTCACGCACCAGTTGCTGCACATTGGTTTCGCCGAGCATCGACGGCGTCTCGCGCACCGCCACCGCGCCCGGGCCGAAGCGCTCCAGGCCGAGGCCGAATTTGGCCAGCGTCTCGGAATGCATCGCCAGCCGCTCGGCATCCTCTTCCGCAAGGTCGACGATCTCGGGCAAAAGCAGCATCTGCGAAGGCACGGCGCGCGAGTGCAGCGCGTTCTTCAAGGCCTCGTAGACCAGGCGCTCATGTGCGGCATGCTGGTCGACGATGATGAGCGAATCCCGGGTCTGGGCGACGATATAGTTCTCATGCACCTGAGCGCGCGCCGCGCCCAGCACCGTGCCGAGCAGCGCCTCGGCCGGCTCGGCGATGCCCGCCCGCGCGTCGGCGCTTGCCAGCGGCCTGGTGTCGAAGGCAGCCTGATCGTTCTCGGCGAAGCCGCCTCGCGCCGGCCGCGCTTCGCCCATGTCGAGCGGCCGCTGCGGCGAGCGCGCCAAATTCGAACCGTGGTCGAAGCTGGAGCCGGAGGCGCGAAAAGCGGCCTCATAGCTGCGGTGGCCATTGGCCGGTCCGGGATGCGAATAGGACGCCGCGCCGGGCCGGAAAGCCGCCATCATGCCGGCCGCGCCGGTGGTCGCGGCCCGGATGCCGGCGCCGGCCATCGCCTCGCGGATGGCGCCGACAATCAACCCGCGCACCAGGCCCGGATCGCGGAAGCGCACATCGGCCTTGGCCGGGTGGACATTGACGTCGACGGTTGCCGGATCGAGCGAAAGGAACAGCACGGTCACCGCATGCCGGTCGCGCGGCAGCACGTCGGCGAAGGCGCCGCGGATCGCGCCGGCGATCAGCTTGTCGCGCACCGGCCGGCCGTTGACATAGGCATATTGCTGCAGCGCGTTGGCGCGGGTGTAGGAAGGGATCGAGACGTGGCCGGCAAGATGCACGCCGTCGCGCATTGCATGGATGGCAATGGCATTGTCGGGAAAGTCGGCGCCCATCACTTGCGCGACGCGGGCGAGCCGGCCCTCTGGCGTGTCGCCGGTCGCCGGCAGCTCCAGCGTCGAGCGGTCGGATCCGGCAAGCGTGAAGCGCACGGCGGGGAAGGCAATGGCGATGCGCTTCACCACGTCGCCGGTGGCCGAGCTTTCGGCGCGCTCGCCTTTCATGAATTTGAGCCGTGCCGGCGTGGCGAAGAACAGGTCGCGCACTTCCACGGTGGTGCCGCGGTTGGCCGCCGCCGGCTTGACGGCCGACACCCGGCCGCCCTCGATGCTGATCTCGGCCGCGCTGTCGCCGGCGGCCGTGCGCGAGCGGATCGAAAGCCTGGCCACCGAGCCGATCGACGGCAACGCCTCGCCGCGGAATCCCAGCGAGCGGATGTCGTGGATATCGTCCGACAGCTTCGATGTGCAGTGTCGGGCAACTGCCAGCGCCAGTTCGCGCTCGGGAATGCCCGAGCCGTCATCGGTGACGCGGATGAGCGAGAGCCCGCCGCCGGCGGTGACGATCTCGACGCGCGACGCGCCGGCGTCGAGCGCATTCTCGACCAACTCCTTCACCACGCTTGCGGGACGCTCGATGACCTCGCCGGCGGCGATCTGGTTGATCATCGTTTCGGAAAGCTGGCGAATGGGCATCCGAGGATTATAGGCGGATTCGAACGGTGTGGGGGAGGGGCTACTTCATGCCTGCGCCACCAGCCAGTCCCTGACCTTGCGCGCGTTGTCGCTGAGCTCGCGGTTCTTCGGCCAGATGACGTGGAAGCCGATGCCGGTCCTCATCACATGGTCGGTCACGGGCACCAGCAGCCCTGATGCCACCAGCCGCTCGACCAGATGCCGCCAGCCAAGCGAGATGCCTTGCCCTTCCATCACCGCCTGGATCACCAGGGCATAGTCGTTGATGCGCAGGCCGCGCTCGGCATTGCGCAGGCTGGTTCCGGCCGACGCGAACCATTCGTCCCAGTTCGGCGCCTCGCGATAGGGCTCCTCGAGATGGATCAGCCGGTGCGTGGCCAGTTCCTCGACCGTCTTCGGCATGCCGAATTTGGCGAGATAGCTCGGTCCCGCGACGGGGAAGATCTCTTCGTCGGACAGCGACAGCGAGTGATAGTCCGGCCAGTCGCGCGGCACACCGCCGCGCACGCCGAGCGGAATACCCTCGGCAATGATGTCGAGGTCGCGGTCGGCGGTCTGGATGCGCAGGTCGATGCCCGGCAGTTGGTCGCGGAACTGCTGCAGGCGCGGCATCATCCAGAACGAGCCGAAGGCGGTCGAGGCCGCAAGGGTGACATGGCCGCCGGTCGCCTGCAGGCGAAGGTCCTCGGCAGATTTGCGGATATGCGACAGCCCCAGCGAGACGTCCGCGTGGAAGCGCTCGCCGGCCTCGGTCAGGAGCACCTGGCGGTGGCGGCGCTGAAACAGCTTGGCGCCGAGCTGTTCCTCCAGTCCGCGCACCGCATAGGATACGGCCGCCTGGGTCATGCCGAGCTCGCGCCCGGCGGCGGTGAAGCTCGACAGCCGGCCTGCCGCCTCGAAGACGACGAGGCTGCCGGCCGAGGGCAGGAGGTGGCGTAGGCTTCGCATAAGCGCAGCTTATACAAGAGATCAGGATTTTCCAGCGTCACATCCATATTTCGTGTCGCTAACTTGGTCGGGCGGGATGAAGGAGACAACATGAACGCACCGGCCGCTGAATTGACTGAGCCGACCCACCGTCGCGGCGGCGGCCGCCTTGGGCGCAAGGCGCTGAGAAGCGCGCCGGTCGCGTCTTTCCCGACGCTCGTTCGCCAGATTCCGGCCTATGAGATCGTGCCCGACGAGGCGGTGGAGCTGATCCACGAGGAGTCGCTCAAAATCCTCGAGGAGGTTGGCTGCGAGTTCCGCGACGACGAAGCGATCGCGCTCTGGAAGGCGGCGGGCGCCGACGTCAAGGACACACGCGTCCGCATCGATCGCGCGCTGCTGATGGAGCTTGTCTCGAAGGTCCCGCCGGAATTCACGCTCAATGCGCGCAACCCCGAGCGTACGGTTCGCGTCGGCGGCAAGAACTCGATCTTCGTGCCGATGTATGGCGCGCCCTATGTGCGCGACCTCGACAACAAGCGGCGCTACGGCACGCTGAACGACCTCAACAATTTCCACAAGCTCGCCTACATGGCGCCGGCGCTGCATTCGTCGAGCTCGATCATCTGCGAGCCGATGGAGATCCCGGTGCCGAAGCGGCACCTCCACATCATTCATTCGGCGCTCAAGCACTCCGACAAGCCGTTCATGGGCATCGTGACGTCGAAGGAGCGGGCCGAAGACACGATGGCGATGGCTGCGATCGTGTTCGGCGAGGAGTTCGTGCGCGACAATCCGGTGCTGGTGGCGATCACCAATTGCAATTCGCCGCTGGTGTGGGACGCCACCATGCTTGACGCGATGCGGGTCTATGCCCGCCACAACCAGCCGCTGATCCTGGCACCCTTCGCGCTCTGCGGCGCCTCGACCTCGGCCTCCGCCGTCGGCGCGGTCGCGCAGGTCAATGCCGAGGCGCTGGCAGGCGTCGCATTCACCCAACTGATCCGCCCCGGCTCGCCGCAGATCTATGGCCAGTTCATGGTGACCGTCGACATGAAGACCGGCGCCCCGATGGGGGGCACGCCGGAGGCCGCGCAGATGATGTATCTGATGGGTGCGCTGGCGCGGAAATACAAACTGCCGTGGCGCACCTCGGGCTTCCACGTCGGCTCCAAGCTCAACGACGCCCAGGCCGGCTACGAGGCGAACATGCTTATGCATGCCGCGATCCTCGCCGGCGCCAATTACATCTGGCACTCCGCCGGCTGGCTTGAAGCCGGCCTTACCTGCGGCTATTCGAAATTCGCCACCGACTGCGAACAGCTCGTCGGTTGGTACAAATATGCCGGCGGCGTTCCCTTCGACGATTTCAAGGAGGCCATGGCGGCGATCCGCGAGGTCGGTCCGCAAGGGCATTTTCTCGGCACGCAGCACACGCTCGAGCATTTCGAGCGCGCCTTCTTCATGCCGAGCATCATGGACTTCAATTCCTTCGAACAATGGACAGCCGAGGGCGCGAAGGATCACGACACGCGCGGCCGCGAAAGGGCGCGCAACATGCTCGCCGACTACCAGGAGCCGAAGCTCGACGACGGCATCGCCGAAGGTCTCAAGGATTTGATCGCGCAGCGCGAGGAAAAGCTGCCTGATACCGTTAGTTGACAAAATATGGGCAAAGGCCGTCGGCAATCGTGACTGACAGCAAGCCAGTGGCTCAGCCAGCGCGCACCTTGCCGTTCGCAAGGTGTTTCTGAAGCGATTGACAGGCGTTCATAATATGATCGTAGACCAACTTTGCGGCCTGTTCGGTCTCGCCAGCGCGGCAGGCGGCCAGGATTTCGCGATGTTCTCGATCCGCAAGCTCATGACCGCCGGAAATCGTCAGCTGAACTCGCAGATAGCGTTCGATGCGATCGTTAACCGACCGGATCATGCGGAGCAGATATGGTCGCCCGGCGTCTAGATAAAGACTGGAATGGAACTCCCAATTTAGTTCCGCCCAGCGGCCGACGTCGGTTTCCTTCGCGAAGGAGTCGCAACTTGCTTGCGCCTTATCGAAGGTCTTCTCGTTCATGTGAGGAAGGGAAAGCCGAATTGCGTTCGATTCCAGCATGGCTCGGACCTCGAAAATCTGCACGATCTCCGGTTCCGACATGCTGGCGACAATTGCGCCCTTGTTTCGCTGAAATGCCACGAATCCCTCTGCCTCGAGCCGCTTCAAAGCTTCGCGCACCGGAATCTTGCTGATGTTGAACATGCGGGCGACGTCGTCTTGCCTGATCGGTTCGCCCTCATCAAGCGACCCGGATATGATTGCTCCGCGGATGAACTTCAAAACCACGTCGGAAGCGGTGGGGGCGGCACCCAGATCGGGAATGTCGGCAAATGCAAATGGCACGTGTAGAGTCTCCGCACGGAGCGTCAGATCTGCAAACATAGATATCGTAGACGATGTTCGCGATCAAATACGCTCGCGATTCTGCTCAACCCGAGTGTCTGTATGGCCTGAGATGCCGTCCGGCGTGGGCTCTTTTGAGCCCGGCCGATCAGCAGCAACTGGCGCATTTCCCTTCAATCGAGCCTTGACGAGAGCCGAAGATCGTATACGATATCCAATCGGAAGCCGCGGCTCTGGGGACTCCCGAATGCGAAGCACGAAAGTCATCCATGTTGTTTCCTGCCACGCGGAGGGCGAAGTCGGGGATGTCATCGTTGGCGGAGTTTCTCCTCCGCCGGGAGACACCGTCTGGGACCAGCGCAAATGGATCGCAGAAGACAACGGACTTCGTAACTTCGTTCTCAACGAACCGCGCGGCGGCGTCTTCCGGCACGTCAACCTTCTGGTCCCTCCGAAGCATCCCGATGCGCAGATGGCTTGGATCATAATGGAACCGGAGGATACGCCCCCGATGTCCGGTTCCAATTCGATCTGCGTGTCGACGGTAATTCTGGACACCGGGATCATCCCCATGCAGGAGCCAGTAACCGAAATGGTGCTCGAGGCGCCGGGCGGTCTGGTACGCGTGCGGGCCGAGTGTGCCGGAGGAAAAGCCCAGCGCATCACGGTCGAAAACGTACCATCATTCGCCAACAGGGTCGGTGTGCCGCTTGAGGTCGATGGCCTCGGTACCATCACGGTCGACACGGCCTATGGAGGCGACAGTTTCGTCGTCGTGGACGCACCTGCCCTAGGGTTAGCGCTTGAAACCGACGAGGCTCGTGATCTCGCCGAACTTGGGGTGCGCATCACCGATGCGGCCAATCGACAAATGGCGTTCTTCCACCCTGAGCGTCCCGATTGGCGCCACCATTCGTTCTGTCTTTTTGCCGGCGCCATCACCCAGGATGGCAACCGCCTCCGCGCAAAATCGGTCGTTTCGATAAAACCTGGCAAGCTCGACCGATCGCCGACCGGAACGGCGGTGTCGGCCCGCATGGCGCTCTTGCACGCGAAGGGTCAAATGACAGCCGAGGATTGGTTCACCGGTGTGTCCATCATCGGGTCAGAATTTCACGGAAAGATTCTCGGCACCACGCAGGTTGGCGGTATGCCCGCAATACGCCCCCAGATCAGCGGTCGCGGTTGGATCACCGGCATCCATCAGCACATGCTGGATCCTGAAGATCCTTGGCCGGCGGGCTATCGCGTGGCGGACACCTGGCCGATGAAGCGTGCGAAGGTGTGAAGGTGGTTCTTCGCCCGGCATCTTTCTCCAGCTCATGCCCCAAGAAGCTTGACGCTCAACAAGGCTCGTATACGATATTCGAAATGCCGCAGGATGGAGCGAGTTCTCACTATCTCAGGCAAGGCAGCGTCTGGACGCACGCTCACGCTGCAGGCGCCATCTACAGCTGAAAAAAAGTGCACCAGGATGGCCAATGTTTCGCAACATGGGAGGAAAAAATGACAATCTTCAAAAGCAACGGTGATCGCGTTCCTGCCGCCATCGAGGCGATGGCTAAAGAAGCGCGCGCGGGCCGCGTGGACCGGCGCGAATTCCTGGCGCTGGCAAGCGCCTTCGGCGCGTCGACGGCGTTCGCCTATGGCATGATTGGCCTTGCCGCGCCGACAAAAGCCCTGGCGCAAGAGCCGAAGAAAGGCGGAACGCTGCATGTCGCGATGTCGGTCAAGGCGCAGAAGGACCCGCGCACCTATGACTGGACGGAGATGGCGAACGTCACCCGCACCTGGCTGGAGCCGCTCGTGCGCTACACGCACCAGTTCACCTTCGAGCCGGTGCTGCTCGAAAGCTGGGACGTCAACGACGACGCCACCGAATACACGCTGCATCTGCGCAAAGGCGTCACCTGGAACAACGGCGATGCCTTCAACGCCGATGACGTCGTCTTCAACCTCAATCGCTGGTGCGAGAAGGGGGCTTCCGGCAATTCCATGGCCGCCCGCGTCGGCGCGCTGGTCGACGCCAAGACCGGCAAGGCAAGGGATGGCGCGATCACCAAGGTCGATGACCATACGGTCAAGCTGAAGCTGTCCGAAGCCGATATCGCGATCATCCCGGGCTTCACCGACTATCCGGCGCTGGTCGTGCATCGCAACTTCGACAAGGATGGCGCCGATCCGATCAAGAAGCCGATCGGCACCGGGGCTTTCGAGCTGGTGTCTTACGATGTGGGCCAGAAAGCCGTGGTCAAGCGCCGCGAGAACGGCAAGTGGTGGGGCGGCGAAGCGCCGCTCGACGGGGTCGAGTTCATCGACTACGGCACCGACTTCAACGCCACGCTGAATGCCTTCGATTCCGGCGAGATCGATCTCGATTTCGAGACGCCGGCCGACTTCATCGACCCCCTAGACAAGATGGAGCTGGTGAAATCGGAAGTCGCGACGGCGACCACGCTCGTTGCGCGCACCAATATCACCCACAAGCCTTACGATGACAAACGGGTGCGCAATGCGCTGCAGATGGCGGTCGACAACAACCAGGTCATGCAGCTCGGCTACGCCGGCCGCGGCACGGTCGGCGAGAACCACCATGTCAGCCCGATCCATCCGGAATATTACCCGCTGCCGAAGAAGGAACGGGACGCGGCGGGCGCCAAGAAACTGATGGCCGACGCCGGGCAGGCCGACTTCGAGCACGAGCTGATCACGGTCGAGGACGAATGGCAGAAGAACACCGGCGACGCGATCGCCGGCCAGTTGCGCGATGCCGGCATCAAGGTGAAGCGCACGGTGCTGCCCGGTTCGACCTTCTGGAACGACTGGACGAAATATCCTTATTCCATGACCATCTGGTACATGCGCCCGCTCGGCGTGCAGGTGCTGGCGCTGGGCTACCGTACCGGCGAGGCCTGGAACGAGACCGCGTTCTCGAACCCGGATTTCGACGCCAAGCTCAAGGAGGCGCTGTCGCAGATCGACGTCGCCAAGCGCAAGGAGGTGATGAAGGACGTCGAGCAGATCCTGCAGGACTCCGGCGTCATCATCCAGCCGTTCTGGCAGAAGCTCTACTGCCACATGAACAAGAAGGTGAAGAACTACGCCATGCACCAGACCTATCAAATGGACTTCCAGAACGTCTGGCTGGAAGCTTAAGGCGCGCAGCGCAAGGACTTCATGCGCCGTGAAAAAGCCGATATGCAGGATGCGTGGTGGTGATCGTGCCACCACGCCGCCGACCATCCGGAGATCCTGCATGAGACCGATGATGCTGGCAGTTGCCATCTCGATCGCCTTGCCTGCCGCGGCACTCGCCGGGCCGGCTTCCAACGCCGTGAAGTTCTTCTATGTGCCTGAAGTGAAGTTCGAGGCGGACGCGAAATACCGCGACCGCTTCACCGAGCCGGTCACCAAGCTCTTCGAAGCCAACGACAAGGCCCGCAAGGAGAAGCCCGACGAGGTATCCTGCATCGACTTCGACCCAGGCCTCGACGCCCAGGATTTCGACCAGAAGACCGTGTCGAAGACGCTGAAGCTTGCCGAGGCCGTCAATGGCGACACCGCTGAGGTGACGGCAAGCTTCAATCTTTTCCCGGAAGGCGATGACTCCAAACGCGAAATGGTGTGGTCGCTGAAGAAAGTGGACGGCAAGTGGAAGATCGCCGACATCACCTCCAAAACCAGCGACTGGACGCTCAGCGCGCTGGAATGCGGCTCCTCGACGGAGTGACGCCGTGCTTCGGCGTCTGGTCCTCGCGCTGTCGAGCTTGTCGATGCTGACCGCGGGGCTGAACGGCGGCGCCTACGGGCAAGGACTGTTCGGCTCGCCGCCGCCGAACGCGTCCTCTGGCGACAATGCGCCGGCGATCGAGAAGTCGGCGCCGGCCACAACGCCTGAAAGCAAGCTGGCCGAACCGGCGCCAGCTGCGCCCGTCCTGCCCGGATCGCCGACGGCGGTGGTGAAGCCCTTCTACGAGCATCTCGGGCTGGAATTGGACCCCAGCCAGCGCAAGAACTTCAGCGATCCGGCGAAGAGTGTACTCGACAAAGCCGACGCGCTGCGCGCCTCGGGTCAGGGCGAGTGCCTCGATCCCAACATGGCGCTCGACAATGCCGATTACGACAAGCTCGCCATCGACAAGAGCCTGCGCACCATCGAAGCGATCAATGGTGACGAGGCCAAGGTGGTGGTCGTCTTCGTCGTCGAAGGCCACCAGCACCGTCTCGAATGGAAGCTGAAGAAGGTCGGCGGCGACTGGAAGATCTCCGACCTCCTGTCGGTCACCGGCGAATGGGCGCTCAGCCAGTACCAGTGCGAATGATGAAGTCGCGGTCAGGGCATCACAGATGAAACTCCGTGCTATCCTAGCGGCGGCGATTATCGGACTTTGCGCGGCCGACTGGGCGGCTGGAACAACGCTGATCGCCCGCGGGCTCCGTCAGAACTTGACGGCGCCGAGCGAGGTGCCCGTCGAGCGCGTCGTGCTCAACCAGGCTGGTGCGCCCGAACTTGTCGGTTGGGTGATTGGTCGAAAAGACAGTTGCGGTGCGATCGTCCTGTTGCACGGGCGCGGCGCCAACAGGCTAGCGATGCTGCAACGCGCAAAACTGCTATCCGATAACGGCTATTCGGTTGCCCTGTTCGATCTGTCGGGGCACGGCGAGAGCGGCGGAACCGTACAAGGCTTCGGCTACATTGAAGGGCAGGACGCTGTCCGCATCCTGACATATGCCCGACAGCGCTTCCCCGGGCAAAAGATCGGCGCCGTGGGATCCTCGCTGGGAGCGGCAGCCTTTGTCTTTGCTGCACCGAAGGCGATCGCCGATGCCTACGTGCTGGAACAGCTCTACGCGACATTGCGCGAGACGACGGCTCGTCGAATGCCGTTCAGCATGCTGCGTAGCCTCCAAGCGGATGTCCTTCTGGCGCAGATGCCGCTTCGGCTCGGAATAAGCGCCGACGATGTCAGGCCGGTCGACCGCCTCGGCGAAATCGGCAAGCCGTTACTCTTGCTCGCCGGCGGCGAGGATCCCTTTATAGACCACGGGCAGGTAATGGCGCTGAAAAAAGCCGCTGCCTCGCAATTGGTCTGGTTCAACGGCGCCGGTCATGTCGATCTGTTGCGCCACGACCAGCAACGCTATCGCATTTCGGTCGTTCCGTTTCTTGCGACCAACCTGTGCCGAACCAATGCGGCCGGCCATGTCTGATGGCCGCTCGATAAACTCACCCGCGCCCGCGATATGGCGCGACCCCGGTGTCGGGCAGCCAGGCGCCTTCGGGCGGCGCGCCGGTCTGCCAGAAGACGTCGATGGGGATGCCGCCCCGCGGGAACCAGTAGCCGCCGACGCGCAGCCAGAGCGGCTTGGTCGCTTCGACGATGCGGCGGCCGATCATGACGGTGCATTCCTCGTGAAAGGCGCCATGGTTGCGGAACGAGGTCATGAACAGCTTCAGCGACTTCGATTCCACCAGCGTCTTGTCGGGCGCGTAGTCGATGACGATGTGGGCGAAGTCGGGCTGGCCGGTGACCGGGCAGAGCGAGGTGAATTCCGGGCAGGTGAAGCGCACGATCGCGGGCGGGCCGTCGCCTCGCTCGAACGGCACGGTTTCCAGGACTGCCTGTTCGGGACTCTGCGGCGTCTCGACGTGTTTGCCGAGCTGGGTCAGGTTTTTGGCGTCGGTCATCGATGGCTCCTCGCTGCCGCCGATGATTGCAAGGGCGGCAGGTGCAATCAGTTGAAAGTGCGCCGCGATCGAACGGACCCGGCGTGTTTGGCGGCTCATTAGCATTGGAGCGAAAGCCGCGCAGCGGTTTTCGGATGAATCCGATGCGTGAAATGGAAGCGGGAGCAGCTCCCGCGCAATTTTGATACGGCAGGAAGACGATGACCAGCAACGACCCGCTTCTCCAACCTTATCAGCTCAAGCACCTGACGCTGAAGAACCGGGTGATGTCGACCAGCCATGAGCCGGCTTATTCCGAGGACGGCATGCCGAAGGAGCGCTACCGGCTCTACCACGCCGAGAAGGCCAAGGGCGGCATGGCGCTGACGATGACAGCGGGCTCTGCCATCGTGTCACGCGACAGCCCGGCCGCCTTCGGCAACCTGCATGTCTATGACGACGCCATCGTGCCGTGGCTCGCCGAACTTGCGGATGCCTGTCATGAGCATGACTGCAAGGTCATGATCCAGATCACCCATCTCGGTCGCCGCACCGGCTGGAACAAGGCCGACTGGCTGCCGGTGCTGTCCGCCTCGCCGGTGCGCGAGCCGGCGCATCGCGCCTTTCCCAAGACCATCGAGGACTGGGACATCGAGCGCATCGTTGCCGATTATGCTTCCGCCGCCCAGCGCTGCCAGGCGGCCGGCCTCGACGGCATCGAATTCGAATCCTACGGCCATCTGATGGACGGCTTCTGGTCGCCCGCCACCAACCATCGCGACGATGATTTCGGCGGCTCGCTCGACAACCGGCTGCGCTTCACCAACATGGTGCTGGATGCGGTTCGCGCCGCGGTCGGCGAGAAATTCGTCGTCGGCATCCGCATGGTCGCCGACGAGGATTTCGAAAAAGGCCTGTCGAAGGAGGAGGGCGTCGAGATCGCGAAACGTCTGGCTCGCTCCGGCAAGGTCGATTTCCTCAACATCATCCGCGGCTCGATCGAGACCGACGCGGCGCTGACCAAGGTCATCCCGGTGACCGGCATGCGCTCGTCGCCGCATCTCGATTTCGCCGGCGAGGTGAGGGCGGCGACGAAATTCCCGACTTTCCACGCGGCGCGGATCTCCGATGTCGCCACCGCGCGTCATGCGATCGCCTCCGGCAAGCTCGACATGGTCGGCATGACGCGCGCCCACATCGCCGATCCGCATATCATCAGGAAAGTGATGGAAGGGCGCGAGCACGAGATCCGGCCTTGCGTCGGCGCCACCTACTGCCTCGATCGCATCTATGAAGGCGGTGAGGCGCTCTGCGTCCACAACGCCGCCACCGGCCGCGAAGCGACGATCCCGCATGTCATCGCGAAAAGCGAAGGGCCGAAGAGGCGGGTGGTGGTCGTCGGAGCCGGGGCGGGTGGTCTGGAAGCGGCGCGCGTCGCCGCCGAACGCGGCCATCAGGTGATGGTCCTCGAAGCGTCCAGCCAGGCCGGCGGCCAGGTGCGGCTCGCGACGCAAAATCCCCGCCGCAAGGAACTGATCGGTATCATCGACTGGCGGCTTGCCGAGCTCGATCGCCTCGGCGTCGAGATCCGCTACGACACATGGGCCGAAAAGGACGATGTCCTCGCACTTTCGCCGGATGTGGTGATTGTCGCCACCGGCGGCCTGCCGCAGAACCCGCCGCTGGCAGCGGGCGACAATCTCGTCACCTCGAGCTGGGACATTATGGCCGGCAGCGTCAAACCGGCCGAGAACGTGCTGCTCTATGACGACAATGGCGGCCATCAGGGCATGGGCGCGGCGGAATTGATTGCCAACAGCGGCTCGAAGCTGGAGCTGGTCTCGCCCGAACGCTTCTTCGCGCCGGAAATGGGCGGCCTGAACCACGTGCCCTATATGCGGGCTTTCCACGAGAAAGGCGTCACCGTCACCATCAACACTCGTCTGCGCTCCGTGCGACGCGAGGGTAACCAGCTCATCGCCGAGCTGGCGTCGGACTTCGCCGATGGCTGGCGCGGCGAGCGGCGCGTCGACCAGGTGGTGGTCGAGCATGGCACCGCGCCGCTCGACGATCTCTACCTCGCGCTGAAGCCGCTGTCGAAGAATGGCGGCGCGGTCGACTACGAGCGGCTGGTAAGCGGCGGCGACATTTTTCCGCCGCGCAATCCGGAAGGCGGCTTTGTTCTGTTCCGCATCGGCGACGCAGTCGCCTCGCGCAACATCCACGCCGCTATCTATGACGGCATCAGGTTCGGCATCCGGATCTGAACCTCGGTCCTCCAATGGCCAGGCTAGACCTGACAGATCTTATTTGCAATTTTCGGGCGCGGATTCGGAGGGCTGCAACCGGGGTCGCATAGTCGGGGGGCTTGCTTGACCGGAAAAGATCTGTTCGTTCCGCGCCAGACCAATACGGCGCTCTATATCCAATTGCACGAGTCCGGGCACTCGTTGGGCGATCTTCTACGCGTGCAGAAGGCCTATCGCGTGGCATGCGCGATGTTCAACGGCCGCTATCGAAAGTCGGGACGGCCCTTTATCTGCCATGCGGTAGGCGCCGCCTCGTCTGTGGCGCATTTCGAAAGGGATCTCGATTTCGTCCTCGCGGCGATGTTCCATGCTGCCTATGATAGCGGCCAGTATCCGGACGGCAGGTCCAGCAGGCGCAGCGAGGCGCACCGGAAATGGCTGGAGGCGCGGATCGGGCCGAGGGCTGAAGGCCTCGTCGCCCGCGTCGCGGCCATGAAATTCGACACCGGCGACCCCGAGCGCCTTCTGCAGGAGGGCGTGCCGGCCGGCGATGAGGACATCCTGTTCCTGCAGCTTGCGCACGAGGTCGACGACCTCGCCGACGGCGGCTTGGCATTCGCACCCAAATATGGCCGCTCGATCGAAACGCGGGTCGCGGCCTGCGCCATCTTGGCCAGGCAACTGGGCCGCGAGGATCTCGCCGCGACGATCGACCCATATGGCGGCCGTTATGAAGCGCTTGGCTGGGCGGCAGCGCTTAAGGACGTCAGACTGGAAGGTTTTCGCATCGCGCCGAATATGCGGACCTATATAAAGCTGCGACGGGAAAAACTACGCGGCGGTTCCATTGAGGTGATCTGATGCACCGGTGACGGCCGCACCACGGAAACGCACCGGACCTTCAAGGAGAGCCACCTGCCGCGTTGGTCCGGTGCGCCGCGCGCGGCCGCCGGCCTGCACCGGTACCGCGCGAGCTGTTGAGGGGTCAGAACATCCTGGCCGTGGCCATGCACAATACGGTGATGACCAGCAGCCCGCCGGCGAGGCGTTCGCCTTTGGTCATTTTCGCGCGCAACTGCGTTTGCGTCGCCGCATCGGCACCGGCCAATCGCCTGCTGGAAGAGGCTACAAGGGCGCTCTGCACGCCGGCGGTGATCAGCGCCGTCGCAATGCCCAGCGCCAGCACCATTTCCATCGGGCCGAAAGCGCCTTCGTGGAAGAAATACCAAAGCAGCAGACCGGTCAAAAAGACCATGCCGGAGGCGCCGAGTTGCGGCCGGATAAAGCGCTCCGCCTTGATCTCCGGATCACGGGCAACCGCAATGGTCGTGCCGGCCCAGAAGACGCCGGCCATAACATGCAGGCCGATGACGATGATGTAGACATATTGCATGACCGCATTCCTCTCGTTCGCCCCGCCACCGGTGTGACGCTTTGCCTGTCGGTTTTTGTCTGTCGGCTGGGTCCGACAACGTTAATAAGGCAAAGTTAGATATCTAATAGTTAGATGTCAATGCTTCATGCGGAGTTCCGCCAATCCATTGCTTGTTCTAGTGTCCAGCCATGACGCCATTTGATCGCCCGCCCATCGGCATGAATCTCGCTCGCACCGCCAAACTGGTGGCGCAGGCCTTTGACGCTGCCTTGGTGGAAGTCGGCGGAACGCTGCCGGTCTGGGTGACCTTGCTCTCGGTCAAGTCGAAGGAACTGGCCAACCAGCGCGAGCTTGCCGGCATGATCGGCATCCAGGGCGCGACGCTGACGCATCACCTCAACGCCATGGAGGCGCAAGGGCTGCTGACGCGCCGCCGCGATCCGCAGAACCGCAGGGTGCATCAGGTGGCGCTGACCGAAACCGGTGAAGCGCTGTTCGAGAAGATGCGCCTCGCGGCCGTCGCCTTCGACAAAAGGCTGAGAGCTGGGCTGCCGGACGACCGGCTTGCGGAATTCGCCGAGGTGCTGGCGGCGCTTCGGGCGAATGTGGGAGGTTAAGCCCGGCTGCCCTGCAGCACCTTGAGCTTCGCCTTCTTCGGGCTGCGCGCGGTAAGCCATTCGCGCGCCTTGTCCTGAGGCATCGGGAAGGCGATCGAATAGCCCTGCACCTGGTCGCAGCCGATCGCCATCAGCGAGTCGAGCTCGGCCTCGGTTTCCGCGCCCTCGGCGACGATCGAGATGCCGAGGCCGCGGGCAAGCTCGGTGATGGCGCGCACGATCTTAGTGTTGTCGCCGTTCTCGTTGATGTTCTGGACGAAGCGGCGGTCGATCTTCAGCCGATCGATCTCGTTCGGGTTGACATGGCTGAGTGAAGCATAGCCCGTGCCGAAATCGTCGAGCTCGAGATGGACGCCCGCCGCGCGGATATGCCTGAGCTTGGCGGCGATGCCGGTCTTCTCGTCGTCGAGGATGACCGATTCAACGATTTCCAGGGACAGCTTCTGCGGCGCAAGCCCGGCTCGTTCCAGCGTTCCGAACAGGAAATTGTCGAAATCCGGCTCGCGCAGCTCGGTGCCCGAGACATTGACGGCGATGCGTCCGAAATCGATGCCGGCGCGATCCCATTCGGCGGCTTCGTTGATCGCCTTGCTGATGACGATGCGGCCGATATCCGGCATGAAGCCGCACTTCTCCGCCACCGGGATGAATTCGCCGGGCGAGATCATGCCGCGCGTGGCGTGCTTCCAGCGCACCAGTGCTTCGATACCGCTGATCTTGCCGCTGGTGAGCGACACTTGAGGCTGGAAATAGACCTCGAAGGTCTTTTCCGCGATCGCCGTGCGGATGTCCTGCTCGAGCTGCTTGCGGTAGTCGAGCTCGCGCCGCAGCTCTTCGGAGAAGAAGGAGAAGCTGCCGCCGCCGAGCTTCTTGGCCGAATAGAGGGCGAGATCGGCATGGACGAGCAGGTCCTGTGCGTTGTCGGCGTCGACTGGATAGACGGCGATGCCGGCGCTGGCGCCAGGCATTATGGTCGTGCCCTGGAAGGTGATCGGCTCGTTGATGTTGGCGATGATGCGCTTGGCCAGTGCATGGATGTCCTCGGTGCTGCCGGCGCCGTTGAGGATCATCACGAACTCGTCGCCGCCCAGACGGGCGCAAAGATCCGATGCGCGGCAGGAATCGCGCATGCGTTGCGCGGTGACGACAAGCACATAGTCGCCCGCCGCGTGCCCCAGCGTGTCGTTGATCTGCTTGAAGCGGTCGAGGTCGAGTTGGATCACCGCCAGCCGCTCGCGGCGACGATGCGCGCCCTTGATCAGCGTGTCGAAATGATCGGTGAGGAAGGTGCGGTTGTGCAAGCCGGTCAGGCCGTCATGCACGGCAATGAAGGCCATCGAATTGCGGGCGTCGACCAGTTCATGCGTCTTGCGCAGGATGGCCTTGGACATCGGCCGGAAGATGAATAGCGCGACCAGCACGATGACGCCGATGGTGGCAAAGAACAGCGTGCGGTGCAGGCTGAGCATCTCATCCGACCGCTCGGTGGCGAAGGCGCTGATGCGCTGGCCGAGCGCGGCATAGCCGGACAAAGTCGCATTGGCGACGGAGGCGTCGAGGCCGACGCGCTCGCCGCCGCCCTTATAGCCGTCGCTTTGCATGCCAAGCTGGGATGCAAATGATGAAACCAGTCGATCGCCGTTGGCGATAAGGCCGACCGAGAAATAGTCGAGATGGAACGGCTTGCTAAACAGCACATATTCGATCGATTGCGGATCGTTGCGCGACGGCGATAGCGGATCGGCGCCGGTCTCCTTGAGCAGCCGGTCGTAATTGGTCTCGAACTCGCCCGTTGCCTGCTTGAGCGCTGTGACCAGCGCCGGCTGCTTGTCGCGCGGGGCGGCACCGGTCGCGCTGGCCAGGAAAACGATGCGCTGCGACAGCGCTTTCTGCGTGGAGACGATGTTGAGCAGTGCGTCATTGTGCTGCTGCTGCGCCATCAACTGCTGCAGCAGGATGAAGGAAGCCATCACCATGGCGGCGATGATCAGCAAGGCCAGCCAGTAGCCGCTCTTGATCAGCAGAATCAGCTTGCGCGAAACGCTGTGCACCGGCTGCTGCGACATAACTGAGTGACCCCTCCCGATCGACGGATTCCTGCCATGAATATGCGGCGCCAGAACCCTTGACGTGAAAGGGTTAACAGCTCGGCAAACCGGCACGGTGCCGGAGCCGGCGGCGCGACAAAGCTGAGAGGATGGTTATTATGTCCTTTCGCAGATCGTCGCATTTGAACACATCCTTGTCCGGCTGCGCTGAAGGAGCTGCGGCGCGGCTTGCGCAACGCCACCGAAGCGGTCGTTTTTGCGATGGATTTTTCTTTTCCGCAGCGCGACAGTCCGCATCGAACAAACAGGGCCAGACCATGAGCGCAGCGTTTCTCTCCCACATCGACAACGAGCTTGAAGGCCTGAAATCGGCCGGGCTCTACAAGTCCGAGCGCGTGATTTCCTCCACGCAGTCGGCCCTGATCGATGTTGCCGGCCAGAAGGTGGTGAATTTCTGCGCCAACAACTATCTCGGCCTCGCCGACAGCCCCGAGCTGCGCGATGCGGCGAAGCAGGCGCTCGACCGCTACGGCTACGGCATGGCGTCGGTGCGCTTCATCTGCGGCACCCAGGAAGAACACAAAGAGCTCGAAGCCACCATCTCATCCTTCCTCGGCATGGACGACACCATTCTCTACGGCTCCTGCTTCGACGCCAATGGCGGCCTGTTCGAGACGCTGCTCGGCGAGGAGGATGCCGTCATCTCGGACGCGCTGAACCACGCCTCGATCATCGACGGGGTGAGGCTCTCCAAGGCCAAGCGCTTCCGCTACGCCAACAACGACATGGCCGACCTCGAGGCGCGGCTGAAGGAGGCGAAGGACTGCCGCTTCCGACTGATCGCCACCGACGGCGTGTTCTCGATGGACGGCATCATCGCCAACCTGCAAGGAGTCTGCGACCTCGCCGAGAAATACGACGCCATGGTCATGGTCGATGACAGCCATGCCGTCGGCTTCGTCGGCAAGAACGGCCGTGGCTCGGCCGAGCACTGCGGCGTCGAGGGCAGGGTGGACATCATCACGGGCACGCTCGGCAAGGCGCTGGGCGGCGCGTCCGGCGGCTATACCGCGGGGAAGAAACAGGTGGTCGACTGGCTGCGTCAGCGCTCGCGGCCCTATCTCTTCTCCAACACGCTGATGCCGACGATCGCCGGCGCCTCGCTGAAAGTCTTCGAGCTGATCCGCAATGGCGATGCGCTGCGCCGCCGCCTATATGCCAATGCGGAACGCTTCCGGTCTCAAATGGGCAAGCTCGGCTTTACGCTTGCCGGCGCGAATCATCCGATCATCCCGGTAATGCTGGGCGACGCCGCCCTTGCGCAGGAGATGGCGGCTCGCATGCTGAAGCGTGGCATCTACGTCATCGGCTTTTCGTTCCCGGTGGTGCCGAAGGGCCAGGCGCGCATTCGCACCCAGATGTCGGCGGCGCACTCCGGCGCCGATATCGATCGCGCCGTCGAGGCGTTCGGCGAGGTCGGGAAGGAACTGGGTGTAATCGCTTGACGCTACCGCCGGCAATGGAAAAGGGCCATGGCGATCGATGTAACGAGGAGTATCGAGATCGCCAGGCCGCGCGCGGTTGTCGCCGCCTTTTCTTCCGATCCGGACAATGTTCCGCGCTGGTACGTCAACATCAAGTCGGTGGAATGGAAGACTCCCCGACCGGCCCAGATAGGATCGAGAATTGCATTCGAGGCGCAGTTCCTCGGACGGCGGCTCGCTTATACCTACAAGATCCTGGATCTCGTGCCGGGCGAGAGGCTGGTGATGCGATCCGACGAAGGACCGTTTCCGATGGAGACGAGCTATGGATGGCGGGATTCCGGCGAAGGCCGCACGCATATGACGCTCCGGAATCGCGGCTCGCCGGCCGGCTTTTCCCGTCTCATGACCCCGCTCATAGCCGTGGCTGTCCGGCGTTCGACCGATCGCGATCTGCTGCGACTGAAGAGCATCCTGGAAGCGGCAGGTTGATGATCCGTCAGGACAGGGAAGATTTTCTGGAGAGTGTTCGATGTCCAACGTGATGAAGGCGCTGGTGAAGGCCAAGGCCGAGCCGGGCATCTGGATGGAAGAAGTGCCGGTGCCGGAAATCGGCCCCAACGACGTGCTGATCAAGGTCAGGAAGACCGCGATCTGCGGCACCGACGTCCACATCTACAATTGGGACCAGTGGGCGCAGAAGACCGTGCCGGTGCCGATGGTGACCGGCCATGAATTTGTCGGCACCGTCGCGGATTTCGGCGCGGCCGTCACCGAATACAAGGTCGGACAGCGCGTCTCGGGCGAGGGTCACATCGTCTGCGGCCACTGCCGCAACTGCCGCGCGGGGCGAGGGCATCTCTGCCGCAACACGCTCGGCGTCGGCGTCAACCGGCCCGGCGCCTTCGGCGAGTATGTAGCGATCCCACAGCACAATGTCGTGCCGATCCCCGACGACGTGCCGGACGAGATCGCGGCGATCTTTGATCCATTAGGCAACGCCGTCCACACCGCACTGTCCTTCGACCTGGTCGGCGAGGATGTGCTGGTCACCGGCGCCGGCCCGATCGGCATCATGGGCGCGCTGGTCGCGCAATGCGTCGGCGCGCGGAAAGTCGTCATCACCGACATCAACCCGGTCCGGCTGGAACTGGCGCGCAAGCTCGGCGTCCAGCATGTGGTCGACGCCTCGAAGGAGAAGCTGCGCGACGTGATGCCGGCACTCGGCATGACCGAAGGTTTCGACGTCGGGCTGGAGATGTCGGGCGCCGCGCCAGCCTTCCGCGACATGATTGACACCATGAACAATGGCGGCAAGATCGCCATCCTCGGCATCGCTCCCACCGGCTTCGAGATCGACTGGAACAAGGTCATCTTCAAGATGCTGCATCTCAAAGGCATCTACGGCCGCGAGATGTTCGAGACCTGGTACAAGATGATCGCCCTGGTGCAGGGGCCGCTGGATGTCTCGGGTCTGATCACGCATCGCATCGGCATCGACGATTTCCAGGTTGGGTTCGATGCGATGCGCAGCGGCAGTTCCGGCAAAGTGGTGATGGACTGGTAGGGTTTGGTTGAAGCAGCATCCTGGCAATGCTGCGGGACAGCTCCCTCTTTGGCCTGCCGGACAGAGGGGGTGTGAAGGATCGCTACGAAGAAGATAAAGCCTCTTCCAGTGCTGCCACCCCCCTGACAATCGCCGCTCTCTCTTCCTCGCTCAGCCTCGCCAGCAGCTCCCTTTCAAACGCCTTCGCCAGCGGCACCATTTCCCGGTAAGCGGCGAGCCCCGCCTTGGTCAGCGTCAGATGCTCGACGCGGCGGTCGTTCTCGTCCGGCGCTCTTGTCAGCCAGCGCCGGCGTTCGAGCTCGGCGACCGCGCGCGACACCTTGGTCTTGTGCATGGCCGACTGCTCGCCGAGTTCCGTCGCCGTCATCATCCCGCGCTGCCCGAGGCCTGAGAGCGTGCGCCATTCCGGCCGCGTCAGACCGTGGCGCTCCTTGTAGATGCGCGAGAATTCGCGGCTCACGGTGTCGGCCAGCCGGTAGAGCCGGTAGGGCAGGAAGTTTTCTAGCTCGAGAATTTCCGGTTTCATTTGGCGCACCATCGCGGGGTTCGGCGTTGATAGTTACATTTTCGATGGTTACATATGAAACCAGTTTGGTCAACATCACCGGAAAGCCTTCCTCAACGCTGAGGGCGGCAGCCCGGGATCAGGGAGGATCGGATGGCCTTTTCCTATATGCCGGGCTTCGGCAATGATTTTGAGACCGAGACGCTGCCGGGATCGCTGCCGCAGGGCCGCAACTCGCCGCAGCGGCCGGCCTACGGGCTCTATGCCGAGCAGCTTTCGGGCTCGCCCTTCACCGCGCCGCGCGGCACCAACGAGCGCTCCTGGCTTTACCGCATCCGTCCCAGCGTGAAACACACCGGCCGCTTCAAGGGCGCGAGCTATCCCATGTGGAAGACGGCGCCCAACGTCGGCGACCACGAGCTGGCGCTCGGCCAATACCGATGGAACCCTGTTCCGATCCCGACCGAGCCGACCGACTTCATCTCCGGCATGCGCACCATGACCACCGCCGGCGACGCGGTCGGCCAGTCCGGCATGGCGGCGCATGTCTATGTCGCCAACCGCTCGATGGTCGACGACCATTTCTTCAATGCCGACGGCGAGCTCATGATCGTGCCGCAGGTCGGCACGCTGCGCTTTGTCACCGAGATGGGCGTCATCGAGCTTCGCCCCGGCGAGATCGCGGTGCTGCCGCGGGGCCTCGTCTTCAAGGTCGAGCTCGCCGACAGTCAGGCGCGCGGCTATGTTTGCGAGAACTACGGGGCAAAATTCACCATGCCCGACCGCGGCCCGATCGGCGCCAATTGCCTGGCCAATCCGCGCGACTTCAAGACCCCCTGCGCCTGGTTCGAGGAGAAGGAGACGCCATGCCGGCTGATTGTCAAATGGTGCGGCACTTTCCACGTCACTGAGCTCGGCCATTCGCCGCTCGACGTCGTCGCCTGGCACGGCAACTACGCGCCCTATAAATATGATCTGGCGACGTTTTCGCCGGTCGGCGCCATCCTGTTCGATCACCCTGACCCGTCGATCTTCACCGTGCTGACGGCGCCGAGCGGCGAGGAGGGCACCGCCAATGTCGACTTCGTCATCTTCCCGCCGCGCTGGCTGGTGGCGGAAAACACTTTTCGGCCGCCCTGGTACCACCGCAACATCATGAGCGAGTTCATGGGCCTGATCCACGGCCAGTACGATGCCAAGGAGGAAGGTTTTGTCCCCGGCGGCATCAGCCTGCATAACCAGATGCTGGCGCACGGACCCGACGCCTCCGGCTTTGAGAAGGCCTCCCGCGCCGACCTGAAACCGGTCAAGCTCGACAACACCATGGCCTTCATGTTCGAGACGCGCTTTCCGCAGATGCTGACGCGCTACGCCGCCGAGCTCGAAACCTTGCAGGAGAACTACATCGACTGCTGGGCCGACCTGAAGAAGCGCTTCAATGGCACGCCGGAAGGCGACTGGCCCTGATTGGTGAGGTCAGAGTCAGGAAAACATCGGCGGGTGGCTTGACGATCACTCGCCACGGCCTTGTTGTGGGACGAGCGGCACGAAGCCCGCGAGGAGAGGAAACCGCATGAAGCTTGCCACTTTGAAGAACGGGACGCGCGACGGAAAACTGGTCGTGGTCTCGCGCGATCTGACGCGGTTCACCGACGCTTCTTTCCTGGTGCCGACGCTGCAGGCTGCGCTCGACAATTGGGAGCGCTTGGCGCCGCATCTGGCGGCGATGGCGGAATCGCTCGAGACCAACGCGGTGCCCTCGGCCCGCTTTCACGAGCATGACGCCCATTCGCCGCTGCCGCGCGCCTATCAATGGGCGGACGGCTCCGCCTATGTGAACCATGTCGAGCTGGTGCGGAAGGCACGCGGCGCCGAGATGCCGGCGAGTTTCTGGACCGATCCGCTGATCTACCAGGGCGGCTCGGACTCCTTCCTTGCGCCGCGCGATCCGATCCGCATGGCCGACGAAGCCTTCGGCATCGACATGGAGGCGGAAGTTGCCGTCATCGTTGGCGATGTGCCGATGGGCGCCGGGCTGGGCGAGGCACGCGAGGCCATCCGCCTCGTCATGCTGGTCAATGATGTGACGCTTCGCGCCATCACGGGGCCGGAACTGGCAAAGGGCTTCGGCTTCTTCCAGTCGAAGCCGTCTTCTGCTTTCTCGCCGGTCGCGGTGACGCCGGACGAGCTTGGTGATGCCTGGGACGGCGGCAAGGTCAGCCTGCCGCTGCTCGCCGATCTCAACGGCAAACCGTTCGGCCGTGCCAATGCCGGCATCGACATGACCTTCGATTTCCCGGCCTTGATCGTGCATGCCGCGAAAACGCGGCCGCTCGCCGCCGGCGCCATCATCGGCTCCGGCACCGTCTCCAATAAGCTGAATGATGGGCCAGGCAAGCCGGTCGCGGCAGGCGGCGCCGGCTATTCGTGCATCGCCGAACTGCGCATGATCGAGACCATCGAGAGCGGCGAGCCGAAGACACCGTTCCTGCGCTTCGGCGACACGGTGCGGATCGAGATGAAGGACAAGGCCGGCCATTCGATCTTCGGCGCCATCGAGCAGAAGGTCGAGAAATACGAGGGGGAGAAAGGAACCTGAAAGGGTGACCTTGCTCGAGCACCTGCGCCGGATGGCGCGCAACAATTTGTGGTCGAACGACCGGCTCTACCGCGCCGTGCTGGAGCTTCAGCCCGGCGAGTTCGAGGCCGGTCGAACCAGTTTCTTTCCCTCGATCAAGGAGACGCTCAACCACATCCTTGCGGTCGATCGTCTCTATCTCGATTTTCTGACCGGTGGCGGCCTCGGTGCTGCGGCCTATGACGACTTCATACCGTTTGACGATGCGTCAAGCCTGGCCGCTACACAGACCGATTTTGACCGCAGGCTTGTCGCCTTCTGCGACGGCCTGTCGGAGGCAGATCTCGACCGCCGCGTCATCACCGACCGCCGCGAGGACGGCATGATCCCCGAAAGGATCGGCGACATCCTCGCCCATGTCTTCCTGCACGACATCCACCATCGCGGCCAAGTGCACGCGATGCTGTCGGGCACCTCGGTTGCACCGCCGCAATTGGATGAGTTCTTGCTCGATTACGACATTAAGCTCAGGAAGGACGAGGTCGAGCGGCTTGGGTTGTGAACAAGTGAGAACGCTTCGGGAATTATGGTAGTTACGAAAATTATTGACTTAATTCATGTAGGTACATAAATTCAGATGCAGATCGTCTGGGATGAACCTAAACGGTTGGCCAACATTGACAAACACGGCTTGGATTTCGCGGCGCTAGACGAGGAGTTTTTCCTTGCCTCGGCGATCCGGGCGGCCAAATCCGGCCGTTTCATAGCGATTGGTCGGGTAGTCGGCGGCGGCGTTGTTGCAGTGGTCTTTTCCCGGCTTGGCTCCGAAGGCATCTCGGTTATTTCAATGCGGGCGGCCAACCAGACGGAAAGGAGATTGTTCGATGGCGAAAGCTAAGCTGAACACTACAAAGCTGGACAACGGATTCAAGTCAGGCAAGGGATTCACCGAGGAAGATTGGGATGCGGTTTCGGACAATCCCGAATGGACCGAGGAGGATTTTCGGAATGCTCGTCCCTTCGCCGACGTGTTTCCGGACCTTGCCGAAAGCATTCGCCGCTCACGTGGTCGGCCGGCACTCGACAATCCGAAGAAGCAGGTAACGCTGCGCCTCGACAGCGATGTGGTTGCTCGTTTCCGTGCCAGCGGGCCCGGCTGGCAGAGCCGAATCAACGAAATTCTGAGGAAGGCCGCCGGCCTTTAGAGTAGCCGGCGGCTTGGTCTTTCGGCTGACTACGCCGCCCTGCCATCCAGCTTGATCACGCCACGCTTGATCTGGTCCTGCTCGATCGATTCGAACAGCGCGCGGAAATTCCCTTCGCCAAAACCTTCGTCGCCCTTCCTTTGGATAAATTCGAAGAAGATCGGCCCGATCAACGTCTTCGAGAAGATCTGCAGCAAGATCTTGGTCATACCGCCGTCGACGACGCCTTCGCCGTCGATCAGGATGCCGTGCTTCTTCATGCGCTCGATCGGCTCGTCATGGCCGTGCACGCGCTCATGCGACATCTCGTAATAGGTGTCGGGCGGGCCGGGCATGAACTTCAGCCCGTTGGCGGCGAGCTTGTCGGTGGCATCGTAGATCGCGTCCGTACCGACGGCAATGTGCTGGATGCCCTCGCCATTGTACTTCTTCAAATACTCGGCGATCTGGCTGGTTTCGTCCTTGGACTCGTTGAGCGGAATGCGAATCTTGCCGCAGGGCGAGGTGATCGCCCGGCTGACCAGTCCGGTGATCCTGCCGTCGATGTCGAAGAAATGGATCTGCTTGAAGCCGAACAGGTCACGGTAGAAATCCCACCACTTGTCCATGTTGCCGCGATAGACATTGTGGGTCAGGTGGTCGAGATAGTAGAAGCCGACGCCGTCGGGTTTTGGATTGCGCTCGCCCAGCCACTCGAACTCGGCATCGTAAGCCGAGCCCTTCTCGCCATAGATTTCGACGAAATAGAGGAGCGATCCGCCGATGCCGACGATCGCCGGCGCGTCGAGCGCCTTGTCGGTGCCCTCATAGCGCACAGCACCCTTCGACACGGCATGTTCGAAGGCATGCTTGGCATCGACCACGCGCCACGCCATCGAGGCGGCGCAGGGGCCGTGCTTTTCGACGAATTTCATCGCATGCGAGCCTGGCTCGGCATTGACGACATAGTTGATGTCGCCCTGGCGCCAGACGGTAATGTCCTTGGTGCGGTGCTTCGCCACCGCGACATAGCCCATGCGGGCAAAGAGCTCGGCGAGTTTTGCCGGGTCTGAATGCGCGAACTCGACGAATTCGAAGCCGTCGGTGCCGGCGGGATTCGCCTTGCTGATCTTGGCAGGCGGGGCGTCATGCGGGAAGGGGCCCATGGCAGTCCTCCGAAAGCTGGTGCGGCCGTGCTTGGCCAGTTTTCACCATAATAACGCTGGACGGCTGCATGGTGCTTGCATTCAACCGCCTGGAATGCCCATCATGTGCGTAGATTGTGCATGATTGGGGAGAAAATCATGGATGATGCGCGCCTTGATCAATTTGACCGCAAGATACTGGCGCTCCTGCAGGGCGATGCGCGGCTCACCAACAACGACCTTTCGGAGCGTGTGAACCTGTCGGCCTCGCAATGCTCGCGCCGCCGCCAGCGGCTGGAGGAAGATGGCTATATCAGGGGCTATCGCGCCGTGCTCGACCGCGACCGTCTCGGCTTTTCGCTGGTCAATGTGATTTCGGTGACCTTGGCCACCCACAACCGCGACAATGCCCGCCGCTTCGGCGAGCTGGTGGCGCGGCTGCCCGAGGTGCAGGAAGCGCACGCGCTGACCGGCGAGATGGATTACATCCTGAAGGTGGTGACGCCCGATCTCAAATCGCTGTCCGAGTTCGTCAACGGCGTGCTGCTGCCGCATGAATCGGTGCAGCACGTCAAGACAGCGATCGTGCTGGAGACGCTGAAAGAGACCGGCGCGCTGCCGATTTAGTTTGCGGAGATCTTTGTTGGATGCGACGGCGACGGAACGGGAACCTGCGGAATTGGCTCTCGCCAATGCGCCAAGCTTTCACCCCCGCTGCTGCTGGATCAGCCCATAGAGGTTGGTGCAGCGCGCGCCGGAGCGGCAATAGGCGAAGACCGGGCCTTCGAGCTCGTCGAGCGCCTCGGCCTGATCCTCGACATTGTCCATGGTGAGCTGGCCGCTGATCACCGGAATGTAGCGGAAGGCGAGCCCCGCGGCTTCCGCGGCCGCCTTGACGCTGTCGGCCGAGGGCTGGCCGGGCTGTTCGTCGTCCGGGCGGTTGCAGATGATGCTCTTGAAGCCGGCGTCCTTGATGGCAACGATATCCTCAGGCTGGATCTGGCCGGAGACCGAATAGTCTTCGCTGATCTGGCGGTATTCCATGGCATCGTCCTCGCAATCTCTTTGGCCGCAGTCATGCCACCGCGCGGCATTAGCGGCAATCCGTAGCACCGGATCTCTCTGCCAAATAGAGAGTGCGGGGCGGAAAATCCAACCGGGCCGATTTTAGCCCGGTTGGATGATGCCGCTTAGCTTCCGAGCAGCGCGCCTTTGAACTGCTCGATGTTGTTGTGCATCATGTCGATATAGGTCGAGGCCGGGCCGTCGGGCGGCGACAGCGCATCGGAATAGAGCGTGCCGCCGACCTTGATGCCGGTCTCGCTGGCGATCTGCTCGATGAGCCTGGGGTTGGTGATGTTCTCGATGAAGATCGCCGCCGCCTTGTCCTCCTTGACCTGGTTGACCAGCTTGGCCACGTCGGCCGCCGAAGGCTCGGAATCGGTCGAGATGCCTTGCGGAGCAAGGAAGGTCAGGCCGTATGCATGCTCGAAATAGCCGAAGGCGTCGTGCGAGGTGATGACGACGCGCTTGGCCTCGGGGATCGCCTGGATCGCCGTGGTCACTTCGCCCTCCAGCGCGCCGAGCTTCTGGGTGTAGGCGGCGGCATTGGCCTTGTAGCTGTCGCAGCCCGCGCTATCGGCGGCGCAGAATGCATCGGCGATATTCTTCACGTAGATCTTCGCATTGGCGATCGACTGGAAGGCGTGCGGGTCGTTGACCGTCTTGCCGCCGCCGGTGCCGGCGCCTTCGGCCGCGTCGGCATCGGCGAATTCCGGCTTGAAGGCGATTGGCGTCACGCCCTTGGTCAGCGTCACGATCGTCGCCTTGGTGGCGCTGGTGTCGACCAGGCGCTGCAAAAAACCTTCGAAATGCAAGCCGTTGACCAGCACGACGTCGGCGCCGGCCATCGCCACCGCATCGGCCGGGGTCGGCTCGTAGACATGCGCGTCGCCGTCCGGGCCGACGATGGTGGTGATGTTGACGCGGTCGCCGCCGACATTTTTCGCAAAGTCAGCGATCACCGTGAAGCTCGCCACCACCTTGAGCGGCGCCGCAAAAGCGGACGATGTGGCGAAAGCGCTTAATGTTATAACGCTCAGCGCCAGGGCGGCGCGGAAGGATTTCAACATTGGGAAGAGTCTCCTTGCTTGGGGATTAAGCTGTGCGGTGGCGGTGATGCACGATACGGGCGCGCAGCGCGCCGCGCGTGCCGAACAGGATCGAGCAGAAATAAACGACGCCGGCCGAAAGGATGATAGCCGGGCCGGACGGCAGTGAGGCGTGATAGGACAAAAGCAATCCGGCTATGCAGGAGGCAAAGCCGATCAGCACCGCCAGCGCGCACATCGGCTCGACGCGAACCGTCCAGAAGCGGGCGGCGGCGGCCGGCAGCATCATCAGCCCGACCGAGAGCAGCGTGCCCAGCGCCTGGAAACCGCCGACGAGGTTGAGCACGACCAGCCCAAGAAAGATGAAATGGACCGGGCTGCCCATGCGGCTCACCGAGCGCAGGAACAGCGGATCGAGGCATTCGGCGACCAGCGCCCGCCAGAAGATGGCGAGGCAGGCGAGCGTCACAACCACGATGCCGCAGATCAGGATCAGCGCCTCGTTGTTGAGCGCCAGCACGGTGCCGAACAGCACATGCATCAGGTCGACGCTTGAGCCGCGGATCGACACCATAAGCACGCCGATGGCGAGCGAGATCAGATAGAAGGCCGCCATCGAAGCGTCCTCGCGCTGGATGGTGAAGCGCGAAACCGCCCCTGCGCCGAGCGCGACGATGATGCCGGCGATCAGCCCGCCGACGGTCATCGGCAGGATCTCGAGGCCATAGAACAGGAAGCCCGCGGCGGCACCGGGCAGGATGGCGTGCGCCATTGCGTCGCCCGACAGGCTCATGCGCCTGAGCATCAGGAAGACGCCGACCGGGCAGGCGCCGAGCGACAGCATCAGCGAGCCGAACAGCGCCCGTTGCATGAAGGCGAAATCGGCGAAGGGCTGGATGAACAGGCCGTAGAAAAACTCCATCACGCCGCCCTCGGTCCGGAGCCATGGCCGTGATGATGATCATGCGCGTGCGCGTGTTCATGATGTTCGTGGTCATGGCCATGGTCATCGGGCTCGCACCAGGGCGCGTTCTCTTCCCAGGCCTCGTGAAAACGCCGCGCCTTGAGCAGGTTTTCAGGCCTGAGCGTCTGTTTTGTGTCGCCCCAGGCGACAGGCTGGCGGGCGAGCAGCAGCGTCTCGGGAAAATTCCGCCGCACGAGATCGAGGTCGTGGACGACCACCATGATCGTGCGCTCCTCGCCATGCCAGCGCTTTATCAGCTGGATGAGGTCGCCGACGGTCTTGGCGTCGACGGCATTGAACGGCTCGTCGAGCAGGATGAGGTCGGCATCCTGCAACAGCACGCGGGCAAACAACGTGCGCTGCAGCTGACCCCCGGAGAGCGTGTCGATCGGCCGCTTCTCGAAGCCGCCGAGCCCGACCGCCATCAGCGCCTTGCTGACCGACTCGCGATCCTCTTTGGTGTAGCGGCCGAGCATGCCGCGCTTCGGCCACAGGCCAAGCGAGACCAGGTCGACCACCCGCGCCGGGAAGCTGCGGTCGAGCTCCGACTGCTGCGGCAGATAAGCGGTGCGCACGCCGGGCGCGCGGACAACCGTGCCCTCCATCGGCTTCAGCACGCCGACAATGCCCTTCATCAGCGTCGACTTGCCCGAGCCGTTGGCGCCGACAACGGCAGTCAGCGAGCCTTTTCGGACCGTGCCGTTGAGGTGATGAATGGCCGGATGGCTGTTGTAACCGAGCGTCAGGTCGCGGAAGGTCAGGCAGGCATTTGTCATCAGGCGTTCCGGATCGGACACGAATTCGAGAGCACTCGTCGATATGTGATGTTATTACATTAGTCAACATGCCGGTTCGGCAGAATTGTGTCCAGATCGGTCAACTCGCCGTGTACACGGAAGCGGTCCGGAGCCGATAAATTGGCTCAATCGGTTTCGCGCCGGTCGGCCTTGCCCGGAGCCGGCACGAACTCTAAACAGGCGCGACCCTAGAAAGAAGGAACCTCCCATGAGCATTCGTCGTATCGATGTCGGCCCGCGCATGAGCCAGATCGTCATTCACGGCAACACTGTCTATCTGGCCGGCCAAGTCGGTGAGCCCGGCGGCAACGTCGCCTCGCAGACTCGCGACATCCTGAAGACCATCGACGAATTGCTGGCCAAGGCTGGCACCGACAAGACCAAGATCGTGCAGGCGATCATCTGGCTGGCCGACATGGGCACCTTCGCCGAGATGAATTCGGAGTGGGACAAGTGGGTGCCGCAAGGCCACACGCCCGCCCGCGCCACCGGCGAAGCCAAGCTCGCCACCCCGGAATATCTGGTCGAGATCATTATCACGGCGGCGCTGTAAGGCGCTGGATCCGCCAATCTTCCCCTCGTGGGCCCGCGAGGGGAAGATTGCTCATCCCTGCGAAGGCGTGAACCGCGCCACAAGCGTGTGGCTTTCCGCCGGATAGATGAAGCGCACATGCGTGACCGGATGCTCGGCGCTCCAGGTGCGGCGCTCGACCACCAGGCAGGGCGCGCCGGGATCGATGTCGAGCGTGTCGGCGATAGTTTCGTCAGCCGCCATGGCGCGGATACGGTGCTCGGCCTCGCTCCACGGCACGCGGCCGATCAGCCAGGGGCCGGGCGCGATGTCGAGAAATTCTTCCTCGCTGGCCTCGCCCACCGCCGAAAGATTGATCAGGCGCTGCTCGAGCGCGAATGGCCGTTCGCCGGCAAAATGCAGCCCCTCCAGCCAAAGCACTGGACCCGTGGCAGATAGCCCAAGCAGCGACCGATCCTCGGCATTGCCGCGTCGTTTCATGCGCTCCAGCCGTTCATAACGATAGGGCAGGCCAAGCGCCTCGACCTCGATCCTGATGTCGTGCAGTTCCAGCACCGCCGCCTGCGACTGCGGCTGGCGCACGAAGCTGCCCGAGCGGCGGCGGCGCTCGATCAACCCCGCCTTGGCGAGCTGCGACAGCGCCTTGTTCACAGTCATGCGGGAACAAACATACTGAGCCGTCAGCTCGTGCTCGAACGGGATGCGGTGGCCGGGCGCCCATGCACCCGACAGGATTTTTTCCCGGATGTCGGACAGGATCCGCTGGTGCAGCGACAGGGTCTCGCCGTCTTCCATCTCTGCCGTTTCGGTCATGCTCATCGGGATCAGCCCTCGGAAAGCGCCATCATCACTTTGCGGAAGCGCCCGGCGACCGCCTCGCGTTTGACATGCCTGCCGCCGCTCACTTGCTTCTTGCCATGCACCCAGACGCAATCGACCTTGCCGCCATTGGCAAAGATCCAGGCGTCTAGGATGGCATCGCCCGCCTTGCCGGCAAGCGAGGGATGACCGGCGTCGAGCGAGACGAAATCGGCGGGCCTGCCTACGGCGAGAGTTGAGGGGCCGGCGCCGAGCGCGATGCTGCCGCCATCGAGCGCGGCATCGAACAGCGCGCGGCCGGTAGAGCCGCCGGCGCGCGCCAGCACATTGCGAGCGCGGTGGGCAAGGCGCTGCGAATATTCGAGCTGCCGAAGCTCGTCCGGCAGGCCGATCAGCACATTGGAGTCGGAGCCGATCCCGAAGCGGCCGCCATGTTCGATGAACGAGGGGGCGGCGAAAGTGCCGTCGCCGAGATTGGCTTCGGTGACGGGGCACAGCCCAGCGACGGCGCCGCTCTTGGCCATGGCGATCGTCTCGGCCTCGGTCATATGCGTGGCGTGGATCAGGCACCAGCGCCTGTCCACCTCAGCATGTCCGAGCAGCAACTCGACCGGACGCTTGCCTGACCAGGCGATGCAGTCCTCGATTTCCTTCACCTGCTCGGCGACATGGATGTGGATCGGCCCGTTCGGCGCCATTGCTGCAACCGCGTTGAGTTCGTCCGGCGTTGCGGCGCGCAGGCTGTGCGGCGCGACGCCGACGACGGCTTGCTCCAGCGAGCGAACGCCTTCGCGAGTTTTCTCAAGCAGACGTTCGAAGCGTCCGACATCATTGATGAATCGCCGCTGGCCTTCGTTGGGAGCAGCGCCGCCGAAGGCCGAATGGGCATAGAAGACCGGCAGCAGCGTCAGTCCGATGCCGGTGTCGGCGGCGGCAGCCGCGATCCGCTCCGCCATCTCGGCGATGTTGGCGTAAGGCTGCCCGTCGCGGTCGTGATGCAGATAGTGAAACTCGCCGACGCGCGAAAACCCGGCTTCCAGCATCTCCACATAAAGCTGCGCCGCGACCGCCTCGACCTGGTCCGGCGTCATCGACAGCGCGAAGCGGTACATCACCTCGCGCCAGCTCCAGAAACTGTCGGCCGAGGGACCGCGCAGTTCGGCAAGCCCCGCCATGCCGCGCTGGAAGGCGTGGCTATGCAGGTTGGGCATGCCGGGCAGGACGATGGCGTGGCGTTCGTCGCCGGCGTGTGCCGAAGAGCCCGCTTCGACTTCAGAGATACGGCCGCCCTCGAAAGCGATCCTCACATTGCCCCGCCAACCGCCGGGCAGCAGCGCCTGTTCCGCAAAGATCGCCGTCACGTCCAAACTCCCAATCCGAATGCCCGAGCGACATTAACACTTGCGTCGTGTTTCAATATGTATATACATAATCGTCATCTTTCAAATGGAAAAGATGATGGGTGGAGCAAACGGAAAGAGCGGCCTTCGTCTGTGGCGCAATGCGCGCCTGGCGACTATGGCCGAGGGTGCTGCCGGTCTCGGCATCGTCGAGAAAGGTGCGATCGCCGCGCGCGACGGGCTGATCGTCTATGCCGGATCGGAGGCCGACCTGCCGGCAGCCGCCGGGCAGGGCGCCGAAACGGTCGATTGCCAGGGCCGCTGGATCACCCCCGGCCTGATCGATTGCCACACCCACCTTGTCTATGCAGGCAACCGCGCCAACGAATTCGAGATGCGCTTGGCCGGCGCCACGTATGAGGAGGTGGCGAGGGCAGGGGGTGGCATCGTTTCCTCGGTCAAGTCGCTGCGCGCCGCGAGCGAAGACGAGCTCGTCTCCCAGACGCTGCCCCGCCTCGACGCGCTGATGGCCGAAGGCGTGACGACCGTCGAGGTCAAGTCGGGCTACGGCCTCGATGCCGACAATGAAAAAAAGTCGCTGCGCGCTGCCCGCCGTCTGGCCAGTGAGCGTCCAATCACGATCCTCACGACCTGTCTCGCCGCCCATGCGCTGCCGCCCGAAGCCAGGGGCGACAAGGACGCTTTCATCGATCTCGTCGCCGGCACGATCCTCCCGGCGGTTGCCGCCGAAAAGCTCGCGGACGCCGTCGACGGCTTTTGCGAGGGCATTGCCTTCTCACCGGAACAGATCGCGCGCGTCTTCGATAAGGCGAAAGCGCTCGGCCTGCCGGTGAAGCTTCACGCCGACCAACTCTCCAACCTGCATGGCGCGGCGCTTGCCGCGCGCTACGGCGCGCTGTCGGCTGATCACCTGGAATACACCGATGAGGAGGGCGCCGCGGCGATGGCCGGGTCCGGCGCGGTCGCGACCATCCTGCCCGGCGCCTACTACTTCATCCGCGAGACCAAGAGGCCGCCGGTCGAGCTGTTCCGCCGGCATGGCGTGAAGATGGCGGTCGCCACCGACTCCAATCCCGGTACCTCGCCGCTCACCTCGCTGCTGCTCACCATGAACATGGCCGCGACGCTCTTTGGCCTGACCGTCGACGAATGCCTCGCCGGCGTCACCCGGGAGGCCGCGCGTGCGCTGGGGCTTCTCGACAGGACCGGCACGCTGGAAGCCGGCAAATCGGCCGACCTTGCCGTCTGGGACATCGAGCGTCCGGCCGAACTTGTCTACCGCATGGGCTTCAATCCGCTCCATGCCCGCATCTGGAGAGGACAATGACCGAACTGATCCTGAAGCCCGGCAGCGCAACGCTTGCCGACTGGCGCGCCATCTATCGCGGCGCCGTGCCGAAGCTCGACGATGCCTGCCGGCCGAAGATCAAGGCCAGCGCCGAAGCCGTCGCCCGCATCGTCGCCAAAGGCGAGCCGGTCTACGGCATCAACACCGGCTTCGGTAAGCTCGCCAGCGTTCGCATTCCGGCAAACGATCTTGAAACGCTGCAACGCAACATCGTGCTTTCCCACGCCGCGGGCGTCGGCGAACCGATGCCGGCCCCCGTGGTGCGGCTGATGATGGCGCTGAAGCTGGCGAGCCTCGCCCAGGGCGCTTCCGGCGTGCGCGCCGAGACCATCGACCTGCTCCAGGCGATGCTCGCCAACGACGTCATTCCGGTGGTGCCGGCGCAAGGTTCGGTCGGCGCCTCGGGCGACCTCGCGCCGCTCGCGCATATGACGGCGGTCATGATCGGCGTCGGTGAATGTTTTACCCCGCATGGTCGCTTCCCGGCCAAGGTCGCCTTCGTCTCGCATGGGCTGGAACCGGTCACGCTCGTTGCCAAGGAGGGCCTGGCGCTGCTCAACGGCACCCAGTTCTCGACCGCCTTCGCGCTCGCCGGCCTGTTCGAAGCCGAGACGCTCTACCAGTCGGCGCTGGTCGCCGGCGCCCTGTCGACCGATGCTGCCCGCGGCTCCGACGCGCCTTTCGACCCGCGCATTCATCTGTTGCGCAAGCATCGCGGCCAGATCGAGACCGCGGACGCGTTGCGCAATCTGATGGCCGGCAGCGCCATTCGTGAATCGCACCGCGTTGGCGACGAGCGCGTGCAGGATCCATACTGCCTGCGCTGCCAGCCGCAGGTGATGGGCGCCGCGCTCGACGTCCTGCGCAAGGCGGCCGACACGCTGGAGACCGAAGCCAACGGCGTCACCGACAACCCGCTGATCTTCGCCGAGGACGACACCGCGCTCTCGGGCGGCAACTTTCACGCCGAGCCGGTGGCCTTTGCCGCCGACATGATCGCGCTTGCGGTCTGCGAGATCGGCTCGCTGTCTGAGCGCCGCATCGCCATGCTGGTCGATCCGGCGCTCTCCGGCATGCCGGCTTTCCTGACGCCGAAGCCTGGCCTCAATTCCGGTTTCATGATCCCGCAGGTGACGGCGGCGGCGCTCGTTTCGGAAAACAAGCAGAAGGCCTATCCGGCGAGCGTCGATTCCATCCCGACCTCGGCCAACCAGGAAGACCATGTCTCGATGGCTGCCCACGGCGCGCGCCGCCTGCTCGGCATGATCGAGAATGCAACGGCCGTCATCGGCATCGAGCTGTTGGCAGCCGCGCAAGGTTGCGATTTCCATGCCCCGCTCGCTTCGAGCGAAGCGCTGGAAACGGTGCGCAAGCTGGTCCGAGCCGAGGTGCCGCATCTCGACAACGACCGGCATTTCCACCCCGACATGGAAAAGGCGATCGCCCTGGTCCGCAGCGGCGCGGCGGTTAAGGCGGCGGCTGCGGTGGCGCTGCCGGGGATTGCGTCATGAGATTGAATGCTCTGATAGGTCGCGATCCTTCACGCCCCCCGCTGTCCTGCCGGACATCTCGCTCACAAGGGGGGAGATTGGCAACTTTGGCGCCCTGCTCCTTCTTGCAACGTGGACGATTGGCGAAAGCCGGCCTGATATCTGATCTCCCCCCTCGTGGGGGAGATGTCCGGCAGGACAGAGGGGGGCGCCGTAGAGCTCCAACCCTTGGAGAGCTCCAATGACCACGCCCTGGCTCACCATCACACGCGGTACGGCGCCGCTGCTGGTCTCGATCCCGCACACCGGCATCGATCTCGCCGGCCTCGATGCGCGGGTTGTCTCGCCGTGGCTCGGCCGCCGCGACTGCGACTGGTGGATCGACAAGCTGTACGACTTCGCGAACGATCTTGGCGCCACGGTCGTTCACACCGCCATCTCGCGCACCGTAATCGATGTCAACCGCGATCCTTCCGGCGTCTCGCTTTATCCTGGACAGGCGACGACCACGCTCTGCCCCACCGACACGTTTGATGGCGACCCGCTCTACCGCATGGGCGAGGAGCCGACGCCGTCCGAGATCGACCTGCGCCGCGAGACTTACTTCGCGCCTTACCATGCCGCCCTGCAGGCTGAGATCGACCGTCTGCGCGGCATGCACGAGAAGATCGTGCTCTATGACTGCCATTCAATTCGCTCGGTGCTGCCGCGCCTGTTCGAAGGCACGCTGCCGGTGTTCAATCTCGGCACCAATGACGGCAAGAGCACCGAACCATCCCTGCAGGAAAAGGTAGCCGCCATCCTCGCGGCGAGCAGCCAGTCCTGGGTGGTCAATGGGCGCTTCAAGGGCGGCTGGATCACCAGAAGTTTCGGCCGGCCGCAGAGCGGCGTCCATGCGCTGCAGATGGAGCTCTCGAACCGCGGCTATATGCGCGAGCCGTCGGAAAAGGGCGCGCCGGACAACTGGCCGGTGCCTTACGACCCAACCTACGCGGCGCCGATCCGCGCCACGCTGAAAACCATTCTCGAAACCGCGATTGCCTGGGCCGCGCGCTGACGCTCCCGCCGCACCTGATCGAAGGGAACTGCCGACATGACCGACCCTCGCCACAACATCCGTGAAGTCCGCGCGCCGCGCGGCGACAAGCTCAACGCCCGCTATTGGACGACCGAGGCGCCGCTGCGCATGCTGATGAACAATCTCGATCCGGAGGTTGCCGAGAACCCGAACGAGCTCGTGGTCTATGGCGGCATCGGCCGGGCGGCGCGCACCTGGAACGATTTCGACCGCATCGCCGCGTCGCTGAAGACGCTCGGCGAGGACGAGACGCTCTTGGTGCAGTCGGGCAAGCCGGTCGGCGTCTTCCGCACCCACAAGGACGCGCCGCGCGTCTTGATCGCCAATTCCAACATCGTGCCGCACTGGGCGACCTGGGAAAAATTCAACGATCTCGATAGGAAGGGCCTGATGATGTACGGCCAGATGACGGCCGGTTCCTGGATCTATATCGGCACGCAAGGCATCGTTCAGGGCACCTACGAGACCTTCGTCGAGGCCGGCCGCCAGCACTATGGCGGCAATCTCAAGGGCAAGTGGATCCTGACCGCCGGCCTCGGCGGCATGGGCGGCGCCCAGCCTCTGGCCGCTGTCATGGCCGGCGCCTCCTGCCTCGCCATCGAATGCAATCCGGACTCGATCGACTTCCGCTTGCGCACTCGCTACCTGGACGAGAAGGCCAAAACGCTCGACGAGGCGATGGAAATGATCGAGCGCTGGACCAAGGCCGGCGAGGCGAAGTCCGTCGGCCTGCTCGGCAATGCCGCCGAGATCGTGCCGGAGATGTTCAGGCGTGGGATCCGCCCCGATATCCTTACCGACCAGACCTCGGCGCATGACCCGATCAACGGCTATCTGCCCAAGGGCTGGACCATGGCCGAATGGCGCGAGAAGCGCGTCAGTGATCCGAAGGCGGTGGAGAAGGCGGCGCGCGCGTCGATGCGCGAGCATGTCGAGGCGATGGTGGCGTTCTGGAACGCCGGCGTGCCGACGCTCGACTACGGTAACAACATCCGCCAGGTCGCCAAGGACGAGGGTTTCGAAAATGCCTTCGCCTTCCCCGGCTTCGTGCCGGCTTACATCCGTCCGCTGTTCTGCCGCGGCATCGGCCCGTTCCGCTGGGCTGCGCTCTCGGGCGATCCGGAAGATATCTACAAGACCGACGCCAAGGTGCGCGAACTCACCCCCGGCAACACGCATCTGCACAATTGGCTCGACATGGCGCGCGAACGCATCTCCTTCCAGGGCCTGCCGGCGCGCATCTGCTGGGTCGGGCTTGGCGACCGCCACCGATTGGGGCTCGCCTTCAACGAAATGGTGGCCAACGGCGAGCTCAAGGCGCCGGTCGTCATCGGCCGCGACCATCTCGATTCCGGCTCGGTCGCCTCGCCGAACCGCGAGACCGAGGCGATGAAGGATGGCTCCGACGCCATTTCCGACTGGCCGCTGCTCAACGCGCTGCTCAACACCGCGTCCGGCGCCACCTGGGTCTCGCTGCATCACGGCGGCGGCGTCGGCATGGGCTTCTCGCAACATGCCGGCATGGTGATCGTCGCCGACGGAACGCCTGACGCGGCCAGGCGCCTGGAGCGCGTGCTGTGGAACGACCCGGCGACCGGCGTCATGCGTCACGCCGATGCCGGTTACGACATCGCCATCGAGTGCGCGAAGGAGCACCAGCTCAACCTGCCGGGCATACTGGGTTGAGGCGATGCGCATCCTTCGTGCCGCCGGCTATCGCGTCATGCCGTGGAAGAACGGCGGCGGCACGACCACCGAGATCGCCGTCTCGCCTGATGGCGCCGGTCTCGAGGATTTCGACTGGCGCATCTCCATGGCGCGCGTCGAGACCAGCGGGCCATTCTCCAGCTTCGCCGGGGTCGACCGCACGCTGTCGGTGCTGGAAGGCGACGGCATTATGCTCGACATCGCCGCTCCACCGCCGGCGCGGCTGACGCCAGCCTCGGCGCCGCTTCCTTTTCCCGGCGACGTGCCGACCCGCGCCACGTTGATGGGCGGCCCGATCACCGATCTCAACGTCATGAGCCGCCGCGGCTGCATCAGCCATACGGTCGAGCGCTTGCCTGTTTCGGGTGAAGTCGAGATAAGGTCGACCGACGGCACGACGATTATCTTGCCGGTTGGCGGTGGCGTCACAGTCCTCACGGACACCGCTGCCAGCCTCGGACCGCTTGATGCGCTCGTCCTCGATCAGCAGAGCCGGAAACTGCGCCTCCAGCCTGAAGGGCATGAGCTGATTTTTGTGATCCGCCTGCGCGTCACCGCCGCCAATGGTTAACGGCTGTTGCCAAACATGATCGCGGCGCGGGCGAAATATCGCCTGGGCCCTTGCATGTATCACGAAAAAGCCTGAATCCTTTCCCTGATCGGACCCGGGGCGGGAAGCGAGGGGCGTTCGCCCTTGAGTTGTCGAAAGGGGACGCCCCTGTCATGGAGCGCAAACAAACTTTCGGCCGAACCTGCCATGCAACAGATTGCATTTGAACCGGTTTTAGGGCCATTGCCGTGGCGGTGACGCCGCATCGCGCCCCGCCTTACGGAATAATCAATGAACATCCAGACGAATCCCGCCAAGATTGAACAAACTAGTGCCGGCTTCCCGACCGTCACGGAAGCGCCGATACGCTCCAATTTCCTGCCGGAAGACCGGCTGCGCGCGCTGGGCGCAGCACTCGCCAAGGGCGATGTCAGGGACCTGTTCGGGCTTTCGCCGTTCGAATTCCAGGCCCGCATCCGTGATAGCGCCAAGAAGATTCTCGAAGTCTACCGTTCGACCAACGCCGCCCAGGCCAAGGGCGAGACGATCACGCCCGCGGCGCAATGGCTGCTCGACAACAACTACCTGGTCGAAGAGACCATATTTCAGGTCAAGCGCGATCTGCCGCGCCGTTTCTACCGCCAGTTGCCGACACTCAAGCTTGCGGGCGGCACGGCGTTGCCGCGCGCCTTCGTCGTCGCCTGGAGCTATGTCGAGCATTCCGACAGCGCCGTCTCGGCGACCATGTTCAAGGCCATCGTCGAGGGCTTTCAATCGGTCGAGCCGCTGAAGATCGGCGAGCTCTGGGCGCTGCCGTCGCTGCTGCGGTTCGTGCTGATCGAAAACCTCCGACGCATCGCAGTGCGCGTCAACCGTACCAGAGAGATGCGCCAGATCGCCAACGAGGTCGCCGACCGGGTGCTGGCGACCGACGACAATGCCGACCGGACCAGGATCCTGTCGAGCTACGCCGCGCATGCGCAGGATACCACTTTCGCCACCCAGCTCCTTTATCGCCTGCGTGACGGTTCGCAGAACGCCGGCCGCGCGCTGGAATGGCTGGAGGGCGAGCTCGAGAAGACCGGCTCCGACGCCGAGGAGATCATCATCTCCGAGCATCAGACGCTGTCCAGCGGCAACGTCACCACCGGCAATATCATCCGCGGCCTGCGCCTCATCAACGACGTCGACTGGACGGTCTGGTTCGAGGGCGTCAGCCGCATCGACACGCTGCTGCGCGAGAAGACCGATTTCGCCGCGCTCGATTTCTTCTCGCGCGATCAGTATCGCACCGCGATCGAGCAGCTTGCGCGCCGCTCCGACCTTTCCGAATTCCGCGTCGCCGAAACGGCGATCGAGCTTGCAGGCCACATGCCTGGGGTCACCGATGCGTCCGGCGTGCCGGAAACTGCCGACCCCTCCGTGCATACCGATGTCGGCTTCTTCCTGGTCGGACCGCGTCGGCCGGAGCTGGAACAGGCGATCGGCTACCGGGCTCCCTTCTATGTGACTTTCAAGCGCGCCTTTGCCGCCACCGGCTGGCTCGGCATCGTCGTGCCGGTCTTCCTGCTGACGGTGCTCCTGCTTGTGCTGTCCGGCAACGCGCTTGCCAATCTCGGCCTCTCGGCGGGGGCGATCACGCTGATGCTGGCTTTGTTCGCGGTGCCGGCGAGCGAAGGCGCGTTGGCCTTCTTCAACACCGTCGTGGCGCTCTTCCTCAAGCCGACGCGGCTCGTCGGCTATGACTACAAGCACGGCATCCCCACCTCAGCGCGCACGCTGGTCGTCGTGCCTTCGCTCATCGGGTCGCGCGACGACGTCGAGGAAAACATCCGCAACATCGAGGTGCATCATCTCGCCAACACGGCAGAAGAGATCCATTTCGCGCTTTTGTCCGACTGGCCGGATTCCAAAACCGAAATCGACGCAGCCGACATCGAGATCCTGCAATATGCCCGCGACGAGATCGCCAGGCTGAACGCCCGCTACCCGTCGGAAGGTGCTCCGCGCTTCTATCTTCTGCATCGCCGCCGGCTCTACAATCAGGCCCAGGGCTGCTGGATGGGCTGGGAACGCAAGCGCGGCAAGCTGCACGAGCTCAACCTTCTGCTGCGCGGCGACAGCGATACCACCTTCCTGCCGCTCGATGTGCCGCTGCCGGACAAAGTCACCTATGTGATGACGCTCGACGCCGATACGCGCACCACCCGCGACGCCGTCTCGAGCCTTGTCGGCAAGCTCGCGCATCCGCTCAACCGTCCGCATTTCGATCCGGCAAAGCGCGTCGTCACAGCCGGCTACACCATCCTGCAGCCGCGCATCACCGCCTCGCTCACCAGCGGCGACGATGCCTCCTTCTTCCAGCGCGTCTTCTCGGCCAATCGCGGTCTTGACCCGTACGTCTTTGCCGTGTCCGACGTCTATCAGGACGTCTTCGGCGACGGCACTTTCACCGGCAAGGGCCTCTACCATATCGACGCCTTCGAAACGGCGCTGAAGGGCCGCATCGAGGAAAACACCATCCTCAGCCACGATTTGCTCGAAGGCGCCCTGGCGCGCGCCGCGCTCGTCACCGATGTCGAACTGGTCGAGGACTATCCGACCCGCTACTCGGTCGACGCCTCACGCCACCACCGCTGGGCGCGCGGCGACTGGCAATTGCTCGGCTTCATGTTCGATCCGCGCTCTGGCGTTCCGGCACTGTCGCGCTGGAAGATGGTCGATAACCTCCGCCGCTCGGTGACCCCGATCTTCTGGGTGATGGCCTGTATCGCCGGCTGGACGCTGCTGCCGTTCACGCAGGCCGCGCAGTGGCAGGCGCTGATGATCCTCAGCCTGTTCATGGCCCCGACTTTCGACATCGTCAACGGCATCCTGCCGAAGAGCGGCGACCAGACGCCGCGCGGCCATTTCTCGGCGCTGGCCCGCGACACTGTGTTCGGCACCGCGCTGGTGGCGCTGAAGGTGCTTTTGATGGCGCACCTTGCCTGGATGATGGGCGATGCCATCGTCCGCACTCTTTACCGGCTCTTCGTCAGCCGCCAGAACCTTCTGGAGTGGCGCACCGCCTCGCAGGCGCACAAGACCGGCGGCAGCGATCTCGGCGCCTATTACAGCATGATGTATGGCGCCGTGATCATCGGCGTCGTCGGCCTTGCCGTGCCGGTGCTGGCCGATTCCACCGGCGCGTTCGTCGCCTTCTTCTTCGCGATTTTCTGGATCGGCTCGCCCGCCGTCGCCTGCTGGATCAGCCGCTCGGCCGAGACCGAGGACAGGCTGCGCATTTCCGCCGCTGACATCCATGCGCTGCGCACCGTGGCGCGTCGCACCTGGCATTATTTCGAGACCTTCGTGACGGCCGAGCATCACCATCTGCCGCCCGACAATTTCCAGGAAAGCCCGGCCCCGGTGGTGGCGCCGCGTACCTCGCCGACCAACATCGGCGTCTACCTGCTCTCGGTGGTGTCGGCGCGCGACTTCGGCTGGATCAGCCTGTCGGATGCCATCACCCGCATCGACGCCACGATGACGACCATCGAGAACATGCCGCGAGATCGCGGGCATCTCTACAATTGGTACGACACGACGACGCTGAAGCCGCTTTATCCGCTCTATATCTCGGCGGTCGACAGCGGCAATCTCGCCGGCCATCTGGTCGCCGTGGCCGCGGCCTGCGCCGAATGGGCCGAGGCGCCTTCCGTCCACCTGCAGGGCGATTTCGAGGGCATCCTCGACACCGTCACCATCCTCGACGAGAGCCTGGAGGAACTGCCCGACGACCGCCGCCAGCTGCGGCCGCTGCGCCAGCGTCTTGCCGACCGCCTCGACGGCATGCGCCGGGCAGTGATGACCATCAAGGCGCAGCCCGAGATGGCCTCGATCCGCACGATCAATCTCGCGGTGCTGGCCGGCGAGATCCGCAAGCTCGCCACGGCCATCCACGTCGAGGCGGCGTCGCCCAAGAGCGACGTCATCGCCGACTGGGCGGCCAGGCTGGAGGCGACCTGCGAGGCCCATGTGCACGATTCGCACAATGACGAAAGCGCGGTCTCGGCGCTCCGCACCAAGCTGCTCGCGCTGCGCGGGCGCTGCCGCCGCTACGCCTTCGAGATGGATTTCTCCTTCCTGATGCGGCAGGAGCGCAAGCTCCTGTCGATTGGCTATCGCGTCGAGGAGCACCAGCTCGACGAGAGCTGCTACGACTTGCTCGCCTCCGAGGCGCGGCTGACCAGCCTGTTCGGCATCGCCAAGGGCGACTTGCCGACCGAGCACTGGTTCCGGCTCGGCAGGCCGATTGTCGAGATCGGTTTCAAGGGCGCGCTGATGTCCTGGTCGGGCTCGATGTTCGAGTACCTGATGCCGCCGCTGGTGATGAAGGAGCCGCAGGGCTCGATCCTCAACCAGACCAGCAAGCTCATCATCAAGCGCCAGATCCAGTATGCGCGCTCGAAGAACGTGCCCTGGGGCATCTCGGAAGCGGCCTACAATGCCCGCGACCGCGAGCTCACCTACCAGTACACCAACTTCGGCGTGCCCGGCCTCGGCCTGAAGCGTGGTCTCGGCCAGAACACCGTGATCGCGCCTTACGCCACCATCCTGGCGGCGCAGTTCAATCCGCGTGAGGCGGTGCAGAACCTGATGCGGCTGCGCGCGATCGGCGCGCTCGGCCGGCACGGCTTTTACGATGCGGTCGACTTCACGCCGCAGCGCGTGCCGGAAGGCACCGACCATGCCGTCGTCCAGAACTACATGGCCCACCATTCCGGCATGTCGATCGCCGCCGTGGCGGACGCCATCTTCGAGGGTCGGCTGCGCGAACGCTTCCACAGCGATCCGGTGATTGAGTCGGCCGAACTCCTCTTGCAGGAGAAGGCGCCGCGCGACATCCCGACCGCCACCGTCAGGACCGAGGCCGACGAGCGCTCCAAGGACGAGACCGAGACCGAGAGCCCGGACAGCCGCATCATCCTTGACCCGATCAAGGCGCTGCGCGCGACCAACGTCATGTCGAATGGCCGTTACTCGGTCATGGTCACCGCCACCGGCTCCGGCTACAGCCGCTTCGGCGAGCTTGCCATCACCCGTTGGCAGCCGGACCCGAGCGAAGACCGTCTCGGCTCCTATATCTTCTTGCGCGACACCGCGACCGGCGACTGGTGGTCGGCCACCGCCGAGCCGAAGCGCGCCGAGGGCGAGCGCGTGCAGACGCTGTTTGCCGACGACAAGGCGAGCTTTACCAAATCGATCGGCTCGCTGCGTTCGGAGGTCGAGTGCATCGTCATCTCCGAAGGGAACGGCGAAGGCCGGCGCGTCACGCTTTACAATGACGGCCCCACCGACCGGCACATCGAGGTGACGTCCTTTGCCGAGCTGGTGCTGGGCAACGAAGCCTCCGACAACGCCCATCCGGCGTTCTCGAAGATGTTCGTCGAGACCGAGATCTCCGCTAACAACGGCGCGATCTTCGCCACCAGGCGCAAGCGCGAAAAGAACGAGCCCGACCTAACCATGGTGCATTTCGTCACCGATCCGTCGGGTCCCTCGCGCGACGCCGAGGCCGAAACCGATCGCCGCGCCTTCATCGGCCGTGGCCGCACCATCGCCGACGCTGCCGCCTTCGACCCCGGCGCCCGGCTCTCCGGCAGCCACGGCTTCACGCTCGACCCGGTGGCGGCACTTCGCCGCCAGGTGCGCGTGCCGGCCAACAAGAAGATCTCGCTGACCTTCTGGACCGTCGTCGGCGCCAACCGCGGCGAGCTCGACGAGGCGATCGGCCGCCTCGACCATCAGGAGAGCTTCGCCCGCCAGGCTATGCTCGCCTGGACGCGCAGCCAGGTGCAGACCCGCCATCTCGGCCTCAGCCTGACCGATGCCGCCAATGTGCAGAAGCTGGCGCGTTACCTGATCTATCCCGATCCGTTCCTGCGTCTGCCCGCCGACTCCATCGCCTCGGGCCTCGGCCGCCAGTCGAGCCTCTGGCCGACCAGCATCTCCGGCGATTTCCCGATCTTCCTGGTGCGCATCGGCGACGTCGCCGATCTCGAGATCGTCGCCCAGGCGCTGCGCTTCCAGGAATACATGCGCGCCCGCGGCATGATGATCGACTTCGTCGTCGTCAACGAGCAGGCATCCTCCTACGTGCAGGACCTGCAGCGCGCAGTGGAGACGCTGTGCGAGAACAGCCGCCTGCGTGGTCGCGAGCTTGGCCCGCGTCAGCACATCTTCGCCGTGCGCCGCGACCTGATGGACGAGCCGACCTACAAGACCCTGCTGTCGGTCGCGCGTGTCGCTCTCCACACCCGCAACGGCACCATCTTCGACCAGCTCGAGCGGGCCGAGACGGCGGCATTGCAGGCTCGCGACGCTTTGCAGCAGGCGGAAGGCGTTCCGGCCCGCCAGCCGTCGCCGCCTTTGCCTGAGCCGACGCGGGCAAGCGAGGGGGGAGCCGATATTGCCGCCGACGGCACCGGCCTCAGCCTCTGGAACGGCTTTGGCGGCTTCGACGGCGACGGCCGCCACTACGTGACGCGGCTGACCGGCCGTCGTGTGACGCCGCAGCCCTGGATCAACGTCATCTCCAACGCTTCCTTCGGCTTCCACGTCTCGGCCGAGGGCGCCGGCTTCACCTGGAGCCGCAACAGCCGCGACTACCAGCTGACGCCGTGGTCGAACGACCCGGTGTCGAACCGGCCGGGCGAGGGCTTCTATATCTACGACCAGTTGAGCGGCAAGGCGTTCTCGCCGATGGCCGCGGTGGTGCGCGATCCCTCGATGACCTACGAGACCTGGCACGGGCAGGGGTTCTCGACCTTCCGCTCGAAGCGCGGGCCGCTGTCGATGGATCTGACGCAGGTCGTCGACCCGGTGGATCCGGTGAAGATCACCCGGCTGCGCATCCAGAATGCCGGCCCCGCGCCGGCAAGGCTGCGCGTCTATGCCTATGCCGAGTGGGTGCTCGGCGGCCATCGCTCGCGCACGGCGGCAACCATCGTGCCGACCAGGGACGCCGCGACGGGCGCCATGCTGGCGCAGAACCCCTACGGGCTCGACTTCGGCGAGCGGGTGGCTTTCCTCGCCGCGACGGCGCCTGTTCATTCGGTGACCGCCGACCGCGGCGAGTTCGTCGGCAGGCACGGCACGACCGAATATCCGCAGGCCGTGCTTGGCGGAGTTGCTTTGTCCGGCCGCGTCGAGGCAGGCGACGATCCGTGCGCGGTGATCGCCAGCGACATCGACATCCCGGCCGGCGGCGACGTGACGCTGTTCTGGCTGCTTGGCGACGCCGCCACGGCCGCCGAGGCGAGCGCCCTGGTCCAGACCCACAGGGACAAGGATTTCGACCGGCGTCTGGCCGACAATGAGCGCGTCTGGCGGGGCTTCCTCGACACCATTCAGGTCGAAACGCCGGACAAGGCGCTCAACGCCATGGTCAACCACTGGCTGCCCTACCAGAGCCTGGCCTGCCGCATCCGCGCGCGGTCGGCCTTCTACCAGGCGAGCGGCGCCTTCGGCTTCCGCGACCAGTTGCAGGATACGCTGGCCTTGCTGGCGCATGATCCGAAGCTGGCGCGCGACCAGATTCTCAACGCCGCGCGCCGGCAGTTCCAGGAGGGCGACGTGCAGCACTGGTGGCTGCCCCGCACCGATGCCGGCGTGCGCACCATGATCTCGGACGATGTCGTGTGGCTGGCGCACGCGACGGCCCGCTACATCGAGGTGACGGGCGATGCCGCCATCCTCAAGGAGCAGATACCGTTCATCGACGGGCAGGAGCTTGGCGAGGGGGAGCACGACGCCTTCTTCACGCCCGAGATCACCAAGACCACAGCCTCGCTTTACGAGCACTGCGCGCGGGCGCTCGATCTGGCCATCAAGCGCAGCAGCCCGGCCGGCCTGCCGCTGATCCTCGGCGGCGACTGGAACGACGGCATGAACCGTGTCGGCGAGGGCGGCAAGGGCGAAAGCGTCTGGCTAGGCTGGTTCCTGCTGAAGACGCTGGGTGACTTCGCCCCCATCGCCAAGGGACAGAGCGATGGCAAGCGGGCGCAGGCCTGGACGAAGCACGCGGACCTGCTGAAGCGGGCGCTGGAGAGCACGGCCTGGGACGGCCAGTGGTACCGGCGCGGCAGCTTCGACGACGGCACGCCGCTTGGCTCCCGCAATTCGGATGAGTGCAAGATCGACTCCATCGCCCAGTCCTGGAGCGTGCTGTCGGGCGAGGGGGATCCTGCCCGCTCGACCACGGCCATGGAACAGGCGACGAAGATGCTCGTCGACGACAAGCACAAGATCGTCAAGCTGTTCACGCCGCCCTTCTCGAACAGCGACAAGGATCCCGGCTATATCAAGAGCTACCCGCCGGGCGTGCGCGAGAACGGCGGCCAGTACACCCATGCCGCCACCTGGTTCGTCATCGCGCTGGCCGAGATGGGACGCACCGACGAGGCCTATCGCTGCTTCTCGATGCTGAACCCGGTCAACCACGCCTCGGACGAGGCGGCGGCCGAGCATTACCGCGTCGAGCCTTACGTCGTGGCGGCGGACATCTACGCCGGCGAAGGAAAAGGCGGCCGCGGCGGCTGGACCTGGTACACGGGGTCGGCCGGCTGGCTCTACCGGGCCGCGGTGGAAGGAATCCTCGGCATCGAGCGGCGCGGCAAGCAGATCACGTTTAGGCCGAAGCTGCCTGGCCACTGGGACGGCTACGCCGCCACACTCAAGATGTTCGGCGGCGAAATCAAGGTTCGCGTCATCCGCGACAAAAAGACCAAGTCGATCGCGCTTGAAGTCAATGGTTCGAAGACCAAATCAGGGTCTTTCGAACCGAAGGCCGGTGAGATGACCGACGTCGTCGTCAAGATACCTGCGTAGGATCAAAGACTTGACTTGCAGGCCGCGCATCTCTCGGGATGCGCGGCCGAGCTTGGCGTTTTACTTGCCAATGGGCCGGGCAGCGTGCGCCCACGCTGCTTCAGGCACGGCTAAGCAAGCGCCAAGTGATTAAAAATGTGGCAGCGCTGGGCAGGTGCCATTGTTTTGCCGCAAGGCTGACATTTCACCTTTTATCTCAAACCGTTAGGTGATCACGTCAGATTTCGCACCGTCGTCATCTTTTGTTCGCTAAATGGGAACGGAAGGGATAGACGACGCATTGTTTCGCGACACATAAACCGGTACGTGTCAAAAAATGGTGCGGCGCACAATACCGACATTGAGCACGGACAAGAGTTTGGCGGAGTAGCTGAAGTGTCACTTCTGCAGATCTACTTTAGAGCGCTGAGTTATCTGGCTGCGGACAAGAAGCGCGTCGCGCTGATCTGCGGCGCCAACGTCGCGCTTGCCGCGATCGCCATTCTCGAGCCGATCCTTTTGGGCCGGGTGATCGGCGCCATTTCCGAAAAAGGTCCGGTGTTTTCGACGCTCGCCGTCTGGGCCGCTCTCGGTGTCTTCAATGTCATAGCTTTCGTGCTGGTGTCGCGCGGCGCCGACCGCTTCGCCCATGCCCGGCGTTCGGAAGTGCTGTGCCAGTCCTTCGAGCGCGTCATCACCATGCCGCTCGCTTGGCACCACCAGCGCGGCACGTCCAATTCGCTGCACACGCTGCTGCGCGCCGTCGAAACCCTGTTCAGCCTGTGGCTCGAATTCATGCGCGTGCATCTCTCGACGGCCATTGCGCTGGTGCTGCTGGTGCCGACCGCGCTTTCCATGGACATCCGCATGTCCATCGTGCTGCTGGGCCTCGGCGTGCTTTACGTCGGAATCGGCCGTATCGTCATGCGCCGTACCAAGTCGGGGCAGACCGCCGTCGAGCGCCACTACCACACCGTCTTTGCCCATGTGACCGACAGCGTCAGCAACGTCGCCGTGCTGCAGAGCTATAACCGCATCGGCCATGAGACCGCGACGCTGAAGCGCTACGTCAAGGACCTGCTCGACGCGCAGAACCCGGTGCTCGACTGGTGGGCTATCGCCAATGCGCTGAACCGCCTGTCGTCGACCATCTCGATGATGATCGTGCTCTCGATTGGGGCTTATCTCGTCACCCGTGGCCAGCTCCGTGTCGGAGACGTCGTCGCCTTCACCGGCTTTGCCGGAATGCTGATCGCCCGTCTCGACCAGATGTCGGCCTTCACGACGCAGATTTCCGAGGCCCGCGCCAAGCTCGAGGATTTCTATCGCCTCGAGGACTCGGCCGCCGAAACCGCCGAGCCGGACGGCCTGCGCGAGTTGACCAACGTCACCGGCCGTGTGCGCTTCGAGGACGTCAGCTTCGAGTTCGCGAACTCGGGCCATGGTATCGAGAATGTCTCCTTCGAGGTGCCGGCCGGCAAGACCGTCGCCATCGTCGGCCCGACCGGCGCCGGCAAGACGACGCTTATCAACCTGCTGCAGCGCGTGTTCACGCCGTCCAGCGGCCGCATCCTGATCGACGGCATCGACACTCGCACGGTGACCCGCAAGTCGCTGCGCCACTCGATCGCCACCGTCTTCCAGGACGCCGGCCTGCTCAACCGCTCGATCGAGGATAACATCCGGGTCGGCCGCGCCGATGCGAGCAATGACGAGGTGCACGCCGCCGCCAATGCCGCCGCCGCACAGGACTTCATCCTGGCCAAGAGCAGCGGCTACGATACCGTCGTCGGCGAGCGCGGCGGCCAGCTCTCGGGCGGCGAGCGCCAGCGCATCGCCATCGCCCGCGCCGTGCTGAAGGATGCGCCGATCCTGGTGCTCGACGAGGCGACCAGCGCGCTCGACGTCGAGACCGAGGACCGAGTCAAGGAAGCGATCGACGAACTGCGCCGCAACCGCACGACCTTCATCATCGCCCACCGCCTGACCACCGTGCGCGACGCCGACTTGGTCGTCTTCATGGACAAGGGCAAGGTGGTCGAATACGGCGGCTTCACCGAGCTGTCGCTGCGCAACGGCCGCTTCGCAGCCCTGCTGCGCGCCGGCGGCCTGCTCAACGACGAGGAGGTCCGTCGCCTCAGCCGTCCGGTGACGGAAGCGGCGTAAGCTTTCTTCCCTTCTCCCCTTGTGGGACAAGGTGTCGCTGCAGGCGACAGATGAAGGTGTTCCAGGAAGATCAGCGTCTCACTCCGTCGCGCACCCTATCCGTCTCGGCGCTCGCGCGCCGATCCACCTTCTCTCACAAGGGGAGAAGGAGAGAGTGCGACAACCGTCCGATTGCCCCTGATGCATCGCCGGTCTATTTAGATCGGCATGAGCGACACCACCTCACGCCTCGCCGGCTGGATCGATCTCGCCAACCCGACGCGCTTCGTCGGGCTGGCCGACAAGGTCATTCCGTGGCTCGCGGCGACCGCGGCGATACTGCTCGGCGTCGGCCTCTATATGAGCTTCACCGCGCCGGAGGATTTCCAGCAGGGCATCACGGTGCGCATCATGTACATCCACGTGCCTTTCGCCTGGCTTGCGATGATGTGCTACACCATCATGGCGATCTCGGCGCTCGGCACGCTGGTCTGGCGCCACCCGCTGGCCGACGTGGCGCTGAAGGCAGCGGCTCCGATCGGCGCCACCTTCACCGCGCTCGCGCTGATCACCGGCTCGATCTGGGGCAAGCCGATGTGGGGCACCTGGTGGGTGTGGGACGCTCGGCTGACCTCGGTCTTCGTGCTTTTCCTCATGTATCTTGGGATTATCGCGCTGACCCGCGCACTGGACGACGCCGGCCGCGCCGCCTGGGCCGCCGCCATCATCACGCTGGTCGGCTTCATCAACATCCCGATCATCAAATTCTCGGTCGATTGGTGGAACACGCTGCACCAGCCGGCCTCGGTCTTCCGCCTCGGCGGCCCGACCATCGACCCTTCGATGCTGTGGCCGCTCGCCGTGATGGCGCTTGGCTTCACCGTGCTGTTCTTCGCGCTGCACCTGATGGCGATCCGCACGGAGATTTTCAGGCGCCGCGTGATCGCGATGCGCAGGGTTGCGGCGCGGCAGGCGGAACGGCAGTAGATTTTCGACCAATAGCGGTCTGTCGCGTTCCTTCTCGCCCCCCTCTGTCCTGCCGGACATCTCCCCCACAAGGATGGTGCGATTGCTTTCGGCAACTTTCAGCGTTTGGAGGAGGGCGCGACGCCCGAGCCGCCAATCTCCCCCCAAAGTGGGGGAGATGTCCGGCAGGACACGGGGGGCGCTGTCCCGCCAGCCTAGACGAACTTAAAACATCTGCGTGCGTCTCAGGATCCTCAAGCCATCTTCCCCCGCGCCGCCACCGGCAGCGTTTCCAGCACCTTGTCGCCGTCGATCAGATGCACCTGGTCGAACAAATTCGTCACCACGCAGCAATGATCGGGAACCACGCGCACGCGCTCGCCAATGCGCAGGGCGCCGCCGTCTGAAAGCGTGACGTTGCCGTGCTCCTCGCTCAGTCCAGTCACTCGCGCGCTGGGCACGCCGAGCAGCTCGCCGAAATCCGGCAGTCCTAGCGTATCGGAGGACAAAGCCTTGCTGCCGCTGTCGAGGATGGCGCGGGAGGGCGTCGGGTGGCTGACCACGGTGGCCAGCACCGTCAGCGCGCAATCGTCGAGCGTGCCGACGCCTTTGGCGACCTGGTAGCGGTCGAGATAGATGTAGGTGCCGGGCCTATATTCGGTGACGACGCTGTCCTCGCCCGAGCGCCACATGTCCGGCGTGCCTCCGCTGGAGATGCGCCGGCATTCGAGCCCGGCCGCCGCAAGCGTCTCGCGCGCGTTCCGCAGCCACGCCTCGGCTTCGGCGGCGCGGCCCGCCGCCGGATAAGTCATCAGCCCGCCGAAGGTCAGGCCCTTGGCCTGGTCGATCACTTTCGCCAGTGCAACCGCTTCGGCCGGGCTCTGCACGCCGCAGCGGCCCATGCCGGTGTCGCATTCGACCAGCACCGGCAGCGGGTGGCCGGTATCGGTGAAGGTCGCGGCTAGCCCTGCCAGCGTTTCGTGGCTGTCCGCCGTGACCGACAGCGTGACGCGGCCATGCAGTGCCTTCAGCCGCTCCAGCTTGGCGCGGCCGAGAATGTTGTAGGGCAGGAAAATGTCCTCAAGCCCGGCATCGGCCATCACCTCGGCCTCGCCGATCTTCTGGCAGGTTATGCCGACCGCGCCAGCCGCGACCTGCTTCTTCGCCCAGTAGGGCAGCTTGTGCGTCTTGATGTGCGGGCGGAGCTTCAGCCCGCGGCGGTCGGCATGCGCCTGCGCCTTTGCGATGTTGGCTTCGGCGCGGGCCGCGTCGATCAGGATCGCCGGCGTGTCGAGATCGTCTATGCTTGCCATGAAGATCACCGTTCAAAAGCATGTCTCCCGAAGGTGGGAACCGGTTTCGGGAATGAAGACATGCGCGATCAAAAACCCGTTGGGGTTATGGGCTTGATCGGGCCGGATGTCACGAGGCCAGAGCCGTCAGTTTGCGTCGACAGCGGACCGGCATTGCGATATTCGGGTTGGCAGATTTCAGCAGGCAGCGGCCGGAAGGAAAACGACCATGAAGCGCTCCAAAATCAACGACATCATCCGCGAAGCCGACGCCTTCATCCGCTCGTTCGGCTACATCATGCCGCCCTTCGCCTACTGGTCGCCGGAAGAGATGAAGGCGCACAAGGCGGACTCTTCGGCCATTTTCAGCTCGCGTCTCGGCTGGGACATCACCGACTACGGCCAGGAGAAGTTCGATGAGCTTGGTCTCTTCCTTTTTACCGTCCGCAACGGCCGCTACGCGGACATGAAGCTCGGCATGGGCATGCTCTACGCCGAGAAGATCATGATCTCGCGCAAGGACCAGCTGTCGCCCATGCACCGCCACAACATCAAGGCCGAGGACATCATCAACCGCGGCGGCGGCAAGCTGGTGCTGGAACTGTTCATGCACGACCGCGACGGCGGCATCGACCCGAAGGCCGAAGTGTCGGTGCCGGTCGACGGCACCATCACCAGATTGCCCGCCGGCGGGCTCCTGAAGCTCGACCCGGGCCAGAGCGTGACGCTGCTGCCGGGCGTCTGGCACGCCTTCTGGGCCGAGGGCAAGGACGTGCTCATCGGCGAGGTCTCGACCGTCAATGACGACCTCACCGACAACGTCTTCCGCGATCCGATCGGCCGCTTCTCCAACATCGAGGAGGATGTGGCGCCGGTTCACCTTCTGGTGTCGGATTATGAAAAATGGGTGGGGTAGGGCGAGGGCCTAGTCGTCCCAATTTCGCTGCTGAAAGAAGGTCCAGATACTGATAGTGCTGTCGTCCCGGTCGCTCGTGCTGTGCAGCGTGAGGACAATATCCACGGTGGGCGGCGCTTTGATCATGGCTGTGATCACGCGCGTCCCGTCGTCGGGTACGATGCCTATGCCCCATTTCATTTCCCAATTTCCTCCGGCCTGCTGCAGTCGGGGAGTGGAATCTTCGAACTGCTCCCTCATCGTCGCATCGTTTGGAAACGGTTCATCGGTGAGTTTTGCAAAAACCTCCCACGACCCGGCAACTGCTGCCTGAATGGCGCTTTCTATTCTGGCGCTCTCGGCTTGGCTGATTGTTTCAGACATACTGAGAGTTCCAATCTACCGCGCGTACTTGTCCGCCTTCCGATTGCCCAGCAGCAGCTTGCGCTCCAGGTGCGCGCGCAGCTCGCCGTAATAGGCGGTGAGGAATGCCCGTGAATCGACCGGCTCGACCCTGGCGCCGATCTTGCGGCCTATCGTTTCCGCCACCGCTTTCATCGCGAAATAGTCGTCGCGGCGCAGCACTTCCTCCAGCTTGTGCAGCTCGGCGATGCCATAGGCGTCGAGCTGCGCGGCGCTGAACTGGAAGCGGGTCGCGACCGGATCCTTGCGCAGCGACAGATCCTCGAGCAGCGCCACCTTCGGCGCCTCGACCACCCAGGTTCCGGCGAGCAGGTCGCCAATCCGCAGCCGGTCGCGGTTGAAGAGCGGGAATAAGGAGAACAGCAGCGCCCACACCAGGCCGAAGATGGTCGACAGCGTGTCGGCGACGCCGGCGCTGCCGCGCGCCGCCAGGATCGACAGCGGCAGGAACACCTCGATCTCGCGCATCAGGTTGCGCGCGATGACCTGGTCGAGGCTGAGGCCGGCGCCGCTGCGCGAAGCGACGCGGACGCCGACCATCCGCTTGCCGGGCGTCGCCGCCCGCCGGCCCGCCTCGAAGGCGATGAAATAGACGTTGCGCAGCAGGAAGATGAAAATGATCCAGACGATGAAGAGCGGTTCGGCGTCCTTCACGCCGAGCCCGCCCAGGCCGAAGATCGCGACAAGGCTGACCGCGACGGCGGCGACGACGATGATCACCACATCGAGCAGGAATCCCGAAGCCCGCGTCCCGGCATCCGCCAGCTTGACGCGCAGGTCCACGCCCTCCGGCGTGACCAGCGGGCGCACCAGCGCGGCGGGATTCCTAGCCGTTGCCATGCCGCACCATCCGGAACAGGTAGAAGTAAGAAATCCAGAGCGCCAGCATGCCGCCGCCGATCGAATAGCGGGCGATATCGCTTGTGATCGTCTGCCGGCCGATGCCTTCGAGCAGGCCGGCAAACAGCAGCATCACGACGACGCCGACCATCGCGGTCGCCGCCACGCGGCCCGCTCGTGAGGCCGCGGCCATGCGCGTCAGCTCGCCGGGAAAGGCGATGCTGGTGCCGATGCGCATGCCGGCCGCGCCCGCGATGGCGATGGCGAAAAGCTCCGTCGTGCCGTGGATCGACAGCCAGCCGCCGAGCTCGAAACCGAGCCCCTTGGCGGCATAGATCTGGAAGATGGCGCCGAGCATGCAGCCATTCATCAGGATGATCAGCACGCTGGGCACCGCGAAGGCGAAGCCGAGCGCGAAGGCCAGGATCGACACCTGCGTGTTGTGGGTGAAGAGATAAGCGGCGAAGCCCGAGAGAAAGTGGTCGCCGCCGCCATAAAGCACGCTGCGCAGCATCTCGGCCGACGAATCCGGATTGCGCCCGCCGGCGAGGCTCGGCGCGATGATGGCGTCGTACCAGCGCTTGTCGGAGGCGACCAGCCAGTACCCGGCAATGGCGCCGATCACCGTCAGGGCGACCGATGCCCACACCTCGCGCCACAAGTCGCGGATCGCCGCCGGCCAGTCGTGCAGGAAGAAGTCGCCGATGCGCATTCTCAAGGATCGCCGCGCGCCATAGAGGTAAAAATAGCCGCGCAGGCAGAGCGCTTCGAGGTAAGCAATCAGTGCGCTGTCGAGCGAAGTGGCGCGTGCCACCGAAAGCGAGGACAGCGCCGAGCGGTAGAGAAGGGGCAGTGACAGCAGCTCCTCTTCCGACAGCGCGCGCGGCGCGCGCTTCTCGACGCGGGCAAGCAGCGCCTCGAACGCCTTCCAGTCGGCCTCGCGCTCCTGGCGGAAGCTTGCCAGCGACTGGCGGACGGCATCGGTGCCGGCGGGCAGCGTCATAAGAGGTTTTCCTCCTTGAGCTGGATAAAGCGCTCGACCAGCGCCGGGCCGAGCCGCTGGTGGTCGGCCTCGATGACATGCGCGCCGAGCAGCCTGAGTCTGCCGATCACCACCTGCCGCTGTCTGAGCAGGTCGCCGGCGGTGACCGCGCGGGCCACGTCCTCCGGAGCGGTAGGCGCCATATCGGCCAAGGTCTCCAGCTCGACATCCTTCATCAGCATGAACAGCACCAGATGCCGCTCGGTCAGCCGCCCGACGGTGCGCAGCATCAGCTCGGCGCTGATCGGGTCGACGAAATCGGTGAAGACGATGACCAGCGAGCGCCGGTCGAGCTTCGCGGCGAGCGTCGTCAGCGCCAGGGTGAAATTGGTCTCCTCGGTCGAATAGTCGATCTCGGCGGCGCGCTTCTGGATCATGGTGAAGCTCGGCGAGCCGCGCACGGCGCCGCTGGAAACGCGCGGCCTGGCGTCGAAAGAAAACAGGCTGACGAGGTCGCCACCCTTGAGCGCAATGAAGGCGGACAACAGCGCCGCCGTCACGGCCCGGTCGACTTTCGGCACGCCCTCGACCGGCTCGCACATCAGCCGCCCGCTATCGATGGCCAAGACGATGTTGTTGTTCTCTTCGATGCGGAATTCGCGGGCAAGCAATTTGCCGTGGCGGGCGCTGCGCTTCCAGTCGATCATGCGCCGGCCCATGCCGGGCTGGTAGTCCTTGAGCGCCTCGAACTCGCGGCCCTGGCCGGCGCGCTTCTGCGCATGGCCGTCGGCAAGAGCGGAGCGCTGCAGCAGCGTGATCGCCTCGTCGCGCGCGCGGCTGACATCGGGCAAAACCGCTATCTTGCGGTCCACCGGCAGCACGGCCTGGTTCCAGACCAGCCCGAACGGCCCTTGCCAGCGCAGCCATAGCCGATCGAAGCTGGCGATGCCGCGCCGAACGGCGTCGAATTCGAGACCGAGCGTGCCGCCATTCGCCGGCAGCGTGCCGCCCGTGCCGTTGACCGGCGCCAGCCGCTGGTCATGCCCGACGCGCGCCTGCAGCCGCCGCGTTCGCGCCCCGAGACCGGCCGCGATGTGCAGCGTGAAACGTCCGCCGACGCCGACCTGCGGCGGTGCGGTGAGCGTGGCGTTGAGCGACGCGCGTCCGCGCCCGGCCGCCGCATCGACCGCCAGGAAGGCAAGCAAAGCGCAAATCCAGAGCAACCCGAGATACCAGACATGCGGCAGCGCGAGCGCGATCAGGAAGGCGGGAATCGCTCCCGCCGCCGCCGCCCATACCGCTCTGCCGCTCGGATAGATCAACGCGGCGCTTCCGTCTGGTCGACGAGGTCGGAAACGATCTGCTCGACCAGCCGTCCATCGATCTGCGCCGCCGGCGAGAGGATGACGCGGTGGCGCAGCGCCGGCACGGCTAAAGCCTTGACGTCGTCGGGGATGACATAGTTGCGGCCGTCGAGCGCGGCCCGGGCTCGCGCCGCGCGCGCCAGCATGGCGCCGGCACGCGGGCTTGCGCCGACCTCCAGATCCGGGCTTTCGCGCGTGCCGCGCACGAGGGCAGCGATGTAGCCGACGACGTCGTCGACCAGCGTGACGGCGCCCACTGTGGCAAGCGCCGCCTCCAGCGTCTTGCGGTCGGTCTGCGCCTTGATGCCGTATTGCTCGATATTGTGCGAGGCGGAGCCGCCGCCGTGGTGGATGATGATGGCACGTTCTTCCTGCGCGTCCGGATAGCTGACCCGGTGCTTGAACAGGAAGCGGTCGAGCTGGGCCTCGGGGAGCGGATAGACGCCTTGATGCTCGATCGGGTTCTGCGTCGCCACCACCATGAAGTTCTTGCCGAGCGAATGGGTCGTGCCGTCGAATGTGACAGCGTGCTCCTGCATGGCTTCGAGCAGTGCAGCCTGCGTCTTCGGCGGCGTGCGGTTGATCTCGTCGGCAAGCAGCAGATCGCAGAAGATCGGGCCGCGCGTCAGCGTGAACTGGCCGGTCTGGAAATTGTAGATGTTGGCGCCGACGATGTCGCCGGGCATCAGGTCGGGCGTGAACTGGATGCGCCCATAGGCGACGCCGAGCGCCTGCGCGAAGCAGCGCGCGGTCATGGTCTTTGCGGTACCGGGCGGACCTTCGAGCAATATATGCCCGCCGGCGAACAGCGCCGTCAGCATCAGATCGACCGTGTCGCGTTGCCCGGTGATCGCTTTAGCCACCTCTTCCCTGATCGCGCTCGCCAGGGCTTTCACTTCATCGACGTTCACCGAGCCTCCTTGCCGTCCAGTCATGCAGCTCTTCCGCTGCTTCATGCATTGCGGCCAATGTTTTGGAACCGTTCGCAGCCTTGAACCGCGCGGTGAAGCCGTTCGCTTCATTTTTGTCGCGGGAATCCAGCCAGCGGTCTAGCGCTTCACCCTGCAGCCCGTGCGGCGCGCCAAGCAGCGCGGCGGCGCGCTGGCGCATCAGCGCGGCATAGCGGTCGCCGAGTTCCTGCAGCCGTCCTGCCCGCTTCAGGAGCATTGCCGTGGTGTCGACCAGCGCCTGCTTGCCGAAGGCGATGGCGCGACCCTCGGTGCGCGGCGGCCCGAAGCGACCGAGCCCGTGCAGGAAGGCGAGGGCAGCCGCCACCAGCACCGACAGCGTCAGCGCCAGGAAGGGCGGTTCGACCAGGAGCTTGCCGAGATCGTAGTTCTGGCCGATGCCGTGAAGCGTCAGGTCGAACATGACCGCGCCCTTGGCGGGCTCCAGCATGGCGATCATGTCGAGCGCCGCTGCCGCCTTTTGCGGATCCTTCAGCGCCGCGTTGTTGATGAGATCGGGATCGGTCAGGATGTAGAAGGGTTCGCTGTCGAGTTCGGTGAGAACAGCCTTGCCGTCACCCGCGGCAATCAGCGGATGATTGTCGGCTACCCATTGCAACTCCTCGGGCACGGCGATCTTGCGCCCCTCTATATCGATCCGATCGACCGATGGCTTGCCGTCGCCGAGCTTGGCCTTGGCGAGGCGACCGAGCCAGTCGTTGACCGCCGTTGCGGGCAGCCGCTCGACTTTCGTCTCCCAGCCCTCCTGGCCCGGCTGCGGAAAGGTGACCCATTTGGGCAGCACGAAAAGCGTGTGCTTGCCCAAGCGGAGCTTGATGATGCGCTGAAGCGCCGCCGGGTCGCTGTTGGGCGCGATGGTGACGATCAGCAGGAATGTGGATGCCAGGGGAGATTGCAGATCCTTCTCCCCGCGCGCCATGGGCGGCGCCTGCCCGTTGGTGAGCTTCAGCCATTCCACGAGCCCGGCATAGCCGGTGCCGCCCTTGGAGAGCGGTGTTGCGCCGCCCTGGGGCTGACGAAAGTCCGGAGCGTAGGTCGAGAGCAGGAAGAATCCGGCAGCCGCGAGCAGGCTGGCGAAGATGCCCCAGAACAGCGTCCTGCGGCTGAACGGCTCTTGTGCCTCCGTCGCCTCCGCGCTCATGCCCAGGCATCCCGGAAGGCAAAGCGCTCATAGGCGCCGCGCGCCTGCTGCCAGCCCTCGGCGCCGACCGGCCGGCGAGCGAACAAGGCAGCCTCGACGATGCGCGCGATCTCACTGAAGGCAGCGCGGGGGCGGGACGGGATGGAACCTGCGGCGGCGATGTCGCGCGCGGTCAGCGACGGGCGCAGGAAGTCGGGCAGGCGGCTGGCGATGTCGGCAACGCTGCGGCGCAAGAGAAGATGCACCGCCTCGTCATAGTCGCCGCGCGCGGCGAGCGCATCGGCTTCGGAGAGCAGGATCTGAGCCGCGCCGGCATCCGGGCGCCATTCCTCCTTCGTCTCGTCCTCCTTGCCGGGGCGCCGCCATGGCAGCCGCCAGGCGATGCCCTTCGCCTCGAGCACGAGCAGGAACACGATGATCGCGACGCCGATGATCACCGCGCCCCAGAACAGATAGATCATGTAGGGGCCAAGCTTTGCCAGGGCTTCCAGAAAAGGCTTAAGCCATTCCGGCGGTTCCGGCCGCACCAGCCCCGGCAGGTCAAACTGGATCGTATCGTCCGCCAGCAGCTGCTTGTGCATCTTGGCCAGCCATTCGGCGTCCGCTGTGGCCGGCTGTGCCGCTGTCACCAACTCGCTCCCCTGCTACCCACGGGTTCGACACTGGCAATACCGCAGGACAATTGCAAGTGATTGGACTCGTCTCGTCAATACTGGCAGATTTGCTTTGGGGCCATAGGCTGGCGCAGAGCGGCCGAGCAGGGGAGGGCGTCATGACTTCAGCCGCGTTGGTACGGCCGGAGAATTTTCAGATCGGCCGAGTGTTCAACAACACTTTCTCCGTGATCGGTCGTAATATTGGACTCTGCGTTGGTCTTGCCGCGCTGTTTTCAGGACTGCCGCAACTGGTCACGCAGCTCGTGCGTCTGAATTTCCATCCTGGAAATCCGGCGAATTTCGCCGCGGCTACCACGAACTACAAGCTCGGCTACATCAGTGGAACTGCGGTCGTTATAATACTTTATTTCGCTTTTGCGTTTCTGTTGCAGTCGAGCCTCGTCCGGGTGGCGATTGAGGACATGAACGGGAAGAAGCCCACTTTTAGTGATTGCGTCCGCATCGCAATCCGCTTTTTGTTGCCAACAGTCGGAATGGGCCTACTCGTCGGGCTCGGCGTAGGCGCCGCATCGATTGCCCTGCTGGTGCCGGGAATTATCCTCGGGCTCGGCTGGTCGATGGCGGTGCCAGTGCTGATTCAGGAGCGACTTGGCGTCTTCGGTTCTATGTCGCGCAGCCGCGCGCTGACCAAGGGGAGCCGCTGGGCTCTGTTGGGACTGTTCGTGATCCTGGTGATCATAGGGTTTGTGATCCAGTCGATAAGCGCGGTCGTTATCTATCTTTTTCACGGCATTGTCGCCGCGTTGTTGGCCGCCATGGTACAGAGTGTCGTTTCTATGGTGACTTCGGTTGCCACGGCGGTCAGCTATGTCGAACTGCGCCAGGTCAAGGAAGGCACCGGCGTCGATGAACTGGCGGAGATATTCTCGTAGTCTGGGATGCTGGCGAGGCCGGCCGAAGTGCTGGTGAGCGGCAGCCCCCGCTGAGAGCCTGCCTGAAAATCGCCATCCTGGCCTCAAATCAGAGCGCGACCGTGAGCTTTTTCTGCTGCCGGCGGTTCTGGCTCACACCGGGAATACCCGAAACAATTGCAAGTCCACTGGACGGAGCTCGCAGTTCTTGGCAAATTTACTTTGAAGTTGCCGAATTGGATTCGGCGGCGGCTCGGGGGAAAGCTATCATGACCACTGCGACATTGGGACGACCAGGCAGATTCGAAATCGGCAGGGTGTTCAACAGCACTTTTGCCGTCATCACGCGCAACATAGGACTCTGCGTCGGGCTTGGGCTTTTGTTCGCCGGCCTCCCGACGCTGCTCATCAGGTTATGGACCCAACCGCAGATGGAAGCGGTGATGAATGGCGATCCGGGTGCCATGGCGGATCCGAACGCGGTGCTGCGCAACTCCTATCTCAGCATCCTCGCGGGATTGATTTCCTTCGTCTTCACGCTGCTGCTCCAGTCGTCGCTGGTGCGGGCAACAATCGAGGATCTGAACGGAAGGCGGCCATCCTTCGGAGACAGCGTGCAGATTGCCATCCGCTTCCTGTTGCCGACGCTCGCGATCGGCCTGCTCGTCGGCATCGGCTCAGCGCTTGCGATGATCGCGCTGATCGTTCCCGGCATCATCCTGTGGCTCGGCTGGTCGATGTCGGTTCCCGTCCTCATCCAGGAACGGTTGGGCGTATTCGGCTCGATGTCGCGCAGCCGAGCGCTGACCAAAGGCAATCGCTGGTCGCTGTTCGGCCTCTTCCTCATTCTGGTCATCATCGCGATGGTCATCCAGTGGGGGATCCTGGTGGTGCTGCTTCTCTTCGGCGGGATCCTCGCCGAACTGGGCGCCGCCGTGGTGCAGGCCGTCGTCTCGATGGTGCTCTCCGTTGCCACCGCGGTCAGCTATGTCGAACTGCGCCAAGTCAAGGAAGGCACCAGCGTCGACGAATTGGCGAAAATCTTCTCTTAGCGGCCGCCCGCTGTCTCAAGGACAACAGCAGTGGTCTGCCTGCACGCTCGTGCGGCAGAGGCATGACGATGTGATCGGCACGTCCGCCTTGGTCAGCGCCAAAGCAAGTTTCGCCTGCAAGCCCGGCAGCTCCTCGCTCTCGCGGCGCCCCTTCAGGCATTCGACCAGCCCGTGTAGCGCCCAGACATTGTCCGGATGCTGGGCGCAGCGCTGCACGGCGCCGCTGAGGCCCAGATCGTCGCGATCGGTCCTGGGAGGAATCAGGACTCGAGCCAAACCGTCTCGAAATGCTGCTCGAGCGCCTGGTGCTGCTCGCAGCCATGCACGCCCTTGCGGTAGGTGCGGTAGACCGAGCGCCAGTAGGGCTGGATGATGATGCCGGAGTCGCGCAAATTCTGCTCGATCTTGGCCATGATCTCCTTGCGCTGGGCGGCATCCGGGGTCGCAAGTGCTTTATCGAGAAGCTCGTCGAACTCCTTGTTCGAATAAGCGCTTTCGTTCCAGGCCGCGCCCGATTTATAGGCCAGCGCCAGCACCTGGACGCCGAGCGGACGGCCGAGCCATTCGGTGCAGGAGTAGGGGAACTTGCTCCAGTCGTTCCAGAAGGTGGCGGCCGGCAGCACGGTGCGCTTGATCTTGAGGCCGGCCTCGCGGATCTGGGCGGCGATCGCGTCGGCGGTGCTCTTTTGCCATTCGATGTCGACCGAGATCAGCTCGTATTCGTGCTCGGCCTTGCCGGATTCGGCCAACAGCTTCTTCGCCGCGTCGACATCGCGCTTGGCAGGGCCGATATCGGCGAATTCGGGATGCATCGGTCCGACATGGTGGTTATCGGCGGGCTTGCCCCTGCCGTCGAGGCCGAGCTTCAGCACGGCCGCATTGTCGACGGCAAGCTGGGCGGCACGGCGCACCTTGACGTCGTCATAGGGCGCGTTGCCGACATTGAAGCGCGCGACGATGGTCGAGCCGGTCGCGATCTCAGAATTTTCGAGTCCCATCTGCTCGGTCTGCGACACGGCGTCCGAGGCGGTCTCGTGGTCGGTGTCGATCTCGCCGGATTCGAAGGCCGACAGCATGGCGTTGGGATCGGAGCCGTAGTCGACCCACTTGATGCCGTCGAGATAGAACTCGCCCTTCCACCAAGGCTTGTCCTTGCGCTTCACCTCCGCACCGGTCTCGGCGTCCCAACTCACCAGCTCGCACGGGCCGGTGGTGATGGCCAAAGCCTTCTTCGGATCGGCATCGCCTTCATAGGAGCGGTGCATGATCAGCGCCGGATAGTCGGCCATGCCGGCGATCAGCGAGATGTCGGGCTTTGGCAGGTTGAGCTTGACGGTGTAGTCGTCGACTTTCTGGATGCCGCCGTCGACCGGCTTCTTGGTGTCGGCGTTGACCAGCGCGCCCATGCGCGCGGCGACCGAATTGCCGGCGACCGAGGCATCGCACCAGCGGTTGAGGTTGTGGATCACGTCGTCGGCGTTGAAAGTGTCGCCGTTCGACCAGGTGATGCCTTTGCGCACGTGAAGCGTGATCGTCTTGGCGTCGTCGCTGGTCTCCCAGTTTTCGAGCAGCCAGGGCTCGAAGGTGAAGTCGGTTTTCCAGCGCACCAGATATTCGTTGCAATGGCGCGCCACATTCGACATCTCGACGCCATCGAAAGTGCGCGGATCCTTGAAGCCCTTCACGTTCATGGCGACGCGCAGGACCCCGCCGCGCTTCGGCTCCTCGGCCCGAGCGGGCGAGGGAGTAAGGCCGCCCAGCGCCAGCGCGCCGGCGGCGCTGACGCCCAAGCCGGCCATAAGCGCCAGATACTCGCGCCGGCTGATCGCGCCCTTCTTGAAATCACCCGCGGTCGGCTTTGCCCGCGGGTGCAGTTTTCTGTCGGTCAGCATGAATTTCATTGTCGTTCCCTCTATTGTTGGTCCAGGTCGCCCGCGCGGCGGCTTTTGGCGGCGACGACCTGCACGAAACCCGGTGGGCGGCCCCGATTGCCGTCAGGCGCGGAGGTGGATACGGCCGCCGGGCGCCGTTGCCTGCGAGGGGATCATAGGTCCGCTTTCCGCGACGAAATGTTTGGTTTTCCGCAATTCTTGTGCGCTGTTCCGCAGGCTAAAGTTGGCTGACGCGCATAATTGCTGCGCCTTGCCGGGCGGCTGGGTCTCCGGTCTTCGCGGTCAGAGCTCTGCGTAAAGTTGCGCCGCATTCTCGAAGGTGAAGCGCAGCGGCACCGATCCCTCGACCTGCCACACGCTCACCGTGTCGCCTGCCATCAGCCGGCAAGCGTCGAGCGTGTTGGTCACGGCGCCGCCATAGAGGCGGTTGGCGAGGTTGAGGATGCCGGTCTGGTGCATGGCGCTGCTGCCGCTGCCGCAGGCATCCTTGACCAGGAGCACGCGAAAACCGTGCGCCACCGCGTCCTTCACCGTGGCGTCGATGCAGGCTTCGGTCCACACGCCGGCAATCACCAGCCATTCGATGCCGGCTGCTTCGAGCTTGTCGCCAAAATCGTTCTTGCCGAAGACGCTGGCTTCCTGCTTGACCAGAGTGGCTTCGCCGTTTTGCGGCGCCACTTCATGGCAGATCGCCGTCAACGGATCGTCCTTGTCGGAGAAGGCCGACTTGCCGCTCTCGTCGAGCGGATGGAACGGCCGCGCCTCGGCGAGGTCGACGATATAGGCCCAATGATAGAGCGGCACGAAATTGCGCCGCGCCGCCTCCTGCAGGCGTTCGACGTTGGCGAGGATGTCGGCAAAGCCCTCGACCAGATAGCGTTTGTCCTTGCGATGCTCCTCCTGGAGATCGATGAACACCGCGGCCACCGTGCCGCGCCGGATGGAAATGGGGGATTTCATGCGGATGCTCTCAAAGGGGTGCGGCGGCGCGTCGGAATGTGCCGCAGCGTATCAGCTTCGTCATTCCAGCGCGAAGCAGCCGCGAAGCGGCGTCGCGAAGACCCTGGAATCCATTCCGTTACCTTGACCGAAGAGTGCGGCCCAACAGAATTCTGCACCGTTGCGGCGCTCGGACGTAACGGAATGGATCCTAGGGTCTGCGCCGCGTCGCTTCGCACCTTGCTTCGCCCGAGGATGACGACGACATGAGTGCTGCGGCCAATCTCGAACGCCTGCGACAACGTATGGGCGGCGCCAACACAGCGTATCGGCGTCAAACCGCTCATTCCAGAAACTCATCCTCATAAGGAAACCGCGAAAGCAGCTCGGTCCCCGTTTCGGTAATGAGAATCTCGTCCTCCAGCTTGACGCCCTCGCGGCCGCCTTTCTCGCCGATATAGCTTTCGACGCTCACCACCATGCCCGGCACGATCATGCCGTCGCGGCCGTACGTCTCGTAATCCATCGCGTGGGCGATGAAGGGCGTCTCGCCATGCATGCCGACGCCGTGCATGACCGAGGTATAGCGCTGGTCGACGAAGCGGTCCGGGATTTTCCAGGCCCTCTCGGCGATCTCGCGGAAGGCCATGCCGGGTTTCACGATGGAAATGTTGTGCTGCACCTGGTCGTGCGCCATGCGGTAGAGCGATTTCTGGTAGGGCGTCGGCTTGCCCGGGCCGCAGCGGAAGGTGCGCGAGAAGTCGGAATAATAGCCGTAGCAGCCGATGGTGTCGGTATCGAGCGCGACCAGCTCGCCCGGCCTGATCTTGCGGCCGCTCGCCTCGTTGAACCACGGATTGGTGCGCTGTCCTGAAGTCAGCAGCCGGGTCTCGATGAACTCGCCGCCCTGGCGGATCACCTCGTGATACATAATGGCGAAGAGCTCGTTTTCGGAAACGCCGGGCTTGATCGCCTCGCGCACGGCGGCCACCGCGGCTTCGGCTCCGGCCATGGAAGCCTGCAGGCATCTCACCTCCTCCGGCGTTTTCACCGCGCGCACGGCAAGAATCTCGCCCTGGCAGTCCTTCACCTCGCAGCCGCGCTTTTCCAGAGCCACCGCCTGCAGATGGCTGCAGCGGTCGAGGCCGAGCTTCATCGAGCCGCCGCCATGCCTCTTCAGAAGCTCGGTGATCTCGTCGGCGAACGGCCCCGCCGTCTCGTCGTCGCGACCGGAGACGGAGGACCAGACGAGCTTGGAAGGACGCGCCTCGTCGATCGTGTCGAGCACCATCGAGACATGGTAGCTCTGCGGATATTCGAACAGCACGATTGGCCCATCGGTCGGGATGAAGAAGTAGCGGGTCGAATTGCGCAGGAAATAGCCGAACATGTTGCGCGAGCCGGTGGCGTAGCGCTGGTTATAGGGGTCGAACAGCACGACGCCGCCATAGCCCGCCTCGCGCATCCAGGCGCGCAGTTTGGCGAGCCGCCCCTTGCGCAGAGCGTCAGCGTCGATGAAGGACGGCTCGGTGTCGGAGAGCCACATGCCGCCGGCGGGATCGGCCGCGGCCGGATGGCGCATGCGGTCCTTGAAGTCCACATCCTCGGTGCTGTCGGGATCGAAAACGACGATGCTCATGGGTGCCTGGCCTTGAGTAGGTTGTAAATGCCGACCATGGCGCAGGAGGGGAGAAGGTATTGTGCGGAAAGCCGCTCATGCTGTGCCGGATGCCGCTGGCCGTGTGGAACTGCAACCGCTAAAATTCTGCTCGATGCCTCATCAGCTTTGAGACTTTGTGGTAAAGTCGCTGAATAATCTGGTATTGCGGACCACACCGTGGATTATCGAATAGCGCTTGGCCCCTTATACATCCTGCTTTTTTTCAGCTTCTGCCTTCTGGCCTATATTCAGCCGATTCTGCATTGGCTGGCCGACGATTTTGGCAACACAACCATGCTCGCATGTCTGGCGGCATATTTCGGCATTATCGTCGGATTGGTTTGGGCTATCAACAAAATCAACAAAGCATTCCCGACATTGGACCTTCCGCCTTCTTCCAATCGCCAAGGGGTGATCTGGGATGTCGCGGCGACCTATGAAGAGGCAAGGCCCAACGTCGCCGCCGAGAAATCGCCGCCTGTCAAAGTCCGGTCGGAAACTGGCAAACCGGACGTTGAACTCTGATCCTACCGCCGCCGCATCGCCTTCGGCGCCTGCCCATGCTCCTCCTTGAAAGCCCGCGCGAAACTCGACATCGAAGCAAAACCGCAGGCCAGCGCAACATCGCGCACCATCAGCGTCGAATGCGCCAGCAGATCGGCGGCGCGCTTCAGCCTGAGCCGCCGGTAATAGCCGTTCGGCGAGATATCCAGCTCGGCGCGGAAATTGCGCTCGAGCTTGTCGGGCGAGACCCCAAGCCGCTCAGCCAGCTCCGCCATGCCGAGCCGTTCCTCGACCGCGTCCTCCATGATGGCGATCGCCGACAGCACCAGCTCGTTCTGCACCCCGGTGCGCAGGCGCAGCGGCATCAGCTTGCGGTCGACGCTCGACCGCAGGGGAGAGTGCACGAACCATTCCGCGACACCAGCGGCAAGCTCTGCGCCGTAGTCGCGCGTGATGATCTCCAGCATCATGTCGAGGCTGCCGACGCCGCCGGCCGAGGTAAAACGCTTGCGGTCGATGACGAAGAGATCGCGCCTGAGCTCGATGTCGGGAAACGCCTCGGTGAAAGCGGCCTGGCTGGTCCAGTGCAAGGTGCAGGCATGGCCGTCGAGCAGGCCGGCGCGGGCGAGGAAGAACGCCGCATCCGCCACCGCGCCGATATGCGCGCCACCGCGCAGGCTTTTGCGGATCCAGCTCATCGCCTCGTCGGCCACGACATGGTCGGCATCGCCGCCCGAGCAGACGACGATGCGATCGACCTTCGGTGCGTTGGCGGCCGAGAAGCCGGGCTGGATGACGACGCCGTTGGAGGCTTCGACCGTGCCCTGATCCGCGCCGACGATCACCCATCGGTAGCAGTCGCGCTTCGCAAGAATGTTGGCGCCGCGCAGCGGCTCGATGACAGAAGAAAACGCCATCATCGGAAAGCCGGGAAAGACCAGCACCGCAAAGGTGAGCGGGGTCTCGCCTGCCTCCGGCTGCGCGCGGTCGCGTTTTCGGTTGGCGAGAATGGCGCTCACGACTTGTGTATTTCCCGCGCGCAGCATTGGTGGCAGATAAGGCCAAACTGTAGCGGGCGCTTCAGCGCCTTAGCAACGGAGAAACGACCAGGATGTTTGCGGCAACGGCCCTCGACACGAGCAACAAGCCGGCCTTCTACGATGAGCTGGCCAGGCAATTGAAAGCGCTGCTGGAAGGCGAGCGAGACTCGATCGCCAACGCCGCCAACACCTCGGCGCTCATCTACCAGATGGTGCCCGACCTCAACTGGGCGGGTTTCTATTTCCTTCAATCCGACGAAGAGCTGGTGCTCGGCCCCTTCCAGGGCAAGCCGGCCTACGTGCGCATAGCGGTCGGCAAGGGCGTCTGCGGCACGGCGGTCGATCTCGATATGTCGATGCTGATCAAGGACGTGCACGATTTTCCCGGCCACATCGCCTGCGATGCCGACTCGCGCTCGGAACTGGTCGTGCTCTTGCGCGACGACGAAGGCATCTTCGGCGTGCTCGATCTCGACAGCCCGCTGCCAGGCCGCTTCGACAAGGAAGACCAGGCCGGCATCGAGAAGCTTGCCGCGATCTATGTGGCCGCCAGTTCCTTTGAGGACTGAACTCTTAGCGGACTGCGGTACGGCTCCGCCGCTGGCTCAACGACCCTGTCTTGCGTTGCCATACGCGCGTCGTTATCTCTGGCGGAATATGACGCTCGCCAAGCGCGCCGAAGGGAGAAGATATGTCGCACAATCTGCAGTTCTATATCGAAGGCGTGTGGGTCGATCCGGTGGTGCCGAACAATTTCGACGTCATCGATCCGTCGAACGAAGACGCCTTCGCGCAGATCTCGCTGGGCACCAAGGCCGATGTCGACAAGGCGGTCGCTGCCGCCAGGCGCGCCTTCGCTACTTTCGGCTTCAGTGAAGTCGAGGAGCGCCTCGACATCCTCAACCGCGTCATCGAGGTCTACAAGAAGCGCAGCAAGGACCTTGCGCTCGCCGTCTCGCGCGAGATGGGCGCGCCGCGCCAGATGGCGCTGGACAGCCAGGTCGGCGTCGGCCAGGCGCATCTGGAGAAGATGGCCGAGGTGCTGAAGACCTTCCAGTTTCGCCATGTCAAAGGCTCCTCGCTGATCGTCAAGGAGCCGATCGGCGTCGTCGGCCTGATCACGCCCTGGAACTGGCCGCTCAACCAGATCACCTGCAAGGTCGGCCCGGCGCTCGCCGCCGGCTGCACCATGGTGCTGAAGCCGTCGGAGATCGCGCCGCTCGACGCCATCATCTTCGCAGAGATCATGGACGAGGCCGGTGTGCCGAAGGGCGTCTTCAACCTGGTCAACGGCGATGGCCCAACTGTCGGGCAGGCTTTGGCCAGCCATCCGGATGTCGACATGATGTCCTTCACCGGCTCGACGCGGGCCGGCATCCTCGTCGCCAAGGCGGCCGCCGACACGGTGAAGCGTGTGCATCAGGAGCTCGGCGGTAAATCCGCCAACATCCTGTTCCCCGACGTCGATCTGCAAAGGGCGGTGACCAAGGGCGTGGCCGGCTGCTTTGGCAATAGCGGCCAGTCCTGCAACGCGCCGACCCGCATGTTCGTGCCGCGCGACCGGCATGACGAGGCCGCCGGCTATGCCAGGACGGCGGCGGAGAAACTCACCGTCGGGCCGGCCGACGCGCCGGGAACGAAGCTCGGCCCGGTGGTAAGCCAGCTGCAGTTCGACAAGATTCAAGACCTGATCCAGAGCGGCATCGACGAAGGCGCGACCCTGATCGCTGGCGGCCCCGGCCGTCCGGCCGAGCTCAACCGCGGCTACTATGTCCGCCCGACCGTCTTCGCCAACGTGACGCACGACATGCGCATCGCGCGCGAAGAAATCTTCGGGCCGGTGCTGTCGATCATGCCTTACGACACGGTCGAGCAGGCGATCGAGCTGGCCAACGACACCGTCTTCGGCCTCGCCTCCTACATCCAGGCCAAGGACATCGAGAAGGCGCGCCAGGCCGCGGCCCGCATGCGCTCCGGCAACGTCTATATCAACTATCCGACGTGGGACGCCGGCCTGCCCTTCGGCGGCTACAAGCAGTCCGGCAACGGCCGCGAATATGCCGAATACGGTCTCGAGGATTTTCTGGAGATCAAGGGCATCGCGGGATACGCGGCGGCGGAGTAGGCGGAGCAGAGGCCGGCGCAGGCAGATAGGGAAAGGGCGCGATCTCGGCTTCGCCATTTGCCATGAGCCGCTTGCCGCGACAGCCGATCAGCTCTTCCTCGCCGCCTTCTTACCCGCGCCTTGCCTCGATGATGCCCACCATGGCGCGGGTGAATTCGACCACGCTGTTTGCCGTGATGGCGGCATTGTCGGGGCTCTGGCCGATTTGCTCGGCTGCTCCGCAGCACGAGCGGCGGATGAGGTCGTAATGAGCAAGTCTTTCATCGTCCGGCAACGCCGCCAGGTTCAAGGCTCGACGGTGAAGCATGCGCAACAGCTGCGCCAGCGCTGTTTCGACACTCATGCGTTTGGCTCCGCATCGGTCGAACGTCTCGGCACATAAAGCGCCGGATCGTCGATCAGGGGGCGGTTCTCGTCCCCGATCCGGCAAGGCTGCGCCTTAGTCGTTAATACATCGTTGATCGCTAATATGATCGGCGAAGCTTTTGGGGCGGATTCCCGGATGCTATCGGATGCGGCGGAGGCAGATCATCCCCGCGCGGTACGGCTAACATCCTCGACATTTCAAAATCTAACGATCGGCAAAATGCACCAGTAAGGATGCTTGGTAAGGGTTGATTCAACCCTTGCTGGTATGTAAAAGGTGGCGGCTCCGGCCAGGGGTAGGGTTGCCTGAAAGCCGGAGCCGCCTGCGCGGCCGATGGGTAGTGTCCGCGCTGTCCCAGAATAGGACAGCGCGGTCTACGATTCGTTAATTCGCTAATATATCGTCGTATGGGAAGCTCGCGGACAGCGATGCCGGCAAACGACATATCCCAAGCAATTGAATTCTCACACGAAGTTCTAGCTGCAAATCTGGATTCGAACCAGGACCGGCGGAGTTAATAGTCCGCTGGTCTACCCGTTCCCTATCACCAGCAAACGCTGCCAGCTCCCAGATAAGATCCACCATGTCTTTGGCCTTGTTTTCGGGGGGCGTTGGGATCGAGTAGGGATGGTGATGGGGTCGACAGACCGGCCCGGCCGTCATCCTGAATGATGATTGCATCGATGCACTTCGTCGCCCAATGCTCAAGCCCTTTGCCATGGTTAACGAGTCATGGGCCGGCGGGACCTTCATAAAGACTTTGCTAATATTAGAAAGAAGACAAGCCGTTCAGCGGAACAAGCCTCGCTGAACGCAGTTCGGTGCGACGTGGCGTCGGCTATTGCCGTCGCGTTGGGAGACAGCAGCGCAAGCGAACCCGACAGGAAGCCAAGCCTTCGCAAGGCCTCTCGCGAGCTGCCAAGAAATGAGTGGAACATCACCCAGGTGCGCAATGACTACCTCCAAACACATTTCAGCGTTCGACCTCGATCAGTTGCGAGAAGCCTTCAAGCAATTGACTCGCGAGCAAGGTATCACAGTCGAAGAACGGGACGTATACGCCCAGCTTTTCCTGAAGCAGACCTGCGCCCCAGTTTTTCCGCTCGGGCCTGAACGGCGGCCGGTTCAGGCTTCGAGTTAGCTTGGTGTGCCGCATCGACGGTTGCGGGTCCACGGCAGCTTCCCGCAAAGTCCGGCGACACACTTGCGCCAAGCCAGGCTTGTCCGTCGAGATCATGGCCCGAACGCCGCTGCAGCTCTGCGATAGATCACCAGATGGTGGGCCGGGGGGCCCCCAACTGATCTGGACGCCCTATGAAGCGGCGCTAAATCAAGCCGATGCGGGTTGCGTTCAGTATATTTACTTTTCTTTTTTGCACCGCCTCTCTTCAGGCCCAGGAGTGGCAGCCGTTTGGGGTCCGGCAACTGGGCTTCACATTCGATGTTCCGCCTGGTTTCGTCCTCACCCAGCATTCGGATCAGGGTGCTGCATTCCAAGGCGAACAAGACGCGTTTCTTGCCGTGTGGGGCGCCAGACTTGGAAGAGCCAGCTTTCGGGCCGAGATCGAGCATCGCATGCTGGAAGACGAAAAGGCCGGCTGGAAGTTGACGTACCGGCGCCTGACCTCGACCTGGGCCAGCTATTCAGGGATCAACAACGGCGAGATCCGATATGTTCGCGCCATCAGGGTCTGTGATGACCGCGCCGCGCTTTTCACGATCAACTACAGCAGATCGGAGAAAACGCCTTATGATCGGATCATTGTGCGAATGGTAAGATCCCTAAGGGCCGAAGGCTGCTAGCCTTAGGCCCAGGGTGGGTTTCGATCTGCATTGCCGGCATGCCCTGATGCTATTTTTTACGAGCGACACGCATTTCAATGATGCCCGCATCCTGCGGATTGACCGGCGGCCTTTCGCATCGCTTGCCGAACATGACGAAGCGCTGATCTCTTTCTGGAACGAGACCGTCACGCCTGACGACGAGGTCTGGCATCTTGGCGACTTCGCGCGCCACGGCAAAGCAGGCGGGGAGGCACTTCTGTCGCGCCTCAATGGGCGCAAGAACCTGATCATCGGCAACAATGACCCGGACGAAACGACCGCCGCCGACGGATGGGCCAGTATTCAGCATTACGCGGAACTCAGGTTCAATGGGGTGCTTCTCATCCTGTGCCACTATCCGTTCCGCACCTGGAATCAGATGGGCAAGAAGTCGATCAATTTGCACGGTCACTCGCATGGGAAGCTTAAGCCGCTTCCACGCCAGTACGACGTTGGCGTAGATGCTTGGAACTTTCGGCCGGTCCCGCTTCCAGCATTGATCCAAAAAGGCGGTGCCCGGGCGCAAGCTTCGCTAGCTTAAAGTAGGTCAGCCGGCCAGCGAGAGCATCAGGGGCGGCCGTTCTTTTGGACCGCGCTAACCGAACACCCGAGTCCTTCATCATCGACGGCGAGATGATCACGCGGGATCCCGACGGACGGCCGAACTTCCATGCCATCCATTCGCGCATGACCTGGAACGCCCAGGCTCGCCTTCGTCGCTTTCGACCTTCTCTCCTCAACGGCGAGCACATTCGTGCTCTGCCGCTGATCGAGCGCAAGGCGAGGCACTGGAAACTGATCAAACCGTAAGACGGGGCGCTCACACGGCGCGATCCGGCGCGAAGACCGAGATCGCCTTTGGGTGAACCTTGAAATGGGCCGGTGTCGACGTGACGATCTCGCCATCGGTGTTGACCGGCATCGCCTTCCGCGTCTCGATGTCGAACTCGACGCACCTGGCCGTGCGCACCTCACGCCATGCGCCATGCGTTCCAGAACGGAAAGAGCGGAGCATCAACGCCAGCTTCCAGAGGTTCGTCATTTCCAAGCTATAGAGATCGAGATGTCCGTCATCGATCTCGGCCGTTTCTTCCACGACGTTGCCGCCGCCGTAGTGCCGACCGTTTCCAACCGCGATCTGGTAGGTTTCCACCTCGATCGCCGCGCCTTTCTCGGTAATCTTCGCGTGAAACCGCGCGGCCCGGGTCAACACTTTCATCGCCGCCAGCGCATAGCCCAGCCTGCCGAAGCGCTTCTTCAGTGCGGGGTCAAGACCCTGCGCCAGTTCGGTGCTGAGTCCGATACTTGCGACATTGAAAAAGGCATGACCGTTGACCGTCCCGACATCGATCAGTCGGGTTCGGCCTCGCGCGATCACATCGGCGGCCTGCAGGAGATCCATCGGAATGTTGAGCGTACGAGCAAGGTCATTCGCCGTCCCCATAGGAATGATGCCCATCGGCAGGCCGCTTTCCATGATCGCCGTCGCCGCCGAGGACACCGAACCATCGCCACCGCACACGACCACAAGATCGGCCATATGGCGTAAGCGAACGATGTCTCGAGCGATTTCAGGCAACGCCTCGAACATCTCAACGGTGACGGAAAGCCGACCTCGCCCCAGCCGCTCCACAATTGGCGCGAGCATCTCCTGGCCCCGCCGAGCCTTGGGATTGAGGAGCAGCAACGCGCGCCTTTTGGCTGCTTCGCTCATTCAAAGATCGGTCCGACTGATCATGGCTCAACGCAAATAGGGTGACTGCTTCCGGATTTCGACCGCAAACCGACGCGAAACGTCACACCTGCCCCGCCTATGGCGCGCGGTTTCTAAGCGACGGAGAGCGTAGCGCGCCTGCGGCGTCGGATAATTCGCGGGCAAAAGGTCCACATTGGCTATGGCGAAGCGCTTTCTTGAGAAGGCGGGCTGAAGCGATCCGCTTTTTGCAGTAGGACTCCCGAGGAGCGAGAGAGCCGCCTTGGCTAGTGAAGTTTGTCCTTGGAAGGTTTGGCGGCCGACTCGCTCAAGATTTCTTTAAGCGCTTGCTCCAGCTCCAGCCCGAGCCCGATAATGGGCTCGGGAATCGCAATCACGTCATTCCGGCCCGCCACCACTTGCGTCTCGGCCGAAAGCTCCGAGACTGCTTTACCGGCCGATTTCGATAGCAGTCGCGACAGGTGCTGCCGCTGCAATGCGTGAACCTCTTCCAACAGGCTCAGGAGCCTCAATGCATTCTCGATCGGCAGCCTGCTGGTTCTGAGGCAGGCAATCCGCTCGTGCTGACGTGCGATGTGCCGCTCGCCCTGTCGGACGTGGCGCCGCGCCATGCTGATGTGGTCGTGGAGAAGCATTGCCCACAACGCGAAATCCGCCGCGTCGTTCCGTTGTGGTTTTGAGGCGCAAATCACAAAGGTTAATGCAGCGAGTTTCTTGCCCGCTTACATGCAGCAAGGCCGCAGTCTGCTCAAGCTTGTCGGTGCCGGTCGGATGATGAGAAGGGAATCTGATGAAGGCAATGAAGAGGGAAAATCGTCGCCGCTTGCTGATCCAACTCCGCCAGCAGGAGATGCGCTATCTAGAGCTGATCGACCAGACGCGAGTGATGATTGCCAAGAGCTCCAGACTGGTCGAGCAATCCAGAAAACTCCTGTTGGTTCAGCGCAGCGGCGCATGCAAGACCAAGCCGGCAATTGTCAGCCCGACGGTATCGCGTTCGCTGTAGCGCAGACCGCTCGGGCTGACCCCGCGCTCGGGCGCGCTTATTATCCATCTAGGGAGGCGTACCGTCTTGCCGGCGAAGGGGTACGTCACCTTTTCGTCCCTCGAATGAAAGGCGACGAGATACGCTGGCCCGCCGAGCCGGAAATGACGGCAAAACCAAGCTCTGGTTCCCGCGTGGCTCCTCTGTCCACCCCTCGGGCGGGACTCTTTGCAACTCAGTGATTTTCGCTTAGCCGCATTGTCTGGCGCCAAGCGGCCTTCGAACTTGGCCATGTTCAGCAGTGTTAATCTAAGCTTGTCGTTCGCCAGCTTGCGGCTAAGCTTGCAGTATTGGGGAAGACAGGGAAACAGATTTGCCTCGTCGATCGGTACGAGCCCATCTGCTTGGACTAATCGCAGCGGCCGTGTTGCCGGTCTGGCTGTTTGCTGCCTATCTGTTCGTTGCCTACGCCCTGCATGAGCAGTCTCGTATCGAGCAGGAGGCGCTTTGGATTGCTCGTCAGGTGTCGCTGGTCGTTGATGGCGAACTCGTCAATCTCAAGACCCTTCTGGAAGGGCTCTCCAAGTCGCCTGCTCTCGCCAATGATGATCTGCAGGCTTTTAGCAACGAGGCGAGCCGCCTCGTCCAGGGTACGGATCAGGTAATCACGCTGCGTGATCTCGGTGGCCGCGCCTTGGCAAGCACTCAATCCGCCAAGGGCTCCGAGCCTTCGGCCGAACCGCTGACGCCCGAGGAGCGCGAGCACCTGGATCTTGCTGGCGTGCTGGTCAGCAACGTGTTCGCCGCGCCGCGATCGAACGCATACCGGATCGCAGTCACCAGACAAGTGTCGGGCTCGAAAGGCCAGTCGTTGCTGCTTTCGATGTCGGTCCCGACGGAACGCATTCGCCTTGCTATGCTGCCCGCGGTCCCAGCGGGGTGGACGGTCGCTGTCGGTGATCGTGAGGGCAACTACGTTGCAAGGTCCAAGTTGCATGGTGAGGTGACCGGCAAGCCCGGTTTGCCGGAATATTTAGCAAAGGTCGTCGGCCGCTCCGGTACGTTCCGATCTCGCAATTTCGAAGGCACCACGCTGCTGGCCGGGTACTATCGATCGCCCTATTCGGACTGGTTCTACACCGCAAATGTTCCGCTCTCTGATGTTCAGGCACCTCTCTGGTGGTCTCTCGCACAGATTGGTGCAACAGGCCTAACAGCGCTGCTTTTTTCGCTCACTCTGGGCTACGTGGTCGGTAAAACCTTCACCAAGGCCACAGTCGATCTCGCCGCGCGCGCCGATGCGCTCGGCAAAGGGAGCGAGGTCAAACCTATGTCGACGTCTGTCGCCGAGTTCGACACGATTGCCCAAGCCATGATCAAAGCCGGCCGTGCAATCGCGGAACGCACGCGCGAGTTGGAAACCGTTCTGGATACGGCGCCGGTGGCGGTCTGGTTCACCTATGATCCGCAAGCGCGACAGGTGATCCGCAACCGGTTCGCGGCGGAACTGATGGGCCTGTCGACGGAGTCCCGGAGATCCTTTGGGACGCCCGACTTGGTGATCGAAACGCTGGCGTACAAAGACGGCCAGACCATCAGCCGGGAAGACCGTCCGCTGAGCAGAGCCATGCGCGGCGAGGAAACTGACAGTGAGGAATTCGCCTATACGCTGCCATCCGGGGTGCAACGTTACCTGCTTTCCAGCGCGCGGCCCGTCCGCGATGCGGCAGGCTCGGTAATAGGCGCTGTCCAGATCAGCCTCGACATCTCCGAGCGCAAACGGAGTGAGGAGCAGCGCCAACTGTTGATCAATGAACTAAACCACCGGGTCAAGAACACGCTGGCCGTAGTTCAGGCAATCGCGAGCCAGACCATGCGCAGCGCAACCAGCCTCGCGCTCGCAAAGGAGGCGCTTTCGGCCCGGCTGGTTTCGCTGGCACAAGCGCATGATATCCTCACCCGGGAGAATTGGAGCGGTGCCGATCTCAGCACGCTCATTGCCGCCTCGATCGACCCGCATGCCTCTCTCGATCGGTTCGATCTCACAGGCGAGCCGGTTTGGTTGCCCTCGAACGTGGCGCTTTCCTTCGCGCTGGCCATTCATGAACTTACCACGAACGCCATCAAATATGGGGCGCTCTCCAATCCTACCGGATCGGTCTCGATCTCGTGGCGGTTGGAATACGTCGATGGGGGCCGAATTCTGGTCCTGGAATGGTGCGAGGAAGGCGGCCCGCCGGTCGTGCCTGGCAAACACGGCTTTGGTACGCAACTCCTGCAGCGAGTGTTCGACAGCGAAAGAACGGGCGGGGTTGAGCTGGTCTACGATCGCTCCGGGCTGCGTTGCATTTTTAAGGTGGGATTGGACCGCAGCAAGTAGCGTAAGTGCCGACGCAAACACCAGACGGCGACGAGACCCGCGACGTCTTTCAGCACTACCACCTAGGAAGGAATGGAGAGTTTGGCCCGGGAATTTAGGGGGTGCCTGTTCCGACAACTTCCAAAAGTCTAATATGCCCAAATGCAGCGGTGTCGCATCGCCTTCGGTCCGTTCGTGCTCGATCCCGACATGGGGACGCTTCTTAGAGACCAGATCCCGATCACTGTTGGGCATCGTGGGCTGACGCTGCTTGCTGCCCTTACCGCACGGCCCGGTGAGATCCTGACGAAGGCCGAGCTGATGGACGCTGCCTGGCCGGGCACCGCCGTTGAGGAAGGCAACCTTACCGTCCAAATCGCGACGCTGAGAAAGGCACTCGGTCCGGCTGATAACGGCGGTGAGTGGATCGCCACAGTGCCTCGCCTCGGGTACCGCTTCACGGGGGCTGTCGAGCCGGTGGCGAGCGCGTCCTACGGAGCGATCCCACCGCCCGGCAAGCCGTCGATCGCGGTGCTGCCCTTTGTCAACTCGGGCGGCGATCCGGACCAGCAGTATCTCAGCGACGGCATAACCGAGGACATAATTACGGAGCTGGCCAGGTTCCGCTCCCTGCTCGTCATCGCACGCAATTCATCGTTTCAGTTCCGTCACCCCGCATTGGACACTGCCGAAGCCCACCGCAAGCTCGGAGTTCGCTACCTCGTCGCAGGCAGCATACGAAAGCTCGGTGACCGCATTCGGATCACCACACAATTGATTGATGCCGCCACCGGTACCCACCTTTGGGCCCAACGGTACGACCGGGCCCTCAACGACATCTTCGCATTGCAAGACGAGGTTGCGGCTCTTATCGCCTCGATGGTCGAAGGCCAAGCGGAGGCCGATTCTGCGAGCCGCAGCAGACGCAAGCGTCCGACCGATTGGGACGCATACGACTACTACCTGCAGGGGCGCGCGCACTTCTACCGATATGAACTGGACAAGGCCGAGCCCCTCTTCGCGCAGTGTATCAAGCTCGATTCGGCATTCGCTCAAGGTCACGCCTTCCTGGCGCAGGCCCTCGTCGGCAGATTTTGGTACGACAACGATCTGCGGACGCTACAGAAGGCCTGGGACGCCGCTCGAACGGCGCTCGCTCTCGACAGGAGCGATGGCGTCTGTCATCAGAGCATGGGGCTGGTGCTTACCCACATGCGCCAACACAGCGATGCGGGAGTGCATTTCGAGCGAGCGCGCTCGTTGAACCCGCTGGACGTGAACATAGCGGGGGATTACGCAAGCTGGCTCAACTACGGCGGACGGGCCGAGGCGGCGCTCAACGTGCTCGAAACAGCGCTCCTCCGCGACCCGGTACCACCGATGTGGTTCTGGGAGGTGAAGGGTAGCTCCCTGTTCCTGCTTGGAAGGTACTCGGAAGCCGTCGGTTCGTATCAGAAGGCTGGCGACCAGTTCTTCGTCCATGCCTTCCTCGCAGCGTCGTACGCACATTTAGGCGAGGCGGAGAAGGCGCGCGCTGAAGTCGAGGAAGCACTGACCAGGAAACACGACCTGACTCTCCGGCTGATTTCAAATCTCCCGTTCGCCGACCATGTCGCCCTCGGGCTTTTCACATCAGGCTTCAGAAAGGCGGGTTTTCCCGCCTGAACGCACCCCAGTGAAGGCTACGTTCACACTCGGAGGGGTGGATGCTTTCCCATCTCTCAAATTTGAATGCGGGTGCAGCTCGTGCGGCCCACAATAATGCATGCCGAACTATCTGTTCGAAGTCTTCCGAAATGGGCAAAGCCTCGGCGATGCTTGGGTCGACCTCGGCAATCTCACCGACCTGCGACGAGAAGCGCTGAAGGCGCTTCACGATATCGCTGCAGACGAAATCGCCTCAAGCGACTTGGATGAGACTGTGACCGTTGCCGTTCATGACGAAGCCGGCAGGCCAGTATATTCCGCAAGTCTCACCGTCTCGCAGCCGTTGCCCGCCTTCAACGGCTAGGAGTCGTCCGCTCATCCTCCAGCGGCAGGAACGCGCCCGGTCGCAGCGAAGCCGGGACTGGCAGTTTGATGAGGGGAAAGACGGCAGCGGAAGAGAGCCTTTCCTGCTGCTGATCCTGATCTCGCCGCTCGCGGCCAACGCGAGTGGCGTTCCTCTTCAGCATCTCGGCTTGGAACACCACCAACCAGCCGGTTGAGCCTGAAGCCGCACATTATTCACCGTGGTGATGAGTGTTTCTGCGTTTTCCAAATTGGACGCGTACAACCTTTTTGGGCGATGGTTCGAGCCCGGGAAGCGCGCAGCGGCGATCGTGGCGCGCGATGGCCGATATGCCGGCACCGCGTTTATAGCGCTGCCCAGCGGCCTCAGGGAACGGCTGTGGAAGCGCGTCCAAGAGGCCAGGGCCTCAAAGCCAGCGCAGCGGGTGCCGAGCGCCTTCGCCGACGATGTCGATTGGGTTAAGCCGGGCATCACCGGCTGGGTGAAATTCCTTCGCGGGGAGCACGCGCTTCGTCATACGACACTGCAGGATTTCCTCGATGGTAGAAGTTCACCGCCGTGGCGGTCCGCAAAAGAGCAGTAGAAGCGGGAATTTTCAATCCGGCTGAGCTGGAACTCCCGGCCTGGGTCTTCGATGGTTTGAAATATGATGGCCAAACTACGGAGCAGCGTGAGGCCCTAGCTTCCCGCATGATCGCCAACTTCATGGCGGGTATTGTCGACGAGCATGAACCCGTTTCGCTATCCCGGCTCCCTTTAGGCGATACAGGGCTCACATCGCGTCGGCCGGCGCGAAGAAGCAATTCTCGTCTTCTTCGGTCGGATGAAGGCAGATGTGGAAATTGTCGTCGCCAGACGGAATGACCACGTGGTAAGCAACGAAGTATCGGTTTTGGTGAGTGACTCTGTGGTGATCGCCTGGTCGAAGGATGATTACATACCCGTCAGGCCGCGGCGTCACGGCGATGGCGGGGATCTTGCCGCATTCTCCGGTGATGGGATCGCCATGGCAACAGGCAGGTGGATACGTCCAGCTTCTACTGTGGCTATGCGCCAGGGCTAGACCACCATTGAGGGCCGCAGCTGTGACCACAATGCTCGCCAGCCCTGCGCGTTCTCGCGTGCTGACCTGATGCATAGTCGCCCTCGCGTGACCACGTCAACATCTAGATTAGCATCTACTAATATGTTAAGCAAATGCAAGGGTCTTTGCGGGCGAGGCCGGTGCGCACGATTGGTATACGGGCAAGAGGGATTCGGTTCTCCAGTACGATTGCTAGGGCCGTTGACCCCACTTATGAATTTCGAGGCCTATCACAGCTTTAGGTGACCTGTTTTTTCGCCCCGACATGCACAAGTTCAATCGGCCAAAGATAGGACAACAAAACAGATGCCCGCCATCCCAGGCAACGGGATGGCGGGCATCTATCCACTCTCTCATGCCGCCGAACGAAGGGACACATGCTCGCCGGCTCTATCAAATGATGCAGCGACGCGAAGGTTTCAGCACAGGGACCAAAGTGTCCGTCTCTACGACTTCTGTCTGAATAGAACATCTCAACGGGCATGCGATCATGGTCGCGACGGCACGGGTCGACCTCGCATTCTATCCGTGCCGTCTCAAAGCATGGAGCCCGCTCGTCCCCCTCAAACGAGCGGGTTCTTGCATGCGACGGATTTCGAGGAAGGACCCGAAGGTAGCGGCCAGATTTTCCTCAGTATGAGCGCGCGGGCTTTGAAATTTCTGGACCGATGGATGGCAGAACATCTGCCAAACGTGAGCACCGAAACCCAGGGGCCATTGCCATCTTGTCGTCGAACTCCTGGCTACTGCCGGGCGTCAGGGCATCGCGCCCAAAGAGATATACGAGGAGTTCGATAGCTTGTTTCACCTTCTGACCGAAGCGATGGAGCGCCGTAGGGGCGGCTTGGCCCGCTAAAACGGCGACTAGATGCCACTCCACTTACATCATTTCTGAATGACGGTGCGCTTCTGCCCTCGCCAGATAACGGGCCATGTTCAAGCACGGGGGTCTGATGGGTTGTCGCCCTTGAGCGATGCTCCAATTTATTAGCGGAAAGCCAATGAACCATGGCCGACAAGAAAATAGGCAATGGCGGAAACGGCTTTGAGATCACTATGGTCGCCGTCATCGTCTTCGCCGCGATGGGCTGATCCTGGTCGCAGCTACGGCAATACACTGAATCGCCGCCGAGGAAGCCGCTTCAGCTGTGGAAGGCGTCAGCCGGAAAGACTTGCGTTGCTGTTGGAACATACGCGAGGGTAAGCGGCGGCACGGTTCGTCCCCGGCATCCGAGCCGCCTGCATAAGAGCAACGGTCCGTTCGACTTCCCAAGGCGAGCGGGCTTTTGCGTCCGTCGCGGGCGAGCTGAGGCGCCTAGATGGCGGGTGGCGGCCCGGTAGCCTTTGGGTGTGGCTTAGGGGTGGCCACCGGGCCTTGGCCGGCAGGGCCTATCGGGAACGCCATGCCGGCAAAGAAGTATATGCGCATCTCCTAATAAGCCGAAATTCAGCGAAAAGGGGCTGATCGACATGCAGCACTCCGCGCCGCTCAGAATTTTCCATCCAAGCCTGAACCTGTCCGCCTTTCGGTAGTTGGAAAGGCAGGAGGTTCCATGAACGAAGACACCGGCGATGGGGACTTGAGCGACGCCCCGATGAGATCCTGGCCAGCCGATTGGCCAGAGAGGTAGAGATTTCCGAAGAGCAAGCGCGCGAGCTGATCGAGTTGATCGGGACCGATTGGAATGCGCTGCTTCGAGAGGCTCATTTTCTAAAGGCGCGGCATTGAGCGGACGCGGGGCAGAATTCTTTGCCGAATGGATTGCCGACAACTTGATGCGCGGCAGCGTGGGCGCTGGCTTCCTCAAGAAGCATGCAGTATTCGGCAATCCTATAACCCGCCGCTCGGTGTGCCCCCACACCCAGCGGCGGGCTAAGGTGACCGGCGCCTTTTCTCGTGGGGGAGAATTGCCTGAGAGCCCGGCGCCGGCCTAGCGACTAGTGGTCCGCCGCATATGCAAGATAGCTAATTTCTACCTCAAAAGGACATGGTGTGATCGCGTAACCTCTTTGGCAATCGCCCCGGCGATCAGGAATAATCCTCACCGGTGCGGCGATCCCAATTTGCGAGGATCGCCATGACAATGAAATTTCCCTTCACGGAAGACACACTCGGCAAAAGCTGAGGCCGGGACGGGTCTTTCTGTCTATTGCCTCACTTGCCGGCGGTCGGCGGTATTGGACGTTGCCGCACTGGTGAAACGGCTCGGGCCAGACCATAAATGCCTGCTTTGCGTACCAGTTGATGGGATCGCCTACAGGACTGTTGTTCGATGGCGCAAGAGTGATCGCGTAGGCGTTGAATTCAAGGGCACCGAGCCAAAGCCGAAGTTCCTTTGAATGCCGGCTCCGGCCTTCCTGTCTCTAGTGGCAGAAATGTCACGCAATCTGAATATGCAGCGCTTCAACTAGGGCGCGCTTATGATCCCTCTTACCGAGGCGTACCGTCTTGGCTGCGAGGGATGCGGGGACCACTGGAGCGCTCGCTGCGGCAACGCAGCGGGCGCTTCGCATGGGAGCGATGGCGATGTGCACCAGAGCAGGGCTAGCATCCAGCTTCCGGGCTTTCTGTCAGCTCACTCTCCGGCTGGACCGCCAGCGCGCGGTCTCGATGTCGTCGCGCGAAATCCCCATGTCGCTGAGCATGTCGTCCGGTGAGTCGCTCAGATCGTCAGTTGCCTTCAATAGCGCCCTCTGATCGGCTCGGCGACCAAACCAATCGACAACGGGACCAGCAACGACTAGAGCAAGGTTCATAAGCATAGGAAGGTTCACAAGCATCACGGCACTCCCTTCACTGCACAAGCTAGGCCGATGCGCCAGGAGCGTATGTGACAGGACTCACAGACCCGTTAGTGCCTGCTAATTCAAGAACGTGCCGAGAACATCACCGCCATTCCGTGTGAGCGGGAATGTTTTGCACTGCACGGAAGACAAGGGCTTAGGTGAGAGCGTGTTGCAAATGTGATGTAACCACGGTCCGGAGACCATGTTTTCATCTAAGGCATTGTTCTGCTTGGATATTTCGTTGGCTGGGGAACCTGGATTCGAACCAGGACTAACGGAGTCAGAGTCCGCTGGTCTACCGTTAACCTATTCCCCAGCAGGCGCGGTCGGCATCGCGCGAAGCGGGCGGCTCAAGCGCCGCCAGCGCTGCCTTGTAGCCGCCATCCGAAAATAGTCAACCCCGCGCCGCAGTTCAACCGCAGCCTTTTTCTCATTCGGTCGCGGGCCGCACGGGAACGCTCAACCTTCGCCGCGGCTGTATTGCGAATGCTCGAAGAACAGCACCACGCCGAGCCCGATCAGCAGCGGGATGATCAGGTAGAACAGGCGGAACACCAGGAGTGCGGCGAGCACGCCGACCGGATCCATATGCGACAGTCCGGCCAGGAAGACGACCTCGAAAACGCCGAGGGCGCCCGGCGCATGCGACAGCAAGCCGACCGAAAAGGATATCATGAAGACGCCCAGCACGACGAAATAGCCGGGATTGCCGGCCGCCGGCAAGGCAAAGTAGATGATGGCCGCCGCCGCGAGCAGCTCGACCGGGCCGATCAGCAATTGCCGCGCCACGATCGGCAGTGCCGGGTAATGCAGCTGGAAGCTGCCGACCTTGAGCGGCCTCAGATGCAGCCAGCTGCAGAACACATAGACCGCAACCAGGATCAGCATGGCGAGGCCGGCGGCTGTTGCCAGCTCGTGGTGCGGGGTCGTGGTGAAACGGTCGACGATCTGCGGCTCCAGCACCAGCACGAGGCCCCCGACAAGCAGGCTGGAGAGCACGAAGGTGATCCAGCAGATCGCCACCAGCACGCCGACATCCTGGCCGGTCAGCCCCCGGGTCCCATAGGCGCGGTAGCGGATCACCGCGCCAGACAGCACCGAGCCGCCGATATTGTGCGACAGCGCATAGGTGGTGAAGGAGCAGAGCGTGACGAACAGCCACGAAACTTTCTTGCCGATATGGAGCAGCGCAATGTGGTCGTAGCCGGCGAGGGAGGCATAGGCGACGACGGAACTCAGCGCCGCCAGCACCCAGGCGCGCGGGGGGATGGCGACGATACCGGCCCAGACATCGTCGAGTGAGATGCCGCGCAACTCATGGATGAGCAGCCAGAGCGAGAACACCACGGCCGCTATGCCGATGACCGGCCAGAAATAGCGCGTCCAGTTCATGGCGTCGTCGTCATGCGATTAAGCTCATTGCTATGATGTTGCCCAAACCCGTTCCAAGTCTCATTGAGACATGCCTGATTGAAGCCGGCTATTCAACCGGCATGAGGTGGCCCCTGCGTGACGGCGCCAAAAATCGGGGCATGCGCTCTTGGTGATTGCAAAGCGCGCTGCTAGTCTGTTCTCAACTTGAAACAAATCGAGGTGCCTGCTGCGTCCTTGCTGGTTCGCGCGGCGCCGAAAGGAATTGAAGTGGAAGACCACGATACCGGCGCGGGCGCGTCGGCAGTGGGCGTGTCCGGGGCATCGCCGGCGGTACCGGCGGGCCCGCCCGCGGGGCGTTTCAGCCGCCATGCGGGCGCGCACGCAAGACATGCCGACAATCAAGGCAGCGAGAACCCGAAAGGCAAAACGCGCAAGCGCCGCAAGCGCAGGCGCGGCCGCAAGGTTTTCGCACGCGATGAGAACGGCGGAATACCGTCGCCGGGGCCCGTCGCCGCTCCCGCCAGCCTCGCGCCTGAACCCGCGCCGATCGTCCCCCAGCCGCGACCGTCGCTTCCGAATGGCGCGCGCCCGCCGCATCAGGAACTGCCGGTATTCGCAGCGCTCGATCTCGGCACCAACAATTGCCGGCTGCTGGTCGCGGTGCCCGCCCGCCACGGCCAGTTCCGCGTCATCGATGCGTTCTCGCGCATTGTCAGGCTGGGCGAGGGGCTTTCGGCCAGCGGCCGGCTCGGCCAGGCGGCCATGGACCGTGCCGTCGAGGCGTTGAAGGTCTGCGGAGACAAGCTGCGCAACCGCAAGATCAGGAAGGCGAGGCTGATCGCCACCGAGGCCTGCCGCTCGGCCGAAAACGGCGTCGACTTCCTCGAACGGGTCGAGCGCGAGGCCGGTCTGAAGCTGGAGATCATCGATCGCCAGACCGAGGCCCGGCTGGCCGTCTCTGGCTGCGGCTCGCTGGTCGAGCGCGAAACGCGCGGCGTGGTGCTGTTCGACATTGGCGGCGGCTCGTCCGAGATCGCACTGATCGACCTCACGCGCGGCCAACGCTCGCCGCAGCTTGCCAACCACATCGTCTCCTGGACGTCGCTGCCCGTGGGTGTCGTCTCGCTCGCCGAACGTTTCGGCGGTCGCACGGTGACGCGCGAGACCTTCGCCGCCATGGTCGATGACGTTGCGGTGCGGCTCAAAGCCTTCGACGGGCGCGACCGGCTCGCGCATGTGCTCGCCAGTCCGAATTTCCATCTGCTCGGCACCTCCGGCACGGTGACGACGCTGGCCGGCGTCCATCTCGACCTCGAGCGCTACGATCGCCGCCGCGTCGACGGGCTGTGGATGGACCGTCAGAGCGTCGACCGCATGGTGGAAAAACTGATCGGCTGGGATTTTCAGCAGCGCGTCGCCAATCCCTGCATCGGCGCCGACCGCGCCGACCTGGTGCTTGCTGGATGCGCCATCCTGGAAGCGATCCGCGGCGTGTGGCCGTCGGAGCGGCTGCGGGTCGCCGACCGCGGCCTGCGCGAAGGTATATTGAGCGAACTGATGGCCGATGACGGCGTCTGGCGTCATGACGGGCGTGGCCGGCAATGAGCAGGAAGCCAGAGAAGCCGGGCTCGGCCGGCATGCGCGTGTTGAAGACCCGGATCAAGAAGAAGAGCGGCCTGAAGGAATCCTCGCGCCGCTGGCTCGAGCGGCACATGAACGACCCATATGTGCAGCGCTCCAAGGCCGATGGGTACCGTTCGCGCGCCGCCTACAAGCTCACCGAGATCGACGACAAGCATCATCTTTTGAGACCCGGCATGAAGGTGATCGACCTCGGCGCCGCGCCCGGCGGCTGGTGCCAGGTGGCGGCGGCCCGCACGAAATCGAGCGCGGAAAACCCGCATGTCGTCGGCATCGACTATCTTGAGATGGACGCGGTGCCGGGCGCTGTCATCCTGCAGTTGGATTTCCTCGATCACGACGCGCCGCAAAAGCTGTCAGAGGCGCTCGGCGGTCAGCCCGATGTCGTGCTGTCGGACATGGCTGCCCCCACCACCGGGCATCGCCGGACCGATCATCTGCGCACCATGCATTTGTGCGAAGTGGCGGCGGATTTCGCCCTGCAGGTTTTGAAGCCCGGCGGCCATTTCCTCGCCAAGACCTTTCAGGGCGGGGCCGAGAACGAGCTGCTCTCGCGGCTCAAGCAGAATTTCCGCTCGGTTCATCATGTGAAGCCGCCGGCCTCGCGCGACGAGTCGGTGGAGCTTTACCTGCTGGCGAAGGAGTTCAAGGGGTAGCGCCTAACCTTCTCCCCTTGTCAGGAGAGAAGGGAAAGGTGGCGCTCATTTCCCCGCGGTCCCCACCGCCTCCAGCGTCTTCGGCGTCGTCAATTTGCCATGTCCCGACACCGCATTGCCGGCGTCCGGCGCCAGCCGCATGAAGGTCAGCGATGCCGCCGCCGAAACCGCCGCGACGATGAAGAAGGCGATGTGGAAATCGCCAAGCGTCAGCGGGCCGCCATGGATCGAAGTCGACACTTCGAGGATGCCGCCGGCCAGCGCCACGCCGAGCGCGATCGACAACTGCTGGAACACGGCAACGATCGGCGTCGCCTTGCTGGTGTCGGCGGTCGATACTTCGGCGTAGGACAGCGCGTTGACGCCGGTGAAGAACATCGAGCGGATGAAGCCGCCGACCAAAAGGATCGCGAGCATCAGCGCATAGGGGGTTGCGGGGGTGAAAAGGCCGTAGATGGCAATCGAGCCGGCGGCGATCAGCGATCCCCAGACCAGCACCCGCCGGAACCCGGCGAGCCTGAAGAGCAGCGCGGTGACGAACTTCATGCCGATGGCGCCGACCGCGGAGACGAAGGTGATCATACCGGACTGGAACGGCGTCAGCCCGAAGCCGATCTGGAACATCAGCGGCAGCAGGAAAGGCACCGCGCCGATGCCGATGCGGAACAGCGAGCCGCCGAGCACGGAGGAGCGGAACACCTGGTTTCTGAAGAGCTCCAGCGCCAACAGCGGGTTCCTGGCGCGCCGAGCATGCAGCAGATAAAGCACGCCCGAAACCAGGCCGACGGCAACGGTAATGAAGCCGGCGATCGGCGGCAAAGCGGGGAGGCTGACCACCGAGAGGCCGAAGACGATGCCGGACGCCGCGAGGCCGCTGAGCACGAAGCCCGGGAAGTCGAGCGGCGGCGTTTTGGCGGGGTCGGTTTCCGGCAAATAGCGGGTGGCAAGCCAGATGCCCAAAAGCCCGATCGGCACGTTGATCAAAAAGATCCAGTGCCAAGTGAAATAGGTGGTGATGAAGCCGCCGATCGGCGGGCCGACCAACGGCCCGACCAGCGCCGGCACCGTCAGCCATGACATCGCCGCGACGAGCTCGCTCTTTGGCGTCGCGCGCACCAGCACCAGGCGCCCGACCGGCGTCATCATGGCGCCGCCCATGCCTTGCAGGAAACGCGACACCACGAAGGCCGGCAGCGAATTGGAGAAGGCGCAGGCGACCGAGCCGGCAATGAAGACGGCGATCGCGGCGCGAAACACCTTCTTGGCCCCGAACCGGTCCGCCATCCAGCCGCTAATCGGAATGAAGATTGCCAGCGACACGAGATAGGCCGTCAGCGCCAGCTTCAGCGCGATCGGACTGGTGTGGATGTCGATGGCGATTGCCGGCAGCGAGGTCGCGATCACGGTCGAATCCATGTTCTCCATGAAAAGTGCGACCGCCAGGATGAGCGGGATGATGCGGTTCAAGGGGACGCCCTGATTTGACTTCGCGATTCCGGGCCTGGCTTTGGGGGCGAGCCGGCACGCCGGGGCGGTACCACCAATTGGCCCGGATGTCGCATTAATTTGCTGTCACTTTTGTGCGACCGCAACCCTCGCTGGGAAACATCGCGCGCGCCGCTTGATAAACAGAGCCTCTGGGTTATTGTAGTGAAAATAACTACAGGTTATGCAGCCATGGACGAAACCGTTTCGGCAGCCGATGCCAATCGCAGGTTCTCCCACATCCTGCGTGATGTACGCGAGGGCCACAGCTACGTCGTGACCACCCATGGGCGGCCGGTGGCGCGGATCGTGCCTCCGCAGAAGCACGAGGGCGTGGCCTCCCGCTCGCACGCAGCATTGCTGTCGCGCCTCGAACGGCAGCCGATCCTCAATGCCGGACACTGGACCCGCGATGAACTTTATGAGGACGATCGGTGAAGGTCGCCATCGACCCCAACGTCCTGGCCTATGCTGAGGGCGTTAACAACGCGGAGAAGCGCGACGCCGTTATCGAACTGCTACGCAACGTTCCACGAGAGGCCGCGGTCATTCCGGTCCAGGTGCTGGGCGAACTGTTCAATGTTCTCGTCCGCAAGGCCGGAAGACATTCCCAGGAAGCTCGGGATAAGCTGCTTAGCTGGAGCGACGCCTTCGCGGTTGCCGGAACGACGCCGGAAGTGATGATGAAGGCTGTCGATCTTGCGGCAGACCATCGTTTCGGCATCTGGGATGCTGTCATTCTCTCGACTGCTTCGCAAACGGGTTGCCGGCTACTCCTGTCGGAAGATCTGCAGGATGGCTTTACCTGGGGCGGTGTAACCGTCGTCAATCCTTTTGCATCGCCGCGGCACGCTCTGCTGGATGCTCTCCTAGGTGCGGAATAGGAACCTGAAGCGTCTCGCAACGATCGGCTTTTCATCGCCTGCGGGACGTGTTACCAGCCAGCGCCAATCCTGAAAGGGAAGATGAGAGTCGGCGCTGGCCATTTCGGCCCAGCGCCTTTTCCGCATTCAAAAAGGACTGGCCATGGCAAAAATCATCGAGACGTCCACCGGCGCATTGGCGCTGACCTTCGACGACGTGCTGTTGCAGCCCGGCCATTCGGAGGTCATGCCCGGCGAGACCGATATCCGCACCCGCATCGCCACCGACATCGACCTCAACGTGCCGATCCTCTCGGCCGCCATGGACACGGTCACCGAAGCGAGGCTGGCGATCGCCATGGCGCAAGCCGGCGGGATCGGCGTCATCCACCGCAATTTCTCGCCGGCCGAGCAGGCCGAGCAGGTCAGGCAGGTGAAGAAGTTCGAATCCGGCATGGTGGTCAATCCCGTTACCATCGGCCCCGACGCCACGCTCGCCGACGCCCTGGCACTGATGCGCGCTCATGGCATTTCCGGCATTCCGGTGGTCGAGAACGGCGGCACCGGCGGTCATACGGTCGGCCGGCTGGTCGGGATCCTCACCAACCGCGACGTGCGCTTCGCCTCCGATCCGTCGCAGAAGGTCTACGAATTGATGACCCGAGAGAACCTGATCACGGTGAAAGAGAATGTCGACCAGGACGAGGCCAAGCGCCTGTTGCACAAGCATCGCATCGAGAAGCTGGTGGTGGTCGACCGCAAGGGCAATTGCGTCGGCCTGATCACCGTCAAGGACATCGAGAAGTCGCAGCTCAACCCGCACGCCACCAAGGACGCTCAGGGGCGGCTGCGCGCCGCGGCCGCCACCAGCGTCGGCGACGACGGCTTCGAGCGCGCCGAGCGCCTGATCGATGCCGGCGTCGACCTTCTGGTCATCGACACCGCGCACGGCCATTCGCAGCGCGTGCTGGACGCGGTGACGCGTGCGAAGAAGCTCTCCAATTCGGTGCGCATCCTGGCCGGCAACGTGGCCACCGCCGAGGGCACGCAGGCGCTGATCGATGCCGGCGCCGACGCCGTCAAGGTCGGTATCGGTCCGGGCTCGATCTGCACCACCCGCATCGTCGCCGGCGTCGGCGTGCCGCAGCTCTCGGCGATCATGTCGGCGGTTGAGACGGCTGAGAAGTCGGGCGTGAGCGTCATCGCCGATGGCGGCATCAAATATTCGGGCGACCTCGCCAAGGCGCTCGCCGCCGGCGCAAGTGCCGCCATGATCGGCTCGCTGCTTGCCGGCACCGACGAGAGCCCGGGCGAGGTCTATCTGCACCAGGGCCGCTCCTTCAAGGCTTATCGCGGCATGGGTTCGGTCGGTGCGATGGCGCGTGGCTCGGCCGATCGCTACTTCCAGGCCGAGGTGCGCGACACCTTGAAACTGGTTCCGGAGGGCATCGAAGGCCAGGTTCCCTACAAAGGACCTGTGGCTGGCGTGCTGCACCAGCTTGCGGGCGGCCTGAAAGCCGCTATGGGTTATGTCGGTGGGCGCGATCTTGCCGAGTTCCGCGAACGCGCCACCTTTGTGCGCATATCAAACGCCGGACTTCGTGAAAGCCACGCCCATGACGTCACGATCACCCGCGAAAGCCCGAACTATCCGGGCGGACTTTGATCAGGCGGACGAGCGGCCGGATCGCTTGGGGCTATGGCGCAACCTGATCGTCACGGTGTTGCGCCTGTCGCGTCACGCGGCGGCGCTCTCGATTGCGTCCGCGGCGATCTTCATCGCCATGACGGCGCTCGAGTTCTTTTATTTCCGCCACCTGAGCGACGGGCTTCCTTCGCTCGACATGCGTGTTACCGGCTTCACGCCGGATGAGGGCATGGCATGGCTGACGGCGCTCGGCCGGCGCGGCAGCGAGATCATCATCGTTTGGCATTATCTGACGTTTGATCTGCTCTTCCCGGCGCTGCTGTCGCTCACCTTGCTCAGCCTGATCCTGGCCTTCGGCAGGCGGCTGAGCACTTTCCGCTCCATGCCCGCGCAATTGAAGGCGCTGTCGGCACTGGTCCTGGTGTTGCCCTATACGATCGCCGACTACGCGCAGAACTTCGCCGTGGCGCGGCTTTTGTCGGATTTCCAGTCGGCCAATCCCGACTCGCTGGCCTTCGCCTCGTCGCTGACCGTGACAAAGTTCACGCTTCTGGCGATCCCCTTCGCGGTCGTTGCGGTCCTGGCGCTTGCCGGGCAGCGGCGGCGTTAAACGGTAGGGGCAAGATGAACCAGACCGCCATCTTCTGGCCGATGCTGGCGCAGGTGCTGCTCGTCTACATCGTCTATCTGGTAATGCTGAAGCGGCGTCATCTTGCCGTGAAGTCCGGCGAGGCCAAGATCAGCCAGTACAAGGTCCGCTCGACCGAGCCGGCCTCAAGCGTCACCGTCGCCAACAACCTCATCAACCAGTTCGAGCTGCCGGTCCTCTTTCACGTGCTATGCTTGGCGCTGTTCGTCACCAATGGCGTGAATTACCTGACGCTGACGCTGATGTGGCTCTTCGTCGTGACGCGCTATGTGCACGCCTGGGTGCATCTCACCAGAAACTATCTGCTGCACCGCAGCCGCGCCTTCTTCCTGGGCGCGGGCATTCTTCTCGTCGCCTGGATCTGGTTCGCGCTGCACCTGCTTGGGGCGGTGTAGACTGATGCTTGTCGCTCAGAAGTGTGCGCGGTTCTGGGACAACGACACGCCATCAACTCAAGTATTTGAAGCACGTTGCCGGAAACCGTTTCAGCGCGACGCGCTTTAGAGGTCGAACACCGCTATCCTGCGCTTGTCGAACTTGATGCCGATCTCGCCGCGCACCAGTCTAAGCGCCTGCTCGCCGAACACGGCACGCCGCCAGCCTTGCAACGCCGGCACGTCGGCGGCATCGCCCTCGGCGGCGATGCGGTCGATGTCGTCGCTGGAGGCGAGCACCTTGGAGGCGACGCCTTCCTTCTCGGCGACGATCCTGAGCAGCACCTTGAGCAGTTCCGCCGCCGCGCTCGAGCCCTCCGGCGGCTGGAATGTCTTCGGCAGCTTGGGCATCGCTTCCTTCGGAAGGGAAAGGGCGGTGTTGACGGCGCTGAGCAGCGCGGTTGCCGTCGCCGAACGCTCCCAGCCCTTCGGCGTCGTCCGCAGCCGCCCCAACGCAGTCGCGTCGCGCGGCGCCTGTTGCGCGATTTCGTAGATCGCATCGTCCTTGAGCACGCGGCCGCGCGGCACGTCGCGCTCGCGCGCCTCGCGTTCGCGCCATGCCGCCACCGCCTGCACGATCGCCAGCTCCTGCGGCTTGCGCAGCCGCATCTTCAGCCGCTTCCAGGCATCTTCCGGATGCGGATCGTAGGTCTGGCGCGAGGTGAGGACGTCCATCTCCTCGTTGAGCCAGTGGGCGCGGTCCTCGCGCTTCAGCTCGGCGCTGAGGTGCTCATATACCTTGATCAGGTGGGTGACGTCGGCGAGCGCGTATTCGAGTTGCTTGTCGGAGAGCGGCCGGTGCCGCCAGTCGGTGAAGCGCGAGGATTTGTCGAGCCGCGCGCCGGTGATGCGCTGCACCAGCTGATCGTAGGAGACGCTGTCGCCGAAGCCGCAGACCATGGCCGCCACCTGCGTGTCGAACACAGGATGCGGCACCAGGTCGCCCAGATGAACGATGATTTCGATGTCCTGGCGTGCGGCGTGAAAAACCTTGACCACCGCTTCGTTGGCCATCAGCCGGAAGAAGGGTTTGAGGTCGATGTCGGGCGAAAGCGGATCGATCAGCGCCGTCACGCCTGGCGCGGCCATCTGGATGAGGCAGAGGATCGGCCAGAAGGTCGTTTCGCGGATGAATTCGGTGTCGACGGTTACGAATTCGGACTTTTCGAACGCCGCGATGACGCTCTCGAGTTCTTTCTGGGTGGTGATGACGTGCATCAATTCGCTTTTGGCATCATATCAGGCCTCTTCAATTTCAGCCGCAAGCGCTTTCGTCAAGCCGCAGTTAGAGCAATTCCAGGAAAAGTGACGAACAGTTTTCCGTCCGGAATTGCGTAAAAACAAAGAGATAGAGCGGTTCGGCGTTTCCGCGAAACGCTGAAACGCTCTAGTCCTGCTTGTCGGAATCGCCGCCCCGCCGCGCCAGCCGTGCGAACAGCGTCGACGTGCGCAAAAGCGCGGTGAAGCGGCTACGGCTGCCGGCCGGCACACTCGACCGCACCTGCATGCGGTAGAGGATCACAATGATGAGAACGGCATAGACGACGGCGTTGAAAACGAACAGCGCGCTCGGCCCGAAATGTTGCATCACCGCCGAGGCCGCAATCGGACCGCCGATCGCGCCGAAGGAGTAGAACAGCATCAGCGCCGCGTTGATCAGCACGAATTCGCCTTTGCCGGCCCGGTCGTTGGCATGCGCGGCCGATAGTGAATAGAGCGGCATGGCGAAGCTGCCGAAGATGAAAACGATGATGAAGTTGAGGAACGGGTCGGCGCGCGCCACGAAGGCCAGCGCCAGCGCGGCAAGCATGGCGCAGCACGTCGTCGCCAGCAGCACCGAGCGGCGGTCTCGGCGGTCGGAGAGATAGCCAAGCGGATATTGGATGAGGGCGCCTCCAAAAATGCCGACGCTGACGAAGGTCACGACATCGGCAACCGACATGCCGATCTCCTCGGCATAGACCGGCGACAGCGTGCGAAAGGCGCTGTTTGTGACGCCGACGGCGATGCAGCCGATCGAGCCGAGCGGCGAGATCCGCCAGACGCGCGGCAGGTCGAGCTTGACGTCTTCCGGAGGCGCCGGGTTCGAGCGGTCCCCGAGCGAGACCGGCACCAGCGAAAAGGTGATCATCATCGACATGACGGCGAAGATGGCGAAACCGCCGGCGCCGAAGATCGGAATCAGGAATTGCGCGCCGGTAACCGAGCCGATGTCGACCATGCGATATATGGCGAGCACCCGCGCGCGGTCCTTGTTGCCGACGCCGGAATTCAGCCAGGCTTCCATGACGGTGAACAGGCCGGCAAAGCAGAAGCCGCCGGCAAAGCGCACCGCGCACCACATGACGGGGTCGATGACGAGCACCAGAAGCAGCGTACCGACCGAGGCGATCGCGGCCAGCGCGGCAAAAGTCCGGACGTGGCCGACCGCCTTCAGGATACGCGTGACGGCTAGGCAGCCGAGCAGGAAACCGGCGAAATAGAACGTGCCCATCAGGCCGATATCGGAAGCGGAAAAGCCTTCCTGCGCCCCGCGCAAGGCAATCAGCGTTCCCTGCAGCCCATTGCCGCCAAGCAGGATGCCTGCGGCAATCAGGAGCGGAATAAGCGGACGGATGGACGACATTAAAGAGAGGCAATCACGGATCTGTGACCTCTTCTTGGACCATAGATCCTGTCAACGCCAGCGGCAAATGCAACTTCACATCCTTGCACCCGGCCGAGGAGATGGGCTGCCAATTAGGGTAGGGGTGTCCTAAGCCTTGCCGGCCCATATTTCTATCTCCAGCTCGACCGTAGCAGGTGTCTCGCCCGGAAACGCATGGATGTTCTCCGCGGCCGGCCTCCGGCCAAGTGAACCTAGCGTCAGCAGGCTGAGCGCGATGAAGGGGATGCCGATGCCATAGGCGGAGCGGATGCCCCAATGGTCCGATACGAAGCCGAGCAGCGGCGGGCCGAGCAGGAAAGCGATGAAGGAAATCTGTGAGAGCGCCGCGACGTTGATCGCCGCCGGGCGATCCGTCCGTTGCGCGGCGGCGGAGACCGCCAGCGGGAAGAGGGCGCTGCTGCCAATGCCCAACAGGGCAAAGCCAAGCATCGAAACGGCCGGCAGCGGCGAGAAGAAGACGATGAGCACGCCGGCCGCCATCGCTGCCAAGAGCACGCGCGCGACCCCGCTTGGCGAGTGGCGGTCGACGAAGGAGTCGGCGAAAAAGCGTGTGGTTGCCTGCGAGAAGGCAAACAGCGCCACGGTCAAGCCGGTGACGAAGGGGCCGGAGTCGAAGGCGGTGCGCATGTAGATCGCCGACCAGTCGATGCTGGCGCCTTCGAGGAGCATCGCCGAAAGCGTCACGGCGACCAGGACCAGGATCGGCAATGTCGGCCGCGCGAACATCGGCGCCTTGTCGCCGGAGTTGGCGAAGCGGGCGGGCGCCGGCTCGAAGCCGCCGAGAAACAGGGCCGTTGCAATGGTCACCATCGGCACCACCAGCGCCAGATGCAACTGCGGCGACAGGCCGAGATGCGCCATGGCGCCGCCGAACAGCCCGGCGCCGAAGAAGCCCGCGCTCCAGAGCTGACGGTCGCTACCAATTCGCCGGGCGTCGCATCGGCACTCGCCGATCTGCCCCTGGTCGAGCTGTTTGTGCTGGGCGGCAGGTATGTCCGCGACCTCGGCACCTGTGTCGGCGGCGATACGCTGGCCGCCGTGGCGCAGCTTGGCGCCGATCTGTTCTTCCTTGGCTCCTGCGGCCTCGATGCCTCGCGTGGCGTCACCGCCTTCGATTCGGCGGAAGCGGAGGTCAAGCGCGCCATGGCCGGGAATAGCGCCGGCATCGTGATCGTCGTCACCAACGACAAGCTCGCCACCGCGGCGCCTTATCGCGTCGCCGCGCCCGACGCGATAAGCCATCTGGTGGTGGACAAGACGGCGCCTTCACCCATCCTTGCCGATTTCGAGCGCCTGGGTGCCGAAATCCACTTTGTCTGACCTGGGGCACCGCGCCTGCGTGTGACCGCTTGCCTTGACAAAGCCGGCCTCTCATGCGCTTTTCGCGCCAATTTTCCAGCCGGGCTTTCGCCCGCAATTCCGGACTCCACCAATGACAATGCATCGTTACCGCAGCCACACCTGTGCCCAATTGAGAAAGACCGACGTCGGCAATTCGGTCCGCCTGTCCGGCTGGGTGCATCGCGTGCGCGACCATGGCGGGCTGCTCTTCATCGATCTGCGCGACCATTACGGCCTGACCCAGATCGTCGCCGACCCGGACTCGCCGGCCTTCAAGGTCGCCGAGACGGTGCGCGGCGAATGGGTGATCCGCATCGACGGCGAGGTCAAGGCGCGCCTGCCGGAGACCGTCAACGCCAATTTGCCGACTGGCGAGATCGAGATTTTCGCGCGCGAGATCGAAGTGCTCTCGGCGGCCAAGGAGCTGCCGCTGCCGGTGTTCGGCGAGCCTGAATACCCCGAGGACATCCGCCTGAAATACCGCTTCCTCGACCTGCGCCGCGAGACGCTGCACAGGAACATCGTTGCGCGCACCAAGATCATCGCCGAGATGCGCAAGCGCATGGGCGAGGTCGGTTTCACCGAATTCTCGACGCCGATCCTGACCGCGTCGTCGCCCGAAGGCGCGCGCGACTTCCTGGTGCCGTCGCGCATCCATCCCGGCACCTTCTATGCCCTGCCGCAGGCGCCGCAGCAGTACAAGCAGCTGATCATGGTCTCCGGCTTCGACCGCTACTTCCAGATCGCGCCCTGCTTCCGTGACGAGGATCCGCGCGCCGACCGCCTGCCCGGCGAGTTCTACCAGCTCGACCTCGAGATGAGCTTCGTCGAGCAGGATGACGTGCTCTCCACCATGGAGCCGGTGCTTCGCGGCGTCTTCGAGACCTTTGCCGCCGGCAAGCCGGTGACTCAGCAATTCCGCCGCATTCCCTTCGACGAGGCGATGCGGACCTACGGCACCGACAAGCCGGACCTGCGCAACCCGATCGAGATGCAGGCGGTCTCGGATCATTTCCGCGATTCCGGCTTCAAGGTCTTCGCCAACATCCTGGCCAACGATCCGAAGGCCGAAGTCTGGGCTATCCCCGCCAAGACCGGCGGCAGCCGCGCCTTCTGCGATCGCATGAACTCCTGGGCGCAGGGCGAGGGCCAGCCAGGCCTCGGATACATCTTCTGGCGCAAGGAGGGCGACAAGCTCGAAGGCGCCGGACCGATCGCCAAGAACATCGGTGAGGAACGCACCGAGGCGGTGCGCCAGCAGCTTGGCCTTGCCGATGGCGATGCCGCCTTCTTCGTCGCCGGCGACCCGAAGAAGTTCGTTTCTTTCGCGGGCGCCGCGCGCACCCGCGCCGGCGAGGAATTGAACCTCGTCGACCGCGATCGCTTCGAACTCTGCTGGATCGTCGACTTTCCGTTCTTCGAATGGAACGAGGATGAGAAGAAGATCGACTTCGCCCACAATCCGTTCTCCATGCCGCAGGGCGGCATCGACGCGCTCGGCGGCCAGGAGCCGCTGGGCATCAAGGCGTTCCAATACGACATGGTCTGCAACGGTTTCGAGATCGCATCCGGCGGCATCCGCAACCACCTGCCGGAGACCATGGTCAAGGCCTTCGAGATGGTCGGCCTCGATCGCCAGACGGTCGAGGAGCGCTTCGGCGGCCTCTACCGCGCCTTCCAGTATGGCGCGCCGCCGCATGGCGGCATGGCGGCCGGCATCGACCGCATCGTCATGCTTTTGGTCGGCGCCAAGAACCTGCGCGAAGTGACCATGTTCCCGATGAACCAGCAGGCCTATGACCTGCTGATGAACGCGCCTTCGGAGGCCACCCCGCAGCAGCTTCGGGAGCTGTCGCTGCGCGTCGCCGTCGCGAAGAAGGACTGACGCGGGGGCTCATCCTGAATCGATGGTAGCCCTGGGAGCGATTGGCGGCTGGCCATCGCTCCCAGAGCCATTTTCTCAAGGATTGGGTCAGAGCGTGTGGGCAACCGCCCGGGTTTCAACCAATTGCTGCGGGAATGCCAAACCCGAGACCCCGAGGAGGGTCACGGCGGGCCGGTGTGGTCCGACATACTCTTTGTAAAGAGCGACGAACGCCTTCGTCGAGGAGGTCAGGCCCTGATCTTACGAAAACGGCGATCCGGATCATCCGAACCGCCGTTGGATAATGCTGGCAGGTGCGAAGCGCCCCGATCAGTCCTCGTTCGCCTTGACCTTCACGCCCAGCGTCTTCGGCAGGTCGAGCGGGTTGGACATGGCGCCGGCCATGATCAGCGCGAACGGCACCGACGCCGGCGGTTCGGCCGAGATCTCTAGGCTCTTGGGGTCGTCGAGGAACTTGTTGACCGCGGCCGATACCTCGGCCGTCAGTTCGGGATTGTTGAGCTGCGCCATGCCGAACGGCACGATCGCCTTGGCCTGGTTGGCGACGTCCTTGCCGGACATGCCCTGCTGCTTGCCGACATAGTCGAGCACCTTGCCGGTCAGCGAATCGTCGTCGAAGCGCACCGAGGCGCCGTTGAAGGACAGCTGCTGCAAGAGGCCGAGCATGGCCATGCCCTGCGCGGAATTGTCGGCACCCTCCGGCTGTGCGGCGAACTTCTTTTGCATCTCCTGCATCGACTTGATGAAGTCGAGGGTGTAGCCGCCGAGATTGAAGGTCATGCCGAGCGTGCCGGCATTCTCGACCGAGATGTCGTATTTCGACAGCTCCATCTTGCCGTCGCTGGGCTGCCAGGTGCCGGCCATCGAGACCGTACCGGAGATATTCTGGTAGCCGAGCGCTTGGATCGCCTCCTTCGACTTCGGGTCCTCGACCAGTGTCAGGTCGGCGTTGAACTTTTCCGTGTTGGCGGTGAAGTCCATCGCCTTGCCGTCGGCCGGCGGGGTGATCTGGACGGCCAGCCCGTCCATCGAGAAGGCCGTCTTGTCGCCGACCTTGACGGTCATGTTGGAGAGCTCGGCCGACTTGTACATCATCAGCGAGCCGAGCGGGTCGGTGCTGCCTTCGGCCGGCACCTTCATGCCGTGAATGACAACGGGGCTGAGGTTGAGCGTCACGCCGTCCTGGCTGCGCTCGAAGGCCGAGCTCGAGACGGTCGCGATCTCGAAGCCGCCATTGGCCTCGGTGATGCCCTCCAGCTTCACGTCGCCGATCGGCAGGGCTTGCTTCTCGGCTGCCGGCTTGATGGAGACGCCCTGCAGCACCGCGTTCGAATTGTCGCCGGAGACGCCGGTCCAGGAAATGTCGACGCCCTGGGCGGCAAGGGCCGCCTTGACGCGGTCGGCCACCGCCGGATCGGCGGCGAAGGCGGTGTTGAGCGGCAGGGCCAGCAGAATGGTTGAAAAAGCCAGTTTCTTGAGCATTGAGCGTTGAATTTTCATGGCGAGTTCCCTGTCCTGAAAAGTGTTTTTGAATTCTACTCCATCACCATTCCGCGACGAACGGGTCGGGAACAAGGCGTTTCCCGGCACATTTGTCGAAAACGGCGATGAAAAGCAAACCCGGCCGGCACGCATTGCATGATGCGGTGAATTTGTCATGAAGACCGCGGCTCTCCTGCGCCGGCGCGTTGCCTGCCCAGATAGAGGGCGCATGTAACAGATTGATGTTGGCCGGTTAGCCCGCTTGCTGCCGGGGCCGGTTGCAGAATGGGCAAACTGGAATGTTCAACTTGCCGCTTCCGTGAAATCCTTCACGTCGCCATTTGCGACGAATCCGCCGACTGCCAACCCGGCGCTTGCCGCGAATCACCCGCTCGGCTAGTCCAAATCCATGGGCAAAAGGCATTTGCCGCCTGAAGACAGTGGCGGCGGCGACAACATCGAACCGGTCGATCTGAAGGAAGCGCTCGAGAAGCGCTATCTCGCCTATGCGCTGTCGACCATCATGCACCGGGCGCTGCCGGATGTGCGGGACGGACTGAAGCCGGTCCATCGCCGCATCATGCATGCCATGCGGCTCTTGCGGCTCAACCCGGATCAGGGCTTCGCCAAATGCGCCCGCATCGTCGGCGAGGTGATGGGTAAGTTCCATCCGCATGGCGACCAGTCGATCTACGACGCGCTGGTGCGGCTCGCGCAGGAATTCTCGATGCGCTACCCGCTGGTCGACGGGCAGGGCAATTTCGGCAATATCGACGGCGATAACGCCGCCGCCATGCGCTACACCGAGGCGCGCATGACGGAGGTGGCGACCGAGCTGCTTGCCGGCATCACCGAGGACGCCGTCGACTTCCGGCCGACCTATAATGAGGAGGACGAGGAACCCTCCGTTCTTCCCGGCGCCTTCCCGAACCTGCTCGCCAACGGCTCGTCCGGGATTGCGGTCGGCATGGCGACCTCGATCCCGCCGCACAACGCCGCCGAGCTTTGCGACGCGGCACTTCATCTGATCGAGCATCCGGACGCGCCGGTGGCGAAGCTGATGGATTTCGTCCAAGGGCCGGATTTCCCGACCGGCGGCATCATCGTCGACAGCCGCGCCTCGATCCTCGAAGCCTATGAGAGCGGCCGCGGCGGTTTCCGCGTGCGCTCCAGATGGAGCCAGGAGGACCAGGGCAGGGGCACCTGGAGCATCGTCGTCACCGAAATCCCCTATGGCGTCCAGAAGGCCAGGCTGATCGAGAAGATCGCCGAGCTCCTGATGGCGCGCAAGCTGCCGCTGCTCGAGGACGTCCGCGACGAAAGCGCCGAGGATATCCGTATCGTGCTGGTGCCGAAGAGCCGCAGCGTCGATCCAGGCATCCTGATGGAATCGCTGTTCAAGCTGACCGAGCTCGAAAGCCGCTTCCCGCTCAACATGAACGTGCTGTCGCGCGGCAAGGTGCCGAACGTCCTGTCGCTGAAGGGCGTGCTGAAGGAATGGCTCGATCACCGCCGCGACGTGCTGATCCGCCGCTCGAGATATCGGCTGGGCGAGATCGAGAAGCGGCTGGAAATCCTGGCCGGCTATCTGATCGCCTATTTGAACATCGACGAGGTGATCAGGATCATCCGCGAGGAGGACGAGCCCAAGCAGGTGATGATGGCCCGCTGGTCGCTCACCGACAATCAGGCCGAAGCCATCCTGAACATGCGGCTGCGCGCCCTGCGCAAGCTGGAAGAGATCGAAATCCGCAAGGAGTTCGACGGCCTTACCGAGGAGAAGAAGCAGATCGAGGCATTGCTTGCCTCCGACGCCAAGCAATGGGCGACGATCAAGTGGGAAGTCGCTGAGGTTCGTAAGAAGTTCGGTCCGGAGACCGAGCTCGGCAAACGCCGCACCCAGTTCGCCGACGCGCCCGAGCATGACCTCACCGATATCGCGCACGCCATGATCGAGCGCGAGCCTGTCACCGTCGTGGTTTCGGAAAAGGGCTGGCTCCGCGCGATGAAGGGTCACCTGACCGACTATTCGCAGCTTGCCTTCAAGGAAGGCGACAGCCTGAAGCTCGCCTTCCACGCGCAGACGACGGACAAGATCCTGGTCTTCACCACCGGCGGCAAGTTCTACACCATCGGCGCCGATCGGCTGCCGGGCGGGCGCGGCCATGGCGAGCCGATCCGCATCATCGTCGACATGGAGAACGACCAGGACATCGTCACCGCCTTTGTCCACGACCCGAAGCGCAAGCTGCTCTTGGTTTCCTACGACGCCAACGGCTTCGTCGTCTCCGAGGAAGAGGTGATCGCCAACACCCGCAAGGGCAAGCAGGTGATGAACGTCAAAGCGCCGGACGAGGCCAAACGCTGCATTCCGGTTGCCGGCGACCATCTCGCCATCGTCGGCGAGAATCGCAAGATGCTGATCTTCCCGCTGTCCGAAATCCCGGAAATGGCGCGCGGCAAGGGTGTGCGACTGCAGAAATACAAGGACGGCGGCGTGCTGGACCTTAAGACCTTCACGATTGCAGCGGGGCTGACCTGGCAGGATTCGGCCGACCGCACCTTCACCAAGTCGCGCGAGGAATTGGCCGAGTGGATCGGCGCCCGTGCAGCCGCCGGTCGCATGGTGCCGAAGGGTTTCCCGAGGACGGGCAAGTTCGGGTAGCGGGGCTCCCTCTTCTCCCCGTGTGGGAGAAGGTGTCGCCGAAGGCGACGGATGAGCGTGTTCCAAGGAACGCAGAGGTCTCGCTCCGCTGGAACATCCTTTATCCGTCTCGGCGCTACGTGCCGATCCACCTTCTCCCTCACGGGGAGGAGGCTAGGCGCAAACATTTGGACTATCGTCACGATTGCTGCACTATGATGGTGCATAAGCAACCATCGAGCTGGCAGGGGAGAACCGCCGCGTTGAAGCGGGCTGAGATCCAGAAACCAGGGCAGCGACTGTTCGGTCTGTCGGCGCCGCTGAGGGCTGCCGTCATCCCGCCGCTGTCGGCGGCGCGCTGGCTCCTGGTGCTGATCGTCGCCGCCGGCGTCTATTTCTTCCACGGCTTCCTGTTCCCGGTGCTGGCGGCGCTCGTCATCGCCTTCGCCAGCTGGCCGCTCTACCGCCGGCTGCTCGCCGGGGTCGGCGGCAACCGCACGATCGCCGCGACCCTCGCGATCCTGTTCATTCTGACCTTCCTGGTGGTGCCGATAGCGCTCGCCGGCACTTACGCCATCAACGAGCTTCGCGAGTGGGTGGTCTGGGCGATCGAGACCAACCGCCACGGCTCTGCCACGCCCCAATGGATCGCCACCATGCCGGTCGTCGGCGAATGGCTGAACCAGCAGTGGACGGCCAATCTCGGCCATCCCGGCGGCATCGGCGAATTGATCCAGATGGTCAGCGGCTCCAACATCGGCACCATCTATCGCGGCGCGCTGGCCGCCGGCGGCAGCGCCTTCGGGCTGCTGCTCACGCTGCTTTTCATGCTGATCGCGCTGTTCTTTGCCTATCGCGACGGCGAGGGCTTCGCGGCGCAGGTTGATCGCCTCGGCGAGCGCATCCTGCCGACGCGCTGGGAGCGCATCTCGCGCGTCGTGCCGGCTACCATTTCATCGACCGTCACCGGCATGACCGTCATCGCCATCGGCGAGGGCGTGGTGCTGGGCGTCGCCTATTGGCTGGCCGGCGTGCCGTCGCCGGTCACGCTCGGCGCGCTTACCGGCATCATGGCACTAATCCCGGGCGGGGCGCCGCTCTCCTTTACGCTGGTGTCGATCTACCTCGCGGCCAGCGGCAAGTTGTTTGCGGGCCTTGCGCTGTTCGTCTGGGGCGCGGTCGAGCTTTTCATCGTCGACAAGACGCTGCGCCCGAAGCTGGTCGGCGGGCCGATCAAGCTGCCTTTCCTGCCGACCTTCTTCGGCCTGATCGGCGGCGTCAAGACGATGGGCTTCCTCGGCCTGTTCATAGGCCCTGTACTGATGGCGCTGCTCGTCGCCATCTGGCGCGAATGGCTGCGCGAGGTCGAGCTGATGGATGAGCTTCCACCTGCCGCTGAAGAAGGGAACGGGCCGCCACGGATCGAGACGGCGCCTGAGACCAGGAAAATTCAGGCCGGGTAGGCGACGGCGAGCGCCGCGCGGCGCCTGCGGCCTTCGTGCAATTGCCAGAGCGAGTGGGCTACCAGCGCCACGATCAGGATCGCGCCGCCGATCAGGCTGTTTCGTGTCGGAGCCTCGGCAAAGACCAGCCAGACCCAGACAGGCGCGAGCACCGTCTCCAGAACGTAAAACATCGCCACCTCCGGCCCTGAAATATATTTCGGGCCGGCGGCGAGACAGAAGAACGAGATCGGCATGATCACCGCGCCGTTGAAGATGATCCACCATGGCGCGTTGACGTGCAGTCCTTCACCCGAGACCATGAATGCGGCGAGCGCCAGCGGAAGGACGACGCCGACCAGCGCGGTGAAGCCCATGTCCTTGCCGCTGGCGCGCGAGATGGTGATGGCGAGTGCGACGAAGAAGGCCGAGCAGAGCGCCATGAAATCGCCGAACAGTTTTCCGGTGCCGACCGAACCGCCGACGATGATCAGCACGCCGACGATCATCGCCAGCATTGCGATCACGGTGCTCAGCCGCGGTCGTTCTCTGAGGAACAGCCAGGAGAGCAGCGCCGCGAAGACGGTGTTGAAGGCCAGGATGAAGACGAGGTCGGCGGTCGAGGTATGATAGACGGCGGTGACGAAGGTGATCGAAGTCAGGCCGTAGCAGATCGCCGCCGCCAGGCCCGACCAGCCGGGGATGAGCTTCGGCACTTTGCCGCGCACCGCGCGCCAGACGACCCAAATCAACAGGGTGGCGACAAGCGTTGTCCCGGTCCGCAGCGCCATGATGGTCCACGGGCTGCCATCCGCGAGCCGGATCAGGGGAATGTCGAAGGTGAGCACCAGGCCGCCGATCGCGGTGATCAGCAGGCCTTTCTGATGGTCGTGGTGGGAAGACATGATTGGTCTCGCAATGATTTGCAGGCGGCGGCTGGATCGATGGCGCACTCTTCCAGCGAGTGGCGGAAACACCAGCTTCCTGCCCCTTGAAACAGTTTAAGAACGGGCTTTGGAAAAACGTCAGCGAATGACCGCTTGGTGGTCGTATCGTTCCCAGCCTTTCGGACCGAGATGCTCCTGCGGCATGAAACGCATCTTATAGCTCATCTTGCGCGAGCCGTTGACCCAGTAGCCGAGATAGACGTGGGGCAGTCCCATCGCCTTGGCGCGGGCGATGTGATCGAGGATCATGAAGGTGCCGAGCGAGCGGTCCTCGAAATCGGGATTGAAGTAGGAATAGACCATCGACAGGCCGTCGGCCATCTTGTCGGTCAGCGCCACCGCAATCAATTCACCCTGGCCCTTGCCGGTGATGAAGGTGTCGGGGCCGCGGCGCCGGTATTCGATGATCTTGGTGTCGACATGCGTGTCCTCGACCATCATCGCATAGTCGAGCACTGTCATGTCGGACATCCCGCCGCGGCGATGGCGCGCGTCGAGATAGGCGCGAAACAGCGAATATTGCTCGGTGGAAGGCTGCGCGTCGTGCATGGCGCCGATGAGGTCGGCATTGCGCTGGGTGACACGGCGCATGTTGCGGCTGGCGGTGAACTCCTGCGCCAGGATGCGCACCGAAACGCAGGCGCGGCAGGATTCGCAGGCCGGTCGGTAGGCGATGTTCTGGGAACGCCGGAAGCCGCCTTGAGTGAGCAGATCGTTCATCTCGGGCGCCTTGTCGCCGACAAGGTGCGTGAACACCTTGCGCTCGAACTGGCCCTCCAGATAGGGGCACGGGGACGGCGCGGTCAGGAAGAACTGCGGCGACTGGGTCGGATGCTGCGTCATCGATTCTTGGACACGCTCCTGCGAATCGCCCTACCTTTGGCCCGGCCGGCGAAAAATTCAACAGGATTGTGCTGTCTCGGCCGGCCCAAGCTGTTCATAATCTAGCACAACCGGCGCGGCGAGGGCGGCCGCACATAGCGTCAGCTATCGGTGCGGGTGACGACGGTGCCGAGAAGCAGGTCGTGCAGCGTGCGCTTGCGATCGGAAAACAGCGTGACCAGCAGCACCAGCGGCGTCAGGATGACGTTGCCGGCCCAGAACAGCACCGAATGCACGACGGCGGTCAGGCCGTCGATGCGCGTGCCGTCGAGCCTCTCAAGCCGGATGCCCATGATCTTCATGCCGGCTGTGGCCTGGTCGCGGCTGCCCAGCGTGTTCCAGATATAGAGGATGGCAACCGCCGGAAGCAGGACGGAGAACAGGGCCCAGCCCAGGCCGAAGGTCAAAAGCCCGAGTAGGGCGACCAATATGGCGAAGGGGATGGTGAGCAGCGCCACGAAGAAATAGTCGAGGATGAAGGCGAAGACGCGCCTGGTGCGCACGCCGCGGTAGGCGCGTGTATCCTCGAGCCTTGTGGTGATAATCTCGCCGTCCAGCACGCGCGTGTTCATGTGTCATGCCCTCGCAACAGGCCGGAAATAAGTCTCGGCCATTCGCCTCTGAAATGGTGAAAGCCGATGGCGGAATCAAGATGGACTGCTCGTGACGCCGGCGCGGCAGGCTGTGGCGAGCGGCGCTGCGGCGATTGAATTCCAGGCGCGGATCGCGTTAGCCTGCTGCGGCGCAAAAAGACGCCGAGGGGATGGGGAATATGGATTACGACATGTTGGTCATCGGCAGCGGCCCCTCCGGGCGCCGCGCCGCGGTGCAGTCGGCCAAGCTCGGCAAGTCGGTTTTGGTCGTCGATAGAGGCCGGCGTCTCGGCGGCGTCTCCGTGCACACCGGCACCATTCCATCCAAGACGCTGCGCGAAACCGTGCTCAATCTCTCCGGCTGGCGCGAGCGCGGCTTCTACGGGCGCGGCTACCGGGTCAAGCAGGATATTTCGGTCAGCGACCTCGTCGAGCGCCTGCACAAGACGCTCGATCACGAAGTCGAGGTGCTGCAGCATCAGTTCATGCGCAACGCGGTCAAAAGCGCGCGGGCCACGGCCAAGTTCATCGGCGCCAACAAGGTCAGCCTGACCACCGACAATGGCGACTACAGCGAGATCGGTTTCGCCAATGCGCTGATCGCGGTCGGCACCAGGCCGCACCGCCCGCGCGACGTGCCGTTCGACAAGACACGCGTCTTCGACAGCGACGAGATGCTGGAACTTAACCGGTTGCCGCGAACGCTGACCGTCATCGGCGCCGGCGTTATCGGCGTCGAATACGCGACCATCTTTTCGGCGCTCGACGTGCCGGTGACGCTGGTCGAGCCGCGCAACACCATCCTCGATTTCGTCGATCGCGAAATCGTCGACGACTTCATCCATCAGATGCGCGACCGCGGCATGACCATTCGCCTCGGCAGCACGGTAAAAGAAATCGCCTCCAAGCCCGATCATGCCGAAGTGACCCTTGCCGACGGCCGCACCATCCGCTCCGAAATCGTGCTTTACGCTGCAGGCCGCAGCGGCAATCTTGGCAGCCTCGGGCTCGACATGGTCGGCATCGAGGCCGACAGCCGCGGCCGCATCAAGGTCGATCCCCAGACATTTCAGACCAGCGCGCCCAATATCTATGCCACCGGCGACGTCATCGGCTTTCCGAGTCTGGCCTCGACCTCGATGGAGCAGGGCAGGGTGGCTGCCTGCCATGCCTTCGGCGTGGCGCTGCCGCCGCCGCCGGAAACGTTTCCTTACGGCATCTACGCCGTGCCGGAAATCTCCACCGTCGGCCAGTCCGAGGAGCAGGTGCGCGAGAGCGGGATCGCCTATGAGGTCGGCGTGGCGCGCTTCCGGGAAACCTCGCGCGGCCACATCATGGGCGTCAACTCAGGTTTCCTGAAACTCCTGTTCTCGGTCGACACGCGCCGCCTGCTCGGCGCCCATATCGTCGGCGAGGGTGCGACCGAGCTCATCCATATCGGCCAGGCGGTGATCAATCTCGGCGGCACGGTCGACTTCTTCGTCAACAACACCTTCAACTATCCGACGCTGGCCGAAGCCTACAAGATCGCCGGGCTGGATGCCTGGAACCGGATGGGGCAGGGCTAGCCTTGGCAGCAGCGTCTATCTCTCGTCAGGCGGCCGGCGTCGAGGTCGCGGCAAGCCACTGCCGGGCGATCGCGGCATCCGCTTCGCCGAACTCATGGCCGGAGGCGACGATGCGCGCATCGACCTCGGCACGGCGCTGGCTGAAGAGCGTAACCAAGGCTGGCGCGAACGGGCCGTAGGTCTGGTCGGCCGCGCCGGCGATGATCAGCACCCGCGTTCCGGCAAGGTTCGTCGCCGGCGCATCGTCGAGCACCGGCATCGCCCTGAGCAGCGCCGCCTGCCTGACCAGGCCGGGATGAAGCAGCATCAGCGTGGAAACCAGATTGGCGCCGTTTGAGTAACCCAGGAAGGTCGCGCGGGTGAGATCAAGCTCGTGGAGCCGTGCGGCTTCCACTGCGAATTGGGCGAAAGCGGCCGTCTCCGCGCGGATACTCGACTGCTCGAAGCTGGTCGGCGTGATTCGTTCGAACCAGCGAAAACCGTCCTCCTGGCGGATGCGGCCGCGTGCTGCGACAACCACCGCGCGCGGCGCGATCCGCCTCGCCAGCGGCAAAAGTGTCGCTTCGTCCACGCCCGATCCATGCAGCACGAAAAGGCATTCGCCGCTCGCATTTTCCGGTCTGATCAGACGATAGGAAAAGGGCAGATCACGCTGCAGCTCGCTGTTTTTGCTGTCATGTTCGGACATGATCAGATCCTTTTGATTCTACGGTGATTTCGCTGATTTGCCGGCTTCAAAACGGAATGTTTTCAAGCTCCGCGAAAGTTGATTGAACCTGGCGCATTTCGGGCCGTTTCTGCGCCGATACACTCCCGAACGGGAGGAATCGAAGCGGTGCGTCGGGGGTCGCATTGCTGGACATGAAACACCAGCTCTGAGGCCTTTTGTCGATGACCATCCCCGTTTCTCAACGCGATACGCGTATCGATGTGCTGCGCGCGCTCGCCTTGCTCACCATTTTCGTCGACCACGTGCCGGGTACCGTCTTCGAAAACCTGACCTACAAGAACCTCGGCTTTTCCGATGCGGCAGAGGCCTTCGTTTTGATCTCCGGCATCTCGGTGGCGCTCGCCTATGGCACCAAGTTCAAGCCGGGGGGCAGGCTGCTGGCGACCCTCAAGATGTGGCGGCGCGCCGGCGTGCTCTACGTCACCCACATCGTCATCACCATGCTGGTGATCGCCCTGTTTTCCGCCACGGCCGTGTTCGCCCACCGCCCGGAGCTGTTGAAGATGATCAACATCGAGCCGCTGATGAAGGACACGCCGGAGGTGCTTTTCGGCATCGTCACCCTCGGCCATCAGCTCGGCTACAACAACATCCTGCCGGTCTATGCGGCGCTGCTTCTCGCGGCGCCGGCCTTCGTTCTGTTCGTCAGCTACAGGCCCGTGGCGGCACTGACCGTGTCCGGGCTGCTGTGGCTGGTCGCCGGCATCTGGCAGATCGCTCCGCCGAATTATCCCGAGCCGGGTCTCTGGTTCTTGAACCCGCTGTCCTGGCAGTTTCTGTTCAACATCGGCCTTGCCGCCATGCTGCATATCAAGCGCGGCGGCACCATCCCCGTAAACCGGTGGCTGGTGGGTTTCGCCGGCGTCTATGTGGTGGGCGCGGCGATCTGGGTGCACAGCCCACTCTGGGGGCAGATCACCTGGTTCAATCTGCCGGTGGTGATCGGCGGCTTCGACAAGACCTTCCTGTCGCTGCCGCGGCTGCTGCATATCTTGGCCGTCAGCTATCTGGTAGTCGCCCTGCCGGCCGTATCGAACCTTTTCCGCGCCAAGCCCGACAATCCGCTGGCGATCCTCGGCAAGCGTTCGCTGCCCGTCTTCGTTGCCGGCACGCTGATTGCCATGGCCGCTCAGGTGCTCAAGCTGATCAATCCGGGCGGCCTCGCCTATGACACGTTGTTGATCGCTGCCGGCATCGCCATGCAGTTCGCACTGGCGCTCTATCTCGAATGGCTCGCCGGTCTCGGCCCGACCCGCATCAAACCGGCGCGTGCGGAGCCGGCGCGCACCGGGTTCGCTGCGCCGCCCATGCCGGCGCGGGTCGGCGGATATTGAGATGTGGTTCTAGGATATGGGAGCAGGGCCCGTCGAGGCCCTGACGACGAGCTCAACGCCCATCGTCTCGCGCCGCACGGCGCCGTCATAGTCGAGGATCATGCGCGCGGCCCGCCGGCCGATCTCGGTGATCGGCTGCGCGATGGTGGTCAGCGGCGGGTCGCAGAGCGCGCCGTCGGGCACGCCGTCGAAGCCGACAACGGAAACGTCTTCCGGCACTTTCAGACCGCGCGCAGTCAGCCAGTCGATGGCGATCATGGCCATCCTGTCCGACATTGCCAGAATGGCGGTCGGCCGCTCGCCGCCGGCAAAGATCGCTTCGAGCCCCGCCCAGGTGCTCCTTTGCTCGTTCTCGGTCTCGAAGACCGGGATGCTCTTCGTGTCGACACCGAAGCCGGACAGTTCCTCGAAATAGCCGGCCAGACGGTCGCGCGTTCCCGTGTAGACGGCCGAGCGGACCATTTCGGGTGTGACGAAGCCGGTGCGGTCATCACCGAGAGTAAGCGACAGCACGGCGAAACGGCGATGTCCGAGTTCGGCAAGATGCTGCGCGGCGAGCCGTCCGCCGGCGATGTTGTCGACGCCGATCGCCGAGATCGTCTCGTCGTGAAAGCCGAGCTCCAACGCCACGAAGGGCAGCCTGCGTTCGCGCGTCAGCGCGACGAGACGCGAGCCACCTTCGATGCAGAACAGGATGAAACCGTCGACCAGCGCGCTCTGGATGTTCCAGGCGAGCTTCTCCTGGTTGGCCGCCGAAACCAATGCGATCCCGGCGCCGGTGGCGTCGCAGGCCTCGGAAATGCCCGCCATCATGACGCGGGCGAAGGGATCCTCGAAGAAGTAGGAAAGGGGCTCGGTCGTGCCGACGCCGATGGCATTGACCTTGCCGGCGCGCAGCAGGCGGCCTTTCGGATCAGGCCCGGCGTAACCCATCGCCTCCGCCACCGCCCTGACCCGCTCGCGCACCTCGGCGCGCACGACCTCCGGGCGACTGAAGACATTGGAGGCCGTCCCATGCGAGACGCCCGCCGCCTTGGCAATATCCGCCAGCCGGATGGGGCGTGCCTGGCCTTCGATAAGTGATGCCATGTCTGTTCTCCGAATCCGGTCGCATGTCGAACATGGACGCGGAAAGTCTGACGGTCCACTTACTACTTTTATTGGATCGATTCAAATTTTCGCTTGACTACGGCGGTGCAGGGGTTATGATTTGAATCGATCCAAGTCTCTTGACATGAAGCAAGATTCGAGAAGGAGGGTGCCGTGCATCCGGTCAACTTTTTGTTCGAGGACGTCTACCGCAACGATTGGGGCATTGCTTCAGCCGAGCAGAGTGAGCGGCGCCGCGGCAAGACAGGCCCGTGGAAGCGTCAGCCCCGCTTCATCGTGGAGCGCAAGCGCGCCTGAGCAGCCGTCTTTTTCGCGTCGGTCTATTGGATCGATTCAATTCCAAGGAAGTAAGTCATGCATCCCATCAGCCATCTCTTCGAGGACATCTATCGCAACTACTGGGGCATCTCGCGGCCAACCGACCGGCCGGAACGGCGGCGCGCGGCGGAGCCGGCGTCGCGCAAGCGGCGGCTGCGTCGGGGAGGGCGGTAGTCGCGGCCCATTTTCCGACGAGCCTCAGCAATGGCAAGGCGGATCTAGGGCCCTGGGCGCCACTGCGCCGAGATCGCAATCGCCAGCCAGCCGACGATAAGCAGCGTGCCGCCGATCGGCGCCGACATCGGAAACAGCCGCGAACCGAGGAAATCCCGGGCGAGAAGATCGACCGAGAACAGCAGCAGGCCGACAAGCAGCGCCAGGCTTGCGATCCTGAGATACCGGCTGCCGCCGATAAGACCGATGGCGAGGAAGACCGGCGCATGCATCAGCAGGAAGGATGCGGCCGTGCCGGTGAAGGCGCCGCCGCGATGCGCGGCCGCCGCCGACAGCGCCACCCCTGCCGCGCCGACGAGACCGCCTGCCAGCACGAGGATGCGGCTGCCGCCGTCTGATGGTTGCCCGGCAAGACTCATTTCGATGCTCCGTCTTCGATCGCGCGCGGCTCAGGATTCGCCGGCCTCGAGCAGCATATGCCGTGCGCGCCGCGTCTGGACAATCCAGTTATAGACCGCCCCCAGCGCCATCAGCACCGATGTGCCCAAGAACACCGCCCGCATGCCGAAATGGCCGCCGACGAAGCCGCCGGCGAGCGGTCCCGCGACCTGGCCGACATACTGCGCCGAGATCGATAGTCCGAGCACATTGCCGCCGACGCCGTCGGGGATGTTGTGACGGATGACGCTGGTGATGCAGGGCAGGAGGCCGCCCAGCGCCAGCCCCATCAGGAAGCGCAACCCGATCAGCTGCCAGCCGTCGGTGACGAAAGCTTGCGGGACAAGCAGCAGGGCCGAAACGGCGAGCGCGCCGACGACCACGTTCCAGTGGCCGACCCGATCGGCAAGCTTGCCCAGCCACGACGAGGACAGGATGGTTCCAAGCGCGGCCGCCGACATCACCACGCCCGCGACCATCGTCACCTTGCTCTGGTCCACGACGAGCTGCTGCACATAGACCGTGATGATCGGCTCGATCGACATGGTTGCAAAGGCGAGCAGCAAGCCGGTCGTCAGCATCGCGACGACCGGACGCTTGTCGGGGATCTGTGCCCAGCCGCTCTTCGGCTTTGCCGACGAGACAGGTTTGGGAGCCGGCGGGTTTTCCTTGATCAGGAAAGTCGTGGCCAGAAAAGCGAGAAAGATGACAGCGCCCGACAACAGGAAGGTGGCGCGGATGCCGATCAGCGGCGGCAGCATGCCACCAAGCAGCGGTCCGACCAGCGAGCCGGCCGTGATGCCGGCCGACAGCACGCCGAGCGCCCAGCCGGAGCGCTCCTTTGGCGTCTGCATCGCCACCAATATCGTCGAGCCCGAGGAGTAGCCGCCGGCAAAGCCGATCAGGAGCCTCAGCAACACCAATTGCCAGACGCTTTCGACCATACCGGTCAGCGACATGCAGATCGCCATGCCGAACGAGGCGCGCACCAGCATCAGCTTGCGGCCGTAACGGTCGCCGAGCCGCCCCCACAGAGGGGCGACCAGCGCCGCGGCAAAGAAGGTGGCACCGTAAGCAACTCCTGACCATTGCACGATGGCCGCGTGCCCTTCGGCACCCAGCTGTTCGACATAAAGCGGCAGGAACGGCAACAGCAGCGTCATGGCAATCAGCGTGCTGAACGAGCCGGCGAAGCAGACGGCGAGATTGCCTCGCCAATGGATATTGTAGCCGCTCTGGGTGCTATTTTCTGCCATGTCATGCCTGCTTGGTTATCCGGGATTGCTCCGGATACCATTTTGGGATACCAAATCGGTATCCGTCATGAACCTCAACCCCGCCGCTGTCAATGCGGTGCCGTAGAGCGGAACGACAATGTCGCAAATGCAGAATGTCGAAAGGCAGCTTCGCGAAATGATCCTCGGGCTCGAGATCGGCCCGGGCGAGCGGCTGACCGAGCGTTGGATCGAAAGCCGCTTCGGCGCCTCCCGCACCCCGGTCAGGGCGGCGCTGCTGCGCCTCGAGACCGAAGGGCTGATCGCTCGTGACGGCCGCGGCTGGACGGTGGCGCCGATCAATCTCGCCGAGCTCGGCCAGATCGCCGTCTACCGCGAGGCGGTCGAGGTGGCGGCGGTGCGGTTGACGGCGTCGCTGGAAGATCGCAGCGGGATCGAGGTGATCGCGGCGATGCTCGATTCCTGCGACGCCGGTACGCCGCGCGAGGAATGGCACCGCGTTGGTCTGGATTTTCACATCGAGCTGGCCAGGCTTTCCGGCAATGAATTCCTGCTTAGGGGAGTCCGCGATGCAATGACCAGGCTCTCCCGCGCGCGTTGGCTGGAAGTGCGCGACGAGGCGGCGCTTGGCCGCGCCTGGGCCGAGCACCACGCCATCCTGGCTGCCGTGCGAAAGGGTGACGCCGAAAAGGCGGCACGGCTGCTCTCGGCCCACATCGCCGGCAGCCGCGACCGCCTGGTGACTTCGCTGCATGACGAGCGGCGCGGCCTGCGCGCCAGGGGCTTTGCCGTCGTCGCTGCCTGATCCTCGGCCATCGTCGAATATTAGAACTTCAACAAGTTCGTCAGCTTGGGCGGGCTTGCAAGATGTTCGGCACAATGCTGTAGGAGGCGACGGACATCTTTAAACGACGGACGCATGGCCTCGCCCTTACGCACCGCAGCGCGGGTATTTTATTTCATACGCAACATCACCCGCGATGTGGCGCCGCAGGCTCTCTTTCGCCAGCGGCTTGCGCGCCGGCTGGAGCAGGCACGGCTCTCCAGCAAAACGGTCCGTGATCGGGTCAACTACTACAACCGGCTCGACCATAGCTTCGTGCCGAGCGCGGCGGCCGTGCCGGCCAGTCAAATACCCAAGTTCGGGAGCATGTACTATTACGACCTGAAGGAGTTCGCCCGCTACTTCGATCGCCACCTGCTCATCGATCTCGAGTTTGGCGACGTCGTCGACGTTCCGGCGGTGCCGTCAATCGTCAAGGACCGGCCGATCCGTAACGACAACGGCAACGCCGTGATCATGAAGCTCGACAAGTTCCGCCATTTCAACATGCCAAAGGACAATCTGTCCTTCGCCGACAAGCGCCCGATGGCGGTCTGGCGCGGTCATTTCAACAATCCGATCCGCAAACGGTTCGTCGATGCCGTGCGCGACCTGCCGTCTTGCGATGCCGGCTCGCCCAAGCCAAGCGCCCCGGAGAACTATCGCAAGCCGTATCTCACGATCGCGCAGCAGCGGCAGTTCCGCTACATCGTCTCGCTCGAAGGCAATGACGTGGCGACGAACCTCAAGTGGATCATGAGCTCGAATTCGCTCTGCCTGATGCCGCCGCCGACCTACGAAACCTGGTTCGCCGAGGCTGAGCTCGAGGCCGATGTTCACTACGTGCCTCTGGCGTCGGATTTTTCGGACGTCGCCGACAAGATCGCCTATTTCGAAAAACACCCGGCGGAAGCCCAACGCATCATAACGGCGGCCAACGCCTATTGCCGCCGGTTCAGCAACGAAAAGGACGAGCGGGCGGTATCGCTGCTCGTCCTCTACAAATATTTCGTGCTCAGCGGCCAGATCGAACCCGACCCGGAGGTCTGGAGTTTTATCGCCGGCTGACCTCCGCGCGTTTTCGGGCGCGGAGCACGGCGCGGATTCTTAGATATCGCTGCGGTCGAGCACCAGGTCGGCGGGGCCGAACCGGTTCTTGGCGGTGAGCTGCTGGTGCCAGTAGGGATAAAGCACCGGCGGGCGGCTGACGTCGTCGAGGCGCAGGCGCTCGTCCAGGGACAGCGTCAGGCTGGCCGCGGCGAGGTTGTCCTTGAGTTGGGCTTCGTTGCGGGCGCCGATCACCAGCGAAGAAACGGCCGGGCGGCCGAGCAGCCAGGCAAGCGCCACCTGTGCCGCCGAAACGCCGCGCGCCTTGCCGATTTCGACCAGAACGTCGACGATCCGCCACAACCTTCCCTCGTCCCGGATCGGCGGTTCGGACCAGCCGCCAAGCTGGCGGGCCGTCGGGCTGTCGCGACGGTATTTGCCCGACAGCAGGCCGCCGGCCAGCGGGCTCCACACCAGCACGCCAAGACCCTGGTCGACCGAGATCGGCAGCAACTCGTACTCCGCCTCGCGCGCTTCCAGCGTGTAGTGGATCTGCTGCGTGACGAAGCGCGGCTGATGATGGCTGTCGCTGATCGAGAGCGCCTTCATCACCTGCCAGCCCGAATAATTGGAACAGCCGACATAACGGATCTTGCCCTGGCTGACCAAAGTGTCGAGCGCAGCGATCGTTTCCTCCAGCGGCGTGACCCCATCCCACTCATGCAGGAAATAGATGTCGATGACGTCGGTCTTGAGCCGCTTCAGGCTCCGCTCGCATTCCCGGATCAGGTGATGGCGCGACAGGCCTTCGTCGTTGGGGCCGTTTCCGATCCGCATGCGCGCCTTGGAGGCGATGAGCACATCGTTCTTGCGCTTGCCGCCGAGCGCCTCGCCGACGATCTCCTCCGACAGGCCGTTCGAATACACGTTGGCGGTGTCGATGAGATTGATGCCGGCATCGATGCAGGTATCGATGATGCGGCTCGCCTCCGAGAGATCGGATTTGCCGACGGCGGCGAACGGGCCCGTCCCGCCGAAGGTCATCGTGCCAAGGGTCAATGTCGAAACCTTCAGGCCGGAACGGCCAAGCGTGCGGTATTCCATGTCAGGTCCTTGCGATTTGTTTTGAAGAGGCGCGCCGTCGCGGGCGCCGGGAAGAGGCGAAACTATTTGTAGGACAATTCGGGCGGCTTGTCGCCCCGCCATCGATACGGGCCGATCACATATCGGCTGGTCCAGCGTTGCCGGCTCCTGCTCGCAATAAAACCGTCATTGCGCGTCTGTATCTCAGTCGGCTTACGGAGTTGTGTTTCCGGCCGCGGCCGGAGCGCATCCGAGGCGAAAGTGGCTGACAGGCAGGAGCTGCGCAATGAACGAGGTCAAGACGAATTCCGGAGCCAAGGACTGGCTGGAAGCCGAACTCGAGGACACGCTCGACGAGGACTATGAGCTGGAGATTTCCGAGCCCGCGCTCTCGCTCGAGATCGCCAGGATCTACAAGAAGTCGCATCCGCCCTCCATCGAGCGGACGACCTATTTCCGCGAGCTGCTGCGTCTGCAGTCGGAGCTCATCAAGCTGCAGTCCTGGGTTGCCTACCACAAGAAGAAGCTGGTGGTGATCTTCGAGGGACGCGACTCGGCCGGCAAGGGCGGCGTCATCAAGCGCATCACCCAGCGCCTCAATCCGCGCATCTGCCGCGTCGTCGCGCTGCCGGCGCCGACCGAGCGTGAAAGATCGCAATGGTATTTCCAGCGCTACGTGCCGCATCTGCCGGCGGGCGGCGAGATCGTGCTGTTCGACCGCTCCTGGTACAACCGATCGGGCGTCGAGCAGGTGATGGGCTTTGCCAATGCGGATCAGGTCGAAGAGTTTTTCCGCGACGTGCCGGAATTCGAACGCATGCTGGTGCGCTCCGGCATCACGCTGGTGAAATACTGGTTCTCGATTACCGACGAGGAGCAGCAGATGCGCTTTTTGATGCGCATCCACGATCCGATGAAGCAGTGGAAGCTGTCGCCGATGGACCTGCAGTCGCGCGTGCGCTGGGAACAATACACCAAAGCCAAGGAAGAGACCTTCGCCCGTACCAACATCAAGGAAGCGCCGTGGTTCATTGTCGAAGGCAACGACAAGAAGCGGGCCCGACTGAACTGCATCGATCACCTGCTGCAGCAAATGCCTTACGAAGACGTGCCGCATGAGGAGATCACGCTGCCGGAGCGCGTCTTCAACCCGGCCTACGAGCGCCAGGTGCTGCCGCGCGAGCTTTATGTGCCGTCGAAGTATTGAGCACTTCCCCATCTCCCACAGAGGGAGAAGGGGGAGCCTAGCTTACGCGCGCCCGATCATCACATGCGTCGCGTCGGCGGTCGCGACCTGGCTGGTGCAGCGGTAGCCGAGCTTCGGCATGTCCAGCCCGGCGAAAAGATGCTCGCCGGAGCCGAGCAGGATCGGCGAGATCGCGAGATGCATCTCGTCGATCAGGCTTTCCTTCAGATATTGCCGGATCGTGGCGACGCCGCCGCCGACCCGCACATCCTTGTCCTTGGCGGCCGTCTTCGCCTGTTCGAGCGCCGAATGGATGCCGTCGGTGACGAAGTAAAACGTCGTGCCGCCTTCCATTAAGATCGGCGCCCGCTTGTGATGGGTGAGCACGAAGACCGGCACGTGATAGGGCGGGTTGTCGCCCCACCAGCCTTTCCAGCTCTCGTCCGGCCATTCGCCGCGGACCGGCCCGAACATGTTGCGGCCAAGGATCCAGGCGCCGACATTCTCAAAACTGCGCGCGGCGAAGCTGTCGTCGCTGCCGGTGGTGCCGCCGTCTTTGCCGATCACCATCTCACGAAAGGTGCGCGTGCCGATCATCCATTTATGCAGTCCTTCGCCGCCGACGCCGAGCGGGCTTTCGAGAGTCTGATCGGGGCCGGCGCCGTAACCGTCCAGCGACAGGGTGAAAGCGTTGACGCGCAGCTTTGACATGATCGCCTCGTGAACTAGTTGCATTTTGCAAGCAGTCATGGAGTAGCTTAACTGATTGCATTATGCAAGCGGAATTTTCCGGCGAGCGATCAACTCGTCGGGCGGCGCCCAGGTGACGCGGCGAGAATTTAAAATTGCGCCTGGGCCTAGCCCCTCAGCATCTCCGCAACGGTCGGCGCGAAATAGGTGAGGACACCGTCGCAGCCGGCTCGCTTGAGCGCGAGAAGCGATTCCAGCATCGCCTTTTCGCCGTCGATCCAGCCATTGGCGCTGGCCGCCTTGATCATCGAATATTCGCCCGACACCTGGTAGGCGAAGGTCGGCATCTGAAACTCGTCCTTCAGCCGGCGGATGATGTCGAGATAGGGCAGCCCAGGCTTCACCATCAGCATGTCGGCGCCTTCGGCCAGATCCTGCTCGGCCTCGCGCACGGCTTCATCGGAATTCGCGTGGTCGATATAATAGGTCTTCTTGTCGCCCTTGAGCAGGCCGGCGGTGCCGACTGCCTCGCGATAGGGGCCGTAGAAGGCCGAGGCGAATTTCGTCGCATAGGACATGATCGCCACGTCCTGGAAGCCGTTGGCGTCCAGCGCGTCGCGGATCGCGCCGATGCGGCCGTCCATCATGTCGGACGGCGCGATGATGTCCGCGCCGGCGGCTGCCTGGATGACGGCCGCGGCCGTGACCTGCTCGACGGTTTCGTCATTGACGATGATGCCGTCGCGCAGGATGCCGTCATGGCCATGGCTGGTGAATGGATCGAGCGCCGCGTCGGTAATGATGCCGATCTCCGGCACCGCGTCCTTGATGGCGCGGGTGGCCCGGTTGATGACATTGTCGGGATCGAGGATATGCGAGCCCGTCTGGTCGCGCAGCGAAAGCTCGATGTTGGGGAAAGTCGCGATCGCCGGGATGCCGAGCTTGGCGGCGCGCTCCGCTTCCTTCACCGCGAGGTCGACCGACAGGCGGTAGACGTCCGGCATGGCGGCGATCGGCTCGCGCACATTTTTGCCGTCGACGACGAAGATCGGCCAGATCAGATCGTTCACCGAGAGCTGGTTTTCCTGCACCAGCCGGCGCGACCAGTCGGCCTTGCGCATGCGCCGCAGCCTGCGGCTGCCTGTGATCTCGTCGACGCTGCGGGCGCCGGCAGGCTTTGCGGGGGTAAACTTGTTCATCGCCAGAACTCTGTTGTCGTCCCGGCTTTTACCATGCGCCCCTGCCGCTGACCAATGCGACACGATTGTGCCAGTTGCTTCCGCGAAGAACGAGGAGAGGGGATCGCCGGCGCTGGAGCACTTCCCTTCTCCCTTGACGGGGAGAAGGTGCCGGCAGGCGGATGAAGGGCAGCCGACGTTTACGGCTGTCCATTCCCCGACAGAATCTGTGCCGCGCCCTTCACAGCCACGCGAAAAGCCTCGTCGAAGCTGACGCCGCGCACCTGCCATTGATAGGTCTTGCCGTGTTCGGCCAGCCGCCAGTCGGCGATCCAGCCCAATTCCTTGTCGTTCCACACGATGCTGCCGGCGAGCGCCCGGTCGGCACCCGCCTGCCGGGCGAGCTGGTCGAGCTTTGCCATATCGGCAGTGCGCAGCGCCTTGTCGTCGAGGCCGGCGAGCTGGTCAGCCTTTGGAAAGCTGACATACACCGAGAGCGGCGCCGTCGCGTTGGCAAAGGATTCGCGCATTGACTGGCCGCGATCCTCGTCGGCCGTCAGCACGAAATGTTGCGCCCCTTGCTCGGCCGTTATGAAGACGGCAATCAGCGGCCGCTCGCCGTGCCATGGCTTGCTGCCGAGCTGCGCCAGGAGCTTGTCGACGACGGTGGGCTTGTAGAGGCAGGTGAGATCGTGCGGCCGGTCATGCGTGCCTTGCTCGTCATGGATCGGAACGCCTTCCAGCCGGTCGCGGTAGCGGAAGGATTGGACAAAGTCGGCCGCCTTATTGCGCAGCGCCAGCATCTCCGGCTTCTGCGTCAGCCGCTGATCGCCTGAAACCTTGACCAGCACCTTGTCCAGACAATCCTTGAAGCCGATCTCGCGATTAGCCTCGCCGGTGCCGGTGACGATCGTCTGCGCCAGGTAGAGTTCAGAGGCTGCCTCGGCGGCGGCCGGCGCAACTCCCAGAAAGAGGAGACCTGCCAATCCAGCAACGAGACGAGAAACCCCAGCCATGTCGATTAGCTCGAAATCTGTCGCGCCGCCTACGCGCGACACTTTGCCGGTTACCTAACACCGGAAGCGGCTGGCCGCCAGCGCGGCGTTGCCGCCATTGACGCATCCTTATGCCGCCTTTAGCACTTCAATCCCCCTGGAAGGGCGGAGAGGAGGATTCTCTGGCGATGGATTTTGGCGGAGGCGACGAGATTCGCTTCGAGCGTCTAGGCAAGGCGGGCGTCGTCACACTGACGCGGCCGCAGGCGCTCAATGCCGTCACCCATCGCATGGTCAAGGCGCTTGGCAAGGCGCTTGACGCCTGGGAGGGCGATGCCGGCGTCGCCGTCGTCGTCGTCAAGGCTGAGGGCAGGGCGTTTTCCGCCGGTGGCGATATTCTGCACATTTACGAGGCGGGCCGCGCCGGCAAGCCGCCGGTCGACTTCTTCGCCGACGAGTATCGTCTCAATGCCCGCATCGCCCGCTTCAGGAAACCCTATGTCGCGCTGATCGACGGCATCGTCATGGGCGGCGGGGTCGGCATTTCCTTCCACGGCTCGCACCGCGTGCTGACCGAGAACGCGCAATTCGCCATGCCGGAAGTCGGCATCGGCTTCTTCCCCGATGTTGGCGCCAGCCATTTGCTGCCCGATCTCGGCGGCAGCTTCGGCATGTATCTGGGGCTGACGGGAAACCGCATCCGCTATGGTGATGCCCTGTGGTCGGGCCTCGCCACCCACACGATCAAGGCCGAGGACCAGGCGGGGCTTCTTGACGAGCTGGCGACAAGCGGCGACGCGAACGCGGAGTTGCGCGATTTCTTCACACCCGCAAGACGCGAGACCGAGCGGCAGGATCTGGAATCGATCGCCCGCCATTTTTCGCAACCCTCGCTCGCCGCTATCGTCGCCAGCCTGGAACGAGCATCCGCCACCGACGCTTTCGCCGCCAAGACGCTGGCGACGATCAGGACGCGTTCGCCGACCAGCCTCAACGTCGCCTGGCGCGAGATCAGCGCCGGGTCGACGCTGTCGATGGACGAGTGCATGAAGATGGAGTTCCGCATCCTCAACCGCATGCTGGCCGGCCACGACTTTTATGAAGGCATCCGCGCCGCCATCATCGACAAGGGTTCGAAGCCGGAATGGCGGCCCGCCAGCCTCGATGCGGTGAGCGCGGCCGATGTCGACGCGTATTTCGCGCCGCTCGGGGCCGGGGAGCTGGAGCTGTGAGCGAGGTCACCTCCAGGCGCGTGGTGCTGCAGCCCTCGACCACCGAGATCATCTTCGCCTGGTTCCAGCGGGTCATTGCCGGCTACTGCCTGCTGTTCGGTGTCCTCTACTGGGTCCGGCTGATCGGCATCTATCCGGGCGAGCTCTGGCGCTTCGACCTGATGCCGGTGCACTGGCAGGTGGCCGCGGCCACGCTTGCCGTCTTCTTTCCTTTCGCCGCCGCGGGCCTTTGGATGCTTGCCTCTTGGGGGCCGGTGATCTGGTTCATCTGCGCGGCGACCGAGACCGTCATGTATGCCGGCTTTCCCAATCTCTTCGGACATCGGATCCTGATCGTCGTCTCACATGCCTGCGTGGCGCTGCTCTACATCGTCTTCCGCGTGGTCATCTGGCTGCAGAAGCGCCAGCTCAGGCAATAGCTTGCCGGGCGGCGTAAGGAACCTAGATACGGGGTCGGCGACTGCCCCAAAACCCTTGGCTAAATCTTTAGGTTAATTGTTCTTGCTCGTATGACCGTTCGTTAAGCCTCTTTCGAAACCTCTTACCGGTAAGCTCTTGTTAGCCCTGGCGTTTAAGTCGAATTTTATGAGTATTCGATAGTGTCGCGATCAAGGTGAAGAACAAAAAATCACCGGGCGACAAACGAGAGGCAAAGACAATGATCAATTCGCGTCCGGCGGCGAAGACCGCCAACGTTTCCGACGATCGCCGCGAGGCGATCCGTTCGCTGTACATGGAATCGCTGCAGCTGGTGGAGCGTCTGCATCGCCGTCTGCTTGACGTGATCAAGGACGAGTTCGACCGCAACGGCCGCTCCGACATCAACGCCATCCAGGCGCTTTTGCTCTTTAACATCGGCAATTCGGAGCTGACCGCCGGCGAGCTGCGCTCGCGCGGTTATTATCTCGGCTCGAACGTCTCCTACAATCTGAAGAAGCTGGTCGACCTCGGCTTCATCAACCACCAGCGCTCGCGCATCGACCGCCGCTCGGTCCGCGTCTCGCTGACGCCGAAGGGCAACGAGGTGGCCGAGGTCGTCGCCGGCCTCTACGAGCGCCATGTCGGCTCGATCGAGGCCGTGGGCGGCATCAACACCGACGAGTTCAAGCAGATGAACCGCGCGCTCCAGCGTCTGGATCGCTTCTGGAACGACACGATCGCTTACCGGATGTAAGCGGATTCGAAATCTGAGACGATCGAAGTCGCGCCGAAGAAGCGCGGCCGGAGGAAGCAATCAGGACCGGTGCCGACAGGTGCCGGTTCTTTTCTTTTGCGAAAGCGCGCTGCAGCAGGGCGCTTGACCGCCGAGCAGCGCGCGTGGAAGCTCTGCAGGCAAAAGAGGAGGGCCTCATGCGTCATATCCTGCTTGCGATTTGCGCTGTGATCCTTGTTTCACCGGCCGCTGCCCGGACTCTCGGTTATGGCTCCAAGGCCGGAATGGAGGTTACGGTCGTCAAGAAATCCGGCATCAACACCTCGCATGCCAGCATCCTGACCAAACATACGAGGCAGAACGCCATCGGATACTGCCGCGACTATGTCGGTAAGGTGACCGAGGATTGCATCGCTAAGGAAATGAAAACGCCCTTGCATCTGGAGATCACAGCGGACTGCAAGAGCGGAAAATTCACCACCTTTTACGGCGCCAACATGCTGTTCCAGAGGCGCAGCCCCGCCGGAAGCGAGACGGATTATCAGATCACCGACACCGACGAGAACGTGGTGCTCGATGGCTCGGGGGCCTCGGGCTACGACTACACGCTGGAGCAGTTCAAAGCCCTCTGCCCGAACCGGGTGAAATAGGGCAAACCGAGGATGACGGCGGGCATCCTGTGAACCCGCCGCTATCGGCGATGCCAAAATGCCTCGGTCCCATTTTTTGATCATCTTGCCGGATGCAAATCGCGGGCCAAGGTCACGTTGCCGCCATAATCGCAGTGAAAGCGAGAATGCGGGTGATGCTGCGGGCCGAGGCCCTGCGCTTCCTGGAGCAGGTGTCGTGGTCCTACGTTTTCACGCCCTGCTGACGCAAGTCATGGTTGGCTAATTGTTAAGATTGCCGACCCTAGAGTGCGGGCAACCCGCCAGTAGAGCGAACTGAGCGAGATTAGATATAGCTAAAATGTCTGGAACATCCATGAGAACCAGCCGCCGTTTCTTCCTGACCGGAGCCTCTGCGCTCGCCGCCGCCGTCGTCGCCGGCCATGCCAGCGCGCAGGATGTGATCGGCGACATTCTGAAATCCTCGACCCGCGGCAATTGGGACGACCAGTTCGACGCCCGTGCAAGCGAGACCGGCAAGGTTGCCTCGACGCTGCCGATCTTCAGCCTGCAGACCGTAGCCTTCACCGAGCAGGCGGTGGCGCAGTACCAGGGCATTGTCGGCCAGGGCGGCTGGGAGCAGGTTCCGGCAACCAAGAAATTGCAGCTCGGCGTCGACGATCCGGATGTCGTGCCGCTGCGCAAGCGGCTGATGGTCTCGGGCGACCTGTCGCAGAGCGCCGGCATTTCGACGGCGTTCGATTCCTATGTCGACTCGGCGGTCAAGCGCTTCCAGCTCCGTCACGGCCTGCCGGCCGACGGCTCCATGGGCAAATACACTTATTCGGCGATGAACGTGCCGGCGCCGATCCGGCTTGGCCAGCTGCAGACCAATCTGCAGCGGCTGCGCGAAAAGGCGGGCACGCTTGGCGACCGCTATGTGCTGGTCGATATTCCGGCCGCGCAGGTGGAAGCCGTCGAGAACGACCGCGTCGTGCTGCGCCACACCGCGATCGTCGGCAAGATCGACCGCCAGACGCCGATCGTGAATTCCAAGATCAACGAGATCATCGTCAATCCTTACTGGAACGCGCCGGTTTCGATCGTGCGCAAGGACATCATTCCGCTGATGCGGAAGGACCCGAACTACCTCAAGGACAGCCACATCCGGCTGTTCGCGCCTGACGGCAGCGAGGTCGATCCGATGACCGTCGACTGGTCGACGGACGATGCCGCCAAGTACCGCTTCCGCCAGGATCCCGGCGCCGGCAACGCCATGGCCTCGGTCAAGATCAATTTCCCGAGCCCGGACGGCGTCTACATGCACGACACGCCGCAGCAGAGCCTGTTCGGCAAGCTGATGCGCTTCGACTCTTCCGGCTGCGTGCGCGTCCAGAATGTGCGCGACCTCGTCACCTGGATCCTGCGTGATACGCCCGGCTGGGATCGCCAGCATTTCGAGGCGGCGATCAAGACTGGCGAGAATACGCCGGTGCAGGTGGTCAACCCGGTGCCGGTCCACTTCCTGTATCTGTCGGCATGGTCGACCGGACCCGGCGTCGTGCAGTTCCGCGACGACATTTACGGCCTCGACGGCAACAGCGAGCTGCAGATTACTTCTGCTCTGTAACCGATTGATATAAATCAAGAAAAGGCCGCTCTTGGAGCGGCTTTTTTGTTTGCATGTCCCCAAACAGTGCGCAGCGGTTTTGGCAGAGCGACATGCGTCGAATATGAGACTTACAGCGCGAACAGCTGGAATAGCATCATGGACGTGGCCGTCTTCATTCTCGTCGTGCTTGCTTTCCTGGCGCTTTCCGGCGCTCTCGTGCGGCTGGTGCGGGTGCCGCTCCCCGTGCTGCAGATTGCGATCGGCGCCGCGCTTGCCTGGCCGGCCAAGGGACTGCATGTCGAGATCGATCCGGAACTCTTTCTGCTGGTGTTCATTCCGCCGCTTCTGTTCGGTGATGCCTTCGCGGCGCCGAAACGGGAGCTGATCGAGCTGCGCCGGCCGATCCTCGATCTCGCCGTCGGACTTGTCTTCTTCACCATCGTCGGCTTCGGGTATGCTCTGCACTGGCTGGTGCCAAGCATCCCGCTGGCGGTTGCGTTCGCTTTGGCCGCCGTGCTGTCACCGACCGATGCCGTTGCCGTGTCCTCGATTGTCGACCGCAATGTCGTTCCGGCTCGGCTGATGCACATATTGGAAGGCGAATCCCTGCTCAATGATGCCTCCGGCCTGGTCATGTTCCGCTTTGCCGTTGCGGCGGCGCTGACTGGCAGCTTTTCGTTCGCCGCCGCCTCGTTGAGCTTTCTTTACGCCGTGGCGGCCGGCATCCTCGCGGGCATTGCGGCGTTGTTCGTCGCCGCCAAGGCGCTGCAGGTGCTTGGCCGCATCGGCGGCACGCCGGCGGGGGCGCAGGTGCTGGTGATGGTTCTGCTGCCCTTCGTCGCCTATCTCATTGCCGAGCATGTCGGCGCTTCCGGCATTCTGGCCGCGGTCACCGCCGGCCTGGTTACGGGCACCTCCGGCATTTTCCGCCATCTCTCGGTCTCGGCGCGGATTCAGGCGATGTCGCTATGGTCGATGCTGACCTTCGTCTTCAACGGCGCTCTCTTCATCCTGCTCGGCCTGCAGCTTCCTGACATCATTCGCAGGGTCCCGCCGGAGCTCACCAGCCGGCACTGGCTGTTCGAGCCGGTGCTGACCGTGCTCATTTTGACGCTCTGCGTGATCGGCCTGCGCTTCCTCTGGATCTGGATCGGCGACATGGCATCGATGATCGCCGCGCGGCTCGGCAAGCGCAAGGCAGAGCCCTTTGGTTTCCGCGTCAGGCTTGCCGGATCGGTGGCCGGTGTGCGCGGCGCGATCACGCTTGCCGGCATCCTGTCGCTGCCGCTCGCGCTGCAGGATGGCTCGCCCTTTCCAGCGCGAGACGTGGTGATCTTCCTCGCCGCCGGCGTCATCATCTGCTCGCTGGTCATCGCCAGCCTTGCTTTGCCGGGGATCGCCCGCGGGCTGGTCGAGCCAGGCGAGGATCCGGGTGCGGCCGAGGAGCGGCGGGCGCGTGCGGGCGCCGCCAAGGCCGCCATCGCCAAGATCGAGAGCCTCGCCAGCGAGGGCGGCGAAGGCGAGGCGGCCGAGGCCCGGCTCGCGGTCGCCGACAGCATCGTTGCCGGCTACCGGCGCCGCATCGCGGCTTCCGACGAGGCCGAAGAGGCGCGCGCCGAGGCGCGCGAATCCGGGCGGCTGGAGCTTGAGCTCAGGCACGCCGGCATAGAGGCGGAGCGCGCCGCCGTGCGCGCCATGTTCCGCACCCGCCAGATCAACGACCACACGATGCGGGCGCTGCTTTCCGAGATCACTTTGACAGAAGCGCTGCTCAAAAGCCGGCGCGACCGGAAATAGTGTTCAGCCGATTTGCTTGGCGCAATCCGGCCAGCAAATTTCGCGCCGCAAACGTGGCGGGCTCCAAACAACTGTGTTAATGGCGCGGCGACCTCGCAGACCTCCGGCCCCAAGGGAAAGCAAGCCATGTCAAATGCCGCGGCAGCCGCCAACAAATTCGAATCCTCCTTCGAGACCAGGCTTGCCGACGCCGATCCGGAAATTTTCGGCGCCATCGGCAACGAGCTTGGCCGCCAGCGCCATGAGATCGAACTGATCGCCTCGGAAAACATCGTGTCCCGCGCCGTGCTCGAGGCGCAGGGGTCGATCATGACCAACAAATATGCCGAGGGTTATCCGGGCAAGCGCTATTACGGCGGCTGCCAGTTCGTCGACGTGGCCGAGGAACTGGCCATCGAGCGCGCCAAGAAGCTTTTCGGCTGCAACTTCGCCAATGTCCAGCCGAACTCGGGCAGCCAGATGAACCAGGCCGTCTTCCTGGCGCTTCTGCAGCCCGGCGACACGTTCATGGGCCTCGATTTGAACTCCGGCGGCCATCTCACGCATGGCTCGCCGGTCAACATGAGCGGCAAATGGTTCAAGGTCGTTTCCTACGGGGTGCGCAAGGACGACCACCTGCTCGACATGGACGCGATCGAGAAGACCGCGCATGAGACGAAGCCGAAGCTGATCCTGGCCGGCGGCACGGCCTATTCGCGCATCTGGGACTGGAAGCGTTTCCGCGAGATTGCCGATTCGATCGGCGCCTATCTGATGGTCGACATGGCGCATATCGCCGGGCTAGTCGCCGGCGGTATGCACCCGTCGCCGCTGCCTTATGCGCATGTCGTGACCACGACGACGCACAAGTCGCTGCGCGGGCCCCGCGGCGGCATGATCCTGTGCAACGACGAGGAGATCGCCAAGAAGATGAACTCGGCGGTTTTCCCAGGCCTCCAGGGCGGCCCGCTGATGCATGTCGTCGCGGCCAAGGCGGTGGCGCTCGGCGAGGCGCTGAAGCCGAGCTTCAAAGCCTATGCCGAGAGCATCGTCGCCAACGCCAAGGCGCTGGCTTCGAGCCTGCAGGAAACCGGCCTCGACATCGTGTCGGGCGGCACCGACAACCATCTGATGCTGGTCGACCTGCGCCCGAAAAACGCCACCGGCAAGCGCGCCGAGGCGGCTCTCGGCCGCGCCAACATCACCTGCAACAAGAACGGCATCCCCTTCGACCCCGAAAAGCCGTTCGTCACCTCCGGCGTTCGCCTCGGCACACCGGCCGGCACCACGCGCGGCTTCGGCCAGGCCGAGTTCCGCGAGATCGGCAAGCTGATCGCCGAGGTGCTGGACGGGCTGAAGGCGGCGAATTCCGACGAGGGCAATGCGGTAGTCGAGGCTGCGGTCAAGGCCAAAGTCACGGCGTTGACGGATCGCTTCCCGCTCTATCCTTATCTCGGTTGACCGGAAGCCGCGCGTCATCTTTTATCCGCCGGCAGTGCGCCGTCCTGATTGGGCGGCGTCGCGAACTGGAGACTTGATGATGCGCATTTTCCATCTTGCCGCCTTGGCCCTGGTCGGCTCGCTGGCCGGTTTCGCCGTGTCCGGCGCGGCCGGGCAGGAGCAGGCGCAGCCAGAACCGGCCACAAACACCTTCGGCAGATGGACCACGATCATCGACACGCTCGACATCGGGCAGGATGCACACAAGACCTGCGCGGCCTCCGCAGCTTTCGTCGACGGCATCGGCAATGCTGGCACGCTAACGCTGTCGATCTCGACCGGCGACGCGCTGCCGCCGGATGCCTATCCCGCCATCATGATCGCCGTCGACAACAAGGACCTGCCGACCGGCAAGGACATCGCGGCGACCTTCGGCGACCCCGGCATCAAGGTTTCCGCGAAAGTCTATTCGAATGCCGTCGGCGGTCGTCCCAGCTGGACGGTCGACAACCAGGCGAAGACAAGTCTCGCTCTGCTGCGCGCCATGCGCAAAGTCACCTCGCTCGATGTTGTTTTTGGCAAGCAGACCGTCGCCAGCATTCCGATGGACGGCTTCACCAAGGCCTACCGCAACCTCGGCACGTCCTGCGGATTCCCGACCAAGGACGTCGCGCCCTGAACCGACCGGGCACGACAGGGGCAGGGCGCTGGCAATCTTTCTCGCGCCTCGCTATCTCTGAGAAATGAAAGGCTCCAAGCCTTCCGCTCACCAGAGCGAGATGACGCTTCCTTGAATCGCCATCTCGCTCTAAGATTTTGTTTTTGAAGCATGATCTTCTCCGAAGAGTCTGCAACTTTTCGGGATCATGCTCTGAATCGCAAACCCAAGGCTCTCCATGCGCTGCCCCTATTGCCAGTCCGAAGATACGCAGGTGAAGGATTCGCGTCCCGCCGAGGATGGCGCGGCGATCCGCAGGCGCCGCGTCTGTCCGGACTGCGGCGGCCGCTTCACCACCTTCGAGCGCGTGCAACTGCGCGATCTCGTCGTCATCAAGAAATCCGGCCGCAAGGTGCCGTTCGACCGCGACAAGCTGCTGCGCTCGGTCGAGATCGCGGTGCGCAAGCGCAATGTCGACCCCGAGCGGATCGATCGCGCCGTGACCGGCATCGTGCGCCAGCTCGAAAGCTCCGGCGAGACGGAAGTGGCCTCCGGCGAGGTCGGTCGGCTCGTCATGGAGGCGCTGAAATCGCTCGACGACGTCGCCTATGTCCGCTTCGCTTCGGTCTATCGCAATTTCCGTGAAGCCAAGGATTTCCACGAGTTGCTAGGCGAACTGAAGGGCGACGAAGAAAAGACCGAAGAGGACGCCGGCTGATCATGGCGAAAGCTCAATTGGGCGGGGCCGAGCAAGCAGCCCTTGATCGCCGTTTCATGGCGGCGGCCATCCGGCTGTCGCGCCGCAATGCCGGCCGCACCGCGACCAATCCTTCCGTCGGCACCATCATCGTGCGCGACGACGGCGCCGGCCCGATGATCGTCGGCACCGGCGTCACTGCTGTCGGCGGCCGGCCGCACGCCGAGACCGAGGCGCTGGCCGAGGCCGGCGAACTGGCCCGCGGCGCCACCGCCTATGTGACGCTTGAGCCCTGCGCCCATCACGGCCGCACGCCGCCTTGCGCCACCGCGCTGGTCAATGCCGGCATTGCGCGCGTCGTCGGCGCCGCGAGCGATCCCGATCCGCGCGTTTCCGGCAAGGGTTACGCCATGCTGCGCGCCGCCGGCATCGAGGTCGTGGAGAAGGTGCTCGCCACAGAGGCCGCCGAGCAGATGGCCGGCTATCTGATTCGATCTTTGAAGAAACGTCCCGAAGTGACGCTGAAGCTTGCGCTTTCGAGCGACGGCAAGATCGGCCGGAAAGGCGCCGGCCAGGTCGCCATCACGGGTGAGATCGCCAGGCGCGAAGTCTATCTTATGCGCGCGGAGGCCGACGCTATCCTCGTCGGCATCGGCACTGCGCTGGAGGACGACCCGGCGCTGACCGTGCGCCTGCCGGGGTTGGAGAACCGCTCCCCGGCTCGCATCATCCTCGATCGCCAGATCCGGCTGCCGGAGTCGTCGAAGCTCGTTTCCGGGGTGGATCGTGTCCCGCTCTATGTCGCGGCATGCGCCGAGGCCGACCCGCAGCGGCGGGCTGCGCTCGAACGCGCGGGCGTGCACTTCATCGGCACTGAAACTTACGAGAGCGAAGTAGCCCTGCCGGAACTGCTCGAGGATATTGCAGCCCTCGGCATGGCGAGCGTGGTGGTCGAAGGCGGCGCCAAGGTAGCCGAGGCCTTCCTGGCGGAAGACCTCGTTGACCGCATCGTCTTGTTCCAGGGACCGGAGGCGATCGGCGAGGATGGTATCGCCTCGCCGATCGACGCTGCGCATATCCCGCCGGGTTTCCGCAAATTGCGTGAGATGCGCTTCGGCGAGGACAGCTATGCCGAGTGGGTAAGACCATGATCCCAAAAAGTGGGAAATGGTTTTCGGATAAGAGCATGGTCAAACTGGAAGACACGATCTGATGTTTACGGGAATCGTTACGGATGTCGGCAGTATCGCTTCGGTGAAGCCGCTCAGCGAAGGCGTCGGCCTGCGCATCGACACGGCCTATGACCCGGAAACGATCGCGATCGGCGCTTCGATTTCCTGCGGCGGCGTCTGCCTGACCGTGACGGCGCTGCCCGAGAACGGCTCGAACGCGCGCTGGTTTGAGGTCGAAGCCTGGGAAGAGGCGCTCAGGCTGACGACTGCATCCGGTTGGAAATCGGGCACCAGGATCAATCTCGAACGGGCGCTGAAGATCGGCGACGAGCTCGGTGGCCATATCGTCTCCGGCCATGTCGACGGCACGGCGGAAATCGTGGAGCGCAGGGAAGAGGGCGATGCCGTGCGCTTCACGCTGGAGGCGCCGCGTCACCTAGCGAAGTTCATCGCGCCGAAAGGCTCCGTCGCGCTCGACGGCACCTCGCTTACCGTCAACAAGGTCGAAGCTACGCGCTTCGATGTGCTTCTGATCCAGCACTCGCTGAGCGTCACTACCTGGGGCGAGCGCCAGGCTGGCGACCGCGTCAACATCGAGATCGATACCATGGCCCGGTATGCCGCGCGCCTCGCCGAGGCGGCGAAACAGGGGCTTTGAGCGAAACCGACCGGTTCCGGGGAGGCGGCGCGGATCGCTGAGGCGCCACGTCGCGCCGGCGCCTCAGCTTCCCTTCTGCTCACGCGATCTGCGGCGCCCCGGCTGGCAACGTCTAAGTGATCAAAGAACAACGAGCCCGATCAGATCAAATTCATCGATGTGGTCAGGCTGGCGGTTACAGGCGGCCTCGAGCGGACGCGGGCACAATATGCCCGCCTGTTCGAAGGCGTCGGACTGAAGCTTGAGCGGGTGATCGGCCCTCGAGCATCGATCTCGAACATCGAGGCTTTGCCCGCTAGCTGAAGAAAGCCCCGGAAGATCGCGCGGCTTGGGATCCGGACCTTGTCGGGAGATGCTGTGTCGGGCGGCAATCTTGTGCTTGCGATCGATCCGGCTTCGGCCTAAGTCACCGGCAACCCCCCGGAGACGTTTATGGCAGGCATATCCCAACACGGCAAAGCGTTCATTCGTCCGCAGGCGAAGGCGCATCTGCTTATCGTCGAGGCGCGTTTCCACGACGACCTCGCCGACGCGCTGCTCGAAGGCGCGACCAGCGCGCTGGACGAGGCCGGCGCCACTTATGACGTCGTGACTGTTCCTGGCTCGCTCGAAATTCCGGCCGTCATCACCTTCGCGCTGGACGGTGCCGGCGAGGGCGGCGTACACTATGACGGCTTCGTCGCGCTCGGCACCATCATCCGTGGCGACACCTATCATTTCGACATCGTCGCCAATGAATCGAGCCGTGCGCTGATGGATCTTTCCGTGCAGGAAGCGGTCGCGATCGGCAACGGCATCCTGACCACCGAAAACGATGCGCAGGCCTGGACGCGGGCTAAGCGCACCGAAGGCGACAAGGGCGGCTTTGCCGCCCGCGCGGCGCTGACCATGATCGCGCTCAAAGAGAAATTCGGAGCCCAATCGTGAGCGATCCTGCCCAGACCGGTGCGGCGCGCCACGCCAACAAGCGCGGTGCCGCCCGTCTTGCCGCCGTCCAGGCGCTCTATCAGATGGACGTGGCCGGCAGCGGTGTTTTCGAGATCACCGCCGAATACGAGGCCTTCCGCCTCGGCAAGGAAGTCGACGGCGCGCTCTATCGCGAGGCCGACGCGCAATGGTTCCGCGCCATCCTGACCGGCGTCGTCGAGAACCAGAAGACCATCGATCCGATCATCCGCCAGGCGCTGACCGACGACTGGCCGCTGTCGCGGCTGGACTCGACGCTGCGCGCCATCCTGCGCGCCGGCGTCTATGAGCTGATGAAGCGCGAGGACGTGCCGGTGGCCGTGATCGTGTCGGAATATGTCGACATCGCCAAGGCCTTCTACGAGGAAGACGAGCCGAAGCTGGTCAATGCCCTGCTCGACCGTGTCTCGCGCCGGGTACGTGGCGAGGGTCGCGGCAAGGACGCATCGTGACCGCCACGGCAGTCGTCGCTGACGCCGGCAGGGAAGCGCGCCGCACGGCAGTGCTCCTCGCGGCCGCGCAGGCGATCGTCGGTTCCGCCGCGCCGATCGCCATTTCGATCGGCGCGCTTGCCGGCCAATACCTGCTCGGCCAAGACAAATCTCTGGCGACGGCGCCGGTCACCGGCTTCAACCTCGGCGTTGCGCTCGGCGCCCTGCCGGCGGCCGCCATCATCCGCCGGCTCGGCCATCGCGGCGGCTTCATGATCGGCACCATCGTCACTGCCCTCGGCGGGCTGATCGCGACGCTCGCGCTCTTTCAGGCGAGCTTCTGGCTGTTCGCCTTTGGCCTGGGCGTGATCGGTGTCGGCGGCGCCTTCGTGCAGCAGTTCCGCTTCGCCGCCGCCGACAACGCGCCGCCGCAATTCAAGGCGCGCGCCATCTCCTTCGTGCTGGCTGGCGGCATCGTCACCGCCATCCTCGGGCCTCAGATCGTCATCTACACCGGCGACCTTCTGGCGCCGGTGATGTTTGCCGGATCCTTCGCCTCCATCCTGGTGCTGGCCGCCATAGGCGCGATTATCCTTTCCTTCCTGCATACGTCCAGGCGGACGAGCAGCGCCGCCGAAGCCGCCGCAAGCGACGCACGTCCGCTGGTCGAGATCGCCACCCAACCGCGTTTCGTCGCGGCGCTGTTCTGTGCCGTAGGCAGCTATGCGCTGATGAGCTTCGTCATGACCGGCGCGCCGCTCGCCATGGTCGGCTGCGGTCTTTCGACCGACGATGCCACGCTTGGCATCTCCTGGCACGTTATGGCGATGTTCGGGCCGAGCTTCTTCACCGGTTCGCTGATCCACCGCTTCGGCGCCGAGCGCATCGTCGCCATTGGGTTGGTGCTGCTCATCGCCTGCGCAGTGGTGGCGCTCTCAGGCCTTGCGCTATGGCAGTTCTGGACCGCGCTGATCCTGCTCGGCCTCGGCTGGAATTTCGGTTTCATCGGCGCGACCGCCATGGTCGCCGCGAGCTACCATCCATCCGAAAAAGGCAAGGTGCAGGGCTTCCACGACTTCGTCCTGTTCGGCTCCGTCGCCTTCGCTTCGCTGATGTCGGGCGCGGTCTACAATGCCTGGGGCTGGACCATGCTGAACTGGATCGTGTTCCCGGTCGTTGTGCTCTGCTTCCTGGCGCTCGGCACCCTGAAGCTGCCGGGCTTACGCCGCGCCAACTGACATTGCGCCGTTTGCCGGCGCGCAATCGATCTAAATGCACGGCGGCCCCTGCCGGTGAGTCGCGGCGTTCGTCTTTCCGGCGAAAGCCGGGCAAAAACCGAACAATATCTTGACGTTCCCAGCCCTGTTTCGCATACACCTTAGCCAAGGGGTGGATTCCGCGTGCGGCGTTCATCTCCGTCCCAACGGCCCAGGGAGGGGTTCTTCTGGGCCATCAATCGAGGAAAATTCGGCAATGACCATCATTACCGCCGTCATCGCCTGCGGCTTGCTGTCAGTCCTGTACGCCATCTGGGCGACACGATCGGTCCTGGCGTCCGATCAAGGCAACCAGCGCATGCAGGAAATCTCCGCCGCCATTCGCGAAGGTGCTCAAGCCTATCTGGCGCGCCAGTACACCACCATCGCCGTCGTCGGCATCGTCGTGCTTCTTCTCGCCTGGTGGCTGCTCTCCATCACGTCCGCGATCGGCTTCCTGATCGGCGCGGTGCTTTCGGGCGCTGCCGGCTTCATCGGCATGCATGTCTCGGTGCGCGCCAATGTCCGCACCGCGCAGGCTGCTTCCAACAGCCTCGCCGCCGGCCTCGACATCGCCTTCAAGTCGGGCGCCATCACCGGCCTGCTGGTGGCGGGCCTGGCGCTGCTCGGCGTCTCCATCTACTACCTCATCCTGACCGGCCCGATGGGCCTGCAGCCAAACGACCGCATCGTCATCGACGCGCTGGTCTCGCTCGGCTTCGGGGCCTCGCTGATCTCGATCTTCGCCCGTCTCGGCGGCGGCATCTTCACCAAGGGCGCCGACGTCGGCGGCGACCTCGTCGGCAAGGTGGAAGCCGGCATTCCGGAGGACGATCCGCGCAACCCGGCCACCATCGCCGACAATGTCGGCGACAATGTCGGCGACTGCGCCGGCATGGCCGCCGACCTGTTCGAGACCTATGCGGTGACGGTCGTCGCCACCATGGTTCTGGCCGCAATCTTCTTCGGCGGCACTGCAGTGTTGGGCGCCGCCATGCTCTATCCGCTCGCCATTTGCGGCGCCTGCATCCTGACCTCGATCGTCGGCACCTTCTTCGTCAAGCTCGGCTCCAACGGCTCGATCATGGGCGCCCTCTACAAGGGGCTGATCGTCACCGGCCTGCTGTCGATCGTCGGCCTGGCCGTCGCTACTTCGGCCACTCTCGGTTGGGGAGAGGTCGGCACCGTCGCCGGCATCGTCATCACCGGCAAGAACCTGTTCATCTGCGGCCTGATCGGTCTTCTGGTGACCGGCCTCATCGTGGTGATCACCGAATACTACACTGGCACCAACAAACGCCCGGTGAATTCGATCGCCCAGGCCTCGGTGACCGGCCACGGCACCAACGTCATCCAGGGCCTCGCGGTCTCCTTGGAATCGACGGCGCTGCCGGCCATCGTCATCGTCGGCGGCATCATCGCCACCTACCAGCTTGGCGGCCTGTTCGGAACTGCGATCGCCGTCACCACCATGCTCGGTCTCGCCGGCATGATCGTGGCGCTCGACGCCTTCGGCCCGGTCACCGACAATGCCGGCGGCATCGCCGAAATGTCGGGCCTGCCCAAGGAAGTGCGCCACTCCACCGACGCGCTCGACGCGGTCGGCAACACCACCAAGGCCGTGACCAAGGGTTATGCCATCGGCTCCGCCGGCCTCGGCGCGCTGGTGTTGTTCGCGGCCTATTCGAACGACCTCAGGTTCTTTGCCGCCAATGGCGACAAGTACCCGTACTTCCAGGGCATGGGCGAGATCTCCTTCGACCTCTCCAACCCGTATGTCGTTGCCGGCCTGATCTTCGGCGGCCTCATTCCGTATCTGTTCGGCGGCATCGCCATGACCGCCGTCGGCCGCGCGGCGGGCTCGATCGTCGAGGAAGTGCGCAAGCAGTTCCGCGAGGACAAGGGCATCATGGCCGGGACCTCGAAACCGAACTACGCGCGCGCCGTCGACCTGCTGACCCGGGCAGCGATCCGGGAAATGATCATCCCGTCGCTGCTGCCGGTGCTGGCGCCGCTCGTCGTCTATTTCGGCGTGCTCCTGATCTCGGGCTCGAAGGCCTCGGCCTTCGCGGCCCTTGGCGCCTCGCTGCTCGGCGTCATCGTCAACGGCCTCTTCGTCGCCGTCTCGATGACCTCCGGCGGCGGCGCCTGGGACAACGCCAAGAAGTCGTTCGAGGACGGCTTTACCGACAAGAATGGCGTCAAGCACCTGAAGGGCTCCGAGGCGCATAAGGCCTCGGTCACCGGCGATACCGTCGGCGATCCCTACAAGGACACCGCCGGCCCGGCGGTCAATCCGGCGATCAAGATCACCAATATCGTCGCGCTGCTGCTCCTGGCCGTGCTCGCGCACGGCTGAGCTAAGCGTTCTTTCTGGACCAAGTGAGCCCGCGGGAGCGATCCCGCGGGTTTTGTTTAGGCCAGGCCGTTTCGGCGAAACAAAAAACCCGCCGAAGCGGATTCGGCGGGTCTTGGTCCGTGGACGTCGCTGACAGCGAACTCAGGGCGTGCCGCCGCCCGGGATGCCGGGCGCCAGCTTGCTGGCGCCGTTGATGATCTGGCTGAGGAAGTTCTGGTCCTTGCCGCCCGTCGGCGTCGTCCTCGAGATGAAGTCGAAGACCTTGCCGTCCTTCAGGCCGTAATTGGCGATCTGGGTGACGCGGCCGTCGGCGCCGAAATAGACCGCCAGCACATGCTGGTCGACGATGCGCGGGTTGTCGAAGGCGACGTAGCGCTTGCGCGTCTGCGAGATATAATAGAACGCCTCGTTGTCGAAGGTCGCCGTCGTCGACGGCGTGCCCAGCGCAAGAAGAACCTGCTCGCGACTCGATCCGACCGGCACCGAGTCGATCGCCGCCTGGTCGATGACGTAGCCTTTCGTCAGCGTCTCGCTCGGACGCAGATCACCGAACATCTTGGACGAATTGCAGGCGGAAAGCGCGGATACCGCCACCAGCAGAGTGGCCACGCCCGCCCGCACGGGCATGAAAAATGACTTGAATTTCAGCGCACCCAACAACAATTCTCCATCACATCCCCGCAGCTTGCGCTGGGCCGCAAAACCGGTAAACCAGCTTGCATGCCGATGCAACAAGGCCAAATCAAACAAAAGGTCCCCGGGAGACCACCCTCAATGTTCCAGCGCCTTTTTGGTCGCGAACGTCACGCCAACCGCGCCATCACCGAGGCGCTCTACGCACAAATCGTGGCGGCGGCGCGGCAAACGGTGTTTTATTCCGACTGGAATGTGCCGGATACGCCGCTCGGCCGCTTCGAGATGCTGTCGCTCCATATGTACCTGATCCAGCACCGGCTGCGCGGCGAGGGCGGAGCCGCGGCCGAGATCGCTCAGGTGCTGATCGACGAGTTCTTCCTCGATGTCGACCATTCGCTGAGGGAACTCGGCATCAGCGATGTCGGCGTGCCGAAGCGCATGAAGAAGCTGGCAAAGATGTTCTATGGCCGCACTGCGGCCTACGACGAAGCCTTGCGGGACGACGACGGCGCGGCGCTTGCCGTGGCGCTCGCCCGCAATGTCAGGCCCGATGCCGGCGAATGGCCTGAGGCGTCGCTGCTGGCGAATTATGTTAGCGCGGCGACCGGGCAGCTTGCCGCTCAGCCGACCGAATCGATCATGGCTGGCGCCGTCGCGTTCCCGGTCGCCGGAGCCACCTGAAGGAGGCGAGAATGAAGCACGCCGAACCGCAGAGCCCCGTATCCTTTGTCGCCAATGTCGCCCGCCTGCCGCAAAAGGGTTTGCCGGTTGCAATCGAGGCCGACGAAAGGCAGCGCACTGCGCTTGCCGCCGAACATGACCTGCTTTCCGTCGAGAGCTATCGCGCCGAGCTCTTGGTGGCGTCCTGGAAACGCAACGGCGTCAAGGTCAGCGGCCGCGTCGAAGCCGACATCACCCAGGCCTGCATCGTCACACTCGATCCGGTCGCGGCTCACATCGACGAGCCCGTCGAGGCGCTGTTCTTGCCGGAGCAGTCGAAACTCGGACGCGAAGGCTTCGACGGCGGCGGCGAGATCGTCCTCGACGCCGACGGGCCCGACAGCCCGGAAACTTTTTCCGGCGACACCATCGATGTCGGGGCGCTCGCCGAGCAGTTTTTCGGCCTGGCGATCGACCCTTATCCGCGCAAGCCCGGCGCCTCGCTCGAGGGCGCGGGTGACGATCAGCCCGAGGAAAGCGAATTCCAGAAAAAGCTGCGCTCGCTGCTCGGAAAATCCTGAAGGCGGCCTGGATTTTGGAAAAGTTGGTTGTGCGGCAGCCCAAAACCGCTATTTTCGCCGAACCTTCGCGAGCCCCCTTACCTCGGCAGGCGCCCGCCGCTAGCCAGGCAAACCGTGAGAAAAACACCGCGTGATCAGGATTTCCATCGATGCCATGGGCGGGGATCACGGACCAGGCGTCGTCATCCCCGCGCTGATGACGGTCGCCGTCCGCCGCCCTGACATCCGTTTCGTCATCTATGGCCGCGAGGACGCTGTGCGTCCCGAACTGGCCAAGTTTCCCAAGCTCGCCGAGGTGAGCGAGTTCGTCCATTGCGAGATCGCTGTCAGGATGGACGACAAGCCGAGCCAGGCGCTGCGCCACGGCCGCTGGAAATCGTCGATGTGGAAAGCGGTCGAGGCGGTGAAGAACGGCGCCGCGCAGGCCTGCATCTCGGCCGGCAACACCGGCGCGTTGATGGCGATGTCGAAATTCTGCCTGCGCACCATGGCCACCATCGACCGCCCGGCGATCGCGGCGCTTTGGCCGACGACGCGCGGCGAGAGCGTGGTGCTCGATGTCGGCGCCACCATCGGTGCGGATGCGCATCAGCTCGTCGATTTCGCCATCTTGGGGACCGGAATGGCGCGCTCGGTGTTCGGTATCGAGCGGCCGAGCGTCGGCCTGCTCAATGTCGGCGTCGAGGAGATCAAGGGCCAGGAGGAGGTCAAGGAGGCCGGGCGCATGCTGCGCGAGGCCAACATGGCCTCGATGAACTATCGCGGCTTCGTCGAGGGCGACGACATCGGCAAGGGCACGGTCGACGTGGTCGTCACCGAGGGCTTTGCCGGCAACATCGCACTTAAGACCGCCGAGGGCACGGCAAGGCAGATCGCGGGCTATTTGCGGGCCGCCATGAGCCGCACGCTGATGGCCAGGATCGGCTACGTCTTTGCCAAAGGTGCCTTCGACCGGCTGCGCGAAAAGATGGATGTCGGCCGCTCCAATGGCGGCGTCTTTCTAGGCCTGAACGGCATTGTGGTGAAGAGCCATGGCGGTGCCGATTCGGATGGCTTTGCCGCGGCGATCGAGCTCGGCTACGACATGGTGCGCAACAATCTGCTTGACCGGATCGAGGCCGATCTCGATCTGTTCCATGCGCGCAATCCGACTGCCCAGGCAAACAGGAAATCCGGCGTCGCCGTCGAGGCCGAGGAATAGGAACGAACCTTGATCAGATCAGTTGTGCGCGGCAACGGTGCCGCGCTGCCCCGCCGCATCATGAAGAATGCCGATTTCGAAGGCATGGTCGAGACCTCCGACGAGTGGATCGTCCAGCGCACCGGCATTCGCCAGCGCCACGTCGCAGCCGATGACGAGACGACGGCCTCGCTGGGCGAGACGGCGGCGCGCGCCGCGCTCGACAGCGCCGGCCTGACGCCAGCGGATATCGACCTGATCGTGCTGGCGACCTCGACGCCTAATAACACGTTCCCGGCGACGGCTGTCGAAATCCAGAACCGCCTCGGCATGCATCACGGCTTTGCCTTCGACATGCAGGCCGTGTGTTCCGGCTTCGTCTATGCGGTCGCCACCGCCGATCTCTATATCCGCGGCGGGCTGGCAAAACGCGTCCTGGTGATCGGCTCCGAAACCTTCTCGCGCATCCTAGACTGGAGCGACCGCTCGACCTGCGTGCTGTTTGGCGATGGCGCCGGCGCCGTGGTGCTCGAAGCGGCGAAAGGGGCTGGCAACATCGCCGATCGCGGCGTGCTGGCCGCCAGCCTGCGCTCGGATGGCGTCCACAAGGAAAAACTCTTCGTCGACGGCGGCCCGTCCACCACGGGAACGGTCGGCCATCTCAGGATGGAAGGCCGCGAGGTGTTCAAGCACGCGGTCGGCATGATCACCGACGTGATCGAGGCCACTTTCGCCGAGGCCGGCATCACGGCGGAAGACCTCGACTGGTTCGTGCCGCATCAGGCCAATAAACGGATCATTGACGCTTCCGCCAAGAAGCTCGGGATAGCCGAAGAGAAAGTCGTGGTCACCGTCGATTTGCACGGTAATACCTCGGCTGCCTCCGTGCCGCTCGCTTTGTCGGTGGCCGTCGCCGACGGCCGCATCAAGAAGGGCGACCTTGTTCTGCTCGAGGCGATGGGCGGGGGTTTTACCTGGGGCGCGGTGTTGCTGCGCTGGTAAGTGCCGAGCGCGTGGGTTCGGTCCTTGACCTTGCCGGATCAATTACTTACGCTCTGCCGCTGCCTGTATCGATTTATGTTTTTGAGCTGATGGGACGGTCGCATGGGGGGAAAGACACTGACGCGTGCCGACCTAGCCGAAGCCGTTTACCGCAAGGTTGGTTTGTCGCGAACTGAATCGGCCGAGCTGGTCGAGGCCGTCCTGGATGAGATTTGCGAAGCCATCGTTCGCGGCGAGACGGTGAAGCTGTCTTCCTTCGCGACTTTCCATGTCCGCTCCAAGAATGAGCGCATCGGCCGCAATCCCAAAACCGGCGAAGAAGTGCCGATCCTGCCGCGCCGCGTGATGACCTTCAAATCCTCGAACGTGCTGAAGAACCGCATCTTGCGTTCGCACCAGAACAGCAAGGCCAAGGGCGTCAAGTAACCCTCGAATGCCGGTTGAAAACCGCGGCCCCTTTGACGCCGGGCTTGAATATCGCTTCATAAACCGCTGAAATAAGGTGCGATTCGGATCAACTCCGGATTGCGGTCCAGCGTGAGGATTCGCCCATGGACAAGAGCCCCGATGCTTTCCGTACCATCAGCGAGGTTGCGGAAGATCTCGACCTGCCGCAGCACGTGCTGCGTTTCTGGGAAACCCGTTTCAACCAGATCAAGCCGATGAAGCGTGGTGGCGGCCGCCGTTACTACCGGCCGCAGGATGTCGAACTGATCAAGGGCATCCGGCACATGCTTTATGATCAGGGCTATACGATCAAAGGCGTGCAGAAGCTGTTGCGCGAGAACGGCAACCATTTCCTGGTCGCGATCGGCAATGGCGACATGGCAGCCGTCGAGGCGATCGCGCAGCGCCGCCAGGCCGAGCAGGTGCCGCTGACCGCGGCTGCCCAGCCGCGCGGCGACGAGGATGCGCTGGTCGGTCAGCCCAAGGTGAAGCCCAGCCGCCGTTTCTTCGGCCTTGGCAAGGGAGACGACGAAGGTCCCGTGCAGCCGGACTCCTCGAAATTGTCGCGCGACAACCGGGCCTTGCTGCAGGAGGCGCTCTTCGACCTTCTGGAGTGCAAGCGCCTGCTCGACCAGGTGCGTTGAGCTTCGGGTGCCGCTCCCGCGGCTTGGACGGCCGGCGTCCCTGACAGCCGGAACTGCTGTCGCATCCATGCGTTAGCCCTTCTCTGCAAGAGAAGGACATCAGGCATGGCGTGGTTTTCGACCCTTTCCGATCTCGATCTGGACAGGCAGGTCGCGGCGCTCTCGCGTCAACTTGACGATGTCAGGAAAGCCTTGGCCAAACGCGGCGACACCTATTACGAGGACGGCCGCGAGGCGGCGTCCGATTATTATTCGCAGCTCGCCGACCGCTTTCACGAGGCGCTGCCGGCAATCAGGCGCCGGGGCAGGGCGCTCGAGCACACCGCGCGCGAGCATCCGGCCACCGTGGCCGCCGTCGGACTGGTCGTGGTCGGCCTGCTTGCCGGCCTTCTGATCAGCCGGCGCTGACTCCGGGCTGCAAAACAGAAATGGCGACCGTTCGCGCCGGCCGCCATTCCGTCAGCACGAGAGCCCAACCGGATGAAATCGGGATGGAGTGGGCTCCGGCTTCGATCAGTTCGCGAGCTTGATCCGGCTCTTAGGATCGACCTTCATGACCTGGCTGCATTTGCCGTAGACGGTGCCGTTCTTATCGGTGGCGTCGGTGTAGGTGCCCTTACAGTCGAGCTGCAGCACCAGACAGGAGCCCGAGCCTTTGCAGACCGCGCCGCCGTCGCCTGTCGGATGCGTGCCGGCAAAGGCCGGCGCGGAAACCGAGCCGAAAGCCGAGACGACGAAGGCGGCGGCGAGCGAGATACGCTTGAAGTTGGTCATTTGAGCATTTCCTTCCATTGGTTGCTGGGAGCGCTTTCTGGCGTCCCGGTCGGGTTGAGGAACGCCTTCGTGGCGTCCATGACCGCTTGGTGCGGCCTCCAATGGAAAGGTTCATGGCCCGCGCGATTTTTGTCGCCTGGCGAGCATTGCTGTGAAGGTGTCAGGGTTCAGGGATTACCGTAGGTGCCGGATCTGCCAGCAGCGCTAAGCGCTCGTTGGGCAGTGGCGGCTTGATGCGGCAAGAGGTCGGGACCGCTTGACAAGCGATCGAACCCGGCTGCGCTCATCAGGGGACAGCGGGTGCTCGAAGGAGAGGCTTGTCCCACGAAGCGAAAAATTCCGATGGGAAGACTTGCGCGACCATACAATGAAGGCCTGTCTTCCCATCGGCATGTGGGAAGGATCAGGCCTTCTTCTCAACCACCTTCTTATGGTGGTGATGATGGTGGTGGTGGTGATGGTGGTGCCGGCGATGATGCTTGTGGTGGTGGTGCTTTACCACCGGGGCCGCATCGGCGCTGGTCGTGCCGAGGATCGGCATGGTGAATGCCAGGGCCAGAGCCAGCCCGAGCGCGGAGAGGAGGGACTTCTTCATGATTTCGTTTCCTTTTACGCGGGCGTTCCGGAGTTCACCGGACCAAATCGGTGACCCAAGCCCCGCGATCGGCACTATCCTCCTGGATTTTTTCGACACTTTTTCCGGACTGTAGATTTTTGTTTCTGGATTGTTTCTGGCGAACCACCATCGCGCCGCGCGCCCTTGCGGGCGCGCATGGACGGCTCGACATCATGCTTTTCGAGCCTGATGCGTCAGCTGCGCGCCTCACATCGGCGGCGCCACGCCATGATTGCCGACCACCACCCGGCGCGAAACGAGCTTGCCGCCGCTGCCGCGCTCGGCGCTGACGAACACGGTCATGCCTGGCTTGAGATCCGCAGGCGCAGCGGGCGCGAATTTCACGATCGGCGTCGATTGCGGGATGGCGATCTCTTTCTTCTGGCCATTGCTGTAGGTCAGCGTCACGGTCCTGCCGTTGACCTCGGTCACGTCGGCGACAGTGCCGTTGGTCATTCGGCTGTTGGGCTGCAAATCCCAATCGCGGTCGCCTTCTCCGGTTCCCTTTAACGCCGCCGGGAAGATCACGACTTCCAGCGCGCCGCTGCCGCCGTCGGCCTTGGACACCGATGCGATGCCGAGGAAATCGCCCTGTTTGATATCGGCGGCCGACGCCTTGGCGACACCGGAGATCATCCAGTCGGGGGAAAGGGTGATCGTATCGGTCTTGCCGTCGCGGGCTTTCACCTTCAGCGTCGTACCGGCGAGGTCGACCACCGCGCCGCGCAAGCGCACGGTGTCCGCCTGAGCGGCGCCCGCAAAGCCTGAGATCATGCCGAGTACGATAGCGAATAGCTTCAGTTTCATGGAATCCGATCCTCTTCAAAGGGGCTGGCGTCGCCCGCCTTCCGGCAAGCGACGAGAGCTAACGAATCGGAGTGGGCAAAATGCCGGCGGGTGCGGCCTTCGGCGCTTCAAAAGATCTTGATTGGGCTTCGCGCCACCTTACATGTCGGTGGCCTGCGGCCTCGGCTCCCAGCCGATGACCACGGTCACGATGGCGTGACGGCCAAAACGGCCTCTTGGCAAATCATCCGTTAACGGCCATTCTCCCGCCCGTCTCAGGCAACGCCACATTTCATCTGTGTTGTTTCATCCCAAGGAGTTGCCATGCCCAACACCGCAAGAAACGCTGTTTCCAACAACATCATTGCCGCGTCCGGCCTCAATCCGCTGAAAGCCGTCCGCGAAACGAGGGGATATACGATTGAGGAGCTTTCCTTGACCTGCGGCCTGGCCGTGGGCGAGATCGTCGACATCGAGGACGGCAAGGATGCCGACCCCGCCAAGCTCAGGCGTATCGCTTCCGCGCTGCAAGTGCCGGAAGAGGAATTGATCATGATGCCGACCGAAGAGAATCGGCCCACACAGCAATAGAGACGCCGAAGCGTCCGCGAAAAAAGCCCGCCATGGCCCGCCCTGGCGGGCTTTTTGCGCCTTCCACAGATGGTCCCCTGGCCCTTGCCAACTGCCAGCGCGCCATGCGGCAATCCCGGCCGCTGCCACGATTCGGCGGCATCGAGTGGCCAACATGCCTGATTGAGGTTTCGCTCATGAGCTTGGAATCGGTCCGCGCCTTCTTTGCCGAACACGCTCCCGACATCGAGGTGCTGGTCACCGAAGCGAGCTCGGCGACCGTGGCACTGGCGGCCGACGCCCATGGCGTGCTGCCGGCGCAGATCGCCAAGACCATCTGCCTGCGCGTCGGCGAGGAGACCATGCTGGTCGTGACCAGCGGCACTGCCAGGCTCGACAACCGCAAATGCAAGGACACGCTCGGCGGCAAGCCGCGCATGCTCGACGGCGAACAGGTGCTTGCCGCGACCAGCCACCCGCCGGGCGGCGTCTGCCCCTTCGGTCTGCCGACGCCGCTGCCGGTCTTTTGCGATGTGACGCTGCGGGCCTTCGACGAGGTCGTTCCCGCCGCCGGCGCGACGAATGCCGCCGTGCGGATTTCGCCGCAGCGGATGGCCGAACTTGTCGACGCCAAATGGGTCGACGTGTGCCAGTAGGGATTGGAGAGGACTTCTGGGGGACAAGTCTCAGGCTTGAAAAATGGTCGGAGTGGCCGGATTCGAACCGACGACCCCTTGACCCCCAGTCAAGTGCGCTACCGGGCTGCGCTACACTCCGGACCGGGTGGCGATGTATCGTGAGAACCCCGTGCGGGTCAACCGAATTCGGCGGCTATTTCGCCGATGACAGTGCCGCAGCAGGGACGGCGCGCGCCAACCGCAATTCCTTCTGGTGCCGGTATTCCAGCGCGATCGCGCCCCAGATCAGCCCGAGCAGCAGATAGAGATGGCGCCAGTGATCTATGTCGATGAAGGTGCCGAGCCCGATATTGCCGAGATAGGCGACATAGGCGCAAAGCAGATAGGGCTGCCAGGGACGAGCGCGCAGGAGGATGCGGAACCCGGCGCAGATCGTCCACAGGGTCAGCGTCAGGAACGAGACGAAGCCCAGCCAGCCATAGTCCATCAGCGCCTTCAGCCAGATGTCGTGCGTGTCCTCGCCGTAGATCGTGCCGAAGACCAGCGGGCCGATGCCGAACGGGTGTTCCAGTGCCAGCTGGAAGCCGATCGTATAGCGTGCGAAGCGGCCGAGGCGCGCGGTATCGTAGCTTTGCTCGAGATGCGCGCGCTGGGTGAACATGTCCGACACGCCGGGCAGCTGCAGGATGACGAGGATGGCGATGATCAGCAGCGCGAGCGCGGCGATCGTCATCACCACGACCCGCAGGCGGAACATGCCGCTGGCGCTCTGCAGGAAGAGGCAAGCGGTGAGCAGCACCGCCGAAACCGCGAACATGCCCCAGGCGCCGCGCGAGAAGGAGAAGAAGATGCCGGCGGTGATGATCAATAGCGGCACCGCCAGAAGCGGCATGCGCGATACCGGGCCGGTCAAGAGCAGATAAAGCAGGTAGGTGCCGGGCAGCACCAGGAACGGACCGAACACGTTCGGGTCCTGAAAGGCGCCGGCGGCGCGGTCGTATTTGGTGAACATCTCCGCGCCCGGAAAGGCATGGAAATAGCCGGCTATTCCCAGCAGCGAGGTCGCCACAGCCGAGACCACATAGGCGATGAAGATCAGCCGGTAGAGGTCAGGCTGGACCGATGTCACCGAGGCGAAGAAGACCGCGCTGAAGGCGAGAAACAGCGAGACCGCCAGATAGAGCGGCGTGTTGGCGAGGTCCGCCATCTGCGTCATCGCGATCATGCCGCCGATGTTCATCGCCACCAACAGCACCAGCAGCGGCAATATCGCTCGCGATATTCTGAGGCCGAACAGCGCCCAGACGGCGATCAGCCCGGCCATGTAGAGCTCGTAGGGTGCCGGCTCGCTGATGACGAAGCCGGAAAGCAGGATGCCGACGACGATAGCGGCCGACGAGATCAGCGCGATCAGCTTTGCGTTGACCGCCTGTGGCGGCAACTGGTTGACCGCCTGCGGCGGCAACTGGTTGACCGCGACCGCCGGCAACTGATGCGCGAGCGCGCTCAATAGGCGTTTTCCGTGTTGAGCAGGCGGACGGGCGTCAGGAACAGGATGCGCAGGTCGAACAGCATCGACCAGTTCTCGATGTAGTAGAGATCGTATTCGGTGCGCATGCGGATCTTTTCATTGGTGTCCATCTCGCCGCGCCAGCCGTTGATCTGCGCCCAGCCGGTGACACCCGGCTTGACCTTGTGGCGGGCGAAATAGCCGTCGACCACCTCGTTATAGAGCAGGTTGTGCGATTGGGCGGCGATCGCATGCGGGCGCGGCCCGACCAGCGACAGCGAGCCGAACAGCGAGTTGAAGAACTGCGGCAGCTCGTCGATCGAGGTCTTGCGGATGAAGCGGCCGACGCGGGTGACGCGCGGGTCGTTCTTGGTCACCGTCTGCTTGGCGGTCGGGTCCGACCTGTCGATATACATCGACCGGAACTTGTAGACCTCGATGACCTCGTTGTTGAAGCCGTGGCGCTTCTGCTTGAACAGCACCGGCCCCTTGCTGTCGAGCTTGATGGCGATCGCGGTGGCGAGCATCACCGGCGAGAATACGATGATGCCGACAAGCGAGAAGATGATGTCGAAGCTGCGCTTGGCGACCGAGTCCCAGTCGTTGATCGGCTTGTCGAAAATGTCGAGCATCGGCACCGAGCCGATGTAGGAATAGGCGCGCGGGCGGAACTGCAGCGCGTTGGAATGCGCCGAGAGCCGGATGTCGACCGGCAGAACCCAGAGCTTCTTCAAAAGCTGCAGCACGCGCGATTCCGCCGTCAGAGGCAGAGACACGATCAGCATGTCGATGCGGGCGATGCGGGCGAACTCGATCAGCTCGGAAATGGTGCCGAGCTTCGGGTAGCCGGCGACGATCGGCGGCGAGCGCTTGTCGCCGCGATCGTCGAAGATGCCGCAGATGCGAATGTCATTGTACGGCTGCTTCTCGACCGAGCGGATCAGCATTTCGGCCGACTTGCCGCCGCCGACGATGAGCGCGCGGCGCTCCATGCGCCCGTCGCGCGCCCAGCGCCTAATCAGCCTGGACATCACCAGTCTGAGCCCGAAGATCAGCACGAAGCCGACCACGAACCAGCTGCCGAACAGGAGGCGCGAATAGTCCTCCGAGGCCTTCATGGCGAAGGCCGTGAGAGCCATCAGCGCGAAGGTGCCGGCCCAGACGAGGAGCACGCGGCCGAAATTGGCGAGGGGGCGCATCAGCGCCGCGATCTGGTAGCTGTCGCTGACGTCAAGCAGCACCACCGCCAGGAACGAAGCTGCCGCGATCGTCAGCGGATATTGCCAGGCGAGATAGTTGAAGAAGCCGACATAGTAGAAATAGAGGCAGATGCCTGACACGAAGAGCACGGCGAATTCGACCATGCGCAGCACGCCGCTGACCATGATCGGCGACATCGTATCGCGCCGGTACTGCGAGGCGACCTGTCGCGCCACGTCATTGATGCCGGGCACTTGAGCTTCGGCAGGGCCGTCGAATTTGCGCACCGCCTCCATCGAAAAGCGGTGCGCGGGGTCGATCTCGTTCATGGGGATTGTCCGCGAGCTTCGCGCGAGTGAATAGGAAAAGAGAACTAAGAAAGCCTTGAAACAACAGGTGGCTTTGAATGCGTGTTGTTGCTTGCGACGACTGCCGGTTTTTTCACGCCTATAGCTAGATTAGTAAATTCTAAATCTTTAACGCCGCGAAGTAAGCCTTCTCGATCTCGGCCGCCATCACGTCGGCCCCGAATCGCGCCTTCAACTCGGGGTTCTGCGGCATCAGCTTGCGGTAGGCGCCGCGATCGTCGAGAGCCGTTCTGAGCCTGTCGGCAAGTTGGCGGGCATCGGGTCGGATCAGGGCAGGGGAGTCTTCGCCGAAGATCTCGGGAATGCCGCCCACGGCGGTGGCAATCATCGGCATGCCGGCTGCCAGCGCCTCGAGCACGATATAGGGCATTGCTTCCGCGCGGGACGGGACGACGATCAACTCGGCCAGGGCGAAGGCTTCTCTGGCCGGCATCGGCGGCAGGAAGCGGACGTGGCCCTTCAGTCCGAGTCGCTCCACCTGAGCGTGGTAGCGTGGCAGGTCGTCGCCGGCGCCGACCATCACCGCGCTTAGCCGGCGTCCGAGCTCCCTGCCGGCGCGCGCCAGCGCATCGATGAAGATGTCCGGGCCTTTGAGATCGCGCATCATGCCGATGTATATGAGATCGGCGGCATCGGCCGCCGGCGCCACCGGTTCGAACTCGACGGCCCGCAGGCCGTTATAGACCAGCCTGTTGGGGATGGGCGGCTCGCCGACCTTCCGTCGATAAGTTGTCCGCTCATAATCGGAAACGAACAGAAGGCAGTCGCTGAAGCGGGCCATGAAACGCTCCAGCGCGAAGAACAGCTTTCCGGTGGCCGTCGTTTCGTCATAGTGCAGCGAGCCGCCATGCGGCGAATAAAGGCGGGCCACGCGAGACCTTGAAACCCGCAACAGTGAGCCGAACAGACGGGCATAGGCGCCACCCTTGGCGCCATGCCCGTGCAGCACGTCCGGCCGCAATTCCTTGATGATTTGATAGGTGCGCCAGGCCGCGGCGATGTCGCCCGGTCCGATATGGCGCTGCATCGGCGTGCGATGGATGCCGAGCGCCAGGCGCTCCTTCATCGCTCCGAACAGCCGCTCCTCATAGTCCCCGCCCGTGGTCGAATCGCAGACGATGCCCACGGAATGGCCGGCGGCGACCTGCGCCTCGGTCAGGTCGCGCACATGCCGGAAGATTCCCCCGACAGGTGAGCGGAAGCAGTGGACGATCCGAAGGTGAGCCGCCACGTTGATTTTCAGAACAGGCGTTCGCGGACGTAGACGGTGTCGCCGGGCAGGAGCGGATCGGATGTCTGCACCCTGCCGGTCATCACCTTGCCGTTGATATCGCGGGTGATGTCGACGCTTTCCTGGTTGGCGCGCGGCGTGAAGCCGCCGGCGATCGCGATCGCCTTCTGCACCGTCAATCCGGGCACATAGGAATATTGCCCTGCGGCGCCGACTTCCCCCATCACGAAGATCGGCCGGTAGCGGTCGATCTCGACCGAGACGTCGGGATCGCGCAGATATCCCTGGCGCAATTTATCGGCGATTTCCTTTTCGAGCTGCTGGGCGGTGTGGCCGCGCGCCGGCACGGCGCCGACGAGCGGGAAGGAGATGTAGCCGGATTGGTCGACGCTGTAGGTGTTGGTCAGCCCGTCCTGCTCGAACACCGTGACGCGGATGCGGTCGCCGGCGCCGAGTCTGTATGGCTGGTCGAGCACTTCATGAAAGGCGGCGGGCGCCGGCCGGTAGCTGGAACAGCCGGTAAGCAGCGACAAGGCGAGCATGGCGCGAAAGAGATGAGCAGTGCTTTTCATGATCGGACACGAACCTTCGTCGCTCTCGCCACCGGTGAGGCGGCCAACCCCAGGAAGTGCGCCCGTTATCATCCTGTTAGGGTTAATGGTCGGTAAAGGATGGGCCTTAGACTCATCGGCTGCTGGCAAAAAAGCCAATTGTTCTATTGCTTTCGCAGGACGTTCTTTGAGTGCGTTCTAATAAGTACGCATCCTGATCTTAACGGCTGAGTTACCATAGTTGTTTACGGTCCATCCTCGACTCAAAGTTCGGAGCAGGATGCATGTCCGTTCAGTCCGCGGCCGCAGATGTCGATGTCGACCTGAGACAGCTCTTCGCCAGCCTGGCGAGGAATTGGCTGCGCATTGTTCTCATCACGCTTGTCGTGACCGGGCTGGCGTTTGCCTTCGCCTGGCTGGCCACGCCGCAATATAAGGCAGTGGCCAAGCTGGAGATCGGGCCGCGCGAATCGATCTTCACGCGGCCGGCCGGCACAACCAACGACGACAAGCCGGCAACCGACGAGGAGGCGGTGGCCACCGAGGTCCAGATCATATCCTCGCCCGATATCCTCAAGAAGGTTGCCTCGGACCTCAACCTGGAAAAACTGCCGGAATTCGACGAAGCGCTGAAGATGTCGGCGCTCAGTCGCGCGCTTGTGCTTGTCGGCCTGAAGAGCGATCCCTTCGACATCCCGCCGGAAGAGCGCGTGCTCAAGGCAATGCACGATAAGCTCAACGTCTACGGCGTTGAAAAATCCCGCGTAATTGCCGTTGAGTTCTCCTCGAACGATCCAAAGCTCGCCGCCCAGGTCGCGGACGCCATTGCGCAGGCCTACCTTGCCTCAAAAGGCAGTGCGAAGATGGAATCGAACACCGCCGCCACAGGCTTCCTCGGCCCGGAAATCACCGATCTGCAGAACCGGGTGAAGGATGCCGAAGCCAAGGTTGCCGCCTATCGCGCGCAATCCGACCTGTTGATGGGCGGCAACAATTCGGTGCTCGCGACGCAGCAGCTCTCGGAACTGTCGAGCGAGCTTTCCCGGGTGCGCGCCAATCGCGCCGCCGCAGAGGCGACCGCCGACAGCGTGCGCAAGGCGCTGCAGAATGGCGGCACGCTCGACAGCGTGCCGGAAGTTCTGTCTTCCGAGCTGATCCAGCGCCTGCTCGAGCGGCAGGTAGAGCTCAGGACCAATATTGCCGATCTGTCGACGACGCTGCTCGACAACCATCCTCGCATCCGGGCGCTGAAGTCGCAGCTTGCCGATCTCAACGGCCAGATCCGCAACGAGGCGCAGAAGATCCTCAAGGGATTGGCGACTCAGGCACAGACCGCCAAGGCTCGCGAGGACCAGCTGGTCCAGGAGGTCAACACGCTGAAAGCCGCTTCGGCCCGCGCCGGCGAGCAGCAGGTGGAGCTCGATGCGCTGCAGCGCGACGCCAATGCCCAGCGCCAGCAGCTCGAATCCTATATGGCAAGCTACCGCGAGGCGGCCTCGCGCGCGGACCGCAACTATCTGCCGGTCGACGCCCGTCTGCTTTCGAAAGCACAGGTGCCGACCGAACCGTATTTCCCGAAGATCGGCCCGATCACTGGTGCTGCCGCCGCCGCGTCGCTGCTGCTGATGGCGATCAGCACGCTTCTGAGGGAATTGTTCTCCGGCCGTGCCATGCGTCCGGCCGCCGGAGCCCGATTCGAGCCGATCGAACAGGTGGCGATGCCGGTGGCGCGCACCGAACCGGCGCTCGCCGATGCCGAGGATGAAGCTAGCGACGATTCGGTCGCTGACGAGCGGATCGGGCAGGGCACCGTCATGGAGGCAGCGCCTGCCGAGCCGGTAGATCCACCAGACCCGGCACAGCCCGAAGCGCGCCGGTCATGGCAGCCGAGACTTGGCGAGATCGATGTCGAGAAGGCGGCGGAAAAGCTGATTGCCTCGGGTGCCGCGCGCGCCATCTTTGTCTCCCCGGAAGGTGACGAGGCCGCCGCCACCGCCGTGCTGGTGGCGCGCGAAGTGTCGGATGCGGGCCTGCGGGTGCTCCTGCTCGATCTCACCGCCTCGGGCGCCGCCTCGCGCCCGATGCTGGACAGCGGACTGCTTCCCGGCATCACCAATCTGCTGGCCTCCGAGGCGCAGTTCAGCGACGTCATCCATCCCGATCTCTATTCGGACGCGCATGTGATTCCGGTCGGTACCGCCGATCCTATCCGCGCCATGCGCGCCGCCGACCGGCTGCCGATCATCATGCAGTCGCTGACCACGGCTTACGACCTCGTCGTCGTCGAATGCGGCCCTGCCGACGCACAAGGCATCGGCCGCCTGGTTGGCGATGGCACGGAAGTCTTCCTGTCGATGCTCGAAGCCGATGACGAGGTCACGCAGGCGGCGGTCAAGCTGATCGAGAATGGTTATCCGGACGTCACGCTGGTCACGCCGGTTGGCTATGAACCGGGAGATCCGTTGCCCGGACGCCGGTCGGCGGCCTGAGCAGATATCGCCCGCGAAGTGCTCGGATTTGAGTCTCGGGCGGACGGACGACGGTCAGGCGTCGTCCTCGGCAACAATAGGGGTGGCCTGTCCGGCAGCCTTCCGGCGCAAGCTCTTGGTCAGTTTCCACACCGTCGGACTGTTCTTGATGAGGGCCTTCGCCCGCGCGCCTTGCCGCAACCCTGTGGCTAGCACGCGACCTTTCAGCGTCAGCGGCATCAGCACCTCGAAATGCTGGACCTCGATGTCGCACCAGAGCCGCTTGTAGGGCTCGTCGCCGACCGAGAAATCATAGAGGTCGAAGCCTTGCTCGCAGGCTTCCTGGATGTTGTCGAAGAACAGGAAGTCGCCGGGGCTGGTGAAGGCGAGATCATCCTCGGCGATCGCGCCGAACTCGCAGATCAGGCGCTTGCCTGAGCGGCTGGAGCCGGTAACGGCGCGAAGTTTTCCCGCTACCTCCAGCCCGTGCAGCAGGAAGGATGGCTCCTGCTCGGCAAGCGCATCGGCAAACAGCGCCCGGAAGAAGGCGCGCACGCCTTCATCGCCGAACACGTTGGCGATGCCCATCTTGGCGAAGCGCGCCTGCTTCATGTCGAAGAAAGCGTCGAGCAACCTGTCGACCTCCTTGCGGCTTCGCCCCTCGATACGGCGGAAGCTGCCGACGGCCTCGAACTTGCGCGTCTGCGAGCGGTGCTTCTTGCGCTTCCGCTTGCCGCTCGCGCGGCTGAGCAGCGCCTCGAAGCCGCCATCGAGGTCGACGGCCAGCGCAAGGTTAGGGCTCGCAAAATTGGGCAACGCGGCGAGCGGGTTGGCGGTGCCGTCGAGATCGGGCAGCAGCCGCTCCAGCGAAACGAGGTCGATGTCGGGCCGTGCCGTGGCGATCGACGAGAGCAGGGAGCGGATCGCAGGACCGTTTACAGCAGGCAAAAGCCGCGGGTCGGTTGCGGGGAAATTGCCGTTGGCATGACGTCCGCCGGCGAGACGAGCGACGCGGAACGGGCCGTTTCGGACCACTTCCAGCGCCAGCGAAAGAGCCGGTCGACCCTCGATGCTTAGCGTGGCGACCGCCATATCGGCTTTGGTCTTGGCCGCCCAGTTGCTCGCCCAGGACGCGCTCTGCGCCGGAGCAAACAGCGCCGAAGCGCAGAATTCTGCATAGCCCGCAAGACCCGTGCCATCGGTCACCGCCGCCGTCAGTCTGCCTCGGCTCGAGGCAGGCGCACGCGCCGGCGCTTCGTTGGCAGCGACGCGATTGCCGTCAAATGACGCGGCGGCGTCAACCATCCCTCAATCCTTAAGACGTATTGGTTGCAACCTGGGGTTCGCGTAGGTCCTTGGATGAGCCTAGGCGCAAAAGGTGAAGGAATGATCGACGGGGCCGAGGCAATCCGGAAGCTGGCGTTGAACGTTGCCCGCTACACCGGTCTCGCTCCGCTGGCGAGGCCGTTTGTCGGCGGCATCGGTGCCATCTTGATGTTGCATCGCGTGACCGCGGCGCCCGAGAAGCCGAACAGCGTCAATCGACATCTGAACATCGCCCCTGCCTTCCTCGACAAGGTGATCGCCGACATGAAGGAAAGGGGCTATGCCTTTGTTGCCCTTGATGAAGCGATCGAACGCATCGGGGCGGGCGGCAAACACGGCCAGTTCGCCACCATCACCGCCGACGATGCCTATCGCGATAACATGACGGAGGCGCTGCCGGTATTGGAGAAGCACGGTGCGCCGATCACCATCTATGTCGCGCCCGGCCTGATCGACGGTGCCGTCGACCTGTGGTGGGAAGTCATCGAGGATATCGTCGACACCGGCTCGCACCTGACGCTGAAGACTGCGAGAGGATCGACGGTCGTCGATTGCTCGACACCCGGCCGAAAGATCCAGACCATTGCAAGGCTGAACGCATGGTTGACCCTAGAGGTCCCCGAGGAAGAACAGGGCGCCGCGCTGCGTGAACTGGCGCGCTCAAACGGCATCGAGCTCGGCACCGGCCGCCCCGGCACCCTGATGAGCTGGGATGAGATTCGCAGGGTGGCCGCCCATCCGCTGGTGACGATCGGCGCGCACACCATCAACCACCGCAACCTCAAGCGGTTGTCCGAGGCGGAAGCGCGTCACGAGATCGGCGACGTCCGCCGTATTCTCATGGAACGGCTGGGCGCAGAGCCGCGCCACTTCGCTTACCCCTACGGTTATCCCAGCGCGGTTGGCTGCCGCGAGGTCGGCTTCGCTCGTGATGCCGGCTATGTCTCGGCGGTGACAACCCGGCATGCCGTCCTGAGAGCCGAGCATGCCGGCTTCCTGCATGCGCTGCCGCGCATTTCCGTCAACGGCCGCTACCAGAGCGTCGCCCACATCCGCACGATGCTGTCGGGTGTGACCACGCCGCTTGCCAACGCCGGCAAGATGGTCGTCACCATTTAGCCCGAAGAGGCGTCAGCATCTGTGGAAATAGCGGTAGGTGTCCGGCGCGTTCATCCATTTGAGCTGTGACGCAAGCCCGCCATGCGCGTTGATCCAGCCTCTGATGTCGGCAGTAGGCATTCCACAAGACGGCGGTCATGTCGGTGCGGTGCGCCAGATGGAAGCCGAAGCTTGCCCCAGGCATCACGCAGATGCGGCTGCCGGGAATATAGCCGAGCAGCACCGTGCAGGCCGACTGGCATTTGCCGACGATGCGGACATTGACGCCGCGCGCGGCGAGCCCCTTCCAGCGCTGGCTGTACGCGGCGACGCTGCCGCCATGATCGTCCGACACGTTGATGGTTTCGGCGGCTGCCATCGAGGCCGCCATGCAGGCGATGATCAGGATCAATCCCGCGAACGAGGCTTTTGGCATGGCGCAAGCCCTCCCTGCCATGCGGTCAAGCCAGGCAAGTTAGTCCCAATGCGCAATCACGTATGAATCACGTTAGCGTTGGCGCGGCCGCGCTCAGCCCTTCTGAGGCGGCTCCATGATCAGCCATTTGATGATGCCCATCGCCGGCAGCACCCAGAGCAGGCCGCTGAGCAGGAAGAACAGGAAATGCGCCAAGGAGCCGTATTCGGCGAGCCTTGTGACCGCGATGGCCGAGGCGATCAGCGCGTAGATGACGACGAGCGCCACCAGCAGAATGGTTCCGATCAGCTTTTTCAGGCGAATGGGCATGTCGCGGTCCCGTTGACCCGCCTCGCTTAGGCCGATTGGGGAGCGGGCGCAACCGCCGCGGGCCGGCGCGACGGCGTGCCGCGCTGTCCGGTCTTGCCAGCCGGGCGGCCATGGTCCACCAATCCCGCGATTTCAACTGCCGGGAAACTCCCATGGCCGCTATAACCACCACGGCCCCATACGCCGCCCGCGACCGCGATCTGCACAACCGCGCGCTGGTGCGCGGCTGGCTCTATTTCGTGCTGGTCGTGCTGGCCGCGCTGGTGCTGGTCGGCGGCGCCACAAGGCTCACCGGTTCCGGCCTGTCGATCACCGAATGGCAGCCGATCCACGGCGTGATCCCGCCGCTCAACGATGCCGAATGGCAGGAAGAGTTCCAGCGCTACCAGCAGATCCCCCAATATACAGAGCTCAACAAGGGCATGAGCTTAGAAGCTTTCAAGTCGCTCTTCTGGTGGGAATGGGTGCACCGCATCCTCGCCCGCAGCGCCGGCGCGGTTTTCGCATTGCCGCTGCTGTTCTTCTGGGCGACGCGCCGCATCGAACGCGGCCTCGGGCCGAAGCTTCTAGGTATACTTCTGCTCGGCGGCCTGCAGGGGGCCATCGGCTGGTGGATGGTGGCCTCGGGTCTAGTCGACCGTGTCTCGGTCAGCCAGTACCGGCTGGCGACGCATCTGACGCTCGCGGCGCTAATCTTCACCGCCACCATGGTTGTCGCGCGAGGATTGGCGCCGCACTCCGAGCGCGCCGCCGACCGCTCGACCCAGCGGCTTGCCGGCGCGATCGTGCTCTTGGCACTGATCCAGATCTATCTCGGCGGCCTGGTTGCCGGCCTCCACGCCGGCCTCTCCTACAACACCTGGCCGCTGATGGACGGCAAGGTGATCCCGGCCGATCTCCTGCTCTTGAAACCCGCATGGCTGAATTTCTTCGAGAACCCGAAGACGGTGCAGTTCGTGCACCGGCTCGGCGCTTACACGCTCTTTGCGGTGGCGCTCTGGCACATGATCGCCACCTGGCGGCGTCAGCCCGGCACCACGCATGCCCGCCGCGCCACGCTGCTGTTCCTGCTGGTGCTGGCGCAGGCCTCGATCGGCATCGGCACGCTTTTGATGCAGGTGCCGCTGCATATGGCGCTCACCCATCAAGGCGTCGCGCTGATCGTGCTCGGCTTCGCCGCCGCGCACTGGCGCGGCACCAAGGGTGCCTATTCGCTGCCGACCGAGATCGCTGTCGGAGGCTGAGGCGCGCCTTGCGCATCGTCGCTCAATGCTTGATGCCGAGCATCAGGTCGAGATTCTGCACGGCAGCGCCGGAAGCACCCTTGCCGAGATTGTCGTAGACGGCCAAGAGCAGCGCCTGCGCCCGCTCGTCATTGGCAAACACATAGACCTTCATCCGGTTGGTGCCGTTATAGGCCTCCGGATCGATCTCCGGCATGCGCTCCATATGCGTATAGGGCGCAACCTCGACCACGCCGCCGCCGACCGACGCATAGTGATCGGCGATCGCCGCATGAAGCTCGGCGCCGCTCGGTACACGGTCGAGGCCGCCCAACTGCAGCGGCACCACCGTGATCATGCCTTGCGCGAAATTGCCGACGGCGGGCTGCATGATCGGATCGTGCGACAGCTTCGCGTAGGTCCTGAGCTCCGGCACATGCTTGTGCTGCAACGTGAGCCCATAGGGTAGGAATTCAGGCGCGTCCTCGCCCTTGCCGACATAGTCCTCGATCATCGGCCGGCCGCCGCCGGAATAGCCGGAGATGCCGTTGACGGTGACGGGGAAATCGGCAGGCAGCAGGCCGGCCGAGACCAGCGGACGCAGCGTCGCGATAGGGCCCTGCGGCCAGCAGCCGGGATTGGCGATGCGTTTTGCGCTGGCGATCTTGTTGGCCTGATCCTTGTCCATCTCGGCGAAGCCGTATTCCCAGCCTTCGGCCACACGATGCGCGGTCGAAGCGTCGATGACTTTGGTCGTATCGTTCTCGATCAGCGATACGCTTTCCTTGGCCGCGGCATCCGGCAGGCAGAGGATCGCGACATCTGCGGCGTTGAGGAATTCGGCCCTGGCGGCGGCTTCCTTGCGGCGGTCGGCGGGAATGGAGATGATCTCCAGATCGCCGCGGTCGGCCAGCAGCGCCCTGATCTGCAGGCCTGTCGTGCCATGTTCGCCGTCAATGAAGATTTTCGGTTTCATCGGTTGCCAAAATCCCTGCGATTCCAGAGCTATATGCCTTGAGCGTTATGTAGCACGGCATGAGTGCCGTTGTTCAGGTCGTCGAGCCGCGCCTTCCTTTCGGCCACCAGACCGAGATAGTGCATGGCGATGATCGATCCGGCGATCGCCGTAATATCGGCATGATCATAGGCCGGCGCAACCTCGACGACGTCGGCGCCGACGATGTCGATCTGGCCGAGCTGGCGCAGCGTCGAAAGCATCTTGGCCGAAGACGGGCCGCCGGCCACAGGCGTGCCGGTGCCCGGCGCAAACGCCGGATCGAGGCAATCGATGTCGAAGGTAAGATAGGTCTTCCTGCCGCCTGTGCGCTCCACGATCGCATAGGCGATGTCGGAGGCGCGCATCTCCTCGACCTCATGGCCGTAAAGGATCTTGATGCCGAACGTGTCCGGCGCATGGGTGCGGATGCCGATCTGGATCGAGCGGTCTGGATCGATGATGCCTTCTTTGACCGCGCGGGCAACGAAGGAGCCGTGATCGATGCGCCTGCCGTCGTCCGGCCAGGTGTCCTGATGCGCGTCGAACTGCACCAGGGCCAGCGGCCCATGGATCGCTGCATGCGCCTTCAACAGCGGCCAGGTGACGAAATGATCGCCGCCGAGCGTCAAAAGAAATGCGCCTGAGCTCAAGATCTTGGCCGCCTCGCGCTCGATCGTACCGGGCGTCTTTTGGTGGTTGCCGCTGTCGAGCAGGCAATCGCCGTAGTCGACCACGGCGAGCTGTTCGAACAGGTCGCGCGAGAACGGATATTGCGGATCGTTGTCGAGGATCGCCGAGGCGCGGCGAATCGCCTGCGGCCCGAAGCGCGCGCCGGGACGATTGGTGACCGCGGCGTCGAAGGGAATGCCCCACACGACGGCGTCCGCGCCCTTCGCATCCTTGGTATATTTGCGCCGCATGAACGACAGCGCGCCGGCATAGGTCGGCTCCAACGACGCGCCCGTTTTGGAACGGGCGGTGAAGGCGTGGTCGATCTCTTGGTTCGCCATTACGGGTCCTCGGTTGTCATCGGGGAGCCACAACTACAGAACCGGCACGCAACTTGCCAGTCACCGCTTGCCGATATCGAGCGGCGCTCGAGGAGTGCCACGGCAACACAGGATTTGTCTCGCCATGACGCCTCGCCAAACAAATTTGAGCAAACAGCTAGCCGGCTTCGTTCACCTCCCTGTCATGGGCATCGCCTAACCGGGTCCCGACCCGGAACGGAGCGATTCCCCCTATGCGAACACTCTGGCTGAGCCTTCTTCTGTCCGCCGCGCTTGCGACGGCCTCGAGTCAAACCTTAGCCGGTGAGGCGCGCGCCGCCCAAATCCTCGACCGCTTCGAACACGCCAACCAGTGGCGCGACCATGTGATGATCGCGGCGCATCGGGCCGGCAGCATGCAGGCCGGCAAGGCGCTTTATGCCGAGAATTCGCTTGCCGCGGTCGAGGGCTCGATCGCGATCGGCGCCGAGATCGTCGAGGTCGATGTGAGGCGCTCGAAGGACGGCGCGTTCGTCATCATGCATGACAGCTGGCTCGACCGCACCACGAACTGCAAGGGCGAGGTGGTTGAATATACGCTGGCGGAGCTGAAGAAGTGCCGGCTGGTGATCGAGGGCACCGGCGCAGTCACCAGCGAGCCGATGTCGACGCTGCGCGAAATGCTGCTGACGACCAAGGACAGGATCCTGATCAATCTCGACAACAAGCTGGAGGTGACGGACCTGCCAGGCATGATCGCGGTCGCCCGCGATCTCGGCATGGCCGATCAGGTGATCGTCAAGGAGAACCTGTGGAACCAGGCGCGCATTGAAGCCGCGAAGGCCGCGCTCGCCCAGGCGGGCGGCGGCTTCCAGTTCATGCCGATCCTTGCCGATGACGCCATGCACGATGCCGCCTTTGCCGGCGAGGTCGACAAGGCGTTCGCGCCAAGCGCTATCGAGCTGATCAACTGGCGCAACGGCGCCGAGACGCTGACCGCAAACGGCGGCCCGCTGTTCAGCACGCGCATGCGGGCTACAGCCGTCCGCGGTGACTGGCACCTCTGGGCCGATACTTATGCCATCGTCAACAAGCCGGGCGGCTTCCTTGCCGGCGGCCGTGGCGACGAGCTGGCGGTCGCTGCCAGCCTGCCGCGCGAGGCTTGGGGTTTTTGGGTCGATCGCGGCGCCACCATCATCCAGACCGACGAGCCAAAAGCGGCGATCGAATGGCTGGCTGCCAATGGCTATCGCGTGCCTTATATGGACGAGGCGCGCCCGGCTGAGCCGGCGCGCACGCCGAGCATCAATTAGCTGGCGTCGGTGCTCCACCCCACCGAGAGCTCGCGCCGACCTCCCCATCGAGGAGCCATCGCGGGGAGGTCGAAGTTGCGCCAAGCTCGCCGGCGGTCGAGTGCTACAACGGCTGCGGGACGCTGCAAATGGGACGCCGAAAGATAGGCGCGGTACCTCCTCTTGATGGGGAAGTGGCGCCGCTGGCGCGGGTGGGATGACGGCGCTTGACCTAGGCGGCTTTCGCCACGCCCTCCAACTCGGCCAGCACTTCGTCCGACAATTCCAGCTCCGCTGCCGCAAGGTTCTCGCGCAGATGCCCGACCGACGACGTGCCCGGGATCAAAAGGACGTTGGGGGAACGCTGCAACAACCATGCCAGCGCAACCTGCATCGGCGTCGCGCCGAGCCGCTCGGCCACGCCGGACAGCGTCGACGATTGCAACGGGCTGAAGCCGCCAAGCGGAAAGAACGGCACATAGGCGATGCCGTGGCGCGCCAGTTCATCGATCAGCGCGTCGTCCTCGCGATGCGCCAGATTGTACTGGTTCTGCACGCAGACGATGTCGCAAATCTTGCGGCCTTCCTGGATTTGCGCTCGGGTGACGTTGCTCAAGCCGATATTGCGCACCACGCCCTTGCGCTGAAGCTCGGCGAGCTTGGTGACCTGCGCCTCGATGGAGCCCTCGGCTGGACCATGCATCCCGAACATGATGCGCAGATTGACGACGTCCATCACCTCGAGGCCAAGATTGCGAAGATTGTCGTGTACGGCCTGTTCGAGCTCATCGGCTGTGAAGGCCGGCAGCCAGGAGGCGTCTTCGCCACGACGGGCGCCGATCTTTGTGACGATGGTGAGGTCGTCGGGGTAGGGCGATAGCGCCTCGCGGATCAGCTTGTTGGTGACGTGCGGACCATAGTAATCGCTGGTGTCGATATGGTTCACGCCTTGCGCTATGGCTTCGCGCAGCACGGCGATGGCCGCGTCATGGTCTTTCGGTGGACCGAAGACTCCTTTGCCTGCGAGCTGCATGGCGCCGTAGCCGAGGCGGCGGACCGACCGCTCGCCGAGTTTATAGGTGCCGGATTTGTTTACGCTGGACATCGTGGTTCTCCTTCGTTGCCGGCGAGGGAGATAAGGCATAGCCGCTGTCCCGATAACCAGCTATATTTGGCACAGCTTGTACGAAATTTAGGACAATGGCGGCCGAACTCAACGATCTCCAGGCGTTCATGGCCGTGGCCCGCGCCGGCGGCTTTCGCGAAGCAGCTCGCGCCACGGCCGGCAGCGCGTCAGCGCTCAGCGAAGCCATCCGCCGTCTGGAAACCCAACTCGGTGTTAGGCTCTTCAACCGCACCACGCGCAGCGTTGCTTTGACCGAAGCTGGTGCCAGCCTGCTGGCGCGGCTCGGCCCCGCATTGGGCGAGGTAGAAGCTGCGCTCGATGTGGTGAACGGCTTTCGCGACCGGCCCGCCGGAACCTTGCGTCTCAACGTGCCGATAAGCGCCTCGCGGCTGGTGCTGCCCAAAATCGTTCCGCGATTTCTCGCGGCCTATCCCGCCATTCGCCTGGAGGTGATCGCCGAGGAGAACTTTGTCGATGTGCTGGTGGCCGGCTGCGACGCCGGAATCCGCTATGACGAGCGGCTGGAGCAGGACATGATCGCGGTGCCGATCGGACCGCGCGCGCAGCGCTTCACGACCTCCGCCGCGCCGTCCTACCTTGACCGGCACGGTCGGCCGCAGCACCCGCGCGACCTGCTTGGCCATGCCTGCGTGCGCGGCCGCTTCCCGAGCGGGGTCATGACGCCCTGGGAATTCGAGCGGGAGGGCGAGGTGGTGCGGGTCGATCCGACGGGGCCGTTGGTCGTCAGCATCGGTGGAGGCGTCGATCTCGCTGTCGATGCGGCGATCGCCGGCGTCGGCATCCTTTGGCTCTTCGAGGACTGGGTGCGCCCGTATTTCGACAGCGGCGTTCTGGAACCTGTGCTCCAGCCCTGGTGGCAAAGCTTCTCGGGGCCGTTTCTTTATTACCCTGGCCGGCGCTTGGTGCCGGCGCCGCTGCGCGCGTTCATCGACTACATAAAAACGCCGGCCGGGCACTGGTGACGGAAACAAAAAAGCCGCCCGGAGGCGGCCTTTTCGAAAGCTGGGGACCCGTAGCGCTTAGCGCTTCGAGAACTGGAAGCTGCGGCGCGCCTTGGCCTTGCCGTATTTCTTGCGCTCGACCACGCGGCTGTCGCGGGTGAGAAAGCCGCCCTTCTTGAGCACCGAACGCAGGCCCGGCTCGTAATAGGTCAGCGCCTTGGAGATGCCGTGACGCACGGCGCCCGCCTGGCCGGAGAGACCGCCGCCGATGACGGTGGCGACGATGTCGTACTGGCCGGCGCGGTTGGCGGCGACGATCGGCTGGTTGAGGATCATCTGCAGCACGGGACGCGCGAAATAGGTCGCGAATTCCTTGTCGTTGACGATGATCTTGCCGGAGCCCGGCTTCACCCAGACGCGCGCGATGGCGTTCTTGCGCTTGCCGGTGGCATAGGCGCGGCCCGATTTGTCGAGCTTCTGGACATGGACAGGCGCTGCCGGCTGCGCGGCGGTCGTGACAGTCCCGAGTTCTGCGAGCGAGGAAAGCTCAGCCATTACGAGGCCCTCTTGTTCTTGGAGTTCAGCTTGGCCACGTCGAGCGTGACGGGCTGCTGGGCCGCGTGCGGATGCTCAGTGCCTGCATAGACGCGGAGACTCTTCATCTGGCGGCGGCCAAGCGGGCCGCGCGGGATCATGCGTTCGACAGCCTTCTCGACGACGCGCTCGGGGAAGCGGCCCTCGAGCAGCTGGCGCGCGGTGCGCTCCTTGATGCCGCCGGGATGGCCGGTGTGCCAGTAATAGACCTTGTCGGTGTACTTCTTGCCGGTGAACACCACCTTGTCGGCATTGATGACGATGACATTGTCGCCATCATCGACATGCGGGGTGAAAGTGGGCTTGTGCTTGCCGCGCAGATGGTTGGCGATGACAGTGGCAAGGCGGCCGACGACGAGACCCTCGGCGTCGATCAGCACCCACTTCTTCACCACATCCGCAGGCTTCTGCGAAAAGGTAGCCATGGTTTTGCTCTCAGGTTGACCGTCCTGTCCGCGAACGGCAGGAACAGGCGTTTTTTGTTGCTTGAATTGACGGAGAGGCCAAGCCGTCCGGCAATAACAAAACGGCGGCCCTTGCGGCCGCTGTTTCGTGACGGCTTATAGGCGAGGGCGCCGGATGCGTCAAGCCAAGCGGAAACTCTACTGGCGCTGAAAATAGAGCAAAAACAATCAATTGGCGAAACGGTATTATTTTACCTCATCCATTCGCTTCGGCGGGATCGAATAGGTCCCGGTGGCGTGGGCCACCGTGTGCCGGTCGGCCCCGGCGACGATGTCGATGTCGAAGACCATCAGGCTCTTTCCGAGCTTGAGGATACGGCAATGGCCGTCAATCGGTCCGGCCTCGGCCTTGCGCATGAAGTTGATGTTGAGATTGGTCGTCACCGAAAGCGCATCCGGCCCGGCATGGCTGAGCACGCACACATAGCCGCCGATGTCGGCAAGCGTGAACAGCGCCGGACCCGAGACGGTGCCGCCGGGACGCAGATGCCGCTGGTCGGCATTGAGCCGCACCGTGCAGCCGCCCGGAAACACTTCCAGCGCCTCATAAAAGGAGAACTGGTCGTTGAGCTGCGGATAGACGCTTGCCATCAGCCCGTTTACTTCGGCTGCGGTCAGCACCGGCTTGAGATTGCTTTGAGCGGGCATGCGCGATTCCTATATACGGGAAGTTCCAGGCGGCGCGCCTGGACCAAACGGTGCCACGGAGAAAACACGTCTCGCGGCTGTTCTTCAATCGGCAGCATGTTAGTTCTGTTGCTCCATAACCCGGGACCGCTGATCGAGAGGTTCAAAAATGGCCGAAGTCGTTGCTATCAAGCCCGCCGTCGCCGACGGCCCGGTTCTTGTCAGCCAAGACAAGGGCGTGCTGCGCCTCACTCTTGCAAGCCCGCCGGCCAACGCGCTGTCGCTGGCGACGATGGCGGCGCTGCAGGCCGAGTTCGACCGCGTGAAGGACGACAAATCCGTACGCGTCATCATCCTGGCAGCGTCAGGCAAAGTGTTTTGCGCCGGCCACGACCTCAAGGAAATGACGGCGCGCCGCGCCGAACCGGATCGCGGCCGCGCCTTCTTCGAAATGACCTTTGTCGCCTGCGCAAAGCTGATGCAGACCATCGTGCGCCATCCGAGGCCGGTGATCGCCGAGGTCGACGGTCTGGCTACGGCGGCCGGATTGCAGCTTGTCGCGAGCTGCGACCTCGCCATCGCCTCGCACGAAGCGACCTTCTGCACGCCCGGCGTCAATATCGGCCTGTTCTGCTCGACGCCGATGGTTGCGCTGTCGCGCAACGTCTCGCGCAAGCAGGCGATGGAAATGCTTCTCACCGGCGAGACGATCGATGCGGCGACGGCCAAGGAGTTCGGTCTCATCAACCGGATCGTGCCGCGCGAATATCTGAATCAGGTTGTCAACAAATACGCGCAAACGATTGCTTCAAAATCGTCTTTGGTGGTCAAGACCGGCAAGGAGGCGTTCTACGCCCAGGCCGAAATGGGGCTGGCTGACGCCTACGCCTATACCGGCCGCGTGATGGTGGAAAACATGCTGGCGCGCGACGCCGAGGAAGGCATCGGCGCTTTCATTGGCAAGCGCAAGCCGGAATGGGCCGACGAATAATTGACCCGAGAATGCAGCGCGCTTTTTCATGATTGAAGGTCCGACGTGGCTGCCCGCAAGCAACTGACGCGGCTGAAAGCGCCCTATCTCAAGCGCATTCTGCTTGAGCCTTCGCGCGTCACGGATTGGGATGGATATCCATGGAGCCTGCCGATCTTCCGGGATCGCGAATTCGAGTTCGAATTCACGTCGGCCATCACCATCATCGTTGGCGAGAACGGCACCGGCAAATCGACGCTGCTCGAAGCCATCGGCGCGCTGGCCGGCTATGACGAGGCCGGCGGCGGCAAAGGCTATATGCCCGTCGACCACTCAGGCGCCATCGACAAGAGTGGCGGGGCACTTGCCGCTGCGCTGCGCTGCCATTGGCTGCCGAAGGTCACCGCGGGCTGGTTCTTCCGGGCGGAGTCCTTTTACTCCGTGGCTCGTTATCTTGACCAGGCGGCGCTGGAGTCTGGCGGAGCGCCGCCGGACTTCCTGTCATGGTCGCATGGCGAAGGGTTCATCCGCTTCTTCGAGGAACGCTGCCGACGACAGGGCATCTACATCCTCGACGAGCCCGAAAGCGCGCTCTCGCCGACGCGCCAGATCGAGTTGCTGAAGCTGCTTCAGCGCATGGAGCGGTCCGGCACCGCGCAGGTGATCATGGCGACGCACTCGCCGTTGCTGATGGCCTGCCCGAACGCGCGGCTCTTCCGCATCAGCCGCTTCGGCCTCGATCTGATTGATTTTCAGGACACCGATCATTTTCGCATGATGCGTGACTTCTGCAGCGATCCGGCTGCCTTTCTCGCCGATGCGCTGTATGAGGACGAGCCATGAATCACGACGCCTACGACAACAGCTACATTGCCGGCATTCTGAACTCGGTGAAGACCATTGCCATGGTCGGCGCCTCGCCCAACGACGTGCGGCCGAGCTATTTCGTGCTGAAATATCTGCTGGCCAAGGGTTTTTCGGTGTTGCCGATCAATCCCGGTCATGCCGGCAAGCAGATCCTTGGACAGACGGTCTATGCCAGCCTGGCCGACCTGCCGCACCCGGTCGACATGATCGACATTTTTCGCGGCTCGGCCGCTGTCCCTGGCATCGTCGAGCAGGTACTGAAGCTCGATCCGCTGCCGAAGGTCGTTTGGATGCAGCTAGGTGTTCGCCATGACCAGGCCGCCGCGCGCGCCGAGGCAGCCGGCATCAAGGTGGTCATGAACCGCTGTCCCAAGATCGAATATGGCAAGCTGTCGGGCGAGATCGGCTGGACCGGCGTCAACTCTGGCGTGCTGTCGTCGAAGAAGCCATTGATGCGCAAGGGTTTCCAGAGTTTTGGCGTGCGCCAGAAATAGACGGACAACCAGGCGCGCAAAATTATTCCGGGAAGAAATGGATTTTCCTGGGCGTTCGCCGCAGATCGCACGCCGAAAGGTATTTTGTTCTTTGCATTCACGACCGCGCTTGGCCAAGAATGCCCGGCGATTTTCGCAAGTTTGAGAGGGAGGCTTCGATGACCCGTACGCCCGGTTTCAACACGCTCGCCGTCCATGCCGGCGCCAAGCCGGACCCGGCGACCGGCGCGCGCGCCACGCCGATCTATCAGACCACCTCCTATGTCTTCGATGACGCCGACCACGCCGCCTCGCTGTTCGGGCTGAAGGCCTTCGGCAACATCTATACCCGCATCATGAACCCGACGCAGGCGGTTCTCGAGGAGCGTCTCGCCGCGCTCGAAGGTGGCACTGCCGCGCTGGCCGTCGCCTCCGGCCACGCCGCCCAGGTCATCGTCTTCCACAATCTGATGCGGCCGGGTGACAATTTCGTATCTGCCACAAAGCTTTATGGCGGCTCCATCAACCAATTCGGCCACGCCTTCAAGAATTATGGCTGGGAGGTCCGCTGGGCCGATACCAACGATCCATCGACCTTTGAGAGCCAAATCGACGACAACACCAGGGCGATCTTCATCGAAAGCCTCGCCAATCCGGGCGGCATCTTCGTCGACATCGAGAAGATCGGCGACATCGCTCGCAGGCACGGCCTGCCGCTGATCGTCGACAACACGCTGGCCTCGCCCTATCTCGTGCGGCCGATCGAGCATGGCGCCGACATCGTGGTGCATTCGCTGACCAAGTTCATCGGCGGCCACGGCAATTCGATCGGCGGCGCCATCGTCGACGGCGGCACCTTCGATTGGTCGAAGTCGGGCAAATACCCGATGCTGTCGGAGCCTCGCCCTGAATATGGCGGCCTCGTCCTGCACGAGACTTTCGGCAACTTCGCCTTTGCCATTGCCGCGCGCGTGCTCGGCCTGCGCGACCTCGGCCCGGCGATCTCGCCCTTCAACGCCTTCCTGATCCTGACCGGCCTGGAAACCTTGCCGCTCAGGATGCAGCGTCATTGCGACAACGCCGCGAGCGTCGCCGCCTGGCTTTCCAACCATCCAAAAGTCGCCTGGGTGAACTATCCCGGACTGCCGAGCGACAAGAACAATGCGCTGCAGAAGAAATACTCGCCGCAGGGTGCCGGCGCCGTTTTCACCTTTGGCCTCAAGGCCGGCTACGAGGCCGGCGTCAAGTTCGTCGAGGCGCTGGAACTGTTCTCGCACCTCGCCAATGTTGGCGACACCAAGTCGCTGGTCATTCACCCGGCCTCGACCACGCACCGGCAACTGTCCGACGAGCAGAAGGTAAAGGCCGGTGCCGGCCCGGACACGGTCCGCCTGTCGATCGGCATCGAGGACGTCAACGACATCGTCGCCGACCTCGAACAGGCGCTGAGCAAGGTCTGAGCGCGATGTCCGCCTTTCTCGCGGTTGATCCCGAAACTGTCGAGCCGGAGGCCGGCGCGCCGGCCCCGGAACGCTTGATCTCCGGCGATCCGAAATTCCGCACCTGGAATGTCGAGGAGCGGGACGGCAGCCTTTATGCCGGCATCTGGGAAGCGACGCCGGGCAAGTGGCGCATCGTCTATGACGAATGGGAATTCTGCCACATCCTGTCCGGCGTCTCGGTGATCGCCGAAGACGGCGGCGACGCGCGCACGGTCAAGGCCGGCGACAGTTTTGTGCTGCGGCCGGGTTTCAAAGGGACCTGGGAAGTGGTGGAGACGACTCGCAAGGAATATGTGATCAAGCTGTGAAGCGCGCTTGCCGGGCTGTTAGAGCAGCGGGTCGACATCCGCTTCGGAGAAACCGAATCCGGCCATCAGGTCGCGGTGCCACCGGCTTCCAAGCAGGTCGCCCAGACAATCATCCACACGCCGCCTCAACGCGTCGTTGCCTTTGGCGACCGCAAACGCGCCGGCGGCGGGCAGCCGTTCGGACGCGGGAACGTCAATGACATCGGCCAGCGCAGCCGGTCGCCGCGCGATGTAGCCGCGATGCGCCATGGCGACGCTGGCATAGGCCTGCACCATGCCGGTAGCCACCGCCTCCGCCGCTTGGGCCTGCGTGGTGAACACACTGATCCGCTCCGGCGGCACGCCATTCTGCAGGGCCGTCCGATGCTGGATCTGGTTCGATATCACGCCAAGCCTCGCGGAGGGGTGGCCTGCAAGAGAGCGATAGCCTTCAAGGTCGAGCGGGTTGCCCTTGGCGACCATCAAGCCGTCCGGCAGCGACCAGATCGGGCGACTGAAGTCCACCAGCTTGCTGCGCTCTTCCGAGATGAACAGGCCGGTGGTCATGTCCCAGCGGCCGTCGGCCAGTCCCGGCAGTAACTCGGCGAATTCAGTCTCGACGGGCGTGAAAGCCGTCGTTTCGGACATCGCGAAGATCTTCTCGGCCAGCATCGCGTCGCAGCCGCCGACTTTCCCGGATGCATCGGTGAAGCAGAAGGGCGGTTCCTGCAGAAAGGCGAATCTCATTTTCAGATCTTCGGATTTTTGCGGCTCAGAAGCGCACCGAGAGCGCTTCCAATCCATGAAAATGATAGGTGTCGCGGAAGCGCGGCTCTTCCGTCAGGCCTAGATCCGGCAGCCGGTCGAACAGCGTCTTCAGCGACACCTGCAACTCCAGCCTGGCCAGCGGCGCGCCGATGCAGAAGTGGATGCCGGCGCCGAACGACACGTTCTTCTGGTCCGTCCGCGCCGGGTTGAATGTGGCCGGTCCGGCGAAAGCCAGCGGGTCGTGATTGGCCATGCCGAGCAGCAGCGCCACCGTCTCTCCGGGCTTGAGCAAAATGCCCGGAGCAGCTTCCATCTCTTCATAGGCATAGCGCAGGAACATGTGCAGCGGCGCATCGTAGCGCAGGCATTCCTCGACCGTGGCGGCATTGGCCTCCGGTGTTGCAAAGAAGCGGCGCCCATCGCCGCCCTGCGCGAGGATCGTTCTCACGGCATTTCCGGTCTGGTGCACAGTCGCTTCGTGCCCTGCGTTGAGCAGAAGGATAGCTGAGGAAACCAGCTCGTCCTCCGAGAGCTTCTGGCCGTTGTCCTGGGCCTCGATCAGCAGCGAAAGCAGATCGTCGCCGGGTCTCTTGCGCCGCTCGGCGACATAGCCGCGCAGGAACGCCGCGAAATCGCGCGCGGCGCGGTTGGCCGTCTCCTCGGTCTCGCGCGTGCGGCCGTGCATGTACATGGCGACCATCTGATGCGACCAGTCGAGCAGTTGCGGCCCCATCTCGACCGGAACGCCGAGCATCTCGGCGATGATGGTGATCGGCAAGGGCGAGGCGTAAGCGGGCAGAAGATCGGCAGAGCCCGGCTCGAAGCGGTCGATCAACTCGTTGGCCAGAGCCTCGATGCGCGGCCGCAGCCGCTCGACCTGGCGCGAGACGAAGGCTCGATTGACCAAAGTTCTCAGCCTAGTATGCACCGGCGGCTCGAGCTCAAGCATCGAATTGGCTTCGATGGCGTCGAAGGCTGTCAGGTGCGAACGGTCGTCGCCAACCCCGCGGCTGTCGGGAATGCCGGCCGGGTTCTGGCGGCCGAAGCGACGATCGCGAAGCAGGCGGTTGACGTCGTCGAAGCCGCCGAAACACCAAAAACCGTAATTCTCCCAGAAGAAGGCGTTCGAAGCGCCGTGCAAGAAGGCGTAGCCCTCATACGGGTTCTGCACAAAGGCCGGTTCATGCGGGTCGAGGCGCAGGCGGCGGCTGACGGGGTCGAACGTGAGATAGGGTGGCATCATGTTCGACCAATAGCGCGCCTTGCCGGCCCGATGCCAGACCGCATCGCCGAGCCGGTCGTGCCGATATATTGAGCCAGGCTGGCCGCTGGAGAGGAAGAGCGGGTGGCGCGCCCATGGCTCCGGCGCAGCGCTTCAGCGTCCCGTTTTCAGGATACCGGCCACCTTGGTGGCGATCGCGGCATCGAGCACCTGCCAGTTCCCGAGCAACTCGCGCGGGAAGCGGTAGGTGAGGCTGAGATCGTCGCCGACCTGGATGTCGCGCTCGCAGGGGGCCAGCGATTCCTCGGCACTTGGGCCGCTCAGGCAGCGGGCGACGAACGGGTCTTTGCCGGGGCGGTCGGCGACCGCCAGGACCTCGTTGAGATAGCCCGATTTCTCGGCGAAGCCGTAGAGCGTCGTCCCGCCCGGGCCGGGTGTGCCCGGCTTGACGATCAGGGCGCTGTAGATCGGCGCGAAACGGCCGCTCATGTCGCGCGACATCATCCGCGGCTCGAATGACAGGAAGATGATCTTCCTGGTCGTGGTGTGGTTGAAGTCGCCGCGCGCGGCGGTGCTGTAGCCGTCCATTTCGGGATAGCGCAGATAAAGGTCGAGGCGCGAGGCGTTTCCGTCGCGCCTGGCCTGGTCGAAGCGGATGAAGTTGGCCGGCACACTGATCACATTGTTGCCCATGACGACCTGGCGCACGGTCGTGTCGTCGGTGTAGCCGGCCATGGCGATCGACCGGCCGAGCCATTTGCCGCCGAGACTGATAGCCACCGAAAGCAGGGCGAGCGCCGCGAAGACATAGAAGACCCGCTTCATCAAGGTCGAGTCGACAACCTCGAATTCCTCCGCGGCGGCTGCCTCTCTCATCGCAATTCCCCGATCCGCTCACCTGTCCTCAGGTGGCACAACTAGCGCGGCATGGCTCTTGCAGCGCGTCGGCACGACTGTGCGGTCTCATGGTAAACGGTTGGTAAAGATGGATCTCATGCTGCTCCCTCTCTACGCTTTTGCGGTCGGCCTGACGGCTTGCGGCCTCGCCGGCTCGGCGATGGAAATCGTCTGCGGTGGCCGGCTGGCCTTCGCCGAACCCTATGTCACGCCTGCCCATATTGTGCGCTCGCTCGCGGTGACCGCCTGCGCCGGCCCGTTCATGCTCACCAATGATGCTCTGGCTGCGCGGCGCGAGGGACGCATCGGCACGCTGGCGCTGCTTTCCTGCGGCTGCACGGCGATTGCCTGGGCACTGGCGCTCGGCATCGTGCTGATCACCATTGCTTCCTGGGCAACGGGTCTCCTAAGCTCCGCCGAATTCTCGGCTTGAGACGAATCGGAGAAAAGATGCCGATCTATGCGATCGACGGGAAGGCGCCCCGGTTCGAGGACGCCGAAACCAATTGGGTGGCGCCCGACGCCACGCTGATCGGCGATATCGCGATAGGCCGCAATGCCGGCTTCTGGTTCGGCGTCGTCATCCGCGGCGACGGTGAAACGATCACCATCGGCGCCGACACCAATGTGCAGGAACATACGGTCATGCACACCGATCCGGGCTATCCGCTCACCATCGGGCAGGGCTGCACGATCGGTCATCGCGCCCTGCTGCATGGCTGCACGGTCGGCGACAGCAGCCTGATCGGCATGGGCGCCATCGTGCTCAACGGCGCGAGGATCGGCAAGAATTCGCTGGTCGGCGCCGGCGCTTTGGTGACGGAAAACAAGGTTTTCCCGGACAATTCGCTGATCGTCGGCTCGCCCGCCAAGGCGATAAGGGTGCTGGATGACGCGGCAATCGAGAGGCTGCGGGTCTCGGCCGCGCACTATGTCGCCAACGGCAGGCGCTTCAAGACCGGATTGAAGGAGCTGTGACAGCGGTTCAGTCCGCCGCTTCGCCCGCGACCTTATTCACTGCGTCGGGACATTGCCTGACGCAGCAGCGACGCCCCCGCTTCGAAACCGGCGCGGTCTGCACCTTCCAGGGCGGTTTCACAATCATCGATGCGCGTCCTGAGCGACGGATCCGCGCCCGACGCCAGCAGCAGGCGGATTGCCTCGGCGTCGCGCTGCGCCACGGCGTAATGCAGAGGCGTCCAGTCGTTGACCCCGCGCATGTTCGGGTCGGCGCCCTGCTCGAGCAGGATCTGGATAAGCTGCAGCCTGTCCGGCCGCTCGGTGGATAGCGCGGCGATGATCGACGGGAAGCCGGCGGGATCCTCGTAATTCGGATTCGAGCCTGCATCAAGCAGCGTGACGATGAAGCCGGCCGGGCTCCAATAGATCGCGTATTCCAAGGGATGGCCGAGGCCGAGCTCGAACGGCATCCTCTCGTCGTACCATTGCGCGGAGCCGCCGAGCGCCTTGCCAAGCCCATCGAAATCGCCCGCCTTGAAGGCGTCGTCTATCGCCTTGAACAGCTTGGCGCGCTCGCAGCGGTCGTCAGGGATTTCCAGCATCGCCGTCCATCCAAAAATAAACGGCCATAGTGCTCCGGTCTGCCGTTACGAGAAAGGCCCGCAGGCGGCGGCAAAAAAAGCGGAGCCGGCCCGGGGACAGGGCCGGCTCCTAAAACCCGGTCGTTGGGGACGGGGAGGGTGGGGACTCGACCGGGCTTTTTCCAGGCACGCCGTATGAATGCGGCGTGCTTAATCTCTTCGTGTTGCCCCAAAAGCCCTGCGCATCTTGGGGCAGCATGCATTGGGATCCTAGCGGACGCTGGCGACCGCGTCCTCGCGGCCGTCGTTGATCGAAACCCAAACGCCTGAATTCTCTGTCGATTGACGTTTGAGGTAGGTGTAGACCGTGTCGTTCCAGGCGAGCACTTTCGGCTCGAGATTGTCGAGGATGAACTCGCCGAGGCTGGTGCGCACCGTCAGCACCGCGTGGCCGTCGCCGTTCGGCTGGCGCACGACCGTCATCAAAAGGTCGCCGGCGGGGACACCGGCGGCCATTAATTCGCGGCGCTTCTCCAACGCGAAGTCCTCGCAGTCGCCGAAACCGTTGTCGGGATAGGCCCAGTATTCCTCGACCCCGTAGATCTCCATATCGGTACGTGGCTTGACGCGGGTGTTGACCGAATTGTTGACCTTGATCATCGTCGCCCACAGCTTGCGGGTCAGCTCGACAGGAGACCCATTCGGCGTCCTCTCATTGCATTCGATGGGGATACGCTGGCAGAGTTCATAATGGCCGACGGGCTGGGCGGTGCGGCCACCCGTATGCATGAACAGCGGTCCCGCGCTTGCCGTGCCCCAGGCGGAAAGCTGCATCGCCATTGCCAAGAGCAACAGCTTGCCCCTCGTCATTTTCATTATGGTAGTCTCCCCGTTTGAGAGAGACTGTGCCACGTTGGGATTTATTTGACGCAAAAACCGGAAGTAGAGATTGAGTAAAACGCCCGTAGATTAAATATAAAATTTGAACTATCTCGACTGCGGATTGTTGAGAATCTAAACCGGCCGCCGCACCCGGATCACGTGGCTTCTCGACATGCCGCCCGGCTGCTAGAAGGCCCTGATCCGGCCAACAAAAAACCGGCCGCTGGAGGCCGATTGGATGCATGTCCGCATTCTAAGCGGTCAGGACCGCGGCGCGTTGAATTCCGAATCCAAGGTTTCCGGCCGCTGGATGACGGCAAACTCAATGGCGACGCCGTCCTCGAAGTGACGCACGACCTGGCCGCGCATCGTTCCCAGCATGACCTGCACGCCGATTGCTGGTTTGACGTCGATCTCGATCGCCGCGCCCGAGAGCGACAGGTCGATGATGCGGCACTGATACTGTCGCCCGTCGGTGAGCTGCAGCACGCTCATCGGATTGCGCGGCGCGACGCGCTCGTGGCGGCGGTCTTCCGGCAGGTCGAGCTCATGCTTGTTCGCAAGCCAGGTGAGCTGCGCGGCGAGCTTGTCCTTCTTGCGGTCCGAAGCGACGACGGTCATCGCGAAACCGTCCTGCGAGGTGCGCGTCACGATGCCTTCGATGCGACCGATGTGATCGATATAGGCAATGACCTTTTCCCCCGGCATGCCGACGCGATCGGTGCGCAAGGCGACATTGCCTGGCGACATGTCTATCACCTGGCACGCGTGTTCCGTGCGGTCCTCCAGCATGAAGCGTCCGTAGATTTTCACCCGGACACGCTGAAAATTGCGCCGCTCCACACGGGACGGCGCAAATTCCGCCGCTGACCTCATGACTGCCTACACCCCGTTGGCATTCCGCGCGACGTGCGAGGAATTTCACCGGAAAAAGCTACAGCAAAGCAGGTTAACAAACGGGAAAAAGCCGGCCCAAATGGGTTGGGGGCGGACGCCCACGCAAGGCAAAGGCCTGGACCAGATCGGGGCAAAATCTCGCGCTCCGCTCTACTCGTTGCGCCCGCCGTCGAAGACGACGAGATGCCGTATCCGGCGTACGCGGCCGAGCGCCGAAATGGTCTCGGGCGCGTCGAACTCCGTCGGCACGAGCGACGGAACATCGATCGCCGGCCGGTTCTTCAGGAACATCGGGTCCTTGTCGGGATCGATGACCCGAATCGCGTCGATCAGGGCGTCCGCCAGCGGGTCGGCACCAAGCCAGAACGGCCGATCCGCGGCGCTGACGATGCCGAGGCAGCGAGGGCTCTCGACGCCGCCATCGAGCGGCAGCGCCAGCAGCTCGAACTTGCTGGAACGACCGTTTCGGCTGAATCCTTCATAGGTCAGAAGCAGCACCGATTTCTGGTCGAAGACGCCGTGGATGAGACGCGACATAAGCCGCTGGTCCTTCTCGCGCCAGAGCGAGGGGAAGGAAAACCCTTTGAGCTCGCGGCCGTAATAGGCGCAGAGCCTGGTGCCGGCCAGCCGGAACACGGCTTCGGCGCGTGTGTCGCGCTCCAGGATGAATGTATCGGCCAGGAGCGTCTTGATGTCCGCCGGCTCCACTTCCGAGCGTTTCGGAGCCGGGCGGCCATCACGCAGCCGGTTCCAATATTGGAACAGCGCGATTGATCCGTTCTGATTCATTTCCATTCCGCTCCGGCAATCTGTCTTTCTTGTTGTCCCATCGGCGAACAGACAGGGCGCCCTCCGATGACCTTCATGCGGTGCGGAGCAGGATGCGTGCCAGCATCGTTAACGTTTGTTCACGTCTCGGGGCCGTTAAGGTTAACAAGTGGTTTACGTTGCGCGCCGACGGGGCCTGTGGCACATCAAAAACCACTCCACAACGGTCGTTTCAGCAGCGATCGGCAGCGCTTCAGTCAGTTTTCGGGGAGCAGGGGACTCGACCGGCCGTTCAGGGAAACCTGGACGGCTTTCTTTTGATTCGCGTCGCCGATCCAGGCCCTATCCGATTCAGCTTGAGCGATTCGCGATTTGTGATTCGATCAGGCGTGAACTACATGCTCGGCCGAAATCGAGTCTCCAGCCATCTGCGAAGAGGCCATGAGCGAGCCGGTAACACCGACCGAAACCGAAATGCAACCAGACGACGAAGCGCCGGAGCCGCGCCGCGAGCCGGTGTTCAACTTGCCGCCGGTTGTGCTGGCGGTGATGGGGATCTGCGCGATCGTCTTCCTGCTGGAGCGATATGTGCTGAACGACGACCAGCAAATGACGCTGCTCTACGACGGAGCCTTCATTCCGGTGCTCTACACCGGTCAATACGGCTTCGACTGGTTCCTGTTCACGCGCCCCTTCACCTATGCCTTCATGCATGGGGGCCTCGCTCACATTGCCGTCAACATGGTGTGGCTTGCCGCTTTCGGCTCACCGCTCGCCAATCGTTTCGGCGCGGCCCGGTTTGCGGTGTTCTACGCCGTGACCGGGCTGGCTTCGGTAGCGCTGTTCTGGGCGATGCATCCTTATGGCGAGATGCCGCTGGTCGGCGCGTCGGGCGCGATCTCGGGCATGATGGGAGCTGCGGCGCGCTACGGGTTCCGGATCGATCGCTCGTCAGGCCAGGCGGCCTTCGCCGGCGAGCCGTTGCCGATCGCAATCGTGCTGCGTTCGCGCGGCGTCATGACCTTCCTCGGCGTCTGGATGGTGATCAACCTCGCCACCGGCCTTCTCGGCTTTGCGCCGGGGATCGAAGGACAGATCGCCTGGGAAGCCCATATCGGCGGCTTTGTCGGAGGCTTTTTCGGCGTGCGTTTTTTCGATCGGCCCCAGCCGTCCGAGTAGCGCTGCGGCGCACTTGAAATGCAACCAATCACGGCGCACCATGTTCACCGGAACGTGAATGCCGGTCAGGGCAGGAGCCGGCGGGCAAGGCACAGGAGGACGCCATGACTGTGAAGGCAATTCTTGAGCAAAAAGGCCATGACGTGTTCACACTCGGGCCTAATGAAAAGCTGAGCGAAGCTATTCGCATCCTGACCGAGCATAGGATCGGCGCGCTGGTCATCACCAATGGCGACCGCAAGATCGTCGGCATCCTTTCCGAACGTGACATCGTGCGAGTGCTGGCCAGGGAGGGCGCGGCCGCGCTCGATATTCCGGTCCGATCGGCCATGACGCCGAAGGTCAAGATCTGCAACGAGAACCACACGGTCAACGAGGTCATGGAGATCATGACGAAGGGTCGCTTCCGCCACCTGCCGGTGGAGAAGGACGGGATGCTCGACGGCATCGTGTCGATCGGCGATGTGGTCAAGCGCCGGATCGAGGATGTCGAGCGCGAGGCCGAGGAGATCCGGGCCTACATCGCCACCGCCTGATACAGGCGGGAAGGTGCCGCCAGCACAGCCCGTGGGCTTACAAGCGCAAGCTGCCTGGAAGCCTGCGCGCGGCTTTGGACTTGTCTCAAGGAACGGTTTGCACTAGCGAGTGATGCGATTTTCGCAACGCGATAAGCAAAATCGCGCCAGCCACAAATGCGACCCATAGGCCTCCATGAGCATCATCGATACCCGCACGCCCGACCCGAAACGCCTGATCTCCGGCGCCACCGGCGACTGGGAAATCATCATCGGGCTCGAAGTGCATGCGCAAGTGACGTCCGAGGCAAAGCTGTTCTCCGGCGCCTCGACCTCTTTCGGCGCGGCGCCCAACGCCAATGTCAGCCTGGTCGACGCGGCGATGCCCGGCATGCTACCGGTGATCAACGAGGAATGCGTCAAGCAGGCGATCCGCACTGGGCTGGGCTTGAAGGCCGCGATCAACCACAAGTCGGTCTTCGATCGGAAGAACTATTTCTACCCGGACCTGCCGCAGGGCTATCAGATCTCGCAGTACAAGCAGCCGATCGTCGGCGAAGGCAAGGTGATCGTCTCGGTCGGACCGGACCGGCAGGGCGAGTTCGAGGACATCGAGGTCGGCATCGAGCGCCTGCATCTGGAGCAGGATGCCGGCAAGTCTATGCACGACCGGCATCCGACAATGTCCTATGTCGACCTCAACCGGTCCGGCGTTGCGCTGATGGAGATCGTCTCCAAGCCGGACATGCGCTCTGCCGACGAGGCCAAGGCCTATGTCAGCAAGCTGCGCACCATAATGCGCTATCTCGGTACCTGCGACGGCAACATGGACGAGGGTTCGCTGCGCGCCGACGTCAATGTCTCGGTGCGCCGCCCGGGCGGCGCGTTCGGCACGCGCTGCGAGATCAAGAACGTCAACTCGATCCGCTTCATCGGCCAGGCCATCGAGTCCGAAGCGCGCCGTCAGATCGCCATCCTCGAAGACGGCGGCTCGATCGAGCAGGAGACGCGCCTATTCGACCCCAACAAGGGCGAGACGCGCTCGATGCGCTCCAAGGAAGAGGCGCATGACTACCGCTATTTCCCCGACCCCGACCTTCTGCCGCTGGAGTTCGACCAGGCCTATGTCGATGATCTGGCACAGCATCTGCCGGAACTCCCGGACGAGAAGAAGGCGCGGCTGATCGGCTCGCTAGGCCTATCGCCCTACGACGCCTCGGTGCTGGTCTCGGAAAAGCCGATCGCCGACTATTTCGAGAAGGTGGCCTCGGGGCGCGACGGCAAGCTTGCCGCCAACTGGGTCATCAACGACCTGCTGGGCGCTCTCAACAAGGCTGGCAAAGATATTGAAAACGCTCCGCTTTCGCCTGAGCAGCTCGGTACGGTCGTCGACCTGATCAAGGAGGGCACGATCTCCGGCAAGATCGCCAAGGACCTGTTCGAGATCGTCTGGAACGAGGGCGGTGATCCGCGCCAACTGGTCGAAAGCCGCGGCATGAAGCAGGTGACAGACACCGGCGCCATCGAGAAGGCGGTCGACGAGGTCATCGCCGCCAATCCGGACAAGGCCGAGCAGGCGCGCGCCAAGCCGACCATGGCCGGCTGGTTCGTCGGCCAGGTGATGAAGGCGACCGGCGGCAAGGCGAACCCGCAGGCGGTCAACGAGCTGGTCAAGGCCAAACTCGGCATCGAATAGAGCGATGTTCGTCCGCACCGCCAGCGAGCGCGATCTTGTTGCGATCCGCGCGCTGCTGGTCGAGACGTGGCATGCGACCTATGACGCCATCTACGGCGCCGAGCATGTAACGGCGATCACCGACGACTGGCATTCTCTTGCTTCGCTCAAGGCGCAACTGGCCCGGCCGAATTCCGAATTCCTGGTCGCTGACGATGGCAAGCGGCTTGGCGGCATGGCTTTCGCGGCCGCGACTGCCAACCCGAGGATCGTCCTTCTGAACCAGCTCTACGTATCTCCGGATTGTCAGCGGCAAAGGATCGGCCAGGCGCTGCTCGACGAAGTCGAGGCCAGTTTTCCGGAGATGCGGACGCTGCGTCTGGAGGTTGAGCAGGCGAATGCGGTGGCGATCGCCTTCTACGAGGCGAACGGATTTCGGACGGCAGGCAGGACAGCGGATTGCGGCGGCAGTTCGGGATGGCCCGCGCTCATCCTGGAGAAGCGGCTCGGCTAAAGCGCCGGCGGATGCCGATTGCCTCATCGCAGGGTTTTGATTGATCGCGCCGATCCCCGCGATCAAACCTGCCCTCGCACAGGTGCACCTCCGCCAGCGGATGATGCGGTGCGCGATGGACTGAACGCTGCCTGAGACGCCGGGCTGATCAGCACAGATCAGGTAGCTGGGACTTCCACATTGTCGATCAACCTGGTGGTGCCGAGCCAGGCCGCCGCGAGCAGGCGCCCGTCGCGGTCCCGCCGCCAGGGCGCGAGCGCTGCGGCCTCCCGCGCGGCGATGTAGTCGACCTTCCGAAAGCCCGCGCTGACGAGCGCTTCGGCAGCCGCATTCACCGCACGTGCCTCATCCGCGCCGGACGCGAGCTCGGCCGCGGTCTGACGCAGAACCACGTTGAATTTGCGCGCGATCTCGAGCTCGGCCGCGCCGAGATAGGCGTTGCGCGACGACATGGCGAGGCCGTGGGAATCACGCACGGTCGGCGCGCCGACGATCTCGACCGGCAGATCGAGATCACGGCACAGCTGCCTGACAACGCAAAGCTGCTGGTAGTCCTTCTCACCGAACACGGCACAGTCGGGCGCTGCCTGCAGGAAAAGCTTGGCCACGACAGTGGCGACGCCGTCGAAGAAGGCAGGCCGAAAATCCGTCTCCAGGCCGGAGGAGGGGCCTCCGACCGAGATTTTGGTGGCGAAGCCGGCCGGGTACATTTCCGCCACGCCTGGCGTGAAGGCCAGATGCACGCCTGCTTCCCGCAGTTGGTCGAGATCGCGGGCCAATTGGCGCGGATATTTGTCCAGGTCCTCGGTCGGCGCGAACTGGGTCGGATTGACGAAGACGGAGACGACGCAGCGCTCCGCCTTTTTGAGCGCGATCCTGACCAGCGAGATGTGGCCGTCATGCAGCGCGCCCATGGTCGGCACCATCGCGATCTTGAGGCCAGCCCGGCGCCAATCCCGGATCTGCGCGCGAAGGGCCGCAACGCTCTCGACGACGATTGGCCCGCTCATGCCTGGTCCTTGCCCGATGCCGCCGAAAAAACGTGGTCAGGTCCGGGAAATGCGCGGCTGCGCACCTCGTCGGCGTAACGCGCCGCCGCATCCGCAATGGTGTCGCGCAGCACTGCGTATTCCTTGACGAATTTCGGCACGCGGTCGACGGTCATGCCGATCATGTCGTCTACCACCAGGATCTGGCCGTCGCAGTCGCCGCTGGCGCCGATGCCGATGGTCGGGATCGCGATATGACGGGTGAGGTCCGAAGCCACCGCCTCGACCGTGCCCTCGATGACGACCGAGAAGGCGCCGGCCTTTTCAACCGCTTCGGCGTCGCGAAAAAGGGCGGCGATGTTTTCCCTGCTCCTGCCCTTGATCTTGTAGCCGCCGTCCTTGTCCACCGACTGCGGCTGCAGGCCGATATGGCCCATGACCGGGATGCCTTCCGCGACGATTGCCGCGATCTGCGCGGCCATGTCGACCCCACCCTCGAGCTTGACCGCCTGGCTGCCCGTCTCGCCGATGATGCGCCTTGCCGAGGCAACGGCTTGCGCCACTGAGGCCTCGTAGCTGCCTGCCGGCATGTCGACCACCACACAGGCCTTTGCGGAGCCACGCATCACCGCTTGTCCGTGCGCGATCATCATCTCCAGCGAAGCGCCGAGCGTTGTGGCATGGCCATGCAGCACCATGGCGACGCTGTCGCCGACCAGAAGCAGGTCGACATGCGGATCGAGCATGCGGGCTATCGGATAGGTATAGGCGGTGAGACAGACGATCGGCACGCCGCCCTTGCGGCGGCGAATGTCTTCGGCGCCGATCCGATTGCCGGTGGACCGTTCTGGGGCCAATCGTCACCTCCCTCAACCGGCGCGGGCCGGCCGCCAGCTTTGCCGGGCGTGCGAGCTTTAGAAACTGCGCAAACGCTTGGCAAGCCGAGGTGGCGATATCTCCACGCGTGTATCGATTTAGCGCACGAAGCATTTACATCGCAGGCTGGGCAAAACCCTTGCCTTCGCGTTGACCTGACGCCATAAGCAGGAAACGGCGCGGCCGCTGCCGCAACGAGGATCTGGATGAAGACTTTCCTGCTGCAGTTTTTCACCTGGTGGAACAGCCAGACACTTGGCACGCGCTTCCACACCTGGCGCTTCGGCAACAAGGTCGGCGAGGACGAGGTCGGCAACGTCTATTACGAGGGCGGCATCGATTCGGAAGGTCGCACCCGCCGCTGGGTCATCTATCGTGACTATTCCGAAGCCTCGAAGATCCCTCCGGGCTGGCATGGCTGGATGCATCATCGCGTCGACACGCCTCCGTCGAGCGAGAGCTATAAGGCTCGTGATTGGCAGAAGCCGCACCGGCCCAATCTCACAGGAACGCCGAGCGCCTATCGCCCGCAAGGTTCCATTCTGACCAACCAGCATCGTCCGCAGGTCACCGGCGACTACGACGCTTGGACGCCCGGTTCGTAAACGCGTTTTCGGTCTTTTGTCGCCACAATTGGCGTTTAGCTCCTTGCTGATAGCGCAGCCCTGACTAGCCTTGGGCGATTGAGAGAATCACCCGGGCGCAACCACCGGTATCCCTGCATGAACTCTTTCGGCCGACTCTCGACGGGACTGTTCGCGGCAGCGTCCGTTCTGGCTGCCTCGACGGCAGGGTTCGCCGCCGCGCAGACACCGGCGGCGCCGGCGGTTTCCGACCGCATCACCAATCCGGTCGCCGAATTCGCCGGCATCGACAAGATCACCGGCCGCATCATCACCTTCGACGTCTATATCGACGAGACGGTGCAGTTCGGCGCCCTGCAGGTGACGCCGCGCGTCTGCTACTCTCGGCCTGAGACCGAACAGCCGAAGACCGATTCCTTCGTCGAGGTCGACGAGATCACGCTCGATCGCAAGATCCGCCGTATCTTTACCGGCTGGATGTTCGCCGAAAGCCCCGGTCTCAACGCGGTCGAGCACGCCGTCTATGACGTCTGGCTGAAGGGCTGCAAGCAAAAATCGGACGTGCCGCCGCCGACCGCCGCCAAGGCCGATACGGGCAAGCCGAAGACGAATGCCGCCAAGCCGAAGCCGCCTGCCGAGGCAGCGCCTGAGCCGTCGGACGCGGCGCCCGCGCCGGATGGCGCCGACACCACAGACACGAACTGATCTCGGAACTCTCGGAACCCTCTTTTTCGCAATCCGTTGGATAAACGGTGATGGCGACGGGAGATTTCCATGGCAACGATCAGGCCGATCACTGCCAGCAAGAAAGAGCTTCTCGATATCGAGAAAGGCTTCTGGACCGGCGATTCCGCATATTTCGCGGCCCACGCCGATGTGGATTGCCTCGTCGCCTTTCCGGAGATGGCGCAGGCGATGACCAATGCCGATCTGGCCAAGACCGCCACCAAGCCCAATCGCTGGCGCGATCTCGACATTCGGCTGAAAGGCATGGTCGAACCCGGCAGCGATATCGTCATGCTAACCTACGAGGCGCGCGCGACGCGGGAAAACGGCGAGCCCTATGCCGCTCTCGTCAGCACCGGCTATGTTCATCGCGCCGATGGCTGGAAGATGATGTTTCATTCCCAGACGCCAATTGAAACTGCGAGCGGGTGACCGCTTATCTCAGGGATAAAAGACCGCGTCGCCCTTCAGGGCCTCGGCCAGGATTTTTTCGTAGCGGCTGCGCGGCACGTCGATGGCGCCGAAGCGCTTCAGGTGCTCGGTGGTGAACTGCGTGTCGAGGAGCGCGAAGCGGCGTTCGTTCAGCCGCTCGACGAGATAATAGAGGCAGGTCTTCGAGGCGTCGGTTTCCCGGGCGAACATGCTTTCGCCGAAGAAGACGCGCCCGAGTGACACCCCATAGAGACCGCCGGCCAGCCGGCCCTCGCGCCACGCCTCGACGGAATGGCAGTGGCCCAGCCGATAGAGCTCGACATAGGCTTCGCGGATCGGCGCGTTGATCCAGGTCGAGCGGCGCTCGTCGCGCCTTTCCGCGCAGCCGTCGATCGTCGCCTCGAAGTCGAAATCGTAGCGGATGTCGAAAGGGTGCCTGCGGATCGTCTTCTTCAGACTGCGCGGCGTGTGGAATCCGTCGAGCGGGATGATGCCGCGCGTCTCCGGCCGCACCCAGAACACTTCCGGGTCGGTGGCGCTCTCTGCCATCGGGAACACGCCCGAGGCATAGGCTTTCAGCAGCAGGTCGGTCGGGATGCGGTAGCCGGGCGCGTAGGGACGAGTCATTGCGCCATTATAACCGCAAGATCCTATTCCTCCTTGGCCAAATATTTCTCAAGCCAGTGGATGTCGTAATCGCCGTTGGCGATATCCGGATTTCCGACCAGGTCGCGGAACAGCGGCAGCGTCGTCTTGATGCCGTCGACAACGAATTCGTCGAGCGCCCGGCGCAGCCGCATCATGCATTCGACGCGGTTGCGCCCATGCACGATCAGCTTACCGATCAGGCTGTCGTAATAGGGCGGGATCCGGTAGCCGGAATAGACGCCGGAATCGACGCGGATGCCGAGGCCGCCCGGCGTGTGGAAATGCGTGATCGTACCGGGCGACGGCGTGAACGTGCGCGGATCCTCGGCGTTGATGCGGCACTCGATGGCGTGGCCGTTGAACTTGATGTCTTCCTGCTTGACCGACAGTCCGCCGCCGGAGGCGACACGGATCTGTTCATGCACGAGGTCGATGCCGGTGATCGCTTCGGTCACCGGATGCTCGACCTGCAGGCGTGTGTTCATCTCGATGAAATAGAATTCACCGTTCTCGTAGAGGAATTCGATCGTGCCGGCGCCGGAATAGCCAAGATCGGCGATCGCCTTGGCGCAGATGCCGCCGATGCGCGCACGTTCCTCGGCGTTGAGGGCCGGTGAGTTCGCTTCCTCCCACACCTTCTGGTGGCGGCGTTGCAGCGAGCAGTCGCGCTCGCCGAAATGCACGCCGCGTCCGGCGCCGTCGCCGAACACCTGCAATTCGATATGGCGCGGCTTTTCCAGATATTTCTCGATGTAAACGGCGTCGTCGCCGAAGGCAGCGCCGGCTTCTGATCTGGCGGTCTGCAGCGCCACTTCGAGGTCGGCTTCGGTGCGGGCGACCTTCATGCCGCGGCCGCCGCCGCCGGCCGAAGCCTTGATGATCACCGGATAGCCGATCGCGGCGGCAATGCGCTTTGCTTCCTTCTCGTCGCTGATCGCGCCGTCCGAACCAGGCACCACCGGGATGCCGAGGCGCTTTGCCGTGCGCTTGGCTTCGATCTTGTCGCCCATGATGCGGATATGGTCGCCCGAAGGGCCGATGAAGGTGATGTTATGGGCGGCGAGGATATCGGCGAACTTGGCGTTTTCTGACAGGAAGCCGTAGCCCGGGTGCACGGCATCGGCGCCGGTGATCTCGCAAGCGGCGACGATCTGGTGAATGTTGAGATAGCTTTCGCGTGACGGCGGCGGGCCGATGCAGACGCTTTCGTCGGCAAGCCGCACATGCATGGCGTCGGAATCGGCCGTCGAATGGACCACCACCGTCTGGATGCCGAGCTCCTTGCAGGCGCGCAGCACCCGAAGCGCGATTTCGCCGCGATTGGCGATGAGGATTTTTTGGAACATCTGCCCGCTGTTCCCGGCTCTACTCGATGACCACGAGCGGCATGCCGTATTCGACCGGCTGGGCGTCCTCGATCAGGATCGCCGTCACCGTTCCGGCGCGCGGCGAGGGAATCTGGTTCATCGTCTTCATCGCTTCGATGATGAGCAGCGTCTGGCCTTCCTTCACCTTCTGGCCGATCTCGATGAACGCCTTGGCGTCGGGCGAGGGCGCGAGATAGGCGGTGCCGACCATCGGCGAGGGCACGGCGTTCTTGGAAGGATCGGCTGCCGTCGCGGGCGCGGCCGCTACCGCCTGAGCCGGCCCGGCAACCGCCGCGGACGGCATAGGAAGCGGAGCAGCGACCGCGTGGACGGCCTGAGACTGACGCGACACGCGCACTTTCAGATCGCCGAGCTCGACCTCGATCTCGGTCAGGTTGGTGTCGTTCAGTATGCCCGCCAAGTCGCGGATCAGCTGCTGGTCAACACCGTTCTTCTTTATCGACATTTTCGAGCCTTCAGTTTGGGAGCCGGTCACAGGCGCGCCGCCAGAGCCTGCAGCGCAAGCGTATAGCCGAGTGGCCCGAACCCGCAGATCATGCCGACAGCGACCGGCGCGACCATGGAGACGTGGCGGAAAGGCTCCCGCGCGTGGATATTGGAAAGATGGACTTCAGCGACGGGCAGCGGCGCGATGGCGCGGATGGCGTCGTGAATGGCAATCGAGGTATGGCTGTAGGCCCCGGGATTGATGACGATGCCTGCGGCCTTTTCACCGGCTTCCTGGATCCAGTCGACGAGATCACCTTCGTGATTGGACTGACGAAAATCGATCTCGAGCCCGAGCGCCGTGCCGGCGGCCTTGCAATCCTCGGCGATGGCGGCAAGCGTCTTGCCGCCATAGATCCCCGGCTCGCGCTTGCCGAGTGCATTGAGATTGGGACCGTTCAGGACGAAAATCGTTTTCAAATATGCCGACCTCTTCGGCGCCGGCCTCAAGCCGGCGCGCCGGACCTCTATAATGGGCATATCCGCCCGCGAAAAGAGCGCAAGTACATTCTTTCGCTGTCCACAACAGGCGGAAAACCGCCTGTTATCGCGACTCGCAATCGCTTAGAGCATGATCCCGAAAACTGTGCAGCGGTTTTCGGAAAAGACCATGCCCAAACCTAGAGCGCGCTCTTGGCCTGCTCGATCTTCTCCGCCAGAACCTGCTGTCCGAGCGCGCCGAACACCACCTCATTGCCGACCACATAGGACGGCGTGCCGGTGATCGACAGCTTGGTGGCGAGATCGTAGGTGCGCGAGAGCGCTTCGTTGATGCTCGGATCCTTCATCTTCTCGCGCAGCTTCGCCTCGTCGGCACCGAGCGAAACAGCGACCTTCATGGCGGTGGATTCGGTGGCACGGCCCTGGCTGCCGAGCAGCGCAGTGTGGAACTCGCTGTACTTCTCCGGCATCATCAGATGGAAGGCCATCGAGACCACGCTGGCCTTTTGCGAATCCGGGCTGAGGATTGGAAACTCCTTGAGCACGAAGCGCAGGTCCGGATCGGCTTTGGTCAGCGCCTTCATGTCCTCAATGGCGCGTTTGCAGAAGCCGCAATTGTAGTCGTAGAACTCGACGATGGTGACTTTGCCCTTCGGGTTGCCGACCACGCCGTCGAAGGTGGAGTTGAAGATCTCGTCCTTCGCATCCTTGATGACGCCGAGTGCGGCGAGCCGCTGCTCTTCCTTCTGCTTGGCCTCGAGCGCGTCCTGAACCTCGAGCAGGACCTCGGGGTTTTTCAGCAGATAGTCGCGGATGATGCCTTCGACCTCCTTGCGGTCGATCTTGCTGTCCGCCGAGGCCACCTGGATGGCTTGCGTCGTGTCGGCCCTAGCGGCCTGCGGGCTTCCTGCCACGAAGCCGAATGCCAGCATGCCGAGCGCCACCGCCACGCCGGCGCTGCCGAGCAGGATTGCCTTGTTCATGATCAGTTCCTTCTGCCTGTCCCGGTCCAACCTGGTCGCCGTGCGCGGCCGGGAGGTTCACTTGAGTTTGTTAGATGGCGTGTAGTTTATGATATCCTGCGCGCGAAGCCAGCGGGGCTCGCCGCGCTTCAATTTCTGTTGAGCGCGCATGGCGAAGATCTTCGCGTTCTTATAGTCGCCCGAATAGAAATGGCCCTCCGCTGTCGCAAGGTCGGCGGCCGGGATTTGCCCCAATTCGCCATAGGCTTGAGCCAGGTAGCGGTAGGCTACGGCGTTTTCCTTGTCGCGCCCGATCCCGCTGTTGAGCTGCGCCACCGCTTTGTTGATTGAGTCCGGCGTGCCGACCGCCATCAGCGCCTGGCCGAGCGAGACCAGCAGCAAGCCGGACCGCGCCGCGTCGAGGCTCGCCGCTTTGGCATAGGCATCCGCGGCGTCCTTGGGCCTGTTGGCCTTCATCAGGATGTCGCCGCGCAGTTCCTGGAAATAGGGGTTCTTCGGCTGTTCCTTGATCAGGGCCGCGGTTTTCGTCAGCGCCGCGCCAGGATTGCCGTAGAGATAGGTCTGCTGCGCGTCGCCATAGCGCGAGGCAAGGCTGGTCGGGTTCTTGCGCATCAGCCGCGCCACGGCCGCCTGGCCTTGCATATAGGCCGCGATCTTGATGCGCATCATGTCATGCCGCTGCTGCAGCGCCGGCGCGTCGACCTGGCTGACATATGGGCTCGCCTTGACCAGCACCTCGAGATTGGCGATGCGCTCCCGGGGCATCGGATGGCTGATCCGGTAAGGATCGAGCTGGGTGCCCGACAGCGAAAGCGCGCTCTGGAAGCGCCCGAAGGTCTTCAGCATGCCCATGCCGGACTGGCCGGTGGCATTGAGGTAGGTGATCGCCGAGCGGTCGGCGGTGATTTCTTCGCCGCGCTGATAAGCAAGGATGCTGCGCTGCGCCATCTCGCCGCCGCCGGCGGCGACGCCCATGCCGGCGCCGGCAAGGCCGCGGCTGTTGGTGGTGGCGCCGGCCACGATCGCGCCCGCCCCGAGCAGCGTGGCGATGATGGCCATGGTCTTGGCGCGATCGAGTTGATCGCGCAGCTTCTGCTGGTGGCCGCCGGCAATATGGCCGGCCTCGTGCGCGATGACGCCGATGATCTCGTTCGGCGTCTCGGCCGTCACTAGCGCGCCGGTGTTGATGAACAGGCGGCGGCCGGTCACGAACGCATTGAAGCTCTGGTCGTTGACCAGAACGATGTCGATCCCGTCATTGGCAAGGCCCGCCGCCTTGAAGATCGGTCGGGCATAGTCGCGCACCAGCGCCTCGATCTCGGCGTCGCGCACCACCGGCACGCCTTGCGCGAAGGCGCTCAGCGAAGTGGACACCGCGACGGCGGCGGCAAGCAGGAGCGTCGCGAACCCGCGCGCGGTTCGCCCTATTGCGGTCGATCTATCGATCATCGTTCGGGTCGGCTCAACATGACAGGTCCACTGGTAGACGAGCGGGCGAAGGATGAAAAGTCGGCGCCGATAACTTCCTGCGCGCTTGTGATCCCCACACCAATCGGGCATTTGTGCGGCGCTGCCGTCGAACTCCCGGCAGTTCCAGGGCAAGCGAGCGATGGTTTGCCTGTGGATTTGCCAACCAAAGGCAGGCTGAAGAGTCAGATGGTCGTTTCGCTTTCACGCCGCGGCGAGGTCGAGCCGTTCCACGCCATGGATATTCTGGCCGAGGCCAACCGGCTGAAGGCGACCGGGATTCCCGTGGTGTCGATGGCGGTCGGCCAGCCGTCGGACCCGGCGCCGGTCGGCGTCCGCGAAGCCGCCGCTCTCGCGCTGAAGCACGGCCGCATCGGCTACACCGATGCTCTTGGCCTGGCGGAGCTGCGCAAGGCGATCGCCGCGCACTATGGCGAGCATTACGGAATCGATGTCGCGCCCGCCCGTATCGCCGTCACTACCGGCTCGTCGGCCGCCTTCAACCTGGCTTTCCTGGCGATGTTCGATCCCGGCGACCGCGTCGCCATCGCCGCGCCCGGCTATCCGGCCTACCGCAACATCATGGCCGCGCTTGGCATCGAAATCGTCGAGATCGAGCTTGGCTCGGACGCCTATCTGCATGCCGACCACCTGAAGAGCGCACATCGCGAGAAGCCGTTGAAAGGCGTGCTGTTTGCCAGTCCAGCCAATCCGACCGGCGCGGTCATTCCAGCCGACGAGCTTTCCGCGTTGGTGAAGACCGCGGACGAGCTTGGCATCGCGGTGATCTCGGACGAAATCTATCACCGGCTGGCCTATGCCGCGCCCGACGTCACTGCACTTGCCTGTGGCGCCGGCGTGACGGTGATCAACTCCTTCTCGAAATACTATTGCATGACCGGCTGGCGCATCGGCTGGATGGTGCTGCCGGACGAACTGGTGCGGCCGGTCGAGCGCATCGCGCAGAGCCTCTACATCTCGCCGCCGGAACTGTCGCAGGTCGCGGCGGTCGAGGCCTTCAATGCCACGCAAGAGCTGGAAGCGGTGAAGGCGCGCTATGCCTGGAACCGCGACCTGCTGATGAAGCGTCTGCCGGAGCTGGGCTTCCTGCTCGCGGCGCCCATGGACGGCGCGTTCTACGCCTTCTGCGATGTCACGCGGCACACCAATGACAGCATGGCCTTCGCGCGCAAGATGCTGGCCGAGGCGCATGTGGCGGCCACGCCCGGCCGTGATTTCGATCCGCTCCAGGGCCATCGCACCATGCGCTTTTCCTATGCCGGCAGCCATGACGACATGGTCGAGGCGCTGGCGCGCATCGAAAGTTGGCTGAAATAGACGCCATGCCCGAGCTTGAACAGGCGCTGGCGGAAGTGGCCGCCGAAATGACCGAGCGCAGCGATCGCGGCGATGTCGCCACCTATATCCCGCAGCTCGGCAAGGTCGATCCGAAGAAATTCGGCATTGCCGCCGTGACCAATGACGGGCGCATCATCCTTGCCGGCGATGCCGATCAGCCCTTTTCGATCCAGAGCGTCTCGAAGGTGTTCACGCTGACCCTGGCGCTGGGCAAGGTCGGCGATGCGTTGTGGCAGCGTGTCGGCCGCGAGCCGTCGGGCAATCCGTTCAACTCGATCGTCCAGCTCGAGCATGAGAGCGGCATTCCGCGCAATCCGTTCATCAACGCCGGCGCCATCGTCGTGTCCGACATCCTGCTTGCCGGCCACCAGCCGCGCGAGGCGATCGGCGAGATCCTGCGCTTCGTCCAGTTCCTGGCCGACGACGACACGATCATCATCGACCGCGAGGTCGCGGCCTCGGAACGCGCTACCGGCTACCGCAACTTCGCTCTGGCCAATTACATGAAGTCCTTTGGCAATCTCGACCATGAGCCGGAGCTGGCGCTGGGCGTCTACTTCCATCATTGCGCCATCGCCATGAGCTGCCGGCAGCTCGCCATGGCCGGCCGCTTCCTCGCCAATGGCGGTCGGAACCCGGCGACCGGGCTGTCGGTAGTGTCGACCGAGCGTGCGCGCCGCATCGGCGCGCTGATGCTGACCTGCGGCCACTATGACGGCTCCGGCGATTTCGCCTTCCGTGTCGGCATTCCGGGTAAGAGTGGCGTCGGTGGCGGTATTCTTGGCATCGTGCCGGGCGTCGCCTCGCTCGCCGTCTGGTCCCCCGGCCTCAACGAGAACGGCAATTCAAAGCTCGGCTCCATAGCGCTTGAGAAGCTCGCCAGGATGATGAACTGGTCGATCTTCGCGCCTTAGCAGGTGCTGGGGCGCAAGATTGGAAGGCCAGAAAACGAAAATCCCGCGCCGGATCTTCTGTTTAACAACTAAGCCTAATGAGCTGACAGAGCTTAGAAAAAGCCCTTCCGCTGCCACCAGCCGGCACGCTTCGGCTTTTCTTCGGTCTTGGCTTCCTCGCTGACGTTGGACGAAACGACGGGGACAGCCGGCGTGTCGATCGACTGCGGTTTGCGCCGCGTCGGATGGGCATTGACCTGCGCTTCGGCCTCGGTCGGAGCAGCAGCGGCCGCTGTCAGCTCCGGTTCGCCGGCCGCAGGTTCAGCGGGAAGTTCCGCCGCCCGCTCGGGCGCTTTCTCGGAGACGGTTTCCTCGACAGCCTTCTTCGATCGCGGTGCACGGCGAGGCTTCTTCGGCTTCTCCGTTTCCGCGACATCGTCATTGGCGGGCGAGGGCGCGGCCTGCTCTTCGGCTGCAGCGACCGGCGGCGCGCCTTCGGGAGCTTCGACTTCCGCTTCTTCGCCTTCGAAACCATCGCCGGCATCGGCATCGGCAGGGATTTCGCCTTCCTCGCGGCGATTGCGCTTGCCGCCGCGCTTGCCGCGACGGCGCTTCTTGCCCTGCCCCTCTTCGGCTGCTTCCGCCCCGGCCGGTGCTTCAGCCGTTACCTCGGCTGTCGCTTCGCCAGCAATCGTGCCGGCGTCCGCAGGTGCGGGGGCCGAGACGGCATCGCCATGGCCTTGATGCTCGCGGTCGCGATCCTTGCCGCCGCGCCGCCGACGGCGTTTGCGGCGCTTGCGGCCGCCTTCGCCGTCCTCGGACCGATGCGGATGCTGTCCCTGCTGTGGATGGCGCGGCTGTTCGGCCTGGACCGATACCTCTTCTTCCTCCTCGACGACGATCTCGTCCTCGGGCTCTTCCGGCTCGACATAGGTCGGCAGGCTGCGCACCTCGACGAAGCCTTCCGGCTTCTCAGCCACCGCGCCGCGGAAGATCGCGTAGTGTTGCGCGCCCAGCGTCTCGTCGGCTTCGAGCGTGATGCTCAGGCCGAACCGGGCCTCGAGCTCGACCAGATTGGCGCGCTTGTGGTTGAGCACATAAAGCGCGGTCGCCGCCGGCGTGCGCACTGTGATGTGGCTGCGCGAATCCTTGAGCAGGAATTCCTCGATTGCCCGCACCACCATCAGCGCCACCGAGGAGTCCGATCTCACATGGCCTGTGCCGCCGCAATGCGGGCAGGGCTTCATCGTCGATTCCAGCACGCTGGCACGGATGCGCTGGCGCGACATCTCCATCAGGCCGAAATGCGAGATGCGACCGACCTGGATGCGGGCGCGATCGTTCTTGAGGTGATCCTTCAGCCGCTTCTCGACCGCGCGGTTGTTGCGGTTCTCCTCCATGTCGATGAAGTCGATGACGATCAGGCCGGCAAGGTCGCGCAGCCTGAGCTGCCGCGCGACTTCCTCGGCGGCCTCCAGATTGGTGTGGAGCGCGGTGTCTTCGATCGAATGCTCCTTGGTGGAGCGGCCGGAGTTGACGTCGATCGAGACCAGCGCCTCGGTCTGGTTGATGATGATGTAGCCGCCGCTCTTCAGCGTCACTTGCGGCTGCAGCATCCGGTCGAGCTGCGCCTCGATGCCGTTGCGCACGAAGATCGGCGTGGTGTCGCGGTAGGGCTGAACCACCTTGGCATGGCTCGGCATCAGCATCCGCATGAAGTCCTTGGCCTCGCGGTAGCCGTCCTCGCCGGAGACCAGGATCTCGTCGATATCCTTGTTGTACAGGTCGCGGACCGAGCGCTTGATCAGGCTGCCTTCCTCATAGACCAGGGCAGGGGCCGTGGACTGCAGCGTGAGATTGCGGACATTCTCCCAAAGCCGCATCAAATATTCATAGTCGCGCTTGATCTCGGCCTTGGTGCGGCTTTCGCCGGCGGTGCGCAGGATGACTCCCATGCCCTGCGGCACCTCGAGATCGGCGACGACCTCCTTCAGCCGCTTGCGGTCCTGGGCATTGGTGATCTTGCGCGATATGCCGCCGCCACGCGCGGTGTTCGGCATCAAGACCGAATAGCGCCCGGCGAGCGACAGATAGGTGGTCAGCGCCGCGCCCTTGTTGCCGCGCTCTTCCTTGACGACCTGGACCAGTAGGATCTGGCGGCGCTTGATGACTTCCTGGATCTTGTACTGGCGGCGCACCGGCTTGCGGCGGTTACGGACCTCTTCAAGCGCATCCTCGGCGCCGACCGATTCGATTTCGTGTTCGTCCGAATGTGCGGACGAAACTTCTTCGAGCATGCCGCGGTCATCGTCGCTGGGAGCGGCTTCCTCGGCCGGAGCGACCTCGCTGGTCGATTCGGCCTGCACCGGTTCCGAAATCACATCCGCATCGATGCTCGCGGCGATCGAAGTGGGGCCGCTCTCGGAAGGCTGGCGATTCTCGCTGTCGGTCGCATCGGCGTCTTCGGTGTCGCTGCCGGCTTCGGGGGCCTTGTTCTCCTCTTCGCCGGCTGCCTCGGCTACGGTCTCGACGGTTTCGGAGCCTTCGGTGGCTTCGGTCGAGGTATCGGCCGCATCGCCGGGCTCATCAGCGGAAGCGCTGGAAGCTGCGACCTCATCGGCGCTTTCGCCGCCTTCGTCGGCACCGGCAGCATCGGAACCGCGCTTTTGCTCGGCCCGGTCGCGGTTCTTGCCGCCGCGCCGGCGGTTGCGGCGGCCGCCGCGATCGCGCGCCTGCTGTTCCTCGCCGGTCTCGGCCTCCTCGTCCTCTTCGTCGTCCGCCTCCTGCGCTTCGGCGCGCAGCAGGGCCTGACGGTCGGCGACCGGGATCTGGTAATAGTCGGGGTGAATTTCACTGAAGGCGAGAAAACCGTGACGGTTGCCGCCATATTCGACAAAGGCTGCCTGAAGGGAAGGTTCGACGCGGGTTACGCGGGCGAGATAGATGTTTCCTTTGAGCTGCTTCTTGTCCTGGGATTCAAAGTCGAATTCTTCGATGCGGTTACCGCGAACGACAACAACGCGTGTTTCCTCCGGGTGGGAGGCGTCTATCAGCATCTTGTTGGGCATTATTTCGTTTCCTCCCGGCAGCCATCAGCCGCAGCTGGCGAGGCAGACCCCGCCGCTGTGTGCCTGGATTTGTGTGGCTGCCGGATAATTGAATGTCCGCCGGCCGGAGCTTGAGCGCGATGGCGGTGCCGCCCGCAGCCACAATGGCGCGGTTCGATGCGGACCTTTCCATGATTGCGCTTGAAGCCATCGGCACCCAGCAGAACCTTTTGAACCAAAGCCCGGGCTTGGCCGGACCAGCTTGTTTGCTCGCACAGAGCCGGCGCGGGAGATCCCGGCCGTTTTCATCGCGCAAGCGATTCCCCCGCCACGGGAGCACGCCTGCGAAAATCGTCGCGATCATCTGAAACCCGGAAGCGCCTTGCACATCTTACCCTGGCGGGAAGCTGCAGGGCGGGCGGTTCCAGGATTGCAGTGATCCAATGTCGCTTTTATGATTTGGCGGGTTGGAAGGCAACCCCGATTTCGGATGCCGGCAAAAAGCGCTTCCGCAGGGGAAGGTGGCGCTCCACCTGCTGAATGAAAAGGCTTGGTTAACCTTCTCTGGATACCAATCGTTAATCGGGTTGGCCGCCAGACAGGCCGTTCTGCCAAACAGGCCGGCGCGAGGCGCCTAACGGGGAGCGACTAGAATAGAGATGGGAATGGCAGGCACCGCAGACAAGGAGCGTGGCGCCGCCGGGCATCTGCGGCTCATGGCAAGGGCTGTTTTCCTGCTAGTGATCCTGCTTGGCGCGACCGCCGTCTCGCGGGCCGACGGGTTGCTTGGCGCCACCGGCTACAAGATGGCCGGCGACGCCACCAAGATGCGCATCGTCGTGACCTTCGACAGAGAACCGGACGTGAAGTGGTTCCTGCTGCGCGGTCCCAGCCGCCTTGTCGTCGACCTGCCGCGCACGCGATTCGCCCTCAACGCCAAGGACGTGAAGCCGCGCGGGCTGGTGCGCGCCGTCCGCTACGGCGATCAGGGCAAAGGCTCGCGGCTGATCCTCACCGGCAAGGGACCGTTTGCCGTCGACAAGCTCGAGGTGCTGAAGAATGACGATGGCAGCGGCTATCGCGTCGCCATCGACATGTCGGCCGCATCCGAAAGAGAATTCGACGAGGCTTTGGCCAACCAATCGCTGACGACCGGCTCGACCGTTTCTACCGACAAGGGCGGCCGTGTCGGCACAGGGCCGATTTCGGCGCCTGGGCACCGCTTCACAGTGGTAATCGATCCGGGTCATGGCGGCGTCGACGGCGGCGCGGAGAGCGCCGGCGGCACGGTCGAGAAGAACGTCACGCTCGCTTTTGCGACCGAACTACGTGACAAGCTGGCCGCGGTCGGCAGCTATGATGTCTATATGACGCGGGACAGTGACGTATACCTGCCGCTCGACGAGCGCGTGCGCATCGCCCGCCAGCACGAAGCCGATCTCTTGATCTCCATCCATGCCGATACGATCGCCGTCAGAGGTCTCCGCGGCGCCACGGTCTACACGCTCTCGGACAAGGCTTCCGATCCCGAGGCTCAGGCGCTCGCCGATCGTGAAAACCTCTCCGACCAGTTCGCCGGTCTGAAGATCGAGGACGACAACAAGGAGGTCACCGACATCCTGATCGACCTGATCCGCCGCGAGACCCACGGATTTTCGATGAGCTTTGCGCACACGCTGGTCGGCCAGTTGTCGACCAGCGTCGGTCTGATCAACAATCCGCAGCGCTCGGCCGGCTTCAAGGTGCTGAAGGCGCCCGACGTGCCCTCGGTTCTGGTCGAGCTTGGTTACCTCTCCAACAGCAAGGACGAGGCGCAATTGCTCAGCGCCGACTGGCGCGGCAAGGCGGCTCAGAGCATAACCAATGCCGTTGCCCTGTTTGCCGCAGCGAAAGCGGGAGCCAGGGCCGGGGGCTGACGGGACCCACCTGCCCACAACCTTGAGCCGTCCTACAACCGCAAGCAGCGTTGCGCGACGACAACACGTGGCGTTATTATTTGGCGGACTGAGTTCCTGAAACTTCGTGCTGCCGTATTTTGTCCACATGGTCGCGACAATGGGTTTCCATTGCGGATTGGGACCGCCCCTGAAGCTTGCGCGACTGTCGGCTTCGTTTAGGAAATCCCGAACCTCGGACTGGAGCGGGCATGATTCGTCTCATCGGCTATTTCTTCGGCATCGGCACGACGCTGGCGCTGCTGGTCGCTGCGGGCCTTGCCATCTATATCGGCCATCTGACGAAGGATCTGCCCGACTACGAGGTTCTGGCCAAATATGAGCCGCCGGTGACGACGCGCATCCATGCCTCGGATGGCTCGCTGATGGCCGAATATGCTCGCGAGCGGCGCCTCTATCTGCCGATCCAGGCGATCCCGGACCGCGTCAAGGCTGCCTTCATGTCGGCCGAGGACAAGAACTTCTACAACCATCCCGGCATCGACATCACCGGCCTCGGCCGCGCCATCATCGTCAATCTGCAGAATTTCGGCTCGGGCAGGCGTCAGGTCGGCGCCTCGACGATCACGCAGCAGGTTGCAAAGAACTTCCTGCTGACCTCCGACCAGACCTACGAGCGCAAGATCAAAGAGATGATCCTGGCCTTCCGCATCGAGCAGGCCTATTCGAAGGACCGCATCCTCGAGCTCTATCTCAACGAGATCTTCTTCGGCTTCGGCGCCTATGGCGTTGCCGGCGCCGCGCTGACCTATTTCGACAAGTCGGTCAACGAACTCACCGTCGCTGAAGCCGCTTACCTTGCTTCGCTGCCCAAGGGCCCCAACAACTATCATCCCTTCAAGCATGCCGACCGGGCGATCGAGCGCCGCAATTGGGTCATCGACCAGATGGTCGAGAACGGCTACGTCACGCGCGAGGAGGGCGACAAGGCCAAGGCCGAGCCGCTCGGCGTGAAGCCGCGCCGTAACGGCTCCTACCTGTTCGCGGGCGAGTATTTCACCGAGGAGGTGCGTCGCCAGATCATCGCCCGCTACGGCGAGAATGCGCTCTATGAGGGCGGCCTGTCGGTGCGCACCACGCTCGATCCGAAAATCCAGCTCATCGCCCGCAAGGCGATGCAGAACGGATTGCTGAAATACGACACGCTGCGCGGCTACCGCGGACCGGTGACCCATATCGACGTTTCCGGCGACTGGGGCGTGCCGCTCGGTGCGGTCAAGGGGCTGGAGGACGTGCCGGAGTGGACGCTCGCCGTCGTGCTCGACAGTTCTGCCGACGGGCTGACGATCGGCATGCAGCCGGCGCGCCAGGTCTCCGGCGACCTCGTCAAGGACCGCGTCGAAGGAACAGTCAGCAAGGACGACATGGGCTTTGCCATGCGCCATTTCGTCAACGGCAAGTCCGTCCGGGCGAAATCTCCGGCGGAAGTGCTTGAGCCCGGCGACGTCATCTTCGTGCAGAAGAACGAGGGCTCCGACAACGCCTATAGCCTGCGCCAGGTGCCCGAGGTCGAAGGCGGTCTGGTAGCCATGGACCCGCATACCGGGCGTGTATTGGCCATGGTCGGCGGCTTCTCCTACGCGCAGTCGGAGTTCAACCGCGCGACCCAGGCGATGCGCCAGCCGGGCTCCTCGTTCAAGCCGATCGTCTATTCGGCGGCGCTCGACAACGGCTACACGCCGGCTTCCGTGATCATGGACGGGCCGATCACCATCCAGAGCGGCAACACGACCTGGACGCCGAAGAACTATGACGGCACGGCCGCCGGCCCGGCCACCTTGCGCTCGGGCATCGAGAAGTCGCGCAACCTGATGACGGTGCGGCTGGCCAACGACATGGGCATGAAGCTGGTCGTCGAATATGCCGAGCGTTTCGGCGTTTACGATCATCTTGCGCCCTATCTGCCGATGGCTCTGGGCTCCGGCGAGACGACGGTCATGCGCATGGTGTCCGCCTATTCGATTATGGCCAATGGCGGCAAGTCGATCAAACCGTCGCTGATCGACCGCATCCAGGATCGCTACGGCAAGACCGTGTTCAAGCAGGACGAACGCGGCTGCGAGGGCTGCAACGCCGCCGAATGGAAGAACCAGCCCGAGCCGGAACTGGTCGACAATTCCGAGCAGGTGCTCGATCCGATGACCGCCTACCAGATCACCTCCATGATGGAGGGCGTGGTGCAGCGCGGCACCGGCGCCACCATCGCCGAGCTCGGCCGCCATATCGCCGGCAAGACCGGAACCACCAATGACGAGAAGGACGCCTGGTTCATCGGCTTCACGCCGAACCTCGTCGTCGGCCTCTATATGGGCTACGATACGCCGCGCGGCCTGGGCAAGGGCGCCACGGGTGGTGGCCTCGCCGCGCCGATCTTCAAGGACTTCATGCGCGTCGCGCTCGACGGCACGCCCAATGTCGACTTCCAGGTTCCGGAAGGCATGAAGCTGATCGCCATCAACCGCAAGACCGGCATGCGCGCGGCCGAAGGCGACCCCAACACCATCATCGAGGCGTTCAAGCCCGGCACCGGCCCGGCCGACAGCTATTGGGTCATCGGCATGGGCGCGGACGGCTCCAATGGTGCCGGCGGCGCGCTGTCGCCGCAGGCCAATCAGGCCATCCAGGACGGTGGCGGCGGCCTTTACTGACTTCCCCAGGTTTCGAATGGGCCGGCAGCTCAACGCCGGCCCATTTCGCTTTACAGGCGGCGGTGCCGTGCCTATGTATCGCGCCGATTCCGAAAAGAACGACAAGTACAGGACAGAACGAAGAGCCATGCGCGCGGAAACGCAGAACATTGTCGACGAGATCAGGCAGGCGATAACCCTGCTGAGGAGGCATCTTTGACTGGGATCCGGCCCTCAAGCGGCTTGAATATCTGAACTCGCGCGCGGAGGATTCCAGCCTCTGGAACGACCCCGCGGAAGCGCAGAAGCTGATGCGGGAGCGCCAGAGCCTCGATGAGGGGATCGCGGCGGTCAAAGGGCTGACCCAGGCGCTCGAGGACAATATCGGCCTGATCGAACTCGGCGAGGAAGAGGGCGACGAGGGCGTCGTCGCGGAAGCCGAAGCGGCGCTGCGTTCGATGCAGGGCGAGGCCAAGGCCCGTCAGGTCGAGACCCTGCTGTCGGGCGAGGCGGACGCCAACGACACCTATCTTGAAATCCATGCCGGCGCCGGCGGCACCGAGAGCCAGGACTGGGCGTCGATGCTCTTGCGCATGTACACGCGCTGGGCCGAGCGGCGCCGCTTCAAGGTTGAGGTGCTGGAAGTCCATGAAGGCGAAGAGGCCGGCATCAAGTCGGCCACTGTGCTCATCAAGGGGCACAACGCCTATGGCTGGCTGAAGACGGAATCTGGCGTTCACCGCCTGGTGCGCATCTCGCCCTACGACAGCAATGCGCGCCGCCACACCTCCTTCGCCAGCGTCTGGGTCTATCCCGTCATCGACGACACGATCGAGATCAACGTTTCGGAATCCGACGTGCGCATCGACACCTATCGTTCGTCCGGCTCGGGCGGCCAGCACGTCAACACCACCGACTCGGCGGTGCGTATCACCCACCTCGCGACCGGCATCGCAGTTGCCTGCCAAGCCGAACGCTCGCAGCACAAGAACCGGGCCAAGGCCTGGGAGATGCTGCGCTCGCGGCTCTACGAGGAAGAGCTGAAGAAGCGCGAGGCCGTGGCGAACGCCACCGAGGCCTCGAAGAGCGATATCGGCTGGGGCCACCAGATCCGTTCTTACGTCCTCCAGCCCTATCAGCTGGTGAAGGATCTGCGCACCGGCGTCGAAAACACCAGCCCGTCAAGCGTGCTCGACGGCGATCTCGACGAATTCATGGAGGCCTCGCTGTCGCATCGCATCGAGGGCGGTGCAGGTGAGGCGGTGGCGGACCTCGACTAGGTATTTCGAAAAACTTCCGCAGGGTGGCGGCTGGCAGGGGGTGACCTTGGCAAATCCGGAAAAGGCAAGTGCTCGTACGCTTGCCGGGCAATGCTTCTGCGGCACTGTCCGCTACGAGGTGACCGATGAATTCGCCTACGCGGTGAATTGCCATTGCTCGAACTGCCGCCGTACCACAGGGTCGGCTTTCAAGCCCATTGCCGGCATCGCGCGCGACAAGTTTCATCTCACCGCGGGCGACGACAGGCTGCTGATCTATGGCGATGTCGGCGGCCACGACGCGCATTGCGGGCAGTGCGGCTCCTTGCTCTACTCCTTGGTGCGGGAGGGTGCCTACGTCCATGTTGCCATGGGAACCCTGAGGGGCGATCCGAGCATTCGCCCAAGTGCACATATCTTCGTCGGTTCCAAGGCGCCATGGTTCACGATTACGGACGACCTGCCGCAATATCGTGAACATGTCACCGGCTGACGGTCGGAACTTCCGTCGGCAGAATTTCGTTCTTAGGCACCCCTGGTCGCAGGCTTGTCGTAGTTTTTGTTAACCAAGTCGGCGCACCCTTTTCTGCGGCCGCTGCTGAACCCCGGTGCGATTCCGAGGGCACGCCCAGTTCTTGCGCCGGCCAAGGAATCAGCCCAGCATTCGGGCTGGGTATAGAAGCATGTATGGCCGGACGCGGCATATCTGCGACTGACGATCCGGCCACTGGGAAGACACGTTCCGGGAACGGGCAAGCGACAAAACGCTTGATGCTCGAAAGGAACGCTTCGATGTCTGCTGCCAAGTCAAGATCGGCCCGAGCCGTTCGCCCGGCCGGCCGGCTCCTGTTTTCCCTGTTCGCCACCTTCGGGACCATGATGCTGACCGCTGCTGCCGTCGCGCACGACGCCAAACCTACGGCGGTGCTTCCGCAAGCCTGGAGCTATCCCTTTGCCTGCTGCGCCAACTACGACTGCAAGGAGGTGCCACAGACATCGATCGGCGAGCGGCCGGAAGGCTATGTGATAAAAGGCACGGGCGAGGTGGTCGCCTACAGCGACAAGCGGGTCAAGGATTCGCCTGATGGCGAATATCACTGGTGCGCGCACCAGGCCGGATTGGACGCCGGCAAGACCATCTGCCTGTTCGTGCCGCCGCCCTCTTACTAGGATTGCCGCGGCCAGGCAGTGCCATGTGAGCTCTCGACCGGGCGCTGCCGCGCCTGCTGACGAACGGTTGTCAGGACCACTTGTTTATGTTGCCTTGCTGCCACGGAAGTTCCGCGGCGTCTTCCGCACGGAACTGTGCGGGGGGCGGCGGACAACGGAGAGATCCATGATCATCAAGGGAAGCTGCCACTGCAAGGCCACGACTTTCGAAGTCTCCGAGGCGCCGCAGACGGTGACGCAATGCACCTGCTCATTCTGCTCCAAGCGCGGGTCGCTCTGGGCCTATTACGTCCCGTCGCAATTCAAGCTCACCAGCCCGCCTAAGAACGTCTCCTTCTACCGCTGGGGCTCGAAAACCATAAAGCATGGTTTCTGCTCGACCTGCGGCTGCGGCACCTTCACCGAAACGCCGGACTGGTCGACGGGCCAGCCCGACTTCGACAACCCGAGGATCAGCGTCAACTCTCGCCTGTTCGACGACTTCGACCTGGACAGGGTCGAAGTGGTGGTGATCGACGGCAAGAACCTCTGGTAGCTTTGCCGTTCCGCTTTTTGCCGCAATTCATGGTACAACGCGTGCGGAAGGGCTGATTTGGCGCGGCTGCAACGGCCGCGATTTGGAGAGGGACAATCTTATGAAGAAGACCGTGCTCGTCGTCGTGGCGACGGCTGTGCTCGTGAGCGCCTGCACCACCACCGATCCGTATACCGGCGACCAGAAGATCTCCAACACCGCGGCCGGCGCCGGCCTCGGCGCGTTGGCGGGTGCCAGCCTTGGTCTGCTGGCCGGCGGCAACGACCGCCGCAACGCGCTGATCGGTGCGGGCATCGGCGCCCTTGCCGGCGGCGCGATCGGCGCGACGATGGACCAGAACGAGGCCGAGCTTCGCCGTCAGCTGCAGGGCACCGGCGTCAGCGTCACCCGCAGCGGCGACCAGATCATTCTCAACATGCCGTCCGACATCACCTTCAACGTCGACCAGGACGCGGTGAAGCCGGGCTTCTACCCGGTGCTGAACTCGGTGGCGCTGGTGCTGAACAAGTTCCGCCAGACGACCGTCGACGTCTTCGGCCACACCGACTCGACCGGCGGCGACGAGCACAATTTCGACCTGTCGCAGCGCCGTGCGCTGGCCGTCGCCAACTACCTGTCGGGCCAGGGCGTCGATTCCCGCCGCTTCGCCGTCACCGGCTTCGGCAAGACACGTCCGGTCGCTTCCAACGCGACGGCCGCCGGTCGCGCCCAGAACCGTCGCGTCGAGATCCAGCTGTCGCCGCTGACTTGATAGAAGCTGCTGCCAGGAGAACTACTCTACTATGCAAAACGGCCCCGCGAGGGCCGTTTTGTTTTTGACCTCGAGATGGGAAAAGCCGTCGGGGCCTCAGCTAGTTCTAATTGATGCCTTTCCATCGCCTTGGAAAGGACTAGCATCGACGCTGTTCAGCGGGGACGAGGCGGTACAACCGGCCGCGCAATCAGCATTTTTCCGCCTCGGTCTTGCACGGCCAGTTCAAGAATCTGGGAGGAATGCATGACAAGAACGACTCGCCTTGGGCGCTGCGGCGTCCTCGTTTTAACTGGCCTCTTGGGCGCATGGGTTGGAGCCGCCACGGCCCGGGCCGAAGACGCCAACAAGGCCGACATCGAAGCTCTGAAAAAATCGCTGGCCAAATATGAGGACTACACGGCCGCCGTTCGCGACCTCTATCTGTCGACCGTCGGCTGCGTCTATTACTCGGGCGAGAAGATTCCGGGCACGATGGAATATCCGAAGGGCGCCATGGGCATCCATTTCGTCAACGTTCCGAGCGTCGGCCAGAAGCTCGACCCGATGAAGCCCAACGTGCTCATTTACGAACCGACCAAGGAAGGCTTGAAATTGGTCGGCGTAGAATGGCTGGTGCCCTTGACCCCGGATGTCAAGGAACCACCGAGCCTATTTGGCCAGAAATTCATGGGTCCGATGGAGGGGCATTATCCGCTCATCCCGAAGGAGTTCGTCCATTACGATCTTCACGCCTGGCTGTTCAGGGACAATCCGAACGGCATGTTCAGCCCGACGAACCCGAAGGTGAAATGCAGCGACGCCGAGTTTCCGATGCTGGAGAAGCCGACCAAGATGATGCCCGGGCCGATGTAGGCAGCAGCAGGACAATCCCGGCAAAGCGCTTGTATCCTTCAAGCGAAGCGGCAGTAGAGGAACGGCCCCATTCGGGGCCGCCTCGTTGTTGCCGACGCGGTATTGAGGTCAGACCTTCGCGACGATGCGCATGAAGGCGGGCACGTCATCGCCGAAGCCGACGGTCGCGTCGTCCTCTTCATGGCGGTGGCGGCCAGGGCGGCTGTGGTCGCGCTGAGGACGGGAAGCCCCGCGCTGCTCGTTGCGGTTGTCGAAACCCTTGCGGTCGTTCTCGGAACGGATCGCATCCTTGCGGGCGCGGCGCTCGGCAATGTCGGCAATCTCGGCCACCGGCTGCTCTTCGCGTGGTGTCTCCGGCGTCTCGTCGTCGCTGTGCCTGGCGTGGCGGTCCGCGCTTTTCTTGCGCTCGCCACGGCTCTTGCGGTCCTCGTCCTTGCGACCGGCGCGCCGCGGCCACGGCGAGGCGCTTCTTCGCCTTCGCTCTCGGCGACCGTTGACAGGTCGCCGTCATGCCATTCGATCTTGGTGCCAATCAGCTTTTCGATGGCGTCGACATATTTGGTGTCGGAGCGCGTCGCGATGGTGAAGGATTTTCCGGAGCGGCCGGCCCGGCCGGTGCGCCCGATACGGTGGACATAATCCTCTGCATGGATCGGCACGTCGTAGTTGAAGACGTGGCTGACGTCTGGAATATCGAGGCCGCGGGCGGCGACGTCCGAGGCGACGAGGTAACGCAGCTTGCCATCGCGGAAATTGGCAAGCATCTGCATGCGGGCGCGCTGATCCATGTCGCCATGCAGCGCGCCGGCGTCGAAATCATGCTTCAGCAGCGAGCGGAAAAGCTCCGACACTTCGACCTTGCGGTTGCAGAAGATGATGGCGTTCTTCAGATCGGACTCTTCGGCCCGCATGAGATTGCGAAGCGTCTCGCGCTTGTCCCACGGCTTGGAGCCTGACTTCACCAGGCGCTGCGTGATGCTGGTCGCGGTGGAAGCGGCTCTGGATACCTCGACGCGCACCGGCGCATGCAGGAATTTCTCGGTGAGCTTGGTGATTTCCGGCGGCATGGTCGCCGAGAAGAACAAGGTCTGGCGCGTGAACGGGATCATCTCGCAGATGCGCTCGATATCCGGGATGAAGCCCATATCGAGCATACGGTCGGCCTCGTCGATGACGAGGATCTCGACGCCGTTGAGCAAGAGCTTGCCGCGCTCGCGGTGGTCGAGCAGCCGGCCGGGCGTGGCGATCAGCACATCGGCGCCGCGCTCCAGCTTCTTGTCCTGCTCCTCGAAGGAGACGCCGCCGATCAGCAGCGCGATGTTGAGCTTGTGGTTCTTGCCGTATTTGACGAAGTTTTCCTCGACCTGGGCGGCGAGCTCGCGTGTCGGCTCGAGGATCAGCGTGCGCGGCATCCGGGCACGCGCACGGCCCTTTTCCAGCCGGGTCAGCATCGGCAGCACGAAGGAAGCGGTCTTGCCGGTGCCTGTCTGCGCAATGCCCAACACATCCTTCCCGAGCAGCGCATGCGGAATGGCGCCGGACTGGATCGGGGTAGGCTTGGTGTAGCCGGCATCGGTGACTGCGGAGAGGACCTTCGGCGACAGGCCGAGGTCTGTGAACGTCAACGCTTCTTGAGCGGTCTGAGTGTCTGCGGACAAGTTGTGGCTGTCTTTGGCTGGTTCGGTAAAAATCGCAACACGCGTTGCGGCGGGCGCCGCGCGCCTGCAAGATCGGGTTGCAGTTAGGCGCAAGTCCGCGATTTGTCAACAGAAACGGCCGGGAATCCGGCGGATTGTGAACACGTAACCTTAATTGCGATGCTTAATCGGGGTTATTGTCTTCTACCGGCTCAATAGCGGAATTGCTCGGCAAGAATACGCTCGTTCCATGAATGATTGGGATCGAACAGCAACGTCGCCGTCGCGGTCGGCGATTCCCGCACCGTGACAGAGGCGATCGCCTTGACCTCGGTGTGGTCGGCGGCGGCGTTCACCGGGCGCTTTTCCGACTCCAATATGTCGAAGCGCACGATCGCTTTGTTGGAGAGCAGCGCGCCGCGCCAGCGCCGGGGCCGGAAGGGGCTGACCGGCGTCAGCGCCAAAAGCGGCGCGTCGAGCGGTAGGATCGGCCCGTGCGCCGACAGATTGTAGGCTGTCGAACCAGCGGGTGTCGCGATCATGACGCCGTCGCAGTTCAATTCCTCCAGCCGCACCTGCTCGTCGACGGTGATGCGTATTTTCGCGGTCTGATAGGATTGGCGCCAAAGCGCCACTTCGTTGATCGCCAGCGCCGAGATCGTTTCGCCCTCGTGAGTCACCGCCTGCATTTCCAGTGGGCGGATCGTCTCGGATACCGCTTTCGAAATGCGTTCATCGAGACCGCCGGCGCGATATTCGTTCATCAGGAAGCCGATGGTGCCACGGTTCATCCCGTAGACCTTCTTGCCCGTGCTCATCGTGTCGCGCAGCGTCTGCAGCAGGAAGCCGTCACCGCCGAGCGCGATGATGATCTCCGCCTCGGCGACAGGTATTTGCCCATAGCGCGCCGACAAGGTTTCCAGCGCCGCGCGGGCGTCGTCGGTGTCGGAAGAGACGAAGGCGAAACGGCTGGTTTCTTTGCTCATGGATCCCGAACGGCGACCGCTACCGCCTGCCGGTCGCGCAGGCGACGGCGTAGCATGCGCCGACCGCATCTGCAAAGGGCGGTGCGCCCCGCCATGCGGATAGGCGTTGGCGCTCGCGCTTCGTGACAGCCATGCAACGAATGTGATGGCTGTAATGGTTAAGACCAGGCTTAAACACTCGTAAAGCCGGATCGATCATGTTAGCCGGCAGTGGATGGGTTGGCGGGGGCTGGCCAGTCGAGAGACCTGTCTATTGCCGGTGACGCGTCTGATCATAGTCTTCCTGATGATGGGAAGTTTCGCCCTCATGTTCGCCGAGCTTGTGCGCCACTCGGAGGAGATGAGCCAGCGGCCGCATCCGACGGCCTCCCGCTGCGGCGACGCCGCCGGGATGCCCTGTCCGCAAAGGGCGCTTTGAAGCGCTAGCGGTTCTGCAGCAGGTGACAGCCCGCCTGCCGCTTCTGCGCGAGATACTCGTCGATCACCTGGCGGTAGCGCACCTTGCCGAAGCTCGGGAAATGGCCGCCATGCACGACCGAGACGTCGAGGTCGCGCATGGCAAGCAGCGTCTCGACATAGTCGCCGATATCGGAGTGGTAGACGTCGTCGATCAGCGGCCCGTCATAGACGATGTCGCCGGACAAGAGGATGCGGGTCTTTCGCTCGTAGAGCGCGATGCCGCCGGGTGAGTGGCCAGGCGTGTGGATGACCTCGAAGGCACGATCGCCGAGATCGACAACGTCGCCCTGCTCAAGCAGCCGGTTGGCCGGCGCAGGCGGGATGCGGTAGCTGGCCGTATCCCATCCGTCGGGCATGCCGTCGAACATCTCGTCTGTCGCGTAGCGGTCGGCGACCGTCCACTCGTTGCGCGGATCCGCGAGGACTTTGGCTTCAGCCGAATGCACGCAGCGATCCGGAAATTCGTGGTGGCAGCCGATGTGGTCGAAATGCGTGTGGCTGGCGACGCAGACAAGCTTGCGTTCGGTGACCAGCGGCACATGGCGCCGCAGGCTGACATGGCCGAGGCCGGTATCGAACAAAAGATCGCGGTCGCGGCCGCGCACATGCCAGATGTTGCAGCGGAAGAACGGCTTTATCCATGGCTCATGGATGAGCGTGACGTCGTCGCCCATGCGGATGGCCTCGTACCAGTCCGGAGCCTCGATGACCGGAAGCATGCTCATTGGATCAGTCCGCCAGCAGGATGATGTCTTGAGCATTGCATGAAACCGCGACCGTGTCGCCGGCCTGGACGGTCGCGGGAGCTGGTGCCTTGGCGATGAACTGCAATGTAGGATCCTGCGCCGAGGTGGCGAGCACCCGCTTGAAGCTCCCTTGGTAGACGACGTCGCTCACTTTGGCGGTGCCGAGCGCGACGTCGCCTTTCGCTCCCGCAAGGATGAGGTGCTCGGGCCGGATGGCAAGCGCCACAGCCGCGCCAGCCGGCGCAGTGCCGGGCAGCGAGATCGGCCCGAGCCTGGTCGCGACTTCGACGCGTCCATCCTGCGTTTCGCCGGCTTTGCCTGCGAGAATCGTGCTTTCGCCCATGAAGGTCGCCGAGAAGCGAGTCTTCGGCCGCGCATAGACCCGCTCGGGCGCGCCTTCGTCCTCGATGCGCCCATCATTCATCACCACGCAATGGTCGGCCAGCGCCATCGCTTCTTCCTGGTCGTGCGTGACATGGACGAAAGCGGTGCCGACCCGCTTCTGGATCGCTTTCAACTCGTCCTGCATCTGCCGGCGCAGCTTAAGATCCAGCGCGCCGAGCGGCTCGTCGAGCAACAGCACCGCCGGCTCGATGACCAGCGCGCGCGCCAGCGCGACGCGCTGGCGCTGGCCACCGGAGAGCTGGTGCGGCTTCTTGTCGGAGGAGTCTGCAAGCCCGACGAGGGCGAGCGCTTCGCGTGCCTTTGCCGTCCGCGTCGCGCCATCGACGCCCTGCATGCGCAGCCCGAAGCCGACATTCTTACCGACGCTCATATGCGGGAACAGCGCGTAGTCCTGGAAGACGGTCGTCGTCGGGCGCTTGGCCGGCGGCACGGCGGTGCAATCCGCGCCGCGAATGAACACCTCGCCTTCGCTGGGGGTGACGAAGCCGCCAAGGATCGAAAGCAGCGTCGTCTTGCCGGAGCCGGACGGGCCGAGGAGGATCGTGTAGCTGCCGGGCTCGATCGCGAGCGAGACGTTCTTCAAAACGGCGAGGAGGCCGAAACGATGCGAGACGTTGCGGATGTCGACCAATGGGGCGCTCATGCCGGCTTTCTCCGCAGCAGGGTCAATTCGAACAGCACCACGAGCACAATCGAGACCGCAAAGACCAGCGAGCCGACGGCATTGGTCTTGGGATTGAGGCCGGAGCGCAAGAGGTTCCAGATCTCGACCGGGAGCGTCGTCTCGAATCGGGTGAGCAGGAAGGAGATGACGAACTCGTCCCAGGAGAAGGTCATCGACAGGAAGAAGCCGGCGAAGATCGCCGGCGCCATGACCGGCACGGTGATCATCAGCAGCACCTTCCATTCGGGAGCGCCGAGGTCGCGCGCGGCGCGCTCGATGTTGATCTGGTGGTCGCCCATCTGGCTATAGATGATGGCGAAGCAGAGCGGCAGGTTGATCACCACATGGCCGATGCCGGCGGCGATGAGCGATTTCGGCACGCCGGCCCAGTTGAACAGCACCAGCAGCCCCATGCCGATGATCAGATAGCTGACGGTGAGCGGCAGCGTGATCAACCCGCGCAGCAGGGCCGAGCCCGGCAGCACGAAGCGCGCGAAACCCCAGGCGGAAAGGAAGCCGAGCGTGACGGATGCGAGCGAGGACAGCACCGCCACCAGCAGCGAATTGACCAGCGCGGAGGTGAGGCGTGCATCGGACAGCACCGCCTGGTACCAGCGCAGCGACGGGCCGGTGAAAGGCGGGATGGGGAAAGAGGTCGCCTGCAGCGAGAACAGTATCAGCACGACCACCGGCAGGAAGATGAAGCCGTAGACGGCGATCGCGTAGAGCCAGGCGGCGAGGCGGACGGCAGCACGCATGGTCAAGCCCGCTCGATCTTCAGCCAGCGGGCGCAGGCGAGATAGGCGACGGTGACGACGGCCATCAGGATGATCGAAAGCGCCGAGGCCAGCGGAAAATCGCCGCGCCGGCCGATCTGCATCATGACCAGCTGCGGCATGACCAGCTCGTTGTTGCCGCCGAGGATCTGCGGCGTGATGTAGTCGCCGATGCAGAGTACGAAGGTGAGGAAAGCCCCGACCATGATACCGGGCAGGGTCAGCGGCAGCACGACATGCAGGAAGGTCCGCACCGGCCCGGCACCGAGGTCGGCGGCCGCCTTGCGATAGCTCGGGCTGAGTTGTTTCAGATTGGCGAAGATGGTGAGCGTCAGCAGCATGACGAAGAAGTGGACGAAGCCGGTGACGGTAGCGAACCGAGTGTTCGCAAGCTGCAGCGGCTCGGCGACCAAGCCGATGCCGGTGAGCGCCCGATTGATGACGCCGTTCTGCGCCAGCACGAGCAGCCAGGAATAGGAGCGCACGACGTAAGACGTCCAGAACGGCAGCACGGCGAGCATCAGTGCCAATCGCTGCCAGCGCTCCGGCACTTTTTCGGCAAGGATCCAGGCGAATGGATAGGCGAGCACGATCGAAATCACGGTGACGATTGCGGTCACCTCCAGCGAGTTCACCATCGCCCGCCAGTAGGATGGATCGGTGAAGAACTGGCTGTAATTGGCCAAAGTGAAGCCGCCGCCTTCATGCGCCGTCAGGCTCGACAATCCCATGGCGACGAAGGGCAGCACGAAGAACAGAAGCGTCCAAGCCAGCGCCGGCGTGACCAGCGCCCAGGGCAGGGCACGCAGGTTGCTTCCGGCAACGCTCATCGGCCGATTACTGCGCCTGCAGCATTTCGGTCCACATGTCCTGCATCTTCTTGTCGAGATCGGCGTTCGGCGCCGGATAGGCCTGGGCGCGGGCGAGGAAGCCGGGCTGCTCGTCGAAGCGCAGGATCTTCTTCTGCTCGTCGGTGAGCGCTGCCTTCTTGTTGGACGGCATGCCCCAGTAGCAGGAGGAGGTGGCAAGGCGCGCCTGGCCCTCCGGGCTCAGGATATACTGGATGAATTTTAGCGCCATGTCCTTGTTCTTGGATTCCTTGAACATGGCGAGCGACTGCGACCACAGCACCGCGCCTTCCTTGGGGATCGTGAAGTCGAGCGCCGGGTTTTCCTTGGCGAGCCCCGCCGTCACCCACTCGCCGCCGCCGACAAGGACATCCACCTCGCCGGTCGCAAGCGCGGTCTGGCTGGCGGTGACTTCCCCGACCAGCTTGGCGTTGGCCTTCATCTTGAGCAGCTCGGCCTTGAGAGCGGGCAGGTCTGCCTCGGTGAGGTCGGCCGTCTTCTTGCCGATCGCCAGAGCCGCCATGCCGATGACCGGCAGGTAATAGTCGTAGATCGCGATCTTGCCCTTGTATTTGTCGCTGGTCAGCGAAGCCAGCGACTGCATGTCGGCCGGATCGACCTTGGTCTTGTTGAAGCCGATCGTGTTGTAGCCGAACTTTTCGGTGATGCCGTAGCGCTTGCCGTCGACCACGGTGGACTTGTCCATCTTCACTTCCGGAAAGAGGTCGGCGAAAGGCAGCTTGTCCTCCGGCAGCGGCTCGAACAGGCCTTTCTCGACACCGCGCGGTACGTCGATGGAATCGATCACCATCACGTCCCAATCGCCCGGCTGCGACTGATCGACGATCGCGAGCCCTGCGCCTGTGCCCTCGAATTCCTTGACGTTGACCTTGACGTTGTTGGCCTCCTCGAAGGGCTGCAGCAGCGCCGGATCGGAGTGGTCGCACCAGATCAGCGCGTTGAGATCGGCGGCCTGAGCGCCGCCAGCGGCGAGCAGTGCCACAGCAGCGCAGGCGGCTCCGAGACGGGACTTCAGGCTGGAAAGCGGATTCCGGACAGTCATCGAGTGTTCTCCCTGCCTTGCTGGCTTGTTGAGGAAAAGTTGAACCAATTCTAAAATTGAGTCAATTATGATTTTGTGGCAGAGAGGCCGATATGAGCGGATTGCGCGCACGGCAGAAGGCGGACAGGCACCGCCGCATCATCGATGCGGCGACGGAGCTTTTCCGTGAGGCCGGCTATGAAGGCGCCAAGATCGAGGCCATAGCTGCGCAGGCAGAGGTCTCGATCGGCACGATCTACAATTACTACCAGAATAAGGGTGACATCCTCGGCGCCATCGTCGCTATGGAGGTCAACGAGGTGCTGAATGCCGGGCAAGGCGTGGTCGGCAGCCCGCCGGCCGATGTCGGCGACGCGCTCGACAGGCTGATCGGCATCTATATCGAGCACTCGCTCAATTACCTGAGCAAGGAGATGTGGCGGCAGGCGATGGCAATCTCGACCCAATTGCCCGACAGCCCTTTCGGCCAGGCCTATACCGCGCTCGACCGCGCCTTGACCGAACAGATCCGGGCGCTGATCGCCCGCCTGCAGGAGATCGGCCTGGTTCGGTCAGACATCGATGGCCCGGCGGTGGGCGAGTTGATCTTCAACAACATGAACATGATGTTCATCGAGTTCGTGAAGCGCGACGAGGCGAAAATCCCGGAGCTGCGCGCGGCGATAAGGCGGCAGAACCGGATCTTGGTGGCTGCGATCGGCGTATAGAAGATCAAGAGCGAGCAGGTAGAGGGCTTTCAGCAAAGCGTCGCGGCCGAACGTACTCACTGACGGTTGATCAGCCACAGAATGGTCGAGAGAACCACACTGATCAGAATTCCCGTGGTGATGGGAACGTAGAGCCTGAAATTCTCGCGCTCGATCACGATATCACCGGGCAACCTGCCGAGGCCGATCCTGGTCACCCATGGCCACAGCAGGCCAGCGGCAACTATGCTGAGGCCAATGACGATCAGAGTTCGCGACATGGCAGCACCTGCCGGAAATAGCGCATTGCCAGAATATAGTGATGCTTCGAAAGCTGGCAGAGCGAAGGATGGTGCCCCCGGCAGGGATCGAACCCGCGACCTTCGGTTTACAAAACCGCTGCTCTACCAGCTGAGCTACAAGGGCACGGCGCTCCGGTAGCACATTTCGTGCGCCAGTAAAGACAAAACTCCGTTTTGGGTTGCTAATGGACCGCTTGGCTTAGTCGGCATGCTGAAATGAGGCGCGCCGCTTCCTACATCTCTGTCGGGTGCAATCGCGTCGAACGGGGTGTCGCATGATCAGATTCGTCATCATCCTGCCGCTCATCGTCGTGACCTGGCTTCTCCTGATGAAGGCCGTCAGCGATCTGAAGAAGGCCAACATCGACTGGACGGGCGTCACCATGATCATCGGCTTCATCGTGCTCGCCTTCTGGCTGCGGCACGTCACGGGAATGGGGTGAGGGGAGTGAATGGTGAATGGTGAAAGGCGGCGTTTTCTGGACCATTCGCTATTCACCATCCACTATTTACCCAATCCATCGTACCTTTTGCCGCCGCTCCGCCACAACTGATCGCCAGAGGCGAATGGTCGCCTCGATCAAGGATAGGGGCAGTTCCGAAAGATTTGAGCCGCTTCCGGCCACTCAAAAAAATCAGAAAAAAACTTCGAACCTTTTCCGCGCTGCAACGACAGATGATCAAGAGGCGGATGGATCGCCTCGGTCAGGAAACCAAGGAGATCATCATGTTCAAGCGCACGCTCGTTTCGACCCTTATCGCCACCTCTGTTGCCGCCGGCACGCTGGCCGGCACCGTCCAGCCTTCGGCCGCTCACGACCATCATCACCGCCGCGAGCTCGGCATCGGCATCGCCGCCGGCGTTGGCGGCTTCGTCCTGGGCAACCTGCTCGCTCAGCAGCCGCGGACGGTCTATGTCGAGGATGGCTACCACGGTTCCTGGCATGTTCGCCGCTGCATGGCCCGCTATGCCAGCTACGATCCGGGCTCGAACACCTACATCGGCTACGACGGCTATCCGCATTATTGCCGCCTCTGAGAGCAGTTCCAGGAAAAGCGCATAGCGGTTTTCCGTCCGGAATTGCGTAAAACAAGAGGAGAGCCACCGTCTCGGCAACCGGAAAGGGGGCTTCGCGGCCCCTTTTTCGTTTGGTGCTACGAAGTCTTGGCCTCGATCGCCAATCCCGCGCTGCGGCAAGCGCCGGCAACGGCAAGCCCGGCATTAGACGTTTCACCGCTCATCGCGACAAGTTCGAAGCTGTTTCCGGCATCCGGGTTGACCTTGGCAATGAAGGCTTTGCCGTCGCTGGAGCCGCCGGCCGAGCGCTTGTCGTCGACAAAGCCGCAAACCACGATCTCATGGCGGCCGTTCAACGTCCGCTCACCGGCAAGCATCGTCCCGAACTTCGCCGAGACTGGATCCTTCAAGTACTGGCGGACGCCGGCGGTAATGATCTCCTCGAGGGCGAGCGAGATCGGTATGGAATCGACGCGCTGCCCGTTCGAGTCCGGCACCGGTGTCGTGGCAGCGCATCCGCAAAGTGAAGCGGCGAGCAAGAGTTGAACCGTTTTCCGCATCCACGCCCTTTCGCATGCATTCGAACGCCGCGGCAAGACGGCAGGGCCCATGCAGCCGAGGGTGTACAGCGATACGTTTAGTCTGGCCGTCCCGGAATGGCGGCCAAGAGCGCGCTGCCCGGCGCATGACGCCGGGGTCATGCGCAAACAAAAACTGTCGCAGTCAGTAGGCTTTCACGCCGCCGATCATCTTCGTCACCTCGGCCGCGGCCTCGCGCACCAGCGGACCGATCTCGGCCAGGCGCTCCGGCGTCACCCGCACCGTCGGGCCGGACACGGAAACGCCGCCGATCGGCTCGCCGAACTCGTTGAAGATGGCAGCGGCGACGCAGCGCATGCCGGGATGGCGTTCCTCGTCGTCGACCGACCAGCCGCGATGCTTGATGGTCGCCAGATCATGAGCCAGCGCCGAGATGTCGGAGAGCGTCTTGTCGGTGAAGCGCTGCAGGCCGGCCTTGCGCAGGATGGCGGCGACCCGCTCCGGCTCGAGATGCGCCAGCACCGCCTTGCCGATGCCCGACGCATGGAAGGAACTGCGCGTGCCCGGCCGGAAGAAGGCCCGGATCGCCTGATGCGTCTCGACCTGACTGACGAACACCACGCAATCGTCTTCGGCGACGCCCAGATTGGCGGTCTCGCCGGTCTTTTCCATCAGTTCCTGCATCACGATGCGGGCGCGGTCGACCAGCTTGCGGCGGCGCAGGAAGGCGGCGCCCATGCGATAGGTCTCGACGCCGATCGACCAGAGCTGGTCGGTCGAGTCGAACTCGACCATGCCGTGGTTCTCCAGCGTCGTCAGCATGCGGTAGGCCGTTGAGGCGGCGATGCCGCTGCGCGCCGCGATCTCGCTCAAGGACAAGCCGCTGGCGTCCGCGACGATCGCCAGGATGCGCAGCGCGCGGTCGAGCGACTGCACTGAAGCCGCTTCCTGCGGGCCGTTGAAGGCACGCGGCCGGCCGCGTTGGCGTTTTTCCGTGGTTTCCATGCACGCATTCTCCGCAATTTCGCGCGGAGCACAATGAAAAAGTTTTTCACTGGCCCCCCGTGGCGATTTTCTGGAAAAGGAAAAGATCAGTGAATTCAGCAAGGTACAACAGTTTTCTAGAAATGAAAAAATATTCTGAAAAAATTGAAAAATCGAGAACGCGCTGGCATTCTAAAGCCAACCAACCAAGTGGAGGCTGAACATGGCCAGGATGCGCGCTGTCGACGCGGCGGTTCTCGTTCTAGAAAAGGAAGGCATCACCAATGCCTTCGGCGTGCCGGGCGCGGCGATCAACCCCCTCTATTCGGCGCTGAAGGCGCGCGGCACCATCCGCCACGTTCTCGCGCGCCATGTCGAGGGCGCCTCGCACATGGCTGAAGGTTTTACCCGCGCCAAGGCCGGCAATATCGGGCTCTGCATCGGCACCTCAGGTCCGGCCGGCACCGATATGATCACCGGGCTCTATTCCGCCTCGGCGGATTCCATTCCCATCCTCTGCATTACCGGGCAGGCGCCGCGCGCTCGCCTCAACAAGGAGGATTTCCAGGCCGTCGACATCGCTTCGATCGCAGCACCCGTCGCCAAATGGGCCGTCACCGTCATGGAACCCTATCTGGTGCCGATGGCGCTGCAGAAGGCGTTCCACCTGATGCGCTCCTCGCGACCGGGCCCGGTGCTGATCGACCTGCCGCTCGATGTGCAGCTTGCCGAGATCGAATTCGACATCGAGGCCTATGAGCCGCTGGTTCCCTTCAGGCCGGCAATGACGCGCGCCCAGGCCGAAAAGGCTTTGGCAATGCTCAACCAGGCGCAAAAGCCGCTGATCGTCGCCGGCGGCGGCATCATCAACGCCGATGCTTCCGATTTGCTGACCGAGTTCGCCGAAGTCACCGGCGTGCCGGTCATTCCGACGTTGATGGGCTGGGGCGCGATCCCCGACGATCACCGGCTGATGGCCGGCATGTGCGGCCTGCAGACCTCGCACCGTTACGGCAACGCGACAATGCTTGAAGCCGACTTCGTCTTTGGCATCGGCAACCGCTGGGCCAATCGCCACACCGGGTCGGTCGACGTCTACACCAAGGGCAAGAAATTCATCCATGTCGACATCGAGCCCACTCAGATCGGCCGCGTCTTCGCGCCGGATCTCGGCATCGTCTCGGATGCGGGCGCGGCGCTGAAGATGCTGCTCGACGTCGCCACCGAGTGGCGTACGGCCGGCAAGCTGCGCGATTGGTCGGGCTGGGCGAAGGAATGCCAGCAGCGCAAGAAAACCATGAAGCGCAAGACGCATTTCGAGCAGGTGCCGCTGAAGCCGCAGCGCGTCTATGAGGAGATGAACAAGGCTTTTGCCCGCGACACCACCTATGTCACCACGATCGGCCTGTCGCAGATCGCCGGCGCGCAATTCCTGCATGTCTACAAGCCGCGCAACTGGATCAACTGCGGCCAGGCCGGCCCGCTCGGCTGGACGCTGCCGGCCGCGCTCGGCGTGCGCGCCGCGGATCCCGATCGCGCCATCGTCGCGCTCTCCGGCGACTACGACTTCCAGTTCATGATCGAGGAGCTGGCGGTCGGCGCGCAGCACAACCTGCCTTACATCCACGTCGTCGTGAACAACGCCTATCTCGGGCTGATCCGCCAGGCGCAGCGCGGCTTCTCGATGGACTACGAGGTGAGCCTCGCCTTCGAGAACGTCAACCGGGCAAACGATCCCGAGGCCGGCTACGGCGTCGACCATGTCGCGGTCGCCGAGGCGATGGGCTGCAAGGCGGTTCGCGTGCGCAAGCCGGAAGAGTTCGCCGGCGCCTTCAAAGAGGCTGAGCGGCTGATGAAGGACCACCAGGTCCCGGTCGTTCTCGAATTCATCCTTGAACGTGTCACCAACATTTCCATGGGCACCGAAATCGACAAGATCACCGAATTCGAGGAGCTTGCCGAAAGCCACGAGGATGCGCCGACGGCGATCGTGATGCTCGATTGAGGTCCGGCGGAAAGAAGGAGCAAAAAGAATGCCGCGTTTTTCAGCCAATCTTTCGATGCTCTTCGGGGAGCACGAATTCCTAGATCGTTTCGATGCCGCTGCCCGCGCCGGCTTCAAGGGCGTCGAATATATCGGGCCGTACGACCATGCGCCGGACGTTGTTGCCGCTCGCCTCAAGAAGAACGGCCTGACGCAGGTTCTCTTCAACCTGCCGGCCGGCGACTGGGCAAAGGGCGAGCGCGGCATTGCCGTGCTGCCCGACCGCGTGCCTGAATTTCGCCAGGGCGTCGCCAAGGCGATCACTTATGCGCACGCGGTTGGCTGCGAGCAGGTCAACTGCCTCGCCGGCATCGCGCCGCAGGGTGCCGATCGCACTACTTTGGAAAACGTCTTTGCCGAAAATCTCGCTTTCGCGGCCGAAAAGCTGGAGCAGGCCAGCATCAAGCTGCTGATCGAGCCGATCAACACTCGCGACATTCCGGGCTTCTTCCTGAATTACACCGATCAGGCGCTGGCGCTGATCGACCGCATCGGCTCGAAGAACCTGTTCCTGCAATACGACATTTATCACATGCAGATCATGGAGGGGGATCTCGCCCGTACCATCGAGGCAAACCTTGGCCGCATCGCGCATATCCAGCTTGCGGACAATCCCGGCCGTCACGAGCCGGGGACGGGCGAGATCAATTATCCCTTCCTCTACGACCATATCGACCGGCTCGGCTATTCCGGCTGGATCGGCGCCGAATACAAACCGAAGGCCGGCACGGAGGTGGGACTCGGCTGGTTCCGGCAGTTCGCCGGGCAGGGGAGTGCGGCGGCTTAGGCGCTTCTCAACCAGCCTCGGCGCTGCCCCTCACCCTTACCCTCTCCCCGTGAAAAACGGGGGAGAGGGGGGTCGCCAGCGCTGGAGCTTGTCCCCCTTCTCCCCATCCTTCACGGGGAGAAGGTGCCGGCAGGCGGATGAGGGGCGGCGCCAGCCTTCGATCCATTCGGACAAAGACCTTCAGGAGACCGCAAAATGGAAACCATCGGCTTCATTGGCCTCGGCATCATGGGCGCGCCGATGGCGGGGCATCTGCTCGACGCCGGCTACCCGGCCATCGCCAGCGACCATCGCTCGAAGCCGCCGGCCGCTCTCGCGGCCAAGGGGCTGAAGACCGTCACCGGCCACGATGCGGTGGCCAGCGCCGCCGACATCATCATCACCATGGTGCCCGACACGCCGCAGGTGGCGGATGTGCTGTTCGGCGAAAACGGCGTCGCTTCAGCTCTGTCGAAAGGCAAGCTCGTCATCGACATGAGCTCGATCTCGCCGATCGCCACCAAGGACTTCGCCAAGAAGATCAACGATCTCGGCTGCGACTATCTCGACGCGCCGGTATCCGGCGGCGAGGTCGGCGCCAAGGCAGCCTCGCTTACCATCATGGTCGGCGGCGAGGACAAGGCGTTCGAGCGCGCCAGGCCGGTGTTCGAGAAGATGGGCAAGAACATCACGCTGGTCGGGCCGAACGGCGTCGGCCAGACCACCAAGGTCGCCAACCAGATCGTCGTGGCGCTCACCATCGAGGCGATCGGCGAAGCCCTGGTCTTCGCCTCGAAGGCCGGCGCCGATCCTGCAAGGGTTCGCCAAGCCCTGATGGGCGGTCTCGCCGCCTCGCGCATCCTCGAAGTGCATGGCGAGCGCATGATCAAGCGCACCTTCGCGCCCGGTTTCCGCATCGAACTGCACCAGAAGGACCTCAACCTCGCGCTGGAAGGCGCCAAGGCGCTCGGCGTTGCGCTCCCCAACACCTCGACGACGCAGCAACTGTTCAATTCCTGCGCCGCCAGTGGTGGGGCGAAGGAGGATCACTCGGCGCTGGTCAGGGCGCTGGAGCGGATGGCGGGCCACGAAGTGGCCTAGAAGCGAATAGCGAATAGGGAGTAGCGAATAGGGATTGCAGGCCGACGGGCCGCCGTGTTTCGGCTATTCGCTATTCGCTATTCGCTATTCGCTATTCGCTATTCGCTATTCGCTATGAATTTTCGCGCCGCATAAAGGCTCACCGCCGCGGCGTTCGACACGTTGAGCGAGCGGATGGCGCCGGGCATGTCCAGGCGGGCAAGCGCGGTCACCGTCTCGCGCGTCTTCTGGCGCAAGCCCTTGCCCTCGGCGCCCAGAACCAGCGCAATTTTTCCTCCGGCGAAGCTCTTTTCCAGCTCCGCCGATCCCTCGGAATCGAGCCCGATCGTCTGGAAGCCGGCATCGTGCAGTTGACCCAGTGCGTCGGCCAGGTTCTTCACCTCGATCTGGTCGATGTGCTCCAGCGCGCCCGAGGCCGATTTCGCCAGCACGCCCGATTCCTGCGGGCTGTGGCGGGCCGTCGTGATCAGCGCGCCGGCGCCGAAAGCAACCGCGGAGCGCAGGATAGCGCCGACATTGTGCGGGTCGGTGACCTGGTCGAGCACCAGCACCAGCTTTGTGTCGCCGAGCGTGTCAAGGCGCTTGGGTTTAAGCGGTTCCGCCTCGATCAGCACGCCCTGATGCACGGCGTCCGAGCCGGTGATTTTGTCGATATCTTTGGGCTCGACCAACTCGGTCATGAAGGACAGGGCGGAAAGATCGCCGATCGCCAGCCTCTCGGCGGCATTGCGGGTCACCAGCATTCTTTTGATCTTGCGTCGCGGATTGTCGAGCGCGGCCCGCACCGTGTGCAGGCCGTAAAGCCGCACCAGTCCGTCGGCGGGGCCTTCGCCTGGCGGCACCGGTTGGCGCGGCCGGAATGCCGGCGCGCCGCCCGCCTTCTGGTCGCGATGCGCGCGCCTCAGCTTGGCGTAGTGGGTGTCCTTCGGGGTGCCCGGTTTGCTGCTTTTGTTGTCGCTCATGCCGGCCTCTATAACCGTCCCGGCCGGCTAAGGATACGGGCTGCGGCGACGAATGCCGAACATCCTCGAAAAACCCTGGCCGCGCCGGTTGACACCCACCGGCCTTGCCGCCATAAGGCGCATCGCTGATTTCGGAGAAGATCCTTACTCGGGCTCCGGGTCGGCTGAAATGCCTCGTTGCATGGCTCCGGCGGCAGACTGGAGAGGTGCCCGAGTGGTTAAAGGGGACGGACTGTAAATCCGTTGGCTTAGCCTACGTTGGTTCGAATCCAACCCTCTCCACCACTGCCGGCCCGGAAGCCCTGAAACGAAAAGCACCGGAAGTGTGCCGCTGTTTTCCGATGCTAGCGCAGGCGGGTATAGCTCAGTGGTAGAGCAGCAGCCTTCCAAGCTGAATATGCGGGTTCGATTCCCGCTACCCGCTCCAGATTTTCTTCGTCGTAGGCCTCAAAAGAAAAACGCCGAGCACCCGTGGCGCGCGGCGTGTTCGATCTGCCTTATGCTTAGCTGTTGAAAGCCGATGTCGCCTGATGTTGCGGCGGGACTTGGCCGTTCGGCGTCAGCTTGTCGACAACGCCGGGCAGCGCCGTGGACAATTGCTGCAGCAGCTCCTGCTCGTTCATACCGGTATGTTGCGCGATCTCGCGGATCACCGCCGGCCCCAGCGCCGAGCCGAGATCGTTGGCGTTGATCGGCCGGTTCTGGCCGGTGCCGACCCAGGAATCGGCTACGCCGCCGTGGCCGGCGTCTCGCAGTCTGTCGAGCAGCCCGCCCAGTCCGCCGAGCAGGCCGCCATCGGCGGAGGTTCCGGCGGGAGTTGGGGCGGGGGCCTGAGCTTCGGCTGGCTGTTCCTCGCTTCTGCCGCTCAGCATCTTGCCGACCAGCAGCGCGCCGAGCGCGATCATCAGGGGTTTGGTGATGTTGCCGCCGGGAACGGCGTTGTCAAAAAGGCCCATCATGGATCTCCTATCAACCAAGTCCACCCGGCGCCAGAATGGCTCAACCGGGGGGATTTTCAAGCTGTCTTGAGCTTTTGACAATCATATGAAAATGATTGGCAGCGAGGGGATTGGAGGGAAGAAATGGGCATCATCAGCTGGATCATTCTCGGCGCGATCGCCGGCTTCATCGGCAGCAAGATCGTCAACAAGACCGGTCAGGGCTTGATCATGGACATCGTGCTCGGCATCGTCGGCGCTATCGTCGGTGGCGTGATCTTCAGCGCCTTCGGCGCATCGGGCGTCACCGGCCTCAACATCTGGAGCCTGATTGTCGCCGTCATCGGCTCGGTCGTCGTGCTCTGGGCTTATCACCAGTTCTCCGGCAGGCGCACGCTGTAGAACGGTCGAACGATCGGCGAAACCACGACTCGATCGCCGTGGTGGGATCGTCAGCCGAGCGCTGGTCGTCGAACGCGACCGCGCTGCGTATTGGCATTGGATGGCGTGGGGCGGAACGGCGATGGCGGTCCAGATTCAAGGCCTTCCGGTCACCTATTATCCAATCCCGAAAAGCGGCACCAGCAGCGTCAAATACGCGCTGATGGCGCTCGGCGGCAAGGAAGCCGTTCTGCTTGACCCGGACAACGACGTCCACAGTCAAATTGCAACCAATTGGGCCGATCCGTTCGAGCCGGTCTATGACGGCCTCAGCGGTAAATTCACGATCGTTCGTGATCCGCTGGAGCGGCTGCTCTCGGCTTATTCCAGCAGGATATTGGACACCGATGTCCTACGGTCACGCTCGCCCAACCTCGAGTTGCTCGAGAGCTTTGGGCTGCCGACCAACCCGGATCCCGATACCTTCATCCTCAACATCGAAAAATACTGCGCGTGCTCAGGGGACATCCACTTTCACGTCGCCTCGCCACGCCGCTTCATCGGTTCCAGCCTGTTCCTGTTCGAGCACGTCTTCAAATTCGAGGACATGGACAAGGTCGGCGCCTTCCTGTCCACGGTCAGCGGCAAGACAGTCTCTATGCCGCGGCTGCAGGCAGCTCGGGGCAAGGTCAGTCCCTCGGATCTGTCCCCCGCGGCGTTCAGAAAGGCGATGCGCTTCTGCCGCTACGACTACGGTTTCCTTGTCGACTACTACGATCCGGAACGATGGGGAGGCATCCCCCCAGGCGATCCCGATGAGACGTCCTCGCTGCATGTCGCCGGCGATCTGACCGCTTTTCGCAACGGCCGTCTGGTCTACCCGCGGACGCTGCGCAACCTCGTCGGATTCCTTGCCAAACGTCCGTTGAAGAAAAGGGTGGGGCTGTAGCGTTCAGCTTTTCAGTCCGGACGACCTCAGGCCACAACGCTCAAGCGCCTCCTTCGCTCGTCGAGCGAGACGATGGCGAGGCCGCTGCCGATCACCAGGAGAATGCCGCAGACGGCGAGCGTGTTGGGGAGCTGCCCGAACACCAAAAGGCCGGAAATCACCGCCCAGACGGTGAAGCAATAGTAGAAGGGCGCCACCGCGCTTGTCGGTCCGACGCGATAGGCCATGAAGATGAAGAAGTGACCGAAGATCAGGAACAGGCCGGCGCCGGCAAGCAAAAGGAGATGACGGCCCTCCGGCATCACCCACTGTTCCGAGACAAGGTGTGCGACACCTGAGCCGAGCAGCACGACAACCACGGCGGAGATGGCGACGATCATGCCGGGCACCTCGGCGCCCACCTTACGTCCGGCGAGGTCGCGCGCCGCGGCCAGGGCCGCGTTGCCCAGCGCCAGCAAGGCATAGATGGAAATGCCCTGCATCGTCGGTTGCGCCACCATGACGGCGCCGACAAAGCCTAGGCTAATCAGCGCCATTCGCACGGCGCCGATCTTCTCGCCGAAAAGGAGCGAGGACCCGACCAGCACGATGAGCGGCGTGATCTGCCCGAGCGCCGTCGAATCGGCGATCGGCATGTTGGCCAACGCCACGACGTAGCAAAGGATCGCCGCCAGCTCGCAAAGGTTCCGGCGCAGCACCTTGCGTTCGAACAGCAGCGGGATCTGCCTGCCATAGCCCAGCATGAAAAGCAGCGGCATGCCCCACAGTGTGGCGGCCGCGCCACGCAGCAGCAGCACCTCATAAGGCGGCAGCCCTGCGGTCGCGAGCTTCATCATCGTGTCATTGACGAGGTAGGATCCCGTCGAGACGATCATGAACAGCGGGCCGCGGATATTTGCCGGAAGGAATTGCATTGGCTGAAGAAATCAGAGGCCGATCGGGGCGGCAATGGGCCAGTTCCGGCCGATCTGGCGTCTACCCGCGCGAAACTGTCGATGGGCTAGCCGAGGCAAGACGCGCGGATTTGAATTCGCCTGTCGCGATCCTATATCCGCACCATACCCCTGAAATCAGATCATTGGTTCGGCTCGAGCGAGACAACGCTCAACCACAAGGCACTTGTGTTTTGCGGCCGTTGTCGCTAATCGCCCCGCATTCGACTGAACTGAAGGTCAAGGCCGCCCAAGGAAAGAGACTATGGCAAAAGGTAAATTCGAGCGCACCAAGCCGCATGTGAACATTGGCACGATCGGCCACGTCGATCATGGCAAGACG
>NZ_JARTVN010000002.1:575906-2174493 GCF_029625795.1 Mesorhizobium sp. WSM4989 | reverse complement strand
GGAAGAGAAGCTGCGCTTCGCCATCCGTGAAGGCGGCCGCACCGTCGGTGCCGGCATCGTCGTCACCATCAAAGAATGATCGATCCGGCACTTGCCGGCTCGACCAAGGAAAGGGCGGTCTTCGGGCCGCCCTTTTTCGTTTACTTGCACAGTGCAGCATAAATGCAGCACGGTTGCTTCGAAGCTATTGCATGCACCACTGCCGCAATTATTATCGATTGCGGCAGGGGGCGTCGCCAATCATGATTTCGGGGCATCATTTAAACTGCACATCAAGATGGTTTCGCATACTGGTTCGCCGGGCACCGGTGCTTGCTATTGTGGTGGTGGCCTTTGCAGCAAAGGCCGATGACGTCCTCATACGGGCATGGCCCGATACGTTCATTTTGAACGGCCCGTCTTCCGACGGCTTTTCGGACATGCGGTTCATCTTTGCGCGTAGCAGTGCAGTCGGCTGTAAGACCAATTGTCCGGAATGGATTTCAGCGGAAGGCGCCATCACTGCCGACACGCCGGCTCTGCTCAAGCGAGTGCTGAAAAAGCTCGGCACCCGCAAACTGCCGATCATTGTCAATTCCCCTGGCGGCGATGTCGACGCCGCACTTCAACTTGGTCGCATCATACGGAAGAACGGGCTCGACATCGCGATCGGCAAGACCGAGTTTTCCGATTGTTGGCCGGGAACGGAGGGCTGCGGGGCCAGCTTCGGCAAGGGCGTTGCCTATTTCGGCGTGGCGTCTGATGGCGGCGCCATGTGCAACTCTGCATGTCCCCTGATGTTCGCAGGTGGCGTTCGCCGCGTAGCCGGTGGCTGGGCCTATCTGGGTGTTCATCAGATCACCACCACTTGGTTCCCCTCCACAAGGCATTTTCGAACCACCTATAAAACCATTCGGGGCAAAAGATATCAGGTCACAACGGAGACCGTCACCGAAGGCCGAAGCTACAAGACCTATAAGATGAGCAAGGGGTTCGCGCGGAAAATCTCGGCCTATTTGGCAGAGATGGGCGTGGGGCAGGGTGTCCTCGACAAAATGAAAGCCACGCCGGCGAGCGACATTCAGCGGATCACCCTCCACGACATGCTAACGATGAAACTGGCCACCAGCACAGACACCGTGGAGCTGTTCACCGGAGTGATCCTGTGCATGGGTGACAAACCGGCTCCGAATTGCCGGGAAATAGCGGAGGATGCCCGGCCGGCCGCTGTAACGACGGCAAAGCCGGCACCTTCTCGACAGGCGGAAGCTCCATCTTCCAAGCCAGCCAAAGCCCCGACTGCCGTGCCGTTTCGAGGAGCGGCAGGAAATGCGGCGCCGGAGATGCGCTTCGTGGTCGTTCGCGGCAGCGATCCGCTCTGCGATCCCGACTGCCCGGAATGGATTTCGGCGGAAGGCGCGATCACCCCTCGAACCCCGCAAAAACTTCGCCAGTTGCTCGCCGCGCTCGACAACCCGCGGCTCCCCGTTGTGATCAGCTCACGAGGCGGCGACTTGTTCGGCGCCTTGGCCGCAGGGCGGCTTATCCACGAACGCAAGCTAGACGTCGTCGTCGCCCGCACCAATATCCTGGGTTGCAACCCGCCCGGGGCAGGCTGTCTGGACGACAATGGCGCCTATGTCGGGCTGATCAGCCAATTCGGAGTGGAGTGCGATTCAGCCTGCGCACTCATGCTCGCCGGCGGCGCTAGGCGGCTGGTCGACCCCAAGGCGCGGCTCAGCGTGTCCTCGATGGGACAGAAGCGGATTGTCGAAGCCTATTTGGACGAGATGGCGATCAGCCCAGGCCTGTTCGCAGCGATAGATCAGAGTTCAGTCGAGCGTCAGCTTGAACCCGATATAATGCTCAAGGTCGGGCTGGTGACCGGGCCGGACACATCGGACACGCTGACTGGCCCCGCCATTTGCAGGTCCTCGCCAAAGCCGGACAATTGCCGGCTCCCGCCCTCTGCCAACGCCCAGGCAAAGACGCCGCCAGAACTTTAGCGTAGTCGCGACGAAGGTCGAGGCAGCAGCCGTCAGGCTGGCATTGCTCGCACCCTCTTCAATTCTATTGCAAGCATCGTCGCCGTAACTAGTATGGGTTGGACCGAGGGCTTGGCAGGCGTGATTTCCGCGTTCCTTTCAAAGCGTATTTCGTGGCCGCTAGGGCTGGTTCGGCTCGGGCTGGCCTTCGCTATTGGGCTTACCGCGTTTGCCGCCGCAGCGAAGGAAACGCCGCCGGATTACGGCCCTGCCATGCGCTTCGTCGTGGTGCGCAGCAGCGCGCCAGGCTGCGAGCCGAACTGCCCGGAATGGATTTCTGCCGAAGGCAGCATCGAGGCCGGCACGCCGGCGCGGTTCAAGCGCCTCTTGAAGACGCTCGGCGGCCGGCAACTGCCGATCGTCGTCAATTCTCCTGGAGGCAATGTCGACGCCGCGCTCCAACTCGGCCGTACGATCCGTAAGAACAAGCTCGACATCGCCGTGGGCACTACGGGGTTTTCCGGCTGCTCGCCCGAAATGAAGAACTGCCGGGACAATGACAGTAAGAACACGCCGTATTCCGGCATCGCCTACGACAGCGGCGCCATGTGCAATTCCGCATGTCCCCTGATGTTTGCCGGCGGCGTCCGCCGTGTGGTCGGCGAGTGGGCTTTTCTCGGGGTTCATCAGATCACCACGACATATCACAGGGAAAAGCTGCTCTACCGCACCACCTACAGAATTGTGAACGGCAAGAAGAAGGTCCTCAGCACCAAGGTCGTCAGCCGCAAGAATGCCGGCAGCTACAAGACCTACGAGATGAGCAAGGCGGTCGAGAAACGGCTGTCCGGTTATCTGAAAGAAATGGGTATTGGGCAGGGCGTGCTGGACGTGATGAAGGCGACGCCGGCAAGCGACATAAGGCAGATCGAGCCCGACGATATGCTGGAGATGAAGCTCGTCACCAGCCTCGATTCTCTCGACCTGATGACCGAAGCAGCCATATGCCGGCGCGATCCGGTGCCAACGAGCTGCCGCGAGATACCGGCCAATGGCAAGGCCAAGCCGGCCGAGGTGGCGGCGGTCGCGGCCAAACCGGCCTACAGCCAGCCGGCGGAGGCAGCATCACCGCCAAAGCCGCAGCAGGAAATGCGTTTCATCCTCGTTCGCGGCAGCAATCCGCTCTGCAACCCCGATTGTCCGGAATGGATTTCGGCGGAGGGAACGATCGTTGCCGGCACGCCCGACAGGCTGCGCGAGCTGCTGGACAAGGTCGGCGGGCGCAGGCTGCCCATCGTCCTCAACTCACAGGGCGGCGATGTCCAGGGCGCGCTCGCCGCCGGCCGGCTGATCCGCGAGCGCAGATTGGATGTTGCGGTCGCCCGGACGGATTTTCTCGATTGCGATCCCGGCACGGCAGGGTGCGTCTCCAAGGACAACCTTCATAATGGTCTCACCGTTGAAGCCGGCGCCGAATGCGATACAGCCTGCGTGCTGATGCTCGCCGGCGGCACCAGGCGCTTGGTAGGCGCCGATACGCGTTTCCTGGTGCATTCCATGGGCATGGAAGATAAGGTCCGGTCGTATCTCGAGGAGATGGCGATCGGCTCGGGCTTGTTCGTCGCGATGCAGTCGGCCCAATCCGCCAAGCACAGGGAGCTCAGCCAGGACGAATTGGCGGGGTTCGGGCTCACCACCAGCCGCCAGTCGGTAGACGCTCTGACGGGCGCCACTATCTGCAAATCTTCGCCAAAACCCGATAACTGCCGGGTTCTGCCGTCCGCCAACGCCGAAGCGGAATCGCCGGCCAAGCTTTAGCAGCATTCGGCGCCATGCCAGCACTGGCCATGGAGGCAGGTTGAGCCGGCTCCGAGCTTCCCGCTATCCTTCTAGGCTCAAACGTAGGAGGACCGGAGATGAGCGAGGGCGTCCCGACTTTGTTCGAATGGGCCGGCGGCAGCGAGGCGCTCAACCGGCTGACGCAGATCTTTTACAACAGAGTGACCTTGGACCCGATCGTCGGTCCGGTGTTCAGGCACATGTCGCCGGACCATCCGGCGCATGTCGCCGCCTTCATCGGCGAGGTTTTCGGCGGGCCGAAGACCTACAGCGGACGGCATGGTGGCCACCGCGAGATGGTCAGGCATCATCTCGGCAAGCATCTGACCGAGGAGCAGCGCCGGCGCTGGATCAACCTTCTGGCGGACGCGGCGGACGAAGCCGGCCTGCCGGACGATCCCGAGTTCCGTTCCGCCTTGATGGGCTATGTCGAGTGGGGATCGCGGCTGGCCAAGATTAATTCCAATCTCGGCGAGACTTGCGACCCTGAGACCGAGCCAATGCCAAGCTGGGGCTGGGGCGTGCCGGGCGGGCCTTACAAGCCGCCGGCCGGGAAATCGTAGCCGAAGATGCTGGGTTTCTGCAAAATTCCGAAAAGATGACGCCGCAAAGACACCGCAGGGTCGTTGCATCAATGTGAGACGACCTTGCATGCTGATTGCCCATCTCCCATCGGGCTATATTCTGGGAAGGCTCGCGCGAAGACGGCGACGGGAGGCATCCGATGTGGTGGCTGCCGCAATGCTCGGCAGCGTCATCCCGGACATCGACATGCTCTATTTTTACCTGATCGATGGCGGTCGCACGCACCATCATGCCTACATCACGCATTGGCCGTTGTTCTGGGCCACGATCGGGACGGTAGGCGTGTCGGTCGGTCGGTTGTTGGGGTCGCGGCGTCTGCCGTCGATCGCCATCTTCTTAGCCGGAGCCATGGTGCATATGGCGCTCGACACGGTGGCATCGCCGATCATGTGGTTGGCGCCGTTCAGTCATCGCCCGTTTGAGCTCGTGGCGGTTCCGGCCAGCCATGGGAACTGGGTCCTGAACTTCGTTCTGCATTGGACTTTCGCGCTTGAACTCGTGATCTGCGCATGGGGCCTGGGGCTTGGATGGCTGCGATCGGCGCTTCCGGCCGACGCGTCTCAAAAGGGCTCTTGAGTTCTCATCGGCTTTGTGAAATAGCAGCGCCCGTATACGGGCATAGCTCAGTTGGTAGAGCGGCGGTCTCCAAAACCGCAGGTCGTAGGTTCGAGCCCTGCTGCCCGTGCCACCTCCCATGGCAGACTGAAGGTGGGTGCGCTCCGCCGTTGAAAACCGGGGGCGGCTTGCCATCTAGCGAAAACTGGGGCATAAGGCCCCGCATAGCCGGGACGGGACGACTGGATGGTTCCGAGGCGGCGCTAAAACATAAAGCGGAACACTTGCCACTTGCGTGGACCAAGAATCGGTTTTATGTAGACTGAACAGACACGCGACGCGTGGAGCTGGGAAGCCGGCTTTACGCGTCTGATTTGCGTGGGCGAAATGGTGGTGCTGATTCGGCGCCGGCACGAAGTCCAGGCGGCACGTCCCGGCCAGCGGGATCATCCAGGAGACCCGGCCAACGGGTCTTGAAGACAGGCGGCAGATGGCTTCGAAAACCACAAACCCTTTCACCTTTCTCCAGCAGGTTCGCGCGGAGACGGCCAAGGTGACATGGCCCTCGCGCCGCGAGACTATGATCTCGACGGTAATGGTCCTGGTTTTTGCGCTCATCGCCATGATCTTCTTCTTCACCGCCGACATAGCCATGGGCTATGCGATCGAGTGGATTCTGGGCCTCGGACATTAAGTTCGGCGATTACGGAGAGGTCGTGAAATGACGCGGTGGTACATCGTCCACGCTTATTCGAACTTCGAGAAGAAGGTCGCCGAGGACATCGAGAACAAGGCCAAGCAGAAGGGCCTGTCGGGCGAGATCGAGCAGATCGTGGTGCCGACGGAGAAGGTCGTCGAGATACGCCGCGGCCGCAAGGTCGATGCGGAACGCAAGTTCTTCCCCGGTTATGTGCTCTTGAAGGCCAACCTGACGGACGCCGTATTCTCGCTGGTCAAGAACACGCCGAAGGTCACCGGCTTCCTCGGTGACTCCAAGCCCGTGCCGATCACTGAAGCCGAGGCGCAGCGCATCCTGAACCAGGTTCAGGAAGGCGTCGAGCGTCCGAAGCCGTCGGTCACCTTCGAGATCGGCGAGGCGATCCGCGTCTCGGACGGTCCGTTCGCGTCGTTCAACGGCTTCGTCCAGGAAGTGGACGAGGAGCGGGCGCGCCTCAAGGTGGAAGTTTCGATCTTCGGGCGCGCGGTGCCCGTCGATCTCGAATTCGGACAGGTCGAAAAGGGCTGATCCGAAGGTCCCCGTCCGACAGGCGAAGGGATCGGCGGCGCGAAGGAATGGCGCTGCCATGAGCGGGTGGGAGGCGAATGCGGCTTAGCCGGCCGCTGGAACCGCACCACCAGACTGCAACCGCCGGTTTTTCCCGGCATGAGAAAAGGCAGGAATAGAGATGGCTAAGAAAGTTGCAGGCCAGCTCAAGCTCCAGGTTGCCGCGGGCTCGGCCACGCCGTCGCCCCCGATCGGCCCGGCGCTTGGTCAGCGCGGCATCAACATCATGGAGTTCTGCAAGGCGTTCAACGCGCAGACCCAGGAACTGGAAAAGGGCTCGCCCATCCCGGTCGTCATCACCTACTACCAGGACAAGTCGTTCACCTTCGTCATGAAGACGCCGCCGGTGAGCTACTTCCTGAAGAAGGCCGCCAACCTGAAGTCTGGTTCGAAAGAGCCGGGCAAGGTCAAGGCCGGCACGATCTCGCGCGACAAGGTGCGCCAGATCGCCGAGCAGAAGATGAAGGACCTCAACGCAAACGACGTCGAAGCGGCCATGCGCATGGTCGAGGGCTCCGCCCGCTCGATGGGCCTGGAAGTGGTGGGCTAAGATCATGGCAAAGATTGCAAAGCGTGTTGCCAAGAGCCGTGAAGGCATCGACCCGAACAAGGCCTATGCGCTCTCTGAGGCGCTGCAGCTGCTGAAGGACCGGTCTACGGTGAAGTTCGACGAGACGGTCGAGGTCGCGATGAATCTCGGCGTCGATCCGCGCCATGCCGACCAGATGGTCCGCGGCGTTGTCAACCTGCCGAACGGCACTGGCCGGTCGGTGCGCGTCGCCGTGTTCGCGCGCGGCGACAAGGCCGAAGAAGCCAAGGCCGCCGGCGCCGATATCGTTGGTGCCGAGGACCTCGTCGACATCGTCCAGAAGGGCACGATCGATTTCGATCGCTGCATCGCTACTCCGGACATGATGCCGCTGGTCGGCCGTCTGGGTAAGGTGCTCGGCCCGCGCGGCATGATGCCGAACCCGAAGGTCGGCACCGTGACCCCCGATGTCGCGGCCGCCGTCAAGGCCTCGAAGGGCGGCGCCGTCGAGTTCCGCGTCGAGAAGGCCGGCATCGTCCAGGCCGGCGTCGGCAAGGTCTCGTTCGACGTCAAGGCGCTGGAAGAGAATGTGCGGGCCTTCGCCGATGCGGTGAACAAGGCCAAGCCCGCCGGCGCCAAGGGCAACTACGTCAAGAAGGTGTCGGTCACCTCGACGATGGGTCCCGGCCTCAAGCTCGACATCGCGACGCTCGCCGCGTCGTAAGCGTCGTCTGGCCGGCTTCAGGCCGGTCGCTAGAGCATGATCCCGAAAAGTGGATTTCGGAAAAGATCATGCTCCAACAAAGAAGAATTCCGGACCGCCGATCCGTCGGCGGCCCGGTACCCCGGAAGCCGAAAGGTTTCCGGATATCCTGTCCGAGATTGCAGGCGGCCCAAAAGCCTTAATTCACTTGGGCCTGCATGAGACGGGTGAAGACCCGACAAAGGAGCGACAAGCTCCAATGAAAGGTTCGAACCGTGTTTGCCTTTTGTCAGCACATCGCCGGCTTGCCGTCGGTGGGCGAAAAGGGGGCAGGATCCTCGAGCGCCGTTCGGGAGATCCACGATTAGGATGGCCCGGCCGGCAAAAGGCAACCCGACTTCTGACCTCGAGAATGAGGCAGGGGTCAACTGGAGATAGGCAGTGGACAGAGCGGAAAAGCGCGAACTCGTCACGGGCCTGAACGAAGCGTTCTCGAGCGCGGGTTCAGTCGTCGTGGCCCACTACGCCGGTATCACCGTGGCGCAAATGAACGACCTCCGGTCGAAGATGCGCGCCGCCGGCGGCACCGTCAAAGTCGCGAAGAACCGTCTCGCCAAGATCGCTCTTCAGGGCACGGACTCCGCATCGATCGTCGATCTGTTCAAGGGACAGACGCTGGTCGCTTATTCGGAGGATCCGGTTGCGGCGCCGAAGGTCACGTCCGATTTCGCCAAGGGGAATGACAAGCTGATCATTCTCGGCGGCGCGATGGGCTCGACCTCGCTCAACGCCGATGGTGTCAAGGCGCTCGCCACGATGCCGTCGCTCGACGAGCTGCGCGCCAAGCTGGTTGGCATGATCGCCACGCCGGCTACCCGGATCGCCCAGATCGTCAATGCGCCCGCGGCTTCGGTCGCGCGCGTCATCGGCGCTTACGCCCGGAAGGACGAGGCGGCATGAGGCCGTTCCTCGCTGTCAACAACACACGTTCGAACCAACCAAAGGAATATCAAAATGGCTGATCTCGCGAAGATCGTAGACGACCTTTCGAAGCTGACCGTCCTCGAGGCGGCCGAGCTGTCGAAGCTCCTGGAAGAGAAGTGGGGCGTTTCGGCTGCTGCTCCGGTGGCGGTTGCCGCTGCTGGCGGTGGCGCTGCCGCTGCTGCTGCTCCGGCTGAAGAGAAGACGGAATTCGACGTCGTTCTCGCCGACGCCGGCGCCCAGAAGATCAACGTCATTAAGGAAGTCCGCGCCATCACCGGCCTTGGCCTCAAGGAAGCCAAGGACCTGGTCGAGGCCGCTCCGAAGCCGGTCAAGGAAGGCGTTTCCAAGGCCGATGCCGACAAGTTCAAGGCTCAGCTGGAAGCAGCTGGCGCCAAGGTCGAGCTGAAGTAAGCCTTATGGTTGAGGGCGGACGGCCTCGCGCCGGCCGCCCCCTCCCTTGATGAAAGGGAGGCTTCGTTGCGCGAGACGTTTGAAAACCTCTTTCCTGAGGGCCGGAAGCGGCCTTCAGGAAACGGGTTTTCTCCCGTTTTTACCGGCAGCCGCCAAGCAATTGGAACGGCGGCCGGAAAACAGACAGGGGCGGCCGGCGAGCGGCCCGTTGGTGCAAGGCGAACCGCGGCGAGGTTCGCCCCGAGTTTTGAGCTAAGGAGCGACGATGGCCCAGACCCAGACTTTCAATGGCCGCAGACGCGTACGCAAGTTCTTCGGGAAGATCCCGGAAGTTGCGGAGATGCCGAACCTGATCGAGGTTCAGAAGGCATCCTATGACCAGTTCCTGATGGTGGACGAGCCCAAGGGCGGGCGTCCGGACGAGGGGCTGCAGGCTGTTTTCAAGTCGGTCTTCCCGATCTCCGATTTTTCCGGCTCCTCGATGCTGGAATTCGTGAAGTATGAGTTCGAAGGACCGAAATTCGACGTCGACGAATGCCGTCAGCGCGACCTGACCTATGCTGCGCCGCTGAAGGTGACGCTGCGCCTCATCGTGTTCGATATCGACGAGGATACCGGCGCGAAGTCGATCAAGGATATCAAGGAGCAGGACGTCTATATGGGCGATATGCCGCTCATGACGTCGAACGGCACCTTCATCGTCAACGGCACCGAGCGCGTCATCGTCTCGCAGATGCACCGTTCGCCGGGCGTCTTCTTCGACCACGACAAGGGCAAGTCGCACTCCTCGGGCAAGCTTCTGTTTGCCGCGCGCGTCATCCCTTATCGCGGCTCGTGGCTCGACATCGAGTTCGACTCCAAGGACGTCGTCCACGCCCGCATCGACCGCCGCCGCAAGATCCCGGTGACGTCGCTGCTGATGGCGCTCGGCATGGACGGCGAAGAGATCCTGTCGACCTTCTACAACAAGATCACCTACAAGCGCGCCGGCGACCACTGGCGCATCCCGTTCAACGTCGAGCGTTTCCGCGGCCTCAAGGCTGTCGGCGACCTGGTCGACGCCGACACGGGCGAGATCGTCGTCGAGGCCGGCAAGAAGATCACCGCCCGCCAGGCCCGCCAGCTCGGCGAAAAGGGTCTCAAGGCGATCAAGGCGACCGACGAGGACCTGCTCGGCAACTACCTGGCCGAGGACATCGTCAACTACGCCACCGGCGAGATCTTCCTCGAGGCCGGCGACGAGATCGACGAGAAGACGCTGAAGGTGCTGCTCGGCACCGGCGAGGACGAGATCCAGATCCTCGACATCGACCACGTCAATGTCGGCGCCTACATCCGCAACACGCTCGCCGTCGACAAGAACGAGAGCCGCCAGGACGCGCTGTTCGACATCTACCGCGTCATGCGTCCGGGCGAGCCGCCGACGCTCGAGACCGCCGAAGCCATGTTCAACTCGCTGTTCTTCGACAGCGAGCGCTATGACCTGTCGGCTGTCGGCCGCGTCAAGATGAACATGCGCCTCGAGCTCAAGGCCGAGGACACCGTGCGCGTGCTGCGCAAGGAAGACATCCTGGCCGTGGTCAAGACGCTGGTCGAGCTGCGCGACGGCAAGGGCGAGATCGACGACATCGACAATCTCGGCAACCGCCGCGTCCGCTCGGTCGGCGAGCTGATGGAGAACCAGTACCGCGTCGGCCTGCTGCGCATGGAGCGCGCGATCAAGGAGCGTATGTCCTCGATCGAGATCGACACGGTCATGCCGCAGGACCTGATCAACGCCAAGCCGGCGGCCGCCGCCGTGCGCGAGTTCTTCGGCTCCTCGCAGCTGTCGCAGTTCATGGACCAGACCAACCCGCTGTCGGAGATCACCCATAAGCGTCGCCTGTCGGCGCTTGGACCGGGCGGTCTGACCCGCGAGCGCGCCGGCTTCGAGGTGCGCGACGTGCATCCGACGCATTACGGCCGCATCTGCCCGATCGAGACGCCGGAAGGCCCGAATATCGGTCTGATCAACTCGCTCGCCACCTTCGCGCGCGTCAACAAGTACGGCTTTATCGAGAGCCCGTACCGCAAGATCGTCAACGGCAAGCTGACCAATGAAGTCGTCTATCTGTCGGCGATGGAGGAGGCCAAGCACCACGTCGCGCAGGCCAACGCCGAGCTCGATAAGAACGGCAGCTTTGTCGACGAGTTCGTCATCTGCCGCAACGCTGGCGAGGTGATGATGGCGCCGCGCGAGAACGTCGACCTGATGGACGTGTCGCCGAAGCAGATGGTGTCGGTGGCGGCGGCCCTCATCCCGTTCCTCGAGAACGACGACGCCAACCGCGCGCTGATGGGCTCGAACATGCAGCGTCAGGCCGTGCCGCTGGTGCGTGCCGAGGCGCCGTTCGTCGGCACCGGCATGGAGCCGGTCGTGGCCCGTGACTCAGGCGCCGCCATCGGTGCCCGCCGCGGCGGCGTGGTCGACCAGGTGGACGCCACCCGTATCGTTATCCGCGCCACCGAAGATCTCGACCCGGGCAAGTCCGGCGTCGACATCTACCGGCTGATGAAGTTCCAGCGTTCGAACCAGAACACCTGCATCAACCAGCGTCCGCTGGTGCGTGTCGGCGACCGGGTGAACAAGGGCGACATCATTGCCGACGGTCCTTCGACCGAGCTCGGCGATCTGGCGCTCGGCCGCAACGTGCTGGTCGCGTTCATGCCGTGGAACGGCTACAACTACGAGGACTCGATCCTGCTCTCCGAGCGCATCGTGGCCGACGACGTCTTCACCTCGATCCACATTGAGGAGTTCGAGGTCATGGCCCGCGACACCAAGCTCGGACCGGAGGAGATTACGCGCGACATTCCGAACGTCTCGGAGGAAGCGCTGAAGAACCTCGACGAAGCCGGCATCGTCTATATCGGCGCGGAAGTGCAGCCGGGTGACATCCTGGTCGGCAAGATCACGCCGAAGGGCGAAAGCCCGATGACGCCGGAAGAGAAGCTCCTGCGCGCCATCTTCGGCGAAAAGGCCTCGGACGTTCGCGACACCTCCATGCGCATGCCTCCGGGCACCTTCGGCACGGTCGTCGAAGTGCGCGTCTTCAACCGCCACGGCGTGGAGAAGGACGAGCGCGCCATGGCGATCGAGCGCGAGGAGATCGAGCGTCTGGCCAAGGACCGCGACGACGAGCAGGCGATCCTCGACCGCAACGTCTATTCGCGCCTGTCGGACATGCTGGTCGGCAAGGAAGCGATTGCCGGGCCGAAGGGCTTCAAGAAGGGCTCGAAGCTGTCGAAGGACACGCTCGACGAGTATCCGCGCTCGCAGTGGTGGCAGTTCGCCGTGGAGAACGAAAAGCTCCAGAGCGAGCTGGAAGCCCTGCGCGGCCAGTACGACGACTCCAAGAAGGCGCTCGAGCAGCGCTTCATGGACAAGGTCGAGAAGGTGCAGCGCGGCGACGAGATGCCTCCGGGCGTCATGAAGATGGTCAAGGTCTTCGTGGCGGTGAAGCGCAAGATGCAGCCGGGCGACAAGATGGCCGGCCGTCACGGCAACAAGGGCGTGGTGTCGCGCATCGTTCCGGTCGAGGACATGCCTTTCCTCGAGGACGGCACGCATGCCGATATCGTGCTCAACCCGCTGGGTGTGCCAAGCCGCATGAATGTCGGCCAGATCCTGGAAACGCATCTGGGCTGGGCCTGCGCCGGCATGGGCAAGAAGATCGGCGAGCTGATCGACGCCTACAAGGCTGGCGGCGACATCAAGCCGCTGCGCAAGACGCTGGAAAGCTTCATGCCTTCCAACGACCGCAACGAGCCGGTCCGCGACTATGACGACGAGAGCATCATTCGCCTGAGCGAGCAGATGCGCCGCGGCGTCTCCATCGCGACTCCGGTGTTCGACGGCGCGCACGAAGCCGACATCAACACCATGCTGCAGCAGGCGGGCCTGCACACCAGCGGTCAGTCGCAGCTTTATGACGGCCGCACCGGCGAGCCGTTCGATCGCAAGGTGACGATGGGCTACATCTATATGCTCAAGCTTCACCACCTGGTGGACGACAAGATCCACGCGCGCTCGATCGGCCCGTACTCGCTCGTCACCCAGCAGCCGCTGGGCGGCAAGGCGCAGTTCGGCGGCCAGCGCTTCGGCGAAATGGAGGTCTGGGCGCTGGAAGCCTACGGCGCCGCTTATACGCTGCAGGAGATGCTGACGGTGAAGTCGGATGACGTTGCCGGACGCACCAAGGTCTACGAGGCGATCGTGCGCGGCGACGATACGTTCGAAGCCGGCATTCCCGAGAGCTTCAACGTTCTCGTCAAGGAGATGCGCTCCCTCGGCCTCAATGTCGAACTGGAGAACACCAAGTTCGAAGACGCTGCCGTGCGGCTGCCCGATGCTGCCGAATAACGGCGCGGCCGAATAAGGGTAATGGCGCGCCGCGAAACGACGCGGCGCGCCCAACAAATTCTCGGCCGGTCAGGCCGGCCAGTCTGCGGGCACTCGGCCCGCGCTCGATGCAAGGGGTTTTCGAGGACCCCGAAAAGGAGAACGGCATGAACCAAGAGGTCATGAATCTCTTCAACCCCCAGGCGCCTGCGCAGGTGTTCGATTCCATCCGGATCTCGCTCGCCAGCCCTGAGAAGATTCTGTCCTGGTCGTTCGGTGAGATCAAAAAGCCGGAGACCATCAACTACCGCACCTTCAAGCCGGAGCGTGACGGTCTGTTCTGCGCGCGCATTTTTGGTCCGATCAAGGACTACGAGTGCCTGTGCGGCAAGTACAAGCGCATGAAGTACAAGGGCGTCATCTGCGAAAAGTGCGGCGTCGAAGTCACGCTGTCGCGCGTCCGCCGCGAGCGCATGGGCCATATCGAGCTCGCCGCCCCCGTCGCCCATATCTGGTTCCTGAAGTCGTTGCCCTCGCGCATCGGCACGCTGCTCGACATGACGCTCAAGGATATCGAGCGCGTCCTCTACTTCGAGAACTACATCGTCACCGAGCCTGGCCTCACCGCGCTGAAGGAGCACCAGCTGCTCAGCGAGGAAGAGTACATGCTGGCCGTCGACGAGTATGGCGAGGACTCTTTCACCGCCATGATCGGCGCCGAGGCCATCCATGACCTGTTGGCCGGCATGGATCTGGAGAAGATCGCCGGCGATCTGCGCTCGGAGCTGGCTTCGACGTCGTCCGAGCTCAAGCAGAAGAAGCTGCTGAAGCGGCTCAAGGTCGTCGAGAACTTCATGGAATCCGGCAACCGTCCGGAATGGATGATCATGAAGGTCGTTCCGGTGATCCCGCCGGACCTGCGCCCGCTGGTCCCGCTGGACGGCGGCCGCTTCGCCACGTCCGACCTCAACGACCTCTATCGCCGCGTCATCAACCGCAACAATCGTTTGAAGCGGCTGATCGAGCTGCGCGCGCCCGGCATCATCGTGCGCAATGAAAAGCGCATGCTGCAGGAGGCCGTCGACGCGCTGTTCGACAACGGCCGCCGCGGCCGCGTCATCACCGGCGCCAACAAGCGTCCGCTGAAGTCGCTGTCCGACATGCTCAAGGGCAAGCAGGGCCGGTTCCGCCAGAACCTGCTCGGCAAGCGTGTCGACTATTCCGGCCGCTCGGTCATCGTGACCGGTCCGGAACTCAAGCTGCATCAGTGCGGCCTGCCGAAGAAGATGGCGCTGGAGCTGTTCAAGCCTTTCATCTACGCCCGCCTCGACGCCAAGGGTTTCTCCTCGACCGTCAAGCAGGCGAAGAAGCTGGTCGAGAAGGAGCGTCCAGAGGTCTGGGATATCCTCGACGAGGTTATCCGCGAGCATCCGGTGCTCTTGAACCGCGCGCCGACGCTGCACCGCCTCGGCATCCAGGCGTTCGAGCCGATCCTGATCGAAGGCAAGGCGATCCAGCTGCATCCGCTGGTCTGCACGGCCTTCAATGCCGACTTCGACGGCGACCAGATGGCGGTCCATGTGCCGCTGTCCCTGGAAGCGCAGCTCGAAGCGCGCGTGCTGATGATGTCGACCAACAACATCCTGCACCCGGCCTCCGGTGCGCCGATCATCGTGCCGTCGCAGGACATGGTTCTCGGTCTCTACTATCTGTCGATCGTCAACCAGAACGAGCCGGGCGAAGGCATGGTGTTCGCCGACATGGGCGAGCTCCAGCATGCGCTGGAGACCAAGGCGGTGACCCTGCACGCCAAGATCAAGGGCCGCTTCCGCACCGTCGATGCCGAAGGCAAGACGGTGTCGAAGATCTATGAAACCACGCCCGGCCGCATGATCATCGGCGAGCTTCTGCCGAAGAACGTCAACGTGCCGTACGACATCGCCAACCAGGAGATGACCAAGAAGAACATCTCCAAGATGATCGACACCGTCTACCGCCACTGCGGCCAGAAGGAGACGGTCATCTTCTGCGACCGCATCATGGCTCTCGGCTTTGCGCATGCCTGCCGCGCCGGCATTTCGTTCGGCAAGGACGACATGGTGATTCCGGACACCAAGCTGAAGCTGGTCTCCGATACCGAGGCTTTGGCCAAGGAGTACGAGCAGCAGTACAATGACGGCCTGATCACGCAGGGCGAGAAGTACAACAAGGTGGTCGACGCCTGGGCCAAGTGCTCGGAGAAAGTCGCCGACGAGATGATGGCCCGCATCAAGGCCGTCGAGTTCGAGGAAAACGGCCGTCAGAAGCCGATGAACTCGATCTATATGATGTCGCATTCGGGTGCGCGCGGTTCGCCCACTCAGATGCGCCAGCTCGCCGGCATGCGCGGCCTGATGGCCAAGCCTTCGGGCGAGATCATCGAGACGCCGATCATCTCGAACTTCAAGGAAGGCCTCACCGTGCTCGAGTACTTCAACTCGACCCACGGCGCCCGCAAGGGTCTGGCCGACACCGCCTTGAAGACGGCGAACTCGGGGTACCTGACCCGCCGTCTGGTCGACGTGGCGCAGGACTGCATCGTCAATTCGCTGGATTGCGGCACCGACAAGGGCCTCACCATGCAGCCGATCGTCGATGCCGGCCAGATCGTCGCCTCGGTCGGTCAGCGCGTGCTCGGCCGCACGGCGCTCGACGACATCAACCACCCGGTCTCCGGCGAAGTCCTGGTCAAGGCCGGCAAGCTGATGGACGAGCGTGACGTGGAGCAGATCGAGAAGGCCGGCGTCCAGTCGGTCCGCATCCGCTCGGCGCTGACCTGCGAGGTCAGGACCGGCGTCTGCGCGGTCTGCTACGGTCGCGATCTTGCCCGCGGCACGCCCGTCAACCAGGGCGAGGCCGTCGGCGTCATCGCGGCGCAGTCGATCGGCGAGCCGGGCACCCAGCTCACCATGCGCACCTTCCACATGGGCGGCACCGCGCAGGTGGTGGATTCTTCGTTCCTCGAAGCCTCCTATGAGGGCAAGGTCGAGATCCGCAACCGCAACGTGGTGCGCAACTCCGAAGGCCAGCAGATGGTGATGGGCCGCAACATGGCGGTTCTGATCCTCGACGAGGCCGGCAAGGAACGCGCCACGCACCGCGTCGCCTACGGCTCGCGCATCTTCGTGGATGACGGCGACAAGGTGAAGCGCGGGCAGCGTATCGCCGAGTGGGATCCTTACACCCGCCCGATCCTCACCGAAATCGAGGGCAAGGTGGCGTTCGAGGATCTGGTCGACGGCATCTCCGTGCAGGAGACGGCCGACGAGTCGACCGGCATCACCAAGCGTGAGGTCATCGACTGGCGTTCGACGCCGCGCGGCAGCGACCTGAAGCCGGCGATCGTCGTGCAGGACGCCAAGGGCAAGGTGGGCAAGCTGTCGAAGGGCGGCGATGCACGCTTCCTGCTCTCGGTCGAGGCCATTCTCTCGGTCGAGCCGGGCGCGCATGTCCGTCCGGGCGACGTGCTTGCGCGTATCCCGATGGAAAGCGCCAAGACCAAGGACATCACCGGCGGTCTGCCGCGGGTGGCCGAACTGTTCGAGGCTCGCCGTCCGAAGGATCACGCCATCATCGCCGAGATCGATGGCACGGTCCGCTTCGGCCGCGACTACAAGAACAAGCGCCGCATCATCATCGAGCCGCACGACTCGACGCTGGAGCCGGTCGAGTACCTGATCCCGAAGGGCAAGCCGTTCCATCTGCAGGACGGCGACGTCATCGAGAAGGGCGACTACATCCTCGACGGCAACCCGGCGCCGCACGACATCCTGGCGATCAAGGGCGTGGAGGCGCTTGCGTCCTACCTCGTCAACGAGATCCAGGAGGTCTACCGCCTGCAGGGCGTGTCGATCAACGACAAGCACATCGAGGTGATCGTTCGCCAGATGCTGCAGAAGGTCGAGATCACCACGCAGGGCGACTCGACCTACATTCCGGGCGACCACGTCGACGTGATCGAGCTGGAAGAGGTCAACGAGCGGCTGATCGAGGACGGCAAGAAGCCGGCCGAAGGCCAGCCGGTGCTGCTCGGCATCACCAAGGCCTCGCTGCAGACGCCGTCCTTCATCTCGGCCGCCTCCTTCCAGGAGACGACCAGGGTGCTGACGGAAGCCGCGGTCGCCGGTAAGACCGACATGCTGCAGGGTCTGAAGGAGAACGTCATCGTCGGCCGCCTGATCCCGGCCGGCACGGGCGGCACGATGAGCCAAATAAGGCGCATCGCCACCTCGCGCGACGAGCTCATCATCGACGAGCGCCGCAAGGCTTCGGGTGTCGAGGTCGCCGAGCCGATGCTGACCAACATGGTCAACGCCGCGCAGTAAGCGCGGATGCAATGAGAGAAAGAAAAGGGGCCCGCGTGGCCCCTTTTTCATTCGGGTTATGAACGAGGAAAAACCATGAGCGCCAGGACCTGGACAGCTGTCGACGACTACATCGTCTCCTCTCTTTTCGATGCGGATCCCGCGCTAGACGCGGTGCTTGCGGCCAACCGCGAGCAGGGCCTGCCGGCGATCGACGTCTCGGCCGCACAGGGCAAATTGCTTTCGCTTCTGGTGCGAATTCGCGGCGCAAGGAAGGTGCTCGAGATCGGCACGCTCGGTGGTTACTCGACCATCTGGATGGCAATGGGCCTGCCTGCCGATGGCAGAGTAGTGACGCTGGAGCTTGAGCCGCACCATGCCAAGGTCGCGCGCTCGAACTTCGAGCGGACAGGGGTTTCCGACAAGGTGGATCTGCGGCTCGGGCCAGCTCTTCAATCGCTAGCAGCCTTGGTCAGCGAAAATGCCGGTCCGTTCGACCTGATCTTCATCGACGCCGACAAGCCGAACAACCCGAATTATCTCAGCTGGGCCATGCGGCTGTCGCGCTCCGGAACGGTGATAGTCTGCGACAACGTCATCCGCGACGGCGCCGTGCTGAAGGACGACGGCCGCGGCGAAAACGTCGTCGGCGCCCGCGCGGCGCTCTCATTCATCGGGCAGGAGAAGCGGCTGGACGGCACCGCCATCCAGACCGTCGGCGCCAAGGGCTATGACGGCTTTGCGATAGCGATCGTGGACTGACGCCGGCGCTGCACGGGGCTTGCTGTTAATCGAAGAAAGGCTCGACCACATTGCGCTTGCCGAGCATGAAGGCGTCGGCGACGTGCTGGAGCGGGGCCAGGTCGACGTCGGAGATGCCGGCGCGGACAATCTCGGCGAAACGCTTGTAGAGCATCGGATATTCGGCTTCCGGCTCGTCATGGATGATCTTGCCGTCGACGGCGAGCTTTGCGCCGCCGCCCGAAAGCACCACCTTCCCCTTGTCGGTCTCGGCCAGGATGTCCCAGCTCTGCGGACCGCTCTGCAGCCAATCGAGCTCCATCGTCACCGGGAGCCCGTTCGAGGTGCGGAAGGTGACATGCGCCGCGACCGGCGAGGCGCGGTTCTCGGGGAAGTCGAGCACGGCCGAGGTGATGAACATCGGCGGCAGGATGTGGGTGGCGATCGATAGCGCGTTGATGCCGGGATCGAACACGCCGAAACCGCCCGGCGCCCAGATCCATTCCTGGTTCGGGTGCCAGCGGCGCACGTCTTCCTTCCAGTTGATCGCCGCCGAGTCGATTCTGGCCGAAGCCAGGAAGGCGCGCGCGGCCTCGACCGCCGGCGCGTAGCGCGAATGCCAGCTGGCGAAAAGCGAAACGCCTTTCTTCGCGGCAATCGCCTTCAGGTGCTCGACCTCGCTGACGGTGGCGCCCGGCGGCTTCTCCATGAAGACGTGCTTTCCGGCCTCGAGCGCGGTGCGCGCGGCGTCATAGCGGAACTGCGGCGGCATGCAGAGCGAGACGGCTTCCAGGCCCGGCTCGGCCTCGAGCATCGCCTCGATCGTCGGATAGTTCGGGATGCCGTCCACCTTGCCGTGGCGGCTGGCGGCGGCCGCAAGCCGATAACTGCTGTCCTTGGCCAGTGCCGGAAGATGCTGGTCGCGGACGATCTTTCCCACGCCGACGATACCGATCCTGATGGGGTTGCTGGTCATTGGGACTCCGAGGGATGGAAGAAGTAGGTGCTCTTAGGCAGGACAACGGTGCCCGGCAAGCCTGGAACGTAACGGATCGCGAGATTGCGATTTCGGGATCAGCTCGGCTCGTCGAAGGTAACGATCGAGACTTCGCCCTCCAGCGCGCCCTGATAGGCGGACAGATGCGGCTCTTCGTCGGGGGTGCCTTCCATGTCGCCGATCTGGTCGAGCTCGGCTTCGGCGAATCCTTCGGCGGCGAGCGATTCGAGCGCGCGGCGCACGGCAGAATCATCGTCGGGCGCGACCAGCATCACATGCACGCCTTCCGGCTTGCCGCCCTTTCGCCGCCACACCCGGCCGGTGATGATGGTGACCGGGCGCTCCTCGTTGTCGTTCACGGGCTGATTCCTCCGGAAGCGTGGAGTTTTGCCATTCATACCGCCTTATTTGCACGAAGCCGGCCGAGATGACAGGCGAAAGCCGGTCACTTTCTTCCTTGCTCTTGAAAAAAGACGCAAGAAAATTACATGCTTTTTCCGCATGGCTGCCAAGCTCCGGATCGGGCGCAATATTTGCCGTTCCGGGGTTGACGGATAGGGGGCTTGCGAGTAGAAGCCGCCACGTCAGAACCGATGTGAGACTTGCTTTTCCGAGGCGACGCGCCTTGGAGTTTGCCTCAAACAGGGTTCGTTTTACGAGCGAAAAGACATCTCCGGCGCGCATGAAGCGGCTTCCGCTTCCTCTGCAATTTGTTCGGGCAGGACCGCGAGGCGCGGTGTGTTGCCCGAATTCGCGTATGGAAATGACGCTTTGAGCGGCCCTGACAGGGCAAGACACGGAATTGAGAGACAAGAGGGTTTAATGCCTACCGTCAACCAGCTGATCCGCAAGCCGCGCCTGGCGCCGGTGAAGCGCAACAAGGTCCCGGCCATGCAGCAGAACCCGCAGAAGCGGGGCGTCTGCACGCGCGTCTACACGACGACGCCGAAGAAGCCGAACTCGGCGCTGCGCAAGGTGGCCAAGATCCGTCTGACCAATGGTTTCGAAGTGATCGGCTACATCCCGGGCGAAGGCCATAACCTTCAGGAGCACTCGGTGGTCATGATCCGTGGCGGCCGCGTCAAGGATCTGCCGGGCGTCCGCTATCACATCATCCGCGGCGTGCTCGACACCCAGGGTGTGAAGAACCGCAAGCAGCGCCGTTCGAAATACGGTGCCAAGCGTCCGAAGTAAGGGTTTCCGGCTTCGGCGCTTTTTTTGACTGCGCCGTGCCACGAGATTGAGAGACAAGAGCCATGTCCCGTCGTCACAGTGCAGAAAAGCGTGAGATCAATCCGGACCCCAAGTTCGGCGATCTGGTCGTCACCAAGTTCATGAACGCCGTCATGTATGACGGCAAGAAGTCGGTTGCCGAGACCATCGTCTACGGCGCGCTGGACCAGGTCCAGTCCAAGACCAAGCAGGAGCCGGTCGCCGTCTTCCACCAGGCGCTCGACAATGTCGCGCCGCATGTGGAAGTGCGTTCGCGTCGCGTCGGCGGCGCCACCTACCAGGTTCCGGTCGACGTGCGCCCCGAGCGCCGCCAGGCGCTGGCCATCCGCTGGCTGATCGCCGCCGCGCGCAACCGCAACGAGACCACGATGGTCGACCGCCTCTCGGGCGAGCTGATGGACGCGGCCAACAACCGCGGCACGGCCGTCAAGAAGCGTGAAGACACCCACAAGATGGCGGAAGCCAACCGCGCCTTCGCGCACTACCGCTGGTAAAGCGCGAACGAGACTGAGAGGCACCTCCCATGGCCCGCGAATACAAAATCGAAGACTACCGCAATTTCGGTATCATGGCGCATATCGACGCCGGCAAGACGACGACGACCGAGCGCGTCCTGTACTACACGGGCAAGTCGCACAAGATCGGCGAAGTCCATGACGGCGCTGCCACCATGGACTGGATGGAGCAGGAGCAGGAACGCGGCATCACCATCACCTCTGCCGCGACCACGACCTTCTGGAAGGGTCGCGACGGCAAGATGCGCCGCTTCAACATCATCGACACTCCCGGACACGTCGATTTCACCATCGAGGTCGAGCGTTCGCTGCGCGTGCTCGACGGCGCCATCGCGCTGCTCGATGCCAACGCCGGCGTCGAGCCGCAGACCGAGACCGTGTGGCGCCAGGCCGACAAGTACCACGTGCCGCGCATGATCTTCTGCAACAAGATGGACAAGATCGGCGCCGATTTCTACCGCTCGGTGGAAATGATCGGCTCGCGCCTCGGCGCGCAGGCCGTCGTCATGCAACTGCCGATCGGCGCCGAGACCGAGTTCAAGGGCGTCGTCGACCTCGTCGAAATGAACGCGCTTGTCTGGCGCGACGAGACGCTGGGCGCTGCCTGGGACGTCGTCGAGATCCCGGCCGACCTCAAGGACAAGGCCGCTCAGTATCGCGAGAAGATGATCGAGGCCGCCGTCGAGATGGACGAGACCGCGCTCGAGAATTACCTCGAAGGCAACATGCCGTCGAACGACGAGATCCGCGCGCTGATCCGCAAGGGCACCATCGCGGTCAAGTTCTTCCCGATGTTCTGCGGCTCGGCCTTCAAGAACAAGGGCGTGCAGCCGCTGCTGGACGCCGTTGTCGAATACCTGCCGTCGCCGATCGACGTGCCGGCCATCAAGGGTGTCGACGCCAAGACCGACGCCGAGATCGAGCGTCATGCCGACGACAACGAGCCGCTGTCGATGCTGGCGTTCAAGATCATGAACGACCCGTTCGTCGGCTCGCTGACCTTCGCTCGCATCTATTCGGGCAAGCTCACCAAGGGCACCTCGCTCGACAACACCGTGAAGGGCAAGAAGGAGCGCATCGGCCGCATGCTGCAGATGCATGCGAATTCGCGCGCCGATATCGAGGAAGCCTATGCCGGCGACATCGTCGCGTTGGCCGGCCTCAAGGACACGACGACCGGCGACACGCTCTGCGATCCGCTGCATCCGGTCATCCTCGAGCGCATGGAATTCCCCGATCCGGTGATCCAGATCGCCATCGAGCCGAAGACCAAGAACGATCAGGAAAAGATGGGCCTCGCGCTGCATCGCCTGGCGGCCGAGGATCCGTCCTTCCGCGTCAAGACCGACGAGGAAAGCGGTCAGACCATCATCGCCGGCATGGGCGAGTTGCATCTCGACATCATCGTTGACCGCATGCGCCGCGAGTTCAAGGTGGAAGCCAATGTCGGCGCTCCGCAGGTGGCCTATCGCGAGACGATCACCCGGACCCACGAGCAGGACTACACGCACAAGAAGCAGACGGGCGGCACCGGCCAGTTCGCTCGCGTCAAGATCGTGTTCGAGCCGAACACCGAGAGCGAAGAGTTCCTGTTCGAGTCCAAGATCGTCGGCGGCGCGGTGCCGAAGGAATACATCCCCGGCGTCGAGAAGGGCATCCAGAGCGTCATGGGTTCCGGCCCGTTTGCCGGCTTCCCGATGATCGGCGTCAAGGCGACGCTGATCGACGGTGCCTTCCACGACGTCGACTCCTCGGTGCTGGCGTTCGAAATTGCCTCCCGCGCCTGCTTCAAGGAAGCCGCACCCCGGCTTGGTGTGCAGCTCCTGGAGCCGATCATGAAGGTCGAGGTCGTGACGCCGGAAGACTATGTCGGCGGCGTTATCGGCGACCTCAACGGCCGTCGCGGCCAGATCCAGGGCCAGGAAGCGCGTGGCGTGGCAGTCGTCATCAACGCGATGGTGCCTTTGGCCAACATGTTCAAGTACGTCGACAATCTGCGTTCGATGTCGCAGGGCCGCGCCCAGTACACGATGCAGTTCGACCACTATGAGCCGGTCCCTACGGCGGTGGCCCAGGAAGTCCAGAAAAAGTACGCGTGAGAATGCCTGTGCCACCGGAACCGCGGCTCTTACGCGTTTCCGGTTCGGCTGGAGCGAATATCAATTTCCCCGAGCGGGATGAGTAAAGACGGAGAAATACAGTGGCAAAAGGTAAATTCGAGCGCACCAAGCCGCATGTGAACATTGGCACGATCGGCCACGTCGATCATGGCAAGACGTCGCTGACGGCGGCGATCACGAAGTATTTTGGCGAATACAAGCGCTATGACCAGATCGACGCGGCGCCGGAAGAGAAGGCGCGCGGCATCACCATCTCGACGGCGCATGTCGAGTACGAGACGGCCAACCGTCACTACGCCCATGTCGACTGCCCCGGCCATGCCGACTATGTCAAGAACATGATCACCGGCGCCGCCCAGATGGACGGCGCGATCCTGGTGGTTTCGGCCGCCGACGGCCCGATGCCGCAGACCCGCGAGCACATCCTTTTGGCCCGCCAGGTCGGCGTGCCCTCGATCGTGGTGTTCCTGAACAAGGTCGACCAGGTCGACGACGCCGAGCTGCTCGAGCTGGTCGAGCTCGAGGTTCGCGAGCTGTTGACCAAGAACGAGTTCCCCGGCGACGACATTCCGATCGTCAAGGGTTCGGCGCTGGCCGCTCTGGAAGATTCGAACAAGACCATCGGCGAGGACGCCATCCGCGAGCTGATGGCGCAGGTCGACGCCTACATCCCGACGCCGGTCCGTCCGCTGGACAAGCCGTTCCTGATGCCGATCGAGGACGTGTTCTCGATCTCGGGCCGCGGCACGGTCGTGACCGGCCGCGTCGAGCGCGGCGTGGTCAAGGTCGGTGAGGAATTGGAGATCGTCGGCATCCGTCCGACGGCCAAGACCACCTGCACGGGCGTGGAGATGTTCCGCAAGCTGCTCGACCAGGGCCAGGCCGGCGACAACATCGGCGCGCTGTTGCGCGGCATCGACCGGGAGGGTGTCGAGCGCGGCCAGGTTCTGGCCAAGCCGGGTTCGGTGAAGCCGCACAAGAAGTTCGTGGCCGAAGCCTACATCCTGACCAAGGACGAGGGCGGCCGTCACACGCCGTTCTTCACCAACTACCGGCCGCAGTTCTACTTCCGCACCACCGACGTGACCGGCATCGTGACGCTGCCGGCAGGCACCGAGATGGTGATGCCCGGCGACAACATCACCGTCGATGTCGAGCTGATCGTGCCGATCGCGATGGAAGAGAAGCTGCGCTTCGCCATCCGTGAAGGCGGCCGCACCGTCGGTGCCGGCATCGTCGTCACCATCAAAGAATAATTGGACGAAACGGATCTGTCGCGGGCGCGGGGCTGCCCGCGCCGCGCCAGAACAAGGAATTGACGCATGAACGGACAGAATATCCGCATCCGCCTTAAGGCGTTTGACCACCGGGTGCTCGACGCCTCGACGCGCGAAATCGTGTCGACCGCCAAGCGCACCGGCGCCAACGTCCGCGGCCCCATTCCGCTGCCGACGCGGATCGAAAAGTTCACGGTCAACCGGTCGCCTCACGTCGACAAGAAGAGCCGCGAGCAGTTCGAGATGCGCACCCACAAGCGGCTGCTCGACATCGTCGATCCGACCCCGCAGACGGTCGATGCTCTGATGAAGCTCGATCTGGCCGCCGGTGTCGACGTCGAGATCAAGCTCTAAGGAACAAGAGGGCGGGGCGACCCGGAACTCTGAAGGAAGCAAGAGGCGTGGAGGGGCGTCAGCCCCGACAGGGAACTCTAAAGGAATTGAACCGATGCGTTCAGGTGTGATTGCAAAGAAGGTGGGAATGACCCGCATCTATAACGATGCAGGGGAACACGTTCCCGTCACCGTTCTCCAGATGGAGAACTGCCAGGTCGTGGCGCAGCGCACGCAGGAGAAGAACGGCTACACCGCCGTCCAGCTCGGCGTTGGCCTTGCCAAGGTGAAGAACACGTCGAAGGCGATGCGCGGCCATTTCGCTGCCGCCTCCGTCGAGCCAAAGGCGAAGCTCGCCGAGTTCCGCGTCTCCGCCGACAACATGATCGACGTCGGCGCCGAGCTCACCGTCGAGCACTTCGTCGCCGGCCAGAAGGTCGACGTGACGGGCACCTCGACCGGCAAGGGTTTTCAGGGCGTGATCAAGCGGCACAACATGGGTGGCGGCCGTGCCACGCACGGTAACTCGGTCTCGCACCGCACGCACGGCTCGACCGGACAGCGCCAGGACCCCGGCAAGGTGTTCAAGGGCAAGAAGATGGCCGGCCACATGGGCGACGTTCGCGTCACCACCCAGAATGTCGAGGTCGTCTCGACCGATGCCGACCGCGGCCTGATCCTGATCCGCGGCGCCGTCCCGGGGGTGAAGGGCGCCTGGATCCTGGTCCGTGACGCGGCCAAGGTTGCGCTGCCGGCCAACGCGCCGAAGCCAGCCGCGATCCGTGCCGCTGCCGCCAAGAACGATGCCCCGGCCAATGAGGGAGCGGAATAATGGACCTCAAGATCACAACCCTCGGCGGCAAGGACGCCGGCAAGGTAAAGCTCTCCGAGGAGATCTTCGGCCTTGACCCGCGTGAGGACATCCTGCAGCGCGTCGTGCGCTGGCAGCTGGCCAAGAAGCAGCAAGGCACGCACAAGGCCAAGGGCCGCGCCGAGATCGCGCGCACCGGCGCCAAGATGTACAAGCAGAAGGGTACGGGCCGCGCCCGTCACCATTCGGCTCGCGCTCCGCAGTTCCGCGGCGGTGGCAAGGCGCACGGCCCGGTCGTGCGCAGCCACGAGCACGAGCTGCCGAAGAAGGTGCGCGCTCTGGGCTTGAAGCACGCTCTCTCGGCCAAGGCCAAGAGCGCTTCGCTGATCATCGTCGACGAGCTGAAGCTCGCCGAAGCCAAGACCAAGGCGCTGGTTGCGAGCCTCGAGACGCTCGGGCTCACCAATGCCCTGGTGATCGGCGGCGCCGAGCTTGACCAGAACTTCAAGCTGGCGGCGACCAACATCCCCAACATCGACGTGCTGCCGATCCAGGGCATCAACGTCTACGACATTCTGCGCCGCGGCACGCTGGTCCTTTCGAAGGCCGCCGTCGAGGCTCTCGAGGAGCGCTTCAAATGACCGACCTCCGTCACTACGACGTGATCGTCTCGCCGGCGATCACCGAAAAGTCGACCATGGCTTCCGAGCAGAACCAGGTCGTCTTCAATGTCGCCAAGAAGGCGTCGAAGCCGGAAATCAAGGCCGCCGTGGAAGCTCTCTTCGGGGTCAAGGTTACGGCCGTGAACACGCTCGTCCGTAAGGGCAAGATCAAGCGCTTCCGCGGCACGGTTGGCCGCCAGGGCGACGTCAAGAAGGCGGTTGTGACGCTGGCCGACGGCCAGTCGATCGACGTCGCGACGGGTCTCTGAGCAAGGCCGCGAGGACAGGACAATGGCACTCAAGAAATTCAACCCGGTAACGCCGAGCACCCGTCAGCTGGTCATCGTCGACCGCTCGGGCCTCTACAAGGGCAAGCCCGTCAAGGGCCTGACCGAAGGCCTGACCAAGTCGGGCGGCCGCAATAATTACGGCCGCATCACGGCCCGCTTCATCGGCGGCGGTCACAAGCGTTCGTACCGCATCATCGACTTCAAGCGTAAGAAGTACGACGTCGTCGGCACGGTCGAGCGCATCGAATACGATCCGAACCGCACCGCCTTCATCGCGCTGATCAAGTATGACGACGGCGAGCTGTCCTACATCCTGGCGCCGCAGCGTCTGGCCGCCGGCGACAAGATCGTGGCCGGCGAAGCGGTCGACGTGAAGCCGGGCAACGCGATGCCGCTGGCCTCGATGCCGGTCGGCACGATCGTCCACAACATCGAGCTGAAGCCGGGCAAGGGCGGCCAGGTCGCCCGTTCGGCGGGCGGCTACGCCCAGCTCGTCGGCCGCGACCAGGGCATGGCGATCCTGCGCCTCAACTCGGGCGAGCAGCGCGTCGTGCACGGCTCCTGCATGGCCACCGTCGGCGCCGTGTCGAACCCCGACCACGGCAACATCAACGACGGCAAGGCCGGCCGCACGGTGTGGCGCGGCAAGCGCCCGCACAATCGCGGCGTGGCCATGAACCCGGTCGATCATCCGCACGGTGGTGGCGAAGGCCGCACCTCGGGTGGCCGTCACCCGGTTTCGCCCTGGGGCAAGCCGACCAAGGGCAAGAAGACGCGGTCCAACAAGGCGACCGACAAGTTCATCGTGCGCTCGCGCCATCAGCGCAAGAGCTAAGAAGAGGTAACGCCAAGTGACTCGTTCGATTTGGAAAGGCCCCTTCATCGACGGCTACCTTCTCAAGAAGGTGGACAAGGTTCGTGAAGGCGGTCGCAATGAGGTGATCAAGATGTGGAGCCGTCGCTCCACCATCCTGCCGCAGTTCGTCGGCTTCACCTTCGGTGTCTACAACGGCCAGAAGCACGTTCCCGTCTCCGTGAACGAGGACATGGTCGGCCACAAGTTCGGTGAATTCGCTCCGACCCGGACCTACTACGGTCATGGCGCGGATAAGAAGGCGAAGAGGAAATAATCATGGGCAAGGCCAAAGCTCCGCGCAGGCTTGCTGACAACGAGGCGCGCGCCGTTCTGCGCACCATCCGTATCAGCCCGCAGAAGCTGAACCTGGTTGCCGCGCTGATCCGCGGCAAGAAGGTCGCGACAGCGCTTTCCGACCTCGAATTCTCGGCCAAGCGGATTTCCGGCACGGTCAAGAAGACCCTGGAGTCGGCGATCGCCAACGCGGAAAACAACCACGACCTCGATGTCGACGCACTGATCGTATCGGAAGCCTATGTCGGCAAGTCGATCGTCATGAAGCGTTTCCACGCGCGTGGCCGTGGTCGCGCCAGCCGTATCGAAAAGCCGTTCTCGCACCTCACGATCGTCGTTCGTGAAGTCGAGGAAAAAGGGGAGGCCGCATAATGGGCCAGAAAGTCAATCCGATCGGGCTGCGTCTCGGCATCAACCGCACCTGGGATTCGCGCTGGTTCGCGAACACCGGCGAATACGGTCAGCTGCTGCATGAGGACATCAAGATCCGTAAGTATCTTGAGAAGGAACTCAAGCAGGCCGCGATCTCCAAGGTCGTGATCGAGCGTCCGCACAAGAAGTGCCGCGTCACCATCCATGCCGCGCGTCCGGGCCTGATCATCGGCAAGAAGGGCGCCGACATCGAGAAGCTCCGCAGGAAGCTGATGGAGATGACGAAGTCCGAGACGCACCTCAACATCGTTGAAGTGCGCAAGCCGGAAATCGACGCCACGCTGATCGCCCAGTCGATCGCCCAGCAGCTCGAGCGCCGCATCGCGTTCCGTCGCGCCATGAAGCGCGCCGTTCAGTCGGCCATGCGTCTTGGTGCCGAAGGCATCCGCATCAACTGCTCCGGCCGTCTCGGCGGCGCCGAAATCGCGCGCATGGAGTGGTACCGCGAAGGCCGCGTGCCGCTGCATACGCTGCGCGCCGATGTCGACTACGGCACGGCCGAGGCGAACACGGCGTACGGCATCTGCGGCGTCAAGGTGTGGGTGTTCAAGGGCGAGATCCTCGAGCACGACCCGATGGCGTCGGAGCGTCGCGCCACGGAAGGCGATCACGGCGGTCAGACCGGCGAGCGTGAGCGCGGTCGCCGTCGCGAGAACGCCTGAGAAATTTGAGAATTTGGAGTTAGAACGATGCTGCAGCCAAAGCGCACAAAGTTCCGCAAGCAGTTCAAGGGCCGTATCCACGGTACCGCCAAGGGCGGCACCAATCTGGATTTCGGCGGTTTCGGGCTGAAGGCGCTTGAGCCGAACCGCGTCACCGCGCGCGAGATCGAGGCGGCCCGCCGCGCGATCACCCGCGAGATGAAGCGCGCCGGCCGCGTCTGGATCCGGGTGTTCCCGGATCTGCCGGTCACCTCGAAGCCGACCGAAGTGCGCATGGGTAAGGGCAAGGGCGCCGTCGACTACTGGGCGGCGCGCGTCAAGCCTGGCCGCATCATGTTCGAGATCGACGGCGTCAGCGAAGAAACTGCGCGTGAGGCGCTGCGTCTCGGCGCCGCCAAGCTCTCGGTCAAGACGCGCTTCGTGCAGCGCATCGCAGAATAAGGACAGGCGATCATGAAAGCCGAAGATATCCGGACCAAGACCCAGGATCAGCTGGCCGACGACCTGGCCGCCCTCAAGAAGGAGCAGTTCAATCTGCGCTTCCAGAAGGCCACCGGCCAGCTCGAGAAGACCGCACGCGTGAAGCAGGTCCGCAGGGACATCGCGCGCATCAAGACCATCGCCGCGGAAAAAGCCGCGGCCAAGAAGGCTTAAGGACGAGAACCATGCCAAAGCGCATCCTGCAGGGCACCGTGGTCAGCGACAAGAACGAGAAGACGGTCGTCGTCAAGGTCGAGCGGCGCTTCACGCATCCCGTGATGAAGAAGACCGTGCGCCTGACCAAGAAGTACAAGGCGCATGACGAGAACAACGCCCACAAGGTCGGCGACCAGGTGTTCATCCAGGAATCGAAGCCGATCTCCAAGGACAAGCGCTGGGTCGTCATCACCGCGGATCAGGCTTGATCCGGGCGAACGAAACGAATTTTGGACAGACCGGGGAGGGGTGAAAGCCCGTCCCGTTAGAAAAGAAGAAGGCGGCCAGTCATGATTCAGATGCAAACAAACCTCGACGTCGCGGACAATTCCGGCGCCCGTCGTGTCATGTGCATCAAGGTGCTGGGCGGTTCGAAGCGGAAGTATGCCTCCGTCGGCGACATCATCGTGGTGTCGATCAAGGAAGCCATCCCGCGCGGCCGCGTTAAGAAGGGCGACGTGATGAAGGCGGTCGTGGTTCGCACGGCCAAGGACATCCGCCGTCCGGACGGCAGCGTGATCCGTTTCGACAAGAACGCGGCCGTTCTCGTCGACAACAAGAAAGAGCCGATCGGCACACGTATCTTCGGGCCGGTTCCGCGCGAGCTTCGCGCCAAGAACCACATGAAGATCATCTCGCTCGCGCCTGAAGTGCTGTAAGGAGCCGGACCCATGCAAAAGATCAGAAAAGGCGACAAGGTCGTCGTGCTTGCCGGCAAGGACAAGGGCCGTTCGGGCGAAGTCCTGTCGGTGCAGCCGAAGGAAGACACCGCGCTGGTCCGCGGCGTGAACCTCATTCGCCGTCACCAGAAGCAGACCCAGTCCCAAGAGGGCGGGATCATCACCAAGGAAGCGCCGATCCACCTGTCGAACATCGCGCTGGCCGACCCCAAGGACGGCAAGCCGACCCGCGTCGGCTTCGCCATCCAGAAGGACGGCAAGAAGGTGCGCGTCGCCAAGCGTTCGGGAGAAGTCATCAATGGCTAAGGCTGAAACCAAGCAGGCAGCTGCCAAGAACGAGCCGCGCCTCAAGAAGGTCTATCAGGAGACCATCCGCAAGGCGCTGCAGGAGCAGTTCGGCTACGACAACGAGATGCAGGTTCCGCGCATCGACAAGATCGTGCTGAACATGGGTGTCGGCGAAGCGACCGGCGATTCCAAGAAGCCCTCGGTCGCGGCCGAGGACCTCGCGCTGATCGCCGGCCAGAAGGCTGTCGTCACCCGCGCCCGCAATTCGATCGCGGGCTTCAAGGTGCGCGAGAACATGCCGATCGGCGCCAAGGTCACGCTGCGCAAGGAACGCATGTACGAGTTCCTCGACCGCCTCGTGAACATCGCGCTGCCGCGCGTTCGCGACTTTCGCGGACTGAACCCGAAGAGCTTTGACGGCCGTGGCAACTACGCCATGGGCATCAAGGAGCACATCGTGTTCCCGGAGATCAACTACGACAAGGTTGATCAGGTCTGGGGCATGGACGTCATCGTTTGTACGACGGCGAAGACGGATGACGAGGCCAGGGCGCTGCTCAAGGCCTTCAACTTCCCCTTCCGCCAGTAACGGCAGCGAAAAAGGAAAAATCTGAAATGGCAAAGACCAGCTCAGTCGAGAAGAACAACCGGCGCCGCAAGCTTGCCGGTCAGTACGCCGCCAAGCGCAAGGCGCTCAAGGACATCGTCATGGACCAGTCCAAGCCGATGGAAGAGCGTTTCCGCGCCCAGTTGAAGCTTTCGGCGCTGCCGCGCAACTCGGCCAAGATCCGCATCCGCAACCGCTGCGAAGTGACGGGGCGTCCTCGCGCCTACTATCGCAAGCTCAAGCTTTCGCGTATCGCGCTTCGCGATCTGGGCAACAACGGCCAGATCCCGGGCCTGGTCAAGTCGAGCTGGTAAGGAGACACTGAGATGTCATTGAGCGATCCTCTCGGCGATATGCTGACCCGCATCCGCAACGCCTATGGCCGCAAGAAGTCGACCGTCTCGACTCCGGCCTCGCGTCTGCGCGCCCGCGTCCTCGAAGTGCTGAAGTCGGAAGGCTATATCCGCGACTACAGCCAGACCGACTTCGAGAACGGCAAGTCGGAAATCGAGATCGAGCTGAAGTATTTCGACGGCGCTCCGGTCGTGCGCGAAATCGAGCGCGTCTCGAAGCCCGGCCGCCGCGTCTATGTCTCGGCCAAGTCGATCCCGCATGTCGCCAACGGCCTCGGCATCGCCATCCTTTCGACGCCGAAGGGCGTCATGGCCGATCACGAAGCGCGCGAGCAGAATGTCGGCGGCGAGATCCTCTGCCAGATTTTCTAAGGGTGAATGGTCAATGGTGAATAGTGAATGGTGAGACTGCACGGGACTTTGACCGCGCCGTTCGCCATTCCACCATTCACCATTCACAGCAGTAAAGGAAAGAGGAGACAACAATGTCTCGTATCGGAAAGAAACCCGTTTCGCTGCCGCAGGGCGTCTCCGCGACCGTCAACGGCCAGACCGTGACGGCGAAGGGCCCCAAGGGCGAGCTGAAGTTCGTGGTCAACGACGAAGTGCTGGTCAAGATGGAAGGCGCCGAGATTTCGGTCGAGCCGCGCGACCAGACCAAGACCGCCCGCGCCAAGTGGGGCATGTCGCGCACGCAGATCGTCAACATCCTGCAGGGCGTCAAGGACGGCTTCGAGAAGAAGCTCGAGATCACCGGCGTCGGCTATCGCGCCGCCATGCAGGGCAAGAACCTGCAGCTGGCGCTCGGCTTCAGCCACGACGTGGTCTATGAGACGCCGCAGGGCATCACGATCTCCGTGCCGAAGCCGACCGAAATCACGGTCTCCGGCATCGACAAGCAGCAGGTCGGCCAGGTCGCGGCCGAGATCCGCGAGTATCGCGGTCCCGAACCCTACAAGGGCAAGGGCGTGCGCTATGCCGACGAGCGGATTGTCCGCAAGGAAGGCAAGAAGAAGTAAGACTTTTGATCGCCGCGGGGCGCGACCGCGGGAGGCTTGGCCTACCGCACACGGTTGCCCCCGTTTTCTGAAGGCAAGGAACAGAATCATGGCTAGCCCCAAAGAAACCACCCAGCGCCGCGCGCAGCGCGTGCGCCGCCAGCTCAAGAAGGTCGCCGGCGAGCGGCCGCGGCTTTCGGTGCACCGCACCTCGAAGCACATCTACGTCCAGGTCATCGACGACGCCAAGGGCCACACGCTCGCCGCCGCCTCGACCCTGGAGAAGGACCTGAAGGGCTCGCTCAAGACCGGCGCCGACAGCGCCGCCGCTGCCGCGGTCGGCAAGCTGATCGCCGAGCGCGCGTCGAAGGCCGGCGTCAAGGAAGTCGTCTTCGACCGCGGCCCGTACATCTATCACGGCCGCGTCAAGGCGCTGGCCGAGGCTGCCCGCGAAGGCGGTCTGAGCTTCTAATGCATGATCCCGAAAAGTTGCAGACTTTTCGGACAGGATCATGCAAAGGAGAAATTCACCGCCGGTGGTCGCTAGAGGCGCCGGCAAACAGCAACCCGTGCTTCCGGAAAAGAACAAGGACTAGGATATGGCACAGGAACGTAGGGAAGGCGGCCGCGGCCGCGAGCGTGAACGCGAAGAGCGCGACGACGGCATGGTGGACAAGCTTGTCCACATCAACCGCGTCGCCAAGGTGGTGAAGGGCGGCCGTCGCTTCGGCTTTGCCGCGCTTGTCGTCGTCGGCGACCAGAAGGGCCGCGTCGGCTTCGGCCACGGCAAGGCGCGCGAAGTGCCGGAGGCGATCCGCAAGGCGACCGAATCGGCCAAGCGCGACATGATCTTCGTGCCGCTGCGTTCGGGCCGCACGCTGCATCACGACGTCGAGGGCCGCTGGGGCGCCGGACGCGTTCTGCTGCGCGCCGCCAAGCAGGGTACCGGCATCATCGCGGGCGGCCCGATGCGCGCCGTCTTCGAGACGCTCGGCATGCACGACGTGGTCGCCAAGTCGATGGGTTCGTCGAACCCCTACAACATGGTTCGCGCCACCTTCGACGCGCTGAAGAGCCAGATGCATCCGAAGGATGTGGCAGCTGCGCGCGGCATCAAGTACTCGACCCTTCAGGCCCGCCGCGGCACCGCCGTCGCGACCGAAGAATAGTCGACGCTGACCAGGGATTTCGACCATGGCCAAGAAAGCTACCAAGACCATCACCGTCGAGCAGATCGGTTCGCCGATCCGCCGGCCGAAGGAGCAGCGCGCGACGCTGGTCGGCCTCGGCCTCAACAAGATGCACAAGCGGCGTACGCTGGAAGACACCCCTTCGGTGCGCGGCATGATCGCCGCCGTCCAGCACCTCGTCCGCGTTGTGGACGAGGCCTGAACGGAAGCGCAGGAGACAGAAACATGAAACTCAACGATCTGCGTGACAAGGACGGCGCCACGCACTCCAGGAAGCGCCTCGGTCGCGGCATCGGCTCCGGCTCTGGCAAGACCGCCGGTCGCGGCGTCAAGGGCCAGAAGGCACGCTCGGGCGTTGCCATCAACGGCTTCGAGGGCGGCCAGATGCCGCTTTACCGGCGCCTGCCAAAGCGCGGCTTCAACAACCTGTTCGCCAAGAGCTTCACCGTCGTGTCGCTTGCCCGCATCCAGGCTGCCGTCGATGCCAAGAAGCTCGACGCGAAGGAGACCGTGACGGCTGAGACCCTGATCGCTGCCGGCGTCATCCGCCGCGCCAAGGACGGCGTGCGCGTGCTCTCCGACGGCGAGCTCAAGGCCAAGCTCAGCTTCGACGTCGCCGGCGCCTCCAAAGCTGCGATCGAGAAGATCGAGAAGGCCGGCGGTTCGGTGAAGCTGCCGGAAGCGGCCGCCGCCGAGTAACGGCGATTTGAAGCGCGGCCGGCGGGTATGGTTTCATTTTTGCCGCCCGTCCGCGCTTTGATCTGATCAATTAGGCGGCCGCGTCAACGCGGCCGCTTGCATGTTGACGGTCCGGAGCTTATCTCGTGAGCTTCGGTGACACGCGCCGCCTGAGCTGCGGGCATCGAGCGCGACATAGAAATCAATGAAGTAGAGCATAATCAATGAAGTAGAGGATGATGTCTTCCGAAAACCGCTTCACACTTTTCGGCATCATGCTCTAGCGGAGAAAATCAGGCATGGCTTCGGCTGCTGAACAACTAGCCTCCAATCTGAATTTTGCGGCCTTCGCCAAGGCCGAGGATCTGAAGAAGCGCATCTGGTTCACCGTCGGCGCGCTGCTCGTCTACCGCCTCGGCACCTACATCCCGCTTCCCGGGATCAATCCCGACGCTTTCGCGCAGGCCTTCTCCTCGCAGAGCAAGGGCGTGCTCGGCATGTTCAACATGTTTGCCGGCGGCGCCGTGCAGCGCATGGCGATCTTCGCGCTCGGCATCATGCCCTACATCTCCGCTTCCATCATCATGCAGCTGATGACCTCGGTCATCCCGTCGCTGGAAGCGCTGAAGAAGGAAGGCGAGCAGGGCCGCAAGATCATCAACCAGTACACGCGCTACGGCACCGTGCTGCTGGCCTTGGTGCAGGCCTACGGCATTTCGGTCGGGCTGGAGGGCGGCAACGGTATCGTCACCGATCCCGGCATGTTCTTCCGCATCTCGACCGTCGTCACGCTTGTCGGCGGGACCATGTTCCTGATGTGGCTCGGCGAGCAGATCACCGCGCGCGGCATCGGCAACGGCATTTCGCTGATCATCTTCTCGGGCATCGTCGCCGGTCTGCCGCACGCCATTTCAGGCACGCTGGAACTCGGCCGCACCGGTGCGCTGTCCACGAGCCTGATTCTCGCGATCATCGTGCTCGCCGTCGTCGTCATCGGCGTCATCGTCTTCTTCGAGCGCGCCCAGCGCCGCCTGCTCATCCAGTATCCGAAGCGGCAGGTCGGCAACCGCATGTTCCAAGGCGACACCTCGCATCTGCCGCTGAAGCTCAACACCTCGGGCGTCATCCCGCCGATCTTCGCCTCCTCGCTGCTGCTTCTCCCGGCAACGGTTGCCGGCTTCTCGCAGACCACCAACCTGCCTGCCTGGGCGAGCACGGTTCTTGCGGCGCTGGGCCACGGCCAGCCGCTCTATATGGCGTTCTATGCGGCGATGATCATTTTCTTCGCCTTCTTCTATACGGCAATCGTCTTCAACCCGAAGGACACGGCCGACCAGCTCAAGAAGCATTCCGGCTTCATCCCGGGCTATCGTCCGGGCGAGCGCACCGCCGAATATATCGACTATGTTCTGACGCGTATCACCGTCATCGGCGCCATCTACCTGGTGCTGGTGTGTCTGCTGCCTGAGTTCCTGATTTCAGCGACTGGCGTACCTTTCTATCTCGGTGGCACATCGCTTCTGATCGTGGTCAGTGTCACGCTCGACACGGTGGCGCAGATTCAGGGTCACCTGATCGCGCACCAGTATGAGGGCCTGATCAAGAAGTCGAAGTTGCGCGGGGGTAAGAGGAGCAGATGAGGCTGATATTGCTTGGGCCGCCAGGAGCGGGCAAGGGGACGCAAGCACAGAGACTGGTAGAAAAACACGGCATACCCCAGCTTTCGACGGGAGACATGCTGCGTGCCGCCGTCCAGGCCGGAACCGAAGTCGGCAAGCGGGCCAAGGCGGTTATGGATGCCGGCGAGCTGGTATCGGACGCGATCGTCAATGCGATCGTTGCCGAGCGGATCGACCAGCCCGACTGCGCCAGGGGCTTCATCCTCGACGGTTATCCGCGCACGCTGGTGCAGGCCGATGCCGTCGAAGCCATGCTCGCCGAGCGCAACATCGCGCTCGACAGCGTCATCGAGCTCGTCGTCGACGACAAGGCGCTGGTCGGGCGCATCGTCAAGCGGGCCGAGGATGCCAAGGCGGCCGGCCAGCCGGTGCGCAAGGACGACAACCCGGCGGTGTTCGAGGAGCGCCTGCGAGAATATTACAAGAAGACGGCGCCGCTGACCGGCTACTACTATGCCAAAGGCAGGCTGAAGAGCGTTGACGGCATGGCCAGCATCGACGCGGTGACCGCGGAGATCGAGAAGGTGCTCACGGCGGCGGTGAGCTAGGCCGCTCCGACAAGCAAAGATTGCGCTTGACTGGAAGAAGCCATTGGGGTATGGCGGCCCGTCTTCCTATCAGGCATGGACTTTGCTTGCCCGCAAGGGCAGGGCATCCGTTTTGAACCAGGAAACTCCCGCAAGGGCCGGCCTCCACCGGACGCGGGGCAACTTAGATAGCGCCGGGCCTGCCTTTTGAAGGATGGCCGGCCCAAATGGAGATGAAAGAACATGGCTCGTATAGCCGGCGTCAACATTCCGACCAACAAGCGCGTCGTCATTGCGCTTCAGTACATTCACGGCATCGGCAAGAAGTTTGCCCAGGAGATCGTCGACAAGGTCGGCATCCCGGCAGACCGCCGCGTCAACCAGCTGACCGACGCGGAAGTGCTGCAGATCCGCGAGACGATCGACCGCGACTACCAGGTCGAAGGCGACCTGCGCCGCGAGGTCTCGATGAACATCAAGCGGCTGATGGACCTCGGCTGCTACCGCGGCCTGCGTCACCGCCGCTCGCTGCCGGTCCGCGGCCAGCGCACGCATACCAATGCGCGCACCCGCAAGGGCCCGGCCAAGGCGATCGCCGGCAAGAAGAAGTAATTAGGGGAATAAGGGGGTAGGGGAGTAAGGCAGTAGGGAATAGTCCGAAATCGGATCGTTCATTTCCCCACTCCCTTACTGCCCTATTCCCCTACTCCCTTACGAAGGTGGAGCCGCTGGCGTTACGGCGGTGTAGAGATCAACTGAAAGGACTACCATGGCCAAGGAAGCCGCTCGTGTTCGCCGTCGCGAACGCAAGAACATCTCGTCGGGCGTTGCCCACGTCAATTCGACCTTCAACAATACGATGATCACCATCACCGACGCGCAGGGCAATTCGATCGCCTGGTCGTCCGCCGGCGCCCAGGGCTTCAAGGGTTCGCGCAAGTCGACCCCGTTCGCCGCCCAGATGGCCGCCGAGGACGTCGCCAAGAAGGCCCAGGAACACGGCATGCGCATGCTCGAGGTCGAGGTCTGCGGACCCGGCTCCGGCCGTGAATCGGCGCTGCGCGCCCTGCAGGCGGCCGGCTTCACCATCACCTCGATTCGCGATGTGACGCCGATCCCGCACAATGGCTGCCGTCCGCGCAAGAAGCGCCGCGTCTAATATTTTTGAACGCCGCGTGAGCGCCAGGGCGCTCCTCCGCGGCAATTCCAGGCTGCCCGCCACGATTGGATGGTGGCGGGTCAAAGGAAGGAAGACACCATGATCCAGAAAAACTGGCAGGAACTGATCAAGCCGAACAAGATCGAGTTCTCGTCGAAGAAGAAGACGCTGACCACGCTTGTGGCCGAGCCGCTCGAGCGTGGCTTCGGCCTCACGCTCGGCAACGCGCTGCGGCGCGTGCTTCTGTCTTCGCTGCGCGGTGCGGCCGTCACCGCCGTGCAGATCGACGGCGTGCTGCATGAGTTCTCGTCCATCGCCGGCGTGCGCGAGGACGTGACCGACATCGTGCTCAACATCAAGGAAATCGCCATCCGCATGGAAGGCGATGGTCCCAAGCGCATGGTCGTGCGCAAGCAGGGCCCGGGCGCCGTGCTTGCCGGTGACATCCAGACGGTCGGCGACGTCGAGATCCTCAACCCCGACCACGTGATCTGCACGCTGGACGAGGGCGCGGAGATCCGCATGGAATTCACCGTCGACACCGGCAAGGGTTATGTGCCGGCTGAGCGCAACCGCGCCGAGGACGCGCCGATCGGCTTGATCCCGGTCGACAGCCTCTACTCGCCGGTCAAGAAGGTCTCCTACAAGGTCGAGAACACCCGCGAGGGCCAGGTTCTCGACTACGACAAGCTGACCATGACCATCGAGACCGACGGTTCGATCTCGGGCGAGGACGCCGTGGCTTTCGCGGCCCGCATCCTGCAGGACCAGCTCAGCCTGTTCGTCAACTTCGACGAGCCGCAGAAGGAAGTCGCCACCGAGGCCGTCACCGAGCTGGCCTTCAACCCGGCGCTGCTCAAGAAGGTCGACGAGCTCGAGCTTTCGGTGCGTTCGGCCAACTGCCTGAAGAACGACAACATCGTCTATATCGGCGACCTGATCCAGAAGACCGAAGCCGAGATGCTGCGCACTCCGAATTTCGGCCGCAAGTCGCTGAACGAGATCAAGGAAGTGCTGGCGGCGATGGGTCTGCACCTCGGCATGGAAGTGCCGGACTGGCCGCCGGAAAACATCGAAGACCTCGCCAAGCGTTACGAGGATCAGTATTGAGCATGAATTCCAAGGATCGGCGGCGCGAGCCGCTCGATCCGACGGTCATGCGGAAAACCATCAGAGGCCGTGGCCTCTTGAACAACTAAAGAAGGAAAAGAGCCATGCGCCACGGTTTTAAAGGCCGTCGCTTCGCCCGCAGCGTAAGCCACCGCAAGTCGATGTTCGCCAACCTCGCAGTGTCTCTGATCGAGCACGAGCAGATCGTCACCACCCTGCCGAAGGCGAAGGACCTGCGTCCGATCGTCGAGAAGCTGGTGACGCTCGGCAAGCGCGGCGACCTGCACGCCCGCCGCCAGGTGATCGCGCAGATCGGCAATGAAGGCGTCGTCAAGCGCCTGTTCGAAACCATCGCACCGCGCTACGCCAGCCGCAACGGCGGCTACCTGCGCATCATGAAGGCGGGCTTCCGCCACGGCGACAATGCCGCCATGGCGGTCATCGAGTTCGTCGACCGCGACACCTCGGCCAAGGGCGCCGCCGACCGCGCGCGTCTCGAAGCCGAAGGCGGCGACGAGGAAGCCGCGGCCGCATAAGGCCAGGTTTTCAGCGAATGAATTCAAGGGGCCCTCGGGCCCCTTTTTGCGTTCTTGTGTCTGGCGCTATCCGAGAATATCCAAATAGTCACGGCCGGACAACGCGCGCCAATTGAGCACCCCAGGCACCTCCTCGGCGGCAGGTTGCGGATATGAATAGATGCTGTCGACCTTGGTTCGGGGATCGATATCCCGCAAAAGCCGACCTAGCTTTGCTTCTTCCAGATGCCTGACCGGGTCACCATCACCTATGAATGATGTATCGACTTGAAAGTGCACCTTGATGCAGCCGGCGCAAATGTTTAGCAGGACACTATCGCTCAGTGCGGCGTAGTGGACCTTTGTGCGTTGAAGGTCCCAGAGCCCGGCGGAAAGAAACTCCGAGGGTTTTGTCTTTCCACTGAATCTGTCCAAGGACAGCTTTAGCCGTTCCGTCACAGGCTCGAATTTGCCCTTGAGTTGGGCCGCGCCTTCGACCTGAAACCAGTTCATCCGGTAGGGAGCGGCAATGTCGAACGAAATCTCCACCTTGCCGAAACACCAATAGAGCGGAACGTCACCATCATCATCGACGTCCCAGTCGTCGGGCGTGCCAAGCACCTTCGCGACATCGATCAGCTTCATCTCAGGGGAAAGCGGCCCCAAGGTTCCGGTTGCCAAGAAATCGCAGAAGGAAGCGACCTGTTTTTTCATCAGACGAACCGCGGTACCCGATTGCGCCTGTAGCTATAGCCGGCTACTGGCTGAAAATAATTCGATATCATCGCCTTAGCCTTTCATTCTGCACAATCGTCGGGACAATGGCGCCTGATCTGGAGGATTCGGAATGCACCTCAAACGGCTGTTTCTTATTGCGGTGTGCACGCTTGCCGCTTTCGCCGCGGCTCCTAGCGTCAGACAGGCATTCGCAGAAGATGCCGCCAAGCCGGCCGACCCTGGCCTTTCCGACGTGCTGACCGATCTCTTGCATGGCGTCGAGGGCGAGAACTCCACTTCCGGGCCCGACAAGCGCGTGCCGTTCGGCCGCGAGGAGGTGCAGCTTTCGTTCGCGCCGCTGGTCAAGCAGACGGCGCCGGCCGTGGTCAACGTCTACGCCTCGCAGACCGCAAAGGTGACCTCGCCATTCGAGGGCGATCCCTTCTTCGAGGAGTTCTTCGGCCGCGCGCAGCCGCGCGCGCAGTCTTCGCTCGGTTCCGGCGTGCTGGTCGATCCGAGCGGCGTGATCGTCACCAACTACCATGTCATCAAGGATGCCGACGAGGTGAAGGTCGCGACGGCCGACGGGCGCGAGTTCACATCCAAGGTGATGCTGAAGGACGAGACACTCGATCTTGCCGTGCTCAAGATTTCCGCCGACAAGCCGTTCCCGGTGATCGCCATCGGCGATTCCGACGCGCTCGAGGTCGGCGACCTGGTGCTCGCCATCGGCAATCCCTTCGGCGTCGGCCAGACGACCACCAGCGGGATCGTTTCGGCGCTTGCCCGCAGCCATATCGGCGTTTCCGACTCCGGCTATTTCATACAGACCGATGCCGCCATCAATCCCGGCAATTCCGGCGGCGCGCTGATCAACATGGGCGGCCAGCTGGTCGGCATCAACACGGCTATCTATAGCCGCAGCGGCGGCTCGATCGGTATCGGTTTCGCCATTCCGTCGAACATGGTCAGGGCTTTCGCCGACGCCGCCAAAGCCGGCCTGGATTTCTTCGAGCGGCCCTATATCGGCGCCGAGTTTGAAGCCGTGACACCCCAGATCGCGGAATCGCTTGGCATGGAAAAGCCGACAGGCGCGCTGGTCTCGTCGGTCGATGGGGCCGGACCGGCCGGCAAGGCGGGGCTCAAGCCCGGCGACGTCGTGCTGTCGCTCAACAACACCCCGGTCGAAAGCATCGAGGCGCTGGATTACCGCATGGCGACGCTGTCGATCGGCACCAAGGCGACCTTCGCCGTGCTGAGCAAGGGCCAGCAGGCAACGCTTGAGATTGCGCTGGAGCGCGCGCCCGAAGGCGCGAAGCCGAGCGAGGTCACGCTGCATGGCCGCAGCCCCTTCGCCGGGGCCAAGGTGGCAGAGCTTTCGCCGCGCCTTGCCCAGCGTCTCGGGCTGCGCACCGACATGAAGGGGGTCACCGTGGTCGACATCAACCGCGATTCACCGGCCGCCGATTTCGGCTTCCAACCGGGCGACATCGTGCGCGAAGTGAACGGCACGAGCATCGATAAGGCGGCGACGCTGGCACAGATTGCGCAGCAGGACACGCGGTGGTGGCGGTTTACCGTCGAGCGCGGTGGGCAGATACTGCGCCAGGTGTTGCGTTACTGAGCAGGCTCTGGAAAAGGGGCCGCGTTCCAACCAAATAAAAGTGCATGGCCGATCTGTTCAGCGTCGATGAACCGGAGAAGGCGCCGCCTGGCCGACCGCTGGCTGACCGGTTGCGCCCGAAGACCCTTGGCGAGGTTGTCGGCCAGGAGCACTTGACCGGCCCGGATGGCGCGCTGACGCGGCTGATCAATTCCGGCACGCTCGGCTCGATGATCTTCTGGGGCCCGCCCGGCACCGGCAAGACGACGGTGGCGCGGTTGCTCGCCGGCGAAACCCACCTTTCCTTCGAGCAGATATCGGCGGTGTTTTCCGGCGTCGCCGACCTGAAGAAAGTGTTCGAGGCAGCAAAACTGCGCCGGACCAATGGCCGCCAGACGCTGCTCTTCGTCGACGAGATCCATCGCTTCAATCGTGCCCAGCAGGATGGTTTTTTGCCGGTCATGGAAGACGGCACGGTGGTGCTGGTCGGCGCCACGACGGAGAACCCATCCTTCGAGCTGAACGCGGCGCTTCTGTCCCGCGCGCGGGTGCTCGTCTTCCGCTCGCTGGACGAGGAGAGCATCGCCAAGCTGCTGGAGCGGGCCGAGGCGACCGAGGGCAGGGCGCTGCCGCTCGACGACGAGGCGCGGGCCATGCTGATCCGCATGAGCGATGGCGACGGTCGTGCCTCGCTGACGCTCGCCGAGGAGGTCTGGCGCGCCGCCAAGCCGGGCGAGGTGTTTGGGCCCGAAGGCCTGCAGCGCGTCATCCAGCGTCGCGCGCCGATCTACGACAAGGGCCAGGACGGCCATTACAACCTGATCTCGGCGCTGCATAAATCGGTGCGCGGCTCGGATCCGGACGCTGCGCTGTATTACCTCGCCCGCATGTTCGATGCCGGTGAGGATCCGCTCTATCTCGGCCGCCGGCTGGTGCGCATGGCGGTGGAAGATATCGGGCTTGCCGATCCGCAGGCCCTGGTCGTCGCCAATGCCGCAAAGGACGCCTACGATTATCTCGGCTCGCCCGAGGGCGAACTCGCCTTCGCCGAGGCCACCGTCTACCTCGCCACCGCGCCCAAGTCGAATGCCGTCTACACCGCCTTCAAGGCGGCCACACAAGCGGCCAAGGAATTCGGCTCGCTGCTGCCGCCCAAGCACATCCTCAACGCGCCGACCAAGCTGATGAAGGAAGAGGATTACGGCGCCGGCTACCGCTACGACCACGACGAGCCGGATGCCTTTTCCGGCCAGGACTATTTCCCGGAAAAGATGGGCCGCCGCACTTTCTACGATCCGCCCGAGCGCGGCTTCGAGCGCGAGGTCAAGAAGCGGTTGGAATACTGGGCAAAGCTGCGCAAAGAGCGGGAATAGCCGCTTCCGCGACTCGGCGGGCTCGGGTGCTTCGCGGCGAAGCTTCGTCGGCATGACAGCAAAGTCGAGATGCTGGCGCGATCGTGAGCGGGCAAACCTGTTCCAGATTGTGCCGCGTCATGAAAAATCCTATGAAGGCGCACGGCTGGCGGAGGTCGCCGTGATTTGGCTCATGCGAACAGGATCGCGCTCCCAAGCGAAAGACTATGACAAAGCAAACCCGTAAGACTCTTCGTCAGGCTGCTATCGCAGTCCCGCTTCTCGCGCTTGGCTTTTATTTTATCCCGATCCTGACCACGATCTGGATCGTCTGCGGTCTGATCGACGTGATGCGCAATGCAAACAAGGATCTGTCGTTGTTCCGCGGCTATTTCCTGGGCAACGGCATCTTCACCTGGCTGCTGTCGCCATTCAACCTTTTGGTCGACCTGCTTTGCTATCGGAACCCGGGCGTATGGAAGCTGGAGCAGTTCCCCGCAGACTATCAGCGCGAGGTCAACGAGGTTCTCGACGTCTTCAAGGCTCGCAAGGACGAGATCATCGCCGATATCGACGCCAATTTCGGCACCGGTCGGCGCGGCATGTATGTCTATCAGTGGTATGGCAAGCACAAGATCGACAACGTCGCGGAATTCAACAAGGACTTCAAATACATCAAGACCATCGCGGTCTCAGTCTTCAGAGGCAAGGAATCGACTTCCTGGCATTTCGGGCCGCTGCGGCTCAGCCTGCGCATCCTCTACAACCTGTTGCCGGTCAAGGCTGAGATTTTCGTCGAGTGCAACGGCGCCAGGAACTACTGGCACGACAACCCGCTTTACATTTTCGACGACACGCTGCTGCACCGTTCGGTGAACGAATATGACGGACGCCGCTACTGCGTGTTCATGGATATCATCCGTCCATCGCCATTCCCCGGCCCGATCGCCAACCTTCTCGCCATCGTCTCGGTCAGCGTCGAGCGCATCAATTCCATGTTCTACAAGAACTGGAAGATGATCGGCTCGTCCAAGGCCAAGAAGGCCGCCGCAAACTGAAGCGTCCGCGCCTGCGGCTCCGCAAAGCTCTTTGGCGCGATCTTTGTCCGTTGTTGGGTCTTTGGCTCGCAACCTCTTTGCCTTAGTGCTATGGCGCCGCTTTCAACCGGAAAAGCGTAACCATGGCAGGTGTCGAACAAATCACTGTGGAGGCCGACGAAGCGGGCATGCGGCTCGACCGCTGGTTCAAGGTCCATTATCCGGGCCTCGGCTTCGGTCACCTGCAAAAGCTCTTGCGCTCGGGCCAGGTCCGCGTCGATGGCGGCCGCGTCAAGGCCGACACGCGCGTCGAGCCCGGGCAGACCGTGCGCATTCCGCCGCTCGAAGTCGACAAGAAGGGCGACGCCGCGCTCACTGGCCATTCGATCCGCAACCAGGGCGATGCCGATGTGCTGGCCAAGATGCTGCTGCACGAGGACCCGAAGGTCTTCGTCTTCAACAAGCCTGCCGGGCTTGCCGTGCAGGGCGGCTCCGGCGTCACGCGCAATGTCGACGACATGCTCGAGGCCTGGCGCAACCAGAAGGGCGAGAAGCCGCGCCTCGTCCATCGCCTCGACCGCGACACTTCCGGCGTGCTGGTCGTTGCCCGCACCCGCCTTGCCGCGATGAAGCTGTCGGAAGCGTTCCGGGCGCGCGAGACGAAGAAAACCTATTGGGCCTTGGTCAAGGGCGTGCCGCCGAAGCGCGAGGACAAGATCTCGACCTGGCTGGTCAAGGAGGCGACGCCGGACGGCGACCGCGTGCGCATCGCCAAGCATGGCGAGAAGGGCGCCGACCATGCCGTTTCCTATTACCGCGTGGCCGAGCAGGCGGCGCAGTCGCTGTCCTGGCTGGAAATGGAACCTTATACCGGCCGCACCCACCAGCTTCGCGTCCATGCCGCCCATATCGGCTGCCCGATCATCGGCGATCCCAAATATTTCGAGGCCGACACCAATTGGGAGTTTCCCGGCGGCATCCAGAACCGCCTTCATCTTCACGCGCGCCGCATCGTTATCCCGCATCCAGACCAGGGCGTCATCGATGTTACCGCGCCGATGCCGCCGCATATGCGCCAAAGCTGGAACTTGCTCGGCTTCGATGAGCAGAGCGCGGAGGACGACAATTGAGCGGTGCTGCCGATACATTCGGCCGACGCGACGCGGTCGACATGACCGCGGCCGCCATGATGGTCGGGCTGACATTGTCCTGGGGCCTGAACTACGTCGCCGCCAAGGTCTCCTATGCCGGCTACGATCCGGTCTTCGTATCGATCGCGCGCTCGATCATCGGCGGGCTGTGCGTTCTCGGCTGGTGCCGGTTGCGCGGCATCAAGCTGTTTGAAGCGGATGGGACGCTCAGCGCCGGCATTGTCGTCGGCGTGCTCTTCGGCGTCGAGTTCCTGTTTCTCTATATCGGGCTGGAATACACGACCGTCGCTCGCAACACGCTGTTGGTCAACACCATGCCGTTCTGGGTACTGATCGGCGGCCATTTTTTGCTCGGCGAGCGCATCAACGCGCGCAAGCTTGGGGGCCTCGTGCTTGCTTTCTGCGGGCTTCTGGCCGTGTTCTCAGACGGCATCTTCGCCGGCAATGACGCGACGCTGACGGGCGATCTGCTCAGTCTTGGCTCGGGCATCCTGTGGGCGTTGACCAGCATCGTCATCAAGCGATCGAAGCTGGTCGAGACCAGCGCCGAGAAGCTTCTGCTCTATCAACTCGCCGGCGCCGCCGTCGTCGGTGCCCTTGTGATGCCGTTCGCCGGCCCGCCCATCCGCGAAATCGCTGCACTGCCGACACTGGCATTGATGTTCCAGTCTTTCTATATCGTCGCTTTCACCTATGTTTTGTGGTTCTGGCTGCTCACGCGCTATCCGGCGGCAGGCCTGTCCAGCTTCGCCTTCCTGTCGCCGGTGTTCGGTGTTCTGTGCGGCGCCGTGCTTTTGGGCGAGCCGCTGACGATCAGGATCTTCCTGGCACTGGGCCTGATCGCGGCCGGGCTGATCATCGTCAATCGGCCGTCGCGCAAGCAGGTCCCAGCGTAAGGAGTTCGAGATGCGCGACATCCTCAACGACCTCGAAGCGGGAAAGCAGCTTTCAGATCCCGATCCGGTGCGCCGCGCCCAGATCCAGATGAAGACGCCGCTGCCGAAGCGCTTCTACAAGGCGGTTTCGGTAGTGCCGGTCGAAGGCGGTTTTGCCGTCCATCTGGACGGCAGGCCGGTCCGCACGCCGGGAAAGGCGCTGCTGGTGTTGCCGACTGAAGGAGCCGCGACGCTGGTTGCTGACGAATTTTCCGCCCAGCGCGAGATCATCGACCCTGTGACCATGCCGGTGATGCGCCTTGCCAACACGGCATTCGACGGTGTGGCCAGCGACCCGCAAGCGGTGCTGGAGGATGTCCTGCGCTTCGCTTCGTCGGACCTGCTTTGCTACCGAGCCGATGGCCCGCAGGGGCTGGTAGACCGTCAGAACAGGCTCTGGGATCCGGTTCTCGATTGGGCAAGAAGCAACCTCGGCGTGCGCTTCAACCTCGCCGAAGGTGTCATCCATGTCGAGCAGCCGCGCGAGACGATCGCCGTCCTTGGCGCTCATCTTGCCCAGCGCGCCGAGCCGCTGCGTCTGGCCGCGATCCACGTCATGACCTCGCTGACCGGCTCAGCGCTGCTGGCGCTTGCCGTCGACTTCGGCGAGCTCGACGGCGAGGAGGCCTGGGCCGCCGGCCATGTCGACGAAGACTGGCAGATCGAGCACTGGGGCCAGGATGCCGAAGCCGTCGCGCGCCGCTCCGCCCGCAAGCGCGACATGATGGCGGCAGTCAGCCTGCTTGAGGCGCTCAAAGCCTGAGCTCCGCTTCGCATTGCATCTAATACCAAAGTCATAATCCCATCGTCGCGGTGCCTTTCCGGGGCGCTTTCTGCCATTTTTTCCTTCGTTGGCCGCGTTTTTGAGTCCGCGTTCGGAGGAATTGCGGACGGTGGCGCGCAGCCATCGAGGACAGACGGGATCCACGGGAGGATATATCAATGGCAATGGCATCGACCGCCGGCGGAAAAAGCCGCGGCATGACGCGGGAGGAAAAGAAGGTCATCTTCGCCTCCTCGCTCGGTACCGTTTTCGAATGGTACGATTTCTATCTTTACGGTTCGCTGGCCGCCTTCATCGGCGCGACCTTCTTCAGCCCGACCATCCCCGAGGCGACGCGCAACATCTTCGCGCTGCTGGCTTTCGCCGCCGGCTTCCTCGTCCGTCCCTTCGGCGCGCTTGTGTTCGGCCGCATCGGCGACCTCGTCGGCCGCAAATACACCTTCCTCGTCACCATGACGATCATGGGCCTGTCGACCTTCCTGGTCGGCCTGCTGCCCGGCTATGCCAGCTGGGGCATCGCGGCGCCGGTGATACTGATCGGGCTGCGCATGCTGCAGGGGCTGGCGCTTGGCGGCGAATATGGCGGTGCCGCAACCTATGTCGCAGAGCACGCGCCGGACGATCGCCGCGGCTTCTACACCTCCTGGATCCAGACGACGGCAACGCTCGGCCTATTCCTGTCGCTGATCGTCATCCTCATCGTCCAGGGTTCGCTCAGCAAGGAAACCTACGCTGCCTGGGGCTGGCGCATTCCCTTCATCGTCTCCTTCCTGCTGCTTGCCATTTCGATCTGGATCCGGCTGTCGCTTTCGGAGTCGCCGACCTTCCAGCGCATGAAGGAGGAGGGCAAGGGCTCCAAGGCGCCGCTGTCAGAAGCCTTCGGCCAGTGGAAGAACGCCAAGATCGCGCTTCTGGCGCTGCTCGGCCTCACCGCAGGCCAGGCCGTGATCTGGTACAACGGCCAGTTCTACGCGCTGTTCTTCCTGCAGAACGTGCTGAAGGTCGACGCGTGGTCGGTCAACGTCATGATCGCGATCGCGCTTGCCGTCGGCTCGATCTTCTTCGTCGTGTTCGGCTGGCTGTCCGACAAGATCGGCCGCAAGCCGATCATCATGGCCGGCCTTGCTTTGGGAATCGTCTGCACCTTCCCGCTGTTCAAGGCGCTGACCTGGGCCGCCAATCCCGCGCTGGCCACCGCACAGCAGAACACGCGCGCGACGGTGACCGCGGCACCCGGCGACTGCAGGTTCCAGTTCAATCCGGTCGGCACGGCGAAGTTCACGACATCCTGCGATATCGCGACCTCGTTCCTGACCAAGAACTCGGTGCCTTACGACGTCGTTTCGACCGCGGCACCCGGCACGGCCGCCAAGGTCAAGATCGGCAACGAGACAGTGCAGTCCTATGACGCCGTCGCTGCCGGCGATCAGGCCAAGGCCAAGGAGGCCGCCTTCCAAAAGGCCGTCAACATGTCCCTGCAGGATGGCGGCTATCCGCTGAAGCGGGCCGCGGCCAAGGTGCCGGATCAGAAGCTCGACGCCTTCGTCGCAGCCAATCCGGAACTGAAGCTCGATGCCGCGGCGATCCGCGGCGGCGAGAAAACGACCGTTCCGACCGACAAGGCGGTGGCCGACAAGCTGCTGACCAAGGAGGAAGCGGCCGGCGCCCCCGAGGTCACTGTCTACAACATCCCGGGCGGTGGTGCCTTTGCCATGGTCGCCGATCCGGAGGCGGTGAATTGGCCGGTGACGATCGGCATCCTGTTCATCCTGGTCGTGTTCGTGACCATGGTCTACGGGCCGATCGCCGCGATTCTGGTCGAGATGTTCCCGACCCGCATCCGCTATACCGGCATGTCGCTGCCTTACCATATCGGCAATGGCTGGTTCGGCGGCCTGCTGCCGGCAACGGTGTTCGCACTCAGCGCCTACAAGGGCGACATCTATTACGGCCTCTGGTACCCAGTGGTGATCGCCGCGATGTCGCTGATCATCGGCATGATCTTCGTCAGGGATACGCTGGGCACCGATCTGGACGCCAAGCAGTAGCCGATCCTCGGCAAATGAAGAGCCCGGCGCGAGCGATCGCGCCGGGCTTTTTCTCGTCTCGAGCTGGAAAGAATTTGGTCAGCTTTTGCGCTGCTTGTGTTCTTCCTCGATTGCCGCCTGATGGTACCAGCCGTCGAAATCTGCGTGCGTATTGCGCAACGAGGCAAGCTCTGCCGCGAATTTCGCCTTTGCGCCTAAATTTGAGGCAGACGCCCGGCCTGCAAGCGGGAACATCAGGATCTTTGCCGAAGGACGGGACGTGGTGACATCCATTGGCGGCCTCCTACCCTCTTCAGGAGCAAGTCGATTCAAATCTGTTCCCAAGATAGGTTCTGCGATTCATTTAGGCAATATGCTCACAAAAAGATCAGTCGCTGCACAATATTTATGCAGAAAGCGCGCCTGAACGATCGCCGCGCATTGCTGCGCAGGCTCAGCAAAATCAAGGCTTTGCGATGACCATTTTGCCGCACCCTGGACGAGGAGAGTGGCATACGAATTGCATTTTAGCGCACGGCAGGCCGGCTCGGTCCGGCCATGCGTTGATGCCGCCCCGGCGTCCAAGCAACGAGAGGCACTGGAATGACCAAATACAAACTCGAGTATATTTGGCTCGACGGCTACACCCCGACCCCCAATCTGCGCGGCAAGACCCAGATCAAGGAGTTTGCCGAGTTCCCGACGCTCGAGCAGCTGCCACTGTGGGGCTTCGACGGCTCTTCCACGAACCAGGCCGAAGGCCGCAGCTCCGACTGCGTGCTGAAGCCGGTTGCGCTCTATCCGGATCCGGCGCGCACCAACGGCGTTCTCGTCATGTGCGAAGTCATGATGCCCGATGGCGTCACCCCGCATGCATCGAACAGCCGCGCGACGATCCTGGACGACGAGGACGCCTGGTTCGGCTTTGAGCAGGAATATTTCTTCTACAAGGATGGCCGCCCGCTCGGCTTCCCCGAGAGCGGCTATCCGGCGCCGCAGGGACCTTATTACACCGGCGTCGGCTACAAGAATGTCGGCGATGTCGCGCGCCAGATCGTCGAGGAGCATCTCGACCTCTGTCTCGCAGCCGGCATCAATCATGAAGGCATCAACGCCGAAGTGGCCAAGGGCCAGTGGGAGTTCCAGATCTTCGGCAAGGGCTCCAAGAAGGCCGCCGACCAGATCTGGATGGCGCGCTACCTGCTGCTGCGCCTTACCGAAAAGTACGGCATCGACATCGAGTTCCACTGCAAGCCGCTTGGCGATACCGACTGGAACGGCTCGGGCATGCACTGCAACTTCTCGACCAAGTACATGCGCGAAATCGGCGGCAAGGCCTATTTCGAGGCGCTGATGGCCCAGTTCGAAAAGAACCTGATGGATCACATCGCTGTCTATGGTCCGGACAACGACAAGCGCCTGACTGGCAAGCATGAGACTGCGCCGTGGAACAAGTTCTCCTATGGCGTTGCCGACCGCGGTGCCTCGATCCGCGTGCCGCACTCCTTCATCAAGAACGACTACAAGGGCTATCTGGAAGACCGCCGCCCGAACTCCCAGGGCGACCCCTACCAGATCGCCTCGCAGGTCTTGAAGACGATCTCGGAGGTCGCGACCGACGCGAAGGTCTCGGCAGCGGCGTGATGCTTTTACGGCGTGGGCGGCAGTCCGCGCCAGGCCAGCGAAGCTTCAAAAAAGCCCCGGCGAAATGCTGGGGCTTTTTTATAGGCCTGGCTCGCTTGGCGGCCATGAGAAGCCTCGCTCGCGCGACAGTGCAGGCCTGCTGTTCTGACGAGGCGCGTCCTGCAGCCTTTCCGCCCTCTGGCGAGCTGTTCACGAAAAAACCCCGGCTTTCGCCGGGGTTGTTTTCTGTCGGGAATGCAGTCGCTTACACCGAATAGTACATGTCGTACTCGACCGGGTGCGGGGTCATTTCGAAGCGCATCACCTCCGCCATCTTGAGCTCGATATAAGAGTCGATCTGGTCGTCGTCGAAGACGCCGCCTGCCTTCAGGAAGCCGCGGTCCTTGTCGAGGTTCTGCAACGCTTCGCGCAGGGAGCCGCAGACCGTCGGGATCTTCTTCAATTCCTTCGGCGGCAGGTCGTAGAGATCCTTGTCCATCGGCTGTCCGGGATGGATCTTGTTCTTGATGCCGTCGAGACCCGCCATCAGCATGGCGGCAAAGCCGAGATAGGGGTTCGCGCCCGGATCGGGGAAGCGGACCTCGACGCGCTTCGACTTCGGCGAGGAGCCGAACGGAATGCGGCAGGAGGCGGAACGGTTGCGCGCCGAATAGGCGAGCAGCACCGGCGCTTCGTAACCCGGCACCAGACGCTTATAGGAGTTGGTGAGCGGGTTGGTGAAGGCGTTGATCGCCTTGGCGTGCCTGATGATGCCGCCGATGTAGAAGAGGCAGGTTTCCGACAAGCCGGCGTATTCGTTGCCGGCGAAGGTCGGCTTGCCGCCCTTCCAGATCGACTGGTGCACGTGCATGCCCGAGCCGTTGTCGCCGAACACCGGCTTCGGCATGAAAGTGGCCGTCTTGCCATAGGCATTGGCGACCTGGTGCACGACATACTTATAGATCAGCATCTTGTCGGCGTTGCGCACCAGCGTGTCGAACTTGATGCCGAGTTCGTGCTGGGCGGCCGCGACCTCGTGGTGATGCTTTTCGACGCGCACGCCCATTTCAGCGAGCACCGTCAGCATCTCGGAACGCATGTCCTGGCAGGAGTCGATCGGCGGCACAGGGAAGTAGCCGCCCTTGATGCGCGGCCGATGGCCGAGATTGCCGGTCTCATAGTCGGTGTCGTCGTTGGACGGCAGCTCGGTCGAATCCAGGCGGAACCCGGTGTTATAGGGATCGGCCTTGTACTTGACGTCATCGAACACGAAGAACTCGGCTTCGGGGCCGACATAGATGGTGTCGCCGATGCCTTCCGACTTCATGTAGGCTTCGGCCTTCTTGGCGGTGCCGCGCGGGTCGCGATTGTAGGCCTCGCCCGAGATCGGATCGAGGATGTCGCACAGGATGACCATGGTCGACTGGGCGAAGAACGGATCCATGTGGACCGTATCCGTGTCCGGCATCAGCACCATGTCGGACTCGTTGATCGCCTTCCAGCCCGCGATCGAGGAACCGTCGAACATGACGCCGTCGGCGAACATGTCTTCCTCGACCTCGACGACGTCCATCGTCACATGCTGCAGCTTGCCCCTCGGATCGGTGAAGCGCAGGTCGACGAATTTTACATCGTTGTCCTTGATCTGCTTCATGATGTCTTTGGCTGTCGTCATGTCATGTATCCCTGTGTGCTGACGTTTTTTTGATGATGACGGTTCAGGAAGACGGGTGGAGTCAGACCGCGTCCATGCCGGTCTCGCCGGTGCGGATGCGAACGACTTCCTCGATGTTGGAGACGAAGATCTTGCCGTCGCCGATGCGGCCGGTCTGCGCCGCCTTGCGTATGGCTTCGATGGCGCCTTCGACGGCGTCGTCGCCGAGCACGACCTCGATCTTCACCTTGGGCAGGAAGTCGACGACATATTCGGCGCCCCGATAAAGCTCGGTATGGCCCTTCTGACGACCGAAACCCTTGGCCTCGGTGACGGTGATGCCTTGCAGCCCAGCCTCCTGAAGCGCTTCCTTCACTTCGTCCAGCTTGAATGGCTTGATGATCGCTTCGATCTTTTTCATGTAGAAAGTGGCCTCCACTGCCAAAGAGACGGGTTGCGCGCCCCGCTTGCGCCTTCATCAAGCACGAAGCGTGCCAATTACCGGAGGTTGAGGGCGGTATCGGGCGATTTCCATGCCTTGCCGCATCCGAATGCAAATCCGCGTCATCCGCTGCATCGGATGCGCCATCGACGCCCAAAGCCTATACATCGCTCCTCCATCCGTCTGCGCAAAACTTGAGCAGATAGCGCAATTTGCAGGCAGATTCCCCTCCGGGCGCCACCGCTTTGGGATGCATTCGGCCGCCGCTGTTTGCTTCGAACCGCAAATCGGACAATGCTTGATCGGATGGAGATCGGCAATCCCATGCGCAATGAACTTCTTTCGCCGTCCGAAATGGCCGAAGCCGACCGGCTGGCGATCGCGCAAGGTCCGCTCGACGGCTACGGATTGATGCGCCGGGCCGGCGAGGCCTTGGCGGCCGTGCTCATGGCGCGCTATCCGGCGGCGGCACGGGTGCACGTGCTTTGCGGACCCGGCAACAATGGCGGCGACGGCTATGTCGTGGCGAGCCTGCTCCGGAAGAGCGGTGTCGACGTTGCGTTGTGGAGATCGGGCGAACCGCGCGCGGGCAGCGATGCCGCGCTGGCTGCAGCCAATTGCCCGTTGGAGCCACGACCGCTATCTGCCTTCGCGGCCGAACCGGGATCGCTGGTGGTCGACGCGCTGTACGGAGCGGGGCTCTCGAAGGCACTGTCGGGCGATGCCGCCCGGGCCGTCGAGGTCGTTACTGATCTCGGCTTGCCGGTCGTCGCCGTGGACCTGCCCTCGGGCGTTTCCGGCGAAAGCGGCGCCATCCTCGGCAGCGCATTTCGCGCGGTCGTTACCGTGACGTTCGCGCGGAAGAAGCCGGGGCATCTGCTGCTGCCGGGGCGGGAAATGAGCGGCGAGATCGTGCTCGCCGACATCGGCATCGATGACGACGTCATCGCTCGAGTCGCGCCGCGCACTTTCGAGAATGCGCCGGCGCACTGGCTGCCTGCCTTTCCGGTTCCGGCCGTCGATGCGCATAAATACAAGCGCGGTCATGCCAGCGTCTTTTCGGGCGGTCCTGCGGCCACCGGTGCCGCGCGCCTGTCGGCGCTCGCAGCCGCAAGAAGCGGGGCAGGGGCGGTGACGGTGCTGTCGCCGGCGAACGCCATGCAGGTCAATGCCGCGCATCTGACATCGATCATGCTGCGCGAGATCGACGGGGTTGCCGATCTCGGTGCGTTCCTTGCCGACCGCCGCCCCTCGTCCTTTGTGCTCGGCCCGGGCTTTGGCGTCGGCGAAAAGGCGCGCGATTTTGTCCTGGCGCTGCTCGGCGCCGGGCACGCGCAGCAGACCGGCGTTGAAGGGCTGGTGCTCGACGCCGACGGCATCACCTCGTTTCGCGACGTGGCTGAGACGCTTTTCCAGGCTGCCCGAAAGTCCGGCGCCCCGGCGCTGGTGATGACGCCGCATGAAGGCGAGTTCGGCAGGCTGTTCCCCGAGGTCGCGGGCGACAAGGCTCTTTCCAAACTCGGCAAGGCCCGCGCGGCGGCGGCGCGAGCCAACGCCGTCATCGTCTACAAAGGCGCCGACACGGTGATCGCAGCACCAGACGGCCGCGCCGCGATCAACGCCAATGGCTCGCCGTGGCTTGCCACCGCGGGTTCGGGCGACGTGCTGGCGGGCATCATCGCCGGGCTCCTGGCACAAGGCATGCCGGCGTTCGAAGCGGCCTGCGCGGCTGTCTGGATACACGCCGAAGCCGGCAGCCGGTTCGGACCCGGCCTGATCGCCGAGGATTTGCCTTTGGCCATGGTGCCTGTGCTGCACGCGTTGGTCGAAAATGGGATGGCTGCTCGATGATGAGGCTGGCGATCCTTGTCGCGGTCGCTGCCATCGCTGTTCTTGGCGTGCGGGCGGCTGATGCAGCCGGTCGCCCGGTCACGGTCGTGGACGATCCGCAGGTGCTCGCCAAGCTCGACGCCGATGGCTTCGGATTCGCCGGTATTTTTGGCATCAGCGGCAAGGACGATCTGAAAACGCTCTATGACGCGGCGCCGGCCTACCACGCCATCGTCGACACCGTAGCGGCCGATGTCGCAGCACTGCGCGCCGACCTGAAAGCAGGCGGCCGGCCGCTCTATGAGGTGACCGACGGCAATGTCGGCCGCATCATCGACATGCGCTGGCTGAAGACCGACGCGGCGCGTTTCCGGCTGGTCGGCGTCGTCAACCGGCTCGACCGGCGTGACTTCGCAAAGCTCGGTGGGGAAGCGGGCTGCGGCGAGGTGCGCTTCATCTACCGCCTTGCCTATAGTTTCAGGAAGAACGGCAAGGTGTTGGCCTCGAGGCTGCCGTTCAATTTCAGTGCCATCTACCGCGCAGCTCCCGACGCCGACGGCGGCTGTACCGGCGTCGCCGGGCGCTGGACGCCGCAGATCGACGAAGCGGCGGATGCCGGGTGGCTGTCCGGCGGACCGCTGGATAAAGCGAGCCTCTCCTTCAAGCAGCTCGAACTCAACGCCCAGGTGGTGCGCTTTCCTTCCGGCCAGGAGACCGAATTTGGCGGTCAGGCCGCCTATCTCATGCGCATCTTCGGTATCGACGGCACCACAATCAGCCAGAAACCGCTCGAAAATACGCCGGACACCATCCGCCTTGCGCAAGACGCGCGGTTGAAGGCGAGGCTTACGGACTATGTCCGCGCCAATGCCGGTGCAATCGATCTCGGCGTTTACGAAATCCCGGATGAATTCCTAGCGAAGAAGGTCATCTCCTGGTCGACCTTCGGCAGTGCCAGGCAGGCCAATCATCCATTCACGCCACTGTTCGAACCGGAGGCGCTTGCCGGGGTCGACTATTCGAAACTGACATTGGCGCGCACGGCTGAAGCCCTGATCGAGCGGCTCGACAACGGCGCCTGCCATGGCTGCCATCAGGCGGGCTCGACCGCAGGATTCCATTTCATCGGCCTCGACGATAGCACGACTTCGCCGCTCAACCGCATCGAAGTCGGCATCTCGCCGCATCTCCATGCCGAGATTCCGCGCCGCGAGGCGTGGCTGCAGGAGACTGTGGAAGGCAGAGAAGCGAACGGGTTTCGCCCGTTGTCCTTCGCACCACCCGCCGCGTGGAAAGACACCGGCGAGATCGCCTATACGCCGGCCGAGACGACCATGCCGTGCCTGGTGCCGGAAGACGCCGCCCGCTTCGGCAGCAGCTGGCAATGCGGAGCCGGCACGGTCTGCACACCGATCGCGACCGCTACAGGGGTTAGGACGAAGCTGGCGCAATGCCTGCTGCCGAAGGAGAGCCGGAACATCTTTTCCGGCCATCCCTGCTTGACCGGAACGATTGCCAGCGACACCGCGCAGCCCTTCAACGACCGTTACAACGTCACCGGCCAGTTCGCGGCGTTCGCGCCCGCCATTTCACGCACCGCCTATACCTGCCGGCCGCCCAAGATCGGTGTGCCAGGCGGCTTCGCCTATCGCGGCTGCGACGCGAAGGATCTGGCCTTCTCCGCTTTCAAGGCTGGCAAGCCGATGCCGAGCGAAATCTGCGGCTTGGTCGGCGGCAAGAAGTTCGATATTTGCGTGGCGACCAACAATTTCGACCAATGCCTCGGCGGCGCCGTTAATCGCGGTAACCGTCCGGCCTGCTCGGCCGATCGTTTCTGCCGCGAGGATTATATGTGCCAGTCGCTGCCGTCCGACACGCCGGGTGCTGGCAGGGTCAAGGGCATCGGCTTCTGCTCGCCGACCTATTTCCTGTTCCAGATGCGCATCGACAATCATGCGACGCCGTGGACGAACACCGCCCGCGCGAGCATGAGCGCGGGCTTTGGCGCCACCGAGGAGTAAGCGGTCATACCGGTTGGGGTGCGTATTTTCCGACGCTTGCCGCCAGCGCTTCGAGCACACGCTGCTCACTGATACCGCGCGTGTTCAGGACCCAGCTCGGTATCGAGATCGGAGGCTCGATGAAGGTTACCTGCTCGTTCAAGGGTCCATGCACGTAGGATCGGTTCGAGCCGAAGATGAGCACGCTTGGAATGCCTAAGGCGCCGGCTGCATGGGACACACCGCCATCGACACCGAGAAAGACGGTGGAGGCCGCGATCTGGTGCATGGCCTCCGCAATGTCGGGCGTCGAGGTGAAGTCGATCGCCTCAGGCAACAAGGCGCGAATCTGGGCGGCAGCCTGGCGTTCGCGCGGACCGCCGACAAGCCAGACGGACCAGCCCCGTTCGATATGCTTTCGCGCGACCGAGACGAAGCGCTCGGGCGGCCAGGAGCGCATGTTCTCGAAATCGGAAGTATAGAGGGAAAGCACCGGCCTTGCCGGATCGACGCCGTTGCGCCGGCGCCACTTGGCAACGTCTTCGGACGAAATCGCCAGCCGCGGGGCCGGCAGCTGTTTTTCTTCGGCGGGCTGCTTGCCGAGGAGCGCGATCGCACAGACCTGTTCGACGAGCCTTGTCTTGCGCGGGCCGAAGGCCACGAAGGTTCTCAGCCATCCCGACGGCAGTCGGTTGACGATGCCGAACTGGAGCTCGCGCGGATATCCAATGCGCTCGGGAATGCCCGCCAGCCACGGCACCAGGGCCGCCTTGGTGCTGCTGGTGAGCAGATAGGCTGCGTTATAATTCTCCTGGCGGAGTTCGCGCGCCAGCCGCGCCCGCTCCTTGAGACCGGGGTTCCAATGCCTTTCAACGGTCCAGGCCTTCCGGACATGCGGCATCAAGCGCGCCAGGGGCGCGGCCAGCGGCGAGGTGATGACGTCGATCGGCTGTCCAGGAAACGTCGCTGCTATGATTTGAATTGCCGAATGGCAGCGGATGAAGTCGCCGATTGCCGGCAAGCAGAACACGAGAATGGGGCGCAACGCGCGATACCTTTTCGATCCGACACAGTCGCCGCGAACGGCGAGCATGCCGGTTCCTTGTCACGGAAGCGCTTCGCCATCAAGGATGCGGGCATAGAGTTCCAGATAGGCCTTCGCGGTTTTCGCGATCGGAAATCTGTCGGCGGCAGATTCACGGCATTTGCGCATGCACAGGTCTGCGACCTCGGCAAGACCTTCGGCGAACTCCTCGTCGCTCTCGAAGAATCGGCCCGTATCCGTGTCCACCGTCTCCGGCAGGGCGCCGCGCGCTGTGGTCAAAACGGGCGTGCCGCGCAGCATCGCCTCGACCGGCGCATTGCCGAAAGGCTCTTCCCAGGCGATCGGATTGAGGAAGGCCTTCGATGCGCCCAGCAGGCGCAGCTTGTCGTCGCCGTCGACGACGCCGTTGAAGCGATAGCGGCGGGAAAGACTCTTGAAAAAGACCCCCTCGCGGCGGGTCCGACTTCGGCCGAGCAATTTCCACCGCGAGCCGCCGGCGATATCGAGGGGAAAGTCGAATTTCCTGGCGAGCTCGACTGCCCGGTTCAAGCCCTTTCCGGCGCGTGCGATGGCCGCCATGAAGAGGAGGCGATCACTCTTCGATTCGGCCAGCCGATAGTCATCCACCGGAAAGCCGTTGTAGACGAAGGTCTTGCGGCCGTGCAGCTGGGCGTGCCGTGCGCTGATGAAGCTCCAGTTCGGTTGCGGCCGCGGATAATCCGGTAAATGGCCCCGCTCGGTGTTGAGGGTCGGGAAGTCAACCTCGACCTTCCACGCATGAAGGTGGACGATTTGGGTGTCCTTGGGGATCGCCGCGCGGCACTCGGCATCGCTCACAGCATGCCGGACTTCGCACAGTGGATGTGACGATCCAGGGCCCGCCACGAGGACGACATGGTGGCCCTGCCTGACCAGTTCAGTGGCCAGCCAGTCGACCTGACGTTCTATCCCGCCGTAGCCTTTGCACGGAACGACGCCCTTTGTTGCAAGGGTTATTAGCATTCAGCACCGTCATCACATTGATGTGATTTCAATGTGATTAGAGGTTGCCAGTTGTCAACCTCCGACGACGGATTGCGTAAGCCAGAGTTCCAGCCGCCGGCCGGCTTTCGAGGTTCCACCGATTGAGATGGTCGGCGACTCCCCGTCGCGAGGCCAAGCGGAAGGAGAGGGGCTAATCAACGAGAATAACGGCGGACCTGCCGAAATGCTTGCCAGCTACAAGGACCAGTCGCGACACCACCGCCTCACAGCGGAATGTTGTCGTGCTTCTTCCAGGGGTTCTGCATATCCTTGTTGCGCAGCATGCGCAGCGCCCGCGCGATCCGGCGGCGCGTCGAATGCGGCATGATCACCTCGTCGATATAGCCGCGTTCGGCCGCTACGAAGGGCGACAGGAACCGATCCTCGTATGCTTTGGTGTGGGCGGCGATCTTCTCCGCGTTGCCGATGTCCTTGCGGTAGATGATCTCGACCGCGCCCCTTGCGCCCATCACCGCGATCTGCGCCGTCGGCCAGGCATAGTTCATGTCGCCGCGCAGGTGCTTCGACGCCATCACGTCATAGGCGCCGCCATAGGCCTTACGGGTGATCACGGTGATCTTCGGCACGGTGGCTTCGGCATAGGCGAACAGCAGTTTTGCGCCATGCTTGATCAGCCCGCCATATTCCTGCGCGGTGCCGGGCAGAAAGCCTGGAACGTCGACCAAGGTAACGATCGGGATCGAGAAGCAGTCGCAGAAGCGCACGAAGCGCGCCGCCTTGCGGCTGGCGTCGGAGTCGAGCACGCCGGCCAGAACCATCGGCTGGTTGGCGACGAAGCCGACGGTTCGCCCCTCCACACGGCCGAAGCCGGTGACAATGTTCCTGGCGAAGCTCGCCTGGATCTCGAAGAAGTCGCCTTCGTCGGCAACCTTCAGGATCAGTTCCTTGATGTCGTAGGGCTTGTTGGCGTTGTCCGGAATCAGCCGGTCGAGCGACATGTCATGGTCCGTCACCGACTGGTAGCATTCGATCTCGGGAATCTCTGCGGTATTGGACGCCGGCAACAGGTCAATCAGCCGGCGCATCTGCAGCAGCGCCTCGACATCGTTGTCATAGGCGCCGTCGGCGATGGAGGATCGGGTCGTGTGTACCGTGGCGCCGCCGAGGCTTTCGGCCGTCACCGTCTCATTGGTCACCGTCTTCACCACGTCCGGCCCGGTGACGAACATGTAGGAGGTGTCGCGCACCATGAAGATGAAGTCGGTCATGGCCGGCGAATAGACATCGCCGCCGGCGCACGGGCCCATGATCAGCGAAATCTGCGGGATGACACCGGAGGCGAGCACGTTGCGCTGAAAAATCTCGGCATAGCCGCCGAGCGCGGCCACGCCTTCCTGGATGCGTGCGCCGCCCGCGTCGTAGAGGCCGATGATCGGCGCGCGATTGCGCAGCGCCATCTCCTGCACCTTGACCACCTTCTCGGCATGCGCCTCAGACAGCGAGCCGCCGAAGACGGTGAAATCCTTGGCAAAAAGGTAGACTGGACGGCCGTTGACGGTGCCCCAGCCTGTGACGACGCCGTCGCCCGCGATCTTGGTTTTCTCCATGCCGAAGTCGGTTGAGCGGTGCTCGACATACATGTCGAACTCCTCGAACGAACCCTCGTCGAGGAAGACGTCGATGCGCTCGCGGGCGGTGAGCTTGCCCTTCTTGTGCTGGGCCTCGATCCGTTGCTTGCCGCCGCCCATCCGGGCGATCTCGCGGCGGCGCTCGAGTTCCTTCAGCACGTCCTTCATCGCTGCCCCCACCATAGAAAGGTGGTTTGTGGTAATCGTGAGGGCAGCGCAGCGCAAGCGTCGCTTTTCGCACGCCGTTTTGTTGCGCTGCAACATCCACCCTTGCATTTTGCGGCGGACTCGGCCATATGCGGTCGCATAGGCGCTTGGGCCGAACTTCGGCTTTCTCCACTAATTGAGACTGGTTGCGTCTGTTTTCCCTCTTTCCGGTGGGCCCTCCCGTCGATCGGCAAGCTGGCGAAAGAGCCCCGGGGCATGACGCCTGCGGGCACGACAGCGCAGCCGCGCGGACGCTCCCGTCCGCCGCCTTGTCGTTTCCTGACAATTTTTCGACGGCAGGTTGCGCCCTGCCGCCATGATGTTTGCGGCTACAGGGCCGCGTGAAAGAAGACTATTTTGACCAATGAAAATCAGGCGGACCAGAACGGTTTCGCTACCCTTGGAATCACCGGCGCGCTGCTCAAGGCCGCCAATGCCGCGGGCTTCACGGATCCGAAGCCGATCCAGGTGCAGGCGATCCCGCCGCAGCTCGAAGGCCGTGACATATTCGGCATTGCTCAGACCGGTTCGGGCAAGACGGCGGCTTTCGCGCTGCCGATCCTGTCGAAGATCATCGGGCTCGGCACGAAGCGCCGGCCAAAGACGGCCCGCGCGCTGATCCTGGCGCCGACACGCGAGCTAGCGGTACAGATCGAGGACACCATCAAGCTGCTCGCCAAGGGCGCGCACATCTCGACCGCGCTCGTGCTCGGCGGCGTCTCCCGCTACAGCCAGGTGAAGAAGATCGCACCCGGCGTCGATATCCTGATCGCCACGCCCGGCCGGCTGACCGACCTGGTGCGGGAAGGCGACCTCATCCTTGCCGATACCAAATGGCTGGTGCTCGATGAGGGCGACCGCATGCTCGACATGGGCTTCATCAACGACGTCAAGCGCATCGCCAAGGCGACCGCGCCGAACCGCCAGACCGCGCTGTTCTCGGCCACCATGCCGAACGAGATCGCGGAACTCGCCAAGGGCTTGCTGAAGGACGCCGTCCGCATCGAAGTCTCCCCGCAGAGCACGACGGCGGCCGAGATCGTGCAAAGCGTGGTGCTTGCCCGCACCAAGCAGAAGCGCCAAGTGCTGTCCAAGATGCTGGCCGACGAGGCGATGCGCTCGGTCATCGTGTTCTCGCGCACCAAGCATGGCGCCGACCGCGTCACCAAGGACCTTGCCCGCGACGGCTTCGACGCCGCAGTGATCCACGGCAACAAGTCGCAGAACGCGCGTCAGAAGGCGCTCAACGATTTCCGCGACGGCTCGGTGCGTATTTTGGTGGCGACCGATATCGCCGCGCGCGGCATCGACGTCCCAGGCATCAGCCATGTCGTGAATTTCGACTTGCCGGACGAAGCGGAGAGCTATGTCCACCGTATCGGCCGTACCGGCCGCAACGGCAGGGACGGCATCGCGATCACGCTTTGCGATCCATCGGAGAACGGCAAGCTGCGGCAGGTCGAGCGCATCATCCGCATGAAGCTTCCGGTCATTGCCGATCATCTCGGCAGTCCCGACCCGCAGCGCGATCCGAAGGAAAGGACCGAGCGTCATTTCGAGCCGGCCAATGACCGCGAGCACCATGGCGGCCGTCGTGATGGCCGCCGTCCCGGCAGCGGCAACAACGGCAAGAAGCGCTTCGGCGGCAAGCCCGGTGGCGAGCGCCAATTCGCGCCCAAGCCGCAAGGCGAACGTCCTGCGGGCGCCAAGCCGAATGGCGAGCACAAGCCTGACGGCTTCAAGCGCTTCAAGGGCAACAACAAGCGCCGCTTCGGCGGCAAGCGGCCGGCGAACCGGGCCGCTTAAAGTCCCACCGAGGTTTGATTGAAACAGCATAACGGCCGGAAGCAACGCTCCGGCCGTTTCTCGTTTCACGGACTTGATTGCTGCTGCATCAGCGCCTTCACCCACACCACGATCCGCTCTGTCAGAAAGCCCGTGGTCTGCGGCGATAGCGCATCGCCTGCAATGACGTGGTTGTCCGGATCGCCCGTATCGTCGACCGGCACCAGTTCGTGCGGACCGCCCCAGCGGCCGGCGACCTCGCGCGTGCGGTCCGGCCGGACCACCTTGTCGGCATCCGAGAAGATGAACAGGGCAGGGATGGTCGCCTTCTCGACCGGCGCGCGATAGGCGAGCTCGGTGAGCGCAGCCATCGGCAAGGCCGCCGCGATCGGATATTTGGTGGTCCAGAATTTTTCGTGCAGCGCATTGCGCGCCGGAAAACTGCGCTCCCTGCCGCCGACGAGTTCGGCAATCTCTCTGCCCCAAGGCAGTGTAAGGACCTCGGCGCCCGACGCCTTGACGCCGAAATTAGGCGAGATGAATGCGATTGCCGCGACGCCGTCGGAAGCACCAGGCTGGGCTGCAGCCCATGTCGCCAGTGAGGCGCCAGTCGAGGTGGCGATAACGATCACCTTCTCGCCGATCGCGCGCCCGATCGCCAGTGCCTCCTCATAGTCGTTGATCCAGGCATTCACGCTGCCTTCGGCCATGGCCGCGCCGTCCTGCCCGTGGCCGGTCAGGCGGGTGTAGAAGAGATTGGCCTCGATCTCCCCGGCGACGTCGTCCGGCAGCGGCCGGATCTCGCCCTTGGATGCCGAAAACCCGTGGATGTAGACGATCGCAAGCTTGGTCTTGGCGTGAACCAACGGATTCGCCCAGATGATCTCCTTGTCCAACCCGTCACGGATATTGGGTACGGCCGCTTCTTCGCGCGCCAGATAGGCCTGCGGATCGTCGCCGATCGCCGAAGGATCGAAACGGATCGTCGTATCGACCGCCACGCGTGGGCCGAGGTAAAAGCCTGAGAGGAGGATAACGACGAGACCCAGTACCGCAAGCAAGATCCGTCGCCCCATGACCGACTCCAAGCAACAATTCTCAACCTATGGCGGTGCCCACCGAGAGGCAATCTCTCCCGGATCAGCGGATGTCGTGCAAAAGCCTGCGACGGTTTTGCGAAACGACTTGCATAGAAAGGCATAAAGCGCGTTGCCTGAATGCGTTTCAGCGCGAGGCGCTTTACGCCGCTTTGTCCGTTGGACTTTTTTAGCCCGGCGTCTTGCGGTCGAAATACAACGGCCGTCCCCGCCAGCTGGTGGTCAGCCCGATCACCAGTCGGCCTACGGGTCGCGGCAGCAGGCCCAGCAGCTTCAGCGGCCAGCTTATGTGATAGGGGAAGGTGACTTCGAAGCCTCCCCTCCGGATGCCGCGCGCCATGCGGCGCGATGCCCGGTGAACAGGCATCAGGCCCGGCATCGGCAGCATGGTCTTCTCGGTCAGCGGCGTGTCGACGAAGCCCGGATTCATCACCTGGATGCGGATGTTCATCTTGTCGAAGTCGTATTTCAGCGATTCCGCCAGGATGTTGATTGCCGCCTTGGTGCCGCCATAGGCGGCGGTGGTCGGCCAGCCGGAATAGGCCGTGACCGACCCGACCAGGACGACATGGCCGCGTCCTCGCGTGCGCATATAGTCGACCGCAGGCACCAGTCCGTTGACGATGCCGAAATAATTGACGGCGAAGGAACGATGAAAATCGCGCACCACGAGATGCTCACCGGGGGTGGCGATGTAGTTGCCGGCGTTGAAGACGGCGAGCACGATCGGCCCCATGTCTTTCTCGATCGCCGCGACAGTGCGTGCCATCCCTTCTTCGTCGGTCACATCGCAGGGAAAGGATTTCACGTGGCCGGCCATCTGCGCGGTCTCAACCAGCAGCGTATCGGCTGGATCGCTGGCCAGCGCCGTCACCGCGACGGCATAGCCTTGCCTCGCCAGGTCCTTGGCCAGCGCCCGGCCGAGGCCGCTGCTGCCGCCCGTGATCCAGGCGACACCGTCTTTCGGGTTGGCCCGGTAGAGTGTCATTGGAAGTCCTGCGAATTATCTGGGCTAGTGCTCTAGCGGCGAAGAAATGGGATGAAAAGAGCGCTTTTGGATGACATCGTTGAAATGCTCGGGAGCATTGCAGCGTCCCGAATGCGACTGGACCAGGCAAAATCTTGCCTTGAAACCGCGGCTTCCGGTTTTTAGGGTCTCGCCGCACGCATAAAGGAATCCCCATGCCCCGTAATGTGATCGAAGCGATCGGCAACACCCCCCTGATCCGGCTCAACAAGGCTTCGGACGCAACCGGCTGCGAGATCCTGGGCAAGGCCGAATTCATGAATCCGGGACAATCGGTCAAGGACCGTGCAGGCCTCTTCATCATCAGGGACGCCGAACATCGCGGATTGCTGAGGCCCGGTGGTGTCATCGTCGAAGGGACCGCCGGCAACACCGGCATTGGCCTCACGCTGGTCGCCAAGGCGCTCGGCTACCGGACAGTCATTGTCATCCCCGACACGCAAAGCCAGGAGAAGAAGGACACGATCAAGATCCTGGGAGCCGAGCTGATCGAAGTGCCGGCCGTGCCGTACAAGAACCCGAACAACTATGTGAAGCTTTCGGGGCGGCTCGCCGAGCAGATGGCACGGTCGGAGCCGAACGGCGCGATCTGGGCGAACCAGTTCGACAATGTCGCGAACCGCGACGGCCACATCCGCACGACTGCCGAGGAGATCTGGACCCAAACCGGCGGCAAGGTCGACGGCTTCGTGTCCGCCGTCGGCTCCGGCGGCACGCTCGCCGGCGTTGCGCTCGGGCTCAAGGCCAAGAGCAGGCACGTCAAGATCGCACTTGCCGATCCGTTGGGTGCTGCGCTCTACAGCTTCTATACCAGCGGTGAGCTGAAAGCCGACGGCAGCTCGATTACCGAAGGCATCGGCCAGGGTCGCATCACCGCCAATCTCGACGGCTTCACGCCGGACTTCTCCTACCAGATACCGGACGAGGAGGCATTGCCGATCATCTTCGATCTGATCCAGGAAGAGGGACTGTGCGTCGGCGGCTCGACGGGCATCAACATCGCCGGCGCCATTCGGCTGGCGCGCGAGCTTGGCCCCGGCCATACCATCGTGACGATCCTCGCCGACTACGGCACGCGCTACCAGTCGAAGCTGTTCAATCCCGAGTTCCTGCGAAGCAAGAACCTGCCGGTCCCTGGCTGGATGGACGAAAAAGCCAACATCCCGGTGCCGTTCGAAAAGGTGGCCTGATGGCGCAGAGAACCGAAGCGCTGTTTCGCGACGACGCCTATCTGAGCACGGCGGAGGCGCAAGTCGTCGCCATCAATGACCGCGGCGGCATCCTTCTCGACCGCACGATCTTCTATGCCACGTCGGGCGGACAGCCAGGCGATACGGGCATGTTGGAGCGCGCCGACGGCAGCCGCATCGCGATCGCCGCCGCCATCACCGGCGAAACCAAGGACGAGATCATCCATGTGCCGGCGCCTGAACAGGCCCTGCCGGCCGTCGGTGAAAAGCTGAAGCTCGCCATCGACTGGCGGCGGCGGCATCTTCTGATGCGTATGCACTCCGCGTGTCATCTGCTCACCGTCGTCTGCCCGTTTCCGATCACCGGGGCAGCAGTCGCCGAGGACGACAGCCGCGTCGATTTCGACATTCCCGATGCCGGCTTCAGCAAGGAGGACGTGACAGCGAGGTTGATGGAGCTTGTGCGGGCCAACCATCCCGTCTTCACGCGGCTGATCACCGACGAGGAACTTTCGGCCAATCCCGGGCTTGTCAAATCGAAGAACGTGCGGCCGCCCGTCGGCACCGGCAGGATTCGCCTGGTCTGCATCGGCGAGAATGCCTCAATCGACAGTCAGCCTTGCGGCGGCACCCATGTGAAGAGCACCGGCGAAATCGGCGAGATCCATATCGGCAAGATCGAAAAGAAGGGCCGCGAGAACCGGCGCTTCCGCATCCGCTTCGGGCCGATGCCGGCGAATTGACGAGCAACACCTACCAAAGTCGCCAGGAGCGGGCAGGAGAGGAAAAATGGCCGAAGACAGCCCATTCATCGTCGACGCGGATTGGCTCGAGAAGCGGTTGGGAACGCCAGGACTGACCATCATTGACGCGTCCTGGTACCTGCCGGCGCAGAAACGCGACGCCCGCGCCGAGTATGACGACGCCCATATCCCCGGTGCTCGCTTCCTCGATCAGGACGCCGTTTCGGACCCGGATTCCAAGCTGCCGCACACATTGGCGTCGCCCCAATATTTCGCGCAATATGTCGGCTCGATGGGCGTTTCGGCCGACGACACGATCGTCATCTATGACGGTCCAGGCTATTTCTCGGCGCCGCGCGCCTGGTGGATGTTCCGCGTCATGGGCGTCTTCCAGGTCTATATCCTGAATGGCGGCTTCGACCGCTGGAAGGCGGAAGGGCGGCCGGCAACGGCGGAGCAGACCCGGATCGCACCTTGCGTCTTTTATGCCGATTTCGATGCAAGCCGGATTGTCAGCCTCGACGAAATGCGCCGGATCGTTGGAAGCGGAGAAAGCCAGATCGCCGATGCGCGCTCACCCGGGCGTTTCGCCGGCACCGATCCCGAACCGCGTCCCGGCGTCCGTTCCGGCCATATGCCGGGCGCTCGCAATGTTCCGGTTGCCGCGCTTGCCGAGAATGGCGAACTGCTACCCAAGGACCGCTTGCGCATGGTCATTGAGGAGGCCGGCATCGATCTTACAAAGCCGGTCGTCACCTCGTGCGGATCTGGCATCACCGCGGCGGCGATCACGTTGGCGCTGGAGACGCTTGGCCATACCGACAACAGGCTGTACGACGGCTCATGGACCGAATGGGGTGGGCTGAGCGACACTCCCGTGGTGACGGGCAAGGAATGACGGCGATGGAAAACGGTGGACCGAAGGATATCGATGTCACGGTCACATTCCTCGAAATGCACGCACCGCCGGCTTCATCTCCCCCGCTGCCCTACAACCGGCAGATCGCCTTGCTGAGGACCAAGGACATTCCGCTGCATTTCTACCGCTACCTGATGGATCGCGTCGGGCGCAAATGGCACTGGGTCAACGTGCTTAGACTGAGCGACGAGGAACTGGCCGCCGGCCTGCATCGTGAGGACCGCGACATCAGCGTGCTCTACCTCGACGGCTCTCCCGCCGGCTTCTTCGACCTCAAGCCGCATCTGCCCGAGGAAGTGGAACTCGCCTATTTCGGTATGATGGAACATGCGCACGGCCAGGGTATCGGCCGCTGGTTCCTGGGAGCGGCCATCTCGGCTGCATGGTCGTATGGGCCGAAGCGCATCACCGTGCAGACCTGCACGCTCGACCACCCGGCGGCGCTGCCGCTTTACCAGAAGCTTGGCTTTACGCCGGTTGCGCAGAAGAAAGAGGTCGTGCATCCGCTGACCTTCGCCGAGCGCTCCGCAAGCGTCATGCGGCCGTAGCTAAGGGGAAGCGCGGCGCAGTCGGCTGCCTCGATGCCGCTTACGCAACCGGCGGCGGCTGGCCCTCGGCAGCCACGTGTCGATGCAAGCCCAGCGGGGCGCCTTGGTCGTCCGGATCGTCGCTGCGGGCCGTATCATGCTCGGATCATCGCCCGACCTCAGCCGGCCGCGCGCCGCACCCTTCTTCTGCGATCATCATGGCGCGGAGCGCGGTCCATGGCGAGTCCGATAAGTCTAGTATCGTGATTTCGGGTTCGTAATTCGATACTGCGCTTCGAGCGACGCACGAAGCGCTTGGCAGGAATCGGGTGGGAGACGCTGTCGGCTCGTCATAGTTTCCGGCCAAGGACACCGGAGAATTTTGCCATGAGCATCCAGTTCAAAGCCCTGCCGACCGAAGCCGTGCGCGCCTTACAGCGGGGAGGGCCCGACGCTTACGGCCACACGCCAGAGCGAAGGATTTCGGACGGCGATGGCGTGCCGTGCCGGCATTGCATGAAGAACGTCGCAACCGGCGATAGCTATCTCATCCTCGCCTACCGGCCGTTCCCGGAGCTTCAGCCTTACGCGGAGACCGGACCGATCTTCCTGCATGCGGACGAATGCCAACGCGCCGCGGAGGCGGATGCACTGCCTGAGATGCTCCAAAGCAGCGACTACATAGTGCGCGGCTATGGCAAGGACGACCGCATCGTCTACGGCAGCGGCGCCGTCGTCCCGACCGGCGATATCGCGGCCCGCGCCGAGACTTTGTTCGAGCGCGACGACATAGCCTACATTCACGTCCGCTCGGCACGGAACAATTGCTACCAGTGCCGCATCGAACGAGCTTGATCGCCGGCAAAAAAATGCCCGCCGGTGGTCTGGCGGGCCGTTGGAAGTCTGTGACAGAAGCCTTCGGCCCGAGCCGCCGGCGGGGCCGGTTTTCACCGGAACCGAGGGCGACCGTAGCCATCAGGTAGCGAAATCTCTCTAGGCAGGTTTCTCGGGTCCCGAGTGTGAAGGATTTCACACAAGAGGCACCGGATTCGCTCGCATGGCTGAGCGGCGGCCCGCATGCCCCCGCAAACTGTCGTACTCCCGTCGCATAACCGCGCTAGAAGGGCGGTCGTTGATCGATGGCCGACCGCGGATGGACCGGCGGCACATCGCAACATCGAGAAAGCGGGGCTCTGGCTCCGCTTTTTTGTTGCCCGGACTCTTCGCGCAAAGGACCGGTTGGAAACACGATAAAAAAACGCCCGCCGGAAGAACCGGCGGGCGACAGAAGGAAGCTTTTATCGAGGGCAATTCCAGGAAAGGTCTGTAGCAGCGGTACCGTCCGGAATTGCGTGACAAATAGTTTCAGGCGGCCAGCACCGCCTTCGGTTCGACCATCTCGTAACCCAGCGCTTCGGCGACGGCACGATTGGTGATCTTGCCCTTGTGGACATTGAGGCCGTTGCGCAGGTGATGGTCGTCGACCAGCGCCTTCAGGCCCTTGTCGGCGAGCTGCAGGCCGTGATGCAGGGTGGCGTTGTTCAGCGCGTGTGCCGAGGTAACCGGAACCGCGCCCGGCATGTTGGCGACGCAGTAGTGGATCACGCCGTCGACCTCATAGGTCGGGTCGGCATGGGTCGTGGCGTGCGAGGTCTCGAAGCAGCCGCCCTGGTCGATGGCGACGTCGACGAGCACCGAGCCCTTCTTCATGCCGGAGAGCATTTCGCGGGTGACCAGCTTGGGTGCGGCAGCGCCCGGGATCAGCACGGCGCCGACGACGATGTCAGCCGAGAAGCACTCGTCTTCGAGCGCCTCGACGGTCGAGTAGCGGGTATGGACACGGCCGCCAAAAATGTCGTCGAGCTGGCGCAGGCGCGGGATCGAGCGGTCGATGATGGTGACGTCGGCGCCGAGGCCGGCAGCCATCTTGGCAGCGTGCAGGCCGACGACGCCGCCGCCGAGCACGGTGACCTTGCCTGGCAAAACGCCGGGAACGCCGCCGAGCAGCACGCCGCGGCCGCCATTGGCCTTCTGCAGCGCGGTCGCGCCGGCCTGGATCGACAGGCGGCCGGCGACTTCCGACATCGGTGCGAGCAGGGGAAGACCGCCACGGTCGTCGGTGACCGTCTCATAGGCGATCGCCGTGACGCCCGAAGCGAGCAGGCCCTTGGTCTGCTCCGGATCCGGGGCGAGGTGGAGGTAGGTGTAGAGGATCTGGCCGTCGCGCAGCTGCACCCATTCGTTGGGCTGCGGCTCCTTGACCTTGACGATCATGTCCGACTTGGCGAACACGTCGGCGGCCGTCTTGGCGATCGTGGCGCCGGCGGCGCGATAGGCGTTATCGTCGGCGCCTATTCCGGCGCCGGCGCCAGCCTCGACAAGCACTTCGTGACCGTGCGCGACATATTCGCGGACAGAGCCGGGCGTCAGACCGACACGGTATTCATGGTTCTTGATTTCCTTGGGGCAGCCGACGCGCATCTTCTTCTCCTGTCCGGCCCTTGAAAGGGCGCTCTCCCTGACATTTCCGGGCATGCCGCCAATCCCAAACCGCCGCGCAGTTTTAGGGCGACATGCATGAGGCGCAGTGAAGCATGAATCGTTCCGCATGTGTTTGCGAATGCACTTGCGGCAGCGTCCGGTCTTCGATAATCGTTGCGCAAAAAGCCGGAATATTCGCAGGAATCTCGAAAAATGCCGCTCGACAGGATCGATATCGCCATTCTGGAGACTTTACAGAAGGATGGCCGGATCCCCAATGCAGCGCTTGCCGAAAAGGTTGGGCTGTCGCAGTCGGCCTGCTCCAGGCGCCTGGACAATCTGGAGAAATCCGGAACCATCCGCGGCTATCACGCGCGACTGTCGAATGCCGCGCTCGGCCATCAGATGACGGCGATCGTGCATATATCGTTGTCGGGGCAGTTCGAGAAGACGCTGTCCGATTTCGAAGCGGCGATCAAACGCTGCCCGAACGTGCTTTCCTGCCATCTGATGTCGGGCGAATACGACTATATCCTGCGTATAGCGGCCAAGGACCTTGCCGACTATGAGCGTATCCACAAGGAATGGCTGTCGGCGATGCCGCATGTGACGAAGATCAACTCATCCTTCGCCCTGCGCGAGATCGTCGACAGGACAGCGGTGGGGTTGAGGCCGGAAATGGCCTAGCTGAGGTCAGAGCGTTTCAGCGTTCCACCGGAACCCGAACCGCTCAATGTCTTTGCTTTGCGCAATTGCGGACGGAAACCGCTACACTCTTTTCGTGGAACTGCCTTAGGCTCCGGCCGCCTCGGTGACCACCTTGGTCATCGGGATGTCGTGCGGTTGCGGATAGATGGTGGGAATGCGCTGCAATTCGTAGCCGACGCCGATCACCAGCGGCCTGAACGGCATGGCAGCAAGTGTACGATCGTAGAAACCGCCGCCATAGCCCAGCCGGTAGTTGCTGGGATCGATGCCGACCACAGGCGAGATCACGATATCGGGCAGGACAGGATCACCCTCGGCCGGGATCGGGATGTTCCAGACGCCTTTCTCCAGCCGGTCGCCCGGCGCGTAGGCGCGGAACACCAAAGGCTGGCCCTTCTCGATGACGACGGGCAGCGCGGTGCGGCCGCCGCGCGCATTGATCGACGCCATAAAGCCGCGCAGGTCCGGCTCGCCGCGGAACGGCCAGTAGAGGCTGACCATAAGGCCGGCAACCTTGCCGACCAGCATATCGAGGCCCTCGGCAATCCGCTGTGACATTGCCGCGCGTGCATCGGCGGAAACCGCAAGCCGCGCGCCGATCAGCCGCTCACGCTCCGCCTTGCGCCAGCGCCGGACATCGGTCCAGTCGGACAGCGGCATCTGATAGGCCGGGTCGAGCTCATGCATGAAACAAGGCGGCGAAGCGTATTGGGCCGGGCCGTCGTCATCGCGATTGTCAGACATGCTTCACTCCTATCGTTCTGCTCCACGCTATACCGGGCGTTCCGGGGCGACATGCGCGTACACGACACCGGACGACGACTCCCAGGCAATGACATGGCCAGCGGCGGCGTTGTTGCGGTGCACTAAAAATGCTTACATCTAAGCAATCGGGTTGCTTTGGGCGAGGTGGCTGAAAATGGACGAAGCCAAGCATCATGTCGTGATCGTCGGCGCCGGGTTCGGCGGTCTCGAACTTACCCGCGCGCTGGCCGGCGCACCGGTGCGCATCACCATGATCGACAAGCGCAATCACCACTTGTTCCAGCCGCTGCTCTACCAGGTGGCGACCACCGCGCTGGCGACTTCCGAGATCGCCTGGCCGATCCGTCATCTGTTACGCAAGCGCAAGGACGTGACGACGCTTCTGGGTACGGTCATCGGTGTTGACCGCGCAGGCAAACGCGTGCTGCTCGATGACGGGAGCGCAGTCGGCTACGACACGCTAGTGCTCGCCACCGGCGCGCGCCACGCCTATTTCGGCCATGACGAATGGGAGCCATTCGCGCCCGGGCTGAAGACGCTGGAAGATGCCACCACCATCCGGCGCCGCATCCTGCTCGCTTTCGAGCAAGCCGAGCGCGAGACCGATCCCGCCAGGCGCCAGGCATTGCTGACGCTGGTCATCGTTGGCGGCGGACCGACCGGCGTGGAGCTTGCCGGCACCATTGCAGAGCTTGCGCAGGACACGCTGCGCGGCGAATTCCGCAATATCGACACGCGGCAGGCGCGCGTTGTGCTGATCGAAGCCGGTGACCGTGTGCTCGCCAATTTCGCACCGGAGCTCTCGGCCTATGCTCAAAAAGCGCTGGAGCGGCTTGGCGTGACGGTCGAGCTTGGCCGTGCCGTCACGCAGTTGGATGCCGAGGGCGTCGTCTTTGGCGATACCTACCTGCCGGCAAAGACGATTTTATGGGCAGCCGGCGTCGCCGCTTCGCCTGCGGCGGAATGGCTGGGAGCGCCCGCCGACCGGGCGGGCAGGGTGCTGGTCGAGCCCGATCTCACCGTGCCGGGCAGCCCGGAGATATTTGTTATCGGCGATACGGCACATCTGCTGCGAGCGGACGGCAAGCCGGTACCGGGCGTGGCGCCGTCCGCCAAGCAGGAGGGCAGGCATGTTGCTGCAACGATCAAAGCGAGGCTCGATGGCGACGCAACGCCACGCCCTTTCCGCTACAAGCATGCCGGCGACCTGGCGACGATCGGCAAACGCGCGGCCGCCATCGATTTCGGCTGGATCAAGCTCACCGGCTGGCTCGCATGGTGGCTCTGGGGGATAGCGCACATTTATTTCCTGATCGATTTCCGCAATCGGCTCGCAGTGTCGCTCAGCTGGCTATGGATATATTTTACCGGACAGCGCAGCGCGCGCCTGATCACTCAGGGTGACGACGACAAGAGCTGATTGCTTTTCATCGACGCGTCACCGTGTCGTGATCAACAGACATCCAACAGACATGGACTCGAAATGCCTTCGGCGGCATGTTCCGATTGAGGGGCAGGGCATGTCGCGTTGTCTAAGAGGAGGAAAACAATGTCACTTTTGCCCGTCTCTCGCCGCGAATTCCTGGCCGGAGCCGCCGCCAGCGGAGCGCTGATCATGCTGCATCCGTTCTCCGCCCGGGCCGCAGCCAATCAGGCGCATCTGAGGATCATGGAGACGACCGACATCCATGTGAATTTGCTGCCCTATGACTATTACGCCGACAAAGCGAACGACACGATGGGCCTGTCGCGCACGGCCTCGCTGATCGACGGGGTGCGCAAGCAGGCCACCAATGCGATGCTGATCGACAACGGCGACCTGTTGCAGGGCAATCCGATGGGCGACTACATCGCCTATGAAAAGGGCATGAAGGACGGCGACCTGCATCCGATCATGAAGGGCATGAACCTGCTCGGCTATGAATGCTCGACCCTCGGCAACCACGAATTCAACTACGGCCTGTCCTTCATGGACAAGGTGTTGGCCGGCGCCAATTTCCCCTTCGTATGCGCCAACCTGATCCGGGGCACCACGCTCGCCACGAACCCGCGCGACGACAAGCTCTACCTCAAGCCCTATGTTATCCTCGACAAGAAGATCAAGGACGGCTCCGGCGCCGAACAGCCGATCAAGATCGGGGTCATCGGGTTCGTGCCGCCGCAGATCATGGTCTGGGACCTGAAAAACCTGGAAGGCAACGTCCAGACCCGCGACATTGTCCAGGCGGCCAAGGCCTGGGTACCGCAAATCCGTGAGGAGGGCGCCGACATCGTCATTGCGCTTTCGCATTCCGGCATCGATATCAAGCAGGGCGACATGATGGAGAACGCCTCCTTCTTCGTCGCCGGCGTCGAAGGCATCGACGCGGTCTTCACCGGGCACCAGCATCTCGTCTTCCCCGGCAAGAAGGATTTCCAGGCGCTGGAAGGCGTCGACACCGAAAAAGGCACTCTGCAGGGCAAGCCGGCGGTGATGGGCGGCTTCTGGGGCTCGCATATGGGCCTGATCGACCTGCTTCTTGAGCGCGATGGCTCGAAATGGCGCGTCGTCTCGGCCACCTCCGAGGCGCGGCCGATCTATGAGCGGGTCGACAGCAAGAACAAGGCTACGGTCGGCGACGACAAACGCATCATCGCGGCGCTCGAGCAGGATCACGAGGCGACGCTCGCCTATGTCCGCCGCCCCGTCGGCAAGACGTCCGCGCCGCTCTATTCCTATTTCGCTTTGGTCGCCGACGATCCCTCGGTGCAGATCGTCAATCAGGCGCAGAGCTGGTATCTCAAGGATATTCTGAAGAGCACAGAGTGGAAGGACGTGCCGCTCCTCTCTGCGGCGGCACCGTTCAAAGCAGGCGGCCGCAACGGCGCCGACTACTATACCGACGTTCCTGTCGGCGATATCGCCATCAAGAACGTCGCCGATCTCTATCTTTATCCGAACACCGTGCGCGCGGTCGAAATCACCGGCTCGCAAGTCAAGGAATGGCTGGAGATGTCGGCCGGCATCTTCAACAGGATCGAGCCCGGGAAGGCGGATCAGCCGCTGATCAACACCGAGTTCCCCTCCTACAATTTCGACGTCATCGATGGCATCACCTACAAGATCGACCTGTCGCAGCCACCGAAATACGATACGAAGGGCGCCGTCGCCAATGCCGGCTCCAGTCGCATCGTCGATCTTAAATTCGGCGGCAAGCCGCTCGATCCGGCAGCGAAATTCGTGGTTGCCACCAACAACTACCGCGCTGGCGGCGGCGGCAATTTCCCTGATATCAATGCTTCGAAGATCATCTATGAGGCGCCGGACACCAACCGCGACGTGATCGTGCGCTACGTCATCAGCGAGGGCACGATCAATCCGTCGGCGGACGACAACTGGTCGTTCGCGCCGCTGCCTGGAACCAGCGTTGTCTTCGAGACCGGACCCAGGGCCAAGGATTTCATCGGTCAGGTGAAGTCGCTGAAGATCGAGCCGGCGGGCGAGGGTGAGGCGGGGTTTGCCAAATACCGCATTACCCTTTGATGTTGCGCGGCCGGGCCGGCCTGATTTGGCTAAGGCGAAGGGGTGGTCGCGGGCGTGGTGAGCGGCCCGGGGAAGGCCGGCTGGATCGACGTGCCGAGCGGATCGCTGGGCACGGTCAGCGGCGCCATTCCTCTCGGGTGGCGAATCTCCTGGATGGTCGATGTCGGCGTGTTGTTGACAAGGTCGCTGGCCCCCGGTGTCAGCGTCGGGGCAGTCAGCGCGCCCAGCGGGTCATTGGTGACTGTGGGCAAGGATACTTTTGCTTCAGCGGCACTTGCCGAGATCACGGCAAGCAGCAGCACGGCGACGGCTACGGTGCGGTTCAAGGAAGCCTCCTGTTGCGAACGACGCTCGGCGCTCGCCCGAGGATGCAGTGACGGCGCCGGACAGTCGGAAAAATGCCGGATGTCCGATCGCGGTTGCATCACGTTCGCATGAGACATTTGTGCTCGCACCGCAGCTCTCCAGGTAGCCGGCGCTGGGTCCCATGACGCCGGAAAGGTGCGTCGATTACAAAGCAGTGAATTGGAACGATTGCCGTGAAGGCGCTCTGGTTCGGTTTGAGGACATACGCTAGCTTTAGCCATGCGTTATGTGATCGTTATCGTCGCCATCACGTTCTTCCTGATCTGGGACGGCCTCTACAACCAGGGCCAATATCTCGACGCGACCGTCAGGGAGATGTCGCGCATCGTGCGTTACGTCACCGGCGCTGCCTGAGGCCCCGACGCTGCCGCTCAAATAGCGGGCGCGACATCGTTGCCGGTTGACGCGACGGCCTTGCTCCCACAAAACGCGTTCATCCGTCGATCAAGGAGGCTGGGTTTGATCCGGCACATCGTTTTCTTCAGCGTGCGGCGCAAGGAGGATGTGGAGGCCGTCCGGTCAGGGCTGCAGGAACTGGGCAAGATTCCACATTCGAAACACTTCGAGGTGACGCTCAATACCAAGGTCGATCTGTTCTCAAACGCGATCGACGTGGTCGTCTATGCCGAATTCGAGGACGAGGCAGCGCTCGCAGCATACAGGGCGCATCCGATCTATGCGGAGACGACAGGCAGGGTTAAACCGTTGCGCGAGCTGCGTTATTCGGCCGACGTCGTGGCCGCCGCCTGAGCCGCGCCGTCCGCTCGCCTTGGACGCCAGGCCTTGAACCGATTTCCGCAATGGTGCACACCGCGCCGGCATGACGAAAACTCCGCCCCATCCGCTCGACCATCTCGTTCTGCCCACGCGGAGCCTCCACATTGCAAGGCAGCGCCTCTCGTCGCTCGGCTTCGTCGTCGCCCCGACCGGCGTCCATCCTTTCGGGACCGAGAACGCTTGTGTCTTCTTCACCGACGGCACCTATCTGGAACCGCTGGCCGTCGGCGATGACAAAACGGCCGATCGGGCGATGGGCGAAGGCAACGTCTTCGTCGCGCGCGACCGCCTTTACCGCAGCAGGCTTGACGACGAGGGCTTCTCCGCGGTCGTCTTCGGGACCGCCGATGCAGATGCCGACCACGCGCGCTATGTCGAAGCGGGGCTGTCGGCTGGCAACATGTTGAGCTTTTCGCGCGCCTTCACCGACACCACGGGCAAAAGCGACACGGCATCGTTCAAACTGGCATTCGCGGCCGATAGAAAAGCACCGGACGCCTTCCTGTTCGCCTGCCAGCGCATCAACGCGCCGCAGATCGACCACACCGCACTGCAGGCACATGCCAATGGCGTGACCGGCATCGTTGAGATCGTGGCGGTGAGCGACGAGCCTTCGAGCCAGAGGGGACTGATATCGATCGCTGCCGGCCAGGACGCGAGCGACGGCGACAGGACTGACCTGCCAAACGCGACCCTGGCCGTTCTGACGCCCGACGCTTTTGCCGCACGGTTCGGTGCTTCGGCAGGGCAGCCTTCGGACCTGCGATTTGCGGCCGTCATCTTTGCGGTTCGCAGCGTCGCCGCAGCTACCCAGCTACTTGCGGCAAACGCGATAGAGCACAACATGAGCGACGACGATGTCGTCGTGCCGCCGGCACCCGGTCAGGGCGCGGCCTTCATCTTTCGGGAGATCCCATGAGCGAACCCCTTGCGCCCAATGCCGCGGTAAGCGTCGGCAAGGTGGTTTTCGCCAACAATGCGCCCTTGTCGCTGATCGCAGGCCCCTGTCAACTCGAGTCGCGCCAGCATGCCTTCGACATGGCCGGCGCGCTGAAGGAACTGACCACTAGGCTCGGCATCGGGCTCGTTTACAAGACGAGCTACGACAAGGCCAACCGCACCTCGCTTGGCGGCGCGCGCGGCGCTGGGCTCGAGGCGGCGATGCCGATCTTCGACGATCTGCGCAAGGAGTTCGGACTGGCGGTGCTGACCGACGTCCACACCGAGGAGCAATGCGCATCGGTCGCGCCGCATGTCGATGTGCTGCAGATACCGGCCTTTCTCAGCCGGCAGACGGATTTGCTGATTGCGGCGGCGCGCACCGGCAAGGTGGTGAACGTAAAGAAGGGTCAGTTCCTTGCGCCATGGGACATGAAGAATGTCGTCGCCAAGCTCACCGGTTCCGGCAATGCCAACGTGCTGGTCACCGAGCGCGGCGCCTCCTTCGGCTACAACACACTGGTTTCGGACATGCGAGCGCTGCCGATCATGGCCGAGATCGGCGCGCCGGTCATCTTCGACGCCACCCATTCCGTGCAGCAGCCGGGCGGGCAGGGCGGCTCGACCGGCGGCGAGCGACGCTTCGTCGAGACCCTCGCGCGCGCCGCCGTGGCGATCGGCGTTGCCGGCGTGTTCATCGAAACCCACCAGGATCCGGACAACGCCCCCTCCGACGGCCCCAACATGGTGCCCTTGAAGAATCTTCCCGCATTGCTGGAAAGGCTGATGGCGTTCGATCGGATCGCCAAGAGGCCGTAGCAGGGCAGCTGAAAATCTGGAACCTTCGCCCGCTCCCCTCATTGTCCACAACGGACAATCAAATGAGAGGAGCACAACAATGACCACTCCGTCTGGCCACACCGAAGCCATCGCCGCCTCACGCGTCATCGGCACCTCGGTCTACAACACCGCCGGCGACAGCATCGGCAGCATTGAGGACGTGATGCTCGACAAGATGTCGAACGGGATCATGTTCGCGGTTATCGGCTTCGGCGGCTTCCTCGGCATGGGCGAGAAGTATCACGCCATTCCGTGGGCAAGCCTCGACTATGATGAAAACATGGGCGGCTACGTCGTGCCTTTCACGAAGGAACAGCTCAAGGCGGCACCGGCCTACTCGATCGAGGAATTGACCGGCGCCGATGGTGAAGCGGCCCGCGACGCATCCTTCGAATACTACCACGTGAAGCCTTACTGGCACTGATCGGCCTGAGCGGCTGCTTCCAGAATCGAGAAGGCCCCCGGGTCCGGGGGCCTTCGAGCGTTGAGGAACCTATTCAGCGGTCCGAAGGGTGGATAGCTCCGTGGAGTTCTGCTGAGGCTTCTGGGTTTCGCAGGACGTTAGGAACGCCGCCGCGATCAGGAACAAACTCACGATACCGCTCAACTGAGACATGGCGAAACTCCTCGTGTTTCGCCCCGCGCAAACACGACCATAAATCAGAAGGGCGAGTCGCGCGCATGACTAATGATGACAAAGATTTGCGCTTCGTGAATCTTGTCGCCGGCAATTATTACGGACCGCCCAATTGCCTTTTGCCGGGCTTTGGCTAAGAGGGGCGCGACGCTTCAATCGATCAATCGGGGACATCGCAATGACCGCCATCATCGACATTGTCGGGCGTGAAATCCTGGACAGCCGTGGAAATCCGACCGTCGAGGTCGACGTGGTGCTGGAAGACGGCTCGATGGGCCGCGCCGCCGTTCCGTCGGGCGCCTCGACCGGCGCGCATGAGGCGGTCGAGCTGCGCGACGGCGGGCCGCGCTATCTCGGCAAGGGAGTCCAGGGCGCCGTCGAGGCGGTGAACGGCGAGTTATTCGAGGCGATCGGCGGCATGGAAGCCGAGAACCAGATCCATATCGACCAGACGATGATCGAGCTCGACGGCACTCCGAACAAGAGCCGGCTCGGCGCCAACGCCATCCTCGGCGTGTCGCTGGCGGTGGCCAAGGCCGCCGCCGAGGCCGCCGGGCTGCCGCTCTACCGCTATGTCGGCGGCGCCAAGGCGCACATCCTGCCGGTGCCGATGATGAACATCATCAATGGCGGCGCTCATGCCGACAACCCGATCGACTTTCAGGAATTCATGATCCTGCCGGTCGGCGCGCCGACGCTGCGCGACGGCGTGCGTTGGGGCTCTGAAATCTTCCATACGCTGAGAAAGAAGCTGAAGGATGCCGGCCACAACACCAATGTCGGCGACGAGGGCGGTTTCGCCCCCAACCTGAAGAGCGCGCCGTCGGCCCTCGATTTCATCATGGAATCGATCGAGAAGGCCGGCTTCAAGCCGGGCGAGGACGTGGCGCTCGGCCTCGACTGCGCGGCGACCGAGTTCTTCAAGGACGGCAACTACGTCTATGAGGGCGAGAAGAAGACCCGCGATCCGAAGGCGCAGGCCAAATACCTCGCCAAGCTCGCTTCCGATTATCCGATCGTCACCATCGAGGACGGCCTTGCCGAGGACGATTGGGAGGGCTGGAAATACCTGACCGATCTGATCGGCAAGAAGACCCAATTGGTCGGCGACGATCTGTTCGTCACCAACACGGCGCGACTGCGCGACGGTATCCGCATGGGCGTCGCCAACTCGATCCTGGTCAAGGTCAACCAGATCGGCTCGCTCACCGAAACGCTCGACGCGGTCGAGACCGCGCACAAGGCCGGCTACACCGCCGTCATGTCGCACCGCTCGGGCGAGACCGAGGATTCGACCATTGCCGACCTCGCCGTCGCCACCAACTGCGGGCAGATCAAGACCGGCTCGCTGTCGCGCTCAGACCGCATGGCCAAGTACAACCAGCTCATCCGGATCGAGGAAGAGCTCGGCCGGCAGGCGCGCTACGCCGGCAAGTCGGTGGTCAAGGGCTGATCCGGACAAACTGTCTTGGTTGTTGAAAGAGGCGGAGAGGCGGGTTTCCCCGCCTCTTTTTGTTTCGGCAGGTCTCAGTCCAGCCAGCCGTAACCGTCCATTAAGCACAATCGGGCAAAAAAAGACTCGAACAGCCGCTTGCGCTCGCGGCCGAAAGGGGTCGGGTCATGTGGACACGTCAGCACAAGCAGAGAAACACCGGCAAGCTGATCGTTCCGTCGCTCTGCGTGCTGTTTCTCGCCTATTTCGGCTTCCATGCCTATCACGGTGAGTTCGGCATCTACTCCAAATATCGGCTGCAGGCCCAGGCGGCCGAACTCCAGACTCAGCTCGACGCGGTCAAGGCGCGCCGGATCGACTTCGAACGTCGTGTCCAGCTCATGCATGAAGGCACGCTGGAAAAGGACATGCTTGACGAGCAGGCCCGAAAGGCGCTCAATCTGTCCCATCCAGACGAAATCACCATCATGCTGCCGGCTTCGGCAAAATAACCGAATTTCGGTTAATCAAACTTATTTGCAATGATTCTAATCGCTTAGGATGCATGTCAGCCATGCATTTTTCAGCATGGCGCATTGCACTCTTGCGTGTTAGCCTCGCTCAAATCGGTGGGGAGACGGGTCGCTCTCCCTTGAATGTCCGCGAAGAGACGCCAACAGGGAGTGATGTATGGCCACCGCCGCCAGAAAAGCGCCTGCCAAGTCCAAATCCAGATCCGAGGGCAAATCGTCGGCCCTTTCCACCCCCAAGCCAGCCGACTTCACCAAAGAAGAAGAGCTCTCCGCCTACCGGCACATGCTGCTCATTCGCCGCTTCGAGGAGAAGGCGGGCCAGCTTTACGGCATGGGCTTTATCGGCGGCTTCTGCCACCTCTATATCGGCCAGGAGGCCGTCGTTACCGGCATGAAGATGGCGCTGATCGAGGGCGACCAGATGATCACCGCCTATCGCGACCATGGCCACATGCTGGCGATGGATCTGTCGCCGCGCGGCGTCATGGCCGAGCTCACCGGGCGCCGTGGCGGCCTGTCGAAAGGCAAGGGCGGCTCCATGCACATGTTCTCCAAGGAGAAGCATTTCTATGGCGGCCACGGCATCGTGGGCGCGCAGGTGTCGCTGGGCACAGGCCTGGCCTTCGCCAACCGCTACCGCGACAACAAGAATGTCTCGCTGACCTATTTCGGCGACGGCGCCGCCAACCAGGGCCAGGTCTATGAAAGCTTCAACATGGCCTCGCTGTGGAAGCTGCCGGTAATCTACATCATCGAGAACAATCGCTACGCCATGGGCACATCGGTGTCGCGCTCATCCGCCGAGACCGACTTCTCCAACCGCGGCGCTTCCTTCAAGATTCCCGGCATGCAGGTCGACGGCATGGACGTTCGCGCGGTCAAGGCAGCCGGCGACGTCGCCGCCGAATGGTGCCGCGCCGGCAACGGCCCGCTGATCCTCGAGATGCAGACCTATCGCTATCGCGGGCATTCGATGTCCGACCCGGCGAAGTATCGCTCCAAGGAAGAAGTGCAGAAGATGCGCTCGGAGCACGACCCAATCGAACAGGTCAAGGCGCGCCTGATCGATAAGAGGTGGGCGAGCGAAGACGATCTCAAGGCCATCGACAAGGAGGTCCGCGACATCGTCGCCGACGCCGCCGAATTTGCCCAGCACGACGCCGAGCCGGATCCGTCCGAGCTCTGGACCGACATCGTACTCTAAGGAGGGCACGGACATGCCGATCGAAATTCTCATGCCCGCTCTCTCGCCGACGATGGAAGAGGGCAATCTTTCCAAGTGGTTGAAGAACGAAGGCGACAAGGTCGTCGCCGGCGACGTCATCGCCGAGATCGAGACCGACAAGGCGACGATGGAGGTCGAAGCCGTCGATGAAGGCACGCTCGCCAAGATCGTGGTTCCGGCCGGCACCGAAGGCGTCAAGGTCAACGCGTTGATCGCCGTGCTTGCGGTCGACGGCGAAGACGTCGACAAGGCCGGCGAAGGCATCGGCGAAGAAGAGCCCAAGGCTGAAGCGGCCGCGCCGGCACCGGCGCCCGCCGCGGCCAAAAGCGAGGCGGCTGCGCCTGTCGCCGCCGCGCCGAAGGCGGAAGTCGCGGCCGATCCGGACATCCCTGCCGGCACCGAAATGGTCTCGACCACGGTGCGCGAGGCGCTGCGTGACGCGATGGCCGAGGAAATGCGCCGCGACGGCGATGTCTTCGTCATGGGCGAGGAAGTTGCCGAATACCAGGGCGCCTACAAGATCACGCAAGGCCTGCTGCAGGAGTTCGGGCCGCGCCGCGTCGTCGATACCCCGATCACCGAGCATGGCTTTGCCGGCGTCGGTGTGGGCGCGGCGATGGCAGGCCTGAAGCCGATCGTCGAGTTCATGACCTTCAACTTCGCCATGCAGGCGATCGATCAGATCATCAATTCGGCCGCCAAGACACTCTATATGTCCGGCGGCCAGATGGGCGCGCCGATCGTCTTCCGCGGCCCGAACGGCGCCGCGGCCCGTGTCGCCGCCCAGCACTCGCAGTGCTACGCCGCCTGGTACAGCCACATCCCCGGCCTGAAAGTGGTGATGCCTTACACGGCCGCCGACGCCAAGGGCCTGCTCAAGGCCGCGATCCGCGATCCGAACCCGGTCATCTTCCTCGAGAACGAGATTCTCTACGGCCAGTCCTTCGACGTGCCGAAGCTCGACGATTTCGTGCTGCCGATCGGCAAGGCGCGTGTGCACAAGCAGGGCAGGGACGTCACCCTCGTCTCCTTCGGCATCGGCATGACCTATGCGGTCAAGGCCGAGGCCGAACTGCGCGGCATGGGCCTTGACGCCGAGATCATCGATTTGAGAACCGTCCGTCCGCTCGACTTCGATACCATCATCGCCTCGGTCAAGAAGACCAACCGGCTGGTCGTGGTGGAGGAAGGCTTCCCGCAGAGCTCGGTCGGCGACCACATCGCCAGCCAGGTCTCGCAGCGCGCCTTCGACTTCCTCGATGCGCCGGTCATCACCATCGCCGGCAAGGATGTGCCGATGCCTTACGCGGCGAACCTCGAAAAGCTGGCGTTGCCCAATGTCGGCGAGGTCGTCGAGGCGGTCAAAGCCGTCACCTATCGCTGAGCCGGTCGGGAGGACAACATGCCAATCAACATCACCATGCCGGCTCTCTCGCCCACCATGGAAGAGGGCAATCTCGCCAAGTGGCTGGTCAAGGAAGGCGATCATGTTGCGCCCGGTGACGTGATCGCGGAGATCGAGACCGACAAGGCGACGATGGAAGTCGAAGCGGTCGATGAGGGCACAGTCGCTAAGCTGGTCGTTCCGGCAGGCACCGAAGGCGTCAAGGTCAATGCGGTGATCGCCATTCTGGCAGGCGAAGGCGAGGACGCCGGTGCTGCCGCAAAGAGCGATGGCGGTGCGGCGCCCAAGGCGGAGGCTCCGAAAGCGGACCCTGCGAAGGCCGAGGCGCCCAAGGAAGCGCCGAAGACGGCGGCCGCGCCGGCGAAGGCCGAGCCTGCACCGGTCGCCAACGGCCACGCCGGAGGCGAGCGCGTGTTTGCCTCGCCGCTCGCCCGCCGCATCGCGAAGGATGCCGGCGTCGACGTTTCAGCGCTGGCCGGTTCCGGCCCGCATGGCCGCGTGGTGAAGGCCGATGTCGAGGCGGCGATCGCCTCGGGCGGCGCCAAGGCTGCGCCTGCCGCCAAGGCTCCTGCCGGTGCGCCCGCAGGCGCTCCTGCCCCCGCGCCGAAGCCGATGTCAGACGATCAGGTGCTGAAGCTGTTCGCGGAAGGCTCTTACGAACTCGTTCCGCACGACAATATGCGCAAGACCATTGCGCGCCGGCTGGTCGAGGCCAAGAGCACCATTCCGCATTTCTATCTGACGCTCGACTGCGAGCTCGATGCGCTGCTCGCGCTGCGCACGCAGCTCAACGCCGCGGCCCCAATGCGGAAAACCGAGAAGGGCGAGGTCCCGGCCTACAAGCTCTCGGTCAACGACATGGTGATCAAGGCGATGGCGATGGCGCTGATGGCGGTGCCGGACGCCAACGCCTCCTGGACCGAAAACGCCATGGTCAAGCACAAGCACGCCGATGTCGGCGTCGCCGTGTCGATACCCGGCGGCCTGATCACGCCGATCATCCGCCATGCCGACGAAAAGACGCTGTCCGTCATCTCCAACGAGATGAAGGATCTGGCAAGCCGCGCACGCGGCCGCAAACTGAAGCCCGAAGAGTACCAGGGCGGCACCACGGCCGTGTCCAATCTCGGCATGTTCGGCGTCAAGGATTTTGCCGCCGTTATCAACCCGCCGCACGCCACGATCCTTGCGGTCGGCGCCGGCGAGGAGCGCGCCATCGTGAAGAAAGGCGAGATCAAGATCGCGACCATAATGTCGGTGACGCTGTCGACCGATCACCGCGCCGTCGACGGCGCGCTCGGTGCGGAGCTGCTCAGCGCCTTCAAGCGCATGATCGAAAACCCGATGGGCATGCTGGTGTAAGGAAGGGAAAAAGGCGGTGCGGAATTTCTTCACCAGCCTTTTCGCCTTCATTCTTTCCGGTCTGGCCGGCGTACTTGTCGTTCAAGAGCTGGCGGTCATCACCGGCGCGACAGAGGAATGCATTCTGGTCTTCGCGGCCACGGTGATGATCGTCGTTGTGGTCACGGTCGCCTTCTTCCTCGTTCAATTCCGAGGCAAGCCGGTGCGGGCGCTCGATGGGATGCTGTGGCTGCTGCTTGCGCTTTTCTGTCTCGGGCTGCTGGCGCTGGTGGGCTGGACGTTTTCGGTGCCGGCCGAGAGCCGGGCGACCGCAAATGACCTTTCGATCGTTGCCGGGCTGATCCTGCCGGGCGCAGCGGCGATCATCGTGCAATGGCCGCGCTGGCAACTCAAGCGCTCGTCGGCGGGGTTCGGCAGGGGTGGGGCAAGCGCATGAAGACTATTCTCTGTTACGGCGACTCGCTGACCTGGGGCTACGACGCTGGCAGCCTCGGGCGCCTTGCGCTGGAGGACCGCTGGCCAAGCGTGCTCAAGACGGCGCTGGGCGACGGCATCGAGGTCATCGCCGAAGGGCTGAACGGCCGCACCACTGCCTTTGACGATCACCTCGCCGGTGCCGACCGCAACGGCGCGAGAATGCTGCCGACGATCCTCACGACGCACGCGCCGCTCGACCTGATCATCATCATGTTGGGCGCCAACGACATGAAGCCGTGGATCCACGGCAATCCCGTTGCCGCCAAGCAGGGCATGCAGCGCCTGATCGATATCGTGCGCGGTCACGACTATCCGTTCGACTGGCCGGCTCCGCAGATACTCATTGTCGCGCCGCCCGCGGTGACGCGCACCGAGAATGCCGAATTCAAGGAAATGTTCGCCGGCGGCGATGACGCCTCGAAGCGGCTGGCGCCGCAATATTCCTCGCTTGCCGACGAGGCCGGCTGCGGCTTCTTCGACGCCGGCTCCGTCGCCGTCACCACGCCGCTCGACGGCGTCCATCTCGATGCCGAAAACACGCGGCGGATCGGTCAGGCGCTGGCGCCCCTCGTGCGTGTGATGCTTTCCTTCTAACCCCGAGAAAAATCAGGGAGAAACCCGTGGCTGAGAACTACGACGTCATTATCATCGGCTCAGGCCCCGGCGGCTATGTCACCGCTGTGCGTTCCGCCCAGCTCGGCTTCAAGACGGCGATCGTCGAGCGCGAGCATCTCGGCGGCATCTGCCTCAACTGGGGTTGCATCCCGACCAAGGCGCTGCTGCGCTCGGCGGAGATCATGCACTATTCCGATCACCTCAAGGATTACGGCCTTAAGCTCGACGGCAAGGTCAGCCCCGACACCGCAGCCGTCGTCGACCGCTCGCGAAAGGTGTCTCTCAGGCTGAATGGCGGTGTCGCCTTCCTGATGAAGAAGAACAAGGTCGACGTCATCTGGGGTGAGGCGAAGCTTTCCAAGCCCGGCGAGGTCGTCGTCGCCAAGACCGCCAAGAAGCCGATGGAGCCGCAGCCGCCGGTGCCGAAAGGCGTCAAGAGCGAGGGAACCTATACCGCCAAGCACATTATCCTGGCGACCGGCGCCAGGCCGCGTGCGCTGCCCGGCATCGAGCCGGACGGCAAGCTGATCTGGACCTATTTCGAGGCGATGGTTCCTAAGGAGATGCCGAAATCGCTGCTGGTGATGGGCTCAGGGGCCATCGGCATAGAGTTCGCCTCCTTCTACCGCACCATGGGCGCCGATGTGACCGTGGTCGAGCTTTTGCCGGCGGTGATGCCGGTCGAGGATGCCGAGGTCTCGAAATTCGCGCAGAAACAGTTCGAGAAGCAGGGCATGAAGATCATCCTGGAAGCCAAGGTGACCAAGGTCGAGAAATCAGCCAATTCGGTCACCGCGCATGTCGAGATGAAGGACGGCAAGGTCGAGAAGATCACCGTCGACCGCATGATCTCGGCCGTCGGCGTGCAAGGCAATATCGAGGGCCTCGGCCTCGAGGCGCTTGGCGTCAAGACGGATCGCGGCTGTGTCGTGGTCGACGGCTACGGCAGGACGAACGTGCCGGGCATCTACGCCATCGGCGATGTGGCCGGGCCGCCGATGCTCGCCCACAAGGCCGAGCACGAGGGCGTGATCTGCGTCGAGAAGATCGCCAATATCCCGGGCGTGCACGCCATCGACAAGCTAAAGATCCCGGGCTGCACCTATTGCAGCCCGCAGGTCGCCTCGGTCGGCCTGACCGAAGCGAAGGCCAAGGCCGAGGGCAAGGACATCCGCGTCGGCCGCTTCCAGTTCGGCGCCAACGGCAAAGCCATCGCGCTCGGCGAGGACCAGGGCTTCATCAAGACCATCTTCGACAAGAAGACCGGGCAACTGCTGGGCGCGCATATGATCGGCGCCGAGGTGACCGAGCTCATCCAGGGTTTCGTCGTGGCGATGAACCTGGAGACCACAGAGGAAGAGCTGATGCACACGATCTTCCCGCATCCGACCCTGTCGGAGATGATGAAGGAAAGCGTGCTCGACGCCTATGGCCGCGCTTTGAACGCATGATAGACTGCTCGCGCGAGACTCAGACGCGGCAGCCGGAGGATTCTGAGGGCAAAGCAGTTCGTATCCGGATGCATTTTCACCTGATCAAGGAGGAATTGGCATATGGACGTGAATGGCGTGGGCTGGATAGCAGCCATCATCATCGGAGGCTTGGCCGGATGGCTCGCCGAAATGGTCATGAAGAGCAACACCGGCATCTTCATGAACATCATTTTGGGTATCGTCGGCGCGATCGTTCTGAATGCGATCTTACAGGCTCTCAACATCCAGTCCTTCGGCGCCGGCTGGTTCGCCTATCTCATCACCGGTTTCATCGGCGCCTGCCTGCTGATCTTTGTCGGCCGGCTGGTACGGCGCTGAGCCCCAGCGAAGTCCGTTATGCGAAAATGGCCGTGGCGGCATGCGCCGGCGTAGCCTTTTTCTTTATTCCGAAAAGTCCTAGATGACGCAGACAGGCGGCCGCGACGCGGGCGGCCGCGAAGGGTTCGAAATGGTCACTGTTCTCGACACGATCGCCAATGCGCCGCGCCCGCGGCATCCCGAAAAGGCGCACAGGCCGGACCAGGAAGTGCTGCGCAAGCCGGACTGGATCCGCGTCAAGGCGCCGGTTTCGAAGGGTTACGCCGAGACCCGCGAGATCGTGAAGTCGCACAAGCTGGTAACGGTGTGCGAGGAGGCCGGATGTCCGAACATCGGTGAATGCTGGGACAAGAAGCACGCCACCTTCATGATCATGGGCGAGATCTGCACGCGCGCCTGCGCCTTCTGCAATGTCGCCACCGGCATCCCGACCGCCCTCGACGCGGACGAGCCGGCGCGTGTCGCCCATGCGGTCAAGCAGATGGGCCTCAGCCACGTCGTCATCACATCGGTCGACCGCGACGACCTCGACGACGGCGGCGCGCAGCATTTCGCCGACGTCATCCACGCCATCCGCGCCGCCGCGCCTTCAACGACGATCGAGATCCTGACGCCCGACTTCCTGCGCAAGGACGGCGCGCTTGAGATCGTCGTTGCCGCCAAGCCCGACGTCTTCAACCACAATCTGGAAACCGTGCCGTCGAATTACCTGACGGTGCGGCCCGGCGCCCGCTACTTCCACTCGATCCGGCTGCTGCAGCGCGTGAAAGAACTCGATCCGTCGATCTTCACCAAGTCCGGCATCATGGTTGGCCTCGGCGAGGAGCGGAACGAAGTGCTGCAGCTCATGGATGACCTGCGTTCGGCAAATGTCGACTTCATGACCATCGGCCAATACCTGCAGCCTTCGAAGAAGCACCATCCGGTGATCCGCTTCATCACGCCGGACGAGTTCAAGTCCTTTGAGACGATCGGCAAGACGAAGGGCTTCCTGCTGGTCGCTTCGAGCCCGCTGACGCGCTCCTCGCATCATGCCGGCGAGGATTTCGCCAGGCTGCGCGCGGCGCGCGAGGCGCAGCTCAAGAAGGCCAGCTGACGCTTTCATGCCGAAATTCGAAGCCACCCGCCGCGTCGCCTACACGCCGGAACAGATGTTCGCGCTGGTGGCGGATATCGAGACCTATCCGCAATTCCTGCCGCTCTGCGAGGCGCTGACGGTGCGCTCGCGCAAGGAGCGCGACGGCCGCACCATCCTCGTCGCCGACATGAGCATCGGCTACAAGGCGATCCGCGAGACCTTTACGACCCAGGTGCTGCTCAAGCCCGACGAGAACGCCATCGACGTCAAATACATCGACGGCCCGTTCAAATATCTCAGCAACATCTGGCGCTTCGATCCGGCCGATGGCGGCTGCGAAGTGCATTTCTTCATCGACTACGAATTCAAGAGCCGCATTCTCGGCGCGCTGATGGGCACGATGTTCGATCGCGCCTTCCGCATGTTTTCCGAAGCATTCGAGAAGCGAGCGAACGTGATCTACGGCGCGGCGCAAGGCACGCCTGATCCGCGGATAGCCTAGTCCAGCGCTCGCAGGCCAAGCTGCAGCGCGTGCCGGACCGTCTGGTGGCGGATAAATTCCCGCCCCTTATGACCAAACAGCTGGCGCTCGACGACGACCGGCTGGCCGGCAAATGCTATCCCGAACCAGACGAGACCCACCGGCTTTTCCGACGAGCCGCCGCTCGGGCCGGCAATTCCGGTGACGGCAAGGGAGAGGCTCGCGCGCGAATGCGTCAGCGCGCCCGCCGCCATCTCCCTGACCGTCTCACCAGAGACCGCGCCATGCGCCTCAAGCGTCGCCGCGGAGACGCCGAGCATCTCCATCTTGGCTTCGTTGGAGTAGGTGATGAAACCGCGATCGACCACCGCGGAAGAGCCGGCAATGTCGGTCAGTGCTGCAATGATCAGACCGCCGGTGCAGCTCTCGGCCGTAGCCAGCATGATGCTGCGCTGCTGACAAGCCTGGAGCAGGGCGTTGACTAATTCCGCGTTGCTCATGCCGGCACGTCTCCCGGATAGACGACGCTGGCGGTCGCGATCGCCGCAATGCCTTCGCCGCGCCCGACAAAGCCGAGCTTCTCGTTGGTCGTCGCTTTGATGGAAACGCGTTCCGGCGCAATCCCGAGCATCGCCGCCAGCGCCGCCGTCATCGCCTCGCGATGCGGCCCCACCCGCGGCGCCTCGCAGATCAGCGTGATATCGGCATTGGCGATGCGCCCGCCGCGCTCGCGCACCAGCGTCGCCGCATGCTCGACGAAGATTTTCGAGGCAACGCCCTTCCATTGCGGGTCCGACGGCGGGAAATGCGTGCCGATGTCGCCGGCGCCGCAGGTGGCGAGCAACGCATCGGTGAGCGCATGAAGCCCGACATCGGCGTCCGAATGGCCGGAGAGTTTCCGGTCATAGGGGATAGTGACCCCGCACAGAGTGACATGGTCGCCCGCTTCGAACGCGTGCACATCGTAGCCATTGCCGGTGCGGATGTCCGGAAAGCGCGGCAGCGCATTTGAGAGCCGCTGGTCGGCCATCGCGATATCCCTTGCCCAGGTGAGCTTGATGTTGTCCGGCGAGCCCTGGATGATCTTGACCGGAATATGCGCCCATTCGGCGATCGCCGCGTCGTCGGTGAACTCGCTTTTGCCGAGATGATGCGCCTTCTCGTGCGCGGCCAGCAACGGCCAGAACGGGAAGCCTTGCGGTGTCTGCGCCGCGTGCAGGCCGGCCCTTGACACCGTCTCCTCGATCATGCCCTCGGCCGATTCCCGCTTGAGCGTGTCGGCGACGGGCAGCGCCGGCAGGGCGCCCTGGCGCTCGCCGATGGCCTCGATGGTTCGGTCGATGAGCCCATGATCGACGAACGGGCGCACCGCGTCATGCACCAGCACCTTTGCCGGCCCCTGCTCCCTCAGAGCCAAAAGTCCCAGCCGGACGGAAGCCTGGCGGGACGGACCGCCCGTGACGACGAGGGCGCGCGCGGCATTACCTCTTGCCGCGCGCTCGAACAGCTCGCGGTCGTCGGCATGGATCGCCACCACCACTGGCCCGACGGCTGGATGGGACAGGAATCTTTCCAGCGTATGCGCAATGACGGCGCGTCCGCCGATGCGCTGATACTGCTTCGGCCCCTCGGCCTGTCCGGCACGGGCGCCGCGGCCGGCGGCGACAATGACCACGCCGACCTTGCCGTCCGGTTTTTCACTTGTGTCAGTCATGGCGAGAGGCTTAGTCGCGGCTGGCAGGGAAGGCCAGCATTTTCCAAAATGCGCCTTAATGTGACGTCATTGCGCGTTGCACAATGGCTTGCTTCTGGCTACACAATGTGCAGCAATCGAACATGCTTGGTTTTTGTGCATGCCTGAATTGACCACATTGGCTTCGCCGCTCGACGTCGGCGGCGTAAGGATACGCAACCGCGTGTTCCTGGCGCCGATGTCCGGCATCACCGACGAGCCGTTCCGTCGGCGTGCGCATGCGCATGGTGCCGGGCTGGTGGTGTCGGAAATGGTGGCGAGCGGCGAACTGGCCAAGGGCAGGGCCGGCTGCGATCTGCGCATCCGCCATTCCGGACTGCCCGTCCATATGGTGCAGCTTGCTGGCCGCGAGGCAGCGCACATGGCCGAGGGCGCGCGAATCGCGGCGGGCGAGGGCGCCGACATCATCGACATCAACATGGGCTGCCCGGCAAAGAAGGTGACGGGCGGCTATGCCGGCTCCGCGCTGATGCGCGATCTCGATCACGCGCTCTCGCTGATCGAGGCGGTGGTCGGTGCGGTCTCGGTGCCGGTGACGGTCAAGATGCGGCTCGGCTGGGACGAAAGCGCGCTCAACGCGCCGATGTTGGCGCGCCGCGCCGAGCTGGCTGGCGTGCGCATGGTGACCGTCCACGGCCGCACGCGCTGCCAGTTCTATCAGGGTAAGGCCGATTGGCGTGCCATTGCGCGCGTCAAGGAAGCGGTCTCGATCCCGGTGGTGGCCAATGGCGATGTCGGCTCGCCGGAAGCGGCTGCGACGATCCTGGATCAATCAGGCGCCGACGCGGTGATGATCGGCCGTGCCCATTACGGCGCGCCGTGGACCGCCGGCAGCATCGCGGCAGCCGCCGCTGGCATGTCTGCAACCGATATTCCCGAAACGTCCAAGAGGCTTGCTGACTACGTGGTTGCGCATTACGAGGACATGCTCTCGCTCTACGGCGTCGAAAGCGGGCTCCGCCAGGCGCGCAAGCATCTCGGCTGGTATCTGGACAGGCACGCGACTCGTGCTTCGGCGGAACGGCGCAAGCACATCCTCACTTCCTTCGAGCCGGCTGAAGTGATCGCCGGGCTGCGCCAAACCTTTACCGAAAGCGCGGCATCGCCAGAATTGCGGAGCGCGGCATGAATACGAACCTCCCACAGCCGGCCGACACCGCGGATGCCGCCAATATCGTGCTGAACACCATTCGCCGCCCGGTGATCATGGTCGATGCCGACGGCTTCATCACCTTCGCCAACGCGGATGCAGAGGATTTCTTCCGCTCCAGCGCGACCATGCTGGCGCGCAACACGTTGTCCAAGCTGGTCCCGTTCGGCAGTCCGCTGCTCACCTTGGTCGACCAGGTGCGCGAGCGCCGCGCGCCGGTCAACGAATACCGCGTCGACGTCTCTTCGCCGCGCCTCGGCATCGAGAAGATGGTCGACCTCTACGTCGCCCCGGTGCCGGAGTTTCCCGGCTCGGTCGTGGTGATGTTCCAGGAACGGTCGATGGCCGACAAGATCGACCGGCAGATGACACATCGGGGTGCCGCCCGTTCTGTCACCGGCCTGGCGGCCATGCTGGCGCATGAGATAAAGAACCCGCTCTCCGGCATCCGCGGCGCGGCGCAACTGCTCGAGCTCTCGGCCTCCGACGAGGACCGTGCCCTCACCCGGTTGATAACCGACGAGACCGACCGCATCGTGTCGCTGGTCGACCGCATGGAAGTGTTTTCCGACGAGCGGCCGATCGAGCGCTTTCCCGTCAACATCCATGTCGTTCTGGATCATGTGAAAGCGATCGCCAAGAACGGCTTTGCAAAAAAAATCAAGATCTTGGAGGAATATGATCCATCGCTTCCTCCAGTCTATGCGAACCGTGACCAGCTGATCCAGGTGTTCCTCAACCTAGTCAAGAACGCCGCGGAGGCGATCGGCGCCGACCCGCAGGGCGAGATCGTGCTGTCGACGGCTTTCCGGCCCGGCATCCGCGTTTCCGTGCCGGGAACGCAAGACCGCGTCTCGCTGCCGCTGGAATTCTGCGTGCACGACAACGGCCCCGGTGTTTCCGAGGACATCCTGCCGATCCTCTTCGATCCGTTCATCACCACCAAACCGAACGGCTCGGGCCTCGGGCTGGCGCTGGTCGCCAAAATTGTCGGCGAGCACGGCGGCATCATCGAATGCGATTCGACGCAGCGTGGAACCACTTTCCGCGTCTTGATGCCGGCCTGGAAGGACACTTTGCCCAACGCCGGCGACGAAGCTGAAGGAGACCGCAAATGACCGTTCGCGGCAATATCCTCGTCGCCGACGACGATGCGGCGATCCGAACCGTGCTCAACCAGGCGCTGTCGCGCGTCGGCCATGAAGTGCGCGTGACTTCGAACGCCTCGACGCTGTGGCGCTGGGTGGCTGCCGGCGAGGGCGACCTCGTCATCACCGATGTGGTGATGCCGGACGAGAACGCCTTCGACATGCTGCCGCGCATCAAGAAGGCGCGACCCGAGCTGCCGGTCATCGTCATGAGCGCGCAGAACACTTTCATGACCGCCATCCGCGCCTCCGAGACCGGCGCCTACGAGTATCTGCCGAAGCCCTTCGATCTGACCGAGCTGCTCAACATCGTCAACCGCGCGCTTGCAGAGCCGAAGCGGCCGAAGCTGGATTCCCGCGCCGACGATCAGCCGGAGACGATGCCGCTGGTCGGCCGCTCGGCCGCCATGCAGGACATCTACCGCATGCTGGCCCGCATGATGCAGACCGACCTGACGGTGATGATCAGCGGCGAATCCGGCACCGGCAAGGAGCTGGTAGCGCGCGCGCTGCACGAATACGGCCGCCGCCGCGGCGGGCCTTTCGTGGCCATCAACATGGCCGCGATCCCGCGCGACCTGATCGAATCGGAACTGTTCGGCCATGAGAAGGGCGCCTTCACCGGCGCGCAGAACCGCTCCACCGGCCGCTTCGAGCAGGCCGAAGGCGGCACGCTGTTCCTCGACGAGATCGGCGACATGCCGATGGAGGCGCAGACGCGCCTGCTGCGCGTGCTACAGCAGGGCGAATACACGACCGTCGGCGGCCGCACGCCGATCAAGACCGACGTGCGCATCGTCGCCGCCACCAACAAGGATTTGCGGACCTTGATCAACCAGGGCCTGTTCCGCGAGGACCTGTTCTACCGCCTGAACGTCGTGCCGCTGCGACTTCCGGCGTTGCGAGAGCGTTCTGAAGACGTGCCTGACCTTGTCCGGCATTTCTTCAAGCAGGGCGCCAGCGAAGGCCTGCAGACCAAGCGCATTTCCGCCGGTGGCATCGAGCTGATGAAGCGCTATCCCTGGCCCGGCAATGTGCGCGAGCTGGAAAATCTGGTGCGCAGGCTCGCCGCGCTCTATTCGCAGGACGAGATTTCGGCCGAGATCATCGAGGCCGAACTGAAGACCGGCGAGCGATCTGTCGTGCCGGACGGCGGCGCGCTGATCCCCGACGACCTGTCGATCGGCCAGGCGGTCGAGCATTTCCTGCAGCGCTATTTCGCGTCCTTCGCCGGCGACCTGCCGCCCTCCGGGCTCTACCAGCGCATCCTCGCCGAGGTCGAATATCCGCTGGTGCTGGCTTCGATGACCGCGACACGCGGCAACCAGATCAAGGCGGCCGAGCTTCTGGGCCTCAACCGCAACACGCTGCGCAAGAAGATCCGCGAGCTTGGCGTCAACGTCTACAAGGCCGCCAGGCAGCCCTGACTTTGCCTTCACTTTTGGGGATTAAGTCGGGGAAAGATTTCCGTCCCGGCCACACTTGTTGCATAATCGCCACAATGCGTTGCATACATCCGACGCAATGACCGACTCTAGACGGCGATATGGCTGCTGAGGCTCCGACACTGAACCAACCGCTTTTCAGCCGGGCCGGCGTTCGCGACGGCCGCCGGCTGCTGGCGTTGCCCGGCGTGGTCGCGATCGTCGGCGCCATGATCACCGCAGCGATCTCGTTTGCAATCCTTGTCGGTGCGACCCCGATCGCGCCGAATGCAAACGCCACCTGGGCGTTGATCGCGCTCAACGCCGTCTTCGTCCTCTTCCTGATCGCTCTGATCAGCCGCGAGATCCGCCGCATCGTCATGGCCCGCAGGCACGGCCGTGCAGCATCGCGGCTGCATGTGCGCATCGTCGCCATGTTCGCGCTGGTCGCCGCGATCCCGGCGATCATGGTCGCGATAATCGCCTCGATCACGCTCGATATCGGCCTCGACCGCTGGTTCGAGATCCGCACCAAAACGATCGTCAATTCGTCGCTGTCGATCGCCGATGCCTATGTCCAGGAAAATGCCCGCAACCTGCAGGGCACGACCCTGTCGATGGCCTACGATCTCGATGCCTCGCGCACGCTCTACGGGCTCGACCGCACCGGCTTCCTCGACCTCATGAACAAGGAGGCCGTCGGCCGCGGACTGGCGCATGCGGCGCTGATCAAGCCTGACGGCTCCTTCGTCATGAGCGCCAAAACCGACGCCGACTTCGCCATGCCGGAGCCGCCCCCTGGCGCGGTCAACACGGCCGCCGACGGCAAGCCGGTGCTGATCGAGCCGCGCACCCGCAACATCATGGGCGCCATTGTCAAGTTGCGCGAGATCGAAGGTCTTTATCTCTACACGATCCGGCTCGTCGACCCGGACGTTATCAAGGCGCGGCAGATCGTTCGGTCGAACACCGACGAGTATCGCGGACTGGAAGAGAACCGTCGCACTTCGCAAGTCGCGTTCGCGCTGCCCTATCTGTCGCTGACCCTGATCGTCATCCTGTCGGCGATCTGGACCGGCATCGCCGTGGCGGATCGAATTGTCCGGCCGATCCGCCAGCTGATCGGCGCGGCCGACGAGGTGGCGACGGGCAATCTCGACGTCGCCGTCCCCGTGCGTCAATCGGACGGCGACGTCGCTTCGCTCGGCGAGACCTTCAACAACATGATCCTCGAGCTCAAATCGCAGCGCAACGAGCTGCTGTCGGCCAAAGACCTGATCGACGAGCGGCGGCGGTTCTCGGAGGCGGTGCTGGCCGGCGTGACCGCAGGGGTCATCGGCGTTGATCCCTACGGCGTCATTACCATCGCCAATCGCTCGGCCGAAACGATGCTGGCGATCTCGGCGAGTGCCGCGCTCGGACAGAACCTCTCCGCCATCCTGCCGCATGTCGGTCGCGTCTTCGAGATCGGGCGCCAATCCGGCAAGCCGGTCTATCGCGAGCAGGTGACTTTCTTCCGCGCCGGCATGGAACGGACTTTCAATGTCCAGGTCACCGTCGAGGCCGGAGACGACGGCTCGGAGGAAAAATCCTATGTCGTCACCATCGACGACATCACCGATCTCGTGCAGGCGCAGCGGTCCTCGGCCTGGGCCGATGTGGCGCGGCGCATTGCCCATGAGATCAAGAATCCACTGACGCCCATCCAGCTCTCGGCCGAGCGCATCAGGCGCCGTTACGGCAAGGTCATCACCGAGGACCGTGAAGTCTTCGATCAGTGCACCGACACCATCATCCGTCAGGTCGAGGACATCGGCCGCATGGTCGACGAATTCTCGGCCTTCGCCCGCATGCCGAAGCCGGAGATGAAGGTGATAGACCTGCGCGAGTCGCTGCGCGAGGCTTCGTTCCTGGTGGAAGTCAGCCGCTCCGACATTGCTTTCCAGCGTGATTTCGGCAACGAGCCGCTCAAGGGAACGTTCGACAGCCGCCTGATGGCGCAGGCCTTCGGCAACGTCATCAAAAACGCCGCCGAGGCCATCGACGGACTTGATGCGCAAGACCGTTCCGACGGCACAATCCGGATTCAAGCCGGGCGCCAAGATGGCGCCATAAGAATCGATGTTATCGACAACGGCAAAGGGCTGCCGCGCGAGAATCGGCAGCGACTGCTCGAGCCCTACATGACGACGCGCGAAAAAGGCACTGGCCTTGGCCTCGCTATCGTCAAGAAGATCGTGGAGGACCATGGCGGCCGGCTCGAATTGCACGACGCGCCGCCCGATTTCCACGGCGGCCGGGGCGCGATGATCTCGATCATCCTGCCGCCGGCGGCGGTCGTCGCCGCGCCGCCACGCGGCGAAGGCCGCGACGAACACGAACGAGAAACTGAAAAGGTCGGTAATGGCGTCTGACATTCTCATCGTCGATGACGAGGAAGACATCCGCGAACTGGTCGCCGGTATCCTGAGCGACGAAGGTCACGAAACCCGCACGGCACACGATGCCGACAGCGCGCTGGCGGCGATTGCCGATCGCGCGCCACGGCTGATTTTCCTCGACATCTGGCTGCAGGGCTCGCGCCTCGACGGCCTGGCGCTGCTCGACGAGATCAAGACGATGCATCCGAACATGCCGGTGGTGATGATCTCCGGCCACGGCAACATCGAAACGGCGGTGTCGGCCATCCGGCGTGGCGCCTATGATTTCATCGAGAAGCCGTTCAAGGCCGACCGTCTCATCCTGATCGCCGAGCGCGCGCTGGAAACTTCGAAATTGCGGCGCGAGGTCTCCGACCTCAAGCTGCGCAGCGGCGAGACCTTCGACCTGATCGGCATGTCGTCAGCGATGAGCCAACTGCGGCAGACCATCGAGCGTGTCGCACCCACCAACAGCCGCATCATGATCATCGGTCCGTCGGGTTCCGGCAAGGAACTGACGGCGCGCGCCATCCACGCGCTGTCGGCGCGCAAGAACGGGCCGTTCGTGACGCTGAGCGCCGCCACCATCACGCCGGAACGTATGGAGATCGAGCTGTTCGGCACCGAATCGAACGGCACCGAACGCAAGGTCGGCGCGCTGGAGGAGGCGCATCGCGGCATCCTCTACATCGACGAGGTCGCCGACATGCCGCGCGAGACGCAGAACAAGATTCTGCGCGTGCTGGTCGAGCAGCAGTTCGAGCGGGTAGGGGGCACAAAGCGGGTCAAGGTCGACGTCCGCATCATCTCCTCCACAGCGCAAAACCTGGAGGCCATGATTGCCGATGGCCGCTTCCGCGAGGACCTCTATCATCGCTTGGCGGTGGTCCCCGTCACTGTGCCGGGTCTCGCCGAACGGCGAGAGGATATTCCGTATCTCGTCGACAATTTCATGAAGCAGATCGCGCGTCAGGCCGGTATCAAGCCGCGCCGCATCGGTGACGACGCGCTGGCCGTGCTGCAGGCACACAACTGGCCGGGGAACGTGCGCCAGCTGCGCAACAATGTCGAGCGGCTGATGATCCTGGCGCGAGGCGGAGACGTCGACGCCCCGATCACCGCTGACCTTCTGCCCTCCGAGATCGGCGACGTCATGCCGCGCACCCCCAACCAGTCGGACCAGCACATCATGGCGCTGCCGCTGCGCGAGGCGCGCGAGCAATTCGAGAAGGACTATCTGATCGCCCAGATCAACCGCTTCGGCGGCAACATCTCGAAGACGGCCGAGTTCATCGGCATGGAGCGATCAGCCTTGCACCGCAAGCTGAAGTCGCTGGGCGTGTAAAGGCAATCCAGGAAAAGTGTGCAGCGCCGGTTGGGGTCGGCGGCTTCGCCGTACCATTCCGTCTGGAATTGCCCAACGCCGGCTGGCCCACGCGATTGTTCATTACGGCAGCGGCGGAATCGCTTAAGAGAGCCGGACATTTCCCTGAGGTAGCCCATGCCGCGCATTGCCTATGTGAACGGGCGCTACGTTGCCCATGCCGAAGCCCGCGTCCATATCGAGGATCGCGGCTATCAGTTCGCTGACGGCGTCTATGAGGTCTGCGAGGTGGCGCGCGGCTTTATCGTCGACATGCCGCGCCATCTGGCCCGGCTCAAGCGCTCGCTCAAGGAATTGTCGATCGTATGGCCCGTCTCGGAAGGCGTCCTGCCGATGCTGCTGCGCGAGGTGGTGCGCCGCAACAACGTCGTCAACGGCCTCGTCTATCTCCAGGTGACGCGCGGCGTCGCCAGCCGTGAATTCGTCTTTCCGGCAGCCGGCACCCGTCCGTCCTTGGTTATAACCGCCCGGAAGGCCGACCCCTCTGCTGCCGCCAAGCGGGTTGAGACCGGCATTAAGGTCATCACCGTCCCGGAGAATCGCTGGGACCGTGTCGACATCAAGAGCACCGGCCTGCTTGCCAATGTGCTCGCCAAGCAGAAGGCCAAGGAAGCCGGCGCCCAGGAGGCCTGGTTCGTCGACTCCGACGGCACGGTCAAGGAGGGCGGCTCGTCCAATGCCTGGATCGTCACCCGCGACGGCGTCCTGGTGACGCGGCCGGCCGAACACGGCATCCTGCGCGGCATCACCCGCACGACACTGTTCGACGTCGCCGAAAAGCTCGGTCTGAAGATCGAGGAGCGTGGGTTTTCGATCGCCGAAGCCAAGGCAGCGCGCGAGGCTTTCATCAGTTCCGCGACCACGATCGCCATGCCGGTAGTCGAAATCGACGGCGCGCCGATCGCAAACGGCCACCCCGGTTCCATGACACTTTCGTTGCGGCAGGCATTTTTTGACATTGCGGAAAAAAGTCCAGCCTGATAACCGCAAAGGTGGAATGAATCTCAACTATCTCGTTCTGCTTGTCGTTTAGGCGGCAAGAGGGGGTTTGCGCGCTTGACAGGCGCCTCGTAATTTGGCGCATTGGCCTGCAGACCGAAGGGGATCGGCGAAAGACAAAAACAATGGCGGAACGATCGCAAAACCTTCAGGACCTGTTCCTGAATTCAGTTCGCAAGAGCAAAAATCCACTTACCATCTTTCTCATCAACGGTGTGAAGCTGACCGGCGTGGTCACTTCGTTCGACAATTTCTGTGTGTTGTTGCGGCGCGACGGGCATTCCCAGCTCGTCTACAAGCACGCCATTTCCACGATCATGCCGAGCCAGCCGGTTCAGATGTTTGATGGCGAGGAAGGCCAGGGCGCCTGATTGGCACGTGAGCAGGACGCGGACCGCAGAGTTCGCGGGAAACAAGGACATCAACTCGGGCCGGAAGCCAAGGATCCGACCCGGGCGGTTGTCATTGTGCCGGTGCTTGCGCGCCAGCCGCGCGGCGATGAGGATTCGAGCCGCCCGCGCCTGAGCCGCTCGGCGGATGCCCGCCACGACGAGGCGGTCGGGCTTGCCAGCGCCATCGACTTGGACCCGGTCCACACCGCAGTGGTGACGGTCACCGATCCCCGCCCGGCAACGCTGCTCGGCAGCGGCAAAGTGGCCGAATTCGCCGACATCGTGAAGGGACGCAAGGCGGAATTGGTCATCGTCGACCATCCGCTCACGCCGGTGCAGCAGCGCAATCTCGAGAAGGAACTGAACGCCAAGGTGCTCGACCGCACCGGGCTTATCCTCGAGATCTTCGGTGAGCGCGCCAGGACCAAGGAAGGCACCCTGCAGGTCGAGCTGGCGCATCTCAACTATCAGAAGGGTCGGCTGGTGCGCAGTTGGACCCACCTCGAACGGCAGCGCGGCGGCGCGGGTTTCCTGGGCGGTCCCGGCGAAACGCAGATCGAATCCGACCGGCGGATCCTGCAGGACAAGATCACCAAGCTCAAACATGAGCTGGAAACGGTTCGCCGCACCCGCGACCTGCACCGCGCAAAACGCAAGAAGGTGCCATTTCCGGTAGTTGCGATCGTCGGCTACACCAATGCCGGAAAGTCGACGCTGTTCAACCGGCTGACCGGGGCAGGGGTGCTGGCGGAGGACATGCTGTTCGCCACGCTCGATCCGACGCTGCGCCGCGTGCGCCTGCCGCACGGCACGCCGATCATCCTGTCGGACACGGTCGGCTTCATCTCGGACTTGCCGACTCATCTGGTCGCGGCCTTCCGGGCGACGCTGGAAGAGGTCGTCGAGGCCGATCTCGTGCTGCATCTGCGCGATATCTCTGATCCGGATACGGCAGCGCAGGCCGAGGATGTCGAGCGCATCCTTGGCGATCTCGGCGTCGATGCCGCGGACACCAGCCGCGTGATCGAGGTGTGGAACAAGATCGACCTGCTCGACGAAGGCAATCGCGAGCGCCTGCTTGCCGAGAGCGCCGGCGGCAAGGCGCCGCCGATCGCGATATCGGCAGCGACCGGCGAGGGGATCGATGCGCTCAAGGCGCTAATCGAGGCCAGAGTGTCGGGCGAGCTGGAAACGATGACGGTGACGTTGAGCCCGGCTGAGCTCGGCCAGGTCGACTGGCTCTATCGCAATGGCGATGTCGTCTCGCGGAGCGACAATGAGGACGGCAGCGTCACCATCTCACTGACGGCCACGCACAGCACCCGCCAGGAGATCGAGACCCGGCTGAACCGCAGGAACCACGGCTAGACCGCTGCTTATCTTGCGTTTTTGGCCTGCTGCCAGAGGGTTTCCATCTCGTCCAAAGTCGCCTGTTCCAACGACCTCCCGGAAGCCTCCAACTCCCGCTCGACATAATGGAAGCGCGACCGGAACTTCTCGTTGGTGCCGCTCAGCGCGGCTTCGGCATCAAGTCTCAAATGGCGGCCGAGATTGACGACTGCAAACAGCATGTCGCCGAACTCATCCTTGATGGGTGCCGCGTCGCCCGTGGCCAGCGCCTCGCGCAGCTCGCCGATCTCTTCCTCTATCTTGTCGAGGATGGGTGCTGCCTCGCTCCAGTCGAAGCCGACGCGCGCAGCCTTCTCCTGCAGCTTCAACGCGCGGGTCAGCGCAGGGAGCGCAACCGGCACGCTATCGAGATAGCCCTTGCCGTGATCTTCCGGGTCGAGGCCGCGCGCGATGCGGGCGTTGCGCTTGTCGGCCTTCTCCACCGTCTTGATCTTCTCCCACATGCCCTTGGCCATGCCGGCGCCGCGCGCCTTCTCGTCGCCGAAGACATGCGGGTGACGGCGGATCATCTTGGTGGTGATCGCCTCGACAACGTCGCCGAACGCGAACTCGCCAATCTCCTGCGCCATCTGCGCGTGGTAGACGACCTGCAGCAGAAGGTCGCCCAGCTCCTCGCGCAGATCGTCGAAGTCGCCGCGCGCGATCGCATCCGCCACTTCATAGGCTTCCTCGATCGTGTAGGGGGCGATGGTGGAAAAGTTCTGCTCGATGTCCCAGGGGCAGCCGGTCTTCGGCGCTCTGAGTGCCGCCATGATCTCGATCAGACGGGAGATGTCTTTGGAGGGTTTCACGCAACAAACCCTAGCGCGCGCCGCGGCGGGCGACCAATCCCGCCGGCTGGCAAAAGCCGATTGTCCACAGTTGCGCCGGCACTCAGTCGAGCACCGAAACGATCGCCTTGGCGAGCTCGTCCATGCCGTCCTCAGGCAGACCTGCCACATTGATGCGGCTGTCACCTACCATATAGACGGCGTGCTCGGTGCGCAGACGCTCAACCTGCGCTTCGGTGAGCCCCAGGCGGGAGAACATGCCGCGATGGCTGGCGACGAAATCGAAGCGATCGGAGTTGGATTGCCGGCGCAACGCCTCGGCGAAGGCGACACGCAGCCTGAGCATGCGCAGCCGCATCTCCTCGAGTTCCGTCTCCCAGACCTTCTTCAGATCGGCGTCTTCCAGCACCATGCGTACGGCCGCAGCGCCATGGTCCGGCGGCATCGAATAGAGCGCTCTCGCCGCTGCCAGCATCTGGCTCATCGCCACGTCGGCCTGTGCGCCGTCCTTGGCCATGATCATGGCGGCACCGACGCGGTCGCGATAGACGGCGAAATTTTTCGAGCAGCTCGAGGCGACGACCATCTCGGGCACCTTGCCGGCGAGCAGCCGCAGGCCGGCGGCATCGGCGTCGAGCCCTTCGCCAAAGCCCTGATAGGCGATGTCGACGAAAGGCAGCAGGCCGCGCTCAAGCAGAACGTCGGCAATCTTCGCCCATTGCGCAGCATCCAGATTGGCGCCGGTCGGGTTATGGCAGCAGCCATGCAGCAGCACGACATCCCCGCTAGTGGCGGTCTTGAGCGCCGCCAGCATGTCGTCGAAACGGACAGCGCCGGAAACAGCGTCGAAATAAGGATAGTCGCGCACCTGTAGGCCGGCAGCGCGCATCACCGGCAGGTGGTTCGGCCAGGTCGGATCGGAGAGCCACACCGTCGCGCCTGGGCGCGTGCGCTGCAGAAGCTCGACCACCAGCCTGAGCGCGCCCGATCCGCCCGGCGCCTGCGCTGCGCGGATGCGCGAATGATCGGCCTTCTCGCCGAAGGCAAGCTTGATCATGGCGGCGTTGAAGCCGGTGTCGCCGGCGAGGCCGAGATAGGTCTTGGTGTCCTGGCCCGCGAGCAGCCGCTTCTCGGCCTCGCGCACGGCCCGCATCACCGGCGTCCTGCCGTCACGATCCTTGTAGACGCCGACACCGAGGTCGACTTTGCCGGGGCGCGTGTCGGCGCGGTAAAGGCCGATCAACGCAAGGATCTTGTCGGCGGGCGCGGGCTGCAGGGTCTCGAACATCGATAGGGCTCCAGTGGCGGCGGAGTGATACGCAAATCGGCCGCGCTTCGCCAGCGGTTTCCTCCGTTTGCCCGCTCGTTCCTGGCTCTCCCGAGGCCGGCGCAACTCCTCGCGGGAATCGCAGAAAGAAACGGCAGCCAGGGATTAAAATCCCCACATGCTCCGTAAACAGGGCATGAAACGGTCGATGGCACGCTTCGATATCGTCGGGCAGTTGGGCTCCCTGCGGCGCTACGCACGCTCGCTGACGCGCGACAGCGCCGATGCCGAGGATCTGGTCCACGACGCGCTGGTGCGCGCCTATGAGCGGCGCGGCACCTTTCGTTCGGGCGGCAACCCGCGCGCCTGGCTGCTGGCGATCCTGCACAACATCTTCATCGACCGCATGCGCTCGCGGCGGTCCGAGGCAGCGCGCATCGAGCAGGCAGGCCGTCTCGCCGAGCAAAACATGCCGGCGTCCCAGGACCATTCGGTGCGCCTTTCGCAGGTGCGCGAAGCCTTCCTGTCGCTGCCGGAAGAGCAGCGCGCCGCGCTGCATCTCGTCGCCATCGAAGGGTTGAGCTACGCGGAGGCCGCCGACGTCAGTGGCGTCCCGCTCGGAACCCTGATGTCGCGCATCGGCCGCGCTCGTGCGGCGCTGCGCGAGATGGAGGAGGGCGCTCCGGCCCGCGGCAAAAATCACCTGAGGATCGTGGGAGGTGAATCATGACCGCCATCGTCGATCCGGTGACCGATGCCGATCTCGACGCCTATGTCGACGATCAGCTCGACGTCGCCCGCCGCATCGAGGTCGAGGCGTTCCTGTCCGCTCGTCCCGAAGTGGCTGCGCGTGTGATGTCGGATCTCAGAACGCGCGACGAGTTGCGCGTGGCGCTGGCCGGGCCAGGCGCAATGGCGCGCCCGGCGACGACCGACGCGGCGCGTCGGCTGGAGAGGGTGCTTGTCAGGGACCGTGCCTTTTCCGTGCTGCAGCGCGCCGCGGCCGCCGCCGTGCTGGTGGCGGCAGGGTGGCTTGCGAACGGCGTCTTCGGGCCGATCGCTGTCAGCAAGGTGGTCGCGTCGACGCAGCCGCCCGCCTATGTCGAGGAAGCGGTGAGCGCGCACCGGACGACGCTGGTGCGTGAGACGATGCCGTCCCAGGCCGAAGCGCCAAATTACAATGCCGACGAGATCCGCGCCGCGACCGCGATCGTCATGCCGTCCTTGCCCGACGACTGGCGGATCCGCGATGTTCAGATCTATCCGTCGCGGTTCGGGCCGAGCGTCGAGATGGCACTCGAAACGAAGGACCTCGGGCTGGTGTCGCTGTTTGCGATCAGGCCAGGCACGTTCGACGTCGTGAAGCCCACCGTCGCGCCCTTGGGCGATATTTCGTCCGCCTATTTCCAGATCGGCGAGGTCGCTTACGCCGTCGTCGGACAAGGCGATGCCGGCGATCTCGACCGGGCCGCCGAAAAGCTCGCCCGCACTCTCTATTGAAACAGCCAATCGAACCGACCAAACCAAGGAGAAACGAAATGAACAGCCCTAATCTTGGATACCGAATGGGCACCGGCGTTCGGGCCGGTGCCGTCTATGACGAGGGCCTGCGCCGGCACATGCTGCGCGTCTACAACTATATGGGCCTCGGGCTCGTCGTCACCGGCCTCGTCGCCCTTGTTGTGGCCTCGACGCCGGCGCTCTACGTCCCGATCTTCTCCACGCCGCTGAAATGGGTGGTGATGCTGGCGCCGCTCGCCTTCGTCATGTTCTTCTCCTTCAAGATGCAGACGATGTCAGCGGCGAGCGCGCAGGCGATGTTCTGGGCCTTTTGCGCGGTCATGGGCCTGTCGCTGGCTTCCGTGTTCCTGGTGTTCACCGGCACCAGCATCGCGCGCACCTTCTTCATCGCCGCCACCATGTTCGGCGCCACCAGCCTCTACGGCTACACGACCAAGCGCGACCTGACGCAGTTCTCGTCCTTCCTGATCATGGGCCTGATCGGCGTGGTGATCGCGAGCCTCGTCAACCTGTTCCTCGGCTCGACCGCGCTGCAGTTCGCCATCTCCGTGATCGGCATCGCCGTCTTCATCGGCCTGACCGCCTGGGACACGCAGACGATCAAGGAGCAGTATGCCGAGAATTTCGACGCCGAATCGCAACAGAAGCTCGCCGTCTTCGGCGCCTTCTCGCTGTATCTGAACTTCATCAACATCTTCCAGCTGTTGCTGAATTTTACCGGCGAGCGCGAATAGTCCGGACCGTAGCAGGCAACAGCTTCGAACCGTGGCCGACGGGTAAACCGCTGGCCACGGTTTGTCTTTTGGCGTTGCATCTGGCGTGGCAGTGCTGGTCGTTCACGGCGGCTGCTTGAGGGGCTGCCGCACTGCCTGCTGCCTTGAGTTCAGGGGAGGCCTTTTGCTAGCCTGTCGGCCCGACCAGCCAGTCGCGAGGACGCATGGACCAGCTGACGCTTGACGGTGATGGCATCTCGGCGACCATCGTCGGGCAGGGGGCCGAGCTGGTTTCGTTGCGGAATGCCGAAGGCGCGGAACTTCTGTGGCAGGCGGGGCCTGAATGGCGGCGTCATTCGCCGGTGCTGTTTCCGATAGTCGGCCGGCTGAAAGGCGACCAGTTGCGCCATCGCGGCAAAGCCTATCCAATGACGCAGCATGGCTTCGCCCGCGACAGGCGCTTTGCCTGGGCGAAGCAGGGGCCTTCCTCTTGCACGCTGGTCCTGACCGATGACACCGAGACCCGCACCCGCTACCCATTCGCCTTTCGGCTGGCCATAAGCTACAGCCTCGGCCCCCGCCAGCTTGGCGTGACCTTCGAGGTCGCCAACACAGGCGACGAGGTGCAGCCGGCCTCGGTCGGCGCCCACCCGGCCTTCAACTGGCCTTTGCTGCCGGAATTGCCCAAGGAAGCCTACCGGCTGACCTTTGCCGACGATGAACCCGCTCCGATACGGCGCCTGAAGGACGGGCTCATGCTGGCGACGCCGCAGCCAACGCCCGTCGAGGGCAAGACGCTTGCCCTCTCCGAGCGGCTGTTCGATGACGACGCCGTCATTCTGGACCGGCCCGCCAGCACCAGCGTGCGCTATGCCGCCGGGCGGGGGCCGGCGATCGAAATGTCGTGGCAGGGATTCAACGAATTGGGCATCTGGTCCAAGCCCGGCGGCGCGCCGTTCCTCTGCATCGAGCCCTGGCATGGCGTTGCAAGCCCGGTCGATTTCGACGGCGAATTCGCCGACAAGCCGGGCGTGATGCTGATCCCGCCAGGCGCCAAGCGCAAGTTGACCTACCGGATCACCATCAGCCGGGATGCGTGAGGCATGGCGTTCGCGATCAAGGCCGAGGTCAAGGATCCGCTGGCCGAGACATTCTCATTCGCGGCGCAGAAAACCATGTATGGCGGCAAGCATATCGCCGAAGGCGACACGATCTTTGTGTTCGCCAGCGAAAACGAAGCCGGACAGGGGCTGGTCGCACGGGGCGTTGTCACGTCATCCGAGGCCATTCCCAAAAGATCCGACCGCGAACGGCAGACGCCGCGCGTCAGTGTTGCCATCCGCCGCACCGCATTGGCAACGCGGCGATTGGGTCGGGACGAGCTCAAGCGGTTCAAGGACTGGAGCGATGGCAGGCCTGAGACCGAGCTAAACTTCAAATTCTATCGCCAGGCGACGAACAAGATCGTCAGCCTCTCGCATGGGACGGCGGCTTTTCTCGATGGGTTTTTCTAAGACGGCAAGCCACGGATCAAATCGATCTCTGTGGAATCCGGCTTTTGAGAGCCACGCAAGCGAGACGTCTCAGCCTTGGACGCCTGGGCGAGTTCGCTGCTAACGTTCCACCGCACGGCTTTGAAGGAGACGCAACATGGACCGATTCACCGGCGGCTGCCTGTGTCGCAATGTCCGACTTGTGGCGTCGGGCCGCCCATACAGGGTCTGCATCTGCCATTGTCTCGATTGCCGCAAACATCATGGCGCGCTCTTTTATGCTTCGGCGGTATTCCCTCAGGACGCGGTTACGATCGACGGTGAGACGCGCGACTATGCCGGGCGGTTTTTCTGTCCGCGCTGCGGTTCGTCCGTTTTCGCACGCACCGCGGACGAGATCGAAGTGCATCTCGGGACCCTGGACGCCCCAGACCAGCTAGCCCCGACCTACGAAAGCTGGATCATCCGTCGCGAGTCGTGGCTGCCGCCGTTTCCAGTCAGCAAGCGATACGAGCGCGATCGCGAGGCGACGAGCCGCTTCGAAGAATAGGTCGCGCCATTCCTTTCTGGCCGTCAGTCCGGAAGCCCGGCCTTGCGGAACCCGTCAACGAAATGCTCGAGCATCGCGTCGTCGCGGAACGGCTCGGTCCAGACCCAGTGGCTGGTCGTGAAATGCGGGTTGGCGATAAGGAACATCTCGACCTCCGCGCGCGCCTCTTCGAACCGGCCGAGCTGCGCAAGGCTTGCCGCCAGGAAACGGCGTGAGCTGGTCCGATAGGTCTCGTCCCGGCGCAGCGTCTCGATGGCGGCTTCATAGTCGCGGGCCGCATATTGCGCGGCGCCGAGCGTGAGATAGTACCAACTCGGCGGAAACGGGTTCAGCCGGAACGCCTTGCGAATATGCTCAAGGCCCTCTTCGATCCGCCCGGCTAGGACCTCGATGTCGGACAATGTCGCCCAGGCGTCGGCCTCGTTCGGATCGAGCTCGAACGCTTTGGCGAATTCGGCATCCGCCTCGCCGAAGCGATGCTCATAGGCAAGCAGGTTGGCAAGCACCCAGCGGCAGCCGGCGTCGTTTGGGTCGATTGTCACGGCTTTGCGGGCCAACTCCAAGGCAATGCTCCGGTTGGGGTCGACAGGCTCGCCCCAATGCACCCATCCCATCCAATGGTTCATGGCGAGCCAGCGATAGGCTTCGGCATACTCCGGATCGAGCGAGACCGCGCGCGTCAGCATCAGATGCGCCTCCCGCGCCGTCTGAGGCGAGTCGTCGATCAGTTTTCGCGCCCGCACGCACAGATCGTAGGCCTCGAGATTCTTGGGCCGATTGCGCGGCGGCTGCGTGCGCAGCCGGCCGAGCAGCGCCTCCACGATCTTGGCCGTTACCTCGTCCTGGACCGCAAAAATATCTTCCAGACTGCGATCGAAGCGTTCCGCCCACAGATGTTCACCGCTCACCGCGTCGACAAGCTGCGCGTTGATACGTACACGCCCCGCGGCGCGCCTTGCGCTCCCCTCAAGCAGGTAACGCACGCCAAGGTCCTCGGCGATCGCGCGCACATCCATCGGCTTTCCCTTGTAGACGAAGACCGAGTTGCGCGCGATGACGAACAGTCCCGCGTTCCTGGACAGGTCAGTGATCAGGTCTTCGGTCAACCCGTCCGCGAAGGATTCCTGCTCGGGATCATTGCCGAAATTGACGAAGGGCAGCACGGCTATCGAAGGCTTGCCGGGCAGTGGCAAAGGTTTTCGTTTCGTCTCGCCAAGCTGTTCGATGACCCCCGTGAAGCGATAGCCGACGCGCGGCACCGTAGCGATCCATTCACCGCCGTCGGCGGCGGGGCCGAGCAGCTTTCTGAGCTGCGCGATCTGGACGGTGAGGTTGCCTTCCTCGACGGCCGTGCCCGGCCATGCCGCGTCCATCAGCTCGGCCTTGGCCAGGATTTCGCCGGGACGTTCCACGAGCGCGGCAAGCAGCTTCAGCCCCCGATAGCCGGCGGCCACGGGGACATCGTTCCGAAGCAACGTTCCCGCAGCTGAATCAAGCACGTACGGGCCGAAGGCAAAGCGCGATCCCTGCATGCGGCGCATCTATAGAGCAATTCCAGGAAAAGTGTGAGACGGGTAGAGCAGTTCGTCATGTCCGATGAACCGCTCAGGCCGATTTGGAAGTTTTGAGAACTATTTGGATGCGCTTAATTACGGCGCAGCCCGCATCCTGCAGAATCCAACCTCATTCAGGTGGAAGGCCCCAACTCGAAAAGCATGGGGCCGCAAACCATAGGAGGTTGCCATGAACGACACGTTTGCATCGATCCCGCAGCTGGCAACGCTGGTCGGGCAGGCATCGCGCCGGCGCTACAGCCTGCAGACCCTGCGAGGCATGATCGCAGCCCAGCGCGAGCAGATACGGTTTCGCTGGGATCTGAAGCGGATATCAGAGGCCAACCCGCATCTGATCGACGATATCGGACTGACGAAAGAGCAGGCCGAGGAAGAGATCGCCAAGCTGCCCTTCTGGCAAAGATAAACGCGGATGTGGCGTCAACGCTGATGCCGGCAGCGCAGTCCCACGGGGTAGGGAGGTCCTGCATGAGCTCGAAGCGACATCGGTCGGTCATAACGGGGAATCTCGTCGGGGCATCAGGCCATCTGAGTTAAACCTGCCGGACGACAGTGCCGATGACATTGACGAGAAGCCGGGCTGCAGTCAGCGCCGACAGGCCGTCAAGGTCGGCAGGCGGATAGAATTCGACCAGATCAAATCCTGCGATCCTGGCCCGCTTGCCGAGGCCGGCGATCAGGTCGATCGCCTGGGTGTAGGTGAGGCCGCCTGGCGTGCGCGCCGCCACGCCCGGCATGATGCTGGGATCGAGGCCGTCGCAGTCGAAGCTCACGACGACGCGCGCGCCGTCCGGAATGTGGCTGAGAGCTGCGTCGACGCCCTGGGCATGAAGCTCGCGGGCAGTCACAAAGCGGCTGCCATAGCGCCGCGCCGCTTCGATTTCAGCCAGGCGTGCGCTGCCGACGCTGCGCAGGCCGACTTGCACGAGGCCGGCGATATGCGGCATCTCGCTCGCCCGGCGCATCGGGCTCGAATAGCCGTAGCGTTCGCCATCGACCTCGTCGCGCCAGTCGATATGCGCGTCGATCTGCAGGATCCAGACCGGCCCGTGACCGGCAAAGCCGGCGAGAAAGGGAATTGCCACGGAATCGTCACCGCCGAGCAGGATCGGCACGGCCGACGCGGCCAGGACCTCGCGCGTCTTCGCTTCGATCCGCGCCCGGTTTCCCTCATTGTCGTGCATGACCGTCGAGATGTTGCCGGCATCGACGCAGCAGACCGGCTTGCCGTCGAACAATGGACCGCCGAGATCGAAATCCCAATGCTCGACCAGCGGCGCATCGTCCTGGCTCGCAGCGCGGATGGCGTCGGCGGCCAGAGCATGGCCGCTGCTGTCCTTTCCCGGATAGGTGCTGCCATGACCGGCACCGTAGATCACCATGCGAGGCGCGCGGCCTCCGGCGAGGCAATCGGGAAAGCCAAGAAAGGAAGATGAAGAGGTCCTTGTTCAATAGTCCGAATCTGAGCTCTCGCGGCGAGGGGCACGTCGATAGGATCGCTTTATCGCCTCTACGTGATCCATATCAGGAAGTCGCATAAGATAGATTATGGAACTTACGTATGTAGCACGAAGCTGGTTTTGCTACGCCTCTGAAGCGCGCACGGAAAGCCCAGGAGAACCGTCAACGCGGTCCTTGATGTGTTCGTGAATCCTTGTAGCCGCCTCCGCCGCGCTGATCGCTGTTACGTCGATCGTCAGGCTGTTCGGGTGCTTCGGGTCAAGGACAGCGACTGTCCGGCTGCGGCGGCGCGCCGCTTCCGGATCGATAGACTTGAGACGGTCACGTCGAGTTGGCGACATCACGCGACGAACCAGTTCGGCCTCTTCGCAAAGCAAGCGCACAGGCACGAAGTGAGCGCCTCGTCGATCCGACGCATCTTTCATCTGCTGGTAGGACGCGAGGCTCCTCGCGTCTCCTTGGATGCCGGAGTTCGTGAAGATGAAGTTGGCGGCGGGAGGACAAAGTGTTGCCACGGTGTCCAACACAGCCTGACGGACCTTGGCGGTCTGCTCCCAGACGGCATCAGGCAATGTGCGGCGACCGTCATCGGCAAGCAGTGCCAAAATAGGATTGTTGATCCAGTGATTGTCGATGACCTGGCCGGAAAGTGCCGTTACGAGTTCCCGTGCGATCGTCAGCTTGCCGACGCCAGGGAAACCGAGCAGCAGAACAAACACATTCTGAACCATCGATCAGTTTCCGAAGCACCAAAGAGAATCGGATTGACGACTAAGCGCCAAAGTGAACAGGCGTCTTTATCGCTCTGATTCACAAGGAATTTCGATCGTCATGCCGTCATAGGCCGGCACCACGTGGTCCGGCGTCTCGGCCATCACGGCGGCATAGTCCAGCGGCACATGCATATGCGTCAGCACCGCGTTTTTCGGCGAGAGCTTCTCGATCCAGCCCAGTGCCTCGGCAAGCGACAGATGGCTCGGATGGCTGTTGTACTGCAGCGCGTCGATAACCAGCACGTCAAGGTCTTCAAGGCGTCCCGCGGTGGCAGCTGGAAAGTCGCTGATATCGGGGCAATAGGCGATCCCGCCAATGCGGAAACCGAGCGAAATGATGTCGCCATGGACCTGCGGCAGCGGCTCAAGGGTGAGGGGACCCCCCTCGCCTTCGATCACCACCGGCCTGGCATGGTCTATGAGATGCGGCCTTACGATCGGTGGATAGGAACTGCCCGGGGGCGTCTCGAAGCAGTAGCCGAACGCCTGGCGCAGCCGCAGCATGGTCGGCTGGTCGGCATGGATATCGATACGACGGCGTTGCTCGAGCACGAAGCCGCGCAGATCATCGATGCCGTGAATGTGGTCGGCATGCGGATGGGTATAAACCACCGCGTTGATGTGCTTGACCGAAGCAAGCAGCATCTGGGCACGGAAATCCGGTCCGGTGTCGATGACGACGGTGGTGCGGACGCCATTGCCTGCGATCCGCTCGACAAGAGCAGCCGTGCGCATGCGGCGGTTCTTCGGATTGGCCGGATCGCAATTGCCCCAGTCGCCGGTGATGCGCGGCGTACCGGGCGACGAGCCGCAGCCGAGAATGGTGAGGCGCAGCTGGTCGCTCATGTCAGGCCGCCGTCACGTCCGGTCGCGGCATCTTGGCAAACAGCCGGAAGACATTCTCGGTGGTGATGTCGGCGATCTCCGCCTCGCTGACGCCGATCGTCTCGGCCAGCACCTTCGCCGTATTCGCGACATAGGCGGGCTCATTGCGTTTTCCCCGATGCGGGATTGGCGCAAGATAAGGCGCGTCGGTCTCGACCAGCAGCCGTTCGCGCGGCACATCTGCGGCAATCGCGCGCAACTCGGTCGAGTTCTTGAAGGTCAGGATGCCTGAGAAGGAGACATAGCCGCCCAGCGCCACGCCGACTTCCGCCAGCCGACGCCCGGACGAAAAACAATGCAGGATGAAGGGGAAAGCGCCCTTCCCTGTCTCCTCCTCGAGAATCGCCGCCATGTCGCCGTCGGCGTCGCGCGAATGGATGACCAGCGGCAGGCCGGTCCGGCGCGCGGCGGCGATGTGAGTGCGGAAGCCTTGCGCCTGTGCCTCGCGCGGCGCACGGTCGTAGAAATAGTCCAGGCCGGCTTCGCCGATCGCCACCACCTTGGGATGGTCGGAAAGCCGTACCAGCTCCTCTGCGGTCACATCGAGCTCTTCCGCCGCATTGTGCGGATGAGTACCAACTGAGCAATAGACCTCTCTAAAAGCTTCAGCGATTTCAAGGAGTTGCTGAAAACGCTTCACGCGCGTTGAGATCGTCACCATGCGGCCGATCCCGGCTGCGAGAGCGCGGGCGACGATAGCCGCCCGCTCCTCGGCGAAATCCGGAAAATCGAGATGGCAGTGACTGTCGACAAGCATCAGGCTTTGGTGTCCTGCTCGACGTAGCGGGGAAACACGCCCTCAGGCACCGGCAGCGCCGTGCCGGGCACCAGCGCATGGTCTGCGTGGACATGCGCGAAATTGCGCTTGTCCGCCGGCACCGCCAGCAGGTCGAGCAGCCTCGCTGCCGATCCGGGAATGAATGGCTGGCAAAGCACCGTCACGCGCCGGACAAGCTCGGCCGTCGTCCACAGCACCGTCTCCATGCGCTCCGGATCGGTCTTGCGCAGCGCCCAGGGCTCCTGCGACGCGAAGTAGCGGTCGGCGTCGGCCACCACGCCGAAGATCGCCGCCAGCGCCAGATGGATGCCCTGCTCCGCCATGGCTCTGCGTGCCACCGCAAGCGCCTCCACCGCCTGGTCGAGGATCGCCGCGTCGGCTTCGGTGAGCTCGCCGCGCTTCGGCACCGCCCCGCCGCAGTTCTTGGCAATCATCGACAGCGAGCGCTGCGCCAGATTGCCGAGACCGTTGGCGAGATCGGCATTGGTGCGGTTGACGATCGCTTCGTGACTGTAGCTGCCGTCCTGCCCGAACGGCACCTCGCGCAGGAAGAAATAGCGTACCTGGTCGAGGCCGTAATGCTCGATCATTGCGAACGGATCGACGACATTGCCGACCGATTTGGACATCTTCTCGCCGCGGTTGAACAGGAAGCCGTGGGCGAAGACGCGCTTCGGCAATTCTATGCCGGCCGACATCAGGAAGGCCGGCCAGTAGACCGCGTGGAAGCGCACGATGTCCTTGCCGATGATATGCGTCGCCGGCCAGTAGTGCCATTGCTCGGATTTGGTGTCGGGATAGCCAGCGGCCGTGATGTAGTTGGTCAATGCGTCGACCCAGACATACATCACATGCTTGTCGTTGCCCGGTACAGGCACGCCCCATTTGAACGTGGTGCGCGAGATCGACAGGTCCTTCAAGCCGGACTTGACGAAGCTGATCACTTCGTTACGGCGCTCCGCTGGACCGATGAAGTCTGGCCGGCTCTCATAAAGTGCCAGCAATTTGTCCTGATAGGCGGAAAGCCGGAAGAAGTAGCTTTCCTCCTCGTTCCATTCAACCGGCGAGCCAAGCGGCTCGCGGCGCACGCCGTCGTCGCCGAGCGTGGTTTCGCTCTCGTCGAAATAGGCTTCCTGGCGGACCGAATACCAGCCGCTGTAGCGATCAAGATAGATGTCGCCATTGGCGGCCATCGCCTTCCAGATCGCTTGGCAGGATTCGTAGTGACGTTGTTCGGTCGTGCGGATGAATTCGTCGTTTGAGCCCCCGACTGTCTCGGTCATCGAGCGGAAGATTGCCGAATTGCGGTCGGCGAGCGTTATCGGCGCGATGCCTTCCTTCTCGGCTGTCTGCTGCATCTTGAGGCCATGCTCGTCGGTGCCCGTGAGGAAGAACACTTCCTTGCCGTCGAGACGCTGGAAGCGGGCCAGCGCGTCGCTGGCGATGACCGTATAGGCGTGGCCGATATGTGGCTTGCCATTCGGATAGAAAATCGGCGTGGTCAGGTAGGATTTTTCGCGTGACATGAATGAACCGTCATGAAGGTCTGAATGTGAGTTGTGGCGGTGGATAAACTATCGGCATGGCGATTGCCATCCCGATGCATGCCGCCCAAAAGTGGTGCCCGGTTTTGGGGCAGCGGCATGCACTAAGAAAACCGTCACATTCGCATCACAGAATTCAGGCGGTCGATCATGGTCAGGGCGTGCTGCTTCTTGTCGAGATTGTAGGTCTCTGCCTCAGATATCGTGTTCAAGGCCTCGTGCCAAGCGTCGGACAGCGTTTTGGCCCTGGCGAGGTCGCCGGCTAAGGCCGCTTCGCTGGCGGCGGCCGACAGCAGATCGAGCGCGCGGCGGTTGAAGATATCGAATTGGATCGCCTGGTCGCGGCCGGCAACGGCTTCGGCAAGCCGATGGGCAGCGGCAATGTCCGGCTTTTGCGCCGCCACCAGCGCGTCGAGCGCGCCGGCGATTTCCAGCCCGCCATAGTGGGTAAGCAGGATCGCGTTGCGCGCGCTGCCCCCTGCCCGCTCGGCCAAAGCCGCGCGCGCCGACGGGTCGACCGGCGGCGGCGGCTCGATGCCTTCCAGCACAGCCATCAATTCGTCCGGCGCAAGCGGCGTCAGCCGCACCATCTGACACCGCGACCGGATCGTCGGCAAGAGGCTGCCCGGCGCATGGACGATGAGGATGAACAGGGTGCGCGCCGGAGGCTCTTCAAGATTCTTGAGCAAGGCATTGGCGGCATTGGTGTTCATGTCGTCGGCCGGATCGACGATGACGACGCGGTAGCTGCCGTCATGCGAGGTCATCGACAGGAAGCGGCTGACCTTGCGTATCTCGTCGACGGTTAGCACCGTCTTGAAGCTTTTGGTCTTGTCGTTGGCCGGACGGGTGAGATGCAGCACCGAAGGATGCGCGCCGGTAGCGATCTGGCGAAACAGCGACGAGGCCGGGTCTGGAACGGCCAGCGCTTCGGGCGCAGCCGCAAAATTGGGATGTCTGAAAAGGTGGTGCGCCAGGTGGAAGGCGAGCGTGGCCTTGCCGATGCCGTGCGGCCCGGCGAGGATCAGCGCATGCGGCAGCTTGCCGGCGCGGTAAGCGGTGGCAAGCATGCCCGCCGTCTGCGCGTGGCCGATCAGCCGCGAAGTTTCCGATGGCTCGGGAACGCCGTCCAACGTGTCGTGCTGTTCGGGGGCGATGCGTTCGAAGATCATGCAGGCGCCGTCTGCTTCCTTTGCACCGGCATCCGCTTTTCCAGCACCGCGAACACGGCCGCGGTGACGACGTTTTCCACCGTTTCGGGATCGGCCGACGCATCGATCACTATGCAGCGATCCGGCTCCGCCTCGGCGATCGCCAGGAAAGCCTCCCGCCGGCGCTGGTGGATGGCCAAAGTCTCCTTCTCGAAGCGATCGGCGCTGTCGCCGGCGCCACGCCGTGCCGCCGCGCGCTTCAGACCTTCGGCCGGATCGATGTCGAAGATCAGCGTCATGTCGGGGACCATGCCGTTGATGGCGACCGCCTCCAGCGCTTCCATGAAATCCGGATCGAGCCCGCCGGTAACCCCCTGATAGACGCGCGAGGAATCGATGAAACGGTCGCAAAGCACGATCGTGCCGCGTTCGACCGCCGGCCGGATCACCTGCTCGACATGATCGGAGCGTGCGGCGGCGAAGAGGATCGCCTCCATCTTCGGGCCGAAAGGCTCGGCGGCGCCGGACAGAAGCACATGTCTCACCGCCTCGGCGCCCGGCGAGCCGCCTGGCTCGCGTGTCACCAGAACCTCGTATTTCTTGGCGCGCATGCGCCGTGCCAGCCGCTTGATCTGCGTCGACTTGCCGGCTCCTTCGCCGCCTTCGAAGGTGATGAAAAATCCGCTCGCCAATCGTGAATGCCTTCGCCCGTGCTGCCGCTGTCATAGCTCCCGTCCGGCAAAAGGTCCACGAGCCTGCCCGATCACAAATGTTTCTGACGCAGCCAGCCGACAGCCAGTTCCTTGGCGGCGTCAAGCGCACGCTGCGGCAGCGTCCCGACCTTCACCGCCTCGGCGGCGAAAAGTGGCGTTCGCTGGCTGAGCGTGTCGCCTATCCAAACGCGCAGCTCCCCGACCGGTTGCCCCTCCTCGACCGGCGCTGCCACCGGGCCGTCATAGACAATCCTGGCGGTCAGCTTGTCGCGGTTGGTTATCGGCAGAAAGATGTCCACCGGGCCCTTGGCTTTCAAGGCCACGCCGGATTTGGCGCCGCCGAACACTTCGGCTTCGCCGACGACCTCGTCCTTGGCGAAGATCTCCGTCTTCTGGAAGGAGCGCGACCCCCAGTCTAGCAGCTTGCGCGCCTCCTCGGAGCGTTCCCGGTCGCTTGGCAGGCCGCTCAGCGCCGCGATCACACGAATGCCGTTGTGGCTGACCGTGCCGACAATGCCGAAGCCGGCGGACTCGCTCGCCCCGGCCACGAAGCCGTCGGCATCGATCCCCATGGCCAAAAGCGGATTGCGGTTCCGCTGGGAGATCTTGTTCCAGGTGAAGTCGGGCTGGCCGTAATAGTGGAAGAACTCGGGATAGTCGCGCCAGATGTGCAGCGCCAGCATCGTGAGCTCCCGCACTGTCGTCTGCTGGCCATCTGCCGGCAGCCCGGTCGAATTGACGAAGGTCGATTTCGAGAGACCAAGCTCGCGGGCACGCTCGGTCATCTGCGCGGCGAAATTCGCCTCCGAGCCCGCGATGCCTTCGGCAAGCACGATGCAGCCGTCATTGGCGGCCTGCACGGTCACGCCCTGGATCAGATCCTCGACACGGACCGCCGATTTGAGCTTGGCGAACATCGTCGAGGTGCCCGACGGCGCGCCGCCGGTGCGCCAGGCGTTTTCGCTGACCACGAACGTATCGTCGAGCGTGATCCGCTTCGATTTGATGGCGTTGAAGACCACCTCCATCGTCATAAGCTTGGCCATCGAAGCCGGCGGGATCGGCTTGTCGGCATCCTTGGCGAAAAGCACCGTGCCGGTATCGGCGTCGATCATGAAGGCCTGGGCCGCCTTGGTCTCGAAAAGCTGCGCGCCGGCCGGGGCTGCCCAAAGCAGTATCAGCGCCAGGCCTAGTAATCCGGCGAAAGGCTGAAAGATGCGGAACTGCATGAAAAATCGACCCACTTAGCCGTGCTGGCGTCGACAAGCTATCAGGGTTCTTTCCGCTGGATCAACGGCGGGCGCGAAATTGATCAGTTTCGCACAACCAATGCGTCCGGCGCGCCGTGCGACCAGGCCGCCTGCAGCAGGTCGTCGATGCTGCTATGGCCATCCGGATAGACGTTGACCGCGTACCAGTCGTTGCCGTCGAGCTCGGTGCGCTGGATTTCAGTCCTGCCGAACGGCTCGAGCGCCGCCGCCACTCGGTTTGCCTGCGCCGCATTGTCAAAAGAGCCGGCGGCCACATAATCGGAGGCCGGCGCCTGTTCCTGGCCGTTCGACTTCTTCCACGACTGGAGGATGTCGGCCGGCGACATGCCGCTGCCGTCGAGGGCGGCAAAGACGTCGGCGTGATTGACGCGCTCATCCGCGTAGGACAGCGACGCCATGGCAAAAGGCGAGTTCGGCGGCAGCCTGAACTGCGGCCGCTCGGGCACGATCGGCCCGAAATCCGGCAGCACTACATCGCTGGCGCCCTGCGCTTGCCCCGACGTCGCCGGTTGCGCGGTCGGCTGCTCCGACAGACCGGGCTGCGTGCCAAAAGCCTGCCCAGAACTGGTCAACTGGCCGGGGAACGGCACGGCCGCTGGAGGTGCATCGCTCATCGACAAGCTGGGCGACGGGCCGTTCATGGCCACCATCACGCCCGTCGGCAGGCCGTCGGACGGATCGGGCCGCCTGTTGCCGGGACGGTAGGAAGCCATCAGATACTGGTCGTCATTGCCGTCGAGCGGCGCCCGACCGACATATTCGACCTTCACCCTTGCCGTGCCGACCTTGCCATAGTCGAGCATTTGCGCGGCACGTTCCGAGACGTCGATGATGCGGCCCTCATGATATGGGCCGCGGTCGTTGACGCGGACGATAATCGAACTGCCGGTCTCGAGATTGGTGACGCGTGCATAGCTCGGCAGCGGCATTGTCGGGTGCGCCGCCGTCAGTTGCATCGTGTCATAGACTTCGCCATTGGCGGTCAGCCGGCCGTGGAAGGCATCGCCATACCAGGAAGCCAGGCCAACCTTGGCGTACTTCTTATCTTCCCTGGGATAGTACCACTTGCCGCGCACCTGGTACGGCTTGCCGAGCTGGTCGCGGCCGCCGCCGCGCCGCATGAAGGCAACGCGCGGGCTCGCCTTCACGCCATATTCGGACTCGGCGAAATATTCCTTGGAGCGCGGCCGCTTGTCGACCATGCCTTTCGGTTGCGGCGTCGACGTACAGCCGGCAAGCAGCACCGCCGAGAGGGCGCACAGCACGAAGGCAGGAGCGCGACGAAGACGCGGGCGCGCCGAGGTCTGCATGTTTTCGATTGTCCCCTACAGTCTCGCCGCCATCAATCGGAGCCAAGCGCCCCGAACGCAGCAACACCTTGATCCCCAATCTCTTTGTGCACAGGAAATGTTTATTACGATGTTAATCGATTATGGCCGGAACCGGGCGAGATTATGGCGGGGAAAAAACTGCCACCGAGGGTGAGCCTTGCGTGGGATGAGCGCCGGATGGAGGGGCAGCTTTTTGGAGGGGGACTTCCATTTCCAACCGGCGCTCACAGCGCTGGACTTGCCCGCGCCAACCAGGAGTTTAGCATGGGCGTCCGCAAGGCCTGTCTAGATCGAACGGATGAACTCGGCTCATCCATATGAGCAGTGGTTTCACGGATCAGTTGGGAGACGCTTTCGCGCCTAGCCGGAGGCGTTGCCGTCGGGCTGGACAAGAAGACGCCCACCACGTTCTCCGTAGCGGGCGCTAGTTCGGGAGGAAGTGAGAGACGCTTGCGGTCTGGGTCGTCCCCTTGCCCGCTAAGGACGGTACGCCTCGTTTGGCTGGATAATAAGCGCGCCAGGGTTGAGCCGCCGCATATTCTGGTTGCGTGACATTTTCGCCACAGACATAAAAGTGCCCGGCCAACCGGGCAGCCGGGCAATGCATCGTCTGTCCCGACCGCAGGAAGGCACGTCGCGGTGGTTGACGCAGCCCTGACCGCCGCACTACAGCAATGAAGCGCTAACCGGTCGCAAATGCCTCGGCGTCAATTTTGCGCCGACCATTGAAAATTGACCGATAGCGACGATCGTAAGTGGTTGAAAGACCATGCTGGAGGGATGGCCGAGCGGTTTAAGGCACCGGTCTTGAAAACCGGCGTGGGCGCAAGCTCACCGTGGGTTCGAATCCCACTCCCTCCGCCACAAGCCTAGGAACATCAAGCGGTTAGGTGGCAATCCGAGGTCTTGCCATAACCGTTGACGCACCCAAAAAAGGCCCGAAGGTCGCTCCCGAAACAAATTCCGGTCGAGACCGTTTCGTTGAAAGACTGTCCAACGGGTCCCAGGCCGCATGCCCATCTATCACTTCCACGTCGACAACGGCACCTTCATTCCCGATCCTGCCGGCACTGACCTGCCCCAACTTAGACGCCGCTCAGGTCGAGGCAGTGCGTGCCGCTGGCGAAATGATAAACGATACCAAGCAGTCCTTTTGGACCCACAAGACGCCCTGGATCATGCATGTGACGGATGACAGAAACCGCCTCTTGTTCTCACTTCAGTTTGCGGCGAAGGTCCCTTCGGGCGATGCCTTGTATATCCCAAGAACCGAAGACAGTTCCGCCGGCCAAAAGGAAAGCCCCGCCACCTAAAGGCAGCGGCCAAGCATATTCAAGCTGCGTGACTTTTCTGCCACCAGACAGGAATGAGCGCCGGCCCGCTGGCAAATTGCCGCCGTCGCCCTAGCTATCCGTGGATGACTTACGATAAACGGCGCGCCGCGAAGCACGAGGCCACCACTGAATCCGCTCGGGCGATAATCGATAGCGAAGCGGCCCAGAGGAATGCAAAAACTGACAGACTTCGCGCGGCCAGGATGGCGCAGCAGCCACCCGTCAAAGAAAAGGCCCGGAAGCGCAAGCCGCCGGGCCAAGAGAGCCCCTAAGAAAGCTCAGGTGTGACGTATTTCAACTGTATCCTCGAATCCGGTTGAGCGCCACAAACGTGGGGTTGCCGCACCCATTAGAACAGCCCGGCCAACCGAAGTAGCCGGGCCATCAACTGTCCGAAGGGCAATTGATCTCAGCTCAGGGCCGAGTGTGTCTGGCCCATAAGCCGACGAGCCATTTCCTGAAATCCGGTGGCGTTCGCCATCGCGACCATGGTGTCGGCTGTCACGATGAACTTGGCCACGCAGACGCGCTCCTGGCTGCCATCGTAGCCGCGCTGATGGGCATAGTAGGACACGCGGAACAGATTGGCTGAGATCTCCTCGACGCGTCCCACGCCCTGCACGAAGGTGTCGAGGATGACGATCGGTTCAATGAGTTCGCTCATGCCGCACCGCCGTTCAATGCCGCCGCCGCTTTTTTCCAATAGGCGTCAATTTGGCGGGCCCGATAGGCTCCCGCAGAGGCGGCAAAGGCCACCATCTGGAGAAACCCGACCTCGATCCCCGTGAATTCTCGCGGCATGTCAGAAACGATAAAGCCCAGGATCCCATGTCCCTCGCGATCGGCTTCCTCAAAGGCGAGATATAGAAGGGCTAAGCTCCCTCCTGTTTTGCAGTCGGCAACATAATTACCGCTAGGCTGCACTCTCCAGAAATGACGACGCAAGTTGCCTGATTCATCTTTCTTTCGCCGACCGATGAACGGAAGCTCTTCGATCTTCGGAGCGGCGCGGCGGTTGAGGTTGGCTGCAGGCAAAGCTCCGCCGTCCGCCGGAGCGGTGATATTCTCAGACATTTGGTTGCCCCCCTTGGGCTTGCGGCTTGATTGCCGCAAAGGCAAGCGTGGCAAAACCATTCATAACTTGTCAATGCATTTTACGTAGTTCTAGGCAAATAGCTTGGGATAGGGTAAAAGAGGGGTATGATCGAAATGACACCAACACAGTGTCGAGCGGCGCGCGCGCTCGTGTCGTGGACGCAACAGCAGCTTGCCGACGCGGCGAGGGTCGGTCTGGCAACGCTCCAGAATTTCGAGACAGGGGTATCGACGCCCCGGAATGCCACCTTAGAAGTGCTAGAACGCGCTCTGCGCGATGCGGGCGTGGTTTTCCTTGAGGAAGGGGAAATGATCGATGGCGGGGCCGGTGTGAGGCTCAAGAAGCCCTAAGAACCACTCCCGGTGCCGGCCTGCTTCGTTGTCGCTGTTCCAGCGTCGAGAGGCGGCCGGTGAATATGCTTCGGCCATGGAATAGCAACGCTAGGCTTGGGCGTTCCCAACTGGAACTCCAACCAGATCAGGCATTTTCGAGTGTATTCGAAATAGAGTTCCTGCTTTTCCAGAACGTCGAGCGAGAGCGTCGACCATCGGATCGAATCCTTGTCGCGCCAATTGATGTTGTCGGTCCGCGTGAAGGACAGCTTCCCGTCGACGCGCATCCACTGAGCATGTGCATATTGATTGCGGATCTTGCGGCAAAGATTTATCGCGCCGACCGCCTCGCCGAATTTGGTGCCGAAGCCCCTCGCTTCCAGGATGTGCTTGGCCAGGCTGTTCGCTATCTCAATCCGCGCCTGTTCGCTGGAAACCTTGTTGAGCGCTTCCAGCACTGCAAACTTATCGCCCACCGCTAGGCCACAAACATGGCCCAAGCAGATGTCAAGCTCGCCGTAGCCGGCAACGAGCAGGCCAACAAGCGCTGCTTCCTTCGGAAACATGTGAAGCGCGGGATTGAACATTCCCGAGGGGATAGCAGATTCGATGCGCTGCTAGGGGATCACGGTGACGACAGTTTCTTCGGGCTGGTATCAGGCGAATAGGTCAGCGTGACACGCTTGCCTCCGCAGACCGCGCATTTCATCTTCGGCCGCAGATCCCATTCCATTGCTGGAGCATCAGCGCCGAAGCGGTCGCGGAGCGCCGGCAGATCGAGCTTTTGATGCCGATGGCAATCGAGGCAGCCGCCCTTTACGGACATGCCCGCGTCGATCAGCGTTTGAAGTGTCCAGCCGGCGGGTTCGCGATTCAAGTCGTGCTTCGGCCTTTTGGCTGGATTTCATTTTATTAGCAGATGCGCTCAAATAGAGAGGTCTGTCAGACAAAAGAGATTTCGCATGTCACTAGTGGACCTCACCGCCGACATCGTCTCCGCTTATGTTAGCAATAATCTCGTCTCGGTAACCGACTTGGCGGATTTGATCGCGTCGGTTTATTACTCGCTCACTGGCGCAGCCCTGCTGCCAAAGCAGGAGCCTGCCGTCGACCCGGAGCGCTCGGTCTTCCCCGATCACATCATCTGCCTGGAGGACGGCAAGGAGTTCAAGTCGCTCAAGCGGCACCTGAGGACCGATCACGGTCTTACACCAAAGCAGTATCGCGCGAAATGGAACCTGCCGGCAGACCATCCGATGGTGGCGCCGAACTATGCGGAGCGGCGATCGGAATTGGCGAAGGCGTTGGGCTTTCAGCGGAAGCCTGCAGATCTCCGAAAATGAGATCGCCGCACCAGCGAGGATTATATTCCAAGAGGCGTGAAATGAGGATACGGAAAGGCAGAGCCCACTCGCTTTGAGGGGGGACGAGCGGGCTCCGGGGGGTGGACCCTACGACGTTGCCTAAAAGCCGCGCCGTGAAACCTAACCTGCCGACGGTCGGAATGTTCCCCGATGCGACCGAAGTCGCACCCGCTGACGCTTTGGTCCCGCTGAAACCATCGCCCCGCTACATCATTTGCTAGAGCCGGCGAACATGTGTCCCTTCGTTCGGCGGCATGAGAGAGTGGATAGATGCCCGCCATCCCGTTGCCTGGGTGACGGGCATTCTGTTCGGATCTCAGCCCGCTTTAACCGTTGTTTAATGTATGAGCGCCTACTAATACGCGGTGGTCAACATCCTCACACGCATTCGGCAACTGACGCGCGCGATAGGTCGGGACACGGCTGGAAACGTTGCCGTTATCTTCGCGCTCACCCTGCCGATCGTAGTCGGTGGGGCGGGACTCGGCGTCGAGACGTCCTACTGGTATTATTCGAGCCTCAAGCTGCAGGCCACGGCCGACGCAGCCGCCTATGCCGGCGCGTTGGAAAAGGTTGCGGGTTCCAGCACCGCAGCGATCACGACGGCCGCCACGCAATCGGCGACCGACAACGGCCTCGCCAATGTAACAATCACCGTCCACACGCCGCCCACCTCGGGGTCGCACATGACCAACAAGGCGGTCGAGGTGATCCTCAATCAGAGCCTCGACCGGATGTTCACGGCCATCTTCTCCGAGAGCAAAGTGCCGGAGCGGACAAGGGCGGTGGCGCTGATCACCGACGCCTCCAAGGCATGCGTATTGGCGCTCAATCCGTCGGCCTATCAGGCAGCGCTCTTCTCGGGCAACACCAGCGTCAAGCTGACGGGCTGCTCGGTCATGTCCAATTCGGCACAGGCCGATGCCGTTAAAGTGCAGGGGTCGGCGGCCCTTCAGGCCGATTGTCTGATCGCGGTCGGCGGCGTCTCGCTCGGCAACCCGGTGACCACAGTCTGCAAGTCTCCGATCACCCAGGCCTTGCCGGCGTCGGACCCCTTCTCCAACCTTCCAGCGCCAGCGGCTGGCAACCCGTGCAAGACCGTCAACGGGAGCAAAACATCGCAAACGCTCCAGCCCGGAACTTACTGCAGCGGCATGGACCTCAAGGGCAATGTCACGCTCCAGCCCGGCACCTATGTCGTCCAGGGCAGTCTGAAGATCAACGCCAATGCGGCCGTCTCCGGAACCGGTGTGACCATCTTCATGTCCGGCAGCAACACCGTCAGCATGAATGGCAACGCCACTGTGACGAGCGCGCCGACCTCGGGCACCTATTCCGGCGTGCTGTTCTACGGCGACCGGACCGGCACCAGCACATCAAGTACCTTTAACGGCACTGCGAGCTCGCTTTTGACCGGTGCCATCTATTTCCCCAAGCAGCAGGTCAACTATCTAGGCAACTTCTCCGGGAGCGGCGGCTGCACCCAGGTCGTCGCCGACAAGATACAGTGGTCCGGCAGCACGACCATCAAACAGAACTGCTCGAGTCTCGGGATGAAGGACATCCCATCGGCGCAGTCGGTTGCAATCGTCGAGTAAGAACGCCATTACCCTTTCCCAGCTCATCTAGGCAACGGCGGCTACACCACCTTCCCCCGAAAGCGTGTTTGCCATTTCCGCCCGCCTACCTCGGCGAACAAGAGGTCTGTAGAGAGTAACGACTCGTTCACCATATCACGGCATCGTAGTTGAAGGCGCCCACCCTGCGCCTATTCTAGCCCCGCGTCGGTGACGACGCGCCCCCGCCCAAAGCACGGGCGGCCGACGGTTTCACGTAACCCAACTCCCCCACCAGTATGCGTCGGCCGCCCGTGCCGATCTCCCAAGTGGTCCGCCGCGCGGCCGGGCCGATTGGTCAGTTCGTGGTCCGCCGCTCTCGGTGTCTCGTTTCAGGACGGGAATGCTGGCACCGGGCTTGCATCGAAGAGATTGCCGGTCTCACACCGGACTCCTGATTGGGCATCAGGGGTAACTGCGCCGGGCTTGAGGATTTGGGGTTCCTCGCCCGGCGATCTCTTTCAGCGCAGTCGCTAAGAACTGGTGTTAGATCGAAACGGATTCGCTGTGAATCCCCCATCTTCTGGTGCGAACTCTTGGCATGGACGCGATCTTCGATGATATCGCCCCTGCCCTCGGTCCGGCTTCTTCACCGGCATCGCCGTCGGCATTGGCTTTACGATTGTGCACGCTTTCGCTGGCTGAACCCAAACAACAAGTTGCCATCGTCTGCCGCGACGCTATGGTTAACGCCGTCCGGGGTGTTGGCTACCCCAGTCCCGGACCACCTAGGCCCGGCGGCGCGTGGACCACTTCCCCCGAAGCAAGATGGCTGCCGGGCCGCTCCCCTCCCGTGTCATGGATATGTTCAACGCCGCTTTTGGCCTGGAAGGCGCCAGTTCCCGGGCCGCGTCTGACTTATGCGACCTTCAGGTTAATGACGCGCATCACCGCGACCACTGTTCCATTGTTCGTAGCAGCCTCTTTCGTACTGCCCTTGCCGCAGCTCCAAACGTCGCCTTCCTTGGCCGTGAACTTCATATCGCCGGCCGTAACTTCCAGTTCGCCTTCGGTGACCGTGCAGACCATGTCGTCTGCCATCACATCCCCCAGCGGGCTAGTTCCTTTCGGCTGATAAATCACGTCTTCCATGACGATTTTCTTATATCCCTTGATATGGGAGTCTCGTGTCCCCCGCTCGACTAGCCGAACGCCAGGAAAAATTTCCTTGCCCTCAGTCGGGCCATAGGTCTTGGCCGCTACCGGGGTGAACTTTGCGGCCGTTAGCGGGGCGGCCATCGAGGTGGCAGCAAGGGCGAGAGCATTACGTCGATTCATCTTCATAACATCCTCCCTGAGTTGGTCCGCCCGGTTGGGCGAACCTGATATTTTACGCGCCCGACAAGCCAAATAGTCAAAACACAATTGGGGGTCCGCCCGGCAATCACCGGGCTAGGTGTAAAGAGCGAAACGGGAACTAGAACGGCAAGGAGCCCGCTCGCTGAGGGGACGAGCGGCGCTCCAGGGGTCTCTGCTACCCCAACGGCGCGACCTCTCTCTGCTGGCATCGCGCCGCGAGCCCAAACTAGCAGGCTGTTGGAATGTTCCCCGATGCGAGAGCAACTGACGCTTTTTTTGGTCCCTGCGCTGAACCTTCGCCTTACTGCATCATTTGATAGAGCCGGCGAGCATGAAGCAGAGGTCGCACATGAAGACCTATCGGGTGGAAGAAGTGGACGGGGACAGCGTTGTGGCGGGTCGTAGCATCAACGCCAATACTCCATGGGTGGCAGCGGAAATGGCTACAGGCAGTGAAGTCACGAACGCACGCGGTGACGAACAGCGCTGGATCCGGGTCACGAATGAGGCAGACGGGGTTGTTAACAGGTACGCGTTCAAGGACCGGCGGTGACCTTCTATTCCTCTCGAAAGTCCTGCAGCGTCGCATGGCGTAGCGTGTGCTCCCCGCGAAGGAATCTTACCCGGCCGGTGATGCCCGGTTTGACCCACTCGACATCATCGGCAAAGGCGCTCGGCACCCGCTGCGCCGGCTTGGACGCCTTGGCTGCCTGCACACGCTGCCACAGCCGTTCCCTGAGGCCGCTGGGCAGCGTTATGAACGCGGTGCCAGCATATCGGCCACCCCGCGCCATGATCGCCGCAGCGGGCTTCCCAAGCTCGCGCTTGATGCCGAGAAGCTCGAACTCTCCTAGATCCCAGCACTTGGTTTTTACCCAGGAATCGACCTTCCCGCTTCGATAGGGGCTTTCCCGCCGTTTCGAGACCATGCCTTCGAGGCCCATCTTCTCGACCTGCTCGAAGAAAGCAGCGCCATTGCCTTCGACGTGATCGCTGTATTGGATAATACCCTTCGCCGGCTTCACCAGTTCCCAGAGTTTGGCCTTGCGCTCGATCAGCGGCAATGATCGAAGATCCTCGCCGTCAAGGTGCAGGAGATCGAAGGCGACAAAGGCGAGTTGCTCGGCATTCCACACCATGCGCGAATGCATCCGGTGGAAGTTCGGCCGGCCATCGGGATCGGGCGCGATCATCTCCCCGTCAATGATGAAGGCCTTGGCCGTCAGCTTCTCGGCTTCAGCAACGATGGGCCAGTATCGCTGTGACCAATCGTGCCCATTTCGAGAGAAGGCGCGCGCGCCAGCCCAGTCGAGAATAAGCTGAGTTCTGTAGCCGTCGTATTTGATGTCGTGCAGCCAATCGGCGCTGACCGGCGGTGTTTCGACCTGGATCGGCTCAAGAGGCCTGATAAAGGACAACCGGGCTCTGTCGGCAGGCTTACTCATACGATCCCCAACGAGAAACTCGAATTTGATTTAATATCACACAACCGTAAGTGTTCCGTTAGCTGTAGCTGAAAAAGACCAGATGCGAACGGCGGCCCCGGTTCATTCTTAGGGTGCTTTATAATGGAGGCTCCACGTGATACTTTGCAGCAGCCGACAGGAGACCTTGGCAGTGAAGCTTGGGGTGCTCTTTCTGATCGCTTGCCTCGGACTAGGCAATGCAGCGCTTGCCTATGGCGCCGAAGGGCTCAACGAAACTCGCGACCCGAATCGAGGAGGCGGCGGAGGTCACAAACGCCTCAAGCCGGACGAAAATCCTAACTGCAACAAAGCAGAATTGAAGCAATGCAGGGACGAACGTCGGAAAGAGTTGGACAATTGTCCAGGCAACTTTGTTGTTAAATGCAAGGACTTAGCCAACGTGAACTATTCTGACTGCAAGGCAGAAGCTGGATGTTAAGACATTGTGCCGTTGTCGCAAGTTCGATGCTTTGGATAGCACCTGCCTATTGCCAGTTCAATTGCAGCGCTCTGGACGCTCGATCCGATTGGAGCAAGGCCGTTGAGCTTGAAAATCTAGCCTTTAGCTACAACTGGAATGCGATGAATAGCAACGATCCGGTTGAACAATGCGATGATCTGAATTCGGCCGTCGATGCTTTGAAAGAAGCTTATGAAATTTTCAACGCCTGCCGTCCATCGAGCGGAGTAAAGACGTTGGGCCTCATCAGGGTTTATAACCGTTCTCGCAGTGACTACTGCGCCGAGGCTAAGAAAATAGAGAGAGACAACGAACCAACAGAAGAAGGCGAATAAGCACTCGATCGCATATTCCCGAGATTATGCTCGAAAGCACGCCCATTTACAAAGCGGGGTTTCCCGATGCGCTATTTCTTTGCTGCTCTCGTTTTCTTGCTGCCCACACCTAGCGAGGCGTTCGAGGCTGTTTGCCATGACTATACTAGGATTTATACTGAACCAGCTTCGAGCAGCCAATCTTGGATTATTCGTGAGGGGGATCCATTTCTGGTAGGCTTGGAAGTAGAAGCCACCGCTGGTGGTGGTGTTTTTAACCGCGCAAGAGACGTGTATGGTCGCCTTGGGTACATCAACCCTGTTGATTTGCAGGGGTGCAATCATAGTGTCGCTACAGGGACGTATTACCCACAACTTGGCATAAATGACACGCTCAGATACATTCAAAATGAGGCAAATGTTGCAAGGAGATCACCAGATGACTTGTTTAGCATCCGCGTGAAAGATGGACGTCTTGTCCACGTCATATCCAAAACTAACGATTACAATTCGGATTTTTATATAGATTTTCGGTACATAGATGAGATTAGCACTGGTTTCGAGGAAAAGACATACGCATTTATACATTTCGATTGTAGCAGAGCGTGTGTTGTTCATCCTGATAACACAAGGAGCGATCGAGAGTTGCTCACAATTAGTGCGTTTTCTGCCAATGAAGTTAAAAAGCTTTCACTGGCATTCAAGCATTTGAGTAGCTTTTTCCAAGGAACCCGTTCGAAGGATCCATTCGAGATAAAATAATCAAGGGCCGGTCTTTGGCTCGCCTATTCACGTCAGCAAACAAAAAAGCCCCGCTGCCGGCCATCCCGACGCGTCGCTTGCATAGCGCCGCCTATCTATCGAACTTCGCCAAGGAGCGAAGGTTCCCGGCGTTAGTTCCGTCCCGCTTGTCGCTTATTGGGGTCTTTCGGGCTGGGTGTCGGGCGTATACGTCAGCGTGACACGCTTGCCGCCGCACACGCCGCATTTCAACCTCGGTTTGAGGTCCCATTCCATAGCCGGAGCATCAGCGCTGAAGCTGTCGCGTAGCGCGGTCAGATCAAGCGAGCAGCCGCCTGTGACGGACATCCCGGCGTCGATTAGTGCCTGAAACTCCAGCCGGTGGTGCCCATGGCAGGCGATATATTCAGCGACGATTGATACCGCCAGAACTGCAAGGAGCAAGCCGGATTTTCACCCACTTATGACTCGCGAAATACGCTGTACGGGCTAAAATCCGGCATGGCGGGGATTGTTTCGCCCCGCACACATTTGGGGGCGTCAAGATGACGAAAAAGTCCATATCCGCTATGGATATTGACATTATCCGATCCGCACTTCAGGCCGCGATCTACGAAAACAAACTTCCGGAGAGCGAGTGGCGAGAACAGGCCATCAAGCTGATCCAGGTATTTACCGGCTCCAACACTGCGGTTGATCAAGAATTGCTGGACTGGATTGTGCGAAAGTAGGGAACGCAAAGAGCCCGCCGCCTTGAGGGATGGCGAACGGGCTCCGGGGTCTGCGCAACCCAACGGCGCGACGTCGGGCAGACCGCGCCGTGAAACCTAACCTGCCGACTTGTGGAATGTTCCCCGATGATGCGACCGAAGTCGGACAGGCTGACGCTTTGGTCCCGCTGAAACCATCGCCCCGCTACATCATTTGCTAGAGCCGGCGAACATGTGTCCCTTCGTTCGGCGGCATGAGAGAGTGGATAGATGCCCGCCATCCCGTTGCCTGGGTGACGGGCATCGTCTTGACCGGACATTAGCATCTGCTTGAAGAACCTATTGGCCACGTTTGAGTTGTATCGGCATGGCAAGGGGCATCAACATTGGCGACGAGGTCGCCATCACTGCGAAGGTTCGCAGGCGCGTCACCGAGGATAGGGTGAGCGTCTCGATTCCCTCCTACGGCCAGCCTCACTCGATTGTCGATCGGATCTCGAAGGTTAAGCAGGGTCAGGAGATCGAGCTTCGAGGCGATGTTACCCGCGTTGATGAAGGCAAGGTGACCATCAACCTAGGTGTGCCCGTCACGGTGGATGCCGATACCGTTAGGCCGGTCACACCCTACAAGCCGCCGACAAGGAAGACGCCACTGGTGGACAAGCCGACATGACGAAGCTGTCCGATCTCGGGCCGCCAATCATCGGCCGGCGCCACAGCAAGGAATATTCCAACGAGCGCGACCATTTCCACAGGTGCCTGGTCTGCGGACAAGCGGTCGATTGGCGCGATCTACGGCAAGTGATCTGGCATGAACAGCCGGGCCATAAGCCGCTTGAGATAGACTCTTAAAAGGGTGCCCGTGACTGGCGCGAACACGCTATGCGAAGGGGGATTCACAGCGAATCCATTTCGATTTAAGATTCAACCCATGGACGCGATCTTCGATGACCTTTCACTCGCCCTCAGAGAGCCCCGCGCAGACGTTTGGGGCAAGGTCCGCACTGTCGCCCTAGACACTGCCGGCAAGTTTTTCACCGGCATCGCCATCGGCATCGGCTTCGCCATCGTTCACGCCTTTGCGGGCTGACCAAAACAACAATTGCCATCGGCTGCCGTGACGCTATGGTAACGCCCGTCATAGCCTTGGCTATGTAATTTTGCCTGTCGCCAGAACGGAAAAAGAACAGTCGCGTGGTAACGCCCAATAAGCCGCCGACGAGGTTGGTCGACGAGGCAACCTGACGCTGCTGAAGCGACCGATTAGCCAATTGCCCAATCCGCTTGAAAGCTCCCAGTCCTGATTTAAGTTCCGGCCTATGACGACACGTACAGCGGCTGAAACGCGAGCAGATTATGAACGGGCTATGGGTCCAGACCTCGGCGCGACTTTCGCCGCGATTGACCAAGAGCTTTCCCACATCCATCTTGTTTGGGGTCAATACAAGATCCTTTTTGGGACGAAAGAATCACGCGTGGCCCTTCTCAACGAGGCGTCAGGCAGCTTCTTTCGCATTGTGCAGGACGGTCTGTTCGAAAATGTTCTATTGGCGATTTCCCGCCTTACCGACAGGCCAGCGATCGCTGGCCATCAGACTCTTACCGTGCAGCGACTAGCTGATCTGATACCTGATGCCACGCTCGCGGCGCAGGTCAGGGCTAAGGTCGCTATCGCACTCCAGGCGGAGGATTTTTGCCGAGACTGGCGCAACAACAGGATTGGCCATAACAATCTTCAGCATCGCCTGAACCCGACAGCGAAGCCGCTCAAAGAAGCCACGAGGCTAAAGGTAGAGGCGGTTCTGGCCGCGCTGGCACAGGTCGTGAATACGGTTGCCTTGCATTATACAAACGGAACAACAGCCTACAGTCACGTCCTCCCAAGCCACCCAGATGCCGAGGGGCTGCTCTACGTCATCCATGACGGACTAAAGGCTGAAAAAGAGCGTCGGAAGCGGTTCGATGGTGGCGATTTCAGTATAGACGACCATCCCTACGACCTCTGATCAGTTTTCAGTGCAGCAAGCAGCGCGGCGATGACGGCCACAGAAGCGTGCGGCACCTCAGAGACCTGGGAAGGACACGACAGCCAGGGCCGCGCCAGTGGTGCCTGACGTGTCGGCCGTGACAGAAAGCGTGGTCGACGTGCTGTCCATCAGCGCGGCGGTGGAACTGCGCTCGTTGGCAGCTCCGGCAGGATCGAAATCAGTCATCTCGGTCAGCCCTGTCCATGTTACATCGACCGTCTTGACGTTGGCGCAGAGTGCAGCCAGCACGATCCCATTGGCATCGGTGTCGAGCGATACGTTGAAGCTGTCATTACTCCCGCTGGAGTCGACCAGGCTGTCGCTATCAAAGATGCTGGCATCGACCCCATAGAGCGCGAACACTGTGAACTCGACAAAAATGTTGATGGCCGAGACGGTGACGTCGACATCGCCGCTGGTGCCGGACGGATCCGCGAAATAGATCGCGGCGGAACGGTCATTGATGGTCTTCTGGCCGCTCGCGGCATCGCCGCCTATGGTCATGGCGTCGACGCTGTGCGAGACCCCAGCCCCCGTTGCGACGATGGCGATGGCGCTTCGGCCGGTGGCCGGGCCGAAATTCACGCCAGTGAGCGTGAATGTCGCTGCGCCCATGTTGTTTTTCTGATCCACCAGCCGGACGAGCGTGTTGCGCACGGTGATGGTGAAGGACGGCAGGTCGTCGGTGCTGCCGTCGGCATCGGTGACGCGAAGGACGATGCCGGAAGACACGCCCGTCCCGCTCGGCGTGCCGGATATCTCGCCTGTCGATGAATTGATGCTGAGGCCGCTCGGAAGCGTGCCAGAGGCGATCGAGAAGGTGTAAGGCACCGTGCCGCCCGTCGCGCTCATCTGGGCGCTATAGGCAAGGCCAACCATTGCATCCGGCACCGGCGTGCCGGCGGCCAGTAGTGGTGTCGCCTGCGGTGGATAGAGGATAATCGAGCGGACCAGGGTATTGTCTAGAACATATGATTCATCGCCATCATGACCGATCAGGATCGTGTCCACCGGCGAGAAGGGATCATAGCTGACCGTTTGGGTGACGAAGGCGCCACCATCGACGGAGACAGCATATTCGCGGCTGCCGTCCCCATTGTCGCGGTTGAGGGTGGCCGTGACAATGTGGGTGCCGGTCGAGGAAAGATCGCCGCCGGTGAAGAAGACGTCGGAAAAATCCTCGACATAGGCCGTCATTGACCCCGCGCCGAAGTCGACGTCGTTCGAGGCGAGATCCTGCGAGGCGGCGTCGAGCCACATCAGATATGGACCGTCCGGGACGTTCTGGTGGTTGGCTTCGACCACGACGGTGCAGCCTGCGGCCAAGCCGGCGGCGAGGTCGGAAAACAGCGCTCCGATCGCCTTCGGGCGGTTGCTGTTTTCATAGGCGATCAGCATGCCGCCGTCGAAGATTTGGCCGGCATCGAACCCGCCACCCAGGATGCTTGCAACATTCCGCGACTGCCCTCCGGCGTAATAATGGCCGTTGACGAAGTCGAGGAAGGCGGTTGCGTCCTCGGGCACCCATTCGGGCCGGTAGGGCGCGATCCGCGGGCGTTGTGACAGTGTTCCGAGCATCATCGCCAGAGTTCCCTTAGGTTGCCGGCTGCTTTTTCAGCAGCACGGAAAGCGTGCCGGTGTTGAATTCGAGCTGATCGGTAACCTTGATGCCGATCGGCAAATAGGTCCGGTCTTTGTAGGTCGCCGAGAGGCCCGCCATATCGAGCGAGAAGGTGGATTGTTGTGCCAGGGTCGGGTTGAAGGTCGCCCAGAGCGGAACATCGCCCGCGAAAGGTGCCGGTAGCGGCTCGCTGATGATGTCCTGGGCCACAACTTCGCCATGCGCGATCTTGATTGCAACAAAACTTCTGGCGCCGGGCCATTTGACATCAGGCGGAGAGCCGCTCGGCGCGATCCATCTGATGAAGGGAGAATAGAGGCCATTCACTGGAACATTGACGCCCTGGACCTTCCATGCATCCCACGTCGAGGCAGCCGGAGCGTCGGGGATACCGGCTAGCGATACCTCCGATGTCGGAACGTTTTCGAAGCCGCTGCCTTTGGACACCTTCACGCTCGGCTGCGATGGATTGTATTCTGGCGTCGCTTCGGTGACGAAGCCTTCCGTAAACGGTTCGACAAAGGGAAATCCCGGCCCGACGCCACGCTCTCCCTGCGGCGTCGACGTCATCTTCATGCCGAAGGAGACCATGAGGAAGGTACCGGCCCAATGGACCTCGGTAAGCCATGTGAAAGGGTCGAGCGGGACCGGATTGTCGATCGAGCCGTAGCCAGTCATGAGCTTTGGCCAATCTGATTGATGAGGTCACGAAACATCGCCTCGGAACTCTCGTGAAACTCGCGGACCGCCTCCAGACCGAGCAGCAGCGTTTTCAATTGGCCGCGCCGCTCGACGTCGGCGACAATCTGTTTCCGCTTCTCCGCCGCCGCGGTGCTCCAGGCTTCAGCTTGGGCCGTGAGGTGGTCGAGCTTTCCACCGGACAGGGCGGTGCGGAGTTGGGCGAGGTCTTCAAGATCCTGCTTCGTCATGTGACTCCTCAGTGCAGCAGCAGCGCGCCGACGACGGCGAGCGCGGCGATGAAGGCGAGAGCCGGCATCATGCCCCGAAGCCGTTCCGCCGATTGACCTTGGCGACGATCTCGTCCCAGCCATAATTCGGCTTGGCGGCCGGCATCGAAGCGATTTCAGCCTCGATCGCGGCGAGTTCCGGCGCCAACTGCTCAATGGTCGGCGCGGGCTTGTTCCCGGCATAGGCGCCGATATAGCGCGGAACCGACTCCCGTTCCTTGATGGCTTGTCGGCGCGCCGCCTCGTTCACAGCGGGGTAGCTGTCGCGGAGGTTCATGACGTGGCGCTTCTGGACGTCGGAAAGCTCGTCGAAGCAGCCGCCGATCATGCTCGTTACTCGGAAGAAGGCGATGAAATCGGCCTGGTTGGTGAAGCCGGAGGCGTCGCCTCGGTCGATCGCCCGAATCCAGTGGGCGGCGAATGTGCTGGGGATGGTCATGTTCAAGTTCCTCATTTTTCAGGACGGGAAGGCCGAGAAGGTCAGTTCCGCCAAATCGTCATAGAAATCGGCCCCACCGGGGAGGCCTTGATCTGCGCAGGTCCATTTCCCAGAACCAATGACTTCCTCATCGCCCCACGTTTGCAGGAGTTGCCGTGCGTCCTCGTCGGTGAACGATGGGAAGATTTCCGGCGCCAGACACTTGCGGTAGTCGGCTTCGCGCGCGTCGTCGTGATGCGACACAGCCAGGAATCCGATCAATTCCCTTAGGGTGAGCAAAGCGCGAGCCTGGTCGACCTCCTCGGCGCCGAGCACGGCCATGCCGTGCTGCATTGCCGTCGGCCACGCCCGCAACATGAAGTTCAAGATTGCTCTGACCTGCGGGTTGTAGCCCGTCTCATTTTTCCGCTTCCACAACGTCTCTCGACGGATTGCCCGATCGGCTCGGCCGCCATGTCCAAATCGTATGTTGGTATTTTCGCGCCTGGCTTTGTCAGCCGCCTCGCGATCGATCATCCGCCGGCCGTCAGCCAATTCCACTACGGGAATTGAGCCTTTCGTTACCGCTCGGGAGACCGTCGAGGCGTTTACCCCGATCGCGGCGGCATATTCAGCGAATGTCATCAATGCGGGCATGCGGACACCTATTGGTTACCTCTGCAATGCGCCGGAATGGCGAGCGCCCAATGGGTTGGAGGTCTTGCGCGTGGTCATGCGCAAGATTTGAAAGTCTGTGCCTAGAGTTGCTTGGCGCTGCGCCGACCCGCATTAGGCGAGCGGTTTTCCAAGGACCCAATCTCTGGCTGGAAATGCCGGTGCAGCCGAGACGGGCTCTGTACCGCCCCGGCTGCGACGCATAGCTGCCACCAGCAGCCGCGCCTTTCGCGAACGAATAAAAGGGCTCGACCTCAGGAAAGGAACAAGACCAAGGGCAAGCCAAGGGGGTTGTGAAGGAGCGGGCCCGGCCCCCGCTGTCCAGGCTGAGCCGGGCCCTATGCCTATGCCGGACTGACAGGAACGGCGAGGCAATTGGTGTTGGGTGCTTCACGACCACGTTTCCAGCCTCACAGACCATGAGGCCAGCGACCGTTCCGCGGCGATGGGGAGAAGCCATGATGTGAAGGCGAGACACCCTCTGCAGCCTCCGGAAGTCTGGGGGACGGGTGCGAAGGTTCGGCATCGACCCGAATGTGACCGGCGACCATCGCGGGATGGGCTTCCTCTTGCTGAGTGCCAGCCGATACCCTGCTGTGTGACGAGTTACGCGCGGCCTGCCTGTATGTCTCGCCTCCGCTGCTCTGTTCGGCTTCGAGATCGTCAGCTTGCTCGGCCGCCTTTGGATCCAGGTACTCGACCAGCACGTCAGCCGGATTGACCGCGGCGGCGGGCCGGGCCTCAGCGAGGCGCGCCAGGGTGGCTAGCACCGTGCGGGCATCAGTATAGGTTGGACCATCCCAGAATGCGGGATCACCGACCTTGAGACCTGGCAGGGCAACGGCCGTTAGCCGTGAGGGCAATACGTTGGTGGTTCGAGGGACACAAGTGCGGCGGATGAGGCGGCGCCGGGTAACGGTGGTAAAGCCGCCCGCACTGCCGGACGAGATGACTCCCTGGTTTGAGCCGCGATATTTCGCGTTCAGTTCAACCTGCTCGTCCTCGGGGAGAACTTGGATGTCTCGCGCATTCGAATAGCACCAGACATCGACGGTTTCTTCGCTGATTGTTTTCTCCGGCTCGCCGAGCTTGGCGCGCACCGCCACTTCTGGATCCTGCAGAGGCGTCGCGCCGTCGGGAAGGTTGCGATTAACTTCCTCAACAGCGAGCGAGGCCTCGGCCAGCACCTTTAGCAGAGAGGCGAAGCGTTTCCCGATCTCGGGATAGGCCTTTCGCAGTTCCTTGGCTGCGGCATCGGCTTGAGACTTTGCGGCCTCATATCGAGCGACCTTGACCTGCTCTGCCTCAACATTGCGGGCCTGCTCAATCCGGCGCTCAAGTTCCGCCTTGGCCGCATAGGCGCGCTCAACCTCACGGTTGGCGACCTCGATCTTGCGCTCGACCGCTTCGACATCCTTGTCGCTGCCATCGAGCAAGGTCTGGCGCCGATCGTCCTCCAGCTTTTCGGCATCGGCTTCGAGCCGCGGGATGTCGATCTGTGCCAGTGCGCGCTCCAGGTCGGCAACGCTCTTTGCCTGGCCGCGGATGGTCTTGAGGATGTTTTGGATCACGGCGCTCTCGCCTCGTTGGGTTTCGATGCCGTGAAGATGAGCTTCGAAACGTCCATCCCCAACTGGCGGAAACGTCCAAAACGTTCAAAGCGTACACGCTACTCAAAGCCCAGCGTTGCCCTCATGCCAGGGACCGACACGTACCAGCGGCCGACGACCTTCCACGACAATCGGTCGTCATCCCGGCATAACCTTCGCACCTTCGATTTGGAGATGTTGAATCGGCTTGCCGCTTCTCCTGCCTCGATCCAGTCCTTGCCGATCAGCTCAGGCCGCCGATCAGGCTCCGGGAATAGTGCCGACGGTTCCTCTTCTTCAACGATCGCGATCGGGTCGCGCCCGATGTAGCGGCGTAGGTCCGCCAGCGCGGCTTCTGCCGCAGCGACATAGGCTTCGAGTTGTGGATCTGGAGCCGTCATGCGGCCCTCCCAGCGCCAAGCCGGCAAATCGGAACCAATGCAGCAAATGAGGGTTTGCTAATGGAAGGGATTGCAATCCAGGACGCCGAGGAATGGTCGAACTTTTGAATCTGGAAATGGCGGTCGCCAGACAGCGTGCGAAGCGAGCCGAACTCTCCCTCGCGGAGGCAGAAACCCTGCTCAACGACAACCACGGCCTTGCTATCAGCGTCGCGCTTTGCTGCCGCATACGCGCCGGGCAAGCGCGAGCGAAAGCAGCCCGGCGGCGGCTGCTCAAGATAGCGCCGCCCACAAGCCCGCATTGAGGAGCCGGCACGATGACGACGATGCTGTTCGCGCCGCTTGATTCGCACTACGAAGAGCGGGCCGCTCTCCATCAAGCCGCTCGACTGGAGCTGCTGCACAATCGCCTCGTGAAGCGGCTGGCAAAGGTGAACCACCTGGCCGATGAAGTTGAGCGGGCCGCGGCCGAGTTGGTCGGCGTCACCCAGGGCTCCGCCATTGAAGCGTTCCGTGGGGCAATGTTGAGCAGTTCTTAGGTAGGCTTTCTTCGCCTCGAAGCGGGGGAGACTCTTGGGCTCTGACATTGGTGGAAGAGAGCCAGCATCGGCTCCGGGCTCCTCTTCCGTCCCATGCCAAGCGACGCTGGTGACGCTGGCCAACTTTTCCGGTTGGCGAAGGTCCAAGTTCTGTTTCTTTCTTTGTTTCAGTTCGGGTCTATGTTCCGGTCCGTGTTCTGTTCCTTCTCTGTCTCTGTATCTGTGTGTCGACACTCTCCAGACAGGCTCTCGACAGGCTCTCATCGACCGGCCCTCATCAGTCTTGAGTTGGCCAGCGCCGAAGTGATGGGCTGCACAACACGATCACTGTCGAACGGATGATTTCCGCTATTGTCGGTGTCCGGCGCGGGGAAGGTTTTTCTCCCCCACTCGGTCGCTAGGAAATCCGCCTCGGCAAGCTCTCTGATCTGATCGCTGTCGATGTTGGAGATGATTTTCATCGTCCCCTTGGCGTGGTCCTTGTTGGTCGGGATGTTGCCTTTGTGCTTGAACCACTTCTTGACGTAGGTCTCTTCGGTCCTGGGATCGTGCCGCACCAGGTCGGCGCCTATGACATTGGCGAGCGCCTCTCGATACTGCTGTGAAATCCAGCCCAGATCCGCCAGAGCGTATCCTTCTCGGATGCGGCAGCAGCCTGCGCTGGTCTGGTGCGGCGAAGAGATGAAGTAGAGGTGCAACTGCCGACCGTCGCCGTTGAGCGACAGGAAGCCCGGCGAGGTCCAGAGAGCTGGTGAGATGGGTGCGAAGTCACGGCTCATGTCGGCCTCCAAGCTGGGCCAGCTCAACGACGACGCGGGCTGTTGCCGCGGTAAGATGGCAACGAGCGGCGATGGTTGCCGTCGCAAAATCCATTGCTGATTGGCTGAACGTCGGATAAATTGCCTGGGTCAACTGCTTGGAATAGCCGCCGCTCCCGACCGGCATCGGGGCGGCGGCGATTTCGTTTTCAGGACGGCGCATTGGCGCCTCCCCGGTCTAGCCTCAGATTTGCGAGCCGTAGGACAGTAACCGCTTCCAGAGGCGAAATACCGAAGCGCCTTCTCAGCGCTGGAATGTGCGGCCGTTCGCAATTGTGGTGATTTGCAATGAACCAGGCGACAGCCTCTTCGAGGTGGCCGGCATCCTGATGGCAAAGCGTGGGGATTGTCTGCCTCATGCCGCCCACCTGATGTCTGTCGCGCAGTTGATGGCGATGAAGCGGCGAAGTTCGGGATTGTCGACGAACCATTCGCAGAGTGCGTGGCGCGAGGTCTTATACCGATAGAAAAGCGCATGAACGCCCGCTTCCTCTTTCAGTCCGCCCGGAATCGTTCCGAGCAGTTCGATCGGTCGCCGCCCGCCTGGCGCGGGTCTGATGTACTTCAACTGATTAAGTCGGCGAGGCAGGTTCGCGGAATAGCCGATCTTGATGGCCGCCCCGCTCTTGGCGAAGTAGACGACGCTGCCCATCACGCCGCCTCCAGATGACGCGCCGCGATGCGGTCACGGATCCACTGTTCGACCTCAGACTTGACGAAAGCGATGCGCTTTTCGCCAAGCTGAACCGCCGGGGGGAACATGCCCTGGCGACGCATGATGTTAATGGCGCCGCGAGACAACGATGTCAGCGCCGAAGCCTGCTTGATGCTGATAAGCGGATGGTCTTCCATAATGCCGTTCCTTCTGAATGGAACGGCATTGTTGAAATTGCCGCTCCCGTTGAACGGCTTCCTATTGATACGATTTCGCCTCGGAAGTCGTCCGAAGCAGCCCGCCCTATTTCTGGCCGCTGCTTCGGATAATTCGTTGATAGATGGTAGAAGCGTGCTTCCGGGCCTCTTCGGCTTCCTTATCGAGACCAAGCCGGCGGTAGTTGTTGGCAGCGATCTCCCATTGATGCGCTTCAGCATGGTCGCGCATAGCCGCGTGGAGTTTCGGCACAACCGCAGCTAGATCGTCTGGGATGCCTGGAGCTTTTGGACTGCCCGTTGCCCACTCCCAGCAAGCAACAACAAAGCGATGGAGCGGCCCCTCTTTTGTGGTTGCTAAAAGATCTGGCCGGCGTGCACCTACTATATGGACGATCTCCTCGACAAAGCGACGCTTCGGCGAGCCCATAAGCTTAGTGCCCAGATCGGCACCATTCGGATCAGGGTTATCGGGATCTCCGCTGCCGAGGTCTGCTACAATGGCTCCTCTGGCCGATCCGGCAGAGGTCGAGAGTCGCCGCAACCGTGACACCGTGTTGTCGTGCTCCAAAGCGTCTTCCAGAACATAGGGCGAGAATAGGCTCATCGCCTCGATGGGCATGGCTCTGTCTATGTCGTCGCGATATTGTTCGACGAGTTCAGCCAGACGTGCTGCTGCAGCCTCGATATCGTCTAGCTGCGCCGTCAGTGCGCGCACCGAAACCTTTTCGACAGAAAGGCTGTAATTGAGGCTTTCAGCGGCAAGGTTCAGCAGGTCCATAACTTCGGCGTCATCGGCGATACCGATCGCCTCCAGGGCTTCGGCTATCAGCTTCGCCATCGGTCAACCGCCCGCTTTTGCCGATGCCAAGTAGGACTCCCATGCCGTCATCAACTCGCGCCGCTTTTCTAACGCTGTGTTGCGCCGGTACGCGGCCTCCGTCTTGTCGCGGATCGTATGAGCCAGCGCGGCCTCTGCAACGTCACGTTCGAAACTGGTGCAATCGCCGCACCAGTCGCGGAAAGAGCTGCGAAGGCCGTGCAGGGTCGCGGCCTTGTCAGGCGAGGCAAGGCGCAGCGCCTTGGTCATCGCCGTATCAGAGATAGGACGATCCTCGGTGCCGCCGCCGAAAACAAGGTCAGACGTTGCACGCTGCCGCATGATTTCGACAAGGGCAAGCGCGCGATCGGTGAGCGGGACAACGTGCTCCTTTCCTGCCTTCATCCGCTCGGCCGGAATCGTCCAGGTTTTCGCCTTGGTGTCGATCTCCGGGAACTTGGCGCCGCGAACTTCGCCGGAGCGGGTTGCGGTCAGGGCCAGAAACTCGACGGCCCGCGCAGCCGTGCCGGTAGACTGGCGCAGCTTCGCCATCATCTTTGGCGTGTCAGCATATGCCAGCGCCGCATGGTGGCCCCGCGACAGCTTTTGGCGCTTCGGCATCACCTTATCCAGCAACCCGCGCCAGCGCGCCGGATTGCCGGCTGTGCGCCACCCGTGGGCAATGCCGTAGTCGATGACAGCCTGAATACGCGAACGGAGCCTGTCGGCCGTCTCCGGCCGTTTCTGCCAATGCGGTAGCAGGCATTCCTTGACATCGCCGAGGGCGATATCGGCGACAGGTAGGGCATGGAGCGGCTGCGCATATTCGCGCAGGGTCATTTCCCACTGCGCCTTATGCTTCGAGTTCTTCCAGTCCCCTGCCCTCGCCTTCAGCAGCTCGTCCATGCAGTGCTCGAAGGTGATAGTGCGAGGGCTCGGGTTTGGCTTCAACCCGAGTTCTTCGCCGCGCGCAAGGCGCTGCCTCAATGCCTCGGCCTTCTCACGCGCCAGAGCGAGCGAGACAGGCGCCGTTCCCTGCCCGTAGCCGCCTAGGCCGAGTTCGGTTCGTTTCCCTTCGCGTTTATAGATAAAAAACCATTGACGGCTGCCGCCCTTCCTGACGCGCAGGAATAAGCCGTCCCCGTCGCTGTAGATCCCGGCCTTGTCGATGCGCTTTAGACCAGCTTCCGAGAGCTTGTGCCGAGCCATTTCCCGAGTCTCGTTGCCATAACCGCAAACGTGACTTTATTGATTTTATTGGGCTTTACAATGGGTTATGAGCAGCAAAATCATCAAAAACGGCGGAACGGCGGGCACTCCCTCCGCCACAATTCCCAACCGAATCCGCATATCATCTCCTGCATGGCCACCGTTTCGCTGTAGACGGCTATCTGTCCCATCGTGCTTTATTGGTTCCGGCGAGCCTTGGTGCGTCTCGTGCCCATCCGATTGTGCTGCAAGATCCTGGCGAAGGAACGAGATGCCTGTTTTCGCGTTGTGCGCCATGTCTCTCGAAGACCACATCAGCATGGCGCAGCGTCATGTTCGACATGGCGAGCGGCACATTGCGCGTCAGCACGAGCGGATTGCCCGCTTGAGAACCAACAGGCTGCCGACAGTGGATGCGTTGAGGTTCCTGAGCCTGTTGGAAGAGGTTCACGCTTTGCAGCGGGAGCACCTGTCCCGACTGCTGTCGAAATCGGCCGGATCCAAAGTAGTCTCGGAGCTTTCGGCGAAGACGCAGGTGGCAGAGGGCGGGAGAGACGCGATTTCCATTCCGGACCCCATCGTCCGGCTCGCGCTGGAGCTCGAACAAGAGCTTAACAGCGTCAAATTGAAGTGGCTGACCGCCAAGCCTCCGAGGGGCAAGCTTCACTAGCTGGCTCCGGCAGGTTGGCGGCTCTGCCGCGTCCTTTCGTGCGCTGAGGCCCCTTTAGGCTACTACGCCATCAACTTCTTGATATGTACCGGCCACATCAGCACAAGCGTATGTTTATCGGCAGCCGGTGCTGTGTCTCGCCCCCGAGCCCACCGGTCAGGCCCGGCGTTTGCTGGCCTACCCCGTCAGCCTGCCGGGCCGCCCGGCGTCAGGCAATGGCGTCAAGGTTTCTTGTCCAGTGGAGAACACCGATCTCAGGAGCGCACCAGGCTCATGACCTCACGGTCGGCGGCTTGCGCCCCTCAGCCGCACGTTGCCGGGCGTGCGGCGGACACACCGCTGGAGGCAGCCGACACAAAGCGGCGGCACGCCGGCAAAATTCTATTAGCTTTAACTAATTGTAGACCCGCGCTGTCCTATTCTGGGACAGCGCGGGTAGCGCCCACTCCCGCGCCGGCGGCTCCGGCAGGCCCAGCACCCCCCGCCCTCTGTCGGGGCCGCCACCTGACTTTGCTTTATACCAGCGATGGTTGAATCAACCGTTACCACACGTGCCTACCAACGAGCTTTCGTGATCGTTAAATTTTGATGGATCGGAGGATTCCCATCTCACCAGAACTGATCTAGTCTTGCAGGTCGAAGAAATCGCGGGTGGCAACCTATGGAAGCGATGTTCGATGACCTTGCGGCTGCTGTCAGGCAGCCCCGAACAGATATTTATACGGCTGTGCGCGCGTTCGCCCTGGACTTCGCCAGCAAGCTCTTTTTAGGGGTCGCCGTGGGGGTTGGCATCGGTATCGGACTAGCTATCGCTCGCTAAGTCACCAGGAAAGTGCCGGCGGCTGCGCAAAGTCCGCGTAGCTCGCCCTGTTATCCGCTTGCTGTAGCCATACCGCGATCGGTGTAGGGTCACCCACTATATTAGCAATAGCCTCCAATCTGACACGAACTTACCATTGGACGTTTTCGGGCGCCGTGGGGAGTTCCAATGCGCATGATTCTTGCTCTGGCCGCACTCACGGCCTGTTTCTCCGTATGGGATCATCTTGCAAACCACGGAACCTATAGCGCTACCCTGCAGCGAAACATTTTTGGTAAAGTGCTTTCCGGCTAACGGCCTTCCCACCGGGGCCGGTTTCCATCGTCAGGCAGGTCGACACAGTTTTTATGTTCGCTTGCTCAGTTAAATGCTCTGCGCCCCTTTGCGTTAATCCAAGCAGCAGTCGGCCCGACAATTCCGCCGGAAGGTCGAAAAATACATCATAGACCATCCATTGGTCACACGGATCCGATAAGCAGGTAAACCTCATGACTGACGGTTCTTCGTTTTAGTATTCCAACGCAAATCTGTTCGGCGGCTGAGCCTGCGAAACCGGGCAGGATTGTGCTCCAGCACTTTGAAAGCACAATACTGCCGCCCGACGAGGAGAAAAAGAGGCTCTACAGTCCCTGCTCTATACGACCCAAGTCTGACAGGTTCTTGACAGTTCTTCGGCAGCGGAGATCGTTTCATCGCGGACCCCGGAACAATGGCAATAGCCCAGTCGCCGAAGCCCGAGATTGGCTTGTGCCGCATGGCTGGCCTGGCCGAGCCGGCACCCATGTCACAAGCGCGTGCGTTTGGTTGATTTCTCAGACAGAATATGCTGCTTGTCGCGCCCATGAAAAAGCTCTGCCTGATGGTTCTGGCGCCTCTGGCGCTGGCCTGGCCGGCCAAGGCGATGGACAACGCACTTCGTGCCGGCCTGCTGAAACTCGATCCGCAGACTCGTCTCGAACAGCGTTGCGACGCCGAGGTGCTCGACCGGATCAGCCACGACGATCGCAAATTCAAGGCCGACCGTGTGGTGGCCTATGCCTTCGCCACGCCCCAGATGAGCGCCGACGCGATCAGGAGCCCCGGCGCCGCCTTTCGCAGCAAGGGTCAATGGTTCCGGCTGAAGTTCAAGTGCCAGACTGCGCCCGACCACATGCAGGTGCTGCAGTTGCTCTACAAGATCGGTGACGAGATCCCGGAAACCGACTGGGCAAAATACAATCTTTACGATTGACCGACTGCCGCGGTCGGTTGCGCGCAAATCGGCCTTTCGAGTGCAAACTCATTTGAACCCAATGGAACCAGACGAGCGGCAACCGCTTGTTTCGTGAGTTCTCTTGACGTGCAGGAACCATGCACGTAGAGCAATTCCAGGAAAGGCGCGCAGCCGTTTTTCCCGCCGGAATTGCGTGAAAACAAAGGCTTAGAACGCGATCGCATCAATCGGTGAATCGCTCCGGCGTTAGAACACTCGAAGATCGACATTTCGCAAACAGGAAGGCTCCAGACGATGGATATTTTCAGCGCCGCAAGCCTGACTGCCCTTGTCCAGGTCATCGCGATCGACCTGGTGCTTGCGGGCGACAATGCCATCGTCATTGGACTGGCGGCCGCCGGCCTGCCGACGGAGCAGCGCAAAAAGGCCATTCTGATCGGCGTGGTAGCAGCGACGGTGCTGCGCATCCTGTTCGCGGCGGTTACCGTCAAGTTGCTTGCAATCGTCGGACTGTTGCTCGCCGGTGGCATCCTGCTGTTATGGGTATGCTGGAAGATGTATCGCGAGCTGCGCACCTCCCATGCCGACGAGCACGAGGCGACGGAGGCGCTCGCCAATTCCGATCTCGACAGCGACAAGGCGGTTGCCGGCAAGGCGCCGCGCAAGACGCTTGGCCAGGCGGCGCTCCAGATCGTCGTCGCAGACGTGTCGATGTCGCTGGACAACGTGCTGGCCGTCGCCGGCGCCGCGCGTGATCATTTCTGGGTGCTGATCGTCGGGCTCGTGCTGTCGATCGGCTTGATGGGCCTTGCCGCCAGCTTCATTGCGCGGCTGCTGCACCGTTACCGTTGGATTGCCTATATCGGCCTGCTGATCATCCTCTATGTCGCGCTAGACATGGTCTACAGGGGCACGATGGAAATCTGGCCGCATGTCAACAACGCGGTGAGCTGACTGCCGCCACCTGACGCGGGCTTTGGCCGGCCACTGATCTGGCCTCGCATTCCGTTTTGCCGCAACAAGGACCAGCCCATACCAATGCCGCAATTAGTGTGGTATGGCGCCGCCGATCCCGAAAAACCTGGAAAAGCTTATGTCTGCCCCTCGTGTCAGTTTCGTCAGCCTTGGATGCCCGAAGGCGCTCGTCGATTCCGAGCGCATCATCACGCGGCTCCGCGCTGAAGGCTACGAGATCGCCCGCAAGCATGATGGCGCCGACCTCGTTGTCGTCAACACATGCGGCTTTCTCGACTCCGCGCGCGACGAGTCGCTCGACGCCATCGGCTCCGCCCTTTCCGAAAACGGTCGCGTCATCGTCACCGGCTGCCTCGGCGCCGAGCCGGAAGTCATTCGCGAGAAGCATCCCAATGTGCTGGCGATCACCGGCCCGCAGGCCTATGAGAGCGTGATGGCGGCGGTGCATGAAGCGGCTCCCCCCAGCCATGATCCCTACATCGATCTTCTGCCGCCCCAGGGCGTGAAGCTGACGCCGCGGCATTACGCCTATCTGAAGATTTCCGAAGGCTGCAACAATTGCTGCACCTTCTGCATCATCCCGGCGCTGCGCGGCGATCTCGTCTCGCGGCCGGCGGCCGACGTGTTGCGCGAGGCCGAAAAGCTCGCCAAGGCCGGCGTCAAGGAGATCCTCGTCATCTCGCAGGACACCAGCGCCTATGGCATCGACATCAAATACCAGACGAGCATGTTCGGCGACCGCGAGGTGCGAGCGAAGTTCCTCGACCTTGCAGAGGAGCTCGGCAAGCTCGGCATCTGGGTTCGCATGCACTATGTGTACCCCTACCCGCATGTTGCCGACGTCATTCCGCTGATGGCCGAGGGAAAGATCCTTCCCTATCTGGACATCCCCTTCCAGCACGCCTCTCCGCAGGTGCTGAAGAACATGCGCCGTCCCGCTCATGGCGAAAAGACGCTGGAGCGGATCCGCGGTTGGCGCGAGGTCTGCCCGGATCTCGCCATCCGCTCAACCTTCATCGTCGGTTTCCCCGGCGAGACGGAAGACGACTTCCAGATGCTGCTCGACTGGCTGGACGAGGCGAAGATCGATCGTGCCGGCTGCTTCAAATATGAGCCGGTCAAGGGCGCGCGCTCCAACGACCTCGGCCTGGAACAAGTGCCGCAGGAGATCAAGGAAGCCCGCTGGCACCGCTTCATGCAGCGCCAGCAGAAGATCTCGGCGACGCAGCTGGCCAGGAAGGTCGGCAAGCGGCTGCCGGTGCTGATCGACGAGGCGCATGGCACCTCGGCCAAGGGCCGCACCAAATATGACGCCCCCGAGATCGACGGCTCCGTGCATATCCAGTCGCGTCGGCCGCTGCGCGCCGGTGAGATCGTCACGGTCAAGGTCGAGCGCGCCGACGCCTACGATCTCTACGGCTCGGCCGTTTGACAAGCGGGATTGGCTGAAAATGAAAGGGCGCCGGTGGGGCGCCCTTTTTGTTTTGATGCCAGGCTGCTGTTTACTGCGGCAGCTTGTCGTCGATGCCCTTGACGTAGAAATTCATGCCGAGCAGCGTGGCGTCGTCGGCGACCTCGCCGTCCTTCAGCCAAGGCGAGCCGTCCTGCTTCGCCACCGGGCCGGTGAAGGGGTTCCAGCCATCGGCGATCTTCTTGGTGGTCGCCTCCGCCATTGCCTTCACGTCGTCAGGCATGTTGGTGAAGGGCGCGAGCTTGACGGCGCCATCCTTGATGCCAAGCCACACATTGTCCGGCTTCCAGGTGCCGTCGAGGGCAGCCTGCACGCGGCTGATGTAATACGGGCCCCACTCGTCGGTGAGCGAGGTCAGCTGCGCGTTCGGCGCGAATTTGATCATGTCCGACGACTGGCCGAACCCATGCAGCTTCCGCTCCTCGGCGACCTGCAGGGGAGCGGTCGAGTCGGTGTGCTGGACGATGATGTCGGCGCCCTGGTCGAACAGCGCCTTGGCGGCGTCGGCTTCCTTGCCCGGATCGAACCAGGTATTGACCCACACGATCTTCACCTTGAAGTCCGGATTGATCGACTGCGCGCCGAGCATGAAGGAGTTGATGCCCATTACCACTTCCGGGATCGGGAAGGAGACGATGTAGCCGGCAAGACCCTTCTTCGATTCCTTGGCCGCGATCTGGCCGAGCACATAGCGGCCTTCATAGAAGCGCGCGTTGTAAATGCCGAGATTGTCGCCCGTCTTGTAGCCGGTGGCGTGCTCGAACATCACCTTCGGGAACTTCTTGGCGACCTTAACCTCGGCGTCCATGAAGCCGAACGATGTGCCGAAGATGATCTTGCATTTCTCGCGCGCCAGGCGCTCAAAGGCGCGGTCGGCGTCCGGGCCTTCCGAGACGTTCTCGAGATAGGCGGTCTCGACCTTGTCGCCGAGCGCTTTCTCCACCTCGAGGCGACCCTGGTCGTGCTGATAGGAATAGCCGAAGTCGCCGATCGGCCCCGTATAAACCCAGCAGGCCTTCAGCTTGTCGGCCGCCTCGGCGGTTGCCGCCAGCGACAGGGCCGCGGCCGTGGTCATCAGCGCAATAAGCAGTTTCTTCATCGTGTTACCTCTCTGAGTTAAGCCTTGGAGCTTCCCGTCTTTTTGTTGTCGTCAACGATCCGGAACAAATGGCTGCCCCAACGAAGCCGGCGTGTTCATCATCGTCAGCCGCTTATTCCGCGAGATTAGAACGAGAACCACGATGGTTGCCAGATAGGGCAGCGAAGAAAGAAACTGGGACGGTACAGGAATGCCGAAAGCCTGTGCATGAAGCTGGCCGATCCACACCGCGCCGAAGATGTAAGCGCCGGCCAGCACCCGCCACGGACGCCAGGACGCAAAGACCACCAGCGCCAGCGCGATCCAGCCGCGTCCCGCGCTCATGTTCTCGACCCATTGCGGCGTGTAGACGAGCGACAGGTGGCCGCCGGCAAGCCCGGCGCAAGCGCCGCCGAAGATCACGGCGAGGTAACGGTAGCGGATGACCTTGATGCCGAGCGCATGCGCCGACGTATGGCTGTCGCCGATCGAGCGCAGCGTGAGGCCAGTGCGCGTCCTGAACAGAAACCACATCACGGCGGCGGTGAGCCCGATCGAGACGTAGAACAACGGATCCTGGCCGAAGATCAGCTTGCCGACGACCGGTATCGAGCTCAGGCCGGGGATGTCGAGGTTCGGCAGCCTGACGCCAGGCTGGCCGACGAAGCTGGTGCCGATCATGCCGGAGAGGCCAAGCCCGAGCAGCGTAAGCGACAGGCCGGTCGCCACCTGGTTGGTCGCCAGGGAAAGCGTCATGACGGCGAAGAGCAGCGAAAACAGCGCGCCGACGACGATTGCGGCAAGCAGCCCGATCCAGGGAGATCCGGTAAGATAGCCCGCGCCGAAGCCGCCGACGGCGCCCATGATCATCATGCCCTCGACGCCGAGGTTGAGCACGCCGGAGCGTTCCACCACCAGCTCGCCGATCGCCGCGATCAAGAGCGGCGTCGCCGCGGTCGCGATGGTCAAAAGGATGTTGACGGTGATGTCCATCAGCGTGCCTCCTCCAGCTTGGGCGCGGCCTCGAGTTGTGGCGCGGCAAAGCCGATCAGACGAATGCGATAATGAATGAGCGTGTCGCAGCCGAGCACGAAGAACAAAAGCATGCCCTGGAACACGCGCGCCACCTTGTCGGAGATGCCGAGCGCGCTCTGCACCGCCTCTCCGCCGAGATAGGTCAGCGCCAGCACCAGGCCTGCCGCGACGATGCCGAGCGGATTGAGCCGCCCGAGGAAGGCGACGATGATGGCGGTGAAGCCATAGCCGGGCGAGATCACCGGCTGTAGCTGGCCGATGGCGCCCGAGACTTCCGAGATACCGGCAAGCCCAGCCAATGCACCGGACAGCAGGAAAGTAAAGAAGACCATCTTGCTGAGGCCGAAGCCGGCGAAGCGCCCTGCCCTCGGGCTCGAGCCCAGCACGCGGACCTCGAAACCTTTCAGCATGCGGCTCATCATCAGCCAGACCGTGACAGCGGCGACCAGCGCGAAGACGAAGCCCCAATTGGCGCGGCCGGCATCCGGCATCAATTCCGGCAGGACGGCCGAGTCGCCGAACTGGATGGTCTGCGGGAAGCCGTGGCCCTGCGGGTCGCGCCACGGTCCGCGCACCAGCCAGTCGAGGAAAAGCTGCGCCACATAGACCAGCATCAGGCTGGTCAGGATCTCGTTGGTGCTGAAGCGGGTTTTCAGCAGCGCCGGGATGGCCGCATAAAGGGCGCCGCCGACCATGCCGAGCAAGAGCATCAGCGGCAGCACCAGCGGACCTTCGAATTCGGGGAACAGCACCGGGATGATCGAGCCGAAGATGCCGCCCAGAATGAACTGACCTTCGGCGCCGATGTTCCAGATGTTGGCCTTGTAGCAAACCGACAGGCCGACGGCGATCAGGATCAGCGGCGCCGCCTTGATGGCCAGTTCATGCAGTTGCCAGACCTCGCTGATCGGCTGAACAAAGTAGACATTGAACGCATTGAGCGGATTGACGCCGAGCAACGCGAACATGATGGCGCCGGCAATCATCGTCAGCGCGAAGGCGATGAAGGGCGAGAGCACCGAAAACAGCGCCGAGCGCTGCGGGCGTTTGACCAGTTCGAGGCGCATCATGCCGTCTCCATGCTGTGTTCGGCGTGGCCGGGCTCGGCGCCGCCCATCAACAGGCCAATCCTCTCGAAGGTGGCTTCGGCGATCGGCAGCGGCGCGGACAATTCGCCGTTGTGCATGACCGCGATCGCGTCCGACAGCTCGAACAATTCGTCGAGGTCCTGGCTGATGACCAGAACCGCCGAGCCGCTGCGGGCAAGCTCGATCAGCGCCTGGCGGATATGGGCGGCGGCACCGGCGTCGACGCCCCAGGTCGGCTGGTTGACGACCATCACGCTCGGCTTGCGGTCGAGCTCGCGGCCGACGATGAACTTCTGCAGATTGCCGCCGGACAGCGCCGCGGCCTCCGGATCGGGGGCGCTCTTGCGCACGTCCATCGCGGCAATGATGCGCTGGGCGGCGCTGTAGACGGAAGCGTTCCTGACCATGCCGCCGGAGCCGACGAAGGACTTGCCGTCGGTGGCATGGCGCGACAGCAAAAGGTTCTCCGAAAGCTTCATCCGCGGCGCCGCGCCGTGACCGAGCCGTTCCTCCGGCACGAAGGCGGCGCCCATCAGCCGCCGGCCGGTGATCGACACGCCGCCCGCATCCTTGCCGCGGATCCGCACGGAACCGGGATCCAGCTGCAGCACCTCACCGGAGACGGATTCGAAAAACTCGCCCTGGCCGTTGCCGGCGACACCGGCGATGCCGATCACCTCGCCGGCACGTACCGAAAGATTGATGTTCTTGAGCGGAATGGCGAACGGCGTCGCCGGCTTGCGGGTAAGCCCGCGGATCTCCAGCAACGCCGGCGCGGTCTCGATGCCCTCGGCCGGCGCGCGCACCACTGCCTTGACCTCATTGCCGACCATCATGCGGGCTAGCGACGCGGCCGTCTCCTGGCGCGGGTTGCAGTGGCCGACGACCTTGCCGTGGCGCAGCACCGTGGCGCGATCGCAGATGCGTTTGACCTCTTCCAGCCGGTGCGAGATGTAAAGGATCGACTTGCCTTCAGCGCGAAGCCGCTCCAGCGTTTCGAACAGCTTGTCGGCTTCCTGAGGCGTCAGCACCGAAGTCGGCTCGTCGAGGATGATGAGTTGGGGCGTCTGTAAGAGGCAACGGATGATCTCGATGCGCTGGCGCTCGCCGACGGAAAGATCGCCGACCAGCGATTCCGGATCGAGCGGCAGGCCGTAGCTGTAGGAGAGCGCCCGCGCCTTCGCGGCAATCGCGCTGATCGGCGAGCCGTCGTTCAGCGAAAGCGCGATGTTCTCGGCCGCCGTCAGCGCCTCGAAAAGCGAGAAATGCTGGAACACCATGCCGATGCCAAGCTTCTTGGCGAGGCCGGGGCTGGTGATCCTGACGGCTTGGCCGTTCCAGAAAATTTCACCCGAATTCGGTTCCAGCGAGCCGAACAGCATCTTCACCAGCGTCGACTTGCCGGCGCCGTTCTCGCCGAGCAGGGCGTGGATCTCGCCCTTCGCGATGTTGAGGTCGATATGGTTGCACGCCGTCAGCGTGCCGAAAATCTTCGTAAGGCCACGAACCTCCAGCAGGTTCGCCCTGTCATGATTTGCACTCACAGTGCCTCCCATCCAGTTACCCGGATATGTTCTGTGTTCCCGCTGGTATCGTATGCGCGGCCGGCTTCGGTCGGAAAGCGGCACGCAACTTGAAAGAGCTTCAAGAATTCCAGCGGAAACTCAAGGGGTAAGATAGGCCTGTTCAGGGCAAGAGGGAAACCAGTAAGCTTGTCGGGGAAACCACTGCCTTGAGGCGCGGCAAGGCGCTGAAAAACAAGGCAGCCGGCTTAGGGGATGAGGATGGTTGTGCCCGTCGTCTTGCGGCCCTCGAGATCGGACTGCGCTTGTGCCGCGTCCTTCAGCGCGTAGCGCTGGTTGATCTTGATCTCGACGGCGCCGCTCAGCACTACCTCGAACAGCGCTTGCGCCGAGGCCACAAGGTCCTCGCGTTTGGCGTTGTAGACGAAGATTGTCGGGCGGGTCGCGTAGAGCGAGCCTTTCTGCGCCAGAAGCGACATCGGGAAAGGCGGGATCGGCCCGGACGACTGGCCGAAGCTGACAAACATGCCAAGCGGCCTCAGGCAGTCGAGCGAAGCGGGAAAAGTGTCGTTGCCGACGGAATCATAGACGACGTCGCACTTTTTGCCGCCGGTAATGGCGGCGACGCCGGCGACGAAATCCTGCTCCTTGTAATTGATGACATGGTCGAAGCCATGTGCCTTGGCGAGCTCGACCTTGCCGACGGAGCTCGCCGTGCCGATCACCGTCGCGCCGAGATGCTTTGCCCATTGGCCCAGGATCAGGCCGACACCGCCGGCCGCGGCATGGTAGAGGATCGTGTCGCCCGCCCTCACCTTAAAGGTGCGGCGCAGCAGATATTCGGCCGTCATGCCTTTCAGCATCATGGCCGCCGCCTGCTCGTCGCTGATGCCGTCCGGCACCTTTACCACGCGGTCGGCGGCGATCACGCGTTCTTCCGAATAGGCGCCGACATTGACTGCATAGGCGATGCGATCGCCGGGCTGCAGCCAGTCGACGCCGGCGCCAACGGCCAGCACCACGCCCGCCGCCTCGCCGCCCGGGACCAGCGGAAAGCCGCCGGGCGGCGCGTAGAGGCCCGAGCGATGGTAGATGTCGATGAAGTTGAGTCCGATCGCGGTATGCCTGATCAGAATCTGGCCGGCGCCTGGCTGGCCGGGATCTGAATCCTCATAGGTCAGGACCTCGGGGCCGCCATGGGCGTGAATGCGGATCGCTTTGGACATTGCTCAACTTTCTCGGAAAAGGACGGAAGGTGGATATCGAGTCAGGATTTCCTGGCGCCAAGATTGGGGAACATCTGCATGATGCCCCCGATGCAGGCGAGATAGAGCCCGGTAACCGTAATGCCGGCCTTGGTGAAGATGCTGACCTGCTCGCTCAGAACCCCGATCTTGTCATAGAACGAGGCAAGTGCGGCCTGTGCCAATGCAAGCGCGCCGAAGGCGCACCATAACAGCGTCATGCCGAGATTGATCGGCCTGAGCCGCACCACCCGTACCGGATGGATGAAGTTGATCGGCAGGAAGGTGAGAATACCGGCGACCACGACCACGGCGAAGGAAACCCACTGCCCCGGCTCGATGACAAAGAGCGTGAACACCACCATGTTCCAGACGACCGGGAACCCCTTGAAGAAGTTCTCCTTCGTCTTCATGCCGGTGTCGGCGTAGTAGATCGCGCTGGAGACGACGATGATCGCCGCCGACAGGAACGACAGGTTCTCGCCCATCAAGCCGCGCTGGTAGAGCGCGAAGGCCGGAATAAGCACGTAGGTCACGTAGTCGATGATGTTGTCGAGGAGCTCGCCCGACCATGTCGGCAGGATCTCCTTGACTTCGAGCTTCCTGGCGATCGGGCCGTCGATGCCGTCGACGAAGAGCGCCAGCCCGAGCCACCAGAACATTGCCGTCCAACGTCCCTCGCTCGCCGCCACCAGCGACAGGAAGGCGAGGAACGAGCCGGACGCAGTCAGCAGGTGCACGGAAAAAGCCCGCGCCTGCGGCCACGTCACTTTCTTCTTCGGCCGCGGAATCCGCTCCGCGATTTTCTTGGCCGCATTCCGGGCCGCTGTGTTCTTGCTCACGGGCCTCGCCAATCCAGCTTGCATATCTCGGCCGAACGGCCGGCGAAATTCCAATTGCGGCCGAAGGCGCGCATCTTGCTCTTGTCCGACTTCGCCACGATGATTTCCGGTGCGATCCAGTATTCGGAATTGGTAATGACGGTGTCTTTGTCACGGTCCTTGCCGGGTATCGGCGTCACCGCGCCGTCGATAATCCGCGGTATCTGGAAAACGCGCGTCCTATCACGCGTCTCATAGGTGATCGGCACCTGTTCCACGCCAAGGAAGTTTCCAACAAGAATCGACAGTAGCGAAGTGGTCCCGCCCGCCTTCCCGGTGAAGATTTTTGTCAGGGCCTTCACGGCATAGATGGAGGCGCGCTTGTCGATGAACAGGCCGGCGCTCCAGTTGCCGCGGCTCATATAGCCCGGGATTTCCATGACCAGACCAAGATTAAGGCCGGAAAGATCGACCTCGCCGAAATGGCCGGCGTCGATGCGGAACCCGGCCCACGTCTGGCAATAGCCTTCGGTCGGCGGATGGCTGCCGAGCGACAGAACGCAGGGGCAGAAAACCGTGCAATTGCAGGAGAGTACCAGCTCTCCCTTCATCGCCCAGCTCTGATCGGCCATCGAAATCTCCCTCACGCGGAAACTAATAGCAGGGCGGCGGCCCACACAAGCAGTATCGCACCGGAAACCCGACTGGCCACCCTGCCCGCGGTCTGTTTCTCGATCAAAGCGAACAGGCCGATCAGCGCCGTCCAGAAGATGTTCATCGCGCCCACGGCGAACATGACCAGCATCAGCGCCCAGCAACAGCCGAGACACCAGACGCCCTGCTCCACTCCCAGGCGAAAGACACGCCCCGGCTTCGCGCTCCAGTTGGCGAACAGGATCGAGAACGGGTTGCGGCACCTCTTGAGGCACGCCTGCTTCAAGCCGCTGAACTGATAGAGGCCGGCAATCGCCAAGGCGGCGGCCCCGGCAACCCCGACGACAGGATCGAGCACCTGTCCCGCGGCGACAAAGCCATAGATTATGAGCGTCAGCGCGGCGAACGCCACTGAGGCGGCAAGCCAAGTCGCGAGAAATCCCATCACCAGAACCAGCGGATGGGCGACGGGCTCTCCCTTGATCCGAGCGGTATCGGCAATCTCGCAATAGGTGCGGATCATCGGCGCCGCCGAAGGCAGCATCGTCGCCACCGCCATTATGAACCACATCAGGACGAGCGCCGACGCCGCCAACGAGCCTGAAAGCGGCGCCGGCGCAAGGCACAAAGCGAAGAACCGGTCGAGGAAATCCGGCAGCGGCAATGGCGGCAGGTTCTTCAGCAGCGCATCGCCCGGAGCGCCGCCGGCAACGCGGCTTTCGGCGCCGCGAATAGCCATGGCAGCGAGGATCCACCAGGCAAGCACGACGCCCGCACCGATAGTGAGCATCACGGCAAGGCGGGGGCTGCGCGCCAGTCCCGCCGTGGCGCGGCCGGCGCGGTCGAGATGGCGGAAATCGTGCTCCTGGGCGCTCATGCCAATCGAATGGGCCGAATCGCCGCGTTGATCAAGTCCGCCGATCTGCCCTATACCGCATGCAGGCCGACGGGCCGCCATCAACATGGAAGCCTGGCGTGGAGCAGAGTGACAAAGCCCGCATATTGATCGCCGGCAGCGGCCCGGCCGGCCTGATCGCGGCACTCGGCTTTGCCGAGGCAGGCTTTGCCGTGACGTTGGCTGGCCCCGAGGCCGCCGGCGGCGATGGCCGCACCACCGCCCTTATGAACCCTGCTCTCAAGGTGCTCGACCACCTGGGCGTGCTGGACGAACTCAGACCGCAGGCGGCGCCGCTGAAAATGATGCGCATCGTCGACGCAACGCGCCGGCTGATCCGCAGCCCGACCGTCACCTTCCGCGCCAGCGAAATCGGCGAGGAGCAGTTCGGGCTCAACCTGCCGAACAAAATCCTGATCCCGGTGCTTGCCAAGAAGGTCGCCGCAAATCCCGGCATCGAGTGGCGAAAGTCGATGGTCGATGCCTGGCGGCTCGACGCCGACCACGCACATGCGAGCCTCGCCGATGGCAGTGAGGTCTCGGCATCGCTGGCGGTTGCCGCCGACGGGCGCCTCTCGCCGGCGCGCGAGGCCGCCGGCATCAAAGCCTCCGCCCGACCCTATCCTCAGTCGGCGCTCGTTCTCAATTTCAGCCATCGCAGCGAGCATGGCTTCATCTCGACCGAATTCCATACCGAGACCGGGCCGTTCACGCAGGTGCCGCTGCCGGGCAAGCGCTCCAGTCTCGTCTGGGTGGTGAAGCCGGAAACGGCACAGGAACTGGCCACGCTCGACGATGCCACGCTGTCTGTCCGGGTCGAAGGGCAAATGCAGTCCATGCTCGGCCGGGTCTCGGTCGAGCCCGGCCGCCAAGTCTACCCGCTTTCGGCGGCCTCGCCCGGTCGGTTCGCGCAAAACCGTGTGGCGCTTGTCGGCGAGGCTGCTCATGTCTTCCCGCCGATCGGGGCACAAGGCCTCAATCTCGGCATCAGGGATATCGACGATCTGATTGGAATCGCCAGCGAAAATCGCGACGATCCCGGGTCGAGGCTGAGCCTTGCCGCCTACGACACGCGGCGCCGTCCGGACATCCTGGCGCGCAGCAGTGCGGTGAACTTGCTCAACATGTCGCTGCTATCCGACATGCTCCCGGCGCAGCTTGCGCGCAGCGCCGGCCTCAACGTGCTGGGCAGCTTCGCGCCGCTGCGCGCCTTCTTCATGCGCGAAGGCCTGCGGCCGGGAAGCGGTTTTCGGGCGCTCGCCGGCGGCTTCAGGAAACAGGCCGCGCGCTGAGGCACATTTGCAAACTACCGCTTTCGGCCGAGGATTGCGCCTGCCGATAGGTAGCTTGGTGGCCAGGGCGTCGGTAAAGCATTGCATTGGAGCAACGTCTGCGCCAAATCGTACCAAGCCGAAAGTCGGGGTCGATTTTTGAGCGCGTGACGTGTAGATTCAAGACCTTAGGCGCCCTGTGCGCGCAAGCCGCTGCGGCGCCTCGGGACCGAAGTGGTGAGTGCGATGAAGACGGCCAAATTCGCGATCGGACAAGTTGTTCGCCACCGGCTGTTTCCGTTCCGTGGCGTGATCTTCGACGTCGATCCGCAATTCGCCAACACCGAAGAATGGTATGAAGCGATCCCGGCGGACATGCGTCCAAGCAAGGACCAGCCTTTCTATCACCTTCTCGCCGAGAACTCCGAGACAGAGTACATCGCTTATGTATCCGAGCAGAACCTGCTCGAGGACCGGTCGGGCGAGCCGGTGCGGCACCCGCAGATCGGCGAGATGTTCGACAAGCTGCCCGACGGGCGCTACGAGCCGAAAGGTCACTCGAAACACTGAGGGCTGAACAAGCGACAATAAAAAAGCGGGGCGCCTGCCCCGCTCGCTTTTTAGCATGCTGGAGAAACGCTCCAACAATCAGTTGGCGGTCTTCGCCTTGTCCTGCTCTTCCTTAAGCTTCTTGGCGAAGTCCTGGTTGTTCTTGGCGACAAAGTCCTGCAGTTTCTTTTGGCGGTCCTCGATGTCCGACTGCTGCAGCGGCGGGCCGTCATAGGCGCCGCTGAAGCCCGTCAGCGCAACCTTGATCGGGTTCGGCTGGTTTTGGAAATTGACCGAGGTGAGCGTGATCTGCTGGCCCTTCTTGAAGGACGCGACAAGCTGGTCGGTCAGCGGCACTTCGGCCACGCAGCGATCCGGGAAGCAGATCACATAGTCGAGCTTCTGCGCCTTGCCGGAATCGATCTGCAGGCCGATGCCCGGAGGAACGAGACGGCCGGTCGGCACCGTCACCTGGAACACCTTACGGTTCACTTTGCCCTTGAGCTCGATCAGGCTGACGCCGGTGACGAGCTGGCCATTGCCGGCTGTGACGATGTTCTGCACGTTGCAGATATCGACGTCTTCCTGCTTGGTGCAGGCCTTGAACCAGCCCTGCGGAATCTGCGGCGGCTGCTGGGCGGAAGCGGTGAAAAGCCCGGCGCCCAGAACGCCGACCACGCCTGCGGCCAGCACCGAAAGGCGATACGCGTTGCTCGTCATATGGTGCACTTTCCTCTCAAATGATCCCGGGGACCGGCTTCTTCCTGCCGTGTGGTCCCGCTACCTGTTGCCCAAATGAGGCAACAGCATGACTTCGGAGCGCGTGTTACACTGCCAGCGGCGCTGAATCCAGCCCGGTTTCCGCGTTTTCTTGCCGCTTCTCCTGCCCTGGACGAACCTCCATCGGCGATGCACCGACTGAACCAAGCGACAGGCGTGCGCCGATTCAATCGGGGAGCGAAATGCTCTAGGGTGCATGTCGAATCACCAAGCTGCCCGGCAAGGAGACGGTCATGGACCGCGTTCTCGTTCGGCTGATCGCCGCGACCTCGTTTCTGGCCCTCTCGCTGCTTCCGGCTTTGTCGGAACCGAAGCACGGCATCGCCATGCAGGGCGAGCCGGCGCTGCCTGCGGACTATACGCATTTCGACTACGTCAATCCCGATGCGCCGAAGGGCGGCAGCGTCACCTATTGCGTCGTCGGCAGTTTCGACAATCTCAACCCCTTCATCCTGAAGAGCCTGCGCACCACCGCGCGCGGCATGATCGACACGGTCTACGGCAACCTGGTCTTCGAGCCGTTGATGCAGCGCAACTACAACGAGCCCTTCAGCCTCTACGGCCTGCTCGCCGACAGCGCCGACATGGACCCGGGTCGCAAGAGCATCGAGTTCCACCTCGATCCCAAGGCCAAATGGTCGGACGGCCAGCCTGTGACGCCGGAGGACGTGCTGTTCACCTACGATGTCTTCAAGGACAAGGGCCGCCCGCCTTACAGCGATCGCATGAGCATGATTGCCAGGCTGGAGAAGACCGGCGACCACAGCGTGAAGTTCACCTTCAACGAAAAGGCCAATCGCGAATTTCCGCTGATCGTCGCGCTGACGCCGATCATCCCCAAGCACGCCTTCGACAAGGAGACTTTCGACAAGACCACGCTGAAGCCGCTGATCGGCAGCGGCCCCTATACCGTGGACAAGGTGCAGCCTGGGCAGCGCATCGTGTTCAAGCGCAATCCCAATTATTGGGGCAAGGACATCTCATCGAAGCGCGGCTTCGACAATTTCGACCAGATCACCATTGAGTATTTTCTCAATGCCAACGCCAAGACGGAAGCGTTCAAGAAAGGCATCTGCGCCCTCGACGACGAGACCGATCCGGTCAAGCGCGACCGCGATATCGACTTCCCGGCCTTTCGCAAGGGTGATGTGAAGCAGGAATATTTCGACACCGGTATTCCTCCCGTGGTGACGGGCTTCCTGTTCAACACCAGGCTGCCGAAGTTTTCCAATCCGGTCGTGCGGCGCGCCCTCGGCATGCTCTACGACTTCGAATGGGCCAACAAAAACCTGTTCGCCGGCAAGTTCAATCGCACCATGAGCTTCTGGCAGAACTCCGAGCTGTCCGCGCTCGGCCATCCCGCCGACGAGCGGGAGAAGGCGCTGCTTGCCCCCTACCCCGGCCGCGTCCCTGCCGAGGTGATGGACGGCACCTGGCGGCCGCCGGTCACCGACGGCTCCGGCCAGGACCGCAAGGTGCTGCGAGCGGCTTTCGAGCTCCTGAAAAGCGCTGGCTATCACGTAGAGGACGGCCGGATGGTCGACCCTGAAGGCAATCCCTTCGGCTTCGAGATCATGACGTCATCGCAGGACGAGGAGCGGCTTGCGGCTCTCTATCAGCGCACGCTGGAGAAGATCGGCATCGATGTAACCATCCGCGGCCTCGACGGCGATCAAATCCAGTCGCGCAAGCAGCGCTTCGACTTCGAGGTGCTGATCGGCACAAGCGGTTTCAACAATTCGCTCTCGCCCGGCAGCGAGCAGGTGGGGCGCTGGGGATCCGTCGCCGCCAAGCAGGAGGGTTCATTCAACCTGGCCGGCGTCGCCGATCCCGCGGTCGACGCGGCGATCAACGCGATGCTGAATGCCCGCACGAAGGAAGACTATGTCGCTGCGGTGCGCGTTCTCGATCGGCTGCTGATATCGGGCAACTACATGGTGCCCATGCAATACAACACGCAGCAGTGGCTGGCTTACTGGAGCTACCTGGAACATCCGCAAAAGACGCCCATATTCGGCTATCAGCTGCCGACATGGTGGCGAAAGCCCAACTGACGCGATCCCCCGCCTGACACCGACCAAGCAAGGAGACGAGCATGAGCGCGGAGAACTCGATCACAATCGATGTGGTGTCGGATGTTGTCTGTCCCTGGTGCTTCATCGGCCAGAAGCGGCTGGACAGGGCGATCGCCGCTGCCGCCGATATCGACGTGCACGTGCGCTGGCGGCCGTTCCAGCTCGATCCGACCATTCCGCAAGGCGGCATGGGTCGCCGCGAATACATGCTGGGCAAATTCGGCAGCGAGGAACGCATCCATCAGATCCATGCGCGCATTGAGCCGCTCGGCGAGGCGGAAGGCATCCATTTCGCCTTCGGCGCCATCAAGGTCGCTCCCAACACGCTGGACGCCCACCGCGTTATCCGTTGGGCGGGGCCTGCCGGCGAGGACGTGCAGAACCGGCTAGTGCGACGCCTCTTCCAGCTGAATTTCGAGGAAGGCGCCAATCTCGGCGACCATGCCGTCCTAACCGAAGCCGCCCGCGAAGCCGGCATGGACGGCTCCGTGGTCCAGACGCTGCTGCCGACGGATGCCGATGTCGAGGCGGTGCGCAACGAAATCGCCACCGCCTCGCGCATGGGCATCACCGGCGTGCCCTGTTTCCTGCTCGAAGCCAAATATGCCGTGATGGGCGCGCAGGATGCCGACACGCTGGCCGATGCAATCCGCCAGGTCGCTGCGGCCAAGGCGCGCGGTGAGCTCGAAACGGCGGGCTAGACTAGACCAAGTTCGCACCACCCCTCCGCCTAGCCGACGCGGAAGCCCGTGATGACTGCTGAGAGAGATTCCCGCGGTCTACCGCGGTTGATTCGAGGTAGCCCAGGTCTCCTGAAGGGACTTTTCGAGCCCCTCAACCCGTGGACCAGCCGAGCATCGGGCTGAATATCCCTTCACAAAACCGTGTTTTTGGCTTCCCCTAGGGAAAGTCCTTTCCAGCCGAAACTCTGTTCCCAAACGGCTGAAACAAAATACGAATTCCCCTCCGATAGATATCAGCCGGCAAAGCTTTTCTGTTGCCTTCATGCCACGGCCGGTAACCCTGTTCCCATTCGGAGGAAGAAAATTAATGGAAAATGATCAATTGGTGTTACCATGTGTAACAAAACAGGAAAGGTTCGGGCGGGATCGTGATTCGGGTCGGTAGACCGCGACGTACAGTACCGGAGCAAACATCCAGCGAGGCGGCAAGGCCCTCGCCCCTGACGCCGGTATCGTCGATGCGCACATTCTGGGGGCTGATGCGAGCCTACTGGTTCTCCGACCGGTGGAAGGAAGCCTGGACCCTTACCCTCGTCATCGCGCTGCTGACAGCGCTCTCCAGCAAGGCCGGCGTGTGGTTTGCCATGGCATCGGGCGAGCTGGTGAATTCGATCGCCTTCTTCCACGACGCCGCCAATATCAATCCGCTCCAGACGCTTCTGACCAATGCCGGCATATTGGTGCTGTTGGTCGTGCTCAAGGACGCCGGCTTCACCGGAGTACGCAATCTCGTTTCCGCAACCTTGCATCGCAAATGGCGGGGCTGGCTGAACAGCCAATTCAACCGGGCGCTGCTCGACGGCAACCATACCCATTTCCATGCCCAGCATGGCTCGGTTGCCGGCGGTATCGTCGCTCCCGACAACATCGACCAGCGCATCCAGGAATCGATCAAGGACATGACGGGCGGCGCCATCGGCCTCGCCATGGGCGTGCTGGGCGTGGCGACGTCGCTTTATTTCGTCGGCGAGAATTTGATCGGGGCCTCGGTGGAGGTCAAAGGGCTGGAGTTCCTCGGCAGCTACGGCAGTGCCGTGCTGGCCTTTCTGGCGGTCGCGACCTACGTGCCGCTCAACACCTGGATTGCGGTGAAGCTCGGCGGCCTGCTCGAACGTCTCAACATCCGCATGCAACAGGCCGAAGGCAGTTATCGCAGCGAATTGACGACCTTCCTGCGCCGCAGCTTCCACGTCGCCGCCTCACACGGCGAGGATGTGCAGAAGACGATGCACGACAAGCTCTATGTCGACATCGACAAGACCTGGGGGCGGCTGAACGTCGTCAACACCAGCTACATGTCGTTCGAGCTGATCTACAATTTCATCGGCGCCCGCATCGTTTCCTACGGACCCGGTCTCGTGCCGTTCATTCACAACGGCTTCGATCTCAAGGGCTACATAACCGGCTCTGAAATGGTCGCGCAGCTGATCAGCCAGTGTTCGTGGTTCATCCATGTCATGCCCGCGATCGCCACGCTTAGGGCCAACAGCCAGCGTGTAACCGAGCTCGCCAGCGCCATCGAGAACGTCCAGCAGCCGCAGGAGTTCTATCGCCAGACCGGCCGCTCGGACTTCAGCTATGCCACGCAAAATCCCGTCTTCGGCCTGACCATCCAGAAGCTGGAGCTGGCGCATCAGGGCGAGGACGCAACGCCCTTCCTGAGCGCCGCCAACCTGCGCTTCCGCCGCGCCGAGTGGACATTCCTCAAGGGTGAGTCCGGCTGCGGCAAGACCTCGCTGATCAAGGCAATCAATGGTCTGTGGCCCTATGGCCGCGGCACCATCGTGTTCCCGGAAGGGGTGACGAGCTTCTATGCCGCCCAGGAGGTCAAGCTGCAGCAGGTCTCGCTGAAGCAGCTCGTCTGTCTGCCGGGTTCGGAAAACGATCACACCGACGTGCTGGTAGCGGCCGCCCTGCACAAGGCCGGGCTCGGCGAATTCATCGGCCACCTGGCCGATGAGAGCCGCGAAGGCAAGCTCTGGGATCAGGTTCTGTCAGGCGGGCAGAAGCAGAAGCTGGTGGTAGCCCGCATCATCCTGCAGCAGCCGGGACTGCTCTTCCTCGACGAAGCGACCGGCGCTCTCGACCCCGAAGGCAAGATCGCCTTCCACGAAGCGATCAAGGTCAATTGCCCGGATGTAACCGTGATCAGCGTGATGCACGAGGCCGTTCCGCCGCGGTCGCTTTCCGGAGAGGAATTCTATCATAGCGTCGTGGCGATCTCCGATGGCGTCGCGACCAAGAAGCCGCTCGCTCCCGCTCTGCCGCGCGAGCTCACGACGATCCTCGCGCAGCCCCGGCCGGCCGAGGACAAATGGTTGCGCTTCCGGCGGCTCAAGCAGAAATAGCAATCAGTCCAGCCCTGGTCCGTCGCCTCGGCAGCGGCCACTGTCGATCACAGTCTCGCGATCCGGCAATGCTTCGCTCATTTTCAGCGCTCGTCGCGATTGACTCGGCAAAACGCGCTCCTATGTTGCGCCCGCTCGCAGATTTGAAACCTACAGCGCCACGCGCCCTTCGGACGCGTAAGGGACGCTGTAGAATCTTAGAATTGCGCATGATCCTTTCGAAAATCGGAGCCGATTTTTCGGGGAGTCATGCGCTACCCCGCGAGCAGAAAGGTCAAACCCGCCATGCCTGGCGACAGTCACAGTCGAACGCAACCGCCGTCCGCCTTGACGTGACCTGACGGCTCACGTCCTGCCGGACGGCAAGGAGTGAGCCATGAATGAATTCGCATCCGTATTGGACGACGAAGCGGTCGCCGTTGCCCGCGTTCTTGCCAATGACCACGCCGCCGACGTCGTCGAAGCCCTCAACCGCGAGCCTCGCGAGACCGCCATCGAGCTGCTCTGCGCGGTGCCGTTCGAGCGGCTGGTCGAAATCTTCGACCAGCCGGAGCTCGAAAGCGCGCCGGAACTCGCAGCAGCGCTGCCGCGCGCTAAAGCAGGCAAGCTGCTCACCGCCATGTCGGTCGACCGCGCAGCCGACATCCTGCGCGAGCTCGATGAGCCACCGCGCTCGGAACTGCTTGGCGCGCTTGCCCCACCGCTGCGCGCGACGCTGCTTTCGATTCTCGGTTATCCCGAAAGCAGCGCCGCCTCGATCATGACGACCGAGTTCGTCAGCGTGCCTTCGGACTGGACCGTCGGCCGCACGCTCGACCACATCCGCAAAGTCGAGCGCACGCGCGAGACCGTCTATGCGATTTACATCACCGACAAGGAGACGCAGCTCCTGCTGCGGGCGACGGGCTTGCGCCGGCTGATCACCGGCGAGCCTCTGGACTCGATCCTGTCGGTGGCGCCGGATCGCATGCCGGTCACGGTCACGCCGCTGACCGATCGCGAAACGCTGGCGCAGACGATCTCCAAATACGATCTGCTCGCCCTGCCGGTTGTGGATCACGGCAAGATCCTCGGCATCGTCACCATCGACGACATCATCGACACCATGGTCGAGGAAACGACCGAAGACGTTCATCGTTTCGGCGGCATGGAGGCGCTGGACGAGCCCTATATGAAGATGGGCTTTCTCGCCATGATCCAGAAGCGGGCCGGCTGGCTATGCGCACTGTTCCTCAGCGAGATGCTCACGGCGAACGCCATGCAGAGCTACGAGGGCGAGTTGGAGAAGGCGATCGTGCTCACCCTCTTCATCCCGCTGATCATGAGCTCGGGCGGCAATTCCGGCTCGCAGGCGACCTCGCTCGTCATCCGCGCGCTGGCACTGCGCGAGATCGGCCTTCGCGATTGGTGGCGTGTCGCCTTGCGCGAGCTGCCGACCGGTTTGGTGCTCGGCTCGATCCTCGGCATAGTCGGCATCTGCCGCATCGCGCTCTGGCAGTATTTCGGCTTCTACGACTATGGCCCGCATTGGATGCTGATCGCGGCAACGGTGGGCGCGGCGCTGGTCGGCATCGTGACCTTCGGCTCGCTGTCGGGATCGATGCTGCCTTTCGCGCTGAAGCGCATCGGCTTCGATCCGGCAAGCGCCTCGGCACCGTTCGTCGCCACGCTGGTCGATGTCACCGGGCTGGTGATCTATTTCTCGGTGGCTCTGGTGATCCTGCGCGGCACGCTCCTCTAGCCAAGAAGCTTCGCGCCGCCGGCATGGCCGGCGGCGCCTTCCCGGCTTGGCTTCAAACGCGCTCGCCGTTCTTCACGCGATAGGTCGGCTTGTACATGGTGACCAGCTCCTCCGCCGCTGTCGGGTGAACGGCCATGGTGCGGTCGAAATCGTCCTTGGTCAGCCCCGCCTTCAGCGGAATGCCGAGCAGCTGCGCCATCTCGCCGGCGTCAGGTCCCAGGATATGGGCGCCGAGCACTTTCCGCGACGCGCCGTCGACCACCAGCTTCATCAGCATCTTTTCGTCGCGGCCCGACAGCGTGTGCCGCATGGGACGGAAAGACGCGCGATAGATCTCGATGTCGGGGAAGCGCTTGACCGCCTCGTCCTCGGATAGGCCAACGGTGCCGATCTCGGGCTGCGAAAACACGGCCGTCGGAATGGTATCATGGTCTGGCGCTGTCGGATTGCCTTTGAAGGCTGTCTCGATGAAACACATCGCTTCGTGGATGGCCACCGGCGTCAGTTGCACGCGGTGGGTGACGTCGCCGATCGCCCAGATATTGTCGATGCTGGTGCGGGAAAATTCATCGACGATGATCGCGCCGGTCTTGCCGAGCTCCACGCCGATGCCTTCGAGTCCCATATTCTCCGTGTTCGGGATGCGGCCGATCGCCAGCATGACCTGGTCGACGGTCAGCGTCTGGCCACTGGAGAGCAGCACGTCCAGTCTGCCCTCAGCGGTCTTGCGCACCCATTCCGAGATCGAACGGCAGAGGATCCTGATCCCCTTCTTCTCCATTGTCTCGTGCAGCGAGCGGCGAAGGTCCATATCGAAGCGCGAAAGAATTTCTTGGCCACGGTAGACCAGCGTGGTGTCGACGCCCAGTCCATGAAAGATGTTGGCGAATTCGACGGCGATATAGCCGCCGCCCTCGATCATGATCGCCTTCGGCAATTCCTTGAGGTCGAAGGCTTCGTTGGAGAAGATGCAATATTCGTGGCCGGAAAGCGCCGGGTGCGGAGCCGGACGGCCGCCCGTGGCGATCAGGATCTGGTCGGCGCTGACGGTGCGGTCTTCGGCAGTGAGATAGACGGAATGCGGATCGACCAGCACGGCGCGCGAGTGGAAGGCCTCGCCGCCCGCACCTTCGACATTCCTCTTGTAGATCGCCTCCAGCCTGGCGATCTCCTTGTCCTTGTTGGCGACCAGCGTCGGCCAGTCGAAGCTTGCCTCGGGCACCATCCAGCCATAGCCGGCGGCATCGGCGAAATGTTCGGGGAATTGCGAGGCATAGACATAAAGTTTCTTCGGCACGCAGCCGCGGATGACGCAAGTACCGCCATAGCGATACGCCTCGGCAATGGCGACGCGCTTGCCGAGCGAGGCAGCCACACGGGCCGCCCTCACCCCGCCGGAGCCGCCGCCGATGACGAAGAGATCATAGTCGTAACCGGCCATCGAAAGGACTCCTGCGCAATGGAAGTGTGTCACAGGTAGGCGGACAGCAGGCAAAAGAAAAGCCCGGAAATCCGGGCTCTTCTGGTCCAGTCGGCCGTCGGCCGCTTGAAACGGATCAGTTCTGCGAATTGTCGGCAGGGGCCGAGTTGTCGGCAGGAGCCTGGTCGTCTGCAGGCGCCGAATTATCGGCAGGAGCGGTCGCATCCTTCGCAGGCTTGGCCGGAGCCGCGGCCTTTGCGGCGGCGGCGAGCGTTTCGCCGACCTGCTGGGCGAGGTCGCGGGCGACCCCGTTCTGCCAAATGTCGGCCGCCTTCACCAGGTCGCGCGTGACCGCCGGGCCGCTGTCGAGCAGCTTCTTGCCGGCTTCCGAGCTGTAGAAAGTGGCGATATCGTTGAGGTCCTTTTCGGAAAACACCTTGGCGTAGGCGAGCGCCGCCTCCTTCTCCAGGTCGGCGCGGCGCGCCGCCAAGCCCATGGCCTTTTCGGTGACCGTCTTGCCGATCAGTTCCTGCATGTCGGGGTTCTTCTGGATCAGCTGGTTCTCAAGCGCGGCCGCCGCCTGCGGCAGGATATTGTCGAACGGGTCGGTGGCGTGGATAGCCGCAACTGCGGCCCGTGCGGCCTTCAGATGCGATTCGCTGATATCCTGCGAAAACGCCGGCGAGGACAGCGCAAGCACCGCTGAGGCCGCCAGAATGGTCGAAAGGCGGCGAACCCGTTTATGCAACATCATGGTCGATAGAACTCCCTGGTTTTCGGGCGGCATGGACGGTTTGGATGCCGTCGCCGCCGGCGATGACGGCGGTTGACGCCAGCCCGATGAATAGACCGTGCTCGACAACGCCTGGAATGGCGAAGAGAGCATTCGAAAGCGCTCTTGTATCCGGAATGCGGCCAAAAGATGCATCGAGGATAAAGTGGCCGCCGTCTGTAACAAATGGCTGCCCCCCCGTCATCCTCAATGTCACCGGGCCGGCAAGGCCGAGGCTTGCCGCCGCCGCGCCGACCGCGATCTCGGTGGCGCGCAGGCCGAACTTGTTGACCTCGATCGGCAGCGGGAAACGGCCGAGCGTCTCGACCATCTTGGACCGGTCGGCAATCACGATCATGCGCTGCGACGCCGCCGCGACGATCTTTTCGCGCAGCAGCGCCCCGCCGCCGCCCTTGATCAACGTCAGCGCGGGATCGATCTCGTCGGCGCCGTCAATGGTGAGGTCGAGCTCCGGCGTTTCCTCGAGCGTCGACAGCGGCACGGCAAGCTCGCGGCAGAGTGCCGCGGTGCGCTCGGATGTGGGCACGCCGATGACGCTGAGGCCGGTCGCGACCTTTTCGGCGAGCAGCCGGACGAACTCGTCGGCGGTCGTGCCCGTGCCGATGCCGAGCCGCATGCCGCTGCTGACATGGGCGAGCGCCGCACGCGCGGCCTCGACCTTCAACTGCCTTGCGTCCATGCCGCTCCTGTCCCCGGTTTCCATGGTTTGGCGCGCCTCCTAGCATTTTTGCCTTTCCCGTCAAAGGCTCTGCCTGTGGACCGACGGAGGCGGCTTGCTTGACCACCGCGCAGCTTGTATCGGCTGCGGAACCTCAATCATTCAGGACTGGCCATGACCCGACCGATCATCGTGTTCGACCTCGACGGGACGCTCATCGACACCGCGCCGGATCTGCTCGACAGCCTCAACCACAGCCTGGCGGCCGCGGAGCTTGCCGCGGTCGACCAAGCCGGCTTCAAGCGCTACGTCGGCCATGGCGGCCGCGTGATGATCGAACGCGCGCATGCGGCGCAAAACAAGGCGCTGATGGCGGAAGAGCACGACCGGCTGCTGAAGCTTTTCCTCGACCACTACACGATCAACATTCCAGGCAAATCCCGCCCCTATCCCGGCGTGGTCGCGGCTCTCGACCACTTCCAGACCGCCGGTTATCTGATGGCGGTTTGCACCAACAAGTATGAAGCGAATTCGGCGACGCTGATCGGCGCGCTCGGTCTCGACAAATACTTTGCCGCGATCTGCGGCCAGGACACTTTTGCCTTCCGCAAACCCGACCCGCGCCATCTGACCGAAACCATCAAACTGGCTGGCGGCGATCCGCACAACGCCCTGATGGTCGGCGATTCGCAGACCGACATCGACACCGCCAAGGCGGCCGGTATTCCGGTGGTGGCGGTCGATTTCGGCTATACGGATCGTCATGTGCGCGAGTTCGAACCGACGCTGGTGATCTCGCATTTCGACACGCTGACGCCGGAATTGGCCCAGCGTCTGATCGCGGGGGCGCGCTGAGCGCCTGCCCAGATCGAGCCGGCAGGAACCCGAAATCGGTCCGCAGGATAACGTCGGCACATTGCCTTGACTTCGCGCACCCGCCTCCCTTATATCGCGGCTCGCTTCGGCCTTCGGGCAACGAGCGGGCGATTAGCTCAGCGGGAGAGCACACCCTTCACACGGGTGGGGTCGCAGGTTCAATCCCTGCATCGCCCACCATCCAACTTCCCGAAAGTTGGATGATCCGGCCGCGATGAACCTCTTCAATTTCGTGCAGCGGGGCAGCTCGCGTCCGGGAGGCCGCTTAGATCAGGCCTCGGCGCACATTCAAATGCGTTACTCCCGTCACCAGAATGGCGCCGGTCATGAAGTAGAGCGTGGCTATGATGTTGCCCTGTTGGAAATGCAGCCCGGCAAACAGCAGGGCCATAACCACGGCAAGAAATGCGATTACACGCGAGAAGTTATCGGGCATGGGGCAGCGAACCTATGCAAATAGGATGGATAGCCGCCCTCAATCAGCCGCGTGCTCCATAGATCGGTTTTCGATTTTCCGCAATTGCCTTTTGAAGCACTGCCGCAGTGTGGTGCCTGCTGCGGGCGGTGTCGACAGCCGGGCCGCTGCCCTTGTCGCCGACATTGCATTCGAAGGCGCTGAGTTCGATCGGGGTCGTCGGCCTGGTCCATGCAGGGTGGCGGCAAGCCGCTGCTGGACAATAGCGACGCTTCTGTGATCGCCTTCACATACGCCGCGGAGGCATCGCGCACAGATATCGCACCGGGTGGCACTGATGCATGGGCTCCAACGGCCTCCGGGCCTGAAAGCTCGGCAGGGAGTTTCGATCACCTAGCCATTTTCAGATTTGCTGTTCGCGCGCGTCGGTCGCCTCCCGCCACGCGCGCGAACGGCGTTTCGTAGTTCGGTCCGCGTCCGCCAGCGCGCTCCGGTTTCCCGCTGCAAGGGACAGTTGCCGGACAATTTGATGCCGGCAGCGCACGTCTGGCGCCCGATCTACAAAGGCCGTCGTGTGTTGCCGCAATCGCACCAAAGGAGACAGGCCTTGATCGAGCATGCACTTGTCATACAATTTCCGCTCAACGAGAGGCGGAACCGCATCATGTCCACAGCCAGCGCAGACGACAGGAGCACCCTGCCGCGTCTGGCGCGGATCGATCCGCGCCAGTTCGATTTGCTGTTCGGCGGCTGCAAGGTCGAACGTTATGCCGCCGGTCAGCACCTGTTCGTCCAGGAGGACGCATCCGACCGCATCTACGGCGTGATGAGCGGCACGGTCGAGATTTCGCTCTATTCACCGGGCGGGCAGAAGCTGGTGGCCAATATCGAGCTGTCGCGCAGCCTGATCGGCGAGATCGGCGCGCTCGACGGACGCCCGCGCACGGCTACCGCCATCTGCCTCACCGCATGCGAGCTGGTTTCCCTCAGTCGCGCGCAACTCTTTGATCGCATTGAAAAAAATCCACCGCTGGCGCGCGCCATGATCGAGCTGTTGTGCACGCGGCTGCGCTGGGTCAGCGGCGAACTCGGCGACCAGGCCTTCTTCGGCATCGAGGCCCGGCTGGCGAAACGGCTGGTGTTCCTCAGCGGCGTCATGGCCGACCCCGCCGGCTGGATCCCGATTTCGCAATCGGAACTCGGCGAATTCCTCGGCGCGACGCGCGAGTCGGTCAACAAGACGCTCAACGACTGGCGCAACCGGCACATGATCGACATCAAACGCGGCGGGCTGCGCATCACCAATGCCGCCGCGCTGAACCACATCGCCGCTTCGCAGGACGACGACTGAACGATTCTGACCCGAATCAGAGCCGCGAAATCAGGTAGCGCAGCGCGGACCGGCTCGGCATGAAGAAGTAGCCGCCGCCTTTCGTGGTGACGAATTGCGGCATGTCCCTGAGCACCGTCACCTTTTCCCAGGACGGAATCGAGAACCGGCCGCCGCCGTCGCGCGCGCCGATCGTCGGATCCTTTTCGCCGACAAGGCCTTGGAACGAGCTCGACGAGACCCAGGTCTGCTGAATGAACTCGTATTGGCGTTCGATGTCGGCGTTGAGGCACATGAAGAGAAGCCCCTTCTCGACCTTCCCGCTGCGGTCCTTCTTCACATAGGTGCGGCCGACGCGCAGGATGCGGTGGCGCTTGCCGATCCTGATCTGCGTCTCGCGATCCTCGCCAAGCGAGTCGCGCGGATTGGAACGGCGTATATGGGAGCCGATCGGACAGCGATGCCCCTGCGGGTCCTCGGCGCCGAGCGCGAAGTCGTTGTCGACGCCACGACCCGGGCGGCCATCGGGGTTGCGCACCAGCGAACTGCCGTCCTGCCAGCGGCCGAGCATCTTGGCCGCGACCCAGCGCGGCGTGATGGCGTTGTCGCCGGTCTCGCGCGCAGCCCGCGCGGCGGCATGCTTGCAATAGTCATCGAACAACTCGACATGCTGCTCGAACTGGCGCACGACCAGGAACGAGCCGTTGCGGCCGAAATCGCGCGGCGGCGGGGGCTGACCGGGGATCTGCCGGTTGCGCCGCACCTGAGACAGGATGCCGGTCCGATCCTGTGCTGCCCGGACGGAGGGCGAGGCTGGATAGAACCCATGCTCGTCGCGATAGCCGAACAGGAACTCGCCCGGCGCGACCAGGTGCATCGGCGCGGCACCCTTGCTGGCGCGCGACGTACCCCTGACGATCGGCTGCGAGACGCCGTCGGCAAAGCCGAAATGCTCGTAGGCGCGGGCGCGCTCCGGCTTGCCGTCGTTGCCAGCATGTTGCGTTGTCCCACCGTCCTTCTTTGGCTCGCGGTTCACGACAAGCGGCAATTCGGCAACGATCTTCATCCCTGCGCCTGTCGTCCTTCGCTTCGCGGCCGCAACCTCCCCCTTCAGTACCGCCGGCTCCGCGGCGTAGCAGATGACGACTGCGTCGACCGGCGCCGTGGCCGAACCCCACTGCCATTTGTCAGGCGCATCGGGGCCGGTGTCGTCGAGGATGCGGCTGCGCTCTGGATTGCCCATGCCGTGGCGAAAGGCAGCTGGGAATGTGTCCAGCGGATCGTCGTCGACGCCGCCCTTGAGCCCAAGACGGCGCAAACCGTCGGGACCGAAGGCCACCGTCATGGCGCGTCCGGCCGGCACGCCGTCGCCGAAACTGGTCTTGTCGATGACGAAGTCCAGCCACGCTCTGCGTTGCATGGCCGGCAGTTCTTCCGGCACCCAGATCGCCAGCATATGCGCGTGGCCAAGCGCGCCGAACGGGCCGAAGAAAATGGATTGGATCTCGCCGGCTTCCAGTTCTTCCGCGGGCGAAGGCGCCGGTTCACGGCCGACGGTTGCAGCCGGCCTTGCCTGCGGCCGCTGCAGCGAGCCGAACAGGCTCACCCAGTTGCGGGCCTCGCTGCCGGTGGCGGAAGCAATGCCGCGCCGGATCCTGGAGTTGATACGGATGCGAGTGGTGTTGAGATGCGGATAGGCAGAGTACCAGAACAGCGTCGGCACCTGCTGACGCCGCGCCCAGCGCTTGAAGCGGTCCCCGTCGCGCGCGCCGTCGAGGAAGAGCCAACGCGTGCGCGGGTAGCCTTCCGTGTTGCTCCATACGCCGGTCAGGCCCTCGGAGGCCTTGGCGATGAAGTCCTCGAGATAGCTTTCCCAGCTGCCGCCATAGTTGGAGAAGAACATCAGCTTGTCGGTGCCCGGCAGCAGCACCCAGCGGGCGAAGTGAATGGTGTTTATGGTGGCGAGGAACCCCGGCTTGAACACCTTCTGCGCCGATATCGAGATCAGGTAGAAGGAAAGCCTTAGCGCCAGCCGCCGCAAGGTGCCGGCCTTCATCGTCGATATCGCGGTGAGATGGTTTTGCGCGCAGTGGTCCTCATTGGCGAGGATCCTGTCCAGCGCGCCGAGATCGATCGGCGTGCTCTGCGGCCGGTCCTTGTCCTCAAGGCGCCGCAGGCTGAGGAAGCACAAGCCGATGAACAGCAGGGCTATCGCGAGCAGCCCCAGCACCGCCAGCAGAAGCGCGGTGCCGGCAATTGCGACGTTGGTGAAGGTGACACCGTGCGGATTGCCGAACACGAGCACATAGGTCATGCGCCAGCAGGCAAGTATGACGATCGCGACGGTGGCGAGCACAGCCGGCGCAAGCAGCGTCGTCGTCAAGGCTCGCCACCAGCGGCCCGGAGGCCGCTCCAGCAGGCTCTCAGCCGGCTCGAAGGCCCAGCCGAACTTTCCTAGCGACTGGGCATGCCGGCGCGCCTCGGTGAGCACAGCAAGGGCGTTGCCAATACCCGCTCGCGGCTTTTCGACGATCTCGCGCACGCTGTCGGCGAGCTCTGCCTCGGCCAGGATGCGGCGCACCGAATGGCCAGGCGTTCCGGAAAAAACCAGCCCTGCCGTGCTGCCGAAGGACGGCGAGATCTCGATGTGATGCTTCTTCAGGAAGTCCTGCAGCGAAGAGTCGTCGGGCAGACCGCACACGGCCCTTAAGATCGGCCGCAGGCGGTGGCCTATGGCCTGCGTGATGGCACCGATGACATCGTCGGTGCTGCCGTCGCCGGAGATTTCGAGTACGAGCGCGCCCGTCTCGAGGTCCGATTTCTCGTCCCTGCCGGTGGCGGCGACAGCCAGGCTGGCGAAGTGGACCGTGCCGACATTGTCGAGCGCATTGCCCACCTCGTCGATCGCCGGGTTGCCAAGTGCGCCGACCTTGTCGCGCACGGCATCCAGCGGCACCGCACGCCTGATCGGGCAAACCACGGTGACCATCGACTGGTCGACCGTGCGGCAAAGCGGCGAGCGCTCGAAATCGACCTTGAGGCTGGCCGGATAGGCGCCGACATTGACCATCTTGCCGGCTCTGCCGCGCGCGCGGCGGAGCTTGGGCTTGCTGAACAGGGCGCGAATGCATTCGCCGATCTGAATGCGAGCGATCTCGGCCCCGATGCACAGATGAATGCCGTGGCCGAACACCATGTAATCGCGATAAGGCCGCGAGGTGTCGAATTGGTTTGGCCTTTGCACGATTTCCGGATCGAACATGGCGGAAAGCGTCGCCGGCATGACGACCGTTCCGGCCTTCACAAGGCGCTCTCGCCGCGTGCCTTGGCCGATGACCGCGTTACGGGCGGTGTAGCGCCACGGACCAACCCAGATCGGCTTGAAGCGCATGGCTTCCAGGATCGCCCGATCGAGTTTGCCGGTACCGCCCGCTGCAATGGCTGCGTCGACAGCCTGCCTTGCATCTGACCGCGACAGGATGACGTCCAGGCAATTGCCGCCGGCAAGCACATTGGTCGGAACGAAGCCGGCAATCATGCCGAGCATGATCGAATGGATGTCCGGCTGCGATAGGCGCCCTTGATCCATGAGCGCGACGAGGCGCGCCAGCGGCCGTTCGTCCTTCCCTCCCCTGTCCCTGATCGCGGCAATCGAGCGGTCGATGACCTTGATCAGACGATCGCCGCCGACGATCGCGAGCTGACGTGTCGTTGGGCTCGCTGTCGGATCGGAAAAGAACAGCGCGCTGAGCGCGATCGACCAGTCGGCGAATTCGGTTTCATCGTCGATCTCGAGGCCGAAATAGTCGCGACAGATGCGTACCGGAACGATCTTCATCAGCCCGCCGATGGCGTCGAAGCCGGGGCTGGCCCGGGTCATGATGTCGCGCGAATGACGCTCGGCGATCGGCCTGACGGCGGCTTCGACTTCCGCCGGCGGAAAGGCGCTCAGCACGGCCGATTTCATTTGCCGGTAGGCGGCCCCGTCCTGCATGCCGAGGATGAAGTTCGATCCCCTGGCCAGTTCCGCCATTTCCGGTCCGTACGGCGTCTCGAACTCGTCGCCGCGCTCCAAAATGTCGCGCACATCGACGCCTTTGGTGACAAGCAGGAAATTGCCGAAGGCCAGGTTCGGCCAGAAGCGGCGCAGCAGCGCCAGCAGCCAGCGCGGGTCGTTGAAAAGGAAGCCGGCGATACGGGACGCAAGCCCCTTGGCGCGGAGCCGGTCGATATCGAAGGGCGGCATTTCGGCGACAGGGCGCTGGCTCTTCTGGGCAGCGCGGACAGCAGCGAAATACTTCAACTTGATCATGCGCGTTCGAGCCCCCCGGCTGTGCACGTCACTGCGATGCCGGCTATTGTCTGGCCTAGGTTTGGTTCGGTCCGGCGTATGTGATTTTTTTCACAATCATCGGTGTTCGGTTCCAGCAATCATGCGATGGACTTGGCCTGGCCGAAATTCGCGATCAGGAAGTTGTTCTTCGCAGGATCGACGAACGGAATCCAGCGAATCCGCTGCTCAGAAAAATCGGGATGCCTGGTTGCCAGAATGGCGCGTTCGCGTTCGGCCTCCTCAAGACGGCCGCTCCGCATCAAGGCGCCGATTTTGAGGAACCTGGCGTAGAAATAGCCCGGCGAAAGGTTGAGCGAGCGATCGGCAACCGCAATTGCGGCCGGCCAGTCCTCGACCAAACAGTATGCGGCAGCCAGCTCGCCCAGATTGTGAAAGCGGTAGAGGTCGAACGGGCTCAGCCGCTCGGTATCCAGGAAGAACGGGATCGCGCCGGCGGCATCGCCAAGCAGCAGCCGCGCGCTGCCCATTGCCGAGCGGGCGAAGGCAAAGCTCGGATTGATGTGAATCGCCTCGGCCAGATGCTCCGCCGCCGATGCCGGCTGGCCGCGCATGATGTCGGCCGCCCCGAGATAGGCGTGCGGCCGCGCGTCGAGGCTGTCCATCAAGAGCGACTTGCGCGCAAATTCTTCGACCTTGGCCAGGTCGTCGCTGTCGCCGAAGCGCAGCCATGCCCGCCAGAAATACCACCATGCCAGCTCGTTCAGCACGGCGCTGGAATTCGGATCTTCTTGGTAAGCCTTCTCGAAGAATTCGAGCGCGATCTCGGTGTCTTTGCGCGTGCGCCTGTTCATGTGCCAGCGGCCTCGCCGCACCAGTTGCCAGGTCTCGAGGCTTTCCCACGGCACCTGGAAGGTGCGCACCTGCTCGGCTCGGTCGACCTCCTTGTCGAGGATCGAAACGATCTCGCTGCCGATCTGGTCGCGCAGCCTGAAGATGTCGATGAGGTCGCGGTCGAAGCGCTGCGACCAGACCAGGCGCCCGTTCGACGTGTCGGTCAGCGAGGCGTTGAGGCGTATCTGCCCGCTGTGGCGCGCCAGCGTGCCGCCGACGATGTAGCGCGCGCCAAGCGCATTGCCGATGAGCCTGGTTCCGAGCTGGTCGTCGCGAAACTGGAAGCTGGAGCCCTTCGCGATCACCGAGAGCCAGCGGGTGTTGGACAGGCCGTAGATGATGTCTTCCGCAATGCCGTCGGCCATGTAGCCGACGTCAGGCTCGCCTCCGTTGCTGCCGTGAAACGGCAGCACCGCGATTGCCGGCGGGCCCTTCGATGCGAGTCTGTCATGGACGGGAGCGGTAGGGATGGCGGCCAGGGGCGCAGCAATCGCCGCGCCGTTGCCGCCGCGTCCGGCGATCAGCACACGTACAGGCAGGGCGATGTTCTTGAGCATGAACTCGCCAAGGTCGGTGAAAACCGCGGCCGTTTTGTCCTTCACGTGGTGCCAGGTCGTCTCTGAGATGGCTAGACCGTCATGCGGAGCGAATTCCTGCAGGCGCGCGGCAATGTTGACGTCGTCGCCATAGAGGCGGCCCTCGCGGACGATGACGTCTCCGGTGTTGATCCCGGCCCGGAACGGCATGCGCATCTCATCCGCGGCCGAGGCATTGAGCGCCATGATCCGGTCCTGGAAATCGAACGCCGCGCGCAAGGCTTCGATTGGATTGCCGAATTCGGCCATGATGCTATCGCCGGCAACGCCAAACGTGCGGCCGCCAAAGGCGCCGCAACTGTCGGTGATGATATCGCGCCTTTCCTCGAAGGCCGCGACGGCGCGCTCATCGTCGATGCCCATCAGCCGCGAAAAACCAACGGCGTCGATAGAAATGATTGTCGCAAGCTGACGGGTATAGTTCCGTTCAGCCATGGTTGAGCCCCCGGTCCCTGTTTTCGGTCCAGAACAGGCGACTTCCGCTCCAAAAAAACTTCGCCGTTTGCCGAAGGAAGATCCCCGGCAGGCTCGGCGCGCCGTTGCCACCCTGTTGGTCCGGGACTCTAACAGGGTCTGGCCAAAAGCTCTACCACGAACAGCTAATGGAAGGCGGTTTCGGCGCAAGCCATGGTTAGTCGTTCGTTACCTGAAGTCCGATGTTGCAGAAGCCTCCTTACTTGTTGGATTCACGCCGTTTTACTTATTTAAGCTTTCGCGAATAGAGGTCGCGCCGGCCGTGACGGACCAACTGTGGAGCAAGGCGTTGCGGCCCGTTGGCGGAACCAACGGGCCCGGATTCGAGTTGTCAGCGCGTTCATGCCACCACGAGAGATTGAGGGCAGTCATGCGCGGTGTTCTTTTGGCAAGCGGTATCGCGTTTTTCCTTGTCGGCGGGTCGGCTTTCGCGGCCGAAGCGCAAGCGCTGCCGCCGCAAAATGCCAAGAAGCTCTCGGAAATCCTGACCAAGGTCGAGAAGCGGAGCGACTTCCAATATATCAAGGAGGTCGGCTGGAGCAGCGACGGCTATACCGTTACCTATTACACGACCGACAAGGCCAAGGTCGAAATCACCTATGATCCGGTCACCGGCGAACCGAAGTAACGCCTGATACGGCCGCCCGCAGCTGGGCCGGCGCCTCCCTATCCGAGACTTGCGTCGATGCACGTTTGATGGCTGACTGCGCGCCATGATTGCGGGCACGGGTGTGCATGGGAATGGTTGGCTACGTTCTAAAGCGCATCCTGATGGTGCTCGCCGGCTATCTGATCGCGGTGCTCGTCGGATTGGTCGCGTTGGTCGCGATCTATGCAGCGCTGAGCTCGCTGCCCAACGCCCCAAGCTATTTCGAGCTGATGCAGTTCACGCCCGTCGCCGTGCTGGTCGTGCCGCCGCTTGGCATGTTCGTCTATTTCCTGACGATCGTGGCGACCGGCATGCAGACTCTGATCTTTGCGCTTATTGCCGAGGTCTTCTCGTTGCGGAGCTTCTGGCTGCATATGCTGTTCGGCGGCGTGGTTGCGGCCGCCGGTTTCATGCTGCTCTCGCCGGGCGCGCCGCACGATCCGGAACGCTGGGCCGACCTTGGCATCATCGTCGCGGCCGGGCTGGTGGCCGGTTTCGTTTATTGGCTCATTGCCGGACGTGATGCCGGTTTCAGGCGGCCGCTCATCGAGCGCTTAGGTTGACGGTGCGCGCACCGCTTCGGTCGCATCCAGCGCCTGCATCAGCTTCGAATCGCGATCGTAGACGTCGTCGAAATATTCGACCTTGCCGGACATGTCCGGCCAAGCGGTGAAATAGGCGACATAGACCGGGATGACGCGCGTGACATTCTCGGTCGAATGACCATGCTTCAGCTTCTCGGCGATGTCGTCGACCGACGTGCCGAGCACAGCGGCCGCCATGCCGCGCGGATCCTGCAGGCGTATGCAGCCATGGCTCAGCGCGCGCATGTCGCGCCCGAAGAACGACTTCTGCGGCGTGTCGTGCATGTAGATGGCGTGCTTGTTGGGGAAGAGGATCTTCAACTCGCCAAGCGCATTGGCCTCGCTCGGCTGCTGGCGCACGCTGAACGGGATTTTGGCACCGTAGGCGCCCCAGTCCACCGCCGCAGAGGGAACTCGCCTGCCGCTGAAATCCGTCACCTCATAGCCGGCGCGGTCCAGATAGCCCGGATCGCTGCGCAGCCTCGGCAGCATCTCGTTGACGATGATCGACTGCGGCACGCCCCAATAGGGGTGGAAGTCGACCTGCTTGATCTGGTTGTAGAAAAATGCGGTCTGGTTGGTGACCTTGCCGATGACCACGCGGGTCTTCAGCTTCTCCTCGCCGTTGTCGATGTAGCTTGCGGTGAAGGCCGGCTGGTTGATGAAGACGCGCGGGCTGCCAAGATCGGAGGGGAGCCAGCGCAGCTCTTCAAGCGCCGCCATGACCTTCTCGACCTTGTCCGCCTTGGACGTTCCGGCGAGCGAGGCGACGGTGCGCGGGCCGATGACGCCGTCGCCCTTCATGCCGGCCCGCTTCTGCACCGCCTTGATCACCGGCACCAGGTCAGGACCGTAAAGCTCGCTCTTGCCGAGCCGGGCGAGGGTCTCGCCAAAGTCACCGCCCATCTCGTCATCGAGGTTGCGCGCGATCAAAGTCAAAAGCTTGGGCAGTTCCGGGCTGCTTTCACCGGGCTTCAGGAGCAGCTTCGGATCGACGACGATCTCGTTCTCCTCGCTTGCCTGGAGCGACTCCAACTCGACGCGCAGCGCCTGATATTCAGGGTTCTGCGGGTGCCGCGATTCGAGATAGGTGCGCACCTCTTGCGTGTGCGCCAGCGTCTTCAGCACGCCTTCGAGATCGAGCGGCTTGCCCGGAAAATCGTAATAGCCGGTCATGCGGTTCGGATCGACTCGGCCGCTCTGGGCGTCATGGGCGTAGCGCAGCACGCGCGCCGATAGCGCCATCTCGAAGCGAACCAGTTCCTTGGTCCGCGCTTCGGGCAAGGCGGCATTCGTGGCCGCCGCAGGAACATCGACGGAATAATCGGCAGGCGTCAGGCCATAGCTCGCCGCTCCGCCAAGCACCCGCACGGCATCCTGCGCCCTGCTGTTGGGTGCATCCCCTGTCACCCAGATGAAATCCGGATTGGCCGAATAGTAGGCGATGAGCGCCTTGGCGATATCGGACTCGGCAAAGAGTTCATAATCGCTCAGGCCCGCCAGCGCGTCGCGGAACGCGCTTCCGGTTACGGAGGGCACAAAGGCAGCATCTTGCGCGGTCGCGGGCGGCGGAGCGGGCAGCAGCGACTTGAAGTCGACGCGCACAAGCTTGTCGGCCCTGTAGGTATTGTAGGTCGGGCTGCTGATCCTGACGCTACCGCCTGTGCCAGGCTGCACCTTGCGCGGCTTCGGCGGCGGCGGAAATTCTCCTTGGGAATTGTGCCGGATGCCGCCGCCGAACAGCATGTCGAACAGCCCCTGCGCGCTCGCCGGCTGCTGGCCGAAGGCAAGCGCCGTCGCGATCGCGATCGGCATGACGGCCATTTTGTTCCCGAGGATTTTCATGCTTCACCCGCACCGGTTGAAACCGGTTTCCCGTTCCGCGCCGCTAGACGGTCCCGCCCTCCGCATGGCGGATGTAATGCGCGACTGTACCGATTCATACTGATTCCGTTAAGCTTCCATAAATTTTCGCGACTGTGTTGCAGAACAGTTTCACATCCGTGTGAGACACAATGCGGCAGGGCGGCTCCCGGTTTCAGACGCCTCGGTAACAATCAGGCGTTGGCGCTGTGCGGCCTTGGCGACCATGGCCGACCTTCCCTCCTGACAAACATCGGCCCGTGACAAACAGCAGTCTTTGTGATCGAAATTCCGGCGGGCGCGAGCCATGGCCTGGAGGATGCGCAGTGAAGAAGGGATATCGCGAACTTCTCGACGAAGCGAATGCCGAGATCGAGGTGGTTTCGCCTGAGGAAGCGGCCGGGCTGCTGGAGGATGACGGCACCATCTTCGTCGATTTGCGCGACCCCCGCGAGGTCGAGCGCGACGGCAAAATTCCCGGCGCCAAGCATGTAACGCGCGGTATGCTCGAATTCTGGATCGACCCCGAAAGCCCTTACCACAAGCCGTTCTTCGCCTCCGGCAAGACCTTCGTCTTCTTCTGCGCCGGCGGCTGGCGTTCGGCGCTGGCGACCAAGACGGCGCAGGACATGGGTCTCGCGCCGGTCAAACACATCCTTGGCGGCTACACAGCCTGGAAGGCTGCCGGCCTGCCGGTCGAGCCAGGGCAGAAGAAGAAGGCCGACTGAGCCATTCGCAACTACGGACGGAAGACGCCAGCAGGCCCCTCCCGAATTAATTTTCAATGCAGCGCCGGTTGGCGTTCCTCGGCGACGAAGCCCACGGCGCGCGCGACCACGTCCTTGTCGGCAAGGATGCGGCGGTGGCCAAGCCCTTCGGCCCAATGCAAGCTCACATGATCGCCGGCTCCCGCATATCGTTTTGCGTGATCGGCATGGACTTCGCGGTCGTCCGGCGCATGAATGATCAGCGTCGGCACCGGAGCCTCGGCGAGCTGGCGGTCGCCCGTGAAATCGCTGAGCGGCCGTCCCGACAAATGCTTCACCCGATCCGCCATGGCGACCCGGGAGCGCGGCCCGACATTGAGCCGGTGGCTGAAATCGTCGAAGATCGCCGGCAGCGAGCTCGGCGCCGCGATTAGAACCAGTTTCTCGGCCGCAAGCGGCGGCATGCCTTTCACCGAAGCGGCAACCGCATTGGCGGCGACGGCGCCGCCGAAGGAATGGCCGACGGCAGCGGCAAACGGGCCGAACCATTCGCCTGCGACTCGCACGGCGTCGACCGCGGTCACCATATTGAGATGTCGCCCGAGCGAATGGCCGTGGCCCGGCAGGTCAAGCGAGACCACCTTGTAGCCGGCGTCGCGAAACCCATCGATCAGAGTTCGCATATATTCGGTGCGCGAGCGCCAGCCATGGATGACAAGCACGGTGCCGCGGGAGCCCCTGCCCGGCCCCGGCCGGAACTCATGCACCGCAACGCAATCCGCCTTCGTCTTCAGCCGGTGATGGCGCGCCTCGGCCATGAAACCCGCAGCGCGCTCGACTGCGCGGCGCTCGCCATCGCTCAAGGCCTTGACGTTTGCCGTGCGGCAGAACAATTCGAACGCGGCGCGGCCACTGAGACGCGGCGCGACATGCTCGGCCGCGCCGAAGACGCCTCGGATGACCTTCAATCCAAATGATGCCATAGTGTCGGTCCAACCATTCGTTCAAGCATGAACATAATAGTTCAAACATGAACATTAAGCAAGAGCTGCCCTGGGACAATCCGCGCTTTCGCAACTGGGTTGCGGTGGCGCGCGCCTGCCATGTGCTGGAGCGCACGCTGGCGGTGAAGCTCGCGCCGCTCGATCTCAAACCGGCGCAGCTCGACGTGCTGATGAACCTCTACCGTCATCCCGGGATGTCGCAGCACGACCTTGCCCGCAAGCTCTTGGTCGGCCGCTCGAACATCACGATGCTGTTGCCGCAACTGGAAGCCCGCGGCCTGTTGCGGCGCGAAGGCGACGAAAAGGACAAACGCGTGCTGCGGTTGAACCTCACCGAAGCCGGCGAGGCCCTGCTGATGCGGGCGCTGAAAGTACATATGGCGCTCATCGAGAAGGCGATGAGCCAGTCGACGCCGGAGCAGTGCGACATGATCGGCGAGCAGATGCGCAAGATCGCCGATGTCCTGAAGGAGGCCTGACCGGGCGCTCTCGAGGCCGCTACCACATGGTCTGCTTTGCCCGCTCCGGCCATTCCTTGTCATATGCGGCGCCATTGATATTTCTGCGGCTGGTGATCTCGAGGATCTGGCCGGGCGTCGGCAGCGACTTCGGGTCGACATGCTTTGCCGGGTTCCAGAGCTCCGAGCGCACGATGGCGCGTGCGCACTGGAAATAGACCGCGTCGACGGCGACAACGGTGACCGACCCAGCCGGCTTGCCATCGACCATGAAGGACGCGCAAAGCTCGGCATCGGCTGTGATATGGGCGCGGCCGTTGACGCGCAGCGTCGTGCCGGAGCCCGGCACAAGGAAGAGCAGCCCGACGCGCGGATCGCGAATGATGTTCTTTAGCGAATCGGCGCGGTTGTTGCCGCGCCTGTCGGGCATCATCAGCGTTTTTTCGTCCAGGAGGCGCACGAAGCCGGCGAGATCGCCGCGCGGCGAGCAGTCCAGCCCCTCCGGCCCGCAGGTCGCCAGCGCCACGAAAGGCGAGGCTTCAATGAAGGCTGCATATTCGGGGATCACATGGTCAAGCTCCTTGACGACCGAGGCCTCGCCAGGCAGGCCGTAGAGGGCTTCGAGCTGTTCGACCGATGTGATGAGCGACATCTTTTCAGCCTCCTGACCTTTTGCCGGCGCTACTCTATGTCCATGACGCTTTGACGACACCCAGTCAAACGTCTTGGCGCCAGGCTAGCGGTCGCGGCTGAGCCCCTTCTCGGCCAGCTCGGCGAGGTAGGCGTTCCAGCGCTCGTCCTTTTCATGCCCGAGCGTGTGAAGATAGTTCCAGGTGAAGATGCCGGTGTCGTGGAAATCGTCGAAGGTGATGCGCACCGCGTAATTGCCGACCGGCGCGATCTTAAGAATCGCGACATTGCGCTTGCCGGGCACAGTCACGCGCTGATCCGGCGAATGGCCCTGCACCTCGGCAGAAGGCGAGGCCACGCGCAAGAACTCCGCCGGCAGTTCGAACGGCTGATGCCCGGCAAAGGTCACGGTGAGCAGCTTGCGGTCCTTCGAGACCCTGAGTTCCTTCGGCGCCGTCATGTTTCTTCCTATATGCGTTGCGCCCTTCCCTACGCCGGTTCGCGCAGTGCGAAAAGGTGATAGAAGGCAGCCGACAGAGAATGTCGGTCGGGGAATGTTACCAAAGATCGAGAGCTTCTATCTTGAATGCGCGGTTGGATCGTATCACATAGCCGTATATAACGACGCTGCTCAGGCCACGGAAGCGCTTGCAATGGACATGATCGACCCCTTCGGTCGCACGATCAGCTATCTGCGCGTGTCGGTTACCGACCGCTGCGATTTCCGTTGCACCTATTGCATGGCCGAGGACATGACCTTTTTGCCCAAGAAGGATCTGCTCTCGCTCGAGGAGCTCGACCGGCTCTGCAGCGTTTTCATCGAAAAGGGCGTCAGGAAGCTGAGGCTGACCGGCGGCGAGCCGCTGGTGCGCAAGAACATCATGCACCTGGTTCGCCAGCTGTCGCGGCATCTTGAGAGCGGCGCGCTGGAAGAGCTGACGCTCACCACCAACGGCTCGCAGCTGTCGCGCTTTGCCGCCGAGCTCGCCGACTGCGGCGTGAAGCGCATCAACGTCTCGCTTGACACGCTCGACGCCGACAAATTCCGCCAGATCACCCGCTGGGGCAATCTCGGCAAGGTCATGGAAGGCATCGACGCCGCGCAAGCGGCGGGCCTGAAGGTCAAGCTCAATGCCGTGGCGCTGCGCGACTTCAACGACGCTGAAATACCGGAGATGCTGCGCTGGGCGCATGGTCGCGGCATGGATCTGACGGTCATCGAGACCATGCCGATGGGCGAGATCGACGCCGACCGCACGGACCAGTATCTGCCGCTGTCGCTGCTGCGCGCCTCGCTTGAGCGCCAGTTCACGCTGACCGACATTCCTTATAAGACCGGCGGCCCTGCCCGCTATGTCCAGGTCGCCGAGACCGGCGGTCGGCTCGGTTTCATCACCCCGATGACGCATAATTTCTGCGAAAGCTGCAACCGCGTCCGGCTGACTTGCACCGGCACGCTCTATATGTGCCTCGGCCAGGAGGACGCCGCCGACCTGAGAGCGCCGCTGCGCGCCTCCGAAGGCAATGAGCTGGTCGGCGAGGCCATAGACGAGGCGATCGGGCGCAAGCCGAAGGGCCATGATTTCGTCATCGACCGCCGCACCAGCCGACCCTCGGTATCGCGCCATATGAGCGTCACCGGCGGCTGATTTTTTCTCCGATTTGGTGCAGGATCACCCTCGGTCACGGACCTTGGGGGCATCATGAAGTGTGTTCATCTCGTCCAGGGCGCGCCTTTGGTGATCGCCTTCTCATTGCTGACGATTGCGACGACAGCGGCAATCGCAAAGCCGTTCACCTACGTCAATGCGCGCTTCGGCACGTCCTGCACCTTTCCCGACGAGATTTTCAGCGACCGCTTGCCCGAGCCAGAAAACGGCGATGGGCAGCAATGGAGCGCGCCCGACGGCGCCAGCCTGACCTGCTCGGGCATTTATAACATCGACAACGACACTCCGAAGGGCTTCGTCGCCGACGAAAAGGCAAACACCGGGCCGGGCTACAAGATCACTTACAGCAAGTCCGGGAAGAATTGGGCGGTGGTTTCTGGCGTCAAGGGCGACAAGGTCTTCTACGAACGGCGCCTGTTCGGAAAGGATGGTGTCATCCGCACCGTCTGGATCGAGTATCCTTCCTCGCTTAAGGCGAAATACGATCCGCTGACCGGGGCGATCGCCGCCAGCCTGCGCGGCCCTTGAGCTGCGCTCGGCGCACTGGAAATAAACCATCCGCGCCGACTTCCACCCGATTTACCGCCGACTTGTTCCGGCCTAGCCTCATGAAGCGATTTTCGCATTCAGGGGGAATTCTCATGCGCAAATTCTTGGCTTCGCTTGCAATGCTCGGGATTGCCTTGGTGCCTGCGGCCGCTCAGTCGATCGGTGGCACCTACACTGTCGCCGGCACCAATTTCGACGGATCGAAATATGGCGGCGAGGCAACCATCACACTGACCAGCGACACAACCTGCACGATCCATTGGGAAACCGGCGGCTCGTCCTCCGACGGCATTTGCATGCGCAACGATGATGCCTTTTCCGCCGGCTATGTGATGGGCAAGGAAATCGGCCTCGTCGTCTACAAGGTGGAGAAGGACGGCTCGTTGCACGGGCTGTGGACCATCGCCGGCCAGAACGGCAACGGCACCGAGACGCTGACACCGAAATAATCGCTCCGGGATTGCAGCCGATATTGAGGGCCGCAGGAACCTCCTGTGGCCCATTTCTTTGACGTTGCTGTCTTGCCGCTGGCTGTTAGACGCTTGCGAGAGAACATAACCCGGAAGCGCCCTTGCCTCTTTCGCCAAATCTTCGCGGCGCACTGTTCATGGTCGTGGCCATGATCGGCTTCACCTTGAACGACGCGATCACCAAATTCTCATCCGAATCGATGAACATGGCGCAGGTAATGCTGGTGCGTGGCGCCTTCGCCTCGCTCATCGTCGGTCTGCTCGCCTGGCGGCGCGGCGCGCTTGCTGATCCGCGCGCCATGCTGCAGCCGATGGTCGCGTTGCGCGTCGCCGGCGAAGCCGGCGCGACCGTGTCGTTCCTGATCGCCCTTGCCCATTTGCCGATCGCCAACGTCTCCGCCGTTCTGCAGGCGCTGCCGCTGGCCGTGACGATGGGCGCCGCACTGTTCTTCGGCGAGGGCGTCGGCTGGCGCCGCTGGCTCGCCATTGCCGTCGGCTTTGCCGGCGTGCTGATCATCGTGCGGCCGGGCTTCGAGGGTTTCAGCGCCTATTCGTTGCTGGCGCTGGCGAGCGTCGGCTGCTGCGCGGTGCGCGATCTCGCCACCAAGCGCATCCCGCAAGCGATCCCGACCATGCTGGTATCGACCGCGACTGCGCTGGCCATGACGATCCTGGGTGCGCTGCTGCTCCCGCCGATGGGCGGCTGGACGCCCATGACCGCCAAGGCGACGGCGCTGCTGGCGCTGGCCGCCGTGCTCGTGCTCATCGGCTATCAGTTCATCATCATGGCGATGCGCTCGGGCGACATCTCCTTCATCGCGCCCTTCCGCTATACGGCGCTGCTGTGGTCGATAGTGCTCGGCCTCGTCATCTTCGGCGATATCCCCGACCTGCCGATGATCGTCGGCGCCGCGATCATCATCGGCTCCGGCCTCTACGCGCTCTACCGCGAGCGTGTCGTCGGCAGGCGCCAGCCTGCCGCCGAAAGCGCTGGACCCCACATGGCGCCGGACGGCATATAGTCCCGATGGACCGAAGCGTTGCAGGCATCATCCTGGCGGGAGGCCAGTCGCGCCGGATGGGCGGCGGCGACAAGACGCTGCTTTCGCTGGGCAAGGTCAGGCTGATCGAGCATGTCGCCGCGCGTCTCACACTGCAGGTCGCCACGCTGGCGCTCAACGCCAACGGCGATCCGGCACGGTTTGCTGGCACCAACCTTCCGGTGCTTGCCGATACGATAGAGGGCCATGCCGGCCCGCTCGCCGGCATCCTCACCGGCCTTGAATGGGCGGCAGCGGACACGGGCTACCGGTCGCTGGTCAGTGCGGCCGGCGACACGCCGTTCTTCCCTGGCGATCTCGTCGAGCGATTGGCCGTTGCCGCTCGGGCACGGCCGGGCGCGATCGCGGTCGCCAGTTCCGACGGCAGGTGGCACCCGACCTTCGCACTCTGGCCGCTCGGCCTGCGCGATGCCCTGCGCCATTTCCTGGTTGAGGAGGAAAATCGACGGGTCTCGGCCTTCATGGAGCGGCATGTTTTTGTCGAGGTGGAGTTTCCGATGCTCGAAGCCGGAGGCGAGCGGATCGACCCGTTCTTCAACATCAACACGCCCGACGATCTTGCGGAGGCCGAGCGTCTGTTGCAAAGCCTTGAGCCATGAGACGCGTGTTCGGCATCACCGGCTGGAAGAACTCCGGCAAGACGACCCTGACCGAAAAGCTGGTCGCCGAACTGGTTCGGCGCGGCTGGACGGTCTCGACGGTCAAGCATGCCCATCATGACTTCGACATCGACAAGCCCGGCACAGACAGTTTCCGCCACCGCCAGGCCGGCGCGATGGAGGTCGCGGTCGTCTCCGGCCGGCGCTGGGCATTGATGCACGAACTGCGCAACCAGGACGAGCCGACGCTGGACGACATCCTGGCGCGGCTGGCGCCCTCGGACATCGTGCTGGTCGAAGGCTACAAGCGCGAAGCACACCAAAAGATCGAAGCGAGACGGCTGGAGGCCAAGGACCGGACGCCGCTTTCGATCAACGACCCGAACATCGTGGCTGTCGCCGCCGACTTTCCGGTCGAAGGCGAAAAGCTGCCCGTCTTCAACCTCGACGATACGAAATCGATAGCCGATTTTATCGAGCGCGCGACCGGTCTCGTCAGTCCAGCCAAGTAACGCAGCGGCACACGGCGATTGCCGTTTGCTGTTGTTTTTGCAGTTGCTTTTTTCTTGCAAAGAGTGGGAGTATCCCGCGCAGCGGGCGGTCAAAAAGGCTCCGCCCACAAGAGCCGCACGGGACAGCGGCCATGACAATATGAGAGGATTATCATGCGTATTGCACTGCGTATCGCGCTTGCCGCTTCGGCCGCGCTGCTGACACTTGGCGTTGCCCAGGCTCAGGAAAAGACCCTGAGGATCGGCACCGAAGGCGCGTACCCGCCCTTCAACAACCTGACCTCGGATGGCCAGCTGGTCGGCTTCGACATCGACATCGCCAAGGCCCTCTGCGACGAAATGAAGGTGAAGTGCACCTTCGTCGCGCAGGATTGGGACGGCATCATCCCGGCGCTCCAGGCCGGCAAGTTCGACGCCATCGTCGCTTCCATGTCGATCACGCCAGAGCGCCAGGAAAAGGTCGACTTCACCCACAAATATTACAACACGCCGTCGGCGATCGCCGTGCCGAAGGATTCGCCGCTCAAGGGCGTGACCAAGGAAGACCTCGCCGGCAAGACGATCGGCGTCGCCACCACGACGACCCACTTCAACTATGCCTCGAAGACCTACACCGACAGCACGATCAAGGGCTATCCGAGCAGCCCCGAGGAACAGGCCGACCTCGCCAATGGCCGTCTCGACGCCATCGAGGACGACATCGTCGTGCTGCAGCAGTGGCTGGATTCGCCCGACGGCGCCTGCTGCAAGATCCTCGGCCAGCCCTCGCCGCAGCCGGTCGAGATTTTCGGACCGGGCGCCGGCATTGCCGTGCGTAAGGGCGAGACCGACCTGGTCAACAAGCTGAATTCCGCGATCGACGCTATCCGCAAGAATGGAAAGTACAAGGAAATCAACGACAAGTACTTCAAGTTCGACGTCTACGGCGCCGAGTCCTGATCATTTGCGCTCAGGGCGGTGAGGATCACCTCGCCGCCCTTCCTCCATTCCGGGATCGCCACGGAGACACGCCCCGCCAATGCCAGCCCAAAGCATTTGGACACTTCTCAGTTGGGGACCGGATGGCTGGAGTGACGACATTGCGTCTGGTGTGCTGGTCACGGTTGCGCTGGCGCTTGCGACATTGCCGATAGGCCTGGCGATCGGGTTCTTCGTCGCCTTCGCCAAGCAGCACGAAGAGCCCGCGCTCCGGCTCGCGGCCAACATCTACACCACTGTTTTTCGCGGCCTGCCCGAACTGGTCACGCTGTTCCTGTTCTTCTTCGGCATGCCGCTGCTGCTGCAATATGTCGTCCGCCTGTTCGAGCCCGAGGCGACAATCGACGTGAACAGCTTCATTGCGGGCATGATCGTGCTGGCGCTGATCTTCTCCTCCTACGCCAGCGAAGTCTTTCTCTCCGCCTTTCGCGCCATTCCCAAGGGCCAGTATGAGGGCGGCTACGCCATTGGCCTTTCGAAATGGCAGACGATGCGCCTGGTGATCCTGCCGCAGCTGCTGCGCATCGCCTTCCCGGGTCTGGAGAATTGCTGGCTCAGCCTGCTCAAGGACACCTCGCTGGTGTCGGTCGTCAATCTAGCGGAAACCCTGCGCAATGCTGGTGTCGCGGCGCGCGTCACCAAGCATTCCTTCCTCTTCTACAGTGTCGCGGCGCTGGTCTTCCTTGTGCTGGCCATCCTGTCCTCGGTCGCCACCGGCTATATCCAGCGCTCGCTCGGGCGCAGGGAGGCTCGATGAGCGTCAGCCAGGCTATTGCGGTTGACAGGCCACCGCCCCGGGCTCGCGGCTGGCCGCGGGTGCGCATCATAGGCTACGCGCTGGTCGGCCTCTGGAGCCTTTTCGGCATCGGCATCGTGGCCTATCTGGTCCACGCCTGGAACGCCGATTTCTTCGCCAGATACGCGCCGGCCTATCTGCAGGGGCTCGCAACCACCCTGTCGCTGGTCTCCGTTTCGATGGTGGCGGGCGCTATTCTCTCGTTGCCGGTTGCCTACGGCCGGATGTCCAAGAACCGCATCCTTTCCGGATTGGCTTATTGCTACGTCTACTTCTTCCGCGGCACCCCGCTGCTCGTGCAGACCTACCTCGTCTATTACGGCATCGGCTCGTTCCGCCCCGAGCTGCAAACCGTCGGACTATGGTGGTTCTTCCGCGAGGCGTTCTACTGCGGCGTCTTTGCCTTTTCGCTCAACACCGCCGCCTACCAGGCCGAGATCCTGCGCGGCGCCATCGAAAGCGTTCCGCGGGGCCAGTGGGAAGGCGCGGCGTCGCTTGGCCTGCACAAGCTGCAGACGCTGCGCAAGGTGATCATGCCGCAGGCGATCATCGTGGCGCTGCGGCCTTACGGCAACGAGCTCATCCTGATGATCAAGGCTTCCGCGATCGTCGCCATCATCACCGTCTACGACCTGATGGGCAACGCGAAGCTCGCCTACGCAAAATCCTTCGACATCCAGGCCTATATCTGGGTGGCGATCGTCTACCTGGTGCTGGTCGAGATCCTGCGTCACGGCGTCGAATGGATCGAACGCCGGATCACCATTCACCTCAAACGATAGAGCGTCGTCAGCGGACGGGCCTGCACCACTCGATGCGGCTTTGCGCGCCTTGACGAAAATTTCGCATAGCCTAGACCTTCCGCCACTGAAACCTCTGTTTTGTTGGAAGGCAGGCTTATGGCATCGGTTGCATTTCTCGGTCTTGGCGTCATGGGCTATCCGATGGCCGGGCACCTCAGGAACAAGGGCGGCCACGACATCACCGTCTATAACCGCACGACCGCCAAGGCCGAACAATGGGTCGCCCAGCATGGCGGCAGACTGGCGCTGACACCGGCCGAGGCGGCCGAAGGCAAGGATTTCGTCTTCTCCTGCGTCGGCAATGACGACGACCTGCGCTCGGTGACGACAGGCGCGAGCGGCGCCTTCGCCGCCATGAAGACGGGCTCGGTCTTCATCGACAACACGACAGCCTCGGCCGAAGTCGCGCGCGAATTGGCCGAAGCCGCCGACAAGGCCGGCTTTTCCTTCCTCGATGCGCCGGTGTCGGGCGGCCAGGCGGGCGCCGAGAATGGCGTGCTGACCGTCATGGTCGGCGGCGAGCAGGCCGCCTTCGACAAGGCCAGGCCGGTCATCGATGCCTATGCCCGCATGGTCGGGCTGATGGGACCCGCGGGCGCCGGGCAGCTCACCAAGATGATCAACCAGATTGCCATTGCCGGCCTCGTCCAAGGGCTGGCCGAAGGCATCCATTTCGGCAAGAAGGCCGGGCTCGACATTGAGAAGGTCATCGAGGTGATCTCCAAGGGCGCTGCCGGCTCCTGGCAGATGGAGAACCGCCACAAGACGATGAACGCCGGAAAATATGACTTCGGCTTCGCCGTCGACTGGATGCGCAAGGATCTCGGCATCTGCCTCGCCGAAGCCAACCGCAACGGCGCCAAGCTGCCGGTGACCGCGCTGGTCGACCAGTTCTACAAGGACGTGCAGGACATGGGCGGCAGGCGCTGGGACACGTCCTCGCTGCTCGCCCGCCTGGAAAAATAGACGGCGATGGTCCTGCCCGATCCGAGCTGGAGCGCCGACGAGATCGTCGCCCATCTGCGTTCGATCGGCAGCGAGAAAAACCGCGCCGGCATGGCGCGATTCGGCATCAACACGAGAACCGCGCTCGGCGTCGGCAATTCCGATCTGCGGCCGCTGGCGCGCAAGCTGAAGAAGAACCATGAACGGTCGCTGCTCTTGTGGGACACCGACATTCGCGAAGCGCGATTGATGGCCGCTTTCACCGGCGAGCCGAAGAAGCTCGACATCGGTCAATGCCGGCGCTGGGCCGCCGATTTCGACAGTTGGGAGATTGTCGATACCGTTGCCGACCTGTTCGCCCAAACACCGTTCTGGCGTGAGCTGGTCGAGGAATTCGCCAAGGACGAGCGCGAGTTTGTCCGCCGCACCGCCTTTGCCATGCTGGCCTGGGCGGCGGTGCATCTGAAGAAGGAGCCGGACGCGAGCTTCCTCGCTGCTCTGCCGCTGATCGAGACGCATGCGGGCGATCCGCGCAACTTCGTCCGCAAGGCGGTGAACTGGGCGCTGCGGCAGATCGGCAAGCGGTCGGTGGCGCTGCACGCCCCTGCCCTTGCGCTGGCCGAGAAACTGGCGGCGTCGTCCGACAAGACGGCACGCTGGATCGGCAAGGACGCGGTGAAGGAACTTTCCGATGTCGATGTCAAACAGCTCGAACGGCTCGCGACCACACGACTGTGATCTCAGCGAAGTAAGCTCACGACGCTTTTACTCGCTTCGGAAATGGGACGGGCGGAGGATGACGACCATGAGCAGGCGTTTCAGATCAAGCGCGACGCTGGCGATCGTGCTTATGCTCGCCACCGCGAGAGCCGACGCCGCGGCCGACGTCGCGCATATCTTCTGGAAAGACTTGCGCCCGGCGACGCAGGCGGTCGCCGAGGACGCCAACCTGCCGATGATCGCGGCAAAACTGCCCGATCACGGTGAGACACTGTCGCTCAATCTGCAGGACAAGACCGTTCAATTGTCCGGCTACGCCTTGCCGGTCGATCGCGAGGGCGACCTCGTCTACCAGTTCCTGCTGGTGCCTTGGACCGGCGCCTGCAGCCACATGCCGACGCCGCCGCCGAACCAGATCGTGCTGGTAACGCCGGCGCATCCTTACAGGATGGCGGAGGCATACCAGCCGGTCTCCGTCACCGGCGTGCTGAAGCCCGGCATGGAGAAGAGCCAACTCTTCATCCTGGACGGCGTCTTGATCGTGCAGTCCGGCTATACCGTGCGCAAGGCCGAGGTGGCTGATGTCGACAGCGTGCCGGACGCCGTCACGCTCCCGGTCAACTCGCCGTGGAATTTCCTCAACAAAAAGAAGAACTAGGTCTCGCAACTTCGCGCATAGCGGGAAGCGCGAGCGCCGTGCTCAGGCCGCGTTGGCCCCCGACTCCTTGTCCAGGATCATGTAGTCGAGCGGGATCTCGGTCGTGTACTTGATCTGCTCCATGGCAAAGGAGGACGACACGTCGCGGATCTCGATCTTGGCGATCAGCCGCTTGTAGAAGGCGTCGTAGGCGGCAATGTCGGGCACCACGACGCGCAAGAGGTAGTCGACGTCGCCGCTCATGCGGTAGAACTCGACCACCTCCGGAAATTCCTGGATGACCTCGGAGAAGCGCCGCAGCCATTCATGGCTGTGCGAATTGGTGCGGATCGAAACGAAGACGGTGACGCGCACATTGACCTTCTCATGGTCGAGAATGGCCACGCGCCGCTTGATGACGCCCTCTTCCTCGAGCTTCTGGATGCGCCGCCAGCACGGCGTGGTCGACAGGCCGACTTTCTTGGCGACATCGGCGACCGCAAGCGTCGCGTCCTCCTGCAGGAGGCGAAGAATTTTTCTGTCTAGGCGGTCCATGGGAAGGCTCCAGCGGAATAGTTTGGCTATAATCCTTTTTATCAGGCCCTTTCACAAGAAAGAAATTCTGCCGACACCGGCAAAAGCGAGTGATTTCTTGCAAGATGCCTAATTGAGGCGATAGCGGATTTCCGAGCGCAGGAATGGCAGCAAATCCATTTCAAACCACGGATTCTTCTTCAGCCAGCCGGTGTTTCGCCATGACGGATGCGGCAGCGGCAGCACTTTCGGCCCGGCTGCAGCATCCCAGACAGCGCGCCAGTTTCTGACCGTTTCCGTCAGCGACGGCCCACGCGCCGTGCCCATGTGCCAGGACTGCGCATAACCGCCGATCGTCAGCACCAGATCGATCTGCGGCATCAGCGCCATCAGATCGGCGCGCCAGGCGGTGGCGCATTCGCGCCGCGGCGGCAGGTCGGCGCCCTTGGTGTCCTGGCCCGGAAAGCAGAAACCCATCGGCACGATGGCGAATTTTTCCGCGTCGTAGAACTCGTCGGGGGTGACGCCGAGCCAGTTCCTCAAGCGATCCCCGGAAGCGTCGGTGAACGGCATGCCCGAGATGTGGACTTTCGTGCCCGGCGCCTGGCCGGCAAGCAGGATGCGGGCCTTCGACGAAGGCACAAGCACCGGGCGCGGCTGATGCGGCAGGGGCCGGCCGCGCGGCTGCTCGACACAGATGCGGCAAGCCCGCACCTTGGCGGCAAGGCTCTCCAGCGCTTCGCTCATGTCCGGCGGGTTCTCCAAAAACAAGCCTCAAGCAGCAGCGCTTGGCCGGCTGGAGAGCGCTGCGTGCCAGCGCAGCACGTTCCCGCATTCCTCAGGCACCTTGATGCGTGCCGGCTTCATGAAATCGATGGCGATCAGCCCGGTGATGTCGGCGACCGAATAGGTGTCGCCGGCGGCAAATTCCCTATCCGCCAACTCCCGGTCGAGGAGATGCAGGAACTCGATGGCCTTCGGCTTGTTGGCCTCGCCCCATTCCGGGATCTGCGGCACCTCCCATTCCTTCATTGCCGGATGGATGTGCCGGAACGCGGCGGCCACGCAGCTCATCAGGTTTAGCTCCAGACGCCTTTGCCACATCTCCACCATGGCCTTGCCGAGCGCGCCTGTTCCGAACAGGGCGGGCTCGGGATGCAACTCCTCGAAATAACGGCAGATGGCGATGGATTCGGTGATGATGGTCCCGTCGTCGAGTTCGAGCACGGGCAGCCGCCGCAGCGCATTGCGCGACGCCACCGGCTCCTTGCGATGCTCCAGCGCGCCCATGTCCACGGGCACCAAAGGGACGGCTAGCCCCTTTTCAGCCAGGAAAACCCGAACCCGCCTGGGGTTGGGCGCCCGGCCGCCATCGAACAGCTTCATTCCAGTCTCCGATGTTCATGCCAATCTTAGGGCGCGCTGCAATGCATGTCGCCCAAAACTGCATAGCGGTTTGGCAAGACCACATGTTGGCAAACAGAGCATCCCCCGAAGCGGGCATCACCAGAAACGAACAAGCTCACGCAACGCATCGCCGAGCGAAGCCAGTGCGCCGTGCTTCCTTTCGACGGGTTGATTGTGATGGCTGTCGCGCCAGTCCTGCGGCTGATCGAAGGAGCCAGCCCAGATGCCCACCTTGGCAGCCCGGGCGACGGCCTCCTCGGTTTCGAAGTCGCCGAAGGCGACGGCCCATCCGGACTGTACCTGCGCGCGGTTGAGGTGCGTGTCGCCCGCCTTGCAGTCGCCGAGCAACCGGCCGTAGCGGTCGCGCTGCCAGCCGGTGCAGGAGACCGGCCTGTCGGCGATCAGCCGCACCAGCGACTGCCGCGCGAGCTTGCCGCAGGCATAGTCGGCTCCGTCCTTGCGGCACGTCTGTGTGTATTCCGGCGCGTCGATGCCGCGCATGCGGATGCGCTCGGCGCCAAGCGTGATCGAATCACCGTCCTTGACGATGGCCGTGCCTTGCTCCTGTCGCATCTCGAACCGGTCGAGCCGCGCCGCCACCAGGATGGACAGGCCAAGCAGGACCACGGCCAGCCCGTAATCCAGAAGCCTGCGCAAAAGGCTTCGCGGAGGCCGCGGAACATAGCGCCGGCGCGGTCTTCGCGACCAGGAACGGCTCATATGGCAAACAGTCTCTTAATCATTCGAACGTAGCTTAACGAACTGAAAATCGCTGCGCGCAGAAATTGAACTTGCATGCCTTTGCTACGCTCGGACACAGCGGACAAATTCATTGTGGACCGCAGGAAACCGCATCGCAACAGCGATGTGGCGCGCGCGGTGCGCAGGACGCGTGACCGTCTTTCGCAGCAGGCCGGCAGCCTCGATTTCGACCGCGAGCTGCTCAAGCTGCATGCACGCGCCATGGTGGTCAGTGCGGCGGCGATTCCTCTGCTTGTGCTTGTAGTAGCGGCCGTCGGCCGCTTCGCGGGCCTGGGCAACCAGGTCGCCGTCTGGGCTCTCTTCACGCTGCTTTGCTACGCCATCGTCACCTTCATGGCGCGACGCGTCGAGCGCACGGAGGCGGCCGAGCTCGACCCGGTGCAGACGCGCCGCGATTTCCTGATCGGCCATTCGCTTTGCGGCCTCGGCTGGGCCTGGTTCGCCTGGCTGGACTGCGCCATATGCCAGGTCGACCAGTTCCATGTTGTCAAGGCCATGGCGCTCCTGGTCGCCATGGCGACGACTGCGGTGATGGCATCGTCCCTGGGCGGCGCGCTGCTGGCGACCTTCGCAGTTCCCGTCGCGGTCTATGTCTATGCCGTCCTGCGCCTGTGGATGCCGATCGAAGGGATCATGGCGGCGCTTCTGGTCGCTGCCCTGCCCTTCTTCGGCTACGTCGCGCGCCATCTCAACCAGTCATCCTGGATGCTGCTCTCCTTCCGCTCCGAGAAGGACGCGCTGATCGCCGAGGTGGAGACTGCCAAATCCATGTCCGACGAGGCCAGGCGGCGCGCCGAGGACGCCAATCTGGCGAAGTCGCGCTTCCTCGCCTCGATGAGCCATGAGCTCCGGACGCCGCTCAACGCCATCCTCGGTTTCTCCGAAGTGATGGCCAATGAAGTGCTCGGGCCGATGAACAACCCGACCTATCGTGATTACGCGCGTGATGTGCACGAATCCGGCCAGCATCTGCTCGATCTGATCAATGAGATCCTCGACCTGTCGCGCATCGAGGCCGGCCGCTACCAGCTCAACGAGGAGCCGGTGGCGCTGGTGACGATCGTCGAAGATTGCTGCCATATGATGGAACTGAGAGCCCGCAACAAGGACATCCGCGTCATCCAGGAGTTCGAGACCGCGCTGCCGCGCCTGTTCGGCGACGAGCGTGCCATCCGGCAGATCGCGCTCAATCTGCTGTCCAATGCCATCAAGTTCACGCCGTCGGGTGGCGAAGTGCGTGTGCGCGTCGGCTGGACGGCGGGCGGCGGTCAGTACATCTCGGTCAAGGACAACGGTCCCGGCATTCCGGAAGAGGAAATCCCAGTGGTGCTTTCCGCCTTCGGCCAGGGCTCGATCGCCATCAAGAGCGCCGAACAGGGAACGGGCCTCGGACTGCCGATCGTGCAGGGTCTGCTCGACATGCATGGCGGCGAGTTCGATCTGCACTCCAAGCTGCGCGAAGGCACCGAGGCTATCGCCATCTTCCCGCTGAGCCGAGTGATGGAGGAATTGCCCGCGCTGCCGACCAAGGCTGTCGCCGCCCGCCGGCGTTAGCTCCGGGGCGCCGGTTGGACCCGAACCGCCGCCGCCATACCGGAGCTCGTGAGCGCCGCGGCCTTGACGAGACCGGCGGCAAGTCCAGCCCCAACTCCTTCGCCGTGACTGACAGCAAGATCGAGCAGTGGCTCGAGCCCAAGCCGTTCGGCGACTTTGGCTTGGCCCGGCTCCGGCGACAGGCTGGCGAGCAGGCAGTGGTCGATCGCGGAAGGATCGGCTTTGTGCAGAACCGCGGCGGCAGCCGTCGCGACGAACCCGTCGAGCAGCACAGGAATCTTCTGCATGCGGGCTGCGAGAATGGCGCCGCAGATTGCCGCGAACTCGCGCCCGCCGACGCGGCGCAAGGCTTCGAGCGGATCGCCGAGGCCGGCGCCGTGGAAAGCAAGCGCCCGGTCGACCGCTTCGGCCTTGCGCGCCATCATCGCCGTGTCCGCCCCCGATCCAGGTCCAACCCAGTCGGACCCCTTGCCGCCGAAGAGGGCAGCGCTGAGCGCGGCCGCGATGGTTGAATTGCCGACGCCCAGATCGCCAAGACAAAGAAGATCGGCGCCGCCCGCGACCGCTTCCATGCCGAAGGCCATGGTGGCGGCGCAGCCGCGCTCATCGAGGGCCGCTTCTTCCGTGATGTCCCCGGTCGGAATATCCAGCGCCAGGTCGAAGACCTTCAGGCCGAGATCGTTGGCGATGCAGATCTGATTGATCGCTGCACCTCCGGCGGCGCAGAGTTCGACGGCATTGCCGGTCGCCGAAACCGGCCGCGGCGAAATGCCATGCCGAACGGCACCGTGGTTGCCGGCAAAGATCGCCACAAGCGGACGATTGACGGCCGGCGGCGCACGCCCGCTCCAAGCGGCGAGCCATGCCGCGACATCTTCAATCCGGCCAAGCGAAGCTTTCGGCTTGTCGGCCTTGGCAAACAGGGTGCGAACGCGGGTTTCGGCGGCGGCGTCCGCCGGCGCCAGCGTTGCCAGCAGAGTGCGGAAATCGTCGAAAGGCTTTGCGGTCATATCGAATGCGGTCTCTTTGCAGGAACAGCCAGCGGCATAGCCGCCTTCACCGCCTGGCACAACCGCCCGGCAATGCCGCGAAAGCGCCGGTCGACGGCGCATCGCGAAGGGCTTGCATTGGCGTTGCGGTTGCACCATGTGGAGTGAAGGCAAGAGAACAGCATGACCGCCATCGAGTCTCCCTGCATACTCGTCTGTTCCATCGATATGAAAACCGGCTTCTGTTTCGGTTGCGGCCGCACGCGCGATGAGATCGCCGGGTGGATCGCGATGACGCCGGAAGTCCGGCGTGCAGTCATGGCCGAGTTGCCGGCGCGGCTGGAGACGGTCGAACGCCGGCCCCGCCGCGAGACGCGGCGCGCCCGCATGGCGCGCGAGCGCGGCGTGTTGTGAAAGAGCTGGCTGCAAGAAAGGGCTGGCCATGAATCGCCTGTTCTGGGTCGTCATGCTGGTGATCGGCGCCGGCTTGATCCTGCTGATGATGAATGATTCCGCCGGCCGCACCTTTGGCATCGAGAACAACGATTTCAGCAGGTTGATCTGGGTTGGAGTCCTGGTGGCGGTAATCGGCGCCAGCCTCATTCGCTCTGGCCGGCCGCTCGGTGACATGGCGCGCAACTTCGGCGTCTGGGCGGCAATCGTGCTGGCGCTGATCGCCGGCTACCAGTACCGCTACGAGCTGCAGGATGTTGTCAGCCGCGTCACCGCCGGCCTTGTTCCGGGAAGCCCCTTGGCGTTGGGCGTCGACAATGGCCGCGCCACCGTGACGCTCGACAAGGCCGGCAATGGCCATTTCGAGGCGCGAATCCTCGTCAACGGCAGGCCGGTGCGCACGGTGGTCGACACCGGCGCGACCAGCACGGTGCTTACGGCGGAGGACGCCCAGGCGGCCGGCTTCAACCCAGCGGCGCTCAGCTACACCGTGGACGTCTCGACCGCCAACGGCATGGCGCGTGCGGCAACGGTCAGGACCGACGAGATGGCGATCGGCGGCATCGTGCGCAAGGATATGCCGGTGATGGTCGCGGCGCCCGGCATGCTCGAGCAAAGCCTGCTCGGCATGAACTTCATCGGCTCGCTGTCGGGCTTCGAGGTGCGCGGTGACCGGATGATCCTGCGCGACTAGATTTCCCGATTGCGTCCAAAACAAACAGATGGAGCGGTTCGCCGGTGAAACGCTCTAGCCGCCCGATCCGCCTCAAGCGGCTTTGGTTTCCGCCGCCACGAAATCTATTGCCGCGAACGCCGTCTTCAGCACCTCTGGCCCGGCGCCGGGTCTGTTGGCGTCGGTGGACAAAATCTGCCGGTAGCGGCGCGCGCCCGGGAGACCGTGGAACAGCCCGACCATATGGCGCGTGACATGGCCGAGCCGTCCGCCCTTCTCGATGTGGCGCGCGGCGTAAGCGGCCATGGCGTCCATCAGCGCCGCGTAGTCGAAAGCGACCGGCGCCTCGCCGTAAAATGTGGCATCGATGCCGGTGAGGATGCCGGGCGTATGATAGGCCGCGCGGCCGAGCATGGCGCCGTCGACATAAGCGAGGTGCGCCTCTGCCTCGTCAAGGGATTGAATGCCGCCGTTGATGCCGATGAATTGGTTCGCCATCCTGGCCTTGAGCCGATAGACGCGCGGATAGTCGAGCGGCGGGATCTCGCGGTTTTCCTTGGGACTAAGCCCCTCCAGCCACGCCTTGCGGGCGTGCACCCAGAGCGCATCGGCGCCGGCCGTCAGCACGCCGTCTGCGAGCGTGTCGAGAGCGGGTTCGGGGTCCTGGTCATCGACGCCGATGCGGCATTTGACCGTAACGGGGATTCTCACCGCCGCCTTCATCGCCGCGATGCATTCGGCGACCAGCACCGGCGTCTTCATCAGGCAGGCGCCGAAAGTGCCCGACTGGACGCGGTCGGACGGACAGCCGACATTAAGATTGATTTCGTCGTAACCGAACGCCTCGCCGATCACCGCCGCTTCGGCAAGCTTTCGCGGATCCGAACCGCCAAGCTGAAGCGCAACCGGATGCTCGGCACCGTCGAAGCCGAGCAGGCGCTCGCGTGCGCCATGGATGACTGCGTCCGCCACCACCATTTCCGTGTAGAGCAACGTGCGACGCGTCAGCTGACGGTGAAAGAACCGGCAATGCCGGTCCGTCCAGTCCATCATTGGTGCTATGGCTATTCTGAAATCTTGATACTTCGACATTTTTTGTTGTTTCAAAAATGTTGGGCCACGTCGTGTGTGGTCTTTTCCCCACGGGACGGGCCGTTTTTCCGGTTTCCGATGCGTCCGTGCACACGGGGCGCAGACGAATTGGACACCTTCCCTAAACTAAAATCCGGCTCTTGGAGAGCCCAGGTTCGTCACGGGGCATCTCAAGAAAGGTTTTGCGCCGCAGGAACGCCGAGATCGGCGCACGATGCAGCGCCGATCTTTCGCGATCTGGTGGCGCTCCATCCGCCTGAAAAAGATGGGCATCAAAATCCTCGATCCAAGGACTTCTGTCGGTACCGGGTTAGATTTCAACCGAACGTTGCGCGCCTTTTTTGGCGAGGAACAGCGCCATTTCTTCCGCAATTAGCGCCTGCTTATGGAACTTTCTGGCCGGTGTTCCATTGCAATCCCATGCAAGAATCTGTCCAGCGGATCCGGACGCGGGCACCGTCCCTACGCTACTCATTGGTGCTGCCGATATACAATGAGGAGGAGGTGTTGCCCCGGCTGGTCGAGCGGATCAGCGCACTGACCGCAAAACTGGACGGAGACACCGAAGTCATCTTCGTCGACGACGGAAGCAGCGATCGAAGCGTGAGCTATTTGCGCGGCATGGTCGCCGCCGAACCGAGCTTCCGCCTGATCGAGCTCTCCCGCAACTTCGGCCACCAGATCGCCATCAGCGCCGGCATGGAAGCGGCCTCCGGCGAGGCCGTCATCGTCATGGACGCTGACCTGCAGGATCCCCCCGAGGTCGTTCTCGACCTGGTGGCGAAGTGGAAGGACGGCTTCGAGATCGTCTACGCAAGGCGCGTCAGCCGCAAGGGCGAAACCTGGTTCAAGCGCGTCACCGCCAGCCTGTTCTATCGGCTGCTGGAGAGGATGACACCGGTCGAGATCCCGCGCGATGTCGGCGACTTCCGCCTCGTCGGCCGGAAGGCGCTGGACACGTTCAAGCGCATGCCGGAGCACGACCGCTTCGTCAGGGGCATGTTCGGCTGGATGGGTTTCAAGCAGGCGGCGGTGCCGTTCGAGCGCCCGGCGCGGACGCTTGGTGAAACCAAATACCCGTTCTGGAAGATGATGCGGCTTGCCATCCATGGCATCATCGGCTTTTCGGAGCGGCCTCTGCAACTGGTGCTGTTGACCGGGTTGGCCATCTCCGCTCTCGCCCTGGCGTTCGGCGCATACGCCATCGCGGCCTGGATCCTCGAAACCGGCGTGATTGCCGGCTGGACATCGACGGTGGTGATCGTGTCGCTGCTAATCGGCATCAATCTTTTCATGACCGGCGTGATGGGCCTTTACGTCGGCAGCATCCATGCCGAGGTCAAACGGCGCCCGCTCTACGTTATCGAAAGGCTGAGTGGCTTCGACCGGCCGATGCGCGTCGCCTCCCGCGACAAGCGCGCTTCGTTTCGCAAGTCCAGGAACGGGGTCACGGCGGATGTCCGAACTCTTCGACAGCTATAGGTCCAGCTACAGTGAGGCAGTCGAGGGCTCGATCCGGTTCTCCGGGCTGCGCCATGATTTCTTCCTGCGTGCCAAGGCCGAGCTTCTGCGACGACTGGTCCTCGAGCAGGACCTCCGGCGGGGCGGCGCAGGCGTGCGCGCGCTCGATGTCGGTTGCGGCGTGGGCTCGCTTCATCCGCATCTCGCCGATGTCTTCGATCGACTCGACGGCTGCGACGTGTCGAAGGAATCACTCGCGCGTGCCAGCGCTGAGAACCCGCACGTCGCGTACAGCGTGTGCAACACCTCACGCCTGCCTTACGCGGATGGCATGTTCGACCTGGCCTTCGCCAGTTGCGTCGTCCACCACGTGCCGCCTGCGTCGTGGCTGGATTTCTTCCGCGAGATGCGGCGCGTCGTTCGGCGAGGCGGACTTGGCTGCATCATCGAGCACAATCCCTACAACCCGCTGACCCGTATGGCGGTGTTGAGATGTCCGTTCGACAAGGACGCCGTCCTGCTTCGCGCTGGCAAGGCGGCATCGCTGCTTGAGCAGGCGGGCTTCCGCGACGTGCACTGCGAGCATTTTCTGCTCCTGCCGTCGGCCAAGCCGCTTGCCCGGAAGCTGGAAGGCGCGCTCGCTTGGCTGCCGCTCGGAGCGCAGTATGCCTGTGTCGCCCGCGCCTGAGAATCGTCGCGTCGCCGGCACGAAGCTCCTAGGGCGCTTCGCTTCGGTCGGCCTTGTCGCCACAATCCTCTATGCCGTCCTGACTACAATCTTTGCCCGATCGAACTGGCTCGGGCTCGCGCCCGTCGAAGCCTCGCTCGCCGCTTACGCGGCCGCCGCCCTGTTTTCCTATCTGGCGCACAAATCCTTCACCTTCATGTCGGCCGGCTCGCACCGGTCGCAGGCGCCGCGTTTCGTGTTGCTGACCATTGCTGGCCTCGCTATGGCTTACGCGGCACCGTACCTGCTGACGGTGACATTCGGCCTGCCGCTTGCCGTTCCCGTTCTCCTCACTTCCTTGGCCATCCCAGCGCTTAACCTTCTTGTGCTCGATCGCTGGGTCTTTGCAGAGCGCCGCCTGCGCGATGACGGGCCGTCCTGAGGATCAAAGCGTGTCCAACCGAAAAGATCTCAGCTTGATGGCGCGGTTGTAGATGTTGCTCGCATCGGCGCTTTGCGGAATGCCGTCGGGATACTCGATGGCCATGTCCAGTGTCGCCTTGCCAGCCAGCACGGCGTGCGGAATGACGAAGGACACAGTTGTCGCCACATCGCCCGACAGCGTCCCCCGATACACCTCGGTCCCATTGGCCGACACGACGATCCTCTGCCAGGTCTGCGGCGGGCGAATAACGGCGGCCATTTCCAGCGTTGCCCGAAGCCCGTCGCGGAGCGGCGGCAGGGTAAGGCGCAGGCGAGAGCTCTCGCCCAGCGAATGGGTGCCGTCCGCTACTGGCCCCGACCAGCCGCAGACCATCATGGTGGTTGCTTCCCGGGCGCCGTCGGAGCGGAACGATACGGTCCGGCCTGGCGTGTAGCGCCCCACGGCGTCCCGGTTGAGGCATGTGGTGGTCTTGTCGATGTAATAGGCGCGGTAATCGTCGCTGACATTCGGGCTGAGGGCAAGCGCCAGGATGGCGATCTCGGCTGCCGCAAGTGCGCCCGCCAGCGCGTAGCCGGCACCCAGGATTACCGGCCTGGTCGATTCCGTCAGCTCAGACCAGCGCAAGATAGCCTCCAAGCCAGGCCACGGTCATGAAGTAGCAGGTGAAGAGGAAGACAATCAGCGCAGCGACCAATGTCGCCTTCGAGCCCGACAACAGCACCGCCGTCAGCATCGTCAGCGGCGCGAGGCCGACGACATAGCGGACCATCGAAGCCAGATTCGAGGTCAAAGGCAGGATGATGGCCATGGCGCAGAACAGGGCCGCGCCAATTTGCCTGCGCGCCGCGAGCACCGCCGCCAGCGCCAGTCCCACGATTGCCGTCGACGCGCTCCATTGCGGCGCACTGGGCCACCAACCGGCCCCGGGGTGATAGGACAGCCCCGCCCAGAGGAACAGCAGCGGGTTGCCGGCCACGCGCCCGAACGCGCGCTGGACATGCACGAAGGCAAAGCCGTCCCCGACCGTGACGTAAAGGTAGAGCATGTAGGCGAACAGGCCGGCGGGCGAGATGAGTATGGCGATGATGAGATCCGGCCGGCCGAGCAGCCAGCGTGGGAGGCCGATGGCCGACCCGCCCTTGGCGCGATGCTCCTCAAACATGCGAATGACGATCGCGAACACGGCCAGCACGCCGACGACCCGCGTTGCCGAGAGCAGCGCGCAAGACAACCCCGCGGCGAGATGGTTCGAGCGTTTGAGCGCCAGGAAGAGGCAGGACGTCAAAAGCACGAAGAGCGGCTCGGTGAGGAAGGTGGCAAAATAGAACGAGAACGGGCCGCTCAGCAGGAAGGCGCAATAAAGCACATAGGCCCGCATGTTCCTGTCCATGAGCGGCCATGCCACCAGGCACGAGACATAGCCGCACGCCAGCGATGCCGCCGTCGCAATCGCGATCGTGGAGAAGGGCAGAATCGTGCGGACCGCCGCCACCAGCATCGGATAAAGCGGAAAGAACCCCCAGCGCCCGACATTGCTGCGGCCAGGAATGGGAAAACGCTCATAGCCCTGTTCGGAAATGCCGACATACCAGGAGCAATCCCATTTGCAGAAGGCGCGGGCATAGGCCGCTAGGCTCGGATCCGGCGACACCGATGCGAATGCGGCGTAGCGGATGACAAGACCGCTCAACAAAAACAGCAGCGGCACTGCCGCCACCGCGATCACCGTGAGGCGAATGCCGCTCTTCGCACGCGCCACATCAACTGCCAAATCCGCCTCCAACCGCCCGGATGGCATCCGCGTCGTGCCGGCATCCCTCGCCAACACGCCTCTCGGTCCAACGCTGCATACCTAAAGGGGCGGTGGGATTTTTAGTTCCGCTGCACGATATCCCGGCCGTCATGCATCCGGTGGACAATCTGCCGGTAGCGGCGCGCCGGCGATAGGCCATGGAAACAGTCCGAACATGTATATGGCGTGTGGCACAACCAGCGCCCACCATTCACGATCCGAACGCGCTGCGTAGCGGCCATCGCGTCCAGCACTGCCGCGTACTTAGCCGACGCCGAGGTTTGACTTCCGTCGCAACCGAACGCGTTGTGATCACCGTCGCTTCGACAAGCTTTCGCGGCTCCGAGTTTTATTGCTGCGCAACGGGATGCTCGGAATCCTCGAATCCAAGCAGGCCCGCCTCGCCCTGGATGACGCCGTCGCGACCACACTCGGTGTAGAGCGGCGCGCGGCGCGTCAGCTGACGGTGAAAGGACCGCGCGACCGCCCCCGTCGCAAGCATTGGTTGCAAAGCCTTTTTCAGGTGTTTCCGCTCTACCTTCATCCAGATTCGGTAGATGCTGGCGACAACATTCTTCAAATAGTTGAAAAGAGCAGGGACAAAGGTCCCACACTCGGTTGGACCATTTTTGCTTCACAATTTTTCCAAAAAAGCAACAGTGCGAGTTTAAGTTTCCACAAATAAGAGTAAACTTTTCGTGCTCATGTTCTGAGCGGGAGGCGTTACAGGCAGTCAATAGCCTGTTGAAGAGGGGCGGGTTGAGTATGCCCTTATCATCGATCCTTGGTGCCCGCTGTTGGTGGGTTACCGATGCGCATAGGACGCATCCGCCCAGAATTGCCTGACGGGGCAAGGAGCGGGGAAGCGGCGGTCCCCTCAACACCCTCTACCCCGGGTTAAGCCGATAACTCCAGTTTCGTTCAACGATGACGCGCGGCACCGGCTCCGCTGGTGGATGCGCGCCCATGCGGCCGGCTGCCAGCGTTGGGGCTGATTTCGCGCCTGTCGCATTGAAGCCAGGGAGAGTTTCAATGGCACTCGACATCACTGCTCAAGACATCATCATCGACGAGACCACGGGTCTTCAGGGTGACGACATCAATCCCATCGGCAACAATGACCCCACTTTGGCCTATCTCCTAAGTCGCGACAGTTCGGGCGGACTGACCTCACCGGAGGTCGCCTTCCAATCCAATTTCGTGGTAGCCACGGCGAACGCAGGGGAAACCATCACCTCGGTCGTTCTTACCCAGAATTCCTCAGGAACGCCGTTTTCCACCACCGTTGGCGTCAACAGCGGCATTAGAACGGTGGATGGCAACTATGTTTGGCTGTTCCAGGACCCGACGCATTCAAACGTCGTGATCGGCGTCATCGGCACTTCCAGTGCGGCCACTATGCCCGCCGCGACCGGGGATCTCGCCTTCTCGTTTGGACTGGTCAGCACCAGCGCAACAAACGCAGATTTGTACCTAGTCCAGTATGTGCCGTTGCTCCATCCGGACGCGAACGACCCGAACGACCAGATCGATCTGCTCAACAAGGTGTACGCATCGGTCACCGGCACCACCGTGCTCAATTTCAGCCAGCTCGGCGACGCCCCTCCCGGACACAACAATTGGTATATCCTCGACGCCGACACGGCGAGCACACAGAAAATTCTGGTCACGGCTCACGACGGCACTACGCAGGCTGAAGTCAATGTCAGCACGCAAGGTCTGGGTGTCTCTTCTCAGGACGTGCGCTTCGGCCGTGAACTTCAGATCGACCTGATCAGTGGCGGCACCCAAAGTGCAGGCAAGAACTTTACCAACTCGCCGCTGGCGCCCAACTACACAGGCCACATCGAGAACGTCTCCGGCGCCGGTTTCTCGATTTCGCAGTCCACGCCTACTAACACAGTAGCTGACATCGAGGTCCACGCCTACAACAACGACGACAACGCAAAAGGCGCCGCGTTGCCGGGTGACGACAACGATACCGAGATCAATATCACCGGAGTAACGTTCAAGTTGAATGGCGTCGCCACGACGGCCTCTGCCCTTGGCATCACAGTTGATCTCAACGGCACCGGAATGATCCTCCACAACGTCGGCGAAGGCGTTACGGTTGATTTTACTACGGCGGGCGGCTCGGGCGGAACTTTTGACCGATTCACCATCAAGAATATTGACGGTGAGAAAGATTATTTCGACGTCAAAGAGGTGCATTTCGCTGGGAACGTTGCTAATGCCCACAACGAACAAGTCGGCTCCTTCATCAACTTCAACGACGACGGTCCAAGTATTTCAACGACAGGCACCGAACCGACACTGACTGTCGACGAGACGGTTCTTGGCACCAACGACACCAAGAGCTTCGCGGCGAACTTCAGCTCGGCCTTCGGTGCTGACGGGGCCGGCACGGTGACCTACGCACTCGGCTTTACTGCCGGTTCGACCGGACTTGTCGACACCGCGACCGGGCAAGCGGTCGTCCTCTCGCTGAATGGCGGCGTCATCCAAGGTCGAACCGCCACGAGCAACGACCTCGTGTTCACGGTCTCTGTCGATGCCTCGGGCAACGTCACCCTCGATCAGATCCGCGCGGTGGTCCATCCTACCAGCGACCCGGACGAGAGCACGACTCTGGCCGCCGACAATTTGATCAAACTGACCGCGACGGTTACCGACAAGGACGGCGACCACGCACCGGCCACCCTCGACATCGGCCAGAACCTCAACTTCAAGGACGACGGCCCGAGCATCTCGACGACCGGCACCGAGCCTACGCTCACTGTCGACGACACGGTTCTTACGACTAACGACACGAAGAGCTTTGCGGCGAACTTCAGCACGGCCTTCGGTGCCGACGGCGCAGGCACGGTCACCTACGCACTCGGCTTTACTGCTGGTTCGACCGGCCTTACCGACACCTTAACCGGTCAGGCCGTCGTCCTCTCGCTCAATGGCACTGTGATCGAAGGTCGCACCGCCACGAGCAATGACCTTGTCTTCACGGTCTCTGTTAGCGGCACCGGCAGCGTCACCCTGGATCAACTCCGGGCAGTGGTCCATCCGACCAGCGACCCGGACGAAAGCAAGACACTGGACGCGGATAACCTAGTTACGCTCACCGCGACCATCACCGACAAGGACGGTGATCATACATCGACCACACTCAACATCGGCCAAAACCTCACCTTCAAGGACGACGGCCCGACGATCACGGTGCCGTTCGACGGTGACGCATCCGGGGGTGGAAGCAATGGTACTCACGAGACCTTGGGCAACGCAGTCGGTCAAACGGCATCTGGTGCTTTTGGCTACGACATCGGTTCGGACGGCCGCCCGGCTTCCTACTACGACGCCACGCACTCGGACTTCGTCGACCAGGATGGCGTGCTTCCCGGCATCCAGCTCAGCCTTGATGGCAATCTCACCGGTCTTGTCCCTGGCACGCCGACCCCATTCATCAGCTCGTTCGCGACGCTACAGTCGGAAAGCGCCACCGAAGCTTCGTTCAATTGGCAAATCTCCTACGATAGCGACCCGAACACGGCCGGCAATCAGATGGCCACGGCGGGCGGTACCCTTGTCTTCAACAAGGACAGTGACACCTACACCATCACCTTGAACGACGCGGTGGAGGGCTTCACCAGGGACATCCTGCACACCAGTGAGCTTCTCTCCAAGCAGCCCACGAGCAATACCGGTCACCCGTTGATCGTGGTGGAGAAGCTCTTCGAGGCGGACAGCACACCCGAAACGACCGATCGGGACTTCTTCGTGCAGTTCACGGCGAACTCGGCAACTTCGAGCATCCCCTTAGGTCTCGGCGATGACGACGGCGCGCCGGTTGCTGGTGACAAGGTGTGGAACCCCGGCCAGTTCGTCACCAACAACAACGAAGACTGGGTTTCTGCAACCCAGACCACGAACGGGGTCGCTGGCGACACTATCCAGAAGGGCGAGGCACTGACGCTTCGGTTCTTCGACACCTCACCGGGTATCTCGACCGACAACGGTGCCAATCACGTCCCGACCCAGACGGCTAACGACATGGCCATCAAGTTTGACGGTATCGGCAACGAGGACCTGATGGTCATCGTTAATCTCGTGTCTACTGCCAACCCGGCGCTTACGACGACAAAGGCGATCTACATCTCGAACGCCGACATCTACAAGACGGGTCAGGTACCTTCCGCATACGCCGCCGACTTCCAGCTTGATAACAACGACGGCCTAGTGATCATAGAGCGAAACGACTACAACGGTGCCGGTGAGAACTGGGTGCTCCAAGGCGTCCAGATCATGCAGTCCGGCAACGGTCTGGTCGGGGCCGGTAGTGCGCCGGCCGGTACCAACGCCGCTCTCGGCGGTGCTACCGCGATCGACCTGAATAGCGCGGTCGGCGCGAATGGTGGCAGCCTTTCCGCCCCGTTGGTGATTTGGGACAACGACGTGGCCAAGGTGAACGGTGTGGATACAGCCGTCGCCGACAACGACGTCATCAAAATCGTGGACATCGGCTTCACCACGACGCAGACCACGACGCCGGACGCGCACCTCGACTTCGGCGTCCAAATCGCGGACGCGGACGGCGATATGACCACCGTCCAGCACATACTCGTCGACATCGCCTGACACAGAAGCAGCGGGGGCGGCCAAGTGCTGCCCCCGTTGGAACTCGGCAGTAAGGCATCGAAACGGGGGGTTCCGTGATGCAGCCAAGGCCGCAATTCCAGGAAGTGATGCGTCTGGCGCGCCGCCAGGCGCCGGCCCTTTTCCTCTTCAGCTTGCTAACCAATCTTCTTCTGCTTGCCAGCACCATCTACATGCTGCAGATCTATGACAGGGTGCTGTCGAGCGGCTCGATCGACACGCTGCTGTGGCTCACCCTTGCCGTCATCGGCGCCATTGCCGTCTATGGCCTCTTGGAACATGCCCGCCGGATGATGCTGGGGCATATCAGCCAATGGCTGGACGACCAGCTCAGCGTCCCGGTGATCGAACGCGCCATGGCGGCGCGCCTGGCCGGCAGCAACGTCGAAGCCGGCCTGAAGGACGTTAGCGATCTTCGCAGCTTCATTGCCGGCGACGGCATTCTGACCTTTCTCGACGCGCCATGGACGCCGGTATTCATGGCGTTCATGTGGTTTCTGCATCCGGCATTGGGGGTGCTCGGCCTTGCCGGCGCGGTGCTTCTGTTCTGCTGCGCTCTAGCCAACGATTTCCTCACTCGCCGCAAAAACCAGGAAGCAGCCGCAGGGTTGCGCCGCAGCCAGGCCGCCGTCGGTCAATTTGTCGATGGCGCCGAAACATTGCGCTCGCTCGGCATGTCCGAGCCGGCGCTGTTGCGCTGGGAGCAAAACCAGCAAGCTCTCACAGCTCTGCAGTCCCGCATTTTCCAGCGCACCACCGTCATCGGCAGCCTGTCGCGCTCCCTGCGCCTCGCCCTCCAGGTGGCCGTGCTGGGGCTCGGCGCCTATTTCGTCCTGCACCGCGAACTCACGGGCGGGTCGATGATTGCGGCTTCCATCCTGCTCAGCCGCGCGCTGGCGCCGATCGAACGCTCCATCGGCGCCTGGCGCAGCCTGGTCAACGCTCGGGCCGCGCGCCAGAACCTGATCAAGCTCTTTGCCGCCACCGGGTCGTCGCAGAACGTCGGCGTCACCTTGCCGCGCCCGCAAGGCCGGCTGAAGTTAGAGAACCTGCACTATTACGCGCCGGGAACCCCGCAGGCCCTGCTGAACGCGATAAGCTTCGGTGTCGAGCCCGGCCAGAACTGCGGCGTGATCGGCTCGTCCGGCTCCGGCAAGACCACGCTCTGCCGTCTCATCGTCGGCACGATGCGACCCTCGCTGGGCCATGTCAGGCTGGATGGTGCGGAGGTCTGGAATTGGCCGTCGAACGAGCTCGGCCAGCATATCGGCTACCTGCCGCAACAGGTCCAATTGTTCCCGGGAACAATCGCCGAGAACATCGCGCGCCTGCGCGACGTCGACAGCGAAGCCGTCATCGCCGCGGCCCAGCTCGCCGGCATTCACGAGATGATCTTGCGGCTGCCGAACGGCTATCGGACCGAGGTCGGACCGCACGGCGTCCGGATCTCGCGCGGTCAGCGGCAGCGCATCGCGCTGGCTCGGGCACTGTTCGGCGACCCGCCGCTGATCGTACTCGACGAGCCGAACACCGGCCTCGACGGCGAAGGAGAGGCGGCGCTGTTCAACGTGCTTCAGCAGTTGAAGGAGCGCGGCCGCACGGTCGTTATCGTCAGCCATCAGACCAGTCTTCTGCGCACGGCTGACAACATCGTCCTCCTCCGCGACGGATCGGTCATGATGCTCGGCACGCGCGACGAGGTGCTCGGCGCGCTGGCAGGCCAGCCCAGGCGCATTCCGATGCCGGGGGCCATGCGGGACAAGATTGCCGCCTTCGCGCCGGCAAACCTGAAAGCGGTGGAGTGAGCCATGGACTTCTCGACGCTTCTGAACGGGCTGGCGGACAGCCTGCGTGAGCTGACCGGCACGCTGAGCATCTTGGCCGAGGATCTGACCGCCGCGGCCTCGATTTGGTATGACGGATTGGGTTGGCCGACGCGTATCGCTCTGACTGTGGCCGCCGGCGCGCTCGTCCTGCTCCTGATTTCCCGATTCTTCCGGCGGCGGTCACATGCATTCCAGGCAATCAGTGGCGACCTCAATCAACGGACCCGGCCGGCGCGTATGCTGGGCTATGTTTCATCGATCGTCTTCGTCGGCGGCGTCGCCGTGTGGTCCAGCGTCGCGCTTCTGGCAAGTGCCGTCGTCGCCGATGGCGTCGTCAGCCCCGAAGGCTATCGCAAGACGGTCCAGCACCTTGAAGGCGGCATTATCGGCGCGATTCATGTCAAGGAGGGCGATAAGGTCGGCGTCGGAGAGGTCCTCATCAGCTTGAAGACTACGGAGGCGCAGGGCCGCTACGACGAGTTGCAGGGGCGCTATATCCGCCTGCTGGCAACCGAGGCGCGCCTTGTCGCGGAGCTTGCCGGCCAGAATCGGGTCGCCTTCCCCAAGGAGCTGACCTCGATCGACAGCGAGCTGGGGCGAAACGTGGTCGCCGAAGAGCAGGCGCTGCTCGACAGCCGCCTCGCGACCCGCGACGGGCGCACGCAGATCCTCAACAAGCGCATCGCGCAGATTGAGGAGCAAAGTGCGGGATCAAGAGACGTGATCGCCGCAGAGACCGAGCAACTCAGGCTGATCGACCAGGAGATCGCTTCCGCCCAAGAGCTTTACAAAAAGGGGCTGGAGCGCTTGCCGCGGATATTGGCGCTGCTGCGCTCCCAGGCCGATATCCGCGCCAACCAAGCGTCAAACCGGGCTCAAGTGGCCCGCAACGATCAGCAGATCGGCGAAACCCAGTTCCAACTCCTCAACCTGCGCCAGCAGGACAGTGAGAGCGCCAACGAGGATCTCGCCAAGGTGCGCACCGACCTGGCCGAATTGCGCAGCCAATTGCCCTCGCGCCAGGATGTGCTGGCCAGGACCGACATCGTCGCGCCGATTGCGGGAACGGTGATGAATTTTCGCGTAACGACCGAATCCGGCGTGATCGCCAGCGGCCAGCCGCTTCTCGATATCGTGCCCAACGAGCCCAATCTGGTCATCGATTCACGCATCAAGACCACGGATATCGATGTGGTGCATCCAGACATGCCCGCCCGCGTGGTGTTGACGGCCTATCCGAGCAGGCATCTGCCGCAGATCCACGGTCTGCTCACCTCGGTGTCGGCCGATCGGCTGACGGATGAGAAGACCGGCGAGCCCTATTTCCTCGCCAAGGTCAAGGTCGACGCGGCCGATCTCGAAGAACTGCACGACGTCCGTCTATCGCCCGGCATGCCGGCGGAAGTGATGATTCTGACCGGGGAGCACACTTTGCTCGACTACATGCTGGCCCCGGTGGAAGCCTCCCTCACGCGCTCTTTCAGGGAGAATTGAAACGACGCAACTCGTGCCAGTAAGGACACAACACCACCGGGACGTCGACCTCAGGCCGACGTCTGATGCTGCCGAAGGATTCGAACGTGCTAGCGCCTTAGAGCGTAGACATTGTCCATCGACACGCCGCCCAAAGGCAGCGCCATCTCGTCGTCGAGAATCCGAGTGATGCGGGCAAAGCCGACAAAAGCTTTTCTCGCCTCCTCAGCCGACATCTTGCCAGCCATAGCTGCCGAACAGCAATTCACGGCGCATTGATAAACGGGGCCGCGTCTCCCCGTTGGCCACTTCCGCAGGAACACCATCGCTTCAGAGACGCTGTCGACTTCCTCCAAGGGGTATCCCTGCCCACGCGCGATCCGCACTGGGGTAAAGAAATGCAAGCGATCCATCACTATCCTCCCGGTCGACCGCAAAGCGGCCGAACCCGCATAAACGCATGTCCAGGGGTTTGGTTCCACACAATTTTGGTTGCTGGTCGAAAAAGTTCGGAACCGGACAGGGCGCGATTGGCAAGCCGACTCAAGTAAAGGCGATTCCTGATTTGGCGCGACGAGAAGCGCGATTCTCATTGAATGACTTTAAGGCCAAAGCCGGCAAATGGATTGCTTGTAGGTTCCCCAGCGTCAGGCTTACCCTCACCAGTTAACGCGGGGACGCCGCGTTTTGCAAAAGGGGACAGTTGCAATGACTATACAAGGCGCTTCGCCGGACCTCTACAACGAGGATCTGGCTCCGGCAACAGTCAGGAACTGGGGGCCGTTTTCAATCTTCAACGTCTGGACTTCCGACGTCCACAGCCTCTGGGGCTATTATCTCGCCGCGAGCCTTTTTCTGTTCTGCGGCGGCTTCGTGAACTTCATCATCGCCATCGGCATCGGCTCGCTGATCATCTACTTCCTGATGAACCTTGTCGGCTATGCCGGCGTGAAGACTGGCGTTCCCTACCCCGTGCTTGCGCGCGCCTCCTTCGGCATCTGGGGTGCCAACATTCCGGCGCTGGTGCGCGCCGTCGTCGCCTGCTTCTGGTATGGCGCCCAGACGGCCGCCGCGTCGGGCGCAATCGTCGCGCTGCTGACGCGGCTGCAGTGGTTCGACGAATTCAACCGGACCTCGCATCTGCTCGGCCATTCCACCCTGGAGGTGATCTGCTTCGTCGTCATATGGGCGCTGCAGCTTTTGATCATCCAGAAGGGTATGGAAACGGTGCGGCGCTTCCAGGACTGGGCCGGACCCGCCGTTTGGGTGATGATGCTGATCCTGGCGATCTATCTCTGCGTCAAGTCGGGCACCTTCGCCTTCACCAGCGATATTCCGATGGACGTGCTGCTCGACAAGACCAAGGGTGCCGGCGTGCCAGGCGAGCCGGGTTCGTGGACCGCGCTGTTCGCGGTGGCGGCAATCTGGGTAACCTACTTTTCGGCGCTCTACCTCAACTTCTGCGACTTCGCCCGCTACGCGCCCAACAACGCGGCGCTGCGCAAGGGCAACATCTGGGGCCTGCCGGTCAACCTGATCCTGTTCTCGCTGGTCGCCGGCGTCACCACGATCGCCGCCTACGACGTCTATCACGAGGTGCTGCTCCACCCCGACCAGATCTCGGCCAAATTCGACAGCTGGTTCCTGGCGGCGCTTGCCGCGCTGACCTTCGCGGTGGCGACCCTGGGCATCAACGTCGTGGCGAACTTCGTCTCGCCGGCCTTCGACTTCTCCAACGTCTTCCCGCGTCAGATCGACTTCAAGAAGGGCGGCTATATCGCGGCGCTGATCGCGCTGGTGCTCTATCCGTTTGCGCCGTGGGAAGGCAGCGCTGCCTCCTTCGTCAACATCATCGGCGCGACGATGGGGCCGATCTTCGGCGTGATGATGGTCGACTATTATCTGATCCGTAAGGGCGAGGTCGACGTCAACGCGCTCTACCGCGAAGATGGCGAGTTTCGCTTCCAGGGCGGCTGGCACGTCAACGCCTTCATCGCCGCCGGCATCGGCGCGATCTTCTCCTCGATCCTGCCCAACTTCACCAACTGGCTGCCGTCCTGGTGGGGCGTCTATGGCTGGTTCTTCGGGGTCGCGATCGCGGGCGCCGTCTACTATGTGCTGCGCACAATGGCGCTCGGCGCCGGCGCACGCATGGCCAAGGCTTGACACAGTCGGGGCGGCGAAAGCCGCCCCATTTGCTTCGTCTCACTTGCCCACCATCTCGGGCCAGCCAATGCGGGGTCCTTGCGCTCGAAAAAGTTGCAGGGCAGTTCGAGCTCGGGCTCAATGATGTAGATGGTAGGATCCATTTCTTCAGGAGACACGACGACCACGTCCTGGCCTGTTGCGTCTATATAGCCGTCCGTAACAGCAAAGCCCGCCATAAGCTGGTCGTCCGTGAGAGGATACCAGGAACCGAATTCGTGAGAGTAAGACGCGATAGCCATCCTTGCCAAAATCGCGCTGTTATATAGATCGACCTCGTAGTCCCCAGTGCGGGCCAAACAGTCCATCAACATCGGAAGAGTAAAATCCTTTGTCCTCGAGCACGCATTGAAGGAGCGCGACCCTGCGATCAGGAACCTGGCTTTTGGTCAATTGAAACACCGGATCCTGCGATTCGCCGGCTGCCCGCCGAACACCGGCAAAGGCGACGAGAAACGGCAGGGTTGAGCTTGCGAGCACGTGCCTTCGTGTCACCGGAAAGGTGGAAGTCTCCGATACTTTCGCAAGAATTCCCGCTTGTCGCTTCTGACCAAGATTTTCGAAGTCGAACATCGCCATTCTCCAAGCCGCCGAGCACCATTTGCTGGCACTAACGCCGTGCTTAGCTAGGCGAGTTCTGCCAAAGCGCTCCACGCCCAGCGATACACCTTGGCTCCAGACCTCATCTTATCGTATCTTTGCCTCGGAACGTAGCTTATGCGGAGGGGCGCAAGTTGGAGAGGCGAGTTCCCGTCCGGGTTGAGAATGTTCGTTTAGACGAACTTGCGCTCGCCAACCAACGCCGGCGCTGTGCGCTTCCCCGCCAAGAGCTCCAAAACGCCCTGCGCCCGACTTTTCGATCCTTAATTGCTCACCATGATGTTCGTCCGACCTTTTTCTAAATGTGGAGAATGGCAATGGAAGAGAATGGGGTTCGTCTGATCGTCCGCTGCATCGGTTCCGTCGCCCTGTTTGCTTTTTCCTCCCAAAACGCATTCGCAACCGATAGCGCACGATGCGTTGCGAACATCGAAAAAGTGATTGCCGATGGGTCGGTTCCGGCGAAGGCAACGCCGCTGCCCTCGGAGCTCAGCGCGAAGCTTGACGCTGCGGTTCGATCCGCGCTGCCCAAGACGGCGGCACCAGGTGTCATCGTCGGCGTGGTGACACCTTCCGGAACATGGAAGGCGGCGTATGGCAAGGCCGACCCTTCCGCCGGCACACCCATGGCTGTGGGGATGCACACGCGCATAGGTTCAGTTACCAAGACATTCACCGGCACGGCGATCATGCAGCTGGCCGAAGCTGGGAAGCTGTCGCTTGACGACGAGATCCAGAAATACGTGCCCGGCATCCCCAATGGCGATCGGATCACGCTCCGCCAGCTCGCCGATATGACCAGCGGCATTGCGAGCTATACCCAAAGTGCAAAATTCCAAGATGTCTTGTTCTACAAGCCTCAAACGATCTTCACGCCCAAGGAGCTGGTTGCCATCGGCGTGGCAGAATCGCCCCTCTTCGAGCCCGGAGCCTCGTTCAACTATTCGAACACCAACACTATCCTGCTCGGCATGGTCATGGAGCAGGTTACTGGAAAGACCGTCGGCGAGGTTTTCAAGGAGCAGATCTTTGATCCGCTGAAGCTCAAGAATACGTCCTGGCCGGGCGACTCGGTGGATTTGCCGGTGCCCTATGCTCAGGGCTTTACCCTGCAGGGGGATTTTGCCAAGCCGGATGCACCAAGCAACGCGACGAACTGGAACCCATCCTGGGGATGGACTGCAGGGGAACTGATTTCCAATATCGACGATTTGCTGGTTTATGCTCGGGCACTGGGCACCGGGAACGGCTTGCTGGGGGCAGCTGCGCAGAAGGAGCGGCTGACCTTCCCGGGCGCGGCCGGCTACGGGATCGGCGTCGGTTGCATCGGCGGCTGGGTGGGCCATACGGGCGAACTGCCAGGCTACAACACGACCTTGTTTTACAAGGCAGGTGCGGACATCGCCGCCGTGGTCCAGACCAACAGCGACATTGCTTCCGGCGATTGCAAGGCGGAGCCGACGCTGACCGACGATCCACGCGACACGGTCTGCTCTTCGCCTGCAACGCGTGTATTTGTTGCGGTTTCAGAGGCTCTTGGCCAGCCGTATACGCCGCCCAACCCCCACTGAATGCCCGATGAGAGCCGAGACGGCTCGACAATTTTGCAGCGGCTCACCCGTTGTGAGCCGCTCCGTCTCCTCGTTTGAAGCACGGCGGAACTCTGTGTCGGGCTTTCCCGGCATCGCTCTAATATGAACCGATGAGTTGGAACAGGAATCGCGTGCCGGTATCGGCCAGCTCTTGGCTGTGTTGGAACGGTATTGCGACTATCGCCCTTGCATTGAGGTGTTGTCCGAAAGAAGCTGCCATCCCTACCCCGGCCGAGCCCAGTTCTTCTTCGGTGTAGTCCACGCCCGTGTCGTGCTAGGCGCTTGTAAGCCTGGCTGAGATTTACTTACAAACTCACGATGCCCCCTGACATGTAGACTTGAGCAAACCTTATCAAATCTCCCGTTTTGCCAGGTTCTCGAAACGAAAATCATCTCCAGATTGCGTGCAGGTGTTTCTCAGCGGCCTTTCATCGGAACGGTCGCCTGCCTCAGATTTCGGTGAACGATCGAGGAATCGGATTCGCCCTGCTCCGGCGCGGAGGGTTGAGACTTGAGTAGTCGGGGCGGCGAAAGCCACCCTTATTTCAACCTATTTGGCGACCATCTCGGACAGTCTGCGCACCGTGTTCCAGTTGCGCGATGTGCCGATCCCCATGCGCTTGTGGTTTGCTGCGGCGAGCAGCCGCGAGCTTGGCCGCTCGCGCGAAAAGACGACCCAAATATCGCCGTCGACCGACAGCACCTTCTCGTCCGCGGCGGCATAGGCTGTAAGAGCCGCTGCGGCTTCTTCAGGCGCCGGCCGGCGCATCACCCGCACCGCGACCTGATCGCCGGCTTTTGCCGATTCGTCCGGGAACGGATTGGCGGCAGCAAGCTTCAGCCAGTCTTCTGCGCCGCGCACGATGATATCGACATGGCGGCCGAAAGTCTCTTCGAAGGCCTTTTCCAGCCGCCGTTCGAGACCGGAAACGCTGGCCGTCCGCGCCTCGAAGACCAGATTACCCGTGGCGACCAGCGTGCGGACGTTTTTCAGCCCGATGGCTTCGGCCATCGCCTTGAGCTCGGACATGACAACGCGCCGCCCCTCGCCCAGGATGATGCTGTAGAGCAGCGCGACGAAAGTTCGCATGGTCGCCGGCCGATCGTTCAGACCAGCCGCGACTGCTCCACCGCCGCTTCGATGAAGCTTGCGAACAGCGGGTGCGGCTCGAGCGGGCGGCTCTTCAGTTCAGGGTGGTACTGCACGCCGATGAACCAGGGATGGTCGGGATATTCCACCGTCTCCGGCAGCACCCCGTCTGGCGACATGCCGGCAAAGACCAGGCCACAATCCTCAAGCCGCTGCTTGTAGTCGATGTTCACCTCGTAGCGGTGCCGGTGGCGCTCGGAGATCTGCGTGTCGCCGTAGATCTCGGCGATCTTCGACCCCTTGGCGAGGTCGGCTTGATAAGCGCCGAGGCGCATGGTGCCGCCGAGATCGCCGGTAGCCCTGCGCTTCTCCAGCATGTTGCCCTTCAGCCATTCCGTCATCAGGCCGACGACCGGCTCCTCGGTCGGGCCGAATTCGGTGGAAGAGGCATGCTCGACGCCGGCGAGCGACCGCGCAGCCTCGATGCAGGCCATCTGCATGCCGAAGCAGATGCCGAAGTAAGGCACCTTGCGCTCGCGCGCGAACTTCGCGGCCAGGATCTTGCCCTCGGAGCCGCGCTCGCCGAAACCGCCGGGAACGAGAATGCCGTGCACCTTCTCCAACCACGGCGTCGGGTCTTCCTTCTCGAAGATCTCGCTCTCGATCCAGTCGAGCTTGACCTTGACGCGGTTGGCAAGCCCGCCATGCGACAGCGCCTCGATCAGCGATTTGTAGGCGTCCTTGAGGCCGGTGTATTTGCCGACGACGGCAATCGTCACCTCGCCTTCCGGATTGTGGATGCGGCTGGAGAGCGCCTGCCACGGCTCCATCCGCGGCTTCGGCGCCGGATCGATGCCGAAGGCTGCAAGCACCTCGGAATCCAGCCCTTCCTTGTGATACGCCATCGGCACGTCGTAGATGTGCGGCACGTCGAGCGCCTGGATGACGGCGCTCTCGCGCACATTGCAGAACAGCGAAAGCTTGCGGCGCTCTTCCTTGGGGATCGGCCGGTCGGCGCGCACCAGAAGGATGTCGGGCGCGATGCCGATGCCGCGCAATTCCTTGACAGAATGCTGCGTCGGCTTGGTCTTCAATTCGCCGGCGGTAGGGATGTACGGCATCAGGGTGAGATGCACATAGACCGCGTTGTTGCGCGGCAGGTCGTTGCCGAGCTGGCGAATCGCCTCTAGGAACGGCATCGCCTCGATGTCGCCGACAGTGCCGCCGATCTCGCACAGCACAAAGTCGTAATCGTCATTGCCTTCAAGGACGAAATGCTTGATCTCGTCGGTGACGTGCGGGATCACCTGCACGGTCGCGCCGAGATAGTCGCCACGCCGCTCGCGCTCGATGATGTTCTTGTAGATGCGGCCGGTGGTGATGTTGTCCTGCTGGTTGGCCGAGCGGCCGGTAAAACGCTCATAATGGCCGAGATCGAGATCGGTCTCGGCGCCGTCGTCGGTCACGAACACTTCGCCATGCTGATACGGCGACATCGTTCCGGGGTCGACATTGAGGTAGGGATCGAGCTTCTTGATCCGCGCGCGATAGCCACGCGCCTGCAGAAGAGCCCCAAGAGCTGCTGCAGCGATGCCTTTTCCGAGTGAGGAAACCACGCCGCCTGTGATGAATACATATCGCGCCATGGGAGTCATCGCTTAACGCGGCCTGATTGATTCCGCCAGAGAAAAAACCGCCGCGAAGGCTTTTTCCCAGATGGCGCTGTGTCCGGACGGGCATTTCTCTGAAGCATGCCGCCCAAAACTGTGCAGTGGTTTTGGGAGAACGGCAGGCATCAGAACAGAAACTCGAAAGCGCGGCACCAGCGTCTTTCAACGCGACGCGCTTTGATCAAAGAAAAAGGGCCGGTGGTGCCGGCCCTTTCGGCAGTTTGCTTCAACGCGTTAGATAATAACGACCTTGGTGCCGATCTTGACGCGGCTGTAGAGATCCATGACGTGCTCGTTGATCATGCGGAAGCAGCCGTTGGAAGCGCTGGTTCCTATCGACTGCGGTGCAATGGTGCCGTGGATGCGCAGATGCGTGTCCTTCTTGCCGTCATAGAGGTAGATGGCGCGCGCGCCGAGCGGGTTTTCTCCGCCACCGGGCATGCCGTCCTTGTACTGGCCATAGTGCTTCGGCTCGCGCTTCTGCATGTCGAGCGTCGGGATCCAGCGCGGCCATTCCTGCTTGTCGCCGACGGCCACCGTCCCCTTGAACTGAAGTCCTTCACGGCCGACTGCGATGGCGTAGCGGCGCGCGGTGGAAAACGATTCGACGAGGTAGAGACGGCGAGCAGTCGTGTCGATGACGATCGTCCCGGGCTCATAGCCGGTGAAGGCGACGTCCTGCGGCACGAACTCCGGCTTCACCTTGAACGGCCTCTTGGCATCCTTCTTGGCGAGCGCCGAATCAAGCGCGCGGGTCTCCGGCAGATAGTTGATCGAGGTCACCGAGGAACCGCCGAACAGGCCGGCGAACAGGCCGCCGCTGCTCGCCCGCTTCTGGCCGGGTTGTTCGCTTCGCAACTCACCGTTGTTGCCGGTGGCCGTGATGTTCATCGCCTCGGCCGGGATCGGCTCCTCGGCCTGGAGCGAGGCGATCGGCGCCACGGGCGTGAGCGGTTCGATGATCTTGACGGTCTTCTTCCCGGGCTTCGCATCAGCCACTTCGGCCGGCGCGGCCGAACCCTTCTTGGAGAGCCATTCCTGACGCGCCGCATCCGCCTTGGCCTTGGCCGCCTCACGCATCGCCAGCTTGCGGGCTTCGAGCGCCTTTTGCTTGGCCGCTTCCTTGTCGGCAGCGATCTTGGCCTCGAGCTTTTCTATCTGCGCGAGGTCGTCCGGAGTCGGGTTTTTCTTCTTCTTGAGAAGCCTCAGCTGCGATGCGTCGCTCTTGGCGGCGACGGGAATTGCGTCGGTCTTCTCTACCGACGGCGAAGCGGCCAGATTTGCCGGTGAGGCAAAGGCCGCGGAGCCCATGCCGAATACGGCACAGAATCCCAAAAGGATGAAGCTGCGAAGCTGCATGGCGAAGATCCGATTTTCTATGCTAGTTGCCCAACGGCGTCGCCCGGCGCCCCCCAAGGACGCCGAAAAGTGCCGCGCGCAATCTATAATCGATTAGCCAGCGCGCCCTCAAGCTGAGCGACGCGCTACATTTGGTTGAATCTTCGTGATCGAGCGGCATTTGCCGCGACTGTGTTCAAAGAACAACAGATCGCGGCAGCAATGCTTGTCCGGCTACTGGTTCGGAACCTGCGGGGTGACAGGCAAGGTAACGCCGTTCGCGGCCGGCGGCGTGGTCGGATTCGCGGGCGCCGGTGTTGCGGGAGCAGTGGCCGGGGCCGTGGTGGTGCCGCCATTCGACAGCGGCGTCGTGGTTGTCGTTCCGCCCGACGGGGCGGCCGGCGCGGTGCCGCCAGCCGGCGCCGCCGGCTGCGAGCTGCCCACCGGACCGGTGGCGCCCGGCAATTGGTTGAGCACACCCTTGCCGGCATTGCCCGAGGTCGAAGCCGGTGCCCTGTCGAGGATGTCGATCGGCTTCTCGCCGTAGCGGGCAAGGATGGAGAGCGCGAGCGAGGTCACGAAGAAAGCCGCGGCCAGGATCGCAGTCGCGCGGGTAAGCGCGTTGGCTGCGCCCCGCGCCGTCATGAAACCGGAACCGCCACCAATGCCGAGACCGCCGCCTTCGGAGCGCTGCAGCAGCACCACGCCGACAAGGGCGAGCACGACCATAAGATGAACGACGATCAGTACCGTTTCCATAATTTATCCTGGCGAGGCCTTGCGCGGCCGCGCATACGACCGGTGATTTGGAGGCGGCTCCTTACAATGCTTTGGCGGCATTTCCAAGCCCGTGGCCGGGAATATGGGGAGCAATGCGGCCATTGCAACGATTTGGGCCGCGCCCCTGCCGCCGTCTGCGGCTATGACATGTGCATATAGGCTTCGGCAATGGCGAGGAAGTCGGCCGCCTTCAGGCTTGCGCCGCCGACCAGGGCGCCATCGACATTCTCGACGCCAAGCAGCTCCACCGCATTGGACGGCTTGACCGAACCGCCATAGAGGATGCGCATCCTGGCCGCGGCATCGCCGAGCAGCGCCGTCAGCTTGCCACGGATATGGGCATGCGCCTCGGCGACGTCGGCGGCCGTCGGCGTCAGGCCGGTGCCGATGGCCCAGACCGGCTCGTATGCGATGATGGTGTTGGCGGCGGTGGCGCTCGCCGGCACCGAACCGTCGAGCTGGCGCGACAGGACATCGAGCGTCGCGCCGGATTCACGCTCGGCGCGCGTCTCGCCGATGCAGATGAGGGCCACCAGCCCTGCCCGCCAGGCGGCCGAAGCCTTGGCGTTGACGATCGCATCATCGTCGCCGCATTGCTCGCGCCGCTCGGAGTGGCCGACGATGACATGGCTTGCGCCGGCATCCTTCAGCATCTCGGCCGAAATCTCACCCGTATAGGCGCCGCTCTCCTTGGGATGGCAATCCTCGCCGCCGGCGCGAACCGGTGTCCGCGAAAGGATCTCTGCGGCCTGGTGAAGCAAGGTGGCCGGAACGCAGACCAGGGCTTCCGTCTCCGCATCAAGGCCGCTCATGAAGCCGTTGCCGATCATCCTCAACTCGTTGAGCGAGGCCCTGGTGCCGTTCATTTTCCAGTTGCCGGCAACGAGCGGACGGATTCCAGGGGTCATGGCGTCGAGTTCTCCAGGCAACATAAGGCAGCGCCCTCACTACCAAAATCGGGCCACAAAGCAATCGACAGTGGGCCGGAAGGACGCTATTGCGCTTGTTTCAGAGTCGGCGCATGCGAAAATGCGCAAAGATCGGAAGTGGGCATGCTTGGTATTTTGAGAAGCGCGGCGGGCACCTGGGTCGCGAAAGCTTTGCTGTCCTTGCTGGTGGTGAGCTTTGCCGTCTGGGGTATTTCCGGGCGCCTGTCGGGAAGCTTGGCTGGCCATCATTCGGTGATTACCGCCGGCGGCACCACGGTTTCGATCAACGAATACCGCCTCGCCTACGATCGCCAGATCAACCTGCTGTCGCAGCAATATGGCCAGCGCATCACGCATGAACAGGCTAAGCTGCTCGGCCTCGACAACCAGGTCCTGGCGCAGCTCGTCTCCGGCGCCGTTCTCGACGAGCAGGCTCGCAAGCTCGGGCTTGGCCTTTCCAAGGACCGGCTGGCCGAGCTGACGCGCGAGGATCCGGCCTTCAAGGGTCCAGGCGGCCAGTTCGACCGCAGGACCTTCGAATATCTGCTGAGCCAGATCGGCATGCGACCCGAGGACTATTTGAAGAACCGCTCGCAGGTGGCGGTCCGCCAACAGATCGTCGAGGCGATTTCCGACGGCCTCAAGGCGCCGCAGACCTTCCTGAAGGCGGTCGCGCTCTATCGCGGAGAGGACCGCACGATCGACTATCTCGTCCTGCCGAAGACACTCGTCCAGCTGATCGAGGCGCCGTCCGACAGCGCGCTGAAAACCTATTTCGAAGCCAACAAGAAGAACTACGCCGCGCCGGAATACCGCAAATTCTCCTATATCCGGCTTGAGCCGCAGGACATCATGGACCCGACGGCGGTCACCGATCAGCAGGTCGCTGACGACTACAACAAGAACAAGGCGCGCTATACGACGCCCGAAATGCGCACCATCGAACAGCTGGTGTTCAAGACGCCGGACGCGGCCAAGGCGGCATTTGACTCCCTGAAGGCCGGCGCCACCTTCGACAAGATCGTCACCGCAGAGGGCAAGACGCAGGCCGACACCGTGCTCGGCACGCTGGCAAAGGACAAGATCGCCGACAAGGCGGTGGCCGACGCAGCCTTCTCGCTCAACGTCAACGAGGTCAGCCCGGTGGTTCAGGGCGCCTTCGGCCCGGTGCTCTTGCGCGTCACCGAGATCAAGCCGCAGGTGGTGAAGCCGCTTTCGGAAGTGTCCGACCAGATCCGCAAGGATCTTGCGCTCGGCGAGGCAAGCCGCGTCCTGCTCGACGTCCACGACAGCTACGAGGACACCCGCGCTTCCGGTGCCTCGCTTGCCCAGGCGGCCGACAAGCTAAAGCTCAAGGTCGTCACCATCGACGCCATCGACCGCACCGGCCAGCGGCCGGACGGCACGATCGTCAACGACCTGCCGCAATCGGCGGACCTCATCAAGGCCGTCTTCGAGGCCGAGCCGAACACCGAGAATGAAGGCCTGACCACTGCCGCCAACGGCTTCGTTTTCTATGAAGTCCAGTCGATCACGCCGGCGCGCGACCGCACGCTGGACGAGGTTCGCCAGAAGGTGGTGGCCGACTGGACCGCGGCCGAGACCGACAAGCGGCTCACCGCCAAGGCCGGGGAGTTGGAAAAGCGCCTCAAGGCCGGTGCGACGCTCGACGTGATCGCGGGCGAGCTTAAGCTCGAGAAGCAGACCAAGCGCGGCCTGAAGCGCGAAGCCGACGATGCCGATTTCGGCAAGGAGGGCGCGGCGGCCATGTTCGGCGTCGGCGAAGGCAGCACGGGCCTGATCCCCTCGCCCACCGGCGACGGTCAGATCCTGTTCAAGGTTGCCGAAGTCTTCGAACCTGCCGGTGCCGATGGCAGCTCTGTCCCGGAAGACGCGCAGAAATCTTTCAGCGCCGGCATATCCGACGACCTGCTCGATCAGCTGGTGGCGCAGCTGCAGTCGCAATATGACGTTCGTATCGATCCGGCCGCCGTTTCCCAAGCACAGACACGATGAGCGCGCTTAAGACATATATCGCCAAGGTCGCGACCGGCACCGCGCTCTCCTTCGAGGAAGCGCGCGAGGCCTTCGACATCATCATGTCGGGCGACGCGACGCCGGGGCAGATCGGTGGCTTCCTGATGGCGTTGCGCGTGCGCGGCGAAGCCGTGAGCGAGATCTCCGGCGCGGTCGCCACGATGCGCGCCAAGATGCTCCGCGTCGAAGCCCCGCGCGGCGCCATCGACATCGTCGGCACCGGCGGCGACAATTCGCACTCGGTGAACATTTCGACCGGATCGGCATTCGTCATCGCCGCCGCGGGTGTTCCGGTGGCCAAGCACGGCAATCGCGGCCTGTCCTCGCTGACCGGCGCGGCGGATGTGCTGATGGCCCTCGGCGTCAAGGTCGACATCGCACCGGAGACGATCGGCCGCTGCATCCAGGAGGCCGGCGTCGGCTTCATGTTCGCGCCAGCGCATCATCCGGCGATGAAGCATGTCGGTCCTGTCCGGGGCGAGCTCGGCACGCGCACCATCTTCAATCTGCTCGGGCCGCTGTCGAATCCAGCCGGCGTCGGCCGGCAGATGGTTGGCGTCTTCCTGCCCGAATGGATCATGCCGGTGGCTGAGACGCTGAAGGCGCTGGGTACCGATCATGCCTGGATCGTGCACGGCGACGGTTATGACGAGATCACCACCACGGGCGAGACGCAGGTCGCAGAGCTCGCCGGCGGCGAGATCCGCACCTTTACCCTCACTCCGGAAGCGGTCGGACTGAAGCGGCATAACAAAGAGGATCTGCGCGGCGGCGAAGCGGCCTACAATGCCAAGGCATTGCGCGATATGCTGGGCGGCGCTGCCGGCGCTTATCGCGACACCGTGCTGATGAATGCCGGCGCCGGGCTGGTGGTGGCCGGCAAGGCGACGACGCTCGGCGATGGCATCGAGGCAGCAGCGCAGGCCATCGACAGCGGCCGGGCGCTCGCGGTGCTCGACAAGCTCATCGAGATTTCGAACGGTTAGAATTTTGTCCGATATCCTGCGCAAGATAGAAGCCTACAAGCGCGATGAGATCGCCGCCGCAAAGCTCAGCGCGCCGCTTGCCGAGGTCAAGGCGAAGGCCAAGGATGCGGAACCCCCGCGCAGCTTCCTTGCGGCGCTTGAGGCCAAGCGGAAGGCCGGCGGCTTCGCGCTGATTGCGGAGATCAAGAAGGCCAGCCCTTCCAGGGGCTTGATCCGCGCCGACTTCGACCCGCCGGCGCTCGCCAGGGCCTATCAGCAAGGCGGTGCTGCCTGTCTTTCGGTGCTGACCGACGCACCGTCCTTCCAGGGCGCGCCCGGCTTTCTGACCGCAGCGCGCGCCGCCGTTGGCCTGCCCGCCCTGCGCAAGGATTTCCTCTTCGACCCGTATCAGGTTCATGAAGCCCGCGCCTGGGGCGCGGACGCGATCCTCATCATCATGGCGAGCGTCGACGACGCCTTGGCCAGTGAATTGGAAGTCACGGCCTTCGATCTCGGCATGGACGCGCTGGTCGAGGTGCATGACGAACAGGAGATGGAACGCGCGCTTCGCCTCTCGTCGCGGCTGATCGGCATCAACAACCGCGATTTGAGAACCTTCGAAACCAGCCTCCACGTTTCCGAGAGGCTTGCCGCCATGGTCCCGGACGACCGGCTGCTGGTCAGCGAGAGCGGCATCTTCACCCATCAGGACTGCCGCCGGCTGGAAAAGAGCAAGATCGGCACCTTCCTCGTTGGCGAAAGCCTGATGCGGCAGGCCGACGTGGCCGCCGCGACCGCCCTTCTGCTGACGGGCAAGGCGCCGGCCGAGGCCGTTTGAGGATGCCCGCGCTTACGCATCTCGGCGCCAAGGGCGAAGCCAACATGGTCGATGTCGGCGGCAAGGCCGAGACGACGCGCACGGCCATCGCCGAAGGGTATGTCACCATGCAGCCGGAAACGCTGGAGATGATCCTGGCCGGCGACGCCAAGAAAGGCGACGTGCTTGGCACGGCGCGCCTCGCCGGCATCATGGCGGCCAAGAAGACGCATGAGCTCATCCCGCTTTGCCATCCCCTCCTTCTCACCAAGGTTGCCGTCGAGATCGAGCCCGATCGCGCGCTTCCCGGCCTGAGGGTCACCGCGCTTGCCAGGGTTACCGGCAAGACCGGGGTCGAAATGGAGGCGCTGACCGCGGCGTCGGTTGCCTGCCTCACCATCTACGACATGGCCAAGGCAGCGGACCGCGCCATGGCGATTTCCGGCATCAGGCTGGTCGAGAAAACCGGCGGCAAGTCGGGCGACTACAAGGTAGGTCCTTAGCATGGCTTTGCTTCCGGTCGCCGAGGCGCTCCAACGCCTGTTGGACGGCGCGACCGCGCTGCCAGGCGAAAGCGTGCCGCTGGCCGACGCGTCCGGCCGGGTGCTGGCCGACCCCGTGGTGGCTCTGCGCACCCAGCCGCCCTTCAATGCGTCGGCGATGGACGGCTATGCCGTGCGGGCCGCCGACGTAGCCTCGGCGCCGGCGCGGCTCTCCGTGATCGGCATGGCGCCCGCCGGGCGTGGCTTCACCGGCTCTGTCGGCAAGGGCGAGGCCGTGCGCATCTTCACCGGCGCGCCGCTCCCCGAAGGCGCCGATACCATCGTTATCCAGGAGAATGTCCGCGATCTCGGCGGCGGCGGCATCGAAGTGACCGAGCCGACCGTGGAGGGACGAAACGTCCGTCGCCGCGGCCTCGACTTCTGCGCGGGCGACCTGCTCCTCGAAAAAGGCCGCCAGCTCGATCCGGCGGCGCTTTCGCTGGCGGCATCGGCCAACCATCCGAGTCTCAACGTGGTGCGGCAGCCGCTGCTCGCCATCATCGCCACCGGCGATGAATTGCTGCCGCCGGGCAGCGCGCTCGGCCCCGACCAGATCATCTCGTCGAATGCCTGTGGCGTCACAGCTACGGCCCAGTCGGTCGGCGCGCGCGCGCTCGACCTCGGCATTGCCGCCGACCGCAAGGACGCGATCGCGGCCCTGGTCAAGAAGGCGGTCAAGGCCGGCGCCGACGTCATCGTCACGCTTGGCGGCGCCTCCGTCGGCGACCACGACTTGATCCATGACGTGCTGACCGGCGAAGGCATGCAGCTCGACTTCTGGAAGATCGCCATGCGTCCCGGCAAGCCGCTGATGTTTGGCCGGCTCGGCGACATTCGCTGCATCGGCCTGCCCGGCAATCCGGTCGCAAGCCTGGTCTGCTCGCAGCTGTTCCTGAAGCCGCTTCTGGCGCGGCTGGGCGGCCGGTCCTGCCGTCAGGAAATCCGCACGGCCCGGTTAGGCGTCGCAATGCACGCCAACGATCTCAGGCAGGACTATGTGCGCGCCGTGGTCCGCGAAGATGCGGGGGGGTTGATCGCAACACCGTTCGGCACCCAGGATTCCTCGATGTTGAGGATGCTCGCCGATGCCAATGGCCTGATCGTGCGCCAACCCTTCGCACCGGCGGCTGAAGCCGGCGAGGAATGCACCGTTCTGATGTTACGCTGAACAAAACGTCAACACATTCACTAAACTTTAAACGGTTGCGGAACACAACTGGAACAGATAGTGTTTGTTCTGGGTTTGTTTTTCTGATTCTGGTTTCAGAACCCATGGGGGCCGCCATGCTGACGCGCAAACAACATGAACTGCTGATGTTCATCCATGAACGGCTCAAGGAAAGCGGCATTCCGCCGTCTTTCGATGAGATGAAGGAAGCGCTCGACCTTGCCTCGAAATCGGGCATCCACCGCCTGATCACGGCGCTGGAGGAGCGCGGTTTCATTCGCCGGCTTCCGAACCGGGCGCGTGCCCTTGAAGTGCTGCGCCTACCTGACTCGATCGCGCCCGGCCTCAATGCGGCGAAGAAGTTCTCGCCGAGCGTCATCCAGGGCGGCCAAGGCAATCTCGGCCGCCAGATCAAACCCGCGGCGCCCGCCCGCACGCCGACGCCCAGCAATGACGACGACGCCGTTTCAGCCGTCTCCATCCCGGTGATGGGTCGCATTGCCGCCGGCGTGCCGATCGACGCCATCCAGCACCAGACGCATTCGATCACAGTGCCGCCGGACATGATCGCGGGCGGCGAGCACTACGCGCTCGAGGTCAAAGGCGATTCGATGATCGAGGCCGGCATCTTCGACGGCGACACGGTCATCATCCGCAACGCCAGCACTGCGAGCCCCGGGGAGATCGTCGTGGCGCTGGTCGATGACGAGGAGGCGACGCTGAAGCGCTTCCGCCGCAAGGGCGCCTCCATCGCGCTCGAGGCTGCCAATCCGGCCTATGAGACGCGCATCTTCGGTCCCGATCGCGTCAAGGTTCAGGGCAAGCTCGTCGGGCTCATCCGCCGCTACTGAGGGGGCTGTGGCTTGGCCTCCGGCTTCTCGGGCTTCTTGTAAGGCGCCAACCCCCTCGCCTCACGCGAGTAGCGCCGCTGTTCGTGCCAAGGGCGGTACGGTTTTTCGACGGCGTATTGAATGGTTGCTCGCGCCGTCGCCGATTGCGGATCGAAGAAGACGGCGGCACTGCCGTCGCGCGCGAGCTGCCGCTTGGTGACGACGAGGATACGTGGATCGTGGCAGGGATTGTAGGCCGTGGCGTCGTTGATGACGATGAGGTCTGCGAAGTCGCAGGCAGGCCGGGCAGCTTCGCGGTTCTCGGCGAGCGCGACGATCGCGCCTGATGGATGCCGGCCAATGCAGAGATCGCCCGTGCAGTAAAAGGGCGATCCAGGCGGCAGGTCGACCGGATCGGCCAAGTCCAGCGTGCCCTTGGCGAATGTCTCCGGCGGCACGATCGTTTCGGCCTTGAGCGCACGTTTCCAGTTATCGGTGGTGAACTCGTTGGAGCGGGCGCGATTGATGGCGAGTTCGCCGCCGCCGATCGGAATCGCCACCAGATGCGCGTCCTCCGAGATCAGCAGGTCCGGCGTGCGCACCTGCGGGATGATCATCACGGCCGCGGCAGCGAAAGGAATTGCGGCCAGCCTGAGCCAGGTAGTCGCCATCGTGGCGATGACGAGCGCGATCGTCGCCAGCAGCACCGAATGGATCGAGATCAGGCCCACGGCATCGACCGGCGACCACTCCGAAATCCACGCCGAGATCGCGATCATCGCCGCCAGGCCCTTGCCCATCAAATAGAGGAAGGGCCCGTCGAAGCCGAACGGCATCATGACCGCGCTGGCGACGGCGAGAAACATCACGATCGTGACGATCGGCATGATCGCGAGATTGGCCAGCAGGCTGAGCGGCGAGACGCGCTGGAAATGCCAGATGGCAAACAGCGCCGTGGCACTTCCGGCAATGATCGACGTCATTGCGGCGCCACCTGCTCCGACTGCCAGTTTGTGCGACATGAACCGCAGGAACGAACGCTTGTCCGGCGGCGCTCTCACCGTGCCGGCGCGGTAGTCGGACCAGCCGGCATAGGCGCCGACAAGGGCGGCGGTTGCCGCGAACGACATCTGAAAGCTCGGGCCAACCACTTCATGCGGCGACACCAGGATGACGGCGATGGCCGAGATCGCCAAGTTGCGCATCGTCAGCGCGGCGCGGTCGAAAAGCACGGCGATCAGCATGACGGCCAGCATGATGAAGCTTCGCTCGGCGGCGACCACCACGCCGGAGATGACGAGATAGGCGGCGATCGACATAAGCGCGATTGTCGCGGCATATTTCTTCACCGGCCGGCGTGACGAAAAATCCGGGAACAGCGCAAAGGCGCCGCGCAGCAGAAGCATGACCGTGCCGGCGACCAGCGCCATGTGCAGGCCCGAAATCGAGATGATGTGATAGATGCCGGTCCGCCGCATCGCCTCGTTGATGTCCTCGGGAATGCCGGCGCGCACGCCGACGATCAGTGCGGCGGCAATCTCGCCTTCGGGTCCGCCGACGGTGCTTCTGATGTGGTCGGCAATATTTTCGCGCGCGTTCTCGATGGCCGAGGCGATGCTCGTCTGAGCGATCGGGTCGGTTGGCGGAATGACTTTCGGGTCGCCGAGGAAAAATCCGCTGCCGCCGATGCCGGAAAAATAGCTGTCGAAGGAAAAATCATAGCTTTCGGGACGGACCGGCCCGGTCGGCGGCAGAAGCCGCGCGTAACCCATCACCAGCGATCCGGCCTTCATGCCGGCCGGGATCCTGCGTGCCGAAAGCCTGACGCGATCCGGCGCGTAGCGCAGCTTTGGATGCGCGGTCGAGAGGAGATCGATGGTCAGCCTGACGCGGCCATTGGCCATTTCCTCGGCGATGACGACGCGGCCTGTCAGCCGCGTCTGGATTTCGGAGCCGAGCATCGGTGTAGCGGCGCGCCAGGTCTCGACCTTCGCGGCGACGAAGCCCAGCGCGCAAAACAGCGCCGCCATAAAGACCAGGTGTGTCTTCAGCCAGGGACGCGAAACCGCCGCGCATAGAGCCATCAGCGCCACCGCCGCCAGCGGTCTGTAAAGATCCGGCTCGGCGCTCAAGGAATAATAGAGTATCACGCCGGCGGCCAGGAACACCGGCACCAGGAGGAAGCCGATGCCGCGGTCGAGCTCGGTGGAGGCTGCCTCGGCCACACCCCGGCGAATCGCGGAAAACGAGGCACGGCGGAACCGCCTGCGGATCAAGTCGATCGCTGCCGGCGGAGGCGGCTTCACGACGGCGTCGCCGTCCGAAATCTCGGTGGCCGGACGCGGCACGGGAACCCAAACCGGTACTGCCTCAGCAGGCACGGTGTCGGCAAACAGCAGGCGCTCGCTCACGCCAGCCGTCGTCTTCTCGCCATCCTCCGCACCCCGGCCACGTCCAGCCATCGGGTCTGCCCCTTGCGCCCCAGACCTCCTATGCTACATGAACGCCCACCGCGCGAAAGTCCGCGCAATCATGCCCGCTTCAGAGCTTCTTCCGAGAGTTCCATGTCCGACAAGGTCGTCACCCGCTTTGCCCCCTCGCCCACCGGCTATCTGCACATCGGCGGGGCGCGCACGGCGCTGTTCAACTGGCTCTACGCCAGGCACACGGACGGCACGATGCTGCTGCGCATCGAGGACACTGACCGCGAGCGCTCCACCGAAGCGGCGACAGCCGCTATCCTGGACGGGCTGACCTGGCTCGGCCTCTCATGGGACGGCGAGGCCGTGTCGCAGTTCGAGCGAGCGCCGCGCCACCGTGAGGTGGCAGAGGAGCTCGTACGGCTGGGCAAGGCCTATTACAGCTATGAGACGCCTGCCGAGCTGGAGGCGATGCGCGAGGCGGCGCGGGCCAAGGGGCTGCCGCCGCGCTACAATGGCCAGTGGCGCGACCGCGACCCCTCCGAGGCGCCTCCCGGCGTCAAGGGCGCCATCCGCATCAAGGCGCCGACCGAAGGAGAGACCGTCGTGCACGACCGCGTACAGGGCGAGGTGCGATTCCCGAACAAGGACCTCGACGACTTCATCATCCTGCGCTCGGACGGCAACCCGACCTACATGCATGCCGTCGTCGTCGACGATCACGATATGGGCGTCACCCACATCATCCGCGGCGACGATCACCTGACCAACGCCGCGCGCCAGACCGTAATCTACAACGCCATGGGCTGGACCGTGCCGTCGATGTCGCACATCCCGCTGATCCATGGTGCCGACGGCGCCAAGCTGTCGAAGCGCCACGGCGCGCTCGGCGTCGAGGCTTATCGCGCCATGGGCTATCTGCCGGAGGCCCTGCTCAACTATCTGGCCAGGCTCGGCTGGAGCCACGGCGACGACGAGGTGATGTCGATCAAGGATATGATCTCCTGGTTCGACATCGCCGACGTCAACAAGGGCGCCGCCCGGTTCGACTTCGCCAAGCTCGAGGCGCTGAACGGCGTCCATATGCGCAAGATGGACGACAAGGCGCTATTTGATATTCTCGTAGCCACCCTGCCCTATCTCGAGGGTGGCCCGGCGCTTGCGGCCAAGCTCGACGACAGGCGCCAGGCACAGCTGCTTGCTGCCATGCCGGGCCTCAAGGAGCGGGCAAAGACGTTGGTCGAGCTCGTCGATGGAGCCGGCTTCCTGTTCGCCGAGCGGCCCTTGCAGCTCGACGAAAGGGCTGCGGGGTTGCTTGGCAGCGACGCCCGCGCCATTTTGCGCGGTACCCATGCCGCGCTCGCCGCGATCTCCAGCGAATGGAGCGCCGCAACCGCGGAAGCCGCTATTCGCGACTTTGCGCAGGCCGGCGGCCATAAGCTCGGCGCCGTGGCCCAACCGCTGAGAGCCGCGCTCACCGGCCGCAGCACCTCGCCCGGCGTGTTCGATGTACTCGCCGTGCTCGGCCGTGAGGAGAGCCTGGCGCGGGTTGCGGATCAAATCGATTAGGAGCGAACTGGCCCAAGAAGATTGGCATTGAAAGGTGTGTTTCGCAGTGCAACATTAGGCCTTGGCCCAATCTGGCACGCACCTCCTAAAATGCGGTGGCAAGTTCGCGCATTCCGGTGATTTCGACGTGTCGTTTGCAGGAATTGCCTTGCCGGCATGAGAAAACATAAAGGAGTTTGCAATGAGCGAAGCTGCGACAAAACTGGAATCGGGCGGCAAGGCGCGCGAGTCGACCGCAAGGCTCGAGCTCGCCGGCAAGACGCATGAATTCAAGGTGCGAAGCGGCTCGACCGGGCCCGACGTCATCGACATCGGCGCGCTGTACAGCACCACCGGGGCCTTCACCTACGATCCCGGTTTCACCTCGACGGCAAGCTGCGAGTCGGCGATCACCTTCATCGACGGCGACGCCGGCATCCTACTGCATCGCGGGTACCCGATCGACCAGCTCGCCGAGCACGGCGACTTCCTCGAGGTCTGTTATCTCCTGCTCTACGGCGAATTGCCGACCAAGGCGCAGAAGGACGACTTCGACTATCGCGTGACGCGCCACACCATGGTGCATGAGCAGATGTCGCGCTTCTTCACCGGCTTCCGCCGCGACGCCCATCCGATGGCCGTCATGTGCGGCGTGGTCGGCGCGCTGTCGGCCTTCTACCACGACTCGACCGACATCTCGGACCCATATCAGCGCATGGTCGCCTCCATGCGACTGATCGCCAAGATGCCGACGATCGCGGCAATGGCCTACAAATACCACATCGGCCAGCCCTTCATTTACCCGAAGAACGAGCTGAATTTCGCCGCCAACTTCCTGCACATGTGCTTTGCCGTGCCGTGTGAGGAGTACAAGATCAATCCGGTGCTGGCGCGCGCCATGGAGCGCATCTTCATCCTGCACGCCGATCACGAGCAGAACGCGTCGACTTCGACGGTTCGTCTCGCCGGCTCTTCGGGCGCCAATCCGTTCGCCTGCATCGCGGCCGGCATTGCTTGCCTCTGGGGCCCCGCGCATGGCGGCGCCAACGAGGCGGCCCTCAACATGCTGGGCGAGATCGGCCATGTCGATCACATCCCGGAATTCATCGCCCGCGCCAAGGACAAGAACGACCCGTTCCGCCTGATGGGCTTCGGCCATCGCGTCTACAAGAACTACGATCCGCGCGCCAAGATCATGCAGAAGACGGCGCATGAGGTGTTGGGCGAGCTCGGCATCAAGGATGATCCGCTGCTCGACATCGCGATGGAGCTGGAGAAGATCGCGCTGACCGACGAGTATTTCATCGAGAAGAAGCTCTATCCGAACGTCGACTTCTATTCGGGTATCACGCTGAAGGCGCTGGGCTTCCCCACCACCATGTTCACCGTGCTGTTCGCGGTCGCCCGCACCGTCGGCTGGATCGCGCAGTGGAAGGAAATGATCGAAGACCCGCACCAGAAGATCGGCCGCCCGCGCCAGCTCTACACCGGCGCCACGGAGCGCGACTACGTGCCGATTGCGAAGCGGTGATTGAGCGAATAGCGAAACAGCGAGTAGCGAACAGTGAAAGAAACCCGTCGGCGCTCGCGCCTAGCCTGCTCGCTATTCGCTACTCCCTATTCGCTTTCTTGATGCACCCCAGCACCACCTCGGCAGCAATCTCGCCCGACGGCCTGTCGGTCGCCATGCGCCTGGCGATTTCGGCGAAACCTGCCCGCTGCCAGGCGCGCATGCCGGTATCGGCAAAAAGGGCTTCCAGCTGACGCGCCAGGTTCTCCGGCCTGACATACTGATCGTAGAACTCCGGCACCAGCGCGCGATCGGCGATCAAATTGGGCAGCAGCGCCGACCAGGTCGTCACCAGATGCTGCAGCAGCTGCCTCGCGATCGGATCGAGCTTGTAGCTGGAGACCATTGGAACACCGCAAAGCGCAAGCTCGAGCGAAACGGTTCCGGAGGCGATCAGAGCCGCATCGGCCTTGCCGAAAGCCAACCATTTGCGCTCCGGATCGGTGATGATTTCTGGCTTCTCGTCCCAACGCGTGACGGATGTTTTCACCAGGTCGGCGACATGCGGCACCGTCGGCAGCATCAGCCGCAAGCGGTGACCGCGCTGATGCAAGACCGATATCGCCTTGCCGAACGGCTCGATCAGCCGGCGCACCTCGCCGCGGCGCGAGCCGGGCAGCACGAGCAGCGTCTTCACGCGATCCTCCGACAGGTCCCGCGGCAAGCTCTGCGCCTTGGCGGCGCCAAGCACGCCGGGATCCTGGGTCAGCCGGTGGCCGACATAGGTGCCGGGGGGGCCACCAAGCCGGGTGAGCGCCTTCACTTCGAAGGGCAGGATGCAGAGGATGTGATCGACATAGGGCCTCATCGCCGCCGCCCTGCCCGGCCGCCATGCCCACACGCTCGGGCAGACATAATGGACGATCGGGATAGCGGGCGCGGCGGCGCGGACCCTTTTGGCGACGCGCAGCGAAAAATCAGGGCTGTCGATGGTGATCAGGCAATCCGGCCGCCCCGCCGCGATGGCGCCGGCTGTTTGGCTGATCCGGCGCATCAGCCGCGGCAGGTCGCGCAAGACGGCGCTGAAGCCCATCAGCGCGATCTCGCTGCCGTCGAAGAGCGGTGTCAGCCCTAGTTCCTGCAGATGCCGGCCGCCGATGCCGACGAGCCGGATCTTACGGCCGGTGGTCTTTTCGAGCGCACGCACGATGTCGGCGCCCAGCAGGTCGCCCGATTCCTCGCCCGCGACGATGGCGATCTTGAGCGGCCTCTCACTGGCCATCGGTCGGCTCCGTCGCGGGAAATCCGACGATGAACAAGCCAAGCGCATTGGCCCGCGCGAGAGTCGCCGGGCCTTCGAGAATGAGCGAGCGGCCGGCTTCGACGGCGATGCCGGCAAGGCCGGCCGCGTGTGCGGCCTCGACCGTCTGCGGGCCTATCGAGGGCAAGTCGGCGCGCAGCTCCTGCCCTGGCTTGGCGCATTTGACCAGGACGCCGCGCGTCTTGCCGGCGAGCCTGCCGTGCCCGCGCAATTCGCGCGTCCTCTCGAGCAGGCCCTTAGTGCCTTCGATGCCTTCCAACGCGATAACCCGCCCTCCGACCGCAATCGCCGCCTGGCCGACGTCAAGCTCGCCGATTACCTTGGCCGCCGCGCGGCCCGCCTCGATATCGCGCCAGTCCGATTGCTTTGGTCCTGCCTTGGTCAGCGTGCCCTCGCCGGCAGCGAGATCTGGAACGATCTCATGCGCTCCGACCACCGTGATACCGCGCCTTTCCAGCCCGCGCGTCAGAACCTTCAGAAGCCCGTCGTCGCCGCGGGCCAGCGCCATTGCCACGGAGGGGATTATCGTCAGCAGACTGAGCGTTGGACGTATCTTCGCAAGCCGCGGCCTGCGCTTGATCTCGCCGGCAAGAACCAGGTGGCTAATGCCTTCGCGCTTCAGCAAGGGAAGCAGGAAGCCGATGTCTTCGAGCGCAAGCGTCGCCTGCTCGTAGGCGGCAAAGTCCGCTTCGCGATCCACCTCGCCCTCGGCCAGGATGATGAAAGGCGAATGTCCCTGTCTGACCAGACCTTCCACCACTTCGACCGGCAGGCTGCCGCCACCGGCGATGATGCCGACCCTGGAGCCCGGCGCGAGTGCAAGCCCTGACCCGGCGGGCTCAGCCCTCGTCATCGCCATCGTCATCGCCGCCACCGCCCTTCAGCGGCGGGACGGCATAATGCCGCTTGCCGCGACTGGTGATGAAGTCGATCATCTTCATGGCCGTCGGTGACGAGGCGAACTCCGCCTTGGCGATCTCGACATTCTCCCCGACCGTGCGGGAGTGGTCGAAAATCGCCCTGTAAGCCCTTCGCAGCATGTAGATTTCGGCGCGCGGCAGGCCGGAGCGCTTCAGGCCGATGACGTTGAGACCGCGCAGCTTGGCGCGATTGCCGACGGCGATCGCATAGGGAATGACGTCGCCGACGACCGCCGAGCAGCCGCCGATAAAGGCGTTGTCGCCGACGCGGACAAACTGATGCACGGCGGTCAGGCCGCCGATATAGACATTGTCGCCGATCTCGCAATGCCCGCCGAGCGTCGCCCCATTGGCGAAGGTGGCATTCTTGCCGACGACGCAGTCATGGGCAATGTGGGCATAGGCCAGGAAATTGCCATTGTCGCCGATCGCCGTCTCGCCGCGGCTGGAATCGGTGCCGACATGCATGGTGACGCCTTCGCGGATGGTGCAATTTCCGCCGATGACCAGCGTCGTGCGCCCGCCCTTGTGCTTGGTGTTCTGCGGCGGCGCCCCGAGCGTCGACATTGGATAGACCTTGGTCGAGCCGCCGACGGTGGTCGCGCCCATCACCGAGACATGGCTGACCAGCTCGACGCGATCGCCGATGACGGCATCGGCGCCGACATGGCAGAAGGGTCCGATACGCACACCTTCGCCGAGCTGGGCGCCTTCTTCGACGACCGAGGAAGGATGGATTGATGTCTGAACTTTCATGAGCATTAGAAACCGTCAGCCGGTGACCATCATAGCCGAAACTTCGGCTTCGGCGGCCTTTGCGCCATCCACCATCGCCTCGCAGGCAAATTTCAGCAGGTTGCCGCGCTTCTTGATCTTCTTGACGTGGATCCTGAGCTGATCGCCGGGGACGACCGGCTTGCGGAACTTCGCGTTGTCGATGGTCATGAAATAAACCAGCGACGGCTTTTCCGCATTGAGGCTGCGAATGCAGATCGCGCCGGCGGTCTGGGCCATGGCCTCGATGATGAGCACGCCCGGCATGACCGGCTGCTGCGGGAAATGGCCCTGGAAATGCGGTTCGTTGATAGTCACGTTCTTGATGCCGACCGCGGAGTCGTCGCCGTCGATTTCGACGATGCGGTCGATCAGCAGAAACGGATAACGGTGCGGCAGGAGCTTCATCAGCCCCATTATGTCGACCGCCTCAAGTGTCGTCGCAACCGTGTCAGCCATTTCCGTCGCCCTGCTTGCGCGTCCTGGCCAGCCTGCGCAGCATCGCGATCTCACGCATGGCTTCCGCCATTGGCTGCGCCGGATAGCCTCCCCAGACCTCGCCCGCCGGCACGTTGCTCATGAATCCACTTCTCGCAGCAAGCTTGGCCCCGGGACCGATGGTCAAATGATCGGCGAGGCCGACGCCGCCACCCATGGTGACGTTGTCGCCGACGACGACGGAACCGGAAATACCCGAAAGCCCGGCTATAATGCAATTGCGGCCGATACGAACATTGTGGGCGATCTGCACCAGATTGTCGATCTTGGTACCTTGTCCGATGATCGTGTCGGACATCGCACCGCGATCGACGGTCGAGTTGGAGCCGATCTCGACGTCGTCCTGGATGATGACGCGGCCGATCTGCGGCACGCGCTCAGGTCCCTTCGCGCCGGCCACGAAGCCGAACCCGTCCTGACCGATCCTTGCACCGCCATGAATGATGACGCGGTTGCCGATCAGCGCATATTGGATGCTGGCACCCGGACCGACATAGCCATCACGACCTATCTTGCAGGAGCGGCCAATGACCGCATGGGGCGCAATGACCGTGCCGCTCCCGATAGAAACGTCGGGACCGATCACGGCGCCCGCCTCCACGATCGCACCCGCCTCGACATGCGCGGACGGATCGATGTGCGCTTGCGGCGAAATGCCGGTTTCGCCGGTCATCGGCCCGGGCGTGGCGGCCTGCGGAAAGAGCAGCCGCCCCACCATGGCGAAGGCCTGCTGCGGGCGCGGATGCGCCAGCACCGCAATCCCCTGGGGCGCCCTGTTGGCGAAGTCGGCGGGACAGAGAACGGCAGCCGCCTTGAGCGAATGCATCAAGGCGAAATTGCGCTTGCCGTCGACAAAGACGAGCGCACCGTCGCCACCCTCATTGGCGGGCGCCAGCGCGTCGATGGCGATGTCGGCCTGCGAGGAATCAATAAGATTGGCGCCGGTCAGATTCGCGACCTCGCCAGCCGTATACCGGCGTGAAGGCGCGAAGAACACCGGATCGGTCATTCCACAAACATTATCCAGCTAGGTCGGATCAGTCGATTCCGGGTCATCACACGACCCGGAAACATCGTAACCCGCGGATTAGAAACGGGTCGCTATGCCGAAGTTGAATTCCTGCACGTCGTCGCCCGGCTGCTTCTCGACCGGAATCGCATAATCGATGCGGATCGGACCGAACGGCGAAGCCCACATTAGGCCGACACCGACCGAAGCGCGCAGATGCATGTCAGCCGACCCCGGCTTGATCAAAGCAGGATCGAGCTTGCTGCCGTAAAGCGTTGCCGCATCGGCAAACACAGCGCCACGCAAGCCGAAGCTTTCCGGAATAACCGGCATCGGGAATTGGGCTTCCGCCGAGGCATTGAAATAGGTCGTGCCGCCGAGATGGTCTCCACTGGTGTCGCTGGCAATCGGGCCAATGCCGCCATAGGCGAAACCGCGGATCATGCGGTCATTGCTCTGGAAGTGGTCGAAGATGCGCAGATCGCCATTGCCATAGCCCGCGATATAGCCAGCGCCACCCGACACCAGGCCGACTAGGTCCAACTGCTCGGACAAGGTCTGGTAGACGCTTGCTCGCCCGGTCAACTTCACCCACTTGGCGTCACCGCCGAGACCGGCGACTTCCGTTGTGCCTGTGATGTAAAGACCCTCGTGCGGATTCTTCATGTCGTCGATGGTATTGTAGACCAGGCCGAGGCTGACAGACGACTTGGTCCATGGGCTTTCGGCGACGCCGTCCCGGATGGCCTGGGAGATCGTGCACTTGGACGGATCGTAGACGCCGCTGGTCAAGCAGCCATCGGCGATCGAATACTTCTCCTGCGAGATATTATACGCCAGCTGCGTCGAAATGCTGTCGGTGATCGGCAGGCCGAAGCGAATGGTCGCGCCGGTGACGTCCGTATCGTAATGGTTGTACTCACGGGTCGACTTGTAGATATCGAAGCCCGCGGCGATGCGCCGGCCGAGGAAATACGGCTCGGTGAAGGAGATCGCGTAGTCGCGCGAGTTCTTGCCGCCGCCGGCCGACAGCTTGATGTACTGGCCGCGGCCGAGGAAGTTGCGCTCGGTGATCGAGCCTTCGACGGACGGGCCCGGCGTGTCGCCGCCGGTCGAATAGCCGGCGCCGACCGAGAACTCACCGGTCGACTTCTCGACCACGTCAACCACCAGGACGACCTGGTCCGGAGCAGACCCAGGGACCGTCGAGATGTCGACTTTTTCAAAATAATCCAGGGCTTCCAGCCGCTTCTTCGCGCGCTGGATAAGAACCTGGTTGAAGGCGTCGCCTTCGCTGACGTCGAATTCGCGCCGGATGACATAGTCACGCGTGCGGTCGTTGCCGCGGATTTCGATGCGCTCGATATAGGCCTTGGTGCCCTGGTCGATTGTGTAGACGACCGAGATCGTGTGATTCTCGAAATTGCGGTCGCCGCGCGGCGTTACCTGGGCAAACGCATAGCCTGAGCCGGCGACCTTTTCGGTGAGCGCAACGATCGTGTCCTCGACGTCCTTGGCGTTATACACATCGCCCTTGTGCGTCTGGACCACCGATTCCAGCGACTTTGAGTCGACCTCGGGAATCGTGCTCTCGACGCTGATGTCGCCGAAGTTGTAGCGCTCGCCTTCCTGCACGGTGATGGTGACCGTGTATTTGTTGGTGGCTTCGTCCAACTCACCGACGGCCGAAACGACCTGGAAATCGGCGTAACCGTGATTGTAGTAGAAGCGGCGCAGCAACTCCTGATCGGCGCGCAGCTTGTCCTCGTCATAGACGTCGTCGCGCAGCACGAACGAAAGCCAGGACGAACGCTTGGTGTTGATGACGTCCGACAGGCGTCGGCTGGAAAAAGCGCTGTTGCCGACGAAATTGACCGCCGCGATCTGCGTGCGCGCGCCTTCGTTAATGTTGAAGACCACGTTCACGCGATTGTCGCCGAGGTCCATGATCTGAGTGGTCACGGCGGCGTCGTCGCGGCCGATACGCCGATAGGCAGCCTTGACCGCCTCGACGTCGGCGTCGAGCGCCTGCTGCGAGAAGGTCGCGCGCGGCTTCAGCTGGACAGCGGCCTGGAGCGCGTTGTCCTTGAGCTTCTTGTTGCCCTGGAACAGGACCTGGTTGACGACCTTGTATTCGGAAACCTTGACGACCAGGGTCGAGCCGACCTGATTGATCTGGACGTCCGAGAACAGCCCGGTGCCGAACAGCGCCTTCACGGCGCTATCGATATCGGCACTTGAAAACGCCTTGCCGGGCTTGATCGCGATGTAATTGCGGATGGTTTCGGCATCGACACGCTGGTTGCCGCTGACCTCGACCCTCCTGACCACTGCTGCTTCGGCTACCGATGTGGCAACGAACTGCACTGCGAGCGCGCCTGGCAAAACCAGGGCGGCGGACAAAGCCGCCGCGGACGCGGCGCTCAGAAACTTGGATGCTGCCTTCATCGGGCTTTTGTACCTTTTTCTCGTAGTCCCCACGGCGAGAAAACCGGACGTGCGGTATTTTCCCTTACCGTATTAACCGGATTTCCCCTACACGCAAGGCTCCCGGTTAATTTGTATTTACTTAACCCTGTTGCGTGGCTTTCGTGTCACGCATATCCCCACGCATGGTAAACGGCGTCTCAATACGGATGGGGCCGAAGCCAAATTCCTTCATGATTTCAGCACCCAAACAGATCATTCCAAAAAACGAAACCCATAAATCCGAGCACCAGAAGGAGACCGGTCCGGTAGGCCATCTCCATCATCCGCTCCGACACGGGCCGCCTTATGACGGCCTCCACGCCGTAGAACAAGAGGTGGCCGCCGTCGAGAGGGGGAATCGGTAGCAGATTGAGAATCCCTATCCCGACTGACAGGAATGCAACAAGCTGCACCAGCCATTCGAAACCGAGTTTGGCCGCCTGACCCGACATTTTCGCGATCTTGATCGGGCCGCCGAGTTGGCATTTGTCCTCGCGCCCGACGACGAAACGTTGCAGAAATTGCCCGGTGCGCTCGATCACATGCCCGGTTTCCTCGACAGCCGCCGCCAGCGCGCCCGCGGGCGTGTAGGAGACCAGTCGCGGCTGCCCGAGCTCCGCATTGTTGGCCACGCCGATGATCGCGACCTTGACCTTGTTGCCCAGCGCATCCTGCTGCTCCATCGGTTCCGGCGTCGCGGTGACGGTGATTTCCTTGCCGTCGCGCAACATGGTGAAGGTGATGGCGTCGCCGGCGCGGCCCGAAACCAGGCGTTGAACGTCGGCGAAGGTCTCCACCTTGTTGCCGTCGACTCTGACGAATCGATCGCCGGGCTGAATGCCCGCCCGCGCCGCCGGGCTGCCGGCGCTGACTTCGGCCACCATCGGCTCCATCACCGGGCGGCCATAGAGCGAAAACAGCACCGCGAACACGGCGATCGTCAGCAGGAAATTGAACAGCGGCCCGGCGACGACGGTCGCCGCGCGTTTCCAGATCGGCTGGGTGTGGAAGGCGACCTCGCGCTCGGCCTCGCTCAGCGATTCGAGCTCTTCGGTGCTCGGCTGACTCGATGTCGCGTTCATGTCGCCAACGAATTTGACGTAGCCGCCAAGCGGAATGGCGCAAAGCTTCCAGCGCGTGCCGTGGCGGTCGTTGAAACCGAAGAGCTCCGGGCCGAAGCCGATGGCAAAAGCCTTGACGCCTATGCCGCACCAGCGGCCGATGAGGTAGTGGCCCATCTCATGCACGAACACCACGACGGTGAGCACGAACAGGAACGGCACAAGGGTGCCGAGGACAAAGCCTTGCGTGCTGAAGAGCGCGTGAAGAATCTCGTTCAAGTCATGCCCTCAAAATTCGCCCAGCGCGACAGTCCGCCGCGACTGTGGCATCAATCCGGGCGAATCCCTGGCACGCGTCGTTTTCGCCCATTGGCGACGCCAGTCAGTTCGGAAACAGCCCCATTGCCGGATGGTCGGCGCCCGCCGCAATCCAACCGATGACGTACAGGGCGAACGCAGCCGCGACAAGCCCGTCCACCCTGTCCATGACGCCGCCATGGCCGGGAATGAGATTGCTCGAATCCTTGCAGCCGTGCCGGCGCTTGACCCAGGATTCGAACAGATCGCCGATCTGCGAGACGATCGAGAGCGCCAAGGCGACGAGGCCAAGCATAGTGAGATTGCCGGCCCCGGCCGCGATTGCCAGCACCAATCCGGCAGCGATGCCGCCGACAGCGCCGCCAAGCGCGCCGCTCTGCGTCTTGCCGGGCGAGATTGACGGCGCAAGCTTCGGGCCGCCGACCGCGCGGCCGACGAAATAGGCCGCTATGTCGGTCGCCCAGACGACCGCGAACAGGAAGAGGATGGCGATCAATCCTGAGTGGCTGTCCCCGCGCAGATAGGCAAGCGACAAGCCGGACAACGACGCGTATGCCAGCCCCGAGGCCTCCCACTGCGCTGCTCCCCGCAGCCGCGCGGCAACAGCGACGATAGCAGTGATGGCTGCGACCAGAAGCAGCAGCCAAAGTGCCGGCAGGCCGGCGATCAGCGCGCCGATGAAGACCAGAATCAGCGCTTCCGGCAGAAAGCCGAGCGTCGCACCGTTCTCAGGGCGCGACATGCGCGTCCATTCGTAGAAGATCAACGCCGCGATCGCCGCACAGAACAGGCGGAACGGCAGCCCGCCGAGCCAGGTGAGCGCAAGTGTGACGGCTGCCATCACGATGGCCGAGATGACACGCTGCTGGAGATTGCTCATCGATTCCGCGCTACAAGGCGACGTCGCGGGCGGCGAGCCCGCCGAAACGGCGTTCGCGGCCGGCAAAGTCGCGCAGGGCGTCGGCCAGGTGCTCCCGGCTGAAGTCCGGCCAGTAGCAAGGCAGGAAGACGAGCTCGCTGTAGGCGGCCTGCCACAAGAGGAAGTTCGACAGCCTGAGCTCGCCGCTGGTGCGGATCACGAGGTCCGGATCGGGAATGCCCTCGGTGTCGAGCGCGCCGGCAAAGCTCTCCATCGTGATGGCGTCGGTTGTCATTTCGCCGCGAGCCACGGCATCGGCGAGCTTGCGCGCGGTGCGCACGATCTCGTCGCGCCCGCCATAGTTGAAGGCGATGACCAGGGTCAGCGCCTCATTGCCCGCGGTCAGCGATTCGGCCTCCTGCAGCAGGCCTCTGATGTCCGGCTGCAGCCCTTCCCTGTCGCCGATCACCCTCACCCGCACGCCGTTTTGGTGCAGCTCGGCGAGATCCCGGCGGATGAAGAGCTTCAGGAGGCCCATCAGGTCGCTGACCTCGGACTTCGGCCGCGACCAGTTTTCAGAGGAGAAGGCGTAGACCGTCAGATAGGAGATGCCGAGCTCTGGCGCGGCGCGCACCGTCTTGCGCAAGGCTTCGACGCCGGCGCGGTGGCCGGCGAGCCTCGGCATGCCGCGCGCCTTTGCCCAGCGTCCGTTTCCGTCCATGATGATCGCGACATGCGCGGGGGTTGTCATGGTCTCGCTTTCGAGCCGGTGAGAAACCGACCCTAAATCTGCATGATTTCAGCTTCCTTATCGGAAAGCAGGTGATCGATGGTGCTGATCATCTCATCGGTCAGCTTCTGAACCTGGTCGGAGCGCTTGCGATGATCGTCTTCGCTGATCGTGCCGTCCTTTTCCGCCTTTTTGAGGAAATCCATGCCGTCGCGACGGACATGGCGAACCGCGACGCGGGCGTTCTCCGCATAGCCGTGCGAGATCTTGACCAGTTCCTTGCGGCGCTGCTCGTTGAGTTCGGGCAAAGGAATCCTCAGATTGGTGCCGTCGACGATCGGATTGAAGCCAAGATTGGCCTCGCGGATAGCGCGGTCGACGGCGCTCACCATCGATTTGTCCCAAACCGATACCGAAATCATCCGCGGCTCCGGAACCGTGACGTTGGCCACCTGATTGATGGGCATCGTCGTGCCATAGGCATGGACCTGCACGGCGTCGAGCAGGTTGCTGGAAGCGCGGCCGGTGCGCAGCGAAGCGAGATCGTGCTTGAAGGCCGCGATCGCCCCGTCCATGCGCCGCTTGAGATCGTCGTACTCGCCACTCATGATCATCTCCTCGACCCGTTCGCCGGGTTCAATGCTTGTCTTCTAGTCTCGACCGGACCGGCGATCATTCAGCCGTCTTCGGCCCCAGTCAATTGTCCGCGACGATCGTGCAACGGCCGCCGCCTCTTAGAATTTCGCCGAAACCACCTTTTTCGTGGATCGAATAGACGATTATCGGAATGTTGTTTTCACGCGCAAGTGCAATCGCGGCCGTATCCATAATCGTAAGCCCGCGTTTGATGACTTCGGCATGACTTATGCGGTCGAAGCGCACCGCATCCGGATCCTTCTTCGGGTCGGCCGAATAGACGCCGTCGACCTGCGTGCCCTTGAACAGCGCGTCGGCGCCGATCTCGGCGGCGCGCAGCGCTGCGGCCGAATCGGTGGTGAAGAACGGATTGCCGGTGCCGCCGGCAAAGATCACCACCTTGCCTTGATTCATATAGGCGGTCGCCTGGCGCTGTGAAAAACTTTCGCAGAGTTCCGGCATGGCAATGGCCGAAAGCACCACGGCGTCGACGCCGATTTTGTTCAGCGAGGTGCGCAGCGCCAGCGAGTTGATGACGGTGGCGAGCATGCCCATGTGATCGCCGGTGACGCGGTCGCCGCCCTTGGAGGCGACGGCCACGCCGCGGAAGATGTTGCCGCCGCCGATCACGACTCCGACTTCGACGCCAAGCGCCCGCGCCTCGGCAATGTCGGCTGCGATACGGTCGACGACCGAGACGTCGATGCCGAAATGCTGTTCCCCCATCAAGGCTTCGCCCGAAGCTTTCAGCAAGACACGTCGATAGAGGGGCTTCACCGTCATCTGGTTCCTCGAAAAATCTCGGCGCGGGCAAATCTGGAGGCGAAGGCGCCCCGCTTCGCCTGGCGGCGCTGGCACGATGGTTCGACCCGATACACGAAGGGCGCGGCGATGTCACGCCGCGCCCTCGCTCAAAATTCCAGGCTTTTCCGATCAGTTGCTGCTGATGCTGACCGCCTCGCCTTCGATCAGGACCGGCAGCGAATAGCCGGACGGCTTGTCGCCGGTCACGACACCGCCGGCCACCCTGACCTGAATCTCGGGTCCAAAAAAGGAATGCGGGAACGGCGCGGGCGCAAGGCTCACCGAATCGAGCCGCTTGCGAAGTTCGGCAGGGATTGAAAAGTCGAGCGCCCGCAGATTGTCCTGCAACTGGGCAAGTTTCGTCGCGCCGAGGATGACGGTGGCCACACCCGGCTGCGCCGCAACCCAGTTCAGCGCCACCTGCGCCATGCTTCGGTCGAGTTCGGAAGCCACCTTCTCGAGTTCCGTAACGATCGCCCAATTGCGTTCGCTGAATTTCTGGAAACCCGGATGCGTGGTGTTGCGGAACCCGTCGAGCCGGCCGGCATTGCCGGCTTGCGCCGGGCGGTATTTGCCGCTTAGCAGGCCGCTGGCCAGCGGGCTCCACGCCATGATGCCGGCGCCGTGACGCGAGGCGAAAGGCGCGAATTCATGTTCGATCGAGCGCTCGACGAGCGAATATTCGAGCTGCAGGGCCGAGACCGGCTCATAGCCGCGCAGTTCGGCGATCGCCTGCGCCCGCCCGGCATACCAGGCCGGCACGTCAGAAAGACCGATATGGCGTACTTTGCCGGCACGCACCAAATCGTCCAGCGTGCGCAACACCTCCTCGGCCGGCGTGAGCCTGTCCCAGACATGCATGAGGTAAAGATCGATATAGTCGGTTCCGAGCCGCTTCAGCGAAGCGTCCACCGCGCGCATGATGTTCTTTCGGCCATTGCCGCCGGCATTCGGATTGCCGGGTTCCTTGTTCATCGTGAATTTGGTGGCGATCACCGCCTTGTCGCGCAAGCCGCGCTCGGCGACGAATTCGCCGAGCCAGGTCTCTGCCGTCCCGCCGGTGTAGAGGTCGGCCGTGTCGAAGAAATTGCCGCCAGCCTCGACATAGGCGTCGAACATGGCGCGGGAGGTTTCCCTGTCAGCACCCCAGCCCCATTCGGTGCCGAAGGTCATGGTGCCCAGCGCCAGCCGGCTGACGCGCAGGCCGCTATTGCCGAGCGTGTAATAGTTCATGCTCATGACGTGTTCCGATCGTGTTTGGTATGGGCTTATTGGCCAGGCGTCGCTTTCACCCAGGGATTGCCGCGCTCATGCGTCATGCGGAACGTGAAGCCGTCCACCTTCCAGCCTTGACCCGATCGGCTCAGGCGATGCTCATAGGTGCCCCAGACCTCCCAGAGCGGATCGCCATTGCCTTCCATCCTGTTCCAGGCATAGCCGTTGGAACGGACGGTCGCCGTATCGGCCTCTATTTCGACCTGGTGGTTGGTCCGCAGGTGCAGGCTCGTCTTGCTGCCTTTGAGATTGGCAGCCCAGGCGCCGATCAGATCGTCGGAGGCGACCCTGGCCGCGGGCTGTCCGGAAAGGCTGCTGAAGTCCGCGGTAACCCGGTCGGCGAAGAAGCTGCGGGCGAGTTTCCAATCCTGCGCATCGACGGCGCGGTCAATGGCATCCGCGATGCGGATGACGGCGCGCTCGTCGGCGAGCGTTTGCCAGCCCATTGGTTCGGCTCCGCCGGCATCGACGGGCGCCAGTGCCAGTCCTGCCGCGAAGGTCGCATGTCTCAAAGCATTCATGTTTTTTCTCCTTGCGCATCGGCCCCACCGCCCGTGTGTTGGCGCCAATGTGGACCAGCTTGGCGGCATCGATAAGATTGCATTGTTCGCAAGGACTATGCGATATTATTCATGAATGGATCGAGATCTGCTGACGCATCTGCCGGTGATCGTCGCCGTGGCTCGGCGCGGCGGCTTCGCGCTTGCCGCGGCCGAACTCGGCATGAGTCCGTCGGCGGTCAGTCATGCGGTGCGGCTGGTGGAGGAGCGCATCGGCCAGCCGCTGTTTGCGCGCACCACGCGCAGCGTTTCGCTGACCGAAGCCGGCAAGGCGCTGGTGGAGACCGCGGCCCCTGCCCTGCAGGACATCTCCGAGCGCATCGACCGCATCCGCGGCATCAAGGGCAGGCCCTCCGGCCTGCTCAGGATCAATGCGTCCAATATCGCGATCCCCCTGGCGGTCACGCCGGTGATCGCGGCCATGGCCGAACGCTATCCGGAGGTGACGGTCGAGGTCTTCGCCGACCAGGCCCTGGTCGATATCGTCGGCGAGGGTTTCGATGCCGGCATCAGGCTGGGCGAGATGATCGCACAGGATATGATCACCGTGCGGCTTACGCCTCCCGTCAAGGCAGTGGTTGTCGCCTCGCCCGGCTATATCGGAAAGCACGGCCGGCCGCGCGACGTAGCCGACCTGGCGAGGCACAATTGCATCGGCTACCGGCTTGTCCGCTCCGGCGGGCTCTATCGTTGGGATCTGAACGAAAACGGCACGGATGTCGTGGTCGAGACGCGCGGCACGGCCATCGTCACAGATTCGCTTGCGGCGATCGATCTTGCGCTTGCTGGCGTCGGGCTCGCCTACGTATTCGAGCCGCTGGTGCGCGCCGATCTCGCCGCGGGTCGTCTGGTTCAGATCCTGCCGAAGACGGCGATCGAGGAGCCGGGCCTGTTCCTCTATTTCCCGCGCAGGGCATCGATGGCGCCGAAGCTCAGAGCCTTTATCGATACCGCTCAAGAGATCGGCCGGGCATCCATGCGGACACCCGGCCGAGTTGCCTGAGCTCTGTAGCCTTACTTTTGCTTCGGGCTATTTCTTGACCGCGGCCGCGACTTCCGCCGCGAAATTGGTCGCTTCCTTCTCGATGCCCTCGCCCAGCGCGTAACGCAGATAGGCGGTGATCTTCGCCGGAGCGCCGATCTCCTTCTCGGCATCCTTCAGCGCCTTCTCGACGGTGATGTCGGGATTGAGCACGAAGGCCTGCTTCAGGAGCACGACCTCTTCATAGAACTTACGCAGCCGGCCCTCGACCATCTTCTCGATGATCGCTTCCGGCTTGCCGGACTGGCGGGCCTGGTCGGAGAAGATCGCCTTCTCGCGCTCGATCAGGGCCGGGTCGACTTCCTCGGCAGTCAGCGCAACCGGGTTGGTCGCGGCGACATGCATGGCGACCTGGCGGCCGAAGGCGTTCGCCGCATGCTCATTGCCGGTGGTCTCGATCGCGACCAGCACGCCGAGCTTGCCGAGGCCATCCGCGACGGCATTGTGGACATAGGTCGCCACCGCGCCATGCGGGACAGTGAGCTTGGCCGAGCGGCGGAAGCCCATGTTCTCGCCGATGGTGCCGACCGCGTCCTTGATGGTGTCGGTGACTGACTTGTCGGAGCCCGGATACTTGGCCGCGGCAACTGCTTCGGTCGTGCCATAGGCGAGCGCCACCTTGGCGACGTTGGCGACGATTTCCTGGAAGGCGGAGTTGCGCGCGACGAAGTCGGTCTCGGAGTTCACCTCGACGACCGCGGCTTCGCGAACACCGGAATCGACGCCGATCAGGCCTTCCGCCGCGGTGCGGCCGGCCTTCTTGTCGGCCTTGGAGATGCCCTTCTTGCGCAGCCAGTCGACGGCCGCTTCCATGTCGCCGTTGGTTTCGTTCAACGCCGCCTTGCAGTCCATCATGCCCGCGCCGGTCAAGTCGCGGAGTTCTTTGACCTGTGCAGCCGAAATGCTCATTGTCGCCTCTTTGTTTCAAAAGCGCCGACGCACCATCGAATCCCGATGATGCGCCCGGCAAAAGCGCTTTAACGCGCCAACTTATTGGAAAGATGAAGGCCGAAGCCGGCCTTCGTTTTTCAAGCTTCCGGAGCTTCAGTGGCCGGAGTGTCGAGCGCCGGTTCGACCGGAGCCTCGGCCGACGCGCCGATGTCCATGCCGAGCGCGCCCTGCTGCCGGGCGATGCCGTCGATCGCAGCCTTGGCGATCAGGTCGCAATAAAGCTGGATCGCGCGGGCCGCGTCGTCATTGCCGGGGATCGGGAAGTCGATTTTGTCCGGGTCGCAGTTGGAATCGATGATGGCGACGACCGGGATGCCGAGGCGCTTAGCCTCGAGGATGGCGATCGCCTCCTTGTTGGTGTCGATGACGAACATCAGGTCCGGCGTCGAGCCCATGTCCTTGATGCCGCCCAGCGCCTTGTTGAGCTTCTCGCGCTCACGGTCGAGGTTGAGGCGCTCCTTCTTGGTGAGGCCCTGGGCCTCGCCGGCCAGCGTCTCGTCGAGCTTGCGCAGGCGTTGGATCGAATTCGAGATCGTCTTCCAGTTGGTCAGCATGCCGCCCAGCCAACGCGAGTTGACATAATACTGGGCCGAACGCTGCGCGGCGTCGGCGACGATGTCCGAAGCCTGGCGCTTGGTGCCGACGAACAGCACACGGCCGCCCTTGGCGACGGTGTCGGAAACCTGCTTCAGGGCCTGGTGCAGCAGCGGCACCGTCTGCGACAGGTCGATGATGTGGATGTTGTTGCGGGCGCCATAGATGTAGGGCGCCATCTTCGGGTTCCAGCGGTGGGTCTGGTGGCCGAAGTGAACACCAGCTTCCAGAAGCTGGCGCATGCTGAAATCAGGCAGAGCCATTCCTTAGTTCCTTTCCGGTTGGCCTCCACGGACACAGGCATTTCGGACTTATGTCCTGATGCCACCGGAGGTTTCAGCCGGATTTCTCCCGGGCAGACACCAAAGTCCGTGTGTGGAATGAGCGGGCATATAGAGGGGAAGTCTCGTAAACGCAAGCGAGCTACCGGAAAACGCCCTCACCTGCGGCGATCCGCGCACTTATGCATGTCGTCCAGAAGTGTTCGGCGGTTCTGGGACAACGACATGCATCAAAACTCCGTCAGCGTCGGGTCTTGCCGTTCGGTACTCTGACGCGGCGGAAGACGGCGACAATCTCCTCGCGACTGCATTCGACCGCGCCAAGCCGCACGGCGCGGTCGCGCTCAAAGCCGGTGATATCGTAATGCGGCGCCGAAGTCTTCGGCGGCCCCTGATAGGACGAGCCCTTGAGGCCGAGATCGGCGGCAAAGCGGTGGAGCTCGTCGGTGTCGTCGGCGAGCAGATGGCACCAGCGATGGCCGGCCCATTTCCAGATCGCCGCATCGACATAGACAGCCATCGAGCTTGCAGCACTCCAACCGACATCGGCGGCCCGCTCACAATCATCCCGGGCCGACGCGAAGTCAGCGATGATAAAAGGGATTCGGATAGGAAATGAAGCCGCCGGCGGCTTCAAGTTCGGTCACGATTCTCGACACCGCTTCCTGCATCCTTGAGCGCAGCACGGCGAGCGCCTCTTCGACCGAACCATCATATGCATGAAGCGCCAACGGCTCGGGCACGCGGATGTGAGCGCAGCGCGGCCCGGCGGGCTGCGGAATGAAGCGGTTGATCGAATCGCGCAAAGCGCCTTTGCAATAGTCGTTGCGGATGCGCTTCAGATGCTCGGCGATCTCCTCCTGGGTTATCGTCTGATTGGCGAAGGCCCAGGAGCCGACGCGCTGGACGCGCTGGATCGTTTCCGCCAGTTTTCGCACGCGTTTTTGCTCATCCGCATCAGCCTTGCCCTCGCGCAGCCAGCGGCGTGAACGCCGCAGCAACTCGGCCAAATCGAGGTCGGGTTCGGCCGCAACGGCATCGGCGAGCCGCAGGCCAAGCTCGGCCAGCACCCTTTGCTGGCGGCTGGCAAAGGAAGCGCCCGCCTCTGCGGTCAGGCCGCAGGCCTGCTCGTCGAGGGAGAGCAGGCCTGAATAGATGCTGTAGACGCGCTCCGGCAGGGAGCCGGCTGCAACACTTTCCATTTTCAGCTTTTTCTCGACATAGGCGCATTCCCTGGCGAGCGGCCGCTCGACATTGCCGATGAAGGCGAGCTTCCAGACAACAGGAGCCACCCAGACCTTGAAATCCTTGTTGGTTTCGCGCCCGCGCTTCAGCGCCGCCAGCCCCATCTCCACCGCGCCGGGAAGCAGCGGCGCGACATGGTTGCCGTGCCAGCCGACGCTGCCTTCCGGATGAAGCAGCACGCCATGGCCTTTCAGCGCCCAATCGACCGAATGCGCCTTGGCGGCTTCGCTGTTGCCGGGAATCTGCGCGATCAGATTGTTGGCCAGCCAGAATTTCTGCATCAGCCGACCGAGCCCGTTCACCACCCCATGTGTTGCCCATGAGGCGGCAAGCGGGCTGACGCGCGAGACGATCTCCTTGTCGATCATCCAGTCGGTGAAGAATTCCGGATGGTTGGGCGTGATGAACGTCGCTTGGCCTTCGCCGCAGCAGGCGTGCAGCTTCTGCTGGTCGGCGACGGGAAAGTCGATGTGACGGATATTGGCGACGCCGCGCAGGCCGGCGAGCCGATTGAACGGCAACAGGTCGCGGAAGCCGGGAACCCCTCGCAACATGACGATGCGGTTGACGATCGTCATCACCTTGATCAGCGCCGGATTGGGTCGCGGCGCCACGAACACGTCGATCCTGCCCAAGCTTTTCCCCCGAAATGCCTACGGGATGCTGGAACGGGATTGCGGCGTCTTCAAGTCAGGCTCGGCGACGGATCGCCGTAGCGGTTAACCCGCCGCTATTTCGAGGCCGGACAGGGCTTGGCCTGATCGAACAGCGACAGGTTCACCAATTTGCCGGTCATTGAGAAGTCGCCATAATCCATGACGAGGTCGCGCGTGATGCCGTTCTCATGCAGTTTGAAGCTGATCCGGTACTCCGGCACCTCTTCGCCGCTTTTGTCGGTGTCGTCGAAATAGGCGATGTCGACCGGCCAGTATTTGTCGGTGGCAAGCTCGGCGAGCGCCGGCGCTTCCGGGTCCGCCTTGTCGGCGTCGGCTCTTTTGCCGACGACGACGGTGGTCGTCATTACCTTATTGGCATCCTCGGAGCCGTCGAACAGATTGGTCTGATAGAAGTTCTCTCCCTTCTCGGCCTTGCCGATCAGCTCCACGAGGTGCTGGGTGGGGAACTGCGTGGCGGCGAGCTCGAGCGTGTTCTTCTCGGGCTTGTCGATGTTGACTTTGAGGCCCTTCGGCTCCCTGGTCGCCATACCCTTGACTTCCTTGTCGAGGTTCTGGTCGACGAAGGACTTCGTCACGAAGGAGAAGGTCTTGCCTTCTGCGTCCTCAAACGTCGTCGTCTGCTGGTCGGTCAGCCTAGTGTTCTCGCTGGTGACGATCTGCGTGACGAAACGGAACTTCACCGTATAGCCCTCGCAGGGAGAGCCGTTGAACTCATAGACCATGCGGCCGGAGATGCCCGTGATGCCGGAGCGGTCGGACGCCTTGTTGAGGGTGAGATCATAGACGGCGCGGTGCGCCTGCAGCGCGGGCACGGCAAGGGCCGGAGCCATCGGGATGGCCGCCGACACGAGAGCGGTGGAAAGGAAAAGGCGCGTCAAGCGCATGCAGTGCTCCGATCGTCGCGGCCGATGGCAGGCCGCAGGGAAAGATGGTCCAGCTTAAAAAAAGTCGTGGCGGAAGCGAGGCAAAAATAGCAATTTCGGCCCCGCCAACGCGGCGCCTTCCAGCAATAGGGAAAACCAATGAGCGAAACAATCGAAAAGCGGCTAAGCGATCTCGGCGTTGCCATTCCGGCCGCAGCAGCGCCGGCCGCCAACTACGTGCCCTACTGCCGGACCGGCAACACCCTCTTCACCGCCGGGCAGCTGCCGCTGAAGGACGGCAAGCTGCAGGCAAGCGGGCTGCTTGGCCGCGACATCGATACCGCCGCCGGCAAGGAGGGCGCAAAATTCTGCGCCATCAACATCCTGGCGCAGGCCAAGGCAGCACTTGGCGATCTCGAAAAAATCCGCCGGCTGGTCAAGATCACGGTCTTCGTCGCCTCGGCGCCGGACTTCGTCGAGCAGCATCTGGTCGCCAACGGCGCCTCCGACTTCCTCGTCGCGGTCCTCGGCGAACGTGGCAAGCACGCTCGCTCCGCCGTCGGCACTGCGTCGCTCCCGCTCAATGCCGCGGTCGAGATCGAAGCGATCTTCGAAGTCGAGTAAAACGAGCCTGACATGACCGACCTTTCCTGGTTGATTGCCCGCCCCGTCGCGCATCGCGGCTTCCACGACATGAACAAGACACGCTGGGAGAACACTCTGTCGGCCTTCGCCGCGGCAGCCGACCGCGGTTACGCGATCGAATGCGACGTGCATATCTCGTCCGACGGCGTTCCCGTCATCATCCACGACTGCGACCTGAAACGACTGACAGGCGAGGATGGCTTCGTCTGGCAACGCACCGCGGCCGAGCTCACCGCGCTCAAGGTGGGCGGCACGAAAGATCATGTGCCGACGTTGCAGGAGGGGCTCGACCTGATCGACGGACGCGTGCCGCTGGTGGTCGAGCTGAAAGGTGTTCCCGGCCACGACAAAGGATTGGTCGCGAGCGTCGGCAGGCTGCTCAAGCGCTACACTGGCAAGGTGGCGATCATGTCGTTTGACCATTGGCTGATCCGCGACTTCGCCAAGGAGGCGCCGGGCATTCCCGGCGGGCTCACCGCCTACGGCAAGGACGACCAGCTGATCGAGGCGCATTTTGCCATGCTGGCGCACAACCTCGCCTTCACCTCTTACGCCGCCGGCGATCTGCCGAACCCGTTCGTCAGCTTCGTGCGCGAAAAGCTCAAGATGCCGGTCATCACCTGGACCGTGCACGACCAGCCGGCGGTCGACCTCACCTTCAAATATGCCGACCAGATGACCTTCGAGGGCTTTGAGCCGGACCTGGTCAAGGTCGCCTAGAGCTGGATGATTTCAGGTCGAACGACCTGGATCAGATCCGAGCATGATGCCGTCCGAAAACCGCTTCGCACTTTCGGCATCATGCTGTGAGGCAGTGCCTGAAACGTGACTTGTAGCTGCCCTGAGGACGCTTAAATAAGCCGGATGGATCAGGGTGACGACGACGATGGACCGACAGCGAATGCGGACTATTCGGTCCGCATCGCGACCACCATCGGCGCATTCACCTGCGATGAATGGAACAGCTTCGCCGGAACCGCGCGCGGCGACAGAGCAAACGGCTACAACCCGCTCGTTTCATTCGGTTTTCTGAGCGCGCTTGAGGATTCTGGCTGTGCCGTGCGGCGCACCGGCTGGCAGGGTCATCACCTCAGGCTCGAGACGGCGCAAGGCAAGCTGCTGGGCGCCGTGCCTTGCTATCTCAAATCGCACAGTCAGGGCGAATATGTCTTCGACCACGGATGGTCGGACGCGTTCGAGCGCGCAGGTGGGCGCTATTATCCGAAGCTGCAATGCTCGGTGCCGTTCACGCCCGTCACCGGCCCTCGCCTGCTCGTAAGCAGGGGCGAGGACGAAGGCGCGGTGAGGGCCGGCCTCGCCGCCGGCCTGAAATTGGTGACCGACAAGCTCGGCGTATCTTCCGCGCATGTCACCTTCGCCGCCGAGCCCGACATTGCGACGCTCGAAGCAGCGGGTTTCCTGCACCGGACCGACCAACAGTTCCATTTCTTCAACGAAGGCTTTTCGAGCTATGATGACTTCCTCGCCACGCTCGCTTCACGCAAGCGTAAGGCGATGAAAAAGGAGCGTCGCGAGGCGCTGGCCGACGGCATCAGCATCGATTGGCTGACCGGCAGGGACATCACCGAACGCGTCTGGGACGATTTCTTCGCTTTCTACATGGATACCGGCGGCAGGAAATGGGGCCGCCCTTATCTCAACCGCCAGTTCTTCTCGCTGATCGGCGAGCGCATGGCCGAGGACATTCTCCTGGTCATGGCCAAGCGCAGCGGCCGCTACATTGCGGGCGCCATCAACTTCATCGGGTCCGACGCGCTTTACGGCCGCAACTGGGGCTGCATCGAGGATCACCCCTTCCTGCATTTCGAGGTCTGCTACCATCAGGCGATCGACTTCGCGATCGAGCGCAAGTTGAAGGTGGTGGAGGCCGGCGCGCAAGGCGAGCACAAGTTGGCGCGCGGCTACCAGCCGGTGACCATGCATTCGGCGCACTACATCGCCCATCCTGGCCTGCGCAACGCGGTCGCCGACTACCTTCGCCGCGAGAGGCGCGAGGTGGAGCGGATGGGGGAGTATCTCGAAGAGCACACCCCGTTCCGCAAGGATCTCAAGGAATAGCTCGGGCCTTGCCATCCACAGTCATTGCGGCTTTCGGGCCGCGATCGGAACGAGGAACGAAAAGCAGGCAACCAGGAAGAAAATGCCGCCGCCAAGCGCCAGCAGATCGCCTGCGCGCCACGCGGCGGCGATGAAGAACAGCGCCGACACAATGAACAACAGCCATCCGGCGACGATCCACTTCACAGTCGCTCCATCCTGACATTGACGTATCAGACGACAACACCTGCGATCATGCAACAGCGATGGCCGACCGCGCTGCCGACAGATCGGCTCAATCGTCTTGCCGCTCGGAAGCGGCTTCGCTACACCGGACGACGACACCTAATCCGGAGTGCCCGCCATGGCCGAAGCCTACGATCCCGGCAACATCTTTGCGAAAATCCTGCGCGGCGAAATCCCCTCGCACCGCATCTATGAGGACGATGCGGTCGTAGCCTTCATGGATGTGATGCCGCAAGGAGTCGGCCACACGCTGGTGGTGCCGAAGGCGCCGTCGCGCAATATCCTCGACGCCGATCCGGCAACATTCGGTCCGCTGTTTGCCGTGGTGCAGAAGGTGGCGGTTGCCGTGAAAAAGGCCTTCAATGCCGACGGCGTCACCTTGATGCAATTCAACGAGCCGGCCTCCGGGCAGACCGTCTACCATCTCCATGTCCACGTCATTCCGCGCTTCGACGGCGTGCCGCTGAAGCCCCATTCCGGGCAGATGGAAAAGCCGGAAGTGCTGGCCGAGAACGCCGGCAAGATCCGCGCGGCACTAGGGAACTAAAGCGCGCGGCCCCGTCGCCGTTGAAGGCCGACTGACAGCCTCGCACTGACGATCCTATATCGGTTTGCCGCGACAACCCTGGCGCGTTTTCCCCGGCCGCGTGCGGCGCCCGGATGCGACCGTTCGCACTCGAATCGTTTGGTTAGGAAATATCGAACCATCTCGCTGTAGAACGCTGGGGCGTGGCGAGCTATTGGGTTTCAAACCATGGACAATTCGGTTGCGGCGTCGACCCCCCTTGCGACGATGGCTGGCGGACGGGCTTTTCTGATCGCCCTGGCACACGCCTTTCGACGACACAGATTGCTTCACGCCTTGGCCGTCGGCGCTCTGCTTCTGGCAATAGCGATCGGCATGCGCACCGGAAACATGCCGGATTTCGGCATATTGAAAGAATACATTGAGTACCTTTTGATCGCTTTCTGGATCTGCGGTTGCGTCTTTGCACTTGGGATCTTTCTCCACCTTGCGCTGGTCAAACGGGATCCCGAACCGCTCGGCACCTTCCTGAAATCGCTGGGCAGCTTTTTCGGCGACGCCGAACGCACGGCCAACAGCCTCAACGGCCTGACCGCCAGCATCGCCTTCGTATCCGCCGTCGGCGTTCTGAAAGGAGCCATCGCAATCCTCTCCCCTTTTGCATGGGACAAGGCGCTGGCCCACGCCGATCGGATCCTGCATTTCGGTAGAGCGCCGGACGAATGGCTGTGGTTTATCGTCCAGTCGCCCTTTGCATTGAGGATGCTCAATCTCGCCTACAATTTCTGGTTCATCGTGCTCATCGCCACGGTTTTCACCGCCTGCATCACGCGCAAAGATACGAAGCTGCGTCATCAGTTCCTGATGAGCTTCATGCTGATATGGACGCTTGGCGGCTTCTTCCTGGCGATGGGGCTGTCGTCGGCGGGGCCGTGCTTTTACGAGCGACTGGGACTCGGCGGTGACTTCCGTCCCCTCATGCAGGCACTCGCCGCCGCCGATCGCATCTATCCGATCTGGGCGCTTAGCACGCAGGACATGCTGTGGAGCGGCTATACCGGCGCGACCGTCGGCAGCATCGGCATATCCGCTTTCCCGTCCATGCACGTGGCGATGGCGGTGCTTTTCTCCTTGTACGCAACGCAGCGCTCCCGGCCGGCCGGTGTCCTGATGTGGGCATTCGCTGCTGTGATAATGGTCGGCTCAGTCGCGCTTGGCTGGCACTATGCCATCGACGGCTACGCGGGTGCCCTCTTGTCGATCATGATCTGGAAGGCGTGCGGATATTTCCTGACACGCTTCGCGCCGGACGGCGTTGCTTGACTCTGCAGCCAGCAAACATTTCACGGGGCGGCAATGCTCGACTTCCGGAGGGCCGTGCGCCATTCCGTATGGATGATTTGGCCAGCCGTCACGTGGGTTCCTCCCAAGTCAAAAAGCCCCGTTGCCGGGGCTTTTTGACTTCAATGCATGTCGCCCAAAGGCGGGCGGCCGTTTTGGTAACAAGCACCTAGCGCGCGCCGCCTGAATCCGTTTCAGCGGGACGCGCTTCAGGTCGATCAGCCCTTGCGGGGCAGCTGCGGCACCAGGCTTCGCTTGCCGCCGTCCTTGCCCTTCGGCTCCGGCTTCTGCGCCACGGCCTTCTTGGCGGCAGGCTTCTTCGCCGCCGCCTTCCTCGGCTTCGGCGCGTCCTCCGGCTCTTCCTTCTTCGGCTTCACCGGAGCTTCATCGGCCAACGATTCGAGCTTCAGGCCGGTCTCGCCGGTTTCCTTCTTCTCGACGGTGACGCGCACCGTGCCACCCTTCTTCAGCTTGCCGAACAGCACCTCGTCGGCCAGCGGCTTCTTGATGTGCTCCTGAATGACGCGGCCGAGCGGACGCGCGCCCATGCGCTCGTCATAGCCCTTGTCGGCCAGCCAGGCGATCGCGTCCGGCGACAGGTCGAAGGTGACGCCCCGCTCGGAAAGTTGGGCCTCGAGCTGCATGACGAATTTCTGCACCACCTGATGGATCACCGGGATCGGCAGCGAGCCGAACGGAATGATCGCGTCGAGACGGTTGCGGAATTCGGGCGTGAACAGCCGGTTGATAGCCTCGACGTCGTCGCCCTCGCGCTTGGTCGAGCCGAAGCCGATCGCCGCGCGCTGAGCGTCCGATGCGCCCGCATTGGTCGTCATGATCAGGATGACGTTGCGGAAGTCGATCTGCTTGCCGTTGTGGTCGGTCAGCTTGCCATGGTCCATCACCTGCAACAGGATGTTGAACAGATCCGGATGCGCCTTCTCCACCTCGTCGAGCAACAGCACGCAATGGGGATGCTGGTCGACACCGTCGGTCAACAGTCCACCCTGGTCGAAGCCGACATAGCCGGGAGGTGCGCCGATCAGCCGCGAGACGGTGTGGCGTTCCATATATTCCGACATGTCGAAGCGGATCAGCTCGACGCCGAGCGAGGCCGCAAGCTGCTTGGCCACTTCCGTCTTGCCGACGCCGGTCGGCCCTGAGAAAAGGTAGGAGCCGATCGGCTTCTCCGGCTCGCGCAGGCCCGCCCGCGCCAGCTTGATCGCCGACGTCAGCGCGGTGATTGCGGTATCCTGACCGTAGACGACGCGCTTCAGCTCGACATCGAGACCCTGCAGCACCTTCTCGTCGTCCGCCGAAACCGTCTTCGGCGGGATGCGCGCCATGGTGGCGATCGTCGCCTCGATTTCCTTGATGCCGATCGTCTTCTTGCGCTTGGCCTCAGGCACCAGCATCTGCGAGGCGCCGGTCTCGTCGATCACGTCGATCGCCTTGTCCGGCAGCTTGCGGTCGCTGATGTAGCGGGCCGACAACTCCACCGAAGCCTTGATCGCTTCGCTCGTGTAGCGGACCTTGTGGAACTCCTCGAAATAGGGCTTCAGGCCCTTCATGATCTCGATGGCGTCCTCGATGGTCGGCTCGTTGACGTCGATCTTCTGGAAGCGCCGCACCAGCGCGCGGTCCTTCTCGAAGAACTGGCGGAACTCCTTGTACGTTGTCGAGCCGATGCAGCGGATCGCGCCGGACGACAGCGCCGGCTTCAACAGGTTCGAGGCATCCATGGCGCCGCCAGACGTGGCCCCTGCCCCGATCACGGTGTGGATCTCGTCGATGAACAGCACCGCGCCCGGATAGTCCTCGAGCTCCTTGACGACCTGCTTCAGCCGCTCCTCGAAGTCGCCGCGATAGCGCGTGCCGGCCAACAGAGTGCCCATGTCGAGCGCGAAGATGGTGGCGTCCTGCAGCACCTCGGGCACGTCGCCTTCGACGATGCGCTTGGCAAGGCCCTCGGCGATCGCCGTCTTGCCGACGCCTGGGTCGCCGACATAGAGCGGGTTGTTCTTGGAGCGGCGGCACAGCACCTGGATGGTGCGATTGATCTCGCTCTCGCGACCGATCAGCGGATCGATCTTGCCGGCCTTGGCCTTGTTGTTGAGGTTGATGCAGTAGGCCGTCAGCGCGTCCTGCGGCTTCTTCTTGCCGCCGTCTTCCTGCGGCTCGGCGCCGTTCTGACCGCCCTGCTCATCGTCGGCGCCGCGCGGCGTGCGCGACTCCGAAGCGCCGGGGCGCTTGGCGATGCCGTGCGAGATGTAGTTGACCGCGTCGTAGCGGGTCATCTGCTGTTCCTGCAGGAAATAGGCCGCATGGCTTTCGCGCTCGGCAAAGATTGCGACGAGCACATTGGCCCCGGACACCTCCTCGCGGCCGGACGACTGCACATGGATGACGGCGCGCTGGATGACGCGCTGGAACCCGGCGGTCGGTTTCGAATCCTCGTCGTAACCGGTGACGAGATTGTCAAGCTCGGTGTCGATATAGGTCAGAACGGTGTGCTTGAGCTCGTCGAGATCGACATTGCAGGCGCGCATCACCGCGGCCGCCTCGGTGTCGTCGATGAGCGCCAGCAGCAGGTGTTCGAGCGTTGCATATTCATGATGCCGCTCGTTGGCGAACGTCAGCGCCTGATGTAGCGCCTTTTCCAGGCCTTGGGAGAAAGCCGGCATGTTACCTCACTTCTTCTCCATCACGCATTGCAGCGGATGCTGATTCTGTCGGGCGAAATCCATGACCTGAGACACTTTGGTCTCGGCCACCTCGAATGTGTAGACCCCGCACTCGCCCACTCCATGATTATGAACATGCAGCATGATGCGTGTGGCGGCCTCGCGGTCCTTCTGGAAAAAACGCTCCAGGACGTGGACCACGAACTCCATGGGAGTGTAGTCGTCGTTAAGGATGAGGACCCTGTAGAGGCTGGGCTTTTTTGTCTTGGTTTTGGTGCGCGTGATGACCGCCGTGCCGCGACCGGGATCGTTGCGGTCGCCGTCACCTTGCATTCGCACCACGCCTGCCGTGGCAGTCAAACCGATCGTCACGTAGTCCTGCCTTTTCGAATCCTCATGCGAGTTCAACATGTAGGTCTTCGATGGCCGATTTTAAGCCCTTCTGTTTAGCTGACAATATGGCTAGGTACGCAAACTTCAGCGAATTTCTCAATCGTGAATGCGGCAAGGCGCGGGTGGTTGCGGCGGCGCATGAAAAAACCCGGCCGCGCTTCCGCGACCGGGTTGTTTTTGCGGGCCGGCTAGCCTGCCCGATGTGATCGGACGAAATTACTTCGCCTTGGCGACGACCGATTCGAACGGCTTGTAGGCTTCCTTGGCGAGCTCGGCATAGAGATTGCCGATCTTGCTGGCCTCGGCCACGAAGCTCTCGTAGCTCTGCTTGGCGTAGTCGGTCTGGATCTCGATGGCCTTCTCGATCGACTTGGCCGAGAACAGCTTCTCGAAGGCGGCGCTGCCGGCCTCGAAGCTCTTCTTGGTGTATTCGCCGGCTTCGGTCGCGATCGCCTGCGCACCCTTGGTGAGCGAGGCAAAGCTCTTCAGCCCGGTGTCGGCAAACTCCTTGCCGTATTTCGCGAAGTCCTCATAGGTCTGGGTCATTTCATGCCTTCCCTTGGTTGAAACGCCCATTTAGCCCCGGGCGCCCTTGTGCAATGCACTGGAATATATTGTGCGCTGCACAAAAGTCAAGATTGCCTTGAGCTGCAAGGGCTCCGCGCGACAGCGACCGCTAAAGTTCGAATAAACAGAGGCTCAAATCGCCAGAAAATGGTGAACGCGGCGGTTACCATAAACGGATTGGTAACGCTGACCGCGATAGCTTGGCCGGAAGTGAGGCAGGCACCCCTCTGCCGCCTCCGGGGCAACGAAAATTCAGGGTAAGTAACGGTGCGTCAGGCGTTGTCGGGCTTCGTCTCCAAATCTTCATTCTCCTTCAAGGCGATCATGATTGCCGCGCTCGCGGTGACGATTGTCACCGCCGATGTCGCCTCCGCGATGGCGGCAAAGTCTGCCGCGATTGTCGTCGACGCCAAGACCGGAAGGGTGCTTTATTCGGCCGACGCCAACGGCCGGCGCTATCCGGCTTCGCTCACCAAGATGATGACGCTCTACCTCACCTTCGAGGCATTGGCGAAGGGCAGGATCGGCAAGAACACGCCGGTGCCGTTCTCGGCCCATGCCGCGTCCGAGCCGCCGACCAAGCTCGGCGTGCGCGCCGGCGGGTCGGTGCCGGTCGAGACCGCGATCCTGTCGATGGTGACGAAGTCGGCGAACGACTCGGCGACCGCGCTGGGCGAGTTGCTCGGCGGCAGCGAAGACAATTTTGCCCGCATGATGACGGCCAAGGCACGCCAGCTTGGCATGAACGGCACTGTCTTCCGCAATGCCAATGGCCTGCCCGATCCGGGCCAGTTCACCACGGCGCACGACATGGCGATGCTCGGCATCGCGCTCCGCGAGCACTTCCCGCAATATTACGGCTATTTCTCGCAGCGCTCGTTCCTCTATGGCCGCCAGCGCATCAACGGCCATAATCGCCTGCTCGGCCGCATCAAGGGTGTCGACGGCATCAAAACCGGCTACACGCGCGCTTCCGGCTACAACCTGGTCTCCTCAGTCGCCGATGGCGATCGCCGCCTCGTCGCAGTGGTGATGGGCGGCGCTTCCGGCCGCAGCCGCGACAACCAGATGGCTTCACTGATCAACACCTACCTTCCGCGCGCCTCGACCCGCGGCGGCGGCAACCTGATCGCCAAGGCGGGCGGCGGCAATCCGATCAAGGCTCTGGCCAAGGTCCTCCTGCCCAAGCATGACGCACCGACTCCGGACGAAAAACCGGCTGTCGACGACACCGAAGTCGCGTCAGCCGATGACAGCGCGCCGGTCGCTGAGGAAACCAAGCCGGTGATCCAGGTCAGGAAGGTGAAGACGGTTGCGGTGGCCGCCATGGCTCCGGCACCCGCGCCCCAAGAAACCACCTCAGAGACCGAAACCGCATCACAGCCCGAAGCCACGTCCCAGACGGTTGCCGCTTACGCCGAGCCGGCCATCGATCCGGTCAAGACGGCCTCGCTGCCGTCGGGATGGGTGGTGCAGGTCGCGTCCTCGCCGACGCAATCGGGGGCTCAGGCGCTTCTCGACAAGACGACCAAGCAGGCGCCGAAGGTGCTGGCCGACGCATCGGGCTTCACGGTCGCGTTCGACAAGGGCGGCGTCACCTACTACCGCGCCCGCTTCGGCGGTTTCGGCTCGAAGGACGCAGCCTGGAAAGCTTGCGACGCCCTGAAGCGAAAGAAGATCGAGTGCTACGCCGTCCAGCAATAGGCGGCTTTTGAACCTCCCGGGAAGTTCCGCGTCGAAGGAGACTAGTCGTGATTGGAGAGCAAGACGTCCTTGGCTTCATTGATCCGCGCCGCCAGGACAGACGTGCCGCCGACATCGGCGTTCAGGCGCTGCATCAGGCGGCGGTGCGCCTTGCGGATATCCGCCGCGGCAGCCCCCGCTTCAAGACCAAGGATCTTGTAGGCCTCCTCCTTAGTCATGGCGCCCGCACCTGGCGCAACACCCAGCCCTTCGCCACTGTCCGGCTGCGCGTCCTTGCGCCAGACGGGAAAACGGCCGTCAAGATACGTCTCTAGCAGTTGGCGGCTCTCCGGGTCCGGCCGTAGCTCGACATGGAGTTGCTGCAGCTCGGCGATCTCCATGGCGCTCAGCATTCTCCCCTCATAGTGGCCGGCGAGAACAAGGCCTTCGAGCTTGCCGCTGTCGTGGTCGAGCTCCATTTCGAGAGCCGCGGTGCGCACGGTTGAGCGTTTGGCCGCGACAAGTTTCGGTGGCGGTCGCCTCGCCCGCATCCAGGCATACCAGCCTGCCGCAGCAATCATCAGCAGACCGCCAAAGCTGCTGCGGCCGACCACGAGCATCGTCGCGCCGATCAGGCCCAACAGCGCGGGCCCAAGCGTTCTGAGACTGTCCGCCATCCTCGCTGCGTCGGCACGCACAAAGATTGTCGCGGCGCCGAAAAGCACCAGGAGCACGGCTGCCAATGCGATGATCACGCCCATCAGTTTGCACCGCCATCCAAATGATTGTGCATCGAAATCAAGATGTGGCGCAGGGGCGGTGCTTGCAAGCCCCACGCCGGGCCGCTCGAAGGGCCAGCAAGCGGAAGATGAGGACCTGCAGTCCTACAGCAGGCCGAGTTCCGCAAGCTCCAGGCGCAGTTTCGGCGGCATCTCGGCCAATGCGGCCCTGCCCTTGCCGAGATCGGCCGGCGCATCGGAGGGCTTAAGATAACGCCAGCCCTGGAAGGCGCGGCGCGGCTGCCAGTCGGTGCGCACCACTTCGGGATCAAGCACGAGATGGCAGCGGCCGATGCCTTCGCCATCGACGAAAGGCCGGATCTCCGTAATCAGCTGCCGGCATTGGACGTTGCCCTTGATCACCCAGTAGAGCGAGCCGCCATCGGTGATCTCCCCACCGCGCGTCGGCACCATGCGCGTGGTGTGCCAGTGCTCGGCCGGCTCGCCAGCGCGGCACCGCTCGTCGAGACGGAAGGCGATCCACTCTTCCAGGTCCTCGACGCTGTCGCAGCCGACGCAGAGTTTGACGAGATTGAGAGACATGCCCGCAATCTAGCGACAGCGCCGGAGGCATTCAACGCCAAGCGGGATTATGCACAGGCCGACTGCAGCCAAATCATGAGGCCAGCGTGGCCGTTTCGATCGCTTCGGCAAACCAAGCCCGCCGGTGGGGCAAGGTCAGCACTCGACCACGTTGACAGCCAGTCCGCCGAGGCTGGTTTCCTTGTATTTCTCGTTCATGTCGAGACCCGTCTGGCGCATGGTCTCGATAGCAGCATCCAGCGGCACGAAATGCGTCCCGTCGCCCTTGATGGCGAGCGAGGCGGCTGTTACCGCCTTGACCGCGCCCAGCGCATTGCGCTCGATGCAGGGCACCTGCACCAGGCCGCCGACCGGATCGCAGGTCATGCCGAGGTGGTGCTCGAGCGCGATTTCGGCGGCGTTCTCGACCTGCTCCGGAGTGCCCCCCATGACCGCGCAAAGCCCGGCCGCCGCCATTGCCGAGGCGGATCCCACTTCGCCCTGGCAGCCGACCTCGGCGCCCGAGATCGAAGCGTTTGACTTGATGATGCCGCCGACGGCGGCGGCCGTCAGCAGGAAGTCGCGGATGCTCGGCTGGTCGGCTTCGGGATGGAAATGCAGCCAGTAGCGCAGCACCGCCGGCAGCGTGCCGGCGGCACCGTTGGTCGGCGCAGTCACCACGCGCCCGCCGGCGGCGTTCTCCTCGTTCACCGCCATGGCATAGATCGACAGCCAGTCATTGGCGAGCAAGGGGTTGGGCCGGTTCTGCTGCCACTGTTCCTGCAGCTTGTCATGCAATTGGCGTGCGCGGCGCCGCACCTTCAGTCCGCCCGGCATGATGCCGTCCTGCGACAGCCCGCGGTCGATGCAGCCTTTCATGGCGCTCCAGATCGCGTCGAGGCCGGCGTCCAGCTCCTCGCGCGACATATGCGTTTCCTCGTTGGACCGCTTCATCTCGGCGATCGAAAGCCCGCTCCTGGCCGCCATCGCCAGCATCTCGACGGCGTTCTTGAACGGATAAGGCACCTTCTTGCCTTCCGTCGTCACCGAGCCCTTGGCCTTCATGCGCTGCAACTCTTCCTCGGAGACGACGAAGCCGCCGCCGATCGAATAATAGATGCGCTTGAGCAGCAGCCGGTCGGACGCATCGTAGGCATAGAAGGCCATGCCGTTGGCATGGCCGGTCAACGGCGTCTTGCGGTCGAGCACCAGATCCTTGGCCGGGTCGAAGCGGTAGGCCGGATGCCCAGGCGGCGAAATCCGTTTCTCCGTTCCGATGCGGGCAACGATGCTATCCGCCTCATCCGGATCGACTGTCTGCGGCGTCTCGCCGGCCAGTCCGAGGATGACGGCGCGGTCCGAGCCATGGCCGATCCCGGTATAAGCGAGCGAGCCGTGCAGGCTGGCGCCGATGCGATCGACCTCGACGCCGGCCGGGCGCGGCCAGTCGTCGGCGAGGATCTCGTCGAGGAAGCGGCGGGCAGCCGTCATCGGCCCCATCGTATGCGAGCTCGATGGACCGATGCCGATCTTGAACAGGTCGAAAACCGAAAGGAACACGCGCCGCTGTCTCCTGGAGGCCGCTCAAAACTTACATATAGGAATTCTCGCGATGTTTCCGCTGTTTTGCATGTCGCGGCGCGGCGTCAGCCGACCTTGTTTGCTCCGGCAGCGACATGTACCGCTTGCTTCCGCCGTCGAAGCGCCCGGCCTGTGGTAAAAGAACGTATGGGCGATTCCCTTCATCTTTCGGCGACAGACCTGGCCGCTCTGGCCTTTTTCCTGGTCGTCTGGGTGCTGCATACGCTGGCCTCCGACGGCAAGCTCGTTAGCCGCGTGTCGCTGACCACGGCCATGAACGCTCAGCGCGAAGCCTGGATGCGCAACATGGCCGAGCGCGAGGTGCGCATAGTCGACACCGCCATCATGTCCGGGCTGCAGCAAGGCACCGCCTTCTTTGCCTCGAGCTCGCTGATCGCGCTCGGCGGCTGCTTTGCCCTTCTCGGCGCTTCCGACCGGGTTCTGACCATAATGACTGACTTGCCGTTGGCCTCCGCATCCTCCCGCGAAGCCTTCCAGACCAAAATGTTCGGCCTGGTGCTGATCCTCGCCTTCGCTTTCTTCAAATTCGGCTGGGCCTACCGGCTGTTCAACTACTGCTCGATCCTGATCGGTGCCGTGCCGGTCCCGCATGGCGAGGCCTCGCGCAATCCGGTCAGCGGGACGGCGGTGTGGCGGGCCACCCGCATGAACGTGCTAGCCGGCAAGCATTTCAATTCCGGCCTGCGCGCCGTCTTCTTCTCGATCGGCTATCTCGGCTCGTTCGTCGGCCCGACGGTGTTCGTGCTGTCGACGCTGGTGCTGCTTGCCGTGCTTGTGCGCCGTCAGTTCTTCTCGGCCGCGCGCCAGGCAGTGCTCGGTCAGCCGCCCGGCGCCGGGAAAGGTTGATCGATGCGGCCCGACAGCCAATAGGCGGAGAGCCCGATCCATTCGCGGATCGCCATGGTGGTCGCCTGCAGCGAATCGGCCGGATTGTCGCGGAACAGACCGATGCCTTCCTTGCCTGAGGTCCGGTAATCGACCGGCCAAGGGACGGTTGGAAAACCGGCCTTGTCGAACAACGCCTTGGCGCGCGGCATATGGAAGGCAGACGTCACCAGCAGCCATGTCTCGCCCGGTTTCGGCTCGACCAGCCTGCGGGTGAAGACTGCATTTTCGTACGTGTTGCGGGACTTGTTCTCAAGAATCAGGCGATCGGGCGCGACCCCCAGCGCGCCAAGCAGGCGCGGCGCGGTGTCGGCATCGCCCTCGCCGTCCAGGAAAAGCTCGCCATTGCCGCCGGAGACGACCACTTTCGCTTGCGGAAAACGCCTGGCGAGGATCGCGGTCTCGACCATGCGATCGCCGCCGCTGTTCAGCTCATAGCCGCCGCGCGCCAGATTGATCGCGCCCTCGAAACCGCCGCCGAGCACGACGATGCCGTCGACCTTGGCCGGCAGCGGCGGCTTGGGAAAGCGTTCCTCCAGCGGATTGAGCATCATTGCGCCAAGCGAGGTCCAGCCCGAAAGCGCGAGGATCAGGAAGGCGAGCACGCTGCCGGTGCCGGCCAGCCGAGGGCGGCGGAACAGCGCCGCCAGCAGACCGGCGAGCAGCAGGAAGATCGCCAGATTGAGCGGCTGGACGAGAAACCAGAGGATCTTGGAAAGATAATAGAACATCCCTCACCCCATTACGGCGCCGCGCGTCCGTTTGGACGCGCAAAGGACGCCACAACGCTAATGGACTAGATGAGGGACAACGCTACCACCACTTGTCCGGCTGGAACCTGCCCGCGGCCTGTTCGATGACGTGGGCGGTCTGGAACAGCGTTTCCTCGTCGAACGGCCTGCCGATGAGCTGCAGGCCGAGCGGCAGGCCTTTGCGGTCAAGGCCGGCGGGCACCGATATCCCCGGCAACCCGGCCATGTTCACCGTCACGGTGAAGATGTCGTTGAGATACATTTTCACCGGATCGGCGTTCATGTCCTCGTCGGCGACGCCGAAGGCAGCCGACGGTGTGGCCGGGGTCAGGATGACGTCGACACCGGCAGCAAAGACGGTCTCGAAATCGCGCTTGATCAGCGTGCGCACTTTCTGCGCCTGCAGGTAGTAGGCGTCATAGTAACCCGCGGAAAGCACATAGGTGCCGATCATGATGCGGCGCTTAACCTCGCGGCCGAAGCCGGCGGCGCGCGTCTTCTCATACATGTCGACGATGTCCTTGCCGGGCACGCGCAACCCGTAGCGCACGCCGTCATAGCGGGCGAGGTTGGACGAGGCCTCGGCCGGCGCCACGATGTAGTAGGCCGGCAGCGCGTATTTGGTGTGCGGCAAAGAGATATCGACGATCTCCGCGCCGGCGTCCTTCAGCCAGGCAATGCCTTTCTGCCAGAGCGCCTCGATATCCTCAGGCATGCCGTCGACGCGGTACTCCTTCGGAATGCCGACCTTCATGCCCTTGATCGGCTTGCCGATCACCGCTTCGTAGTCCGGCACCGGCCGGTCGACCGACGTCGTGTCCTTCGGGTCGGAGGAGGCCATCGACTTCAACAGGATCGCGGCGTCGCGCACATCGCGCGCGATCGGACCGGCCTGGTCGAGCGAGGACGCGAAGGCGACGACGCCCCAGCGTGAGCAGCGGCCATAGGTCGGCTTGATGCCGACGGTGCCGGTGAAGGCTGCCGGCTGGCGGATCGAGCCGCCGGTATCGGTCGCGGTGGCGCCGGCGCAGAGGAAGGCGGCGACCGCGGAAGCCGATCCGCCGGAGGAGCCGCCCGGCACCAGCTGGGCGTTATCCAACGTCCGCGCGGTCTTCGCGCCGCCGGCCGAGACAAACCCGCCGTCGCCCTGATGCGTCGTCGGCGTCACCACCGTGTCGAGGCGCGAGCGCCGCCAAGGATTGATGACCGGGCCGTAATAGGAGGTCTCGTTGGAGGAGCCCATGGCGAACTCGTCCATGTTGAGCTTGCCGAGCATAACGGCGCCGTCGGCCCACAGATTGGATGTGACGGTCGATTCGTAGCGCGGTTGGAAACCGTCGAGCACATGGCTGCAGGCCTGGGTGTGGACGCCTTCGGTGGCGAACAGATCCTTGATGCCGAGCGGAATTCCTTCGAGCGCCCCGCCCTCGCCCTTGCCGAGCTTCGCGTCGGAAACCTTGGCCATCTCGCGCCCCTTGTCGCCGGTCACCGCGACATAGGCATTGAGCACCGGATTGGCGCGCTCGATCGCCGAGAGATAGGCTTCGGTGATCTCGGCAGCCGAAATCTCCTTGCCGCGCAGCTTGGCGCGGGCCTCGGAAATGGTGAGATGTGTGAGGTCGCTCATCAGGTAAGGCTCTTTTCGTAAAACACCGACCATTCCGAGTCGGGATAATCCAGCACCGGGCCGCAACGCGAAAACCCGGCGCGTTCGTAGACGGCCCAGGCGGCAGGGTGGCGATCGCCGGTCTCCAGAACCAGGCGCTTCAGGCCTTCCTGCCGCGCCAGACCCTCGATCCGCGCAACGATTTGGGCACCGATCTTCTGGCCGCGATGCGTGGGCCGCGTGTACATGCGCTTGACCTCGCCGACCGCGTCCGCATGACGCTTCAGCGCGCCGCAGCCGACCGCAAGGCCAGCGTCGCGGGCGACGAACACGGTCGTGTCGTGGCCAGCCATCTGCTCGACGGTGAGGTGATAGCAATGTTCCGGCGGCGTCAGTTCGAGCAGCGCGGTGTTGAGTTCTGCGACCAGCGCGCGCACGTCGTCCTGCAAGGGCGTCTCGACGCCGATTTCGACGGCCATCCTGCCCTTACTCCACAACCTTGGGAACGAGGAAGAAATTCTCTTCCATGGCCGGCGCGTTGGCGACGATGTCGACCGCTTTGTTGCCGTCGGTGATCATATCCTGCCGCTTCTTCATCTCCATCGGCGTGACCGAAGTCATCGGTTCGACGCCGGAGACGTCCACCTCGTTCAACTGCTCGACGAAGCCAAGGATGGCGTTCAGCTCGCCTGTCATGCGCTCGGCATCCTGCTCGCTCACGGCAATGCGGGCAAGGTGCGCGACGCGCTTCACGGTCTGAAGATCAACGGACATGTCTATTTGCCTCGGGAAAACCAGTGCGGGCTATAGCGGCGCCGCGCTTGCGGCGCAACATAGATCATGCCGCCGACCGGGATGCGGTGCTTCGGGCGCCGCTCTAGGCAGTGTACCCTACTACATAGGGCGAACGCCTAGATCGTGATCGCCTTGCCGATCTCGGGCAGCGCCACCTTGACGCCGGATCCCTCCATGCCGGCGACGAATTTGTCGGCGGTCTGGTCGATCATCGGGAAGGTGCCGAAATGGCAGGGAACGACCGTATCGAAGCGGAAAAAGCGGCGGCAGGCTAGGGCAGCCACCGCGCCGCCCATGGTGAAGCGATCGCCGATCGGCACGATGCCGATCTTCGGTTCATGCAATTCGTTGATCAGCCCCATATCGGAAAAAATGTCGGTGTCGCCCATGTGGTAGAGCGTCTTGTCCTCCGGGAAATGCAGCACGAGCCCGCCCGGATTGCCGAGATAGGTGTTGGTGCCGTCTTGTCCGCCGAACGAAGAGGAGTGCAAAGCCTGGACGAAAGTGGTGGTGAAGGGAGCGCAATCGACGGTACCGCCGATATTGCCGGGATTTATCTTCTTATCGCTGACGCCCTGGCCGACGAGATACATGCAGATCTCGAAATTGGCGACCAGCATGGCGCCGCTCTTGTTCAGTACCTCGGCGGCTCCGCTGATATGATCGCTGTGGCCATGGGTCAGAAGAACATGCGTCACCCCTTCGGCTGGATTTTCCCAGCCGCCCGTCCATGACGGATTGCCGACCAGATACGGGTCTATGAGGATGTTGGCGTCCTTGGTCTCGATGCGGAATGCCGAATGTCCATACCAGGTCAGTTTCATGAAGGGATTCCTCGATTTTCTCGTTGCCAAAGGATAGAACGCCGAAAGCAAATTGAAAGTCCCGCGGCCGATCAAAAAGCCGCGCGGCGACTAACCAGGACGAGCGGTTGGGCATCATAAGCATCGAGGAATTGCCTGCAGTTCTCGCGGGCGGCCGCACGCTCGCCGGGCTTGATCTGGGCGACAAGACGATCGGCGTGGCGGTGTCGGACCGAAGCCTGTCCTTCGCCCATCCGCGCCCGGTCATCCTGCGCAAGAAGTTTTCGCTCGATGCCGCCCAGTTGCTGGCTCAGCTCGAGAAGGACAATGTCGGCGCGATCGTGCTCGGCCTTCCCGTCAACATGGACGGATCGGAAGGACCGCGCGCTCAGAAATCCCGCGCCTTCGCGCGCAACATGGCCGCCTTGTCCGACCTGCCCTTCGTGCTATGGGACGAGCGGCTGTCGACGGTCGCGGCGGAACGGACGCTGATCGAGATGGATTTCTCGCGCAAGAAGCGCGCCGGCAAGATCGATTCGGCGGCGGCGGCCTTTATTCTGCAGGGAGCGTTGGACCGACTCCAGTCGCTCGGCCGAGCTGATCGGGGCTGACAGGGCCTTCCCGGCGCCGCCTGATCCATTCGGCGATTTGGCGCCGGCGGCGGAATGCCACCAGTCCGAGCAGCAGGAAACTGTCGAACACGCAGGCCCGCGCCACCATACCGGGGATGATCCCCGGATCGACGCCGAGCATATGGCCGTAAAGCTGGAAGACCAGGTCGTGCAATTGGCGGCTGAGCATCACGTAGCCGAAATTGATGTCGTTGAGAGACAGGAAGAACCAGCCCCAGAACAGGACCAGCGGAGCCGCCCAGAATGCGAACAAGGCGCGCATCAGCGGCGACCTCCGGGTCTGGTTTCCGGCCGGCTGGAGATGCGGGACAGGAGCGAGCTGTGCGCGACGCCCGCTGCCATGCGATGGGAAACCAGGGGGGCTTCGCCTTCATGCAAGGTCATCGCGGCGAGAGCCGAGCGTCGCTCGGCGAGCACCGCGACATAAGAGGCGAGCAGCGCCGTCATCTGGATGGCGACGACCATGAACAGCCCGTTGATGCCTTGCGCGGCGCCGCCGACGAGAATCACCGAAAGCAGGAAGGAGGCGCAGATGAAGGCTATCCGCACCACCGTATCGCCCGCATCCGGCCTTGTCGCGATGTTGAGCAGCGTCTCGACGAAGGCCCAGCAGAACAGCAGCGCGACGATCAGCAGAGCGACCGCGAGCGGCGCCACGACGAGAGCATGATCGAGATCCGGGAAACGGCTGCTTTGCAGCGAGACGCCAAGCACGCCGAGCGCCGACGCGATGCCGCGATTGCCATCCATGCAGATGTAGGCCAGCAGGGCGAAGACAACCGCCCAATGCAAGGCCAGAAATGATGTCAAAACGTGCCGCATGCGCTTCCTGCCTGGGAGCACGGGATCGTCATGGTTAACATTTCCCTACTCCGGTGGACAGAGTGGGCTCCGCGAAGCCTCCCCGCAACGGAAACCATTCGTTAAGGTTAACGGCAATCCACAGGCCGGCGATCGAACGCCTTTCAGGCCGCTCAATTCAGCGGCGGGTAAAGCGTGTCGATGATCATGCGCGCGTCATGGCGCGAATCGAGCATGCCGTAGGTGGTGCGCCATTGGCCGCCGAGTCTTGTTTCGACGAAGGCGTCGGCGATCCGCCCTGCCCCCAGCCGGCGCAGCTCCGCCGCCGCCGCCGAAAGCGCCAGCTGTTCGGTCAGCAGGCGAGCAGAGCCCTGGTCGGTCGAAGCCACCTGCATGGCCGCATTGAGCACGCTGATGGTGCCCCGCCCGCCGGCGCCGAGGTCGCGGTCGATGCCGGCCAGCACCTCCTCGAACAGGCCTGGCGCGCGGCCAAGCACACGCAGCACGTCGAGCGCCATGACGTTGCCGGAGCCTTCCCAGATCGCGTTGACCGGAGCCTCACGGTAATAGCGAGCAAGCGGCGCTTCCTCCACATAGCCGTTGCCGCCGAGGCACTCCATCGCCTCGTAAAGCAAGGCCGGTGCGATCTTGCATACCCAGTATTTGACCACCGGCGTCATGGCGCGTGCAAAGGCCGCCTCGCCGCGATCGCTCGCCGCCTCGTCGAAGGAACGCGCCAGCCGGAACGACAGCGCCGTCGCGGCGGCAACGTCGAGCGCCATGTCGGCAAGGACCCGCTGCATCAGCGGTTGATCGACCAGACTGGTGCCGAACACCTGGCGATGGCGCACGTGGTGGACGGCTTCGGCCAGCCCGGCGCGCATGAGCGCTGACGAAGCGACGGCGCAGTCGAGCCTGGTCAGCGTGACCATGTCCATGATCGTCTTGATCCCGGCGCCCGGCTCGCCGACCATCTCGCCGATGGCATTGGCGAACTCGACCTCCGACGAGGCGTTGGAGCGGTTGCCGAGCTTGTCCTTCAGGCGCTGGAAACGGAAGCCATTGCCCGAGCCGTCGCCCAGAATGCGCGGAACCAGGAAGCATGAAAGCCCTTCCGGCACCTGGCCGAGCACGAGAAAGGCGTCGGACATCGGCGCCGACATGAACCATTTATGCCCGGTCAGCCGATAGAAGCCGTTTCCCGCGCGCTCGGCCTTTGTGACATTGGCGCGCACGTCGGTGCCGCCCTGTTTCTCGGTCATTCCCATGCCGAGGGTAAGCCCGGTCTTTTGCACCGGCGGCTTCTGGCTCTGGTCGTATTTGCGCGTTGTCACGCGCGGCGCCCATTCGCGGAACAGCTTTGGGCTCGCCATCAGCGCCGCCAGCGAAGCGCTGGTCATGGTGATGGGGCAAAGATGTCCGGTCTCGAGCTCCGCGGTCAGGTAGAAGCGCGCCGCCCTCACCTGATGCCGGCGGCCGATCTCGGCATCGCCGTTTTCCCAAACCGAGGAATGCAGGCCGCCGGCAACCGAGCGTCGCATGAGCGCGTGATAAGCGGGATGAAACTCGACCAGATCGACGCGTCGGCCCTGGCGGTCATGCGTCCTGAGCTTCGGTGTGTCGGTGTTGGCGAGCCGGGCAAGTTCCTGTGCTTCCTGCGTCATGACGAACCTGCCGAGCCCGTCCAGATCCTTGCGGACGGAATCGGAAAAACGCTCGGCAAGCTGGATGAGCAACGGATCGCCCCGCCATGCGTTGCCGCCCCTCAGTGGCGGCGGCTGGTTGATCACCTCGTCGGTCACGCCCAATCCTTCAGTTGGCAGAGAGGTCCTTACCATCTCAAGGCCGCGGTCGCGAATCCGAAGCCATCGGGCCTTATAGCCAAGCAATGCAAGGCGCGCGACGAAAATACCGGGGAGAACGCGCGCAATCCAAAGCTGGCGCTTGCGGCTGGCCGGACCGCACCCTATAGCAGCGCCTTGAGATGACCGACGCTTCGTCCCTGCCGCTGTTCCCTCACCGCCATCTTCTAGGCATCCGCGATCTTTCCCCCGCTGATATCGAGCTGTTGCTCGATCGCGCCGACCGGGCCGTCTCGATCTCGCGGCAATCTGAAAAGAAGACCTCGACGCTGCGCGGCCGGACACAAATCAACCTCTTCTACGAGGCCTCGACCCGCACGCAATCGTCCTTCGAGCTCGCCGGAAAACGGCTCGGGGCCGACGTCATGAACATGTCGGTGGCGAGCTCTTCGGTGAAGAAGGGCGAGACCCTGATCGACACCGCCATGACGCTCAACGCCATGCGTCCGGATATCCTGATCATCCGCCATCAGTCGGCGGGCGCGGCAGCGCTTCTGGCGCAAAAGGTCGGCTGCTCGGTGGTCAACGCCGGCGACGGCGCGCATGAGCACCCGACGCAGGCGCTGCTCGACGCGCTGACCATACGCCGCGCCAAGGGACCGCTGTCGAAGCTGATCGTGGCGATCTGCGGCGACATTCTGCATTCGCGCGTCGCCCGCTCCAACATCATGCTCTTGAACGCGCTCGGCGCGCAGGTGCGGGTGGTCGCACCCTCCACGCTGCTGCCCGCGGGCATCGACAGGATGGGCGTGATCGTGTCGCGCTCGATGGCGGAAGGACTGAAGGACGCCGACGTCGTGATGATGCTGCGCCTGCAGCGCGAGCGCATGGAAGGCGCCTTCGTGCCGTCGATCCGCGAATATTTCCGCTATTTCGGCCTCGACGCCGAGAAGCTGAAAGCGGCCAAGGAGGATGCGCTGGTCATGCATCCCGGGCCGATGAACCGCGGCGTCGAGATCGCCTCGGAGATCGCCGACGGGCCGCAGAGCGTCATCCAGGAACAGGTCGAGATGGGCGTAGCCGTGCGCATGGCGGTTATGCAAGCGCTGTTAGACCCGCGTCGCAACCAGGAGGGACGCGGCGCATGAGCGTGACGGTCTTCAACAAGGCCCGCATCGTCGACCCCTCGCGCGGTGTCGACGAGATCGGTGCGGTAATCGTCGACGGCCGCCGGATCGTCGCCGCCGGCAAGGCGGCGCTGAACCAGGGCGCGCCCGAAGGCGCTGTCGTCATCGACTGCGCCGGCAAGACGATTATTCCGGGTCTCATCGATGCCCGCGTCTTCATCGGCGAACCCGGCGGTGAGCACCGCGAGACCATCGCCTCGGCAAGCGTCGCTGCGGCAGTCGGCGGCGTCACCTCCATCGTCATGATGCCTGACACCAATCCGGTGATCGACAATGTGGCGCTGGTCGAATTCGTGCTGCGCACGGCAAGGGACACCGCAAGCGTCAACATCTTCCCAGCGGCGGCAATCACCAAGGGTCTCGACGGCCGCGAGATGACCGAGTTCGGCCTGCTGCGCGAAGCCGGCGCCGTGGCCTTCACCGATGGTCGACACACGATCGCCAACGCCTTGGTCATGCGCCGCGCGCTGACTTATGCCCGCGATTTCGGTAGCGTAATCGCGCATGAAACCCAGGATGCCGACCTTGCCTCGGCCGGCGTGATGAACGAGGGCCTTTATGCGAGCTGGCTCGGCCTTTCCGGCATCCCGCGCGAGGCCGAGCTCATCCCGCTGGAGCGGGACCTGGCGCTGGCGCGGCTGACCGGCGGCGCCTATCACGCCGCCAAGATCTCGACTGCGATGGCGGTTGGCGCGGTGAGCCGGGCAAAGGCCGACGGCGCCAATGTCACGGCGGGCGTCGCCATCCACAATCTGTCGCTCAATGAGAACGATGTCGGCGAATACCGCACCTTCTTCCGGCTCACCCCGCCCTTGCGCGCCGAGGACGACCGGATGGCGATGGTCGAGGCGATCAAGGACGGCACGATCGATCTCATCGTCTCCTCGCACGACCCGCAGGATGTCGATACCAAGCGACTGCCTTTCGCGGATGCCGCCGCCGGGGCGATCGGGCTGGAGACGCTGCTTGGCGCAGCACTTCGGCTCTACCACAATGGCGATGTGCCGCTGCTCAGGCTGGTTGAGACCCTGTCCACCGCGCCGGCAAGACTGTTCGGCCTGCCCGGCGGCACGCTGAAGCCGGGTGCCGCGGCCGATCTTGCGCTGGTCGATCTTGACGAGCCCTGGATCGTCAGCGAGAGCGGCCTGCACTCGCGGTCGAAGAACACCTGTTTCGAAGGCGCGCGCCTTCAGGGCAAAGTCTTGCAAACCATGGTAGCGGGCCGCACAGTGTTTTCGGCCTGAACATCAATCGACCAAAGCCGGAAGCAGCTGGATCGGCTGAAATAGGTGGGGGACAATGGGTTACGGGCTCGCACTGATCTTCGGATACCTGCTCGGCTCGATCCCGTTCGGGCTTTTGATTACCCGCGCGGCCGGTCTCGGCGATGTCCGCCAGATCGGTTCAGGCAACATCGGCGCGACCAATGTGCTGCGCACCGGCAACAAGGGGCTCGCCGCTGCGACGCTGCTGCTCGATGCGCTGAAGGGCACCGCGGCAGTGCTGATCGCCGGACATTTCTCGCCGGACTTCGGACTGCTCGCCGGCTTCGGCGCTTTCCTCGGCCATCTCTTTCCGGTCTGGCTAGGATTCAAGGGCGGCAAGGGCGTCGCCACCTACCTCGGCGTGCTGCTCGGGCTTGCCTGGCAGGGCATGGTTGTCTTCGCCGTTGTCTGGCTCGCCATGGCCTTCCTGTTCCGCTACTCCTCGCTCGCGGCGCTCGCGGCGACGGTGGTCGTGCCGATCGCGCTTTACTTCATCAGCACGCCTCAGATCGCCGGCCTGTTCGCGCTGATGAGCCTGATCGTCTTCGTCAAGCACCGCGCCAACATCTCGCGGCTGCTCGCCGGCACCGAGGGCAAGATCGGGGCGAAGGGGTGAGTGCTCCGGTCACCGGCCCGCGCCTTAGCGAGCGGCAACGGCTTGCCTGGCTTCGCCTGATCCGCACGCCGAACGTCGGCCCTGCCTCTTTTCGCGAACTGATCAATCGCTTCGGCTCGGCCGAAGCCGCGCTCGAAATGCTGCCCGAGCTGATGATCTCGGGCGGCGCCAACCGCATCGCTCGCATTCCCTCCGCCGGCGAAGCCGAGGCGGAGTTGGAAGCGGCCCGGCGCGCCGGCGCCCGGTTCGTCGGCATCGGCGAAGCAGACTATCCCGCTTTGCTGAAGACCCTGGACAACCCGCCGCCGCTGTTGGCGGTGAAGGGTGAAGGCGCGGTGTTCCGTCTCCCTGCGGTGGCGATCGTCGGCGCCCGCAACGCCTCGCTCGCCGGCATCAAGATGGCGAGAATGCTGGCGAGCGACCTCGGTCGCGAGGGCTACGCCATCGTCTCCGGCCTCGCACGCGGCATCGACACCGCGGCGCATCAGGGGAGCCTTTCGACCGGCACGGTCGGAGTGCTGGCCGGCGGCCTCGATGTGCCCTACCCGCCGGAAAATGCCGGTCTGTGCGACGACATCGCCGAGCGCGGCGGCGCCATCGTTTCGGAAATGCCCTTCGGCTGGCAGCCGCGAGCGCAGGATTTCCCGCGCCGCAACCGCCTCGTCGCCGGCATTGCGCTCGGGCTCGTCGTGGTCGAAGCCGCACAGCGCTCGGGTTCGCTGATCAGCGCCAGGCTGGCCGGCGAGATGGGCCGACTGGTCTTCGCGGTTCCGGGCTCGCCGCTCGACCCGCGTGCCGCCGGCAGCAATGCGCTGCTCAAGGACGGCGCCACGCTCGTCACCGAAGCGGCCGACATTCTGGGCGCGCTGGCACCGCTGGCTGGCACTCGCCCGCCAAGGACCATGCCGCTCGCCGAGGCGCCCGACTTGTCGGCAATGCCGCCGCCCGGCGACGACGAACGCGCCGACGTGCTGGAAGCGCTCGGCCCGACGCCGATCGCGGTCGACGAGATCATCCGCCACACAGGCTTGAGCGCCGCGCAGATCGCCATGGTGCTGTTGGAGCTCGACCTCGCCGGACGCCTCGAGCGCCATGCCGGCGGGAACGTGTCGCTGGTGGCGTGAACCCGGCTGCTGCTCCGACCTGCGGCTTCAGCGTTAGCGGAACAAATATTTGGACACTTCAGGATTGCCTCGGCGCCACATCACGTTGTCCAGAAAATAGTGGTGCACGTTGATGAAGATCAGCACGATGAAGAAGAACAGCGAGGACCCGAGGACTTGCTTGTCGTAGGGGATCAAGGCAGTCATCGCCATCGGCATAAGCCAGAAGCCGAGATATCCGAGCGCACCACCCCCGACGATGAATCCCAGAACCCTAAGCCTGTAGAGAGGTCCGAGAAAGGACAGTACCTTCGGTTGCGGATTTTGTGCGGCATCCGCGACGTCGCGCTCGACGTTCGTCTGGTAGCGCCAGACCACGGCCAGATACTGCAGCGAGTGGAGCGCCGGCACCACTAGCAGCCAGAGCGGGTTTATCCTCGCAATCAGGATCCACAGATAGAGCGACGCGACATAGGCTACGATGCCGTTATACGGCAGCGCATGACCATTTCTGTGCCAGCGGTTGATCAGCATCAGAACCGTGGCCGCCGTCGAGGCGACGGCCGCCAGCAGGGCAATGTTGGTTATCCAGGAAGGGACCGCGAATGTGTAATATTCCAGGCCGTAATATTTCCCCTGGGTCACCGCCGTGTTCGTCTGGAGCCATGCCAGGATCCACACGACATAGCTGTTGACCAGCAGCACCTTCTTGTCACGATCGTCGAAGAATTTACGCTTCAGCACGGCGTCGACCATCAGCATGCCGTAGCCTTGCTTGACGTAGTGCCAACCGACGAAGAAGAACATGGCGTTGGCTGCGTATCCCAGCAGCCGAGTGTCCGCCCTTGCCGCGCCATATGCAAAGAACGCGGCCATGATCAGGGGGACGACGATGCCCGCGAAAATATAGCGAAGCTGCAGGCTCTTCTCGTATCCGTTGCCCCTCACCTTGCGCCCGAAATTGCGATAGAAAATCTGGTACGAGTGGGCGAAGTGGGGGTAGTTGACCAGATATGCCACGACGACCATGGTTGCAGCGACGAGGCCTTCATATTCGAGCGGCACCAGGAACAGGATGGGCAGGATCAGAAACGCGCTGCCGCCGAGCATGAGGAAATCGGCGACCGGGCCAAACAGATATTTGCCAGGCAGCGTCGCCGCTTTAGCGGCTGAAGCATCCACCGAAAGGTCAAGTGCCATGGTCGAGCTCTCCTTCGGGAAGGATCGAGCTTAGCCGCCACCCCGCCTGGCGACAAGGTTGGGGTGCCGCTCCAGCCTTTGCCGACGTCTCGATCCCCAGTTAGATGGAAAACTGAACGCGTTTCGGCGACTGCAGCTCGCGCCCCATCTTTGCCGCCTGAAAGATCGTCAGCAAGACCAGGATCGGCTCACCGTCTGTCGGATTGACGGTCAGGGCCACGCGGCCGAGTTCGTCACTCATGGCGCAAGTCCAGTCTTTGACGGCAATCACCTTCTTCTCGGGCAATTTATCCTCCCCTTGGGCCGCCATCCTGACGCTACCTGCCAGGTTGCACGGAACCAGGCATGGCGCGGCCGGCCCACACCGGATCGATCCTACTCGCCGGGCAACCATGGCCCCGGCGAATTCGAACACAAGCATTCGCGAATGTAAAAGCAACCGATCAGCCGGCAGTATTAGAGGGCATCGTCAAGTTGCATGATCCAGCAGCCTGGTTGCGACGGTTTCACGGCGATGCTCTGAATTGGCGCGATCGATGCCGTCTACGGTGATCGCGAACATCCCGTTTTCGATCCTTGCTATCCAGCTCTTTGCCTTCAGATACCAAAGATGAAATTCCAGATGTTCTCGCGGGCAGCCCGACAAGCGTTCGAGCTCTTCATCGCCGATGCCAGGATTGTTGACGTCCTGTCGACGTTTTACATAGAGAAGCGACAGCAGCTTGGCCTGGATGACAACGTCCCGTTCAAGCCCTTTGGCATCGCTGGCTTCTTCGGCGAGCTCGCGGCGAACGCTCAGATGGTCTCTATACTGGACATCGTATTGGGCGCGTTTGACTGGATCCTTGAGCGTATTATGGGCTTCTACGATTTCGCTGAAGCGTGACTCATTGCCGGTATCCCGATTGTCGGGATGGTAGCGCATGGCAAAGTAACGAAATATCCGCTCGATCGTTTCCGAATTCGCGTTCGGGCTGATCTCGAGCAGCTCATAGTAGTCAACGAACATAGTGGTGATTCCACAGAATCGATATTGCGACACCACTCCCCAACGGCAGCATCGCGCAACCGTCCTGCCCGCGCAAGCCGCATACCGAGCATGAGGGACTCGCCGCAAGCGATCTTGCGGAACCTGGCAGTCAGAATTCACGGAAGGCTGTTGAGCCTAGGCGGAAGGCAGCAGCGGCGCCGACAGGGTCGCTTTGGGAAGAACTCGCCGGGCGAGGCCCCCAACAACGGCCTTCAAGCCCGACGAGCTGCCGGGGATCAAACCGGCCATGTCTGCGGTGCAAAGCCGATGCCAAGCATTCCCGTCCTGAAACGAGACAGGAAGACCAAATGCCACCTGGTCGGGTCGTTTCGGCTGCCGGGCTTTCTCGGTGCCAATCACGAATCTGGCAGCCACAGATAAGCCGGGGCGTGAGAAGCGGTCTGCCGTCTCGAAGTTGAAACCTTATCTCGTTGAAATGGGTTGGAAATTTGGTGAGCGCGATGGGATTCGAACCCATGACCTACTGATTAAAAGTCAGTTGCTCTACCGGCTGAGCTACGCGCTCCCGCGGGCTCAAAACACCGCCCTCGAAATTGCGCGGAACATAGGGAGAGTGCCGCGACCGGTCAACCGGAAAAACACCAGCTTCCAAGGCGGATTTTGAACGGATTCCAAAGGAGCGGTTAAGATGCCCGGGAGAAGCTTTCGGTGCCTCCGCCAATCACCCGGACCCGGGCTGCTTCAGAAAGCCCTACGATAACAACAGGTTGATGGGGAAGCGGGAACCATTGCAACCCAGACCCGTTTCGCAACACAGGGACGATTACCAAACCCTTGAGGAGTACATCGATGAAAAGGATCGCATCAGGCCTGATGGCAGCCGCCCTCTCGGCGTCGTTCATCGCGGCGGAGGTGGTGCCGGTCAACGCTCAGCCAGCTTATGTGCCACAATCCCAGGGCCTCTGGTCGGATGTCCAGACCGTGCAGTATCGGGATTGGAGACGACACCGCAGCTTCAACCGCGATTTCTCGCGTCGCGACGGCGTCGTCTACTGGAATGGCCATCGCGGCTACCGTGAATATCGCCGCGGCTATCGCCGGCATGGCGATTATTGGTTCCCGCTCGCTGCCTTCGCCACCGGCGCGCTGATTACCGGCGCCATCATCAACAGCCAGAACCGCGTCTATCGTGGCGGCGATGCGCATGTGCAGTGGTGCTATGACCGTTATCGGTCTTATCGCGCCTCGGACAACACTTTCCAGCCCTACAACGGCCCGCGTCAGCAGTGCGTTTCGCCCTACTGACAGCCTCCAGTCAGTATCCAGGGTCGTTGACCGAGCCCGTGTCGCAAGGCACGGGCTCTCTGTTCGTTCAGCTGGCCCAGTTGACGCTTTTCAATATCAGGTACAGGCCCCCGCCTTCCCCTCGGGGTGAGCGATAGGCTCCGAGCGCGTTGCAAATCCGAACCATGGCACCGGTCAGTCCCCAACCAAGCGCTTCGAGGTCATCGGCCACGTCGAGCACATAAGCCTGCGCCAGTTCGTCTATGCCCTTCTCCTCGCCGAATGACCGAACCAGTTTGGCGTCGCTGAGAAGATCGCCCGGCAAATTTGAATTTGCCCAAGCCCATAGCCAGTTGTCCGCCTTGGCGCTTGTAGAGCCGGCAATCTGTATGTGAGCGACCACCTTGACGACACCATCTGCCGAAAAAAGCAGTTTTCCGGTGGTTAAGTCATAGTCGTAGCGCTGCCAGCTGCCGAGGCGGAATTCATCCTCCAAACGATGGTTCTTGGCGTTCAGTTGGTCGAAAGCCTCGTCACGCCATGCGGGGTACCAGTCCGGATGCTTCATGCCCCCTCGCCTTGCCGTGTCTCCCGCGCCCCTCATTGCACACTCAGCGTCCTGCGCACTGCGTCGCGCCAGCCACTCAGCTTGGCGGAACGGGTGGCGGCGTCCATATCCGGCTTGAAGCGCTTATCGAGAGCCCAGGTCTTGGCAAACTCCTTCGCCTTCGGCCACACGCCGGCTTTGGATCCGGCAAGCCAGGCGGCACCCAGCGCGGTCGTTTCCAGGATGGTCGGCCGATCGACCGGCGCGTCGAGGATGTCGGCCAACCTCTGCATGGTCCAATCCGATGCGACCATGCCGCCGTCGACCCGCAGCACGGTCTTGGCGGAAGCGCCCTTCCAATCCTTGCGCATGGCGTCGAGCAGGTCGCGCGTCTGGAAGGCGACGGATTCGAGCGCCGCGCGCGCGAACTCGGCCGGGCCTGAATTGCGCGTCAGGCCGAAGATCGCGCCGCGGGCATCCGCGTCCCAGTGCGGCGCGCCCAGGCCGACAAAGGCCGGCACCAGATAGACTTGTTGCGCCGGATCGGCGGTCGCCGCCAGCGCGCCGCTCTGCTCGGCCTTGCCGATCACCTTGATGCCGTCGCGCAGCCATTGCACGGCGGCACCCGCAATGAAGATCGAGCCCTCCAGCGCATAGGTGGTCTTGCCGTTCAACCGATAGGCGATGGTGGTCAAGAGCCGGTTCTTCGAGCGCACCAGATCGGCGCCGGTGTTCAGCAGCGCGAAGCAGCCGGTGCCGTAGGTGGACTTCATCATGCCCGGCTCGAAACAGGCCTGGCCGATGGTCGCTGCGTGCTGGTCGCCGGCGACCCCGAGAATCCTCATCTCGGCGCCGAAAAGGCTCTTTTCTGTGACACCGAAATCATCGGCGCAGTCCTTCACCTGCGGCAGGACCGCGGCCGGTATGTTCAGGATGGACAGCAGCTCGTCGTCCCAGACATTCTTCTCGATGTTGTAGACCAGCGTGCGCGAGGCGTTGGTGGCATCGGTGGCGTGTACCTTGCCGCCGGTCAGGCGCCAGATGAGAAAACTGTCGATCGTGCCGGCGAGCAATTCGCCTTTCTCGGCGCGCTTTCTCGCGCCCTTCACCTTGTCCAGCATCCAGGCGATCTTGGTGCCGGAAAAATAGGGATCGAGCAGCAACCCGGTCTTTTTCGTGAACGTCTTCTCCAGCCCTTGCTTCTTGAGCTTCTGGCAAAGCGGCGCGGTTCGTCTGTCCTGCCACACAATCGCGTTGTGGATCGGTTTTCCCGTCGCCTTGTCCCAGATGACCACCGTCTCGCGCTGGTTGGTGATGCCGATCGCGGCCATATCCGATGCTGCGCAACCGGCAACCTTCAGCGCCGCCTTCACTGTCGCGAGCACGCTTGCCCAAATGTCTTCCGGATCATGCTCGACCCAGCCGGAAGCCGGATAATGCTGCGTGAATTCCTGCTGGCCCGTGCCGGCGACTTTCATTTCGCTGTCGAAGACGATCGCCCTGGTCGAGGTCGTTCCCTGGTCGATGGCCAGCACAAAACCGCTCATTCCGTCCCTCCACTTCTCATGCAACAGGGGAGACGGCCAAGCCGCCTCCCCTGCATTTCCTACACAGGCTCGCGGGCCTGCGTCATGCAGTTACTGCTGCTGCCAGCTCTTCACCAACTCGTCGTAGTTGATGGTGATCGGCTTTTCCTTTTCGTTCTCGATCTTCAACTGCGGCGCAAGGTTGCCCTTCGAGACCGCGTCCTTGTTCCAGTATTCGAGATCATGCTCTTCGGCCATCTTCGGGCCGATATCGCCCTGGACGCCCGACTTTTCGATGCGGCTCATGACCTTTTCCTGCTCGGCGCAAAGCGAGTCCATCGCTTCCTGCGCGGTCTTGGCGCCCGACGACGCATCGCCAATCGCCTGCCACCAAAGCTGAGCGAGCTTCGGATAGTCGGGCACGTTGGTGCCGGTCGGCGACCACTGCACGCGGGCCGGCGAGCGGTAGAACTCGATCAGGCCGCCGAGCTTCGGAGCGCGCTCGGTGAAGCTCTTGTCGTGGATCGTGCTCTCGCGGATGAAGGTCAGGCCGACATGGCTCTTCTTCACGTCGACGGTCTTTGAGGTGACGAACTGGGCGTAAAGCCAGGCGGCCTTGGCGCGGTCGGTCGGCGTCGACTTCATCAGCGTCCAGGAACCCACGTCCTGGTAGCCGAGCTTCATGCCGTCCTTCCAGTAGACGCCGTGCGGCGACGGCGCCATGCGCCACTTCGGCGTGCCGTCGTCGTTCAGCACCGCCTTGGCGCTGGCGTCGACCATCGAGGCGGTGAAAGCGGTGTACCAGAAGATCTGCTGGGCCACCCCACCCTGCGCCGGAACCGGGCCGGATTCGGAGAAGGTCATGCCCTGCGCTTCGGCCGGAGCGTAAGCCTTCAGCCAGTCGAGGTATTTCTGGATCGAGTAGACGGCAGCCGGACCATTCGTGTCGCCGCCGCGCGCGGTGCAGGAGCCCACGGGCCGCGAATTCTCGTCGACCTTGATGCCCCATTCGTCGACCGGCAGGCCGTTCGGAATGCCCTTGTCGCCGTTGCCGGCCATGGACAGCCAGGCGTCGGTGAACCGCCAGCCGAGCGATGGGTCCTTCTTGCCGTAGTCCATGTGGCCGTAGACCTTCTTGCCATCGATTTCGCGGCCGGTGAAGAACGCGGCGATGTCCTCATAGGCCGACCAGTTGACGGGAACGCCGAGGTCGTAGCCGTACTTGGCCTTGAAGTCGGCCTTGTTCTTCTCGTCGTTGAACCAGTCGTAGCGGAACCAGTAGAGGTTCGCGAACTGCTGGTCCGGCAGTTGATAGAGCTTCTTGTCGGGCGCCGTCGTGAACGAGGTGCCGATGAAGTCCTTCAGGTCGAGATTCGGATTGGTGACGTCCTTGCCGTCGCCTTCCATCCAGTCGGTCAGGTTGCGCACCTGCTGGTAGCGCCAGTGCGTGCCGATCAGGTCGGAGTCGTTGACCCAGCCGTCATAGAGGTTCTGACCGGTCTGCATCTGGGTCTGGATCTTCTCGACCACATCACCTTCCTGGATCGTGTCGTGGGTGACCTTGATGCCGGTGATGGCCGAGAAGGCCGGCGCCAGCACCTGCGATTCATAGGAATGGGTGGCGATGGTTTCCGACACGACCTTGATGTCCATGCCGGCAAACGGCTTGGCTGCGTCGATGAACCACTGCATTTCCTTTTCCTGATCGGCGCGCGAAAGCGTCGACAGATCACCTATCTCCTTGTCGAGAAAGGCTTTTGCCTCGTCCATACCGGCATAGGCGTTACCTACGCCCAGCAATAGTGCAATGGCTGTCGTTGATGTAAAAATTTGCCGTCGCATGTGTTTCCTCCAGTCTTAGGTTGCAAGTGCGATCTGGAGCGGCTGCCGGCACGCGGCCGCTCCAACTATTTCCCCCTCTATACGTATCGGAATACGCCGATCGCGTAGACCACGGAGAGAGCGAGAGCCCACCACAGGTTGGGTCCAACGAGACCCAGCCAAGCGAGATGGATAAAGGCGCTGCCGAGCAGCGACAGGAAGAGGCGGTCGCCGCGCGTCGTTTCGAAGCGCAGGATCCCGACCCGCGGATTGCCGCCGGGCGAGGCATATTCCCAGGCCGCCATGCCGACCAGCAGCAGCAATACGGTTCCGAAGAAAGCCGCTGTCGGCAACGTCCACGCCATCCAGGAGAAGTCGAGGTTCATCGATCACACCCTCCCCAGGGCGAAGCCCTTGGCGATATAGTTGCGCACAAACCAGATCACGAGCGCGCCGGGGATCAGCGTCAGCACGCCGGCTGCGGCGAGCAGCCCCCAGTCCATGCCGGCGGCCGAGACGGTGCGGGTCATGGTGGCCGCGATCGGCTTGGCGTCGGTCGTCGTCAGCGTTCGGGCGATCAAAAGCTCCACCCAAGAGAACATGAAGCAGAAGAAGCAGGCGACACCGATGCCGCTCGCGATCAGCGGCATGAAGATCTTTACGAAGAAGCGCGGGAAGGAATAGCCGTCGATATAGGCGGTCTCGTCGATCTCCTTCGGCACCCCGGACATGAAGCCTTCCAGGATCCACACCGCCAGCGGCACGTTGAACAGACAGTGCGCCAGCGCCACCGCGATATGCGTGTCGATCAGGCCGAAGGCCGAATAGAGCTGGAAGAACGGCAGGGCGAACACCGCCGGCGGCGCCATGCGGTTCGTCAACAGCCAGAAGAACAGGTGCTTGTCGCCGAGGAAGCGGTAGCGCGAGAAGGCGTACGCCGCGGGCAGCGCCACGGCCACCGAGATCACCATGTTCATCACCACATAGGTGATCGAATTGATGTAGCCCGAATACCAGGACGCATCGGTGAAGATGGTGCGGTAGTTTGCCAGCGTCGGATTGTGCGGGAACAACGTCAGCGACGAGACGATCTCCGCATTGGTCTTGAAGCTCATGTTGATGAGCCAGTAGATCGGCAGCAGCAGCACGACGATGTAGAGTGTCGGCACAATCCACCACCAGCGCGATTCCTCGCCCCGGCGCCGCATCAGCTTCGCCACCTCGTCCTGCGAAAGGGTGCTGCCTACCTCGGTGACCGCCGCTTCGCTTACGCGTGTCGTCTCGTTTGCGCTCGCCATCTCAGCGCTCCGCGTCGTAGTTGGTCATCACGGTGTAGAACACCCACGACAACAACAGGATGATCAGGAAATAGACCAGCGACATGGCCGCCGCCGGACCGAGATCGAACTGACCGAGCGCCATCTTGACGAGGTCGATCGACAGGAACGTGGTCGAATTGCCGGGACCGCCGCCGGTGACGACGAAGGGCTCGGTATAGATCATGAAGGAGTCCATGAAGCGCAGCAGCACCGCGATCAGCAGCACGCGCTGCATCTTCGGCAACTGGATGTAGCGGAACACCGCCCAGCGCGAGGCGCCGTCGATCTTGGCCGCCTGGTAGAAGGCGTCCGGGATCGAAACCAGGCCGGCATAGCAGAGCAGCACGACCAGGCTCGTCCAGTGCCACACGTCCATGATGATGACGGTGACCCACGCGTCGATCGGATCCTGGACATAGTTGTAGTCGATGCCGAATGCGTTGACGTAGTAGCCGAGCAGGCCAATGTCGTTGCGGCCGAACACCTGCCAGATCGTGCCGACAACGTTCCATGGGATGAGTAGCGGCAGCGCCATCAGCACCAGGCAGACCGGCACGCCCCATCCCTTCTTCGGCATGTTGAGCGCGATGAAGATGCCGAGCGGCACCTCGATCGCCAGGATGATGAAGGAGAAGATCAGGTTGCGCGCCATCGCTTCCCAGAAGCGGTCGGACGCCAGCAACTCCTCGAACCACTCGGTGCCGGCCCAGAAGAAGACATTGTTGCCGAACGTGTCCTGCACCGAATAGTTGACGACGGTCATCAGCGGAATGACGGCCGAGAAGGCCACCAGCACCAACACCGGCAGGACGAGGAACCAGGCTTTGTTGTTCCAGGTCTTTTCCATCTACGCCCCCATCTCGACGCGCCATGAATCGGCATAGATGTTGATGCCGGCCGGATCGAAGCGGACCCTGGGTTCGGTCGGCACCTCATCGTCCTCGCCGATGACGGCGGCGATCTCTTTGCCCTCGAGATTGGCGCGAACCACCTTGTGGCGGCCAACATCCTCGACCTTGCTGACGGAAACCGCCATGCCTTCGCGGCCGAGCCGGACATATTCGGGACGGATGCCGAGCTCGACGGGACCGGCTTCGGCCTTGGGTGCGCCCGGCAGTTCGATGCGCTGCGAGCCGAGCAACGCCGTCCTGCCTTCGAGCGCAACCGGGAGCACATTCATGCCCGGCGAACCGATGAAATAGCCGACGAAGGTGTGGCGCGGCCGCTCGAACAGCTCGGCCGGCGTGCCGATCTGCACGATCTCGCCGTCATACATGACCACGACGCGGTCGGCGAAAGTCAGCGCTTCGGTCTGGTCGTGCGTGACATAGACCATGGTGTAACCAAACCGGCGATGCAGCTGCTTCAGCTGCGAACGCAGCACCCATTTCATATGCGGATCGATGACGGTGAGCGGCTCGTCGAACAGGATGGCGTTGACGTCCGAGCGCACTAGTCCTCGACCGAGCGAGATCTTCTGCTTCTGGTCGGCGGTCAGCCGGCGCGCCTTCCGGTTCGCCATCGAGGCGAGATCGATCATGTCGAGCGTCTCGCGCACCTTGCGGTCGACATCGGCCTCCGGCACGCGGCGGTTGCGCAGCGGAAAGGCCAGATTGTCGTAGACGGTCATGGTGTCGTAGATGACCGGGAATTGGAACACCTGGGCGATATTGCGCTCCTGCGTCGACAGATTGGTCACGTTCCGGCCGTTGAACAGGAGCTGGCCGTGCGAGGGATAGAGCAGCCCCGAGATGATGTTGAGCAAGGTGGTCTTGCCGCAGCCGGACGGCCCGAGCAGCGCATAGGCGCCGCCGTCCTCGAAGGTGTGATGCACTTCCTTCAGCGCGAAATCCGAATCCTTCTTTGGATTGGTCAGGTAGGAGTGGCGGATGTGGTTGACGTCGATGCGTGCCATCGCTCCCTCCTCAAGCCGCCAGCTTCGACGCAGTCACCGCGCGGCCGTTCTGGTCGAAGACCATGATGTGGCGCGGGTCGATGAACACCTCGACCTCGTCGTCGGTCTCGAAATCGAGGATGCCGTGCGCGAGCATCACCCAGCGCGCGTCGGCGAAGTCGAGATGGACGAAGCTTTCCGAGCCGGTGATCTCGGTGATGGTGACCTTGGCCCGCACCGGCACGGCGCCGGGGTTGGGACGCTCCAGCGACAAATGGTGCGGCTGGAAGCCGATCGTGTAGCTGGCATCCGGAATGCCGAGCAGTTCGGGCGGCACCGGCAGCTTCACGCCTCCTTCGAGAAGGAAGTCCGATCCCTTCTTGGCGAGCACAATGGTGTTGAGCGGAGGGTCGGCGAAGGTCCGCGCCGTCACCAGGTCGACCGGCTTGCGGAAAACCTCGACGGTTGGGCCGAACTGCGTGACGCGACCTTCCGAAAGCGTCGCGGTGTTGCCGCCGAGCAAAAGCGCCTCGTGCGGCTCCGTCGTGGCATAGACGAAGATCGTGCCCGCCGCGGCGAAAATCTTCGGCAATTCGGCGCGCAACTCCTCGCGCAGCTTGTAGTCGAGATTGGCGAGCGGCTCGTCGAGCAGCACCAGGCTGGCGTTCTTGACGATGGCGCGGGCAAGCGCCGTGCGCTGCTGCTGGCCGCCCGAGAGGTTGAGCGGCGTGCGGTCGAGATAGGGCGTGAGCTTGAGAAGTGCCGCAGCGTTGCGCACCTCCTTGTCGATCCTGGCCTGTTCGATGCCGGCAACCCGAAGCGGCGAGGCGATGTTCTCGTACACCGTCATCGCCGGGTAGTTGATGAATTGCTGGTAGACCATGGCGACGTTGCGCTTCTGCACCGGCTGTCCGGTGACGTCCTTGCCGTCGAACCAGACCGAGCCGGAAGTTGGCGCGTCGAGCCCGGCCATCAGCCGCATCAGGCTGGTCTTGCCGGAAAGCGTCGGCCCGAGCAGGACATTCAGCGAGCCGTGCTGAAGCGTCAGCGACACGTCGCGGATATGCTCCTGCGCGCCGACCGTCTTCGTCACGTTCCTCAATTCCAGCATCACGCCTCCTCCCAGGCCTTGCGCATCAGCGCTCGATCCTCATTCCGCCGCGGCGACATGGCGGCTGCTTAACCCGCGCATGAATTCTTCCAATGCCGCCGTCTGCTCGCGGCTGAAATGCAGGCCGCGTTTGGTCCTGCGCCACAGCACGTCCTCGGCGGTGATCGCCCACTCGTTCTCGACCAGGTAGCGCACCTCGGCTTCGTAGAGGTCGGCACCGAAATTGCGGCCGAGATCGGCATTCGACTTGGCGAGGCCAAGCAGCTTCTCCGCGCGCGTGCCGTAAAGCCGGGTCAACCTGCGTGCCAGCCGTTGGTCGAGGAACGGATAGGCGTTCTTGAGCCTCGATACCTGCTCGTCGAACCCGGTCGCCGGAAAATCGCCGCCGGGCAGCGGCGCGTTGGCGGTCCATGGCTTGCCGCGCTTGCCGAGAAAGCCTTCGATCTTCTCCAACATCGATTCCGCCAGCCGGCGGAACGTGGTGATCTTGCCGCCGAAGGCGTTGAGCAAGGGGGCGGCACCCTCCCCGCCATCGGCCTTCAGCACATAGTCGCGCGTCGCCTCCTGCGCCTTCGAGGCGCCGTCGTCATAAAGCGGGCGCACCGCCGAATAGGTCCAGACGATGTCCGAACGCTTGACCGGCTGGGCGAAATATTCGCTCGCGGCGGCGCAAAGATAGTCGATCTCGGTATCGCTGATCTTCACCTCATGCGGATCGCCGGGAAAGTCGCGGTCGGTGGTGCCGATCAGCGTGAACTCTTCTTCGTAAGGAATGGCGAAGATGATGCGTCCGTCCTTGTTCTGAAAGAAATAGGCGCGCGGATCGTCGAACTTCTTGCCGATGACGATGTGGCTGCCCTGCACCAGCCGAACATTGTGCACATCGTTCTGGCCGACGGTTTTTGCCAATACCTGATCGACCCACGGCCCGGCGGCGTTGACGAGAAGACGCGCGCGGACTTCCTCGATCTCGCCGGTCAGCACGTTCTGGATCTTGATCGTCCACAGCCCGCTCTCGCGGCGCGCGCTGACCACCTTGGTGCGAGTGCGGATGACGGCGCCGCGGTCGGCCGCGTCGCGGGCATTGAGCGCCACGAGGCGGGCATCGTTGACCCAGCCGTCCGAATATTCGAACGCCTTGCGGAACAGCGGCTTCAGCGGCTTGCCGGCCGGGTCGGTGGCCATGTCCAGCGTCTTGGTCGCCGGCAGCAGCTTGCGCCCGCCGATATGGTCGTAAAGGAAAAGGCCGAGCCGGATCAGCCAGGCCGGACGCAGGCCCTTGGCGTAGGGCAGCACGAAGCGCATCGGCCAGATGATATGCGGCGCGTTCTTCCACAGAACCTCGCGCTCCATCAGCGCTTCGCGCACCAGCCGGAATTCGTAGAACTCGAGATAGCGCAACCCGCCATGGATTAGTTTGGTCGAGCCGGAGGAAGTCCCGCTGGCGAGATCGTTCATCTCGGCGAGGTATACGGAAAATCCGCGGCCAACGGCGTCGCGGGCGATGCCGCAGCCATTGATGCCGCCGCCTATGACAAAAATGTCATGGATCGGAGATGCGTCCACAGGGTTCCTCCACGATTTCGCATTGCACCATTTTTGTGTTTCGCGAAACCGTGGCGGGATTATTTCGAACTCGATCCGAATGTCAAACGAAATATCACAGGTGCGTGAGATGTCCGTGAAGAGACGTTATCCGAGCGCTGTCTCGATCAAACGAACCTCCGTTTCCTCGCAAATCCGGCGCACCGAAGGGATGTCGCAACGGTCGGTGATGAAGGTGTTCACCTGCGACAGGTGACCAATGCGAACCGGCGCCGTGCGCTCGAATTTTGTCCGGTCGGAGACGAGAATCACATGACGCGCATTGGCGATGATGGCCTGCGCCACTTTCACTTCGCGAAAGTCGAAGTCGAGCAGCGCGCCGTCATGGTCGATGGCCGAGGCGCCGATGACGGCGTAGTCGACTTTGAACTGGCGAATGAAATCCACCGCGGCCTCACCCACGACGCCGCCGTCGGAGCCGCGTACAACGCCGCCGGCGATCACCACCTCGATCGAAGGATAGATCCGCATCCTATTGGCAACGTTGATGTTATTGGTGATGACCATAAGCCCGTTATGGTCGAGAAGCGCCTTTGAGACAGCTTCCGTCGTGGTGCCTATATTGATGAACAGCGAGGCGTTGTCGGGAATGAGCCTGGCCGCCGCGCGGCCGATCGCCTCCTTCTCATCGGCAGCGATTTTGCGCCGCGCCTCGTATTCCATGTTCTCGATGCCGGACGGGAACAGCGCCCCGCCATGGATGCGCGTCAGCAGCCGCTGGTCACAGAGATCGTTGAGGTCCTTGCGGATGGTCTGCGGCGTCACGCTGAAATGTGTCGCCAGATCGTCGACCAGCACCCGGCCGTCGTCCTTCGCCATCTGGATGATCTCGGCGTGACGGGGCGAAAGGAACATCCGCTATCCTTCATTTTCGTTTTTTCCGTCTATATCGGAAAACGAAAGTGATGGAAAGGGACAGCCGGCCAAGGAAATTCACCTTCTCGCAAAGGCAAACCGGTCTGCAATCAGTTCGTTGCCTCAATGGTAAGCCGGCGCGCAATCTCTGTGACGACATCGAAGGCCGCATCAATATCGCCGGCCGTGGTCTCGAACTGTCCTGCCTGAAAGCGGATCGCCACCCGACCATCGACGCGCGTCTGCGTCAAATAGATGCGTCCGTCCGTGTTGATGGCATCGACGAGACGCAAATTGTGCTCGTCTGGATCGGCACCCTGAGGAGCGCGATGGCGGAACGAGAACAGTGACAACATCGGCTCGGTGACGAGCTCGAAATCCGCTTCCCCGGCCAGGCGTGCGGCAAGTCCCTCGCTCCAGGCTACATGGTTTCGGATCATCTTGCGCAATCCTTCCAGTCCGTGGGCGCGCAGCAGGAACCAGAGTTTCAGCGCACGGAATCGGCGGCCAAGCGGCACCGACCATTCCGAATAGTTGATGATGCCGTCATGACCTCTGGTCTTGAGATAGTCCGGCTTGATGGCCAGCGTGCGCACAAGGTCTTCCGGTTGGCTGACGAACTGGATCGAGCAGTCGAATTGCGCGCCGAGCCATTTGTGCGGATTGAAGACGATGGAATCGGCGCTCTCGACACCGGCCCAGAAATGCCGGTACTCCGGGCAGATCATCGCCGACCCGGCCCAGGCCGCATCGACGTGCAGGTAAAGGCCGTGCCGCTTCGCCACGGCCGCTACGGCAGCGATGTCGTCGGTGCCGCCGGTGCTGGTGCCGCCGACGCAGGCGACAATGCCCGCCGGCAGCAGGCCGGCCTCGCGATCGGCGATAATTGCCGCCTCGAGCGCCGCCGTATCCATCGCGCGAAAACGACCGGTTACCGGGATACGGATGAGATTCTCCTCGCCGATGCCGGCGACCCAGATCGCTCGGTCGATCGAGGTGTGAACCTGGTTGGAGCAATAGACACGCAGCTTCGCCTGGCCGGCGAGACCTTGTCTGTTTCCCTGCCAGTCAAGCGCCCGCTCGCGCATGGTGAGCACCGCGGCAAGCGTCGCCGACGAAGCCGAATCCTGAATGACACCGGAGAATCCTTCGGGCAGGCCCAGCGCCTGGCGCATCCAGTCGACGATACGCGTCTCGAGCTCTGTCGCCGCCGGCGAGGTCTGCCACAGCATGCACTGCGCGGCCATCGCCGAGACGAGATACTCGGCCACCACCGAGACCGGCGCCGCGTTGGCCGGGAAATAGGCGAAGAAGCGCGGATGCTGCCAATGCGTCATCCCGGGCACGATCTTCGTTTCGAAATCGGCGAAGATTTTTTCCATCGGCTCGGCCGTCTCGGGCGGCGACTCTTCGATGCTCCTGAATATGTCGCCGGGCGCGATCGCCGGCCGCACCGGACGATCGCGCAGGCTGGACCGGTAGTCCACGCCCCAATCCGCGGCTCGCCTCGACCAATCGCGGAATTCTTTCTTGTCCATGTATCCTCTCAGCAGCCGCCGGACCTTGATCGGCCCGCCACTTCGACCTTTAATTAACATGTTAAATATAATGCGCCTCGTAGGCGAACGCCCTAGCCGGGAAAATCGGGCAGGCTGGCGAAGGCCGCCCTTAGCGCGTTGGACCAGCCATCCGATATGGTTCGGTAATATTGGTCGTCATGACCGATCCGCTTCTTCAGGCCGACCTTGAAAGCATCCAGTTCCAGGAAGAGCAGGTCGAGCGGCAGGCCGACCGACAGGTTCGACTTCAGCGTCGAGTCGAAGGAGACCAACAGCAGCTTCACCGTCTCGGCCAGGCTCATCGTACGGTCATAGGCACGGATGATGATCGGCTTGCCGTATTTGGTCTCGCCGATCTGGAAGAATGGCGTGTCGTCGGTCGACTCGATGAAATTGCCCTCGGGATAGATCATGAACAGCCGGGGTTGGCTGCCCTTGATTTGGCCGCCGAGGATGAAGGAGGCGTTGAAATAGGAATCCGCCTGATCGCCGGCGGGCGAAGAGTGTGCGATCACCTCTTTCACCGTCTCGCCGACCAGCCGCACCGTCTGGTACATTGACGGGGTCTCGAGCAGCTTCTCGTGACGGTCGCCGGCCGCCTTGTTGCGCTCGTCCAGCAGGCTGACCACGGCTTGCGTCGTGGCAAGATTGCCTGCAGACATCAGCACGATGACGCGCTCGCCAGGCTCTTCCCAGACATGCATTTTCCTGAAGGTCGAAATCGAATCCATGCCGGCATTGGTGCGCGTGTCCGACATGAACACGAGTCCACGATCGATCTTGAGGCCGACGCAATAGGTCATGGTCGCTCTTCTGGTGAATCTTGGCAGAGACTACTGCTCTACCGTGACGGTGACGGCAAGCTTCTCTTCCGCTTGCCCCAGCAGTATTCCCGACACAGGCGAGGCATCGCGATAGTCCCGACCCGTCGCTACTCTTACATAGCGTTCGTCGGGAGAGATACCGTTGGCGGGATCAAAGGCAACCCATCCCAGGCTCGGCACATGCGCTTCTGCCCAAGCATGGCTTGCCGCCTGCTCGACCGAGGCATCCATCATCAGATAGCCGCTGATATAGCGCGCGGGGAAGCCCATCACGCGCGCCACGGCGGTGAAGATGTGGCTGTGATCCTGGCAGACACCGGCCTTGAGCGTCAGCGCTTCTTCCGCCGGCGTCACGGCGCTGGTCGTCCCGGGCTTATAGGCGACGCGCTCCCGGATCGCGCCCATCAGCTTGTGCAGCCTGTCGATATCCGTCCCCTCCCCGACCGACGCGGCCAGGTCGCGAATGCCGTCGCCGACGGTCGTAAGCGGCGTTTGCTGGCTGAACAGCCAGAGCGGCGCGAAACCATGATGCGCACCGGACACACCGGCAGTGTCGCGCGTCGTCACCTCGCCCGCCGCCTCGACTATGATGGTGTGCTGGCCGCCCTCGGCGCTCACCAGCTGCGTGTCATTGCCGAAATGGTCCGTGAAGCGAACCTCCTCTCGCGCGCCGTCGATTTTGATCACCCAGGACGCAACCGTCTGAGTCGATCCGCTAACCGGCATCAGGCGCAGCCGCTGCAACAGGTACTGCACCGGTGCATCGTAGCGGTACTCGGTCCGGTGTGTGATCTTGAGCCGCATGGCGCCTGTCTCTCCAGCGCTCAGTAGAACCGGTAGTCCAGGGCGATCTCATCCCCCAGCCTGGTGTTGTCACGAATGAATTCCGCCAGGAACTCATGCAGGCCGTGGTCGAAAATATCCTTGATCGACCCCTTCTTCAGCATCGTCTGAATTTTCTCGGCGGTGGCGTGGCAGGCATGGCGCTCGCCATAGTCGTCGGCGAGGAATCTCAGATGCTCGCCCAGGAAGCGATAGCAGAAGGTCAGCGAGCGCGGCATACGGACATTGAGGATCAGATAGTCGGCGATGTTGGTCGGCTTGTAGTCCGCGTCATACACCCACCGGTAGGAGCGGTGCGCCGACACCGAGCGCAAGATCGATTCCCATTGATAATTGTCGAGTGTCGAGCCCACCCAGGAGATCGACGGCAAGAGCACATAGTATTTCACGTCGAGGATGCGGGCCGTGTTGTCGGCGCGCTCCACATAGGTGCCGAGCTGCGAGAAGTCGAAGATCTCGTTGCGCAGCATCGTGCCGTAGAACGAGCCGCGGATCAGCGCCGTCTCGCGCTTGATCGCATCGAGCACCGTCGGCAGATCGCGCTCGTCGATCGGCCGTGCCAGCATCCGCTTCAGCGACATCCAGGCCTCGTTGATGCTCTCCCAGGTCTCGCGCGTCAGCGCCGTGCGCACCATGCGCGCATTGTTGCGCGCCGTCTCGATCGAGGCCATCGTGCTCGACGGGTTCGAAGTGTCGCGCAGCAGGAAATCCGAGACGTTGGCGACAGTGTAGTCCTGGTATTTCTGCGAGAAGGCCAGGTCGGAGCCGGCGCTGAGCAGCACGGAGTTCCATTCCTCCGACGCGTTCTGCGTCCGCGTCAGCGCCATGCGCAGGCCGGCATCGACCAAGCGCGCCATGTTTTCGGCCCGCTCTATATAGCGGTTCATCCAGTAGAGACCGTTGGCGGTGCGGCCGAGAAGCATGTCAGCTTGCTCCGGTGTCGAGCGAATAGCGAATAGTGAGTAGCGAGTAGCGAAAAAAAGATTTCATGATCTCTATTGAAGGCTCCTGATCATCGATCGCAGCATTTTTCCGATTTCGTCAGCTTGGCCACCTTCCAAACAATTAGGTCCCTGTAAGAATTGATTGCGTCGGATCCCCCTCTTTCCCTATTCGCTATTCGCTATTCGCTACTCTCTATTCGCTCTTTAATCATCCAACACCCACGTATCCTTCGTCCCACCGCCTTGCGAGGAGTTGACCACAAGCGACCCCTCCTTGAGCGCGACGCGAGTCAGGCCGCCCGGGACGATCTGGATACGATCCGAAACCAGCACATAAGGCCTGAGATCGACATGGCGCGGCGACAGCCCCTTCTCGGTCAGGATCGGGCATGTCGACAGCGCGAGCGTCGGCTGGGCGATGTAGTTGCCGGGTTTGGCCTGCAGCTTCTTGGCGAACGCCTCGCATTCCTTCTTGGTCGCCGCGGGGCCGACCAGCATGCCGTAGCCGCCGGAGCCGTGCACTTCCTTGATGACAAGCTCGCCGATGTGCTCCAGCACATATTTCAGGCTGTCGGGTTCCGAGCAGCGCCAGGTCGGGATGTTGCCGAGGATCGCCTTGCGGCCTGTGTAGAACTCGACGATCTCGGGCATGTAGGAATAGATCGCCTTGTCGTCGGCGATGCCGGTGCCCGGCGCGTTAGCGATGGTGATGTTGCCGGCCCGATAGACATCCATGATGCCCGGCACGCCGAGCGCGGAATCCGGCCGGAAGGTCAGCGGATCGAGGAAGGCGTCGTCCACGCGCCGGTAAAGCACGTCGATCTGCTTGTAGCCCTCGGTGGTGCGCATCGTGACATGGCCGTCGACCACGCGCAGATCCTGTCCTTCGACCAGTTGCACGCCCATCTGGTCGGCGAGGAAGGCGTGCTCGAAATAGGCGGAGTTGTAGCTGCCCGGCGTCAGCACCGCGATGGTCGGCGCGCCCTTTGCGCTCTGCGGCCGCACCGCCGCCAGCGACTGGCGCAGCAGTTGCGGATAGTTCTCCACCGGCCGCACCTTGATCTGCTGGAACAGCTCCGGGAAGAGCTGCATCATCGTCTCGCGGTTCTCCAGCATGTAGGAGACGCCCGACGGCGTGCGGGCATTGTCCTCGAGCACGTAGAATTCATTCTCGCTGATGCGCACGATGTCGACGCCGATGATGTGGGTGTAGACGCCGGCCGGCGGTCTCACACCGATCATCTCCGGCAGGAACGCTTCATTCTTCGCCACCAGCTCCTTGGGAACGCGCCCGGCGCGCAGGATTTCCTGGCGGTGGTAGATATCGTCGAGAAAGGCGTTGAGCGCCTGCACGCGCTGCTCGATGCCCTGCGTCAGCCGGCGCCATTCCTGGCCGGAAATGATGCGCGGGACGATGTCGAAGGGGATCAGCCGTTCGGAAGCTTCCTGCTCGCCATAGACGGCGAAGGTGATGCCGGTCTTGCGGAAGACGCGTTCGGCGTCCTCCATTTTCTGGGTGAGCCTGGCCGGGTCCTGTTCCTTCAGCCAGCGATCATAAGCCTGGTATGGTCTTCTCAATCCGGAGACTTCCGGAAGCATTTCGTCGAACGCTGCCAATCGCGTACTCCCCTCTGAAGCCATTTCACTGGCCCGGCTGGAGAAAATCAAGCGCAATCGATGATTTGGGCGGCGCTGGCGGCCGTCCTATGCAAATTGCCTACGATTAGGGCAGCGGGAGCGACGCCGGGTCAGTTCATGCCCGGTGAGCGGGCATCAAACGGCAAATCAGAACGCCCGGAAAGTGACGATGGTGAAGGTGTCCTTGATTCCAGGCAGGATCTGCACCCGTTCATTGATGAAGTGGCCGATGTCTTCCTCGTCGTCGACATAGAATTTTGCGAGCAGGTCGTAATTGCCGGCGGTCGAATAGATTTCGGAGGCGATCTCGGCATCGGCGAGCGCGCTGGCGACCTCATAGGCTTTGCCCAGATCGCACTTTATCTGCACGAAAAATGCCTTCATTTCCCGGTCCTGCCAGTCTTCGCGAATGAGCGGCCCTTGTGGCAGACTGGCGACGGGCTTTCAAGCATCAGGCTGCACGCGCCTTGGCGGCCGCTTGCCGCAACTCCGCGATTGGCATGCCACACCGGCCCGGGGACGCCACCAAGGACAGTTCGGGAACACCTCAGGTCAGGTCCTAGCGGAGGCATCCATGCAGGCAAGAAATCTGCGAAACGGTGAAACCACGGCACGCCGGCCAGCGTATGATTGTTGTTCCACGCGAATTCTGGAGACAGGCCATGCGCCGCGTATTGTTCGCACTCGCTCTCGTTCCGATGGTTCTTGCATCCATGGCCTTCGCCGGTGACGCCGAGATCAAAGCGGCGCAAACAGTCATCGACAGCCAGCTCAAGGCCTTTCTCGCCGATGACGGCGCCACCGCCTACAGCTTCGCCGCGCCAAATGTGAAGCGGATCTTCCCGACCGTCGACACCTTCATGAACATGGTGACCAACGGCTATGCGCCGGTGCGCAGGCCGCAGAACTATTCCTTCGGCAAGGTGGAGCAGACCGGGCCGGCCTCGATCGTCCAGCAGGTGCTGATCGTCGGGCCCGATGGCAAGGACTATGAGGCGGTGTACACGCTCGAACAGCAGCCCGACGGCAGCTTTAAGATCACCGGCTGCAGCCTGCGCGCCGCGACTTCGGTGAGCACATAAAAGCGCTCATAGCGCCGGCAGATCGCCCCTCGCCCAGTATTCCGAAATCTCGGCAGCGCGCGTCTCGAAGGCTTTTGCCTCGATCGCGGCGCGGATGTCCTGCATCAGCTTCTGGTAGTAGGACAGGTTGTTCCAGGTGAGCAGCATTGCGCCGAGCGACTCCTGCGAGCGCACGAGATGATGGAGATAGGCGCGCGAATAGTCGCGCGCGGCCGGGCAGTCGCTTTCCTCGTCCAGCGGACGCGGATCGTCGGCATGGCGGGCGTTGCGCAGGTTGATCTTGCCGCGGCGCGTATAGGCCAGACCATGGCGGCCGGCGCGCGTCGGCATCACGCAGTCGAACATGTCGATGCCGCGTGCCACGGATTTCAAGATGTCGTCCGGGGTGCCGACACCCATCAGGTAGCGCGGCCTGTCGGCCGGCAGTTCCGGGCAGGTTATGTCCAGCATCTCCAGCATCACCGCCTGCGGCTCGCCGACCGCCAGCCCACCGACGGCATAGCCTTTGAGGTCCATAGCCGCCAGCGCCTGCGCCGAACGCACGCGCATCACAGCACTGTCGCCGCCCTGCACGATGCCGAACATCGCCTTGCCCGGCTGATCGCCGAACGCCGTCTTGCAGCGTTCGGCCCAGCGCAGCGACAGTTCCATGGCGCGCTCGATTTCCTTCGGCTTGGCGGGAAGCGCCGTACACTCGTCGAGCTGCATCTGGATATCGGAATCGAGCAGCCCCTGGATTTCGATCGACCGCTCCGGCGACATCTCGTAGCGCGCACCGTCGATATGCGAGCGGAAGGTGACGCCCGTTTCGCTAAGCTTCCTCAGCTTCGACAGCGACATTACCTGGAAGCCGCCGCTATCGGTCAGGATCGGGTGCGGCCAGCGCGCGAATTCATGCAGGCCGCCGAGCTTCGCCACGCGCTCGGCGCCTGGCCTGAGCATCAAATGATAGGTGTTGCCGAGGATGATGTCGGCGCCGACGCCGCGCACCTGATCCATATACATGGCCTTGACGGTGCCGCCGGTGCCGACCGGCATGAAGGCCGGCGTGCGGATCTCGCCGCGCGGCATGCTGATGAGGCCGCGCCGCGCATTACCGTCGGTGGCGAGCAGCTTGAAAGAGAAAGTCTCAGCCATCGAATTCCTTGTCGTGCACCGGGGCGCCGGGTGCCTGCTCGTCGAGCGACTGCCGGTAGCGGATGCAGCCGCGCATGAATTTCGGCCACGGCGGCACGGCGATCGCCGGCTCGGTCTTCTCCGGCAGCAGGTCCCAGAGGTCGGGATGATGCCAGCAGAGATCATGGCCGGTCGCATCGCGATGCGCGCGGATACCGGCGCGCAGCTTTGTCACTTCCGCGATGAGCGCCTCGCGGTCCATTCTCTCTAGATCATCGTCCATCGCTCGTCTCCGCTCGATAAAGCAGGCTGGAGTCCCCGTAGGAGTAGAACCTGTAGCGGCTCTCGATGGCATGCGCATAGGCCGAACGCATCGCGTCCAGTCCGCTGAAGGCCGAGACCAGCATGAACAGCGTCGAGCGCGGCAGATGGAAATTGGTCATCAACATGTCAGCTGTCTTGAAGCGGTAGCCGGGGGTGATGAAGATATCGGTCGGCCCGGACCAGGCCTCGATCCTGCCATCCTCAAGCGCAGCACTTTCCAGAAGGCGCAGCGAGGTCGTGCCGACGGCGACAAGCCGCCCTCCCCGCGCCCTTGCAGCGTTGAGCGCGTCTGCCGTTTCTTGGCTCACCAAGCCCGTTTCCGCGTGCATCTTATGGTCGGCGGTGTCGTCGGTCTTAACCGGCAAAAAAGTGCCGGCGCCGACATGCAGCGTGACGAAGCGCCGCTCGATGCCCTTGGCTTCCAGCGCTGCAAACAGCTCCGGCGTGAAATGCAGGCCGGCGGTGGGGGCCGCGACCGCGCCCTCTTCCCTGGCATAGATGGTCTGGTAGTCGCTGCGGTCGCGCTCGTCGTCATCTCGCCTCGAGGCGATGTATGGCGGCAATGGGATGTGGCCTACGGCGTGCATTGCCTCGTCGAGAAAGACGCCCGAGAGGTCGAAGCCGAGCAACACCTCGCCCGCCTCGCCCTTCTCGATCACCGTCGCGTCGAGCTGGCCGAGAAAGCAGGAATTCTGGTCGTGGCCGAAATGAATGCGGTCGCCGACGGCGATGCGCTTGCCGGGCCGCATGAAGGCCCGCCAGCGGTCCGGCGCGAGCCGCATATGCAGCGTGGCCTCGACCTGCGCCATCGCTTCGCCGCGCTTGCGGATGCCTTTCAGCTGGGCCGGAATGACCTTGGTATCGTTGAATACCAGAACGTCGCCTTCTCTCAGCAGCGACGGCAGATCGCTGACGGTGCGGTCGCGCAGCGTTTCGCCCGGTTTGACCACCAATAGCTTGGCGCTGTCACGCGGCTCGGCCGGGCGCAGCGCAATGCGCTCCTCCGGCAGGTCGAAGTCGAAAAGATCGACGCGCATCAGTAGAGCCGGATGAGCAGCGCTCCAACGAGCAGCAGCACGGCGCCGGCCACGCGGCCAAGCGAGACCTCGCGCACGGCAACACCAAGGAAGCCGGCCCGGTCGACCAGTATGCCGGCGATCAGTTGGCCGGCGACCAGGAAGGCCATCAGCGCCGCCGCGCCGATGCGCGGCGTAAGAATGGTGGAGAGCGTGACGTAGAATCCGCCGAGCATGCCGCCGGCGACGAACAGCCAGGGTGCCGGCGCCTTCCAGTCGAGCGAGAGGCCCTGCAGCTTCACCACGGCGATCGCGATGATACCGAGAACGACGGCGCCCGACAGGAACGAGAAAGCGGCGGCCGCGACCGGAAGGCCGAGGCCGCGCGCCAATTGCGAGTTGATCGGCGCCTGGATGGCGATGAAGGCGCCGGACAGGATGCCGAGCAGGGACCAGACTGCGCCCATCATCGTACTATGCCTTACTTGACGTCGGCCGCGACCTTCAGCGACACGATCTTGTCGGGATCCTGCACCGGCTCGCCGCGCTTGATCTTGTCGACATTCTCCATGCCTTCGATGACCTGGCCCCAGACCGTGTACTGGCGATTGAGGAAGGAGGCATCGTCAAAGCAGATGAAGAACTGCGAGTTCGCCGAGTTCGGGTTCTGCGCCCGCGCCATCGAGCAGGTGCCGCGGCCGTGATTGGCGTTGGAGAATTCGGCCTTGAGGTCCGGCTTGTCGGAGCCGCCCATGCCAGCGCGCGACGGGGCGAAGGTCGGCTTCGAGGAGTTGCCGAACTTGACGTCGCCGGTCTGCGCCATGAAGCCGTCGATGACACGGTGGAACACCACGCCGTCATAGGCGCCCTCGCGCGCCAATTCCTTGATGCGCGCGACGTGACCGGGCGCAAGGTCCGGATACATTTCGATGACGACCTCGCCCTTGGTCGTTTCCATGATGAGCGCGTTCTCGCGGTCCTTGATCTCAGCCATGTCAGAAAATCCTTTTGAAAATCGAGCAGTTACTTGCTGTCGGCAGCGATGCGGACTTTGATCATGCGGTCCGGGTCCTTGACCGTGCCGTTGTCCGCCTCATCGCCCTTCTTGATCTTGTCCACCAGATCCATGCCGCTCTCCACCTTGCCGACAATGGTGTACTGCCCGTCGAGGTTCGGCGCGGGCGCGAACATGATGAAGAACTGGGAATTGGCCGAGTTCGGGTCCTGTGAGCGGGCCATGCCGACCACGCCACGGGTGAATTGCTCGGTCTGCGAGAACTCGGCAGGCAGATCGGGAAGGTCGGATCCGCCCGTGCCGACAGCCTCGGGATTAAAACCCTTCTTCATGTTGCCGAACTTGACGTCGCCGGTCTGGGCCATGAAGCCGTCGATGACGCGATGGAAGGCGACATTGTCATAGGCGCCCTCGCGCACCAGCTTCTTGATCTGCGCCACATGCTTCGGCGCGAGATCGGGACGCAGCGCGACGGTCACGTCACCGTCCTTCAGCGTGATGATCATGGTGTTTTCCTTGTCGGCTGCCGAGGCCGGCAAGGACGCCGCCAAAACGCCGGCAAGCACGACAAGCAACGAAGCAAGCTTTTTCAGCTGCATGAGGTTCTCCGAAAGTCTTTGTTTGGGTGCATGTCGTTGCCCCAAAACCGGGATCCACCTTTGGGCGACATGCACTATTTCGCGAATTTGGCAGTGAGGGCGCCTGCGACCGCCGCCGGCACGAACGGGCGGATGTCGCCGCCCATCGACGCAATCTGGCGGACAAGTGTGGCGGTAATGGTGCGCACAGACGGGCTGGCCGGCAGGAAAACCGTCTGCAGCTCCGGCGCCATGGTCTCGTTCATGCCCGCCATCTGCATCTCATAGTCGAGATCGGTGCCGTCGCGCAGGCCGCGGATGATGATCGAGGCGCCATGCTTCCTGGCGGCGTCGATGACCAGCCCATCGAACGAGACGACCTTGATGCGGTCGCTGTCGCGGCCGAATTCCGCCTTGGTCGCGGCCTCGATCAGCTTCACGCGTTCCTCGAAGGAAAACAGCGGCGTCTTGCCGGGATGAATGCCGATTGCAGCGTAGACGGTGTCGGCCACGGCAAGCGAAGCCTTCAACACGTCGAGGTGACCATTGGTCAGCGGGTCGAAGGAGCCGGCGTAAAGGGCGGTGCGTTCGGTCATGGCAGGCTTCTAGCGAGCCTCTCCGACAAAGGCAAATCCCATTGCTGCGCCCGGTCGTGAACCTTTTCACGGACGTCAACGACAGACGAATGCGACAATCACGAACGCTTCACGCAGCATTCACCAGCTTGCCGCTTCAGGAGATGAAACCAAAGCACCATCTTTATCGTTGTGATCGCAGGAGAACACGCAAATGCTGATCTACATGCTTGCCACTGCAATGACCATCGTGATGCTGATCGCCACCGCATTCGGGTTGCACCAGGAAGCGGCGCGGGTGCGCATCAAGACCAACACCAAGCGGCTCGATGGCTTCGTAGGCCGCAACCTGTACCACCGCCGCTGACTTCCAGCCATGATCGCACCGGCCAAGGGCCGGTGGCGCGCAGTAAGGCTATTCGGGATTTCCCTCGCCCGAATCTTCTGCGGTGTCGGCTTCACCCGAAGGCGCTTCCTCGGCTTCCTCGTCCGACTGCGGCTCCGAAATCCGCTCGACCGACACCACCTTCTCACCTTCGGCGGTGTTGAAGATGGTCACCCCCTTGGTGGCACGGCTGGCGAAGCGGATGCCATCGACGGGCACGCGGATGACGGTCCCGCCATCCGATACCAGCATGATCTGATCGTCGTTGCCGACCGGGAAGGTCGCGACCAGCCGGCCGATCTCGGCCACTTTCGAGACATCCGTGGCGCGGATGCCCTTGCCGCCGCGACCCGTCAGGCGGAAATCATAGGACGAGGAACGCTTGCCGTAGCCGTATTCGGTCACCGTCAGCACAAGCTGCTCGTGCATCTTGAGGAATTCGTAGCGCTCGTCGGAAAGCTCGGCTTCCTCGCCGATCTCCTCATTGGTCAGCGCGATCTCTTCCTCCTCGGCTGCACCGCCGGCGGCAAGCCGACGCTCGGATGCCGCACGCTTGAGATAGGCCGCGCGCTCAGCCGGTGAAGCATCTACATGTTCGATCACCGACATCGAGATCACGCGGTCGGTTTCGGCCATGGCGATGCCGCGCACGCCGACGGAATTGCGGCTCTGGAAGACGCGCACATCGGAGACCGAGAAGCGGATGCACTGGCCGGAATTCGCCGTCAGCAGCACGTCGTCATTGTCCGTGCAGGTCTCGACGCCGAGGATTTCGTCGCCTTCTTCCTCCAGCTTCATGGCGATCTTGCCGTTGCGGTTGACCTGGACGAAGTCGGACAGCTTGTTGCGTCGCACGGTGCCGCGCGTGGTCGCGAACATCACGTCGAGCTCGCCCCAGCTCGTCTCGTCCTCCGGCAGCGGCATGATGGTGGTGATGCGCTCGCCCTGCTCGAGCGGCAGCATGTTGATCAGCGCCTTGCCGCGCGACTGCGGGTTGCCGACCGGCAGGCGCCAGACCTTTTCCTTGTAGACGATGCCGCGCGAGGAGAAGAACAGCACCGGCGTATGCGTGTTGGCGACGAATAGCCGGGTGACGAAATCCTCTTCCTTGGTCGACATGCCGGAGCGGCCCTTGCCGCCGCGGCGCTGCGCCCGGTAGAGCGACAGCGGCACGCGCTTGATGTAGCCGGAATGGCTGACCGTGACGACCATGTCCTCGCGCTGGATCAGGTCTTCGTCTTCCATGTCCGCCCCGCCCTCGGCGAGTTCCGTGCGGCGCGGCGTGCCGAACTCGTCGCGGACGGCGATCAGCTCGTCCTTGACGATCTGCTGGATGCGCGCGCGAGAAGACAGGATGTCAAGGTAATCAAGGATTTCAGCGCCGATCTTGTTCAACTCGTCGGCGATCTCGTCGCGGCCGAGCGCGGTCAGGCGCTGCAGGCGCAGGTCGAGGATGGCGCGGGCCTGCTCCTCGGATAGATTGTAGGTGCCGTCCTCGTTGATGCGGTGGCGCGGATCATCGATCAGCTGGATCAGCGGAGCGACGTCGTGCGATGGCCAGCGCCGTTCCATCAACTGCTCGCGCGCCGTCTGCGGATCTGGCGCGGTGCGGATCAGCTTGATCACCTCATCGATGTTGGCGACGGCGATAGCGAGACCGACCAGAACATGGGCGCGCTCGCGCGCCTTGCGCAGAAGATATTTCGTGCGCCGGCTGATAACCTCCTCGCGGAAGCCGACAAAGGCCTTCAGCATGTCGATCAGCGTCAGCACTTCCGGCTTGCCGCCGTTCAGCGCGACCATATTGGCGCCGAACGAGGTCTGCAGCGGCGTGAAGCGGTAAAGCTGGTTCAAAATGACGTCGGCGACCGCCTCGCGCTTGAGCTCGACGACGACACGGTAGCCCTGGCGGTCGCTCTCGTCGCGGATGTCGGAGATGCCCTCGATGCGCTTCTCGCGCACGAGTTCGGCCATCTTCTCGATCATCGCCGCCTTGTTCACCTGATAGGGAATCTCGGTGATGATGATCGATTCACGGTCGTTGCCGCGCGCCTCGATGTTGACGCGGCCGCGCATGACGATCGAGCCGCGGCCCGTCGAATAGGCATTGTAGATGCCGGAGCGGCCAAGCACGATGCCGCCGGTCGGGAAATCCGGACCGGGCACGATCTCCATCAGCGCAGGCAGGTCGATCGCCGGATTGTCGATGATGGCGATGGCGCCGTTGCAGACTTCGGCCAGATTGTGCGGCGGGATGTTGGTGGCCATGCCGACGGCGATGCCGCCCGAGCCGTTGACGAGCAGGTTCGGGAAGCGCGCCGGCAGCACCTTGGGCTCGGTGGCGGAGGCGTCGTAGGTGTCCTGGAAATCGACGGTTTCCTTGTCGATGTCCTCCAGCAGCTCATGCGCAACCTTGGTCAGCCGGGACTCGGTGTAGCGCATCGCCGCCGGCGGGTCGCCGTCGATCGAGCCGAAATTGCCCTGACCGTCGATCAGCGGCACGCGCAGCGACCAATCCTGGGCCATGCGCACCAGCGCGTCATAGATCGAGGCATCGCCATGCGGATGGTATTTACCCATCACGTCGGCGACCGGGCGCGCCGACTTCACATATTTGCGGTTCCAGTGATAGCCGCTCTCATGCGAGGCATAGAGGATGCGGCGGTGCACCGGCTTCAGGCCGTCGCGCACGTCGGGCAGCGCCCGACTGACGATCACGCTCATGGCGTAATCGAGATAGGAGCGCTGCATCTCCTCGATGATCGAAATCGGCTCGATGCCGGTGGGGCCGCCCTCCGGCCCGCGCGGTGTCTTCTGGTCGGTCAAATCAGGTCACAATCCAGTCGGGAATCACTCGCCGCTTATATAGGAAGCCGGGCTGAAACTCCAATGGCTACGACACTTTTCCAAAGACAATTTCGGCGGCAATTTCAAATGGATACCGCTGATTGCGACGATATGGCCAAAGCCACACTTTGAGCTCGCAGGCCAAGTCGATCCCGAACGGCCTTGGCTAATGCCCGCGTCTGCCCGCCCGTTTGCAGCGGTAGGCGCCGGGCGCTTCTCCCATCTCGCGCCGGAACCTCCGGTTGAAGGTCGAAAGGTCGTTGAAGCCGGCATCGAACGCAATCGTCGAGATCGCTTCGTTCGACGCGCACAGCCGCACCGCGGCCCGATGCAGCCTGGTCCTCAGCAGGAACTGATAGGGCGTCATGCCGGCGACATGACGGAACGTGCGCAGGAAATGATACGGGCTGGTCGCCGTGCCGTCGGCGAGTTCGGTCAGCGAAAGCGGGCGATCGGCGTTGAGCTCGATCAAACGCACCGCCTCGGCTACGCGTTTCTGGTCGCGGGGGCTGGGTGTCCGGGCAACCTCGGACGAATTGGCCGCAGCCCCGACCACCGCGCACGCAATGCGCAGACCGAGTTCCTCGAACGCCTCGCCGTCGCCCGTTTGCTGCGCCGCCTCCGCTTGCGCCAGCAACGGCGCCAGCACCGGCAAGGGCGGCAGGCGTGGGTCGGCAAAGCCGAGCCGGCTTGCGCCCGGCACATCGGCGACGACGCGCTCCATATAGGCCGGCGAAAAATGGAAGGAGAGGCAGCGGTCGCCCGCGCCGTGCTCGTGGCCGCACTCGTAGCAGGCGCCCGGATTGCCGAGCAGGATGGCGCCTGGAGCAAGCATTGCGGTGCCCTGGCGCGTCCGGTAGCGGAACGTGCCTCTGGTCACGGCGGCGAGGCAGAAACCGCGATGCTGTTCCTCAAACGGACGGTCGCCGGCGCGAGCCGTGCAGATCACGTCGGATACCTGCCAGCCATGCCCTGAGGCCAGGTTTTTCTCAGTCGTCGCCATCGCCGAAAAATAGCAATTTTTCCCAAGCCCAGAACCCCGCCATGGCCCTATTGCTCCGCCTCTCCTGACAAACGAGGCAGCAACCATGACCGATCCTTTTGCCGAAGCCCTGCACAGCGACGCTCCCAATCCGGATCTCGCCGAAAAGCTGAAACTCTACGGCCGCTTCATCGGCGCCTGGACCTTCGACGCCACGCGCACGCTGGAGGACGGCACCAGGCTCACTGGGCGCGGCGAGGTGCATTTCGGCTGGGTTCTGGAGGGCAAGGCGGTCCAGGACGTCTGGATCCTGCCCGCGCGGAATGCCGGGGTGCAAGCCTCTCTCGGGCCATGGACCTTCTACGGCTCGACGCTGCGCGTCTACGACCCCGGCGCGGACGCCTGGCATATCTTCTGGAGCGATCCGCGCAACCAGTATTACAGCCGCCAGCTCGGCCGCGCCGAAGGCGACACGATCGTTCAGATCGGCGCCGACGGCACCGGCTCCTCGGTGCGCTGGAGCTTTTCGCACATCACCGAGAACGCCTTCCGCTGGCTTGGCGAGCGTTCGCATGACGGCGGCAAAACCTGGCGCACCGAGGTCGAGTTCCTGGCGCGGCGCTCGACTCCAGCCTGACCGATTAACCACCTGTATTTATGGAGAAAACGATGCTTGACCATATCTCGATCGGCGTCCGCGACAGCGGCGCCTCGAAGCGCTTCTACGACGCCGCTTTGGAGCCCCTCGGCTACTCGTGCCTCAGCCAGTCACCCGGCTCGCTCGGCTACGGCGCCAGGACCGTAAAACTCTGGGTCAATGAGGCCGGCCGGCCGGTCCCGGCCGACGCGGACTCCGGCCTGCACTTCTGCTTTGCCGCACCGACACGCGCCGGCGTCGACGCTTTCCATGCGGCCTCCTTGCTTGCGGGTGGCAAGGACAATGGCCGGCCCGGCCCGCGCGCCGCCTATGGCGACAACTACTACGCCGCCTTCGTAATCGACCCTGACGGCTACCGGCTCGAGGCTTATTGCAACAAAGCTGAATAGCCGGCTGAAATCCTCCCGTCCTGTTCCCACCGCTCCCGCTTTGCTCTACGAATGCAGGGCTTGGGCTTCGCCAGGCGGGAGGGGACCAGCGATGCCGAGCTTCGACACCCTGTTCAACGCCTTCGTCACCATCCTAGTGACCATCGATCCGCCCGGGCTGGCACCGCTCTTCCTCGCCGTCACGCGTGGCATGAACCGGGACGAGCGCCAGCAAGTCTCGGTGCGAGCTTCGGTGATCGGCTTTCTGGTGATGGCGTTGTTCGCCGTCGCCGGCGCGTCGATCCTGTCGGTGTTCGGCATCACGCTGCCGGCCTTCCGCGTCGCCGGCGGCTTCCTGCTTTTCTTCATCGCCTTCGAAATGGTGTTCGAGCGCCGTCAGGACCGCAAGGAGAAGATCGGCGACGTCGCCATCACCAAGGACATGATCCACAACATCGCCGCCTTTCCGCTGGCGATCCCGCTGATCGCCGGTCCCGGCGCGATATCGGCGACAGTGCTGCTGTCAGGACACTTCGAGGGCTTTGCCGCGCAAGCGGCGCTGGTCGGCATCATCGCGATCTGTCTTGTGCTCACCTTTCTGGTGTTCGTGCTGGCAGAGCGCATCGACCGCATCCTCGGCCAGACCGGCCGCTCGATCCTGACGAGGCTGCTCGGCGTCATCCTGGCGGCGCTTGCGGTGCAGTTCGTCGCCGACGGCGTCAGGGCGCTGATGTCTGCCTGAGCAGCATCCCTACTGCCTTATTTCACTGCTGTATCGACCACCTCGAAATCATGCGTGACGGCCGCCGTCTTGGCCATCATGGCGGTGGCCGAGCAGTATTTCTCGATCGACAGATCGATCGCCCTTTTCACCTTGTCGCGCGACAGCGCGCGACCCTTGACGATGAAATGCATGTGGATGCGGGTGAAGACGCGCGGTTCCGTCTCGGCACGATCCGCGTCCAGCTCGACCACGCAGTCCTCGACCGCCTCGCGACCTTTTTCGAGGATATGGACCACGTCGTAGGCCGAGCAGCCGCCGGTGCCGATCAGCACCAGCTCCATTGGGCTCGGCCCTGGCGTCCGGCCTTCCGGCCCATGCGCCGTGCCCAGCACGACTTTGTGACCGCTGCCGGACTCGCCGACAAAGGTGCGTTCCTCAACCCATTTGACGCGTGCTTTCACGATGATCTTCCTTAGACGCTGCTTTGCAAGCGGACTATCGCCGCAACTATCAACTATAGGCAATTCCGGACGGAAAACCGCGACGCACTTTCGCTCGAAATTGTTTATTGGCCGAATACGACCGTGTGCATGATGCGGCCGGGCAGCAACGTGAAGATGCCGGCGCCGATCAGCGCAAATAGGTAGAGGTTGATCATGGCGCTGCGATGCGCGGCCACTTTATGGGTGTGCGCATACCAGACCGCCAGCGGGGCGGTGACAACCACCAGGATCGACAGGATGTGGATCGGGCTGAACGGCCCGATCAGGCGTATCTGCTGGATCCAGAAGCTCGAGACGGCGACGACCAGCATCAGCGCTGCCCAGGCATAGCCCAAGACGCGGTGGCGTGTCGTGCCTTTCGGCAATGCCAGTTGCGCCCCGCCTATCGCCAGCGCGGCGAAGGCGGCGAACGCGTGCCATGGAATGGGAGGAGGCGCTGTCAGCAACGGTCCGAGCGACATCGCGCCTTCCCCTCAAACGACGATTGCGAGACCTTCAGAACGGAATCTCGTCATCCAGCTCGCGCGACGAACCACCGCCACCGCCCCTGGAACCGCCACCGCCGCCACGGCTGAAGCCTTCGTTCGGACCCGACTGGCCGAAATCGGAACCCCGGCTGTTGCCGCCGCCGGCATAACTGCCGACCTGGCCGCCGCCTTCGCCGCGCGCGTCGAGCATCTGCAGCTCGCCACGGAATTTCTGCAGTACGACCTCAGTCGTGTAGCGATCGTTGCCGGTCTGGTCCTGCCATTTGCGCGTCTGCAGCTGGCCCTCGACATAGACCTTCATGCCCTTCTTCAAATACTGCTCCGCCACCTTGGCGAGCTGGTCGTTGAAGATGACGACATTGTGCCACTCCGTCTTTTCCTTGCGCTCCCCGGAATTCTTGTCGCGCCAGCTTTCCGACGTGGCGATGCGGATGTTGACGACCGGGTCGCCCGAATTCAGGCGGCGGATTTCAGGGTCCGCCCCGAGATTGCCGACCAGAATGACCTTGTTGACGCTACCCGCCATCGTACTTCTCCGCGCTCATCCGAAACAAATTTTAAGTCGCTCACCTTACAGCCTGCGGTTCGCCCATGCCCGCGAAGGCTGGCTTTTCCCACAAGGTTTTTGTTCTCTCTTCGTTCTAGTCTTGACCGCTGTTTCTGTCAAGGAATGTCAGCAACAGGTAGTATTCCTGGGCAGGAAACAAGGGGATATCGGAATGAACGTTGTTTCGCATGAGGATCAGCCGCGCGAAACGTGGCGCGCCGGAGTCGAAACCCGCATGCATGTTGCCGCCGCCAATGGCGCGGCGGGCCTTTGCATATTCGAGCAGTGGGTCGGACCGGGTAGCGGCGCACCAACGCATGCGCATATGGTCGAGGAAGTACTGACGGTGATTGCCGGCGAAGCCGAAATGTGGGTCGACGACCGACGGGCCGTGCTTGCCGCCGGGCAGTCCCTGATCATTCCCGCGCACCGCAAGCATGGCTTTCGAAACGTGGCTTCCGGCACGCTTCACATCCATGCCGTGCTCGCATCGCCAATCTTCGAGGCAAGCTTCGACGGAGCGGCGGAGCCGGTGAGACGCTGGACGGCCTAAAACGGCGCTTGCCAAACCAATAAGTATCGACTTATGCTTTGCGCATGATCGAAGCAGAGATTTTCCGGGCCCTGGCCGATCCGACACGCCGCGCCGTCTACGAGCGGCTCGCGGCCGGTGAATTGACGGTGTCCGAGCTGCGCGCCGGCGTCAGCGTGTCGCAGCCGGCCGTCTCGCAGCATCTTGCCGTGCTGCGCGGCGCCGGACTGGTGATCGAGCGGCGCGCCGGCCGCAACGCCTATTACCGCGCCGACCCTCAAGGGCTCGATCCCTTGCTCGGCTGGATCGAACGCTACCGCGCCTTCTGGCCGGAGCGCATCGAGCGTTTGAAGAGGGTTCTGAAGGAAATGGACCAATGACGATTACCAAACACCTGGCAGCGGCCAACGCGCCGCTCAGCTTCGAATGCGAGCTTCCCGATCCGCCGGAAAAAGTCTGGCGGGCGCTCACCGAGCCGGAACTGCTCGCCGCGTGGCTGATGCCCAACGACATCAAGCCGGCGATCGGCGAGCGCTTTGCCTTTGCCGGACCAAACGCGCCGATCGAGTGCGAAGTGCTCGAGGCCGAGCCCGGCAAGCTGCTGCGCTATTCCTGGCGCGAGCGACCGGGCGTGGACGCTGCCGACCGGCTACCGGCATTCGACGGTCCCATCTTCGACAGCATTGTCACCTTCACGCTCGCGCGCATGGTTTCCGGCGGCACGCATCTCAGCATCGTCCATGATGGTTTCGCGACGGTCGCGCAACCTGTCGTCGCCGTTTCCGGCGCCGGCTGCGGGATTTCGCTCCACGCGCGCAAGAGCCCAGCTGCCGCCAATGCGCCAAGCATGATGCTGCGCGCGGCTTGACCAAAGAACCGAGGAGATCTGCGATGAGCGCCTTTGCCAATCTCGTGCCGATGGTGATCGAGCAGTCGAGCCGCGGCGAGCGCGCCTTCGACATTTTCTCGCGGCTGCTGCGCGAACGCATCGTCTTCATCAACGGCGAGATCAATGACGGCGTGTCGGCGCTGGTCTGCGCGCAGCTCCTGTCGCTGGAATCGGACCATCCCGACAAGGAGATATCGATCTACATCAACTCGCCGGGCGGCGTGGTGACCAGCGGCTTCGCCATCTACGACACCATGCAGTACATCTCCTGCCCGGTGTCGACGGTGTGCATGGGCTTTGCCGCCTCGATGGGCTCATTCCTGTTGATGGCGGGCTCGCCCGGTCGGCGCATCGCGCTGCCCAACACCAGGATCGTGCTGCATCAGCCGCTGGGCGGCTTCCAGGGCCAGGCCTCCGACATCCAGCGCCACGCCGAGGACATCCTGCGCACCAAGCGCCACATGACGGAGCTGTACGCCAAGCATTGCGGCCGGACCTATGACGAGGTCGAGCGCACGCTCGACCGCGACTATTTCATGACCGCCGAGGAAGCGAAGGCCTGGGGCCTCGTCGACCATGTCTACGACACGCGCAAGAAGGCGGCCTGACCGCGCGGCAAATTGATTGCGGCGCGTCTGGCCTCGCCTTCGGCGCGCCTCTATAGTTCGCGCATGATCCGAGCGCGTTCCTTGACGAATCTGGGTTTTGCCGTTGTCGCAGTCGCCGGCGTGCTTGCGGTCGGCACCGCCGCTTTTGCCGACGACAATTCGACACAAAAACTGCCCGGCGTGAGCAGCGACTACCGTATCGCCAAGCCCGCGCCGCAGCCCGAGCCTGACGACTCACTGCCAGCCGGCAGCAACGGCACGTTCAAGATCGGCGACACCGATGTCAGGATTTCGGGTAGCATAACCATCGACATGGCAACGGGCGCCATCAGGCCTCCCAACCACTGAAGCTTACCCCGCATTGCGGACGCCGGCGACGGACCTTCGACTCGCAAAATGCAAGCCCCGCCACTGCTTCCGCAGGTGGACGGGGCTTTCATGGATCTGAAACCCAATTTTAGCCGGGAGTGGACTGCCGGCGTTCTGTTTCGGATGCAACGCGGCTTTCAGCCGACGATCCGACTATGGTCTCTGATTGTAGGAATCGGCAGGTCACGTTTTTCGGGTGGCGCTCACGCCTACCCTGGCACTATGCCCGCCGCGGCTCCATCGCTTCGTGGAGCCTCAAGGGACTGTCCGGTGGCGTCATGCTCCGCTCCTGGTCCGTTGTGGCAATGTCGTCCGAAGCGCAAATCGCTGAAGCCTGCGGCGTCTCGCAGGCCACCTCTGGGTGACGAGGCCATCGACAGACGGCCGGCTTCGTTGACGCCTTTGAGACTGCCCCCATGGGTCCGAGACGTCAACCGTTGAAGAGCCGGTTACAGAAAAATGTGATCGATCGGAGGTTACGTCCAGGTAAGTCGAATGCCTTCGACTGATCGGTCGCGACGGTTTTTGCAGCCGCTGTTTCCACAGCGCTTTGTCAGGAGGGTGTTCGGCCTTTGTTCTTTCCGCTTGCCCGCTCGCGCGAAAGGCGGTTAAACGCTTTGGTCGAGATTGTGGCGTCTCTCGACGCGGCGACGAGATTACCTACATAGGGGATGGCCGGGACAAACCCGCCAATCCAGCAAATTCCAGACCTGAGGCGGCGACCGGCGATGGCCGACCAAAAATATCTTTCCATTCGCGGCGCGCGCGAACACAATCTCAAGAACGTCGATCTCGACCTGCCGCGCGACAGCCTGATCGTCATGACCGGCCTGTCGGGATCCGGCAAGTCGTCGCTTGCCTTCGACACCATCTATGCCGAGGGTCAGCGTCGCTATGTCGAAAGCCTTTCGGCCTATGCCCGCCAGTTCCTGGAAATGATGCAGAAGCCGGACGTCGACCAGATCGACGGCTTGTCTCCCGCCATCTCGATCGAGCAGAAGACGACGTCGCGCAACCCGCGCTCGACAGTCGGCACCGTCACCGAAATCTACGACTATATGCGCCTGCTCTTCGCCCGCGTCGGCATTCCCTATTCGCCGGCCACCGGCCTGCCGATCGAAAGCCAGACGGTCAGCCAGATGATTGACCGCGTGCTGGCGCTGGACGAGGGCACGCGTCTCTACCTGCTGGCGCCGATCGTGCGCGGCCGCAAGGGCGAATACCGCAAGGAACTTCTGGAGCTGCAGAAGAAGGGGTTCCAGCGCGTCAAGGTCGACGGCGTCTTCTACGAGATCGCCGACGTGCCGGCGCTGGACAAGAAATACAAGCACGACATCGACGTGGTCGTCGACCGCATCGTAGTTCGCGGCGATCTGGCGACGCGGCTTGCGGATTCGATGGAGACGGCGCTGAAGCTCGCCGACGGGCTTGCGGTGGCCGAGTTCGCCGACAAGCCGCTCGACGCCAGCCGGACGGGCGAGGACTCGGTCAACAAGTCGAAGAACGAGACGCATGAGCGCATCATGTTCTCGGAAAAATTCGCCTGCCCGGTGTCCGGCTTCACCATTCCCGAGATCGAGCCCAGGCTGTTCTCCTTCAACAATCCGTTCGGCGCCTGCCCGACCTGCGACGGCCTCGGCAGCCAGCGCGCCATCGACGCCAACCTCATTGTGCCGGACGAGAATGTCTCGCTGCGCGACGGCGCCATCAGCCCGTGGGCGAAATCGACCTCGCCCTATTACGCGCAGACGCTTGAGGCCTTGGGCAAGGCCTATGGCTTCAAGCTCGGCGACAAGTTCAAGGATCTGAGCGCCGAGGCGCAGCAGGCCGTGCTGCACGGCACGGGCGAGCGCGAGCTCACCTTCCAGTATGACGACGGCCTGCGGTCCTACAAAACGACCAAGACCTTCGAGGGCGTCATCCCCAACCTCGACCGGCGCTGGAAAGAAACGGAATCGGCCTGGATGCGCGAGGAGATCGAGCGCTTCATGTCGGCCACCCCCTGCCCCGCCTGCAACGGCTACCGGCTGAAGCCGGAAGCGCTCTCGGTCAAGATCGCCGGCAGGCACATCGGCGAGGTCACGGAGCTGTCGATCCGCAAGGCCGACCGGTGGTTCACCGATCTGCCGGCGCAGCTCAACGAGAAGCAGAATGAGATCGCCGTCCGGGTGCTGAAGGAAATCCGCGAGCGCCTGCGTTTCTTGAACGATGTCGGCCTCGACTATCTGACGTTGTCGCGCAATTCCGGCACGCTGTCGGGCGGCGAGAGCCAGCGCATTCGTTTGGCTTCGCAGATCGGCTCCGGCTTGACGGGCGTGCTCTACGTGCTGGACGAGCCGTCTATCGGTCTGCACCAGCGCGACAACGCGCGCCTGCTCGATACGTTGAAGCACCTGCGCGACATCGGCAACACGGTGATCGTCGTCGAGCATGACGAGGACGCCATCCTGCATGCCGATTATGTCGTCGATATCGGCCCGGCCGCCGGCATCCATGGCGGTGAGATCATCGCGCAAGGCACGCCGCAGCAGATCATGGCGACGCCCGCCTCGATCACCGGGAAATATTTGTCGGGCGAGCTCGAGGTCGCGACGCCGGCGGTGCGCCGCGAGGCGAAAAAGAACCGGCGTATCAAGGTTATCGGCGCGCGCGGCAACAATTTGAAGAACGTCACGGCGGAGATCCCGCTCGGCACTTTCACCTGCGTCACCGGCGTCTCCGGCGGCGGCAAGTCGACCTTCCTGATCGAGACGCTGTTCAAGGCGGCCTCACGCCGCATCATGGGCTCGCGCGAGCATCCGGCCGAGCATGATCGCATCGAGGGCCTGGAGTTCCTCGACAAGGTCATCGATATCGACCAGTCGCCGATTGGCCGCACGCCCCGCTCCAACCCCGCCACTTATACCGGCGCCTTCACGCCGATCCGCGATTGGTTCGCCGGTCTGCCGGAGGCCAAGGCCCGCGGCTATCAGCCGGGCCGTTTCTCCTTCAACGTCAAGGGCGGCCGCTGCGAGGCGTGCCAGGGCGACGGCGTCATCAAGATCGAGATGCACTTCCTGCCCGACGTCTACGTCACCTGCGACGTCTGCCATGGCAAGCGCTACAACCGCGAGACGCTGGACGTGCTTTTCAAGGGCAAGTCGATCGCCGACGTGCTCGACATGACGGTCGAGGAAGGCGTCGAGTTCTTCTCGGCGGTGCCCGGCGTGCGCGACAAGCTCGAGACGCTGAAGCAGGTCGGGCTCGGCTACATCCATATCGGCCAGCAGGCGACGACGCTGTCCGGCGGCGAGGCGCAACGCATCAAGCTGGCCAAGGAACTGTCGCGCAAGGCGACCGGCAAGACGCTCTACATCCTGGATGAGCCGACCACCGGCCTGCATTTCCACGACGTCGCCAAGCTGCTCGAAGTGCTGCATGAGCTGGTCGACCAGGGCAACACGGTGGTGGTGATCGAGCACAATCTCGAAGTCATCAAGACAGCCGACTGGGTGCTCGACCTCGGCCCCGAGGGCGGCGACGGTGGCGGCGAGCTGGTCGCCTCCGGCACCCCGGAAGCGATCGTGCGCGAAAAGCGCAGCTACACCGGCCAGTTCCTGAAGGAGCTTCTGGAGCGGCGCCCCGGGGGCAAGCGCGAAGCGGCCGAGTGAGCGAGTGGGTCGGCAAGCGTTTGGAACAGTCTCGAATGAAGATCAGGCAAGCGCTTGCAGGTGATCTCCAAGCTGTCGTCGCGATAACCACGGACGCCTACGCCCCCTACACCGCCCTGTTCGGCGCGCCGCCGATCCCGGTGACCGAGGACTATGCGCCCCGTATTACGCGCGGCGAGGTCTGGCTGCTGGAGGATGGTTCCGATCTGGCCGGGCTGCTTGTCCTCGAGCGGCACGACGATCATGCCATGATCTTCAGCGTTGCCGTTTCGCCGGCCTTCCAGGGCAGGAGACTCGGTATCGCGCTGCTCGACTTCGCCGACGAACAGGCGCGGTCATGGGGCGTGCCGGAGGTGCGCCTCTACACCAATTCGCGCATGGAGCGGAACATCGCGCTCTATTCGGCTTACGGCTATCGGGAAACGGGTCGCCGCGCCAACCCATACCGGCCAGGATGGATATTGGTCGACATGGCCAAGCCGGTCGACAAAGCAGCCTGAGCCGCATTCAAAACTCGGAGGAGGAAGACGATGAGCCAAGGAAAGATCCGCTCCGGCATGGGCGGCTGGACCTTCGAGCCCTGGGACACCTCCTTCTATCCGGAGAAGCTCGCCAAGGCCAAGCAGTTGCACTATGCCAGCCGCCAGGTGCCGAGCATCGAGGTCAACGGCACCTATTATTCCAGCTTCAAGGAGCCGACCTTCGTCAAGTGGGCGAACGATACGCCGGACGGCTTCGTCTTTTCGCTCAAGGGCAATCGCTTCGTCACCAACCGCCGCGTGCTCGGCGAGGCCGGGGAATCGATAATGCGCTTCCTCGGCTCGGGCATTGTCGCGCTCGGCGACAAGCTGGGACCGATCCTGTGGCAGTTCGCGCCGACGAAGAAGTTCGATGCGGACGATCTCGAGGCCTTCCTGAAGCTGCTGCCCGACAAGCAGGACGGCGTGCCGCTGCGCCATGCGCTCGAAGTGCGGCATGACAGCTTCATTGTCCCGGAATTTCCGGCTCTGGCGCGCAAATACAATGCCGCCATCGTCTATGCCGACCACGCCAAATATCCGGCGATCGCCGACGTCACCGGCGATTTCGTCTATGCCCGCCTGCAAACCGGCAGCGACGACAATCCCGATTGCTACACGCCGAAAGGGCTCGACGAATGGGCGGGCCGCGTCAAGACCTGGGCGGAAGGCAGGCAGCCGGCCGATTTGCCGCGCGCCGATCCCAAGACCGACGCGCCGGTCAAGCCGCGCGACGTGTTCGCCTATTTCATAAGCGAGGGCAAGGTGCGTGCGCCCTTCGGTGCCATGGCGCTGATGAAGCGGGTGGCGGCCTAAACTGCCGCGGCTCTTTGTTGGAACGCCGGAAGTTTGCCCGGCGCGGAACGCCGTCGGCGGTTGGCTTGTCGGAACCTGCCGGCCATGTTGACCGTTCTGTCCCAGCCGATCGCGAGGTCGACGGAGGGTGATCTCGCCGAAAGATTCGGTACGGCGACCTCGCGAAACGCTCGCCACATCCCGCAGCGTCGGAAAGGAGCGAGGGAAGATGACCGTCATCCTCGGTGCGTTGCTTACCATCGCAGGCGTCGTCTACATGGCAGGCGCCACTTTGAGGCGCGGACGCCTGAGTGACCCGGCATCTACAGCGCCGGACCGTCCGGCGCCGAACCTGGCAACACCAGGCCCCACACTGGAGCCGCGGCGACGCGGACTCCGTTTCCTCGGCCTGTCTCAGAATTGGCCAGGTCTGGTGATGATGGCGGTCGGCATCATACTGCTGTTGTCGGTGTTCGTCCTCTGACCTTACGGAATGTCGGAGTCTTCGCTCGCAGCCGCGTGCTCGACATCCACCGCTGCGCTTGAAGCTCAGAGCAATTCCGGAACGGTTGAAGTCTTGCTGCTCAGGCCGTCAATGGTGCCCGATTACTTCGTTATAGGCGTCGAGGTCAACGTAAAAAACCTTGGTTATTTCGCCGAGCAGATCATCCTCGTCGTAGCCCTGCGACATCAGGATGTTGATCGCCGTCATGATATCGACGCGCTCGGTCAGCCGCCGCTTCTGATAGTCCTCGACAAAACGTTCCATCGCCTTCCCCTGGCAAGCTTTTGTTGGACGCATCGACCGACAATCACTGCGGGGAAAGCTAGGCGAGCTTGCTTGCGCGGACCTTGCGGGCGGAGCCCGCGCCATCCCCCTTCATCTCGACTGATACGGAAAGAGCCCGACTCACCAAGGCCATGCAAAGACTAGCATGCGCTATTGGCCACACCAGAGCCGTCGAACACTTCGTCATCCTTCCGCGTAACGACGCGAACCGGAGCGAAGACCCAAGGATCCATTCCGTTACTTGGAAGCGTCATTAATGGTGCATAATCCGCAATGATCTAGGCGTCCGCACGAGGAATCTATTCTGCATCGCGAGACCGGCGACGGCGTGCGCAGCTTCGGCCGCATCACCAGCGCCCGCCCGAGTGGCGAGTTGCCGCTGGTCACCGCACAGGTCGCCGCCGCGCCGCGAAGGCATCTGCCTCAGCACCGCAAACACCTCGAAGACATGCGAAGGAATGTTGCGGTCGCCGCGCTGAAGCGGCGCGAAGCCGGACTTCAGATTTTCGAGGACCGTGAGCAGCGGAGAGATCTCCCTGCCCTGCGGCACCATGCGATGCCCGACCGGGCGCGGTCATACGCCGCGCTCCGGTCGAGCGCCTTCCCCTCGAAGGCAACCCTTCCGCTCGTCAACCGGTGATGGTTGACGATCCGATCTCATCAAACTTGGTTGCAAGCGACGTGCCAAACGCGGACGCAGGCGGGGATCAGGAGAAATAGTCATAAATACAAACGTTTAGCGCTTGAGAAGCGAATAAAACGACTCCGATCAAGCACCCTGGGTTTGAGAAAACGTTGCGCAGCTCTGCCTAGATTTTGCCCAAATCATAAAATGCCCAATACTTAATCTCGTCTCCGTGCCGGCACTCGCCGGCCAGTTGCGGGGCAGCGGCAAAATGGGGCAAGGTCGCCGCCGAAATGAGCGACCGCATGGCCTTCCCGATTCGCATTCTTCTGAGCTTGCTGCTTCTTGCGTCGGCCGTGGGCAAGGCCGGCGCGGACTTCGCCGAAGGCAAGCTTCCGGACGGCGTCTATCATTGCGAGGTCTATCTGCTCGGCCTCTTCATCAATCTCGGCGACATCACCATCAAGGGCAATGTCTATAGCGGCCCAGTGACCTTCGGCACGTCGGGAACCTACAACTACCAGATGGACGCCAATGGCGAGATCAGCTGGCTCGGCCCGCTCGGCGGCTATACGAGCGGCGGCAACTCGATCTCGCTGACACAGGCGACGCTCGACGATCCAGGCGCTCCCTCCTTCGACATCATCATGAAGCAGCAGGACGGCGCCTTTACCGCCTCCACCTGCACGAAACATTGATCGAACAAGGAACTTCGCTTCGATGCTGCGCACAACCTACCGCTTTATCTGCGGGTCGCCGGCCGACAGCCGAGGGGCAGTTGAAGCGGAAACCGCCTAAGCAGTGACCGCGACTTCCAGCGCCAGGCGGGTCATGTCGGTGAACAGCGCCTGGCGTTCGGAATACTCGGTCTGCTCGTCGGCGGCGACGTGGTCGACCACGGTCAGCAGCGATAGGGCGCGCGCGCCGAACTGCGCCGAGATGCGGTAGAGCGCGCTGGTTTCCATGTCGACCGCCAGCGCGCCGAGCGCCCTGGGCTCGTCGAAGCGGGCGCGGCCATCGGGATGATGGAAGATGTCGCTGCAGACGGTCAGGCCGGCGCTGCAGGCAATGCCGAGATCGGCGGCCCGCTGCAGCGCCAGCGCATGGAGCGCCTCATCGGGGCCCGCCGGCTGGTAAAGTCCGAACACCTGCCCGCTGATCGGGCCCTCGGCGCGCACGGCGCTTGAAACGACCAAGCCCCGCAGCGGCACGTCGTCCGACAATGCGCCGCATGTTCCTGTGCGGATCAGCGTCTTCACGCCATGATAGTCCAGCAACTCATGGGCATAGATCAGGAAAGAAGAGACGCCGATGCCGGTTGCCTGGATGCTGACCGGCTTACCGCGGAAACGGCCAGTGAAGCCGAGGGCGCCCCGACGGAGATTGATGCAGCGCGGCGCCTCCAGAAAAGTTTGCGCCATCCACTGCGCGCGCTCGGGGTCGCCCGGCAGCAGCACCGTTTCGGCATAATCTCCCCTGCCCGCCTCGATGTGCGGCGTCACGCGCTATCACCCCCATGACAGGACCCATCCGACCTGCATCATGGCAGGCTGGCTGCAATGTGCAAGCGATAGCTGTTTAAGACATGTCGCCTAAAAGGGCGCAGCGCTTTTGGGGAAAGGACCTGCATCAAGCAATGATCTAAAGCGCGTCGTCTGATCGCTTCGGCGATGCGCTTTAAGATTCCAGCACGTCTTTGACGATCGTCGCCAGTTGCTTGAGCGAGAATGGTTTGGGCAGGAAGCCGAAATGCGCGTCGGCCGGCAGGTTTTTGGCAAAGGCGTCCTCGGCGTAGCCGGAAACGAAGACGAATTTTATGTCCGGCTGGCGCTTGCGCAGTTCGCCGAGCAGCGTCGGCCCGTCCATTTCCGGCATCACCACATCGGACACCACGATGTCGACCTTGCCGCCGAGCGCCTCGAAGACCTCCAGCGCCTCGACGCCGGAGGAAGCCTCGTGCACGGTATAGCCGCGCGAGGTCAGCGCCCTCACGCCGCCCATGCGAACGGCGTCCTCGTCCTCGACCAGAAGCACGGTCGCCGAACCTGAGAGGTCCTTCAGCGTGTCGGCCGGCTTGGCTGGAGCTGCCGCCGCCGCAGTGTCGGCAGGCTCGCTCGCCTTCTTCACCTCCGTCACGTGGCGCGGCAGGAAGATGCGGAACACCGTGCCTTTGCCGACTTCGGAATCGCAGTAGATGAAGCCGCCGGTCTGCTTGATGATGCCATAGACCATCGAGAGGCCAAGGCCCGTTCCCTTGCCGACCTCCTTTGTGGTGAAGAACGGCTCGAATATCTTCTTCAGCACCTCCGGCGCGATGCCGCTGCCCGTGTCCTCGACCTCGACCAGCACATAATCTGCCGGGATAAGCTCGCGATACGGGAAGGATTTGCACTCCTCGGCCATGACGTTGCGGGTGCGCACGGTAAGATCGCCGCCGGTGGGCATCGCATCGCGCGCGTTGACGGCGAGATTAACCACCACCTGCTCGAATTGGCCGATGTCGACCTTGACCGGCCACAGATCCCGCCCGTGGTCGATCTTCAGCCTGATATCGTTGCCCACCAGGCGGGCAAGCAGCATGCGCAGATCGGCAAGCACATCGGTCAGGTTGAGAACTTCCGGCCGCAAGGTCTGCTTGCGCGAGAAGGCCAGCAACTGCCTAACAAGCGACGCCGCCCGGTTGGCGTTCTGCTTGATGTTCATAATGTCGGGGAAGGACGGGTCCGACGGCCGGTGGTTGGTGAGCAGGAGGTCCGACGCCATGATGATGGCGGTGAGCACGTTGTTGAAGTCGTGCGCGATGCCGCCGGCAAGCTGGCCGACCGCCTGCATCTTCTGGCTCTGCGCCATCTGGCCCTCGAGCGCCTTCTGCTCGGTAGTCTCGACGGCGTAGACGATGGCCGATTCCTCCGCACCCTCGCTACCGGCGCCGTCGGCGACGGCATTCACGTAGAAGCGGATGTGGCGCTCCTCATGCCCGGGCAGCAACGAGTCGATCGGCTCGATATTGGCCTGCCGCTGCCGCGCCTTCTCGAAGGCGGCGGCGAAGGCCGGCCGGTCGCGTTCATGCACCACGCTCTCGAAACGCACGCGCCGGTCGACAGCGTCTCGGTCGACGACGGACGAAAACAGCGACAGGAACGGCGCATTGGTGCGCAGGATGCGCCCGCCGGCATCGACGCCGGCTATCGCCATCGGCGTCGAGTTGAAGAAACGCGTGAAGCGCACCTCCGAGGCGCGCAGGTCGGCGGACGCGTCCTCTCCCTGGGTGCGGTTGAGCACGATGGTGCGCGTCGGCCCGTTCACTCCTTCGCGGCTTGCCGAAACGCGGTGCATGAAGCGGACGGGCAGTGCCTGGCCGCTCATTGTCGTCAGATCAAGGTCGATGACGGCGTTGCGCGTGGCGCCGGGATCAGCCTTGACCGAGCGGACGAGCGCCATGCCGTCGCCGGCGACGATCTCCGGCAGCGTGACCGCGCCCGGGGTGAAGCTGGCAAGGTCGATGCCCAGCCATTCGGCAAGCGTCGCATTGATATAGGTGACGCGGCCTTCCTGGTCGGCCGAGAAGAAGCCTGCGGGCGCGTGGTCGAGATGGTCTATCGCCTTTTGCAGGTCGAGGAAGAAACGCTCCTGTTCCGCCCGCTCCTGCGAGATGTCTGCGATCTGCCAGGCAAGCATCGGCAGCCGCTGGCCCGGCACATTGAAGGCGCGGGCACGGACGCGGTACCAGCGCGCGCCCGGCTCGGCCCCAGGCTTGATCGACTGCGCCAGGCGAAATTCACCGTCGCCAGCCTGGCCGTCGCGCAGGCCGGACGCCAGCCGGTAGATGGTCATTGAAGCCTCGGGGACGTCCGAAAGCAGCCCCTCGACCGTCTTGAGGTCCGCCGCCGAAGCGGCCCCCGTCATCTCGGCATAGGCCCGGTTGGCGTAGATTACGCGACCCTTGGTGTCGGTGACCAGGAGGCCTTGCGACATTGAATCGACGAACGCTTTGGACAGCTCGTCGCCGGTTGAACGCGGGGCGATCTGCACGAAGCCGATCGCCGTCGCGAACAGAAAGCCGACGCCGATCATGGCGAGCACGCCAAGCATGCCGAGCAGGAACGGATCGCCGAGGCGCTCGCGGAACAACCCGAAAACGACCGCCGCGCCGGTCAAAACGACGATGAAGATGATGAGCCTGGCGATGGCGCCCGGACGCGTGTTTTGGTCGACGATCGGTACCGGATAGAAATCGCCGCGCGTTTCCTTGGCCATGTGCCCCCTGCTCGTGATTCCGATGCCCCGACACCCGCGAACGGCCGGTTGAATCACATTCTCCTGTAGCGGAAAAGGCCCGGACGGCAAATGTCCGATAAAATCAACGATTCATGTTTCAAACTGTTCACGATGGGTGATGTCGCCTTGCGGAGGCTAGTCCCTAAGGTCTAGTGTCGCGTCACTTCAAAGGCGATTGGGTGCACCGATGCTGCAGTGGCTGGATAGCGTAGCGGGGCCGGGTTATGTCGCTGCAATTCTATGGACGTTCGCGGCCCTTGTTCTGCTGGTCGTGGTCCTGCTCGTCATCAAGGTAGTCCGCAACCTGACTTTCGGCACCTTCGTTGCCGGAGGCCGGAATCGCAAGACACGGCTCGCCGTCATGGACGCCACCGCTGTCGACAGCCACCGCCGGCTGGTGCTGGTGCGGCGCGACGATATCGAACACCTCATCCTGATCGGCGGCCCGACTGATGTCGTGGTCGAACGAGACATAAGGCTGGCAGCACCTCGCCGTCCGGCGCTGACCGGAGACAGCGGCCAGCAGCAGGCCGCCGCGCCGCGCCCGCGGGCGCCTCAGCCCGCACCCGCCCCGGCCAGGCAGCCGACCGCACCGGCGCCGGCTCCCGTGAGCGAGCCCGTGTCGCGCCCGCGCGCGGCGCCCCCTCCGGCAAAGCCGCCGGTACCGCCTCCCCCGGCCGCGAAAGTCATGCCGCTCCCTGCGTATGGGACGAATGGCACTGGCCGGCAGGCCCCGCCGCAGCCCTCCAACGACTCGATCGACGACACACTACTGATGCACGAGCTCGAGGCATCGTTGGAGGAGTCCCATTCCAAACCGGCAAGCAAGCCGGCGGCGAAGCCCTCGCTCGATGACGAGATGACCAAGCTTCTCGGCGAGCTGGCCAGCCACAAACGCTGACCCCCAAAGGATTGCCGCTCAAAAAAGAAAATGGCCGGAAAGATCCGGCCATTTTCGCAAAACCTGCGTCTGTCCCAACCCGCGTCAGTCGTCGCGGTAGACCTTCTCGCGGCGTTCGTGGCGCTCCTGCGCCTCGATCGACAGCGTCGCGATCGGGCGGGCGTCGAGCCGCTTCAGCGCGATCGGCTCGCCGGTTTCCTCGCAATAGCCATAGGTGCCTTCGTCGATCCGCTGCAGCGCGGAGTCGATTTTCGAGATCAGCTTGCGCTGGCGATCGCGGGCGCGCAGTTCGATGGCTCGGTCGGTTTCGGAAGAGGCGCGGTCGGCTAGGTCGGGATGGTTGGCGTTTTCTTGCTGGAGGATTTCGAGTGTTTCACGCGCTTCGCGAAGGATGTCATTCTTCCATGTGATAAGCTTCTGGCGGAAGTATGATTTCTGCCGTTCGTTCATGAACGGCTCGTCTTCGGAGGGTACGTAATCGGCGGTAACGATGTCGTTCATTCGACTCACCCAACAACCCCAAATTTGGCGCCTATATATTCGCGGACAAGGGGCTGCACAAGCGGAAACAATAACAGTTTCACGCATTTGTTAGTCTTCGCAGCAGCAGGCATTCGCGGCGGCCATTTCTCAACGGTCGGGATCGAAATCATCAGCGATTCGGCGCGGTTGCGCGTCCTATGCCATTGTGCACGACACCGTTCTGGTGACTAATCGCCAAAACGCTCAGCGTATTCAACATAAAGGGGGAGCCGGTTGAGCAGACTTTATCTGTTGAGGCATGCCAAAGCCGGATGGGCGCTGCCCGGTGTTCGTGACTTCGATCGTCCGCTCGACGAATCGGGCATGGCCGACGCTGAGGCGATGGGTGACGCCATGCGGGCCCGGGACTACGTGCCGGATGTCACGCTCTGCTCCAACGCCAAGCGAGCACGGCAGACCCTGGAAGGCCTTGCGGGCCGCACCGACACCGGCCGGGTGCTGTTCTTCGACACACTCTACAGCGAAGATGCCGCCGGTTACCTCGAAATCATTCGTAAGAACGGCGGGGCCGGCTCATTGCTGGTGATCGGCCACAATCCGATGACCGAGGACCTGGCCATGGCGGTGTCGGGCGACGGCGATGAGACCGCGCGAGGCATGCTCAACCACGGCTTTCCCACTTCCGGACTCGCCGTCGTGCGTTTTCCCGGCAATCTCGGTGAAGCAGGCCAAGGCCGTGGTTATCTCGAGGCCTTTCTCAGTCCCGCCGATCTCTGACACCATTTCAAACGCCTTGCCCAAGGCCTATATCGGGCCCTGACGGGCGACCCAGAGGCAGATTTGGCATCATCGCTGACCACTTTCACCGACGAGGCGAGGATTGCGCTCGACACGTTGTCGGGCCGGGCCGCCGGGCTCTTCTCCCCATCCCTGCGACTGGGCGTCACCGGCCTCTCCCGCGCCGGCAAGACGGTGTTCATTTCCGCTCTCGTCCATAACCTTATCCATGGCGGGCGGCTGCCGCTGTTCGAAGCGCAAAAATCGGGCCGCATCGCCCGCGCCTTGCTCGAGGAGCAGCCGGACGACGCCGTCCCGCGCTTCCAGTACGAGGACCATGTCGCGGCCCTGGTCGACGACCGTGTCTGGCCGGATTCGACGCGCGCGATTTCAGAGCTGAGGCTGACTATCGAATACGAGTCGGCCTCCGGCTGGAACCGGCTGTTTTCGGCCGGAAAGCTGTCGATCGACATCGTCGATTATCCCGGCGAATGGCTGCTTGACCTGCCGCTGCTCGGTAAATCTTTCGCCGATTTTTCGCGCGAGGCGGTGGAGCTGGCCGCCCTGCCGGTCCGCTCCGACCTGTCACAGGCGTGGCAGGAGCTGGCCTCCTCAGTCGATCCGGACGCCGACGCGGACGAGATGACGGCGCGCCGTCTCGCCGAAAGCTTCGCCGCCTATCTCACGGCCTGCAAGCTCGACGAACGTGCGCTGTCGACGCTGCCGCCGGGTCGTTTCCTGATGCCGGGCGATCTCGAAGGCTCGCCGGCGCTGACCTTCGCGCCGCTGATGAAATTGTCGGAACGGCGCCGCCCCGGATCGCTGCAGGCGATGATGGAGCGCCGCTACGAAGCCTACAAGACCCATGTCGTAAAACCGTTCTTTCGCGAGCATATCACCCGTCTCGACCGCCAGATCGTGCTGATAGACGCCATGCAGGCGCTCAACGCCGGCCCGGCCGCCATGGCCGACCTCGAACGGGCCGTCACCGAAATCCTCTCCTGCTTCCGACCCGGGCGGGGCAATTTCGTCACCGACCTGTTTTCGAGGCGCATCGACCGCATCCTGGTGGCGGCGACCAAAGCCGACCAGTTGCACCACGAAAGCCATGACCGGCTGCAGGCGATCGTGCGCCGCCTGGCCGACCGGGCGGTGGCGCGGGCCAATTTCAGCGGCGCCGATGTCGATGTGGTCGCCATGGCGGCGGTGCGCTCGACCCGCGAGGGCACCGTGAAGCAAGGCCGCGAGACATTGCCGGTGATCATCGGCACGCCCTTGAAAGGCGAGAAGATCAACGGCGAGACATTCGACGGCAAAGCCGAAACAGCCATATTTCCCGGTGACTTGCCGGAAAAGGTCGATCCCGTGTTCGACGTTTCCGGGCAGCAGGCGGAAAACAATGCGATCCGTTTCGTGCGCTTTCGTCCGCCGAAGCTCGAGCGGACGGCCGAAGGCGTCACGCTGTCTTTGCCGCATATTCGCCTCGACCGCGCGCTTCAGTTCCTGATCGGAGATCGTTTGGCATGAATCCGCCCCGCAAACCGGCGGCCTTCCGCATCGAGCCCGAGCCCGCGCCAAGGCACGAGGCGCCGCAGAAGCGTGGCGCCGAACAGCCCGTGCGCAGGCCACGCGCCGCCAGGGCCGATGTCGCCGTGGTCATTCCCTCGGAGATCGACGTTTTCGACCAGCCGGATATCGAGCAGGCCCCGCCGCCACCGGCGACCGCTCCAAGGAGGCGCTCGCTGCTGGCACGCCTGTTTTTCGGAGCTTTCGGCGTGCTTGTCTCGCTCGCGGTGGGCCTGTGGACGGATCAGCTCATCCGTGATCTTTTCGCGCGCGCCGAATGGCTGGGCTGGCTGGCGGCCGGCATGGCGGCCATCGCGCTTTTGTCGCTGCTGATCGTCCTGATCCGCGAGTTCCTCGCCATCGCACGCCTCGCTGAGGTCGAGAAACTACAGCGACGGGCCGTGGATGCGGTGGCGCGCGACGACCCCAAGGCCGCGCGCGCTCTGGTCGACGAGCTTTCCGCCTTCGTCGCGGCAAAACCGGAGACCGCGGCCGGCCGCCGCTCGCTCGCCGAATTGCGCGGCGAGATTATTGATGGCGCCAATCTGGTGCGGCTCGCCGAGACCGAGATTCTGTCGCCGCTCGATGCCCGCGCCAAGATGATGATCCTGGAGGCCGCGAAGCGCGTCTCGCTGGTGACGGCGGTCAGCCCGCGCGCGTTGGTCGACGTCGCCTATGTCGTGTTCGAAGCCGGCAGGTTGATCCGGCGCCTGTCGGAACTTTATGGCGGCCGTCCCGGCACGCTGGGCTTCTTCCGCCTGGCGCGCGGTGTGCTTGCCCATCTCGCGGTGACCGGCTCGATCGCCGTCGGCGACAGTTTCGTGCAGCAGATCGTCGGCCACGGCCTTGCCGTGAAGCTCTCGGCAAAGCTTGGTGAAGGCGTCGTCAACGGCATGATGACGGCGCGCATCGGCATCGCGGCGATGGAAACGACGCGCCCGCTGCCGTTCATTGCGGTAAAGCGACCGGGGCTAGGCGATTTCCTCTCGGCATTGACCTCGTTCGCGACGCGAAAGGATGGCCGAAGCGAGCAGTAAGGTAAATGCAGAAACGGTCGCCAGTGACGAAGCATTAACCAATCTTCTTCATGGTCACTCTGGTTCCAACAGCAGACTCGTTCGTGCCGGGTGTTGTCAATGAGAAGCGTAATCTTGTCCTGCGTCATGACCGCAACGGTTGCGGCCGCCGTACCGCTCGGCCTCGTCGAAAGGGCCTTTGGAGCAGAGGCTGACAAGCAGTTTTTCCGCTCGGTCGAAGGCAAATGGGTCGGCCCTGGCGAAATCATCGCCGGCAAATACAAGGGCACGAAATTCACCTGCAATTTCAACGGTTCCACGCCGGACGGCAAGGTCGGCATGACGCTAGACGGCGACTGCCGGGTCGGCGTCTTCACCCAGAAGATGTCGGCGACGGTCGAACGCCGGGGCCGGGATGGTTACAAAGGCACTTTCATGGGCGGCTCGACCGGCAACGGCATGGACATTGTCGGCGGCAATGTCGTCGATCCCCAAAAGGTCGTCTTCACCATTAACCGCAATCAGTTGAACGGCGTCATGCAGGCGCGCGTTCCCGACGACAATTCGATGACCGTGACGGTCGCCGTGCGCGTCGACAAGCAGCTGGTGCCGGTCATCGGCATGAGCCTAAAGCGGGTCGACGCGGTCGAAGTCGGCTCGATCGCGAAGAACTGAGCAAAGGCGATCGAGGAAGACAAAAGGCGGCAGCCAATGGCCACCGCCTTCTTTCGTTTTGACTTGGCTCAACCCTTGATGGCGGCAGTCACTTCGTCATATGCCTTGCAGGCTTCGTCCAGCGTCGTGGCATTCTGATATTTCGTCGTCACGGCCTGCACCTTGGCCGTCAGATCAGCCGCCTTGCTCGGATCCTTGGTGATTGCTTCCTGAAGCGCGGCAGCCATGTCCTGCGCCTTCTTGGCGGCGATCTCCTGTGTGCACTCCGGTCCCTTCGAACAGGCCGAAACGGCCAGCGCCGCAACGCCAACGGCAACGAGCAAAAAATTCTTCATGTCAGTCATCTCCTCAAAAAAAGGCAGCGGCCCATCGCCGCTGCCCTCCAATGGCTGAAGCTCCATAGCCAAAGCCTACCGGCCTTAACCTTTGATTGTGGCGGCGCGCAACGACCGGGCTCCGTAAACTTGTGTACGAAGCTGCAGCGGGAGTTTGCCTGACGGCACACGCTCGTTTTCGGGCCGACACCCCTGCTCTTCCTGCCAGGCCCCCTGCCCTTGCCTCGCACTCCCGCTGCATGCAAGGAGTGCTGAAACGAAAGGACGGTAGTCATGGCGGCTGAAGCATCGGGCAGCGATCTCGTACAGGTAGTGGCGCTGCTCGCTGCCGGCGTGATCGCCGTGCCGATCTTCAAGCGCATCGGGCTGGGCTCCATCCTCGGCTATCTCGCTGCCGGTGTGGTCATCGGGCCGTTCGGCCTCCGCATTTTTTCCGAATCGGAAGCCATCCTTCACGTCGCCGAGCTTGGCGTCGTCATGTTCCTGTTCATCATCGGCCTGGAAATGCAGCCGTCGCGACTCTGGGGCCTGCGCCGGGAAATCTTTGGTCTCGGCGCGCTGCAGGTTGGCGTCTGCGCCGTTCTGTTGACGCTTGTCGGCCTGGCCGGAGGCTTTCCGATCGCGCAATCCTTCGTCGCCGGCGCCGGCTTCGTGCTGACCTCGACCGCGATCGTCATGCAACTGCTCGAGGAGCGCGGCGAGATCGCCGCGCCCAAAGGGCAGCGCATCGTCTCGATCCTTCTGCTCGAAGACCTGATGATCGTGCCACTTCTGGCGCTGGTGGCGTTCCTGGCGCCGGGGGGCGCGGAGACCAGCCTGTCTGAGCGCTTGACCGAAGTGGGGATCGGGATCGCGGCGATCGTCGGCCTCGTCGTGGCCGGTCGCTATCTGCTCAACCCGCTCTTCCGCATCCTGGCCGATGCCCGCGCCCGCGAAGTGATGACGGCCGCCGCCCTGCTGGTGGTGCTTGGGTCGGCGCTAGCCATGCAGCTTTCCGGTTTGTCGATGGCGATGGGTGCGTTCCTCGCCGGCGTGCTGCTCTCCGAATCGACCTTCCGCCACCAGCTCGAAGCCGATATCGAGCCGTTTCGCGGCATCCTGCTCGGCCTGTTCTTTCTTGCCGTCGGCATGTCGCTCGACCTTGGCGTCGTCGCCCAGAACTGGCGCCTAGTCGCCATTTATGTCGTCGCCTATATGGTCATGAAGGGGCTCGGCATCTATCTGGTCGCGCGTATGCTCAAGAGCGGCCATCGCGAGGCGCTCGAGCGCGCCGTCGTCATGGCCCAGGGCGGCGAATTCGCCTTTGTGCTCTATTCCGCGGCCGCCGTCGTCGGCATCATCGACGGTCAGGCCAATTCCACGCTGGCCGCCATCGTCATCATCTCCATGGTGCTGACGCCCGTGGCTATCTTGGCTCTGCGCTACCTCACCCCGCGCGACGAGCAATCGCTGGAAGGCGTCGACATCGCCGACGGGCTAACCGGCAGCGTGCTGATCATCGGCTTCGGCCGCTTCGGCCAGATCGCCAGCCAGCCGCTGCTTTTGCGCGGCCTCGACGTCTCGATCATCGACAATGAGGTCGAGATGATCCAGGCGGCGGCCGATTTCGGCTTCAAGGTCTATTACGGCGACGGCACGCGGCTCGACATCCTGCGTGCGGCGGGCGCTGGCCGCGCGCGCGCCGTGCTGATCTGCGTCGACAAACCGGACGTGGCCGTGCGCATCGCGCAATTGATCAAGGCGGAATTCCCGCTAGTTACTATCTTGGCGCGCGCCTTCGACCGCGGCACCGCGCTGCAACTCATCCGCGCCGGCGTCGACTATCAGTTGCGCGAGACCTTTGAATCGGCGCTGGTCTTCGGCGGCTCGGCCCTGGAAGCGCTGGGCGTCGATCCGGAGGAGGTAGGCGAGGTGATCGAGGACGTTCGCCGCCGCGACACAGCTCGCATCGAGACACAGCTCGCCGAAGGTATCCGCGCCGGCCAGCGCTTTCTCAAAGGCAATATCGGCACGCCGATCCCGACCCCGCTCGCGCAGCCGCGCCGCGCCGGCCGGGCGCTGAACGAAGAGACGGCCGGCGTGCTGAACAAGGCAGAGACGAAGAGCTGAGGAGCAACGCATGGCAGAACTCGACCCTCGGGCGCTTGCCGTCACCAAATTCTGGCGCGATGCCGGCGAGGACGCCTGGTTCGAAAAGAACGACGCGTTCGACTCGGGTTTCCGCGACTGCTTCCTCGAGCTGCACCACGCCGCCGCCCGGCGCGAATGCGACGCCTGGAGCGAGCATGCCGAAGGATCGCTGGCGTTGATGATCCTGCTCGACCAGTTTCCGCGCAACTGCTTCCGCGGCACCGGACATATGTACGCGACCGATCCGCTGGCCAGGCATTTCGCCGACCTGGCGATCGCCGCCGGTCAGGATCTCGAGCTCGAAGAAGCGCTTCGTGTCTTCCTCTATCTCCCCTTCGAGCATTCGGAGTCGCTCGCGGATCAGGAACGCTCGCTCGAACTCACAGCGGCCAGGGCGCCGGAGTATCTCAAATACGCCAAGGAGCACCTGGAGATCATCCAGCGCTTCGGGCGCTTCCCGCATCGAAACAAAATGCTCGGCCGCGAGACGACGCCCGAGGAAAAGACGTTTCTCGAGGGCGGCGGTTTCTCCGGCTGATAGCCGGACCAATTCCAGAAGTGTAGCGGTTTTCCGCCCAGAAAATTGCTTGAAAACAAACGGCTCAGCCGAGCCACCACTCGCGGCCGGACGGCAGCCGCTCGATCCCCGAAATATCGACGGCGCCGAGCCGCTCCGACACGCTTTTGTTGCCGACCACAAGATCGGGCGCGATCTCGGCCAGCGGCGCCAGCACGAAGGCCCGCTCCAGCATGCGCGGGTGGGGAACCTCAAGACCCGTCTCGTGGATCACCCGGTCACCGAACACCAGAATGTCGATGTCGATCAGGCGCGGCCCCCAACGTTCCTCGCGCACCCGCTTCAGGCGCCTCTCGACATCCAGGCAGAGATCGAGCAGGTCGCGTGGCGAGCGCGCGGTTTCGATGCCGGCCGAGGCATTAAGAAAATCCGGCTGGTCGAGCTTGCCCCACGGCGGCGTCCGGTACAGCGAGGAAACAGCGGTGACGCGCGTCTTGTCGTCGCCGTCCAGCATGCGCAGCGCCGCGGCCATGGATTTCGCCGGATCGCCGAGATTCCCGCCGAGGCTAAGGTAGACGGCGCTATTGGGGCCAGACAACTGTCACCTCGACATGATCGAGCACGCCCGGAACCGGGGCGTTCGGCTTGCGCACCGTAATTTCCGCTTTCCTGATCTGCGGAAAGCGCGCCGCCAGCGCCTTCGCCACTTCCAGCGCCAGCGCCTCGATCAGGAAACGCCGGTGCCCGGTGACGATCTTCTCGATGACCGCGAAGGCGATGCCGTAATTGACGGTATCCTCGATCGAATCGTCCTCCAGCGGCCGGCTGGGCTCGACGGTGAGTTCGGCGTCGACATAAAAACGCTGGCCGAGCGTCTCCTCCTCGTCCAGCACGCCGTGCCGGGCAAAGAAGGCGCAGTTCTTCATGCGGATGACATACATCGTCAGCGTCCGGGAGAAAGTTTTTCTCGCGTCAGCATAGCATCGGCCATCGCCAGCGCATCCACGTTGATTGCGACATCGTGGACGCGAAAAAGATCGGCTCCCTTGAGCCGCAGAATGACGCTCGTGGCCGCGGTGCCGACAGCACGCTCAGCAGGCTCGCGACCCGTGACGCCGCCGATAAAACGCTTTCGCGACGTCCCCGCCATCAGCGGAAAGCCGAGCGCCAGGAGTTCGGAGAACCGCGCCATCAGATCGAGATTTTCCTCCGTCGTTTCCTTGGCAAAGCCGAAACCGGCGTCGAGCACGATCTGGTTCTCGGCAACATTGCTGGCGCGCGCGATCTCCAGCGATTTGCTGAGGAACAGAAGCTGGTCCTCGATCAAGTCCGACAGCTTCTGGCGCTCACGGCCGGTGTGCATGATGATCAGGCCGGCGCCGGTTTCGGCCGCGACTCTCGCGATGCCGGGCTCGCGCTGCAGTCCCCAGACATCGTTGACGATATGCGCCCCCGCAGCGACGGCCCGCCGCGCGGTGTCCTCGCGATAGGTGTCGACCGAAATCAGCGCCTCGCCCGATGCCGCGAGCGCCTCGATGACCGGCAGCACCCGCGTCTGCTCTTCTTCGGCGCTGATCGGGGCAAAACCGGGCCGCGTCGATTCCCCGCCGATGTCGATGATGGCCGCGCCCTCTTCCGCCATGCGGCGCGCCTGGGCTATCGCCTTCTCCGGCGCGATGAACAATCCCCCGTCGGAAAAACTATCCGGCGTGACGTTGAGGATGCCGACTACGACCGACTTGGGGCCGAGGTCGAGATGGCGTCCATGCGCGAGCTGCCACCGCCTTGTCGTCATTGTCCATCAACCATGCGTGATCCGCGCGAAATCAATTTCGTTGCGCCGGCAACGGCCGTAAAGCAAGGTGCGTGAAGAGGCAACATGATGAACCGTTCCCTGCTCTGCGCCCTGATGCTCACGCTGGCCGCCACGCCGGCCGCCGCGGCGAATCTGGTGAAGACCTACAGCTATTTCAGCGTCGGCGGCCGCACGCTGGACGACATCGAAAAACAGCTGACGAAAAACGGACCGGAAGTGAAGAGCACCGGCTCCCGGCATCCGGGCGCAACGCAGATGGCCTTCACCACCCGCGTCAGCTACGCGCAGACCGCGAATTCCTGCCGGATCGCGAACGCGCAGGTGACCGTGAAGGTCAAGGTGATCCTCCCGGAATGGCGGCGCCCGCGCAAGGCGGATCCGGAGGTCAGGCTGTTCTGGGATACGCTGTCGGCCGACATCAAGCGCCACGAAGAGCGCCATGTCGAGATCGCCAAGAATCACGCGCGCGAACTCGAGGACGCGCTGAAGGCGACTTATCCGCAAAGGACCTGCGAAGCCGCGAACGCCCAGGCCGCCCAGATCTCGGCCGCCATCCTCGCCAAGCACGATCGCGCCCAGGTGCAGTTCGACCGCGTCGAAAGCGTCAATTTCGAGAGCCGAATCATCCGGCTCCTGCGCTACCGGATGCAGCGCACCCAAAGCGGGCGGTTGCCGCCGGCTTGACCATTGGACCGGTGGTGCCGGCGAAAGCCAACACCGCCGAAACAATGGTGCCAGATTCCAGAAAACTTTCGAGCATCGGTCGAAAACGGCCTATATCGACCGACATATATCGGGTTTGCCGTCCGGCGGACTTTGGAAACCGAGATACGAATGACGGGCGCAGGACGCCCCGCACCGGCTGCTTCTTGCCGACGGCGCACCGACCTTGAAAGAGTGACGCATGGACCAGACCGTCGACAATCGCACGACGATGAGGACAATGGCCTCGCCGTCGATCAGCGAGAGCGAGAAGAACGCCATCATCGGCGGCGTGCTCTTGTCGATGCTTCTGGCGGCGCTTGACCAGACCATTGTGTCGCCTGCCTTGCCGACCATCGCGCGCGCGCTCGGCCACGCCGAATACCTGCCCTGGATCGTGACCGGCTATCTGCTGACGGCCACTGCGATGGCGCCGCTCTACGGCAAGATTTCCGACGTCTACGGCCGCCGGCCGGTCATCTACGCCGCCATCCTGATCTTTCTTTTGGGATCGCTGGTCAGCGCCCTGGCCCCCAACATGCTGGTGCTGGTCATCGGCCGGGCGATCCAGGGGGCCGGCGGCGGCGGCCTTTTCGCGCTGACGCAAACCGTCATCGGCGATCTGGTGCCGCCACGCGAGCGGGCCCGCTACGCCGCATGGATCTCCGGCACCTGGGCGGTGGCCAGCGTCGCCGGCCCGCTGCTTGGCGGTGTCTTCGCAGAGCATCTCCACTGGTCGTTGATTTTCTGGATCAACCTGCCGATCGGCTTCCTGGCGATGGCCATCATCAACAATCCGCTGAAGAAGTTGCCGATCGCGGCCAAACATCACCGCATCGACGGGCTGGGCGCAGTGCTCTTGGTGATCGCCACGGCGCTGCTGCTTCTGGCGCTCAACTGGGGTGGCAGCACCTATCCATGGTTCTCGCCGGAAATCCTTGGGCTGGTGGCCTGCTCGGCCGCGTTCTGGGCGTTGTTCGCGCTGCGGCTGCTGAGGGCCAGTGAGCCTTTGATCTCGCTCGAGGTGCTGGGCAACCGGATCGTGCTCGCCGGCACGTTGTCGATGTTCCTGCTGCAGGCGGCAAATATCGGGGCGTCGGTTTACCTGCCGGTCTATCTGCAATCGGTCGTCGGGCTCTCGGTCAGTGAATCCGGCATCGCCATGCTGGGTCTCCTGCTCGGCACCGTTGCCGGTGCCACTTTCAGCGGCCGCATGATCCCGCGCTTCGTCCACTACAAGCGCATTGCCATGGTCGGCGTCAGTTTGGCGATCGCGTGCATCGGGGTGCTGAGTGCCATTGCGACACACGCGTCGCTGCTCGAAGTCGAAATCCTGACGACCCTCATTGGCCTCGGCAGTGGCACGACCTTCCCGGTCAGCACCGTCTCGGTACAGAATGCGGTCGATCGCGCCCATCTCGGTGTCGCGACTGGCGTCCTGACCTTCCTGCGCACACTGGGCGGCGCGCTTGGCGTCGCCCTGCTCGGCGCCGTCGCGCTCGGCTACGGCCTGCCGCTCGCCGCCGAGGGCTCGCAGACGCATATCGAGCTGACATCGGCAATGCCGTTCGTGATGATCTTCCTCACCGCCGGCATCACTCTTGTTCTTGCATTGATCGCGCTGGCGCTGATGCCGGAAAAGCCGCTGCGCGGCAAGGACGAGCACGCAGCGCCCGTGCTCGCCGAATGATCACGTCAATCGTGGACGCCGAGCTTCTTTTGCAGGCTGGTCGACGAGGTCGTGTACTGGAAGACGATGCGCTCGCCCGGGCTGACGATGCGTTTTGCGGCCTGCGCCATCAGGGCGACCTCATGGAAACCTGAGAGGATCAGCTTCAGCTTGCCCGGATACCAGTTGATGTCGCCGATGGCGAAGATGCCGGGAACCGACGTCTGGAATTTCTCGGTGTCGACCGGGATGAGGTTCTCATGCAGGTTCAGCCCCCATTCGGCGATCGGCCCGAGTTTCATGGTGAGGCCGAAGAACGGCAGCATGCGCGTACATGGCACCTCGATGTCGCCATCCGGGCCACCCTTGATGGTGGCGGACGAGAGCTGGCCGTCGGCGCCTGCGAGCCCGCTCACCTGACCGACCAGGAATTCCAGCTCTTTCATCTCCTGCATGGCGTACATCTTGTTGACGCTGTCGGGCGCAGCCCGGAATTCCGGACGCCGGTGGACAAGTGTCACGCTTTTGGCGATCGGCTGCAGGTTGAGCGTCCAGTCGAGCGCCGAATCGCCGCCTCCGACGATGACGAGATCGTGGCCGCGGAAATCTTCCATGCGCCGGACCGAATAGAACACGCTCTTGCCTTCGTAGCTCTCGATGCCCGGGATGGGCGGTCGCTTGGGCTGGAATGAGCCGCCGCCGGCGGCGATCACCACCACCTTGGCTTCGAACACCTCAGCCTCGTCCGTGGTGACGCGGAAGCTGCCGTCCTCGAGCTTTTCGAGGCTTGAGACCATCCGGTTGAAAGTGAAGTCCGGCTTGAAGGGATGGATCTGTTCGAGCAGCTTGTCGACCAGACCCTGCGCAGTGATCATCGGCCAGCCGGGAATGTCGTAGATCGGCTTTTCCGGATAGAGTTCGGCGCATTGCCCGCCGGGACGATCGAGGATGTCGATGAGATGGCACTTCATGTCGAAGAGCCCGAGTTCGAACACGGCGAATAGGCCGACCGGCCCTGCCCCGACAATGAGTACGTCCGTCTTGATCGTGTCCGTCATCAGCTCCGCCCCATTTTGGGAATGCTGGCGACAGTGCATGAGCATTGGCCCGCTGCCAAGCAGCCACGGCAAAATTGGAAACGGAGACTTGGTTCAGCCCTGCCGTTCGGGAACGCGCACGACCAGCCCGTCGAGCGCGTCGCGCACCTTGATCTGGCAGGACAGGCGCGAGTTGGGCCGGACGTCGTAGGCGAAGTCCAGCATGTCCTCCTCCATCGCTTCCGGCTCGCCGACCTCACCCGTCCAGGCCTCGTCGACATAGACATGACAGGTCGCGCAGGCGCAGGCGCCGCCGCATTCGGCCTCGATGCCGGGCACCGCGTTGCGGATCGCGTTTTCCATGACGGTCGAGCCGTTCTCGGCCTCCACGTCGAATTGAGTACCGTCATTGGCGATGTAAGTCAGCTTGGCCATTTGTCACCTGAGGAGTCGCAGCCGAGATAATCACTCCGCCGGACAAGTCAACTGCGGCGCGAAAGCGCCACCGCATGACGTTTTTTCTGGATGTGCCCCCTGGAGGACTACCGGCTGATGGCGGCGATGAAGTCCCGCACTTCATCGATCAGCACGCCCAGCTTCCTCAGGATGCGACCATCCTCAGGCTGCTTTTCAATGGCTGCAGCGCATTCGGCGACGGCAAAGGCGCCGATGCCGCGGGCCGAGCCTTTCAGGCCGTGTGCAAGGAGCACCCGTTCCTTGGCATCGGCATCGACGATCTTGTCGCGCACCGAAAGCGCCTGCTGCACGAACAGCGCCAGCACCTCCTGTTCGAGCGCGCGATCATCCATCGTCTGCCGCGCAAGGTGGGCCATATCCACAGGTCGCGAACCTGCCGTCCCCGACACGTCCCCGCCGGGCATGGAAAACGCAATACCAATCTCGCCACGCATACGCACTGCTACTCCAAGAAAGGGCGGCCGGCGGCCCGAAAATAGGCGGATTCCCGTCGCCAACGGGTTAACGATTGCCGGGGAAAAATGTTGTCACGGAGGCAGCCAAATCACGCTCTCGTTAACCTTATATTTAAAGTTTTACGTATCGCCGGGAATGCATGTTTTCTTTACCCGTGTGTGTCATTACGATACGAACGTCCATTTTCAGCCTCCTGTCTGGGACCAGACAAGCCAGAATCAGGCCAAAATCATAAGTCCCGCGGCAGCTAGTACAGGGTAGCGAAGGCATGGCTAAGAAACCGACGACGACCAAATCTCTCGAGAGCGACGTGGCCGCGGAACTGGAAAAGGCGCTTGACCTTGACCTGAACGGCGACGAAGGCGGGCTCGACATGGCGGCGTCGATGGAAGATCTCGAGGCCCAGATTTCGGCGGCCGCGGATGAACTGGCGCGCGAAGGCCGCAGCCATAGAATCGAGCCGGCAAATGAGCCTCAGGCCGCGAAGGCGGCGCCCCAGCCGAAGCCGGCGGAACTGCGCCCGCTCGAATCGCGCGCCTCGCAACCGAACGGTTTTACGCCGGCTCCTGCCGGTTTCACGCCGGCCAATGACGATCGCCAAAAGGATTACCGGACGCTTCTGCATGGCCTCAACCGGCGCGCTTCGAGCACCGTTTACTGGGTGATCGCGTTCATTTCACTCGCCTGGATCGCGGGCGCCGGCGGCCTCGCCAACCTGCTGTTCGGGCCGAGCATCTGGCAGATCCGCACTCTCGACCAGTTCTTCGCCCGCCCCGAGCTGATCGGCCTGGCGGTCGCGGCGATCATCCCAGTCATCCTGTTCTGGGCCTTCGCCGCCATGATCCGGCGCGCGCAGGAAATGCGCATCGCCGCGCAATCCATGACCGAAGTGGCCTTCCGCCTCGCCGAGCCGGAAAACCTTGCCCAAGACCGCGTCATGATGATCGGTCAGGCCGTTCGCCGCGAGGTCGCCGCCATGGGTGAAGGCATCGAACGCACTTTGGCCCGCGCCGTCGAGCTCGAAACCCTCGTCCACAGCGAAGTCAACCAGATCGAGCGCTCCTATTCCGAGAACGAAGCGCGTATCCGCTCGCTGGTCGACGGGCTGGGCAGCGAGCGCGAAGCTGTCGTTAGCCATGCCGAGCGCGTGCGCGCTTCGATCCACGGCGCGCACGAGACGCTGCGCGACGAGATCGGTGCCGCCAGCGATATCATCCGCGATTCGATCCTCAATGCCTCGACCAAGCTGTCGATGACGATCAACAATTCGGGCGACACGCTGATCGATCGCATCAACGAGAGCTCGCTGTCGATCTTCGATTCGGTGGAAACCCGGCTCGACACGATCACTGACCGCCTGTCGACCTCGGGCGAGGCCTTCGCCAGCCTGCTCGACACCCGCATCGCCAAGCTGACCGACACCACGGACGGCCTTACCCGTTCGCTGACCGATCTTCTTGACGATCGCACCAACGGCATGGTTTCGCTGCTCGGCGGCGCCGCCCGAACACTGAACTCCGAGTTCGAAGCAAGCCTCAGCGGCATCGAGCGGACGCTGGCCGAGCGCGGCCAGGCGCTGATCAGCGAGTTCCAGACCCGCGCCGAAGCACTCGACACCGGCACCCAGAAGCTCAATGCCGCGCTCGAAGCGCGTGCCCGCCAGATCAACGAAACTCTGGTCGAACGTGCGCGCGAGATCGCCAACACCTTCGCCGAGAGCAAGGACCAGCTGTCGTCGATGATCGATCAGGGCAAGACCCAGATCGGTGCCGACATGGCCGACATCATCTCGTCGACCTCTTCCATGCTCGAAGCCCGCGCCACGGATTTCGCCGGACGCATGGAGGCGGCCCGCCATGTCGTGTCGCGCGCCTTCGACTCCGACATCCAGCGCCTCGCCGATGCTCGCGCCGGCATTGACGAAGCCATCGAAGACCACAGCCGGAAGCTCTCCGACAGCAGCAACCGTATGGCCGCCGCCATGCAGGAGGATCTCGCGAAATTCGCCGAGAGTCGCGCCGGCATCGATGAGGCCGTGGCCAGTCAGGTCCAAAAACTGGCCGAGGGCCGCAGCCTTATCTCTCGCGCGCTGGAAGAGGACCTGCGCAAGGTCAACGAGTCCCACGCGGCCATCGACGCCTCGCTCGGCGCCCATCTCGAGCAGCTCCAAGAGAGTCGCAACCGCCTCTCCCAGGCGCTGAACGAAGACTCCGGCAAACTCGTGCAAGCCCGCACCATAATTGACGAAATGGTCGCTGGACATGTCGGCAAGCTGGCCGAGGGCCGCAACATTCTGGCGCGCGCACTGGAAGCCGATCTCGGCAAACTGGCGGACAGCCGCGCCTCGATCGACGGCCTGGTCGCCGGCCAGGTCGAGAAGATCGCCGAGGGCCGCGCCGTGCTCGCCAAGGCGCTGGAGACCGACATCGCCGGGATAAGGGACCTGATCGAGACCCATTCGGCCAAGCTCGCGGAGGACAGGGGTGAACTCAGCCGCGCGCTGGAGGGAGACCTGAGCGGAATCCGAAGCCTGATCGACAGCCACGCCGGCAGGCTTGTCGAGGACCGCAGCCTGCTGTCCCAGACGCTCGAATCCGATCTCGCCAAGTTGGCCGAGAGCCGCGCCTCGATCGACGGCCTGGTCGCCGGCCAGGTCGAGAAGCTCGCCGAAGGCCGCGATATCTTGAAGCGTGCCCTGGAAGCCGACATCAACACCATCAGGGGTGCCATTGCGGGACACTCCGAGAAGGTGCAGGAGGAACGCGCTCAGCTGTCGCAGGCCCTGGAGGCCGACCTGCAGACCGTCGGCGGCGCAATCTCCGATCACCAGAACAGGCTCGTCCAGGACCGCGCCGTGCTGTCGAAGTCGCTCGAGGACGATCTGGCCAAGCTGGCCGAGAGCCGTTCCAGCATCGATGGCTTGGTGGCCGGCCAGGTCGAGAAGCTTGCCGAGGGCCGCGATATCCTCAAACGCGCGCTGGAAGCGGACCTCAACACCATCCAGAGCGCCATCGTCGATCATTCGCAGAAGATCGCCGACCATCGCGCCGAGCTGTCGCGCGTCCTGGATGCCGACATGGCCAATGCCAGCGGCCTCATGCAGACCCACGCCGACAGGCTGGTCCAGGACCGCTCGACCCTGTCCAAGGCCTTGGAGGACGATCTCGCCAAGCTGGCCGAAAGCCGGTCCTCGATCGATGGTCTGGTCGCTGGCCAGGTGGAGAAGCTGGCCGAAGGCCGCGATATCCTCAAGCGTGCGCTCGAAGCGGACCTCGCCAAGCTCGCCGAAAGCCGCGCCTCGATCGACGGCCTCGTTGCCGCCCAGGTGGACAAGCTCGCGGAAGGCCGCGATGTCCTCACGCGCGCCCTCGAGGCCGACCTGGCCAAGCTCGCCGAGAGCCGCGCCGGCATCGACGGGCTGGTCTCCGGCCAGGTGGAAAAGCTCGCCGAGGGTCGCGACATCCTCAAGCGGGCGCTTGAATCCGATCTGCAGAAGCTGGCGGAAAGCCGCTCCGAGATCGACGGCGTCATCGCCGGTCACATCGGCAAGCTGTCCGAAGGCCGCGACATGCTGGCCCGCGCGCTGGAAGATGACCTCGTCAAGCTCGCCGAAGCGCGCAAGGACGTCGACCGTTCGGTGTCCGGCCATATCGACCAGATCGCGGCCAAGAGCAGCGACATCTCGGCGGCGATCGCTGCCGATGTCGAGAAGATCGAGCAGGCCTTCAGCCGCCAGACCGGCATCATCGAAGAACGCGCCGGCACCATGGAGCGTGCGCTTTCGGCCGGCGTCGAAAATGTCCGCGGCGTCCTCGAAAAGACCGCCGTCTTCGTTGCCGGCGCGCTGCGCGACAAGGTGATGGAAATCACCAGCACGCTGCACGAGCAGGCGGGCGCTGCCTTCAGCGACGCCGATCGCAAGATCGCCGAACGCGCCGAACAGACTTCGGCTGCGCTGCTCGCCCGGGCCGAAGAGATTGCCAACGCCTTCGAGCAGGCCGACCGCCGCCTGCACGAGCGCGCGCAGGACACCTCGAGTATGCTGATGGCCCGCGCCGATGACGCGTCCAACGCGCTCATGGCCCGTGCCGAGGAAACCGCCGACAAGCTCGCCGCCCGCGCCGGCGAGATCGCCGGCACCTTCGACGCCGCCGATCAGAAACTGGTCGCCCGCGCGGTCGAAACGGCGCAGTCGCTCGCAGCCCGCGCCGGCGACATCCTGCGCAACTTCGAGGGCGCGGACGAGCGCCTCAGCATGCGCATCACCGAATCGGCCGAAGCGCTGGCCGCCCGCGCTTCGGATCTCGGCCGCATCTTCGACGCCGCCGACCAGCATCTGATCTCGCGCATTGCCGAAGGTTCGGAGGCGCTGTCGTCGCGGGCGTCTGAAATTGCCCGCATCTTCGACGACGCCGACAACCGTTTGGTGTCGCGCATCGCCAGCAGCACCTCGACCATCGGCGAACATGCCGACACCATTGTCGGCGCATTCGCCGCCACCGAGCAGCGCGTCGCCGACCGTGCCCGCCAGACCGGCCAGGAACTCGCCGTCCACGCCCGTGAGATCGAGCAGGCGCTCGCCGGTGCCGACGAACGCCTGGCCTCGAGCGCCGCTGCGGCCGCGGCCCGTGTCGAGGAGCAGGTTGCGAGCGTCGAGAACCGGCTCGCCTATGGCGCCGAAACGATGGGTCAGAAGCTCAGCGAGCAGGTCTCCAGCGCCGAGGCGCAGCTCATATCGCGCGCCAACGTCATTGCCGAAACCTTCACCGCGGTCGGCCAGCATATCGGCCAGAGCACCAACGAGGCGGCAAAGACCATTGGCGCCAACACCCGCGAGCTCAACACCATGCTTGCGGCGCGCTCCTCCGAAATGTCGAAGATTCTCGACGAGACGGCGCGTCCGCTGGTCGAGCGCTTCGCCCAGGGCGGCTCCGAGCTGCAAAAGAGGATGGAAGAGGTCACCGAACAGGCGACCGAGAAGCTGCGCAGCGAAAGCGCGGCCCTCGTCAATGCGCTCGCCAACCGTACCGCGGAGACGCTCTCGGCGGTCGAGGGCGCCCGCTCGACGCTGGCCGACAGCGTTGCCGACCTTATCGGCCGCATGACCACCTCCAGCGCGCAGCTCAGTCAGCTGATCGACCAGGCGGCCGTCAATCTCGGCCAGGTCGAGGAGCGCCTGAGCGGCAGCACGCAGAGCTTCGCGGCGACCACCGAGAAGGCGGCCCAGACCTTTGCCAGCTCGGCGCGCCTCGTTGATTCCAACACGACGCGGCTCACCGATCTGTCGTCGGCGACGTTGCGCGAGGTCGCCTCGATCGCGACCAAGTTCGACGAGCACAGCCGCCTGCTGTCGAGCGCCTCGGACCTGCTGAGCTCCGCGCAGAGCAATCTCGAGCACACGCTGGAGCGGCAGTCGTCGCTGGAAGACCTCGCCGTCGGTCTGGTCAAGAAGTCGGAAGACCTCGAGAAAGTCATGCGCTCCTTCGAGACTCTTGTGGGCCAGACGATGCAGAATGCCGAGGGCCGGACGATGGAATCGGCGGAGAAGATTCGCACCGCCATCGCCGAGGTCGTCGATTCGGCGACGCGCCGCTTCGCCGACGCGACCGAGGAGATGCGGCGCACTGCGGGCTCCATCAAGAGCGAGCTGGACCTCACCCGCGCCGAGCTCAAGAAAGGCGTCATCGAGATGCCGGAGGAGGCCAAGGAATCGACCTCGGCCATCCGCCGCGCCGTCGCCGAGCAGATTAACGCGCTCAAGGAACTGTCGGATATCGTTGCGAAATCCGGCCGCAGCGGCAGCAGCGAGACCGGCGAGCCGCGCGCCCTGCGCCCCGCGCCGCAGTCGCCCGCCCGCCCCGCCGAGCAGCCGCTGCGCCGCCCGCCGGCGCCGCAGCAGCCTCAGCCGGAGCGCCCGGCGCCGCAGGCACCGCCCGGCGAGACGACGCTGCGCGGCACGCTCGATCTCGAGCGCCCGGCGGAAGCGCCGCGCCGCGATCCGAACGGCCGCACGCAGCAGGGCGGCTGGGTGCGCGATCTCCTGACCAACGCCTCGCGCGAGGAAGAGCTGAAGCCGGCGACGCCCGCGGAAGCACCGCGCGCGACCCCTGCCCAGCGTTCGCCGCTGCATGTCATGGAATCGCTCAATTCGCTGTCCGTCGACATCGCCCGCGCCATCGACCATGACGCCTCGATCGAGCTGTGGAACCGCTACCGCCGCGGCGAGCGCGACGTGTTCACGCGCCGGCTCTACACGCTGAAGGGCCAGCAGACCTTCGACGAGATCCGCCGCAAGTATCAGGCCGAGGCCGAGTTCCGCGCCGCCGTCGACCGCTACTGCGACGATTTCGAGAAGCTGCTCAAGGATGTGTCGCGCAACGACCGCGACAACATCATGGCGCAAACCTATCTCACGTCGGACACCGGCAAGGTCTACACGATGCTGGCCCACGCCAGCGGCCGCCTGCACTGAGCGGGGCACATATCAGACACTGAAGCGGGGCCATTGCTCCGCTTCTTCATTTTAGAATCCACTTCCAGTTTGACGCAGGTCCCATCTTCGAATTGGCGGGAAGGCCTTGAAGACAGCGATAATCTTCGACTGCGAATTTCTTTGCCTCCAAGGCTCGCAACGCAGATTTTGGTGCGCGGCTCATGATCCCGATCCGGTCATAGCCCAGGTCGGCGCAGTAAAGCTCGGACTTGAGGGGGAGTTTCCCCTATTAGGCACGCACCGCGCCTATGTGCAACCGATTGACCGATTCGGCCGGGGATACGCGCTTGATCCGTTTTTCACCCAGCTCACCGGCATCACTGAAGAAACCCTGGAGACCGAGGGAGTCGGATTGGCAGAAGCTCTTGCCGACATCGACCGGTTCTCCGACGGTGCGCGCTTTTGGTCCTGGGGCAAGGACGAGCTGAACATGGTCGCGATCAGTTGTTATGTCGCCGGCATTCCCGTTTCCATACCAGCCAACCGGTTCGACAATGCAGTCAAGCTGCTGCTAGCGGCAGGGATGCCGATCGAAGATTTGGCGAGGACACCCAGCAACAAGCTGGCGGACTATTATGGCGTCGACCACGCTCCGTTGCGGGCACACGACGCGCTCGACGATGCGCTATCGCTGACCTACACCCTGCAACATCTGTTGAAATCCGAAAAATTGCAGGCAGACGTCTTCGAGTGTTTGTAGCCTGCGTGGCACCGCACCGGCACGCGCATTCGTTCAGATCACCGAATCGGTCCAGCGGACGATGTCCTTCGCCGCTTGGCCGAACGCGTTGTCCAGGGCACCGACATAAGCGGCATTTCCGCCGCCCGAGACCGGTGCGCTGGCCGTGAAGTCCTTCGAGGCGCGCACCTCGCCATTGCGATCGTTGAGGATGCGCACGAACAGCTCGACATCGGCATGTTCGCCGCCATTGACCCGGACTTCGAAGGACCGCACCTCGACGATGATCTGGTAGTCGATCGCCAAACCCTCGCCCGGCTTGCCGACACCGGCAAAGCTGCCGGAGCGCTGAAAAGTCTCGGCGAGCCTTGCCTGCACGATCAGCGGCAGGCGGTCCGCCCATTGCGCGCCCTTGAGGAACTGGATCGACTGGTCGGACGGCCTGATCACGATGTTCTGGCTGTCCAGCGCCTTCAACGCCGAGGGTTGGGCGATCAGGATCTGGCGGCGGCTGTGGCCCCGCATGTCGAGCGAAGGCGCGGAAAGCTCGAACGTGTCGAGCGGCGCCGGCCTGCCCCCCAGTACCGCGCAGCCTGCAAGCGTGAACACGAGCGCCGCGGCAGCAACGGACTTCAACCCTCTCACTGACTTCACGCGCGATCCCCACTGTCCCCGGATCTGACGATCAACTTACAGCTGCAATCCATGTTCTTGGCGTTCGCAGCAGCGGAAGTCAACGCCGTGCCCTGCCGTCAAACTGACGGACCTCCCCCTCGCCGCCCGTCAGTATGCGCTGCGGGTTGCGGCTGAGATCTGTCACCGCTTCCTCGATTCGGCTGATCGAGCGCCGGCTGGCCTGGACCAGCGCCTCGACATCCTGCAGCCCCTGGCCGGAGAAGCGCGACAGATTGTCGACGATGGTGCCCAGCCGAGAGTTCAGCGTATCGGCAACCTGCTTGAAGGACTTCAGCGTCGCCCGAGCATCGGCCATTACGCCATTGGCTTCACCGGACCCGAGAAGCTTGTCGACCTTCTCGAGAATTCCGTCGACGCGCACGGAGGCGTCGTTGAGGCGTTGCGCAAGCTGGCGGGCATTCTTGATCGTATCGTTGATGTCGTCGGAGCGGTTGGCGATCTTGTCGGTGACCTTGGCGATGTCGGCGGCCGCCTTGTTGGCGCTGTCGCTCGCCTTCTGGATGTTGGCGAGCGCCGTACGGACATCCGCCGGATCTATCCCATCGAGAACGCCGTTGACCTTGGCGAGCGTCCCTTGCGTCTGCTTGGCGAAGTCGTTGACCGACCCCACCGCGGCATCGACGTTCTTCAGCACGCCGTCCAACTGTCCGCTGGTTTCCTTGAGGTTCGCGGTGACAGTGTCGACATTGGCGACGATGCTCTTGATCCGGTCCTTGTCGACCGAATTGAGCAGGCCCTCGGCCGCCTTCAGCGTGCTGTCGAGTCGGCCCGACACATTTTGCAATTGCTCCGAAAGCGAGCTCACGGCGGACAGGAATTTATCGATGCCGTCCGAATTCTTGGCCAGCGCGTTGGAAAAGGTCTCGACGTTCTTGACTGTCTGCGTCAGCGGTCCGCGAACATCCTTGGTGAAGCCTTCCAACTCGGAAAGCACCTTGTCGGCACGCGTGAAGATGTTCTGCGCCGTCTGCAGCAGGTTGGTCACGGCCGACGGATTGGCGACGATCTCCGGAACCCTGCCTTCTTTCTCGGCCTGGTCGAGCAGCTTCACTTCCTTTGGATCGGCGCCTTTCAGCTCGATATTGGCCTGGCCGGTGAGGCCGGCGAGCCCGATATCGGCCTGCGTCGACTTGGTGATCGGCGTCATGCGGTCGATCTCGGTATCGGCGATGGCGACCGTCGGGTTGTCGACATCGATATAGACCCGTTTGACGTCGCCCACCTTGACGCCGTTGAACAGCACGAAGCTGCCGCGGCCAAGGCCCGAAGCCGAGCCCGGGATGCGCACGCGCAACAGCGTCGTCTCGCCACGCTCGCCGATCGCGGCCGTCCAGTAGACGAAGGCGAAGGCCGCGAGGATGGCGGCCAGCGTGAAAATGCCGACAATGACGTAGTTGGCTCTGGTTTCCATTGCCTCACTTATGGCTATGCGCGAGCCGCAAGATCAAGTTGCCGGGCGCGTTTTCCGCGGAAATAGGATTTTACCCACGGCTCCTCGCTTTTCAGCATGTCGTCGATCGTGCCTTCGACCAGCACCCTCTTCTTACCGAGCACCGCCACGTGGTCGCAGGCGGTGAACAGCGTGTCGAGGTCGTGCGTGACCATGTAGACCGTCAAATCCATCGTATCGCGCAGCTTGACGACCAATTCGTCGAATTCGGCCGCGCTGATCGGATCGAGGCCCGAGGTCGGCTCGTCGAGGAAGACGATGTCCGGATCGAGCGCCAGCGCGCGAGCCAACGCCGCGCGCTTGATCATGCCGCCCGACAGCTCGGAAGGGAATTTCTGCGCTGCGTCCGGCGGCAGCCCGACCAGCTCGACCTTGAGCATGGCGAGCTCGTCCATCAGCTTCTTCGGCAGGTCGAGATACTCGCGCATCGGCACCTGCACGTTTTCCAGCACTGTCAGCGCCGAAAACAGCGCGCCGTGCTGGAACAGAACGCCGAGCCGCATGTCGATGCGCAGGCGCTCGATCTCGCTTGCCTTGTCGACGTCGACGCCGAACAGCCTGATGGTTCCCGATTGCTTCGGCATAAGCCCGAGGATGGTGCGCAGCAACACCGACTTGCCGGCGCCCGCGGCGCCCACGAAGCCCAGGATCTCGCCGCGCTCGATATCGAGCGAAAGCTTATCGAGGATCAGCTTGTCTTCGATGGCAACGGTGACGTCACGGACCGAAAGCACGATCTCGCTCTGGTCCGCGTTCTGCGCCGTCTTGACCCCGTTGCCGCTTGCAACCGCCATCTCAAAATCCGATCGATGCGTAAAACATGGCGAAAAGCCCGTCGAGGATGATGACGACGAAGATCGACTTCACCACCGACGCGGTCACGTGCTGGCCGAGCGATTCGGCGCTGCCGCCGACCTTCATGCCCTCGACCGAAGCGATGGTGCCGATGATCATGGCCATGAACGGCGCCTTGATCAGCCCGGCAAAAATGGTGCTGAGGTCGATGGCGACCCGCAGCCGATCGATGAATGCCGCCGGTGGAATGTCGGAATAGAGCCAGGCGGCGATGATGCCGCCGCCGAGCGCGGCGAAATTCGCGATGATCGTCAAGCACGGCAGCGCAATCACCAAGGCGACGAGCCGCGGAAACACCAGCACGCCGATCGGGTTCAACCCGATCACCTTCAGCGCGTCGACCTCCTCGCGCATCTTCATCGAGCCGATCTCGGCGGTGATGGCGCTGCCCGAGCGGCCGGCCAGCATGATCGCGGTCATCAGCACGCCAAGTTCGCGTAGGATCAGCACGCCGACGAGGTCGACGACGAAAATGTCGGCACCGAAATAGCTGAGCTGATAAGCGCCTTGCTGGGCGACGATGGCGCCGACGATGGCCGACATCAGCACCACCACGGGAATGGCGCCGACGCCCATGCGGTCGATCTGGTTGAAGATTGCTGCCGGATTGACGGCATGGCCGCGGCCGAGCTTCATCTGCGCGCCGCGGATGGTGGCGCCGAGGATGTTCATCGAGGCCAGAAAATCGTCGCGCATCTCGTAGACGCGGCGGCCGACCAGCTCCAGCGCGCGCAGGATGATGTTGGGCGGTCCGGCCGACCCCGATTCGGGTTCGCGACGCACCGCGTCGCCCACCGCGCCGAGCAGGATTGAGGCGATCTCGCTCTGCCCCTGCACATGGACTTCAACGCCTTTCTTCTCGAAAGCGCTCGCCAGCCGATCGATCAGCCAGGCGCCGGCCGTGTCCATCTTCTCGATCTGCGAAAGGTCGAGCATCAGCTTCTTGGCGCTGTTGCGGTTTTCGATCTTGCGCATCTCCGCATCGACCGATGCCACGGTCCGCGTCGTCCAGACACCCGAGAAAGCGCAGCCGAGCACGTCGTCTTCCTCGCCGACGATAATTCGCGGCTGGTGATTGGCATCACCGGCGGGCGTGCGGCTTGCGTCGCGTTTGCGGATGGTCAACATGGCGTCCTGTTTAGCGTGACGGGACTGGCGTGTCGATTTGCGGGGAGACCGGGTCGCACAGCCGGAGAAGAAAAATATGGCGCGTGTCATTTCGGTCGAGGCGGAGCGATTCCCCATCGCGGGCACCTTCACCATATCGCGCGGATCGAAAAGCGAGGCCGAAGTCATCACCGTGACGATCGCCGACAACGGACATGTCGGGCGCGGCGAATGCGTGCCCTACAGGCGCTACGGCGAGACGATGGAAGGCGTGCGCGCCGCAATCGAGGCGATGCGCGGCCAGATCATCGACGGCATCGGCCGCACCGCCTTGCTCGCGGCTATGCCGGCCGGAGCGGCCCGCAATGCCATCGACTGCGCCTTGTGGGATCTCGAAGCCAAGCTGGGCGCCAGGCCGGTGGCGGACGCGATCGGGGTCGTTTCGCCTAAGGCGCTTGAAACCGCCTACACGCTGTCGCTCGCCGAACCTGACGCGATGGCGGCGCAAGCCCGCGCCGCTGCCTCGCGCCCGCTGCTCAAGGTCAAGATCGGCGGCGACAACGACGCGGCAAGGATTCGCGCCGTGACGCAAGCCGCCCCGCAAAGCCGCATTATACTCGACGCCAACGAGGGCTGGACCGACAACATCGTCGAGAATCTCGCATTCGCAGCCGAGCACGGCATAGTGCTGATCGAGCAGCCGCTGCCGGCCGGCCGTGATGGCATCTTGCGCGAAATCGCGCATCCCGTGCCGATCTGCGCCGACGAAAGCGTGCACGAGGCGAAGAACCTCGAAGCGCTGGTCGGCCTTTATGACGTCGTCAACATCAAGCTCGACAAAACTGGCGGACTGACCGAAGCGCTGATCCTTCGCGATCGTGCCCGCGAGTTGGGTTTCGGCATCATGGTCGGCTGCATGGTCGGCACGTCGCTCGCCATGGCGCCGGCAGTGCTCTTGGCTCAAGGCGCCGATTTCGTCGACCTCGACGGGCCGCTGCTCTTGGCGCACGACCGCGAACCGGGTCTCGTCTACCAGGGCTCGCTGGTCTCACCGCCTCAGCCGGCGCTGTGGGGCTGAGCGCGCGGCAAGCCCGATCAGCGCGAGGCCGATGATCGCGATCGGGATCATCGCCAGGAACCCGTCGACGCCAAGACGATCGTAGAGCGGGCCGGAGACCAGCGTGACCGCGGCCATGAAGAAGCCGTTGAAGAAATAGGCGATGCCTTGCGCGGCGCCCGTGCGCTCTTCGGATACCGTTTCGCCGATCATCTTCTGCAGGCCGATCAGCACCATCGCCACCGAAACCGCATGCAGCGTCTGGACGCCGAAGAAGCCGACGACGCCGAGCCCCAGCGGCCAGACCAGCGGAAAGGCGGCCCATCGCAGGATCGAGCCGATGCCGGCGATCACCATCACCCTGACGACGGAAACCGAGGCGAAAATGCGGTTGAAGAACAAGAACATGCAGACCTCGGCAACCACGCCCCAGGCCCACAGCAGGCCGACGACGGAATCGCTGATGCCGATCGACTTCCAGTAGATCGACACGAAGCCGTAAAGAAAGGCGTGGCTGGCGGTGATGATGCCGACGCCGAGCGTGAAATAGAGGAAATAGGCGTTGAAGAGGCTTGGCGCCGAATGCTGAATCTCGGTCGCCGATAATGGCGACGCCTTGCGAGGCTTGCCCATCCGCGGCGCCCACAAACCCGCGGCAAGCGCTGCGGCAAGGGCCACAAAGATGATCGCCGGAACAGTTTGCGGGCCGGTGGCCGCCAGGATGAAGCCGCCGACTATATTGGCGCAGAAATAGGAGATCGAACCCCATTTGCGCATGGCCGTGTAGTTGGAGCCGAAGCGGCGGACGCCCGACAGAGCCAGCGAATCGGCCATCGGCGAATGCGGCGTCCAGGGGATCGAAAGCAACAGCGAGATGGCCAGCACGCCCGCATAGGTGGCCGGCAGGAAATAGCCGGCCGAAATGATCATCGTCGCCGCGACCAGCGCGATATAGACATTGGCGCGGTCCTTCGCCCGGTCGGCAAACGCGGTGAGCATCGGCGTCGTCACGACGCGCAGGAACATCGGCGCGGCCAGGATGACTGCGATCTGTTCGGCGTGGAAGCCTTTCGCCTCCAGCCAGAGCGGAAAATAGGGCAGATGCGTCCCCTGCGACACGAACAATGTCGCGAAGATCAGGCTCATGCGCAGTTCGAAATGGGCGGGCTTGACGAGTTGCTCAGGCGAAAGCGGCGGCAGCGACATGAATCGATCCAATTACGCTGCATTCCACGACCGCAACGCGTTTCGATCCCTATCACGCGGCAAGGCGCGGCGGAACCGCCTGGACCAGTCGATCTGGCTAAAGCTGTTGAAAGACAAGGAACCTCGGAGCCGGAAAGGCGCTCAGGCAGCCTTGACCGCTCTGCCCTTGAGATCGATGAGATCGACGCGCACCGGCGCGTCCTTGCCGGCCGCAACTTCGGGCAGCACATGCGCCCAGGTCAGGATCTCCATGCGGCCGTCGAAATGCTCGACCACCGCGGTGCAGCTTTCCACCCAGTCGCCGGTGTTGATGTATTGCACGTCGCCATAGCTTTCGATCGCGGCGTGATGGATGTGGCCGCAGATCACGCCGTCGACATGCGAGCGCCGCGCTTCCTCGGAGAGCACCGTCTGGAACGATCCGATGAAGTTCACCGCCTTCTTCACCTTGACCTTCGCCCAGGAAGAGAACGACCAGTAAGGCAGGCCGAGCAGGTGGCGCAGCCTGGTCACGACACGATTGACCAGCATCGCCGTGTCATAGGCGTAATCGCCGAGGTAAGCGAGCCAGCGCTGATTGTGCACCACAGTGTCGAACTGGTCGCCATGGATGACGAGAAGCCGCCTGCCGTCGGCGGTCTCATGAATGGCGCGGTCGGCAACGACGATGCCGCCGAAATGCACGCCCTGGAACTGGCGGGCGAATTCGTCGTGGTTGCCGGCGAGGTAGGTGATCGAGGCGCCCTTGCGCGCCTTGCGCAGCAACTTCTGCACCACGTCGTTATGGCTCTGCGGCCAATGCCAGCTGCGCCGCAGGCGCCAGCCGTCGACGATGTCGCCGACCAGGTAGATGGTATCGGCGTCATGGTGGCGCAGGAAATCGATCAGGAAATCGGCCTTGGCCGCTTTCGAGCCGAGATGCACGTCGGAAATGAACATGGTGCGAAAAGTGCGGGGCTCTGGACCGGACATCGCGATTTCCACCTTTCTTTGGCGTGCTATGCCTCGATTCATGCAACAACCGTATGACGGTTGCGGTTGGTCCAGCCTAGGCGCTAGCTTTGCCGCCCTCGAAAAAGGAGAAATCACCATGGATCTCGGCATTCGCGGCAAGAAGGCCATCGTCTGCGCCTCGAGCAAGGGACTGGGGCGCGGATGCGCGATTGCGCTGGCCGAAGCCGGCGTCGACCTTGTCATCAACGGCCGCAACGCCGAGCTGTTGGCGAAGGCGGCGCAGGAAATCCGCGAAAAATTCGGTGTCGAGGTGATCGAGATCGCCGGCGACGTCTCGAAGCCGGAAGTGCAGAAGGCATTGCTTGCCGCCTGCCCCGCCCCCGACATCCTGGTCAACAACAATGGCGGCCCGCCGCTTCGCGATTTCCGCGAGCTCGACCGCGCGAAAATCCTCGAAGGCGTGACGCAGAACATGGTGACGCCGATCGAGCTGATCCAGGCGGTCATCGACGGTATGGCCAAACGCGGCTTCGGCCGCATCGTCAACATCACATCGCTGTCGGTCTATGTGCCGATCCCGGGCCTCGACCTGTCGTCGGGCGCCCGCGCCGGCCTGACCTCGTTCCTTGCCGGCGTGGCCCGCACGGTCATCGACCGAAACGTCACCATCAACAGCCTGTTGCCCGGCAAGCTCGACACCGACCGGTTGCGTGGCCCGCATGAAGCCGGCACGCCGGAAGACCCGGCAGCGGCCGCCGCGCGCAAGGCCCGCATCAGCGCCGACGTACCGGCAAAGCGCCTCGGCACGCCGGAAGAGTTCGGCCAGATCTGCGCCTTCCTGTGCTCGGTTCATGCCGGCTATCTCACTGGACAGAACATCCCGGTCGACGGCGGCCTCTACGTCAGTGCGTTCTGACGAGCTTCGTCAATCCGCCGCAAGTTTCCGAGCCAACAGGCTGAAATGGATTGATTATCTTCGCCTCGGCATCGTGAATGCCAGGGCCGACATTTGGCGTCGCGAAGAATCGCCGCTGCATGCTAAAAGGCTCGAAAGCAAGAAGCGCAGGAGGGCCGCGAATGGACGGCGAGAGCAAGAAAACGGCCCGATCGGACCTCGATGAGGCCGCGCTCTTCTTTCACAAGCACCCCACCCCGGGAAAGCTCGAGATCCAGGCGACCAAGCCGCTGGGCAACCAGCGCGACCTCGCGCTTGCCTATTCGCCGGGCGTTGCCGCTCCTTGTCTCGAGATCCGGGACGATCCCGCGGCCGCCGCCGACTACACGGCGCGCGCCAACCTCGTCGGCGTTGTCTCCAACGGCTCGGCGGTGCTTGGGCTGGGCAATATCGGCCCGCTCGCCTCCAAGCCGGTGATGGAAGGCAAGGCGGTGCTGTTCAAGAAATTCGCCGGCATCGACGTCTTCGACATCGAGATCGATGCTCCCGAGATCGAGCGCATGGTCGAGACGGTGGCCGCGCTCGAGCCGACCTTCGGCGGCATCAATCTCGAGGACATCAAGGCGCCTGAATGCTTCGAGGTCGAGGAGCGGCTGAAGGCCCGCATGGGCATTCCGGTTTTCCATGACGACCAGCATGGCACGGCAATCATCGTCGCCGCCGCGGTGCTCAACGGGCTGGAATTCGCCGGCAAATCGATCTCCGACATCAAGATCGTCACGTCCGGCGCGGGCGCTGCGGCGCTCGCCTGCCTCAACCTTTTGGTCTCGCTCGGGGCCAAGGTCGAAAACATCTGGGTCACCGATCGTTTCGGCGTCGCCTACAAAGGCCGAGTCGAGGAGATGGACCGCTGGAAAGACCCTTATGTGAAGGACACCCAGGCGCGTACGCTGACCGAGGTCATCCCCGGCGCCGACGTCTTTCTCGGCCTCTCCGCCGCCGGCGTGCTGAAGCCAGAACTCCTGCAGCACATGGCGCCGAAGCCGCTGATCCTGGCGCTCGCCAATCCGACGCCGGAGATCATGCCTGAGGTGGCGCGCGCGGCACGGCCCGACGCCATGATCTGCACCGGGCGCTCCGATTTTCCCAATCAAGTCAATAACGTGCTCTGCTTTCCTTACATCTTCCGCGGCGCGCTGGATTGCGGGGCGAGCGCCATCAACGAGGAGATGAAGATGGCCGCGGTCAGAGCGATCGCGGCGCTGGCCCGCGAGGAGCCATCGGACGTCGCCGCCCGCGCCTATTCCGGCGAGACGCCGGTCTTCGGCCCAGACTTCCTGATCCCCTCGCCCTTCGATCCGCGGCTCATCCTGCGCATCGCGCCGGCGGTGGCGAAAGCCGCCTGCGACACCGGCGTGGCGACGCGGCCGATTGCCGATTTCGCGGCCTATGTCGACAAGCTCAACCGCTTCGTCTTCCGCTCTGGCCTGGTGATGAAACCGGTGTTCTCCTCGGCCAAGGCCGCCAGCGCCAAGCGCGTCATCTTCGCCGACGGCGAGGACGAGCGCGTGCTGCGGGCGGCACAGGTAGTCCTGGAGGAAGGCATCGCCGAGCCGATACTGATCGGCCGGCCGCATGTCGTGGAAGTCAGGCTGAAGCGTTACGGCCTGCGCATCCGGCCGGGCGTCGATTTCGGCCTGATCAACCCGGAGGACGATCCGCGCTACCGGCACTATGTCGATCTCCTGATCGAACTCGCGGGTCGCCGCGGTATAACGACGGAAGCCGCCCGCACCATGGTGCGCACCAACAACACGGTGATCGCCGCCCTTGCGTTGAAGCGCGGCGATGCGGATGCGATGATTTGCGGGCTCGAAGGCCGCTTCGAGCGCCATCTGCGCAATGTCACGCTGATCATCGGGCCGCGTCCCGGCATCAAGGACCGCGATCTCTCGACGCTGTCGATGCTGATCTCGCAGCGCGGCATCATCTTCCTCACCGACACCCATGTCTCCGTCGATCCGACGGCGGAGGAGATCGCCGAGATGACGGTGCTGGCGGCGGAAGAAATCCAGCGCTTCGGCATCGAGCCGAAGGCAGCATTGCTGTCGCATTCGGATTTCGGCTCGCGCGATTCGCCCGGCGCGCTCAAAATGCGCGAGGCCGCCGCCATCCTCGCCCGCATCGCGCCGGAACTGCAGTGCGACGGCGAGATGCATGCCGACTCGGCCCTTTCCGAGCATCTGCGCCAGCGCGTCTACCCGCATTCGCGGCTGAAAGGGGAAGCCAATCTGCTGGTGTTCCCGAACCTCGATTCGGCCAACATCACGCTGACGGCGCTGCGTGCCATGATGGACGCGCTGCATGTCGGGCCGATCCTGCTCGGCACCGACAAGCCCGCGCACATCCTGACGCCTTCTGTGACCTCTCGCGGCGTGGTCAACATGACGGCGCTGGCAGTCGTCGAGGCGGCGCACAAGGCGCAGGCGCTCGCCCCGATCTGAGTTGAGGGTGAGCTCTGGGTTGATGCGAGCTCGCGCCAGCGGAATTGTGTTTGGGTAGTAAGCTAGGGAACAGTTAACCACGAACGCGGTAGCCTTCCACCGGCAATCGGGATTCCAGGCGGATGAAGGGGTTGAAGCTGACGCACCTTGCTGCGCTGCTTGCAGCGTTGGCGGCGTCGGCTGTCGCTGTGACGGAGCCGCAGGCGGCTTCTCGCACCTGCCGCCAGCTCGAAGCGGAGCTTGCAGCCACGCGCGGCGGTGGCGGCGGTCCGGGACTGATCCGCAAATATGACGACGCGATCGCCCGCCAGCGCGAGCAGCTGGCCAAAGCGCGCGGCCGCGCCGGTGATGCCAATTGCGGCTTCGCGCTGTTTTCGCGCAATGCCGGCCAATGCGCGGCGATCAATGCCTCGATAGAGCGTATGAACGCCAATCTCGACATCTTGCAGGCCAAGCGCGAGCGGCTGGCCGGCGGCGGCACGCGGCGCGACCGCAGCCGCATTCTTGCGGCGCTCGACGCCAATGGCTGCCGCGATGATGAAGTCGAGCCGCCTCGCGCCCCGATCCAGGAGGCCGCCCGCAACAATGGTGGCGGCAATCTGTTCGAGCAGCTCTTCGGCCGTGGCGACGAGGAGATCGATACGCTCCACACGCCTGAAGCGCTTCCGCCAGACGATCCCAGCGCGCGCAACATCCGCCGGGTGATCAACCAACCCGATGGCATGGACCTGCCGAGAATGAAGGGCGAGTTCCGCACCGTCTGCGTGCGCACCTGCGACGGCTATTTCTTCCCGATGTCGAACGCCGCCTCTCTTGGCGATTTCGAGCGCGATCAGAAGAATTGCGAATCGAGCTGCCCCGGCACCGAGATGCAGGTCTTCTACACGCGCGGCATGGACGATGACGCCGGCAACATGACGTCCTCGGCGACCGGCCGTCCTTACAGCGAGCTGCCGACGGCCTATCTCTACAAGCAGGCCAACTACTCGCGGCCGCCGCAATGCGGCTGCGACGCCCAGGCCGAAAACTTCTCGATCATAGGCGGTAATCCGCCCAATCCGGAGCAGCCGCAGCCGGACAGCGGGGTGACGACCCTCGTGCCGGCGCCGGCGGCCAAGCTCGATGCTGGCGCCGATCCCGAAACGCTCGCCAACGCTGCAGGTGGGCTCGACCGCGCGGCTATCAAGCAGCTGACCGCCAAGGTGCCGGAGTCACCGGTTTCGGCCCTGCCGCCGGAACAGCGCAAGGTCAGGGTCGTCGGGCCAGCGTTCCTTCCCGACCCATCAGCGGCAATAGATCTGCAAGCTCCGGCCCCGAAGCCCGCCCGGTAAGGGCAAGCCGCAGCGGCATGAACAGCGGCTTGCCCTTGCGGCCCGTCGCTTCCCTGATCTTGCCGGTCCAATCCTTCCAGACCGTGCCGTTCCAAGGCTCTTCCGGCAACAGGTCGAACGCCTGGTGGAGGAAGTCACGGTCCTCGCCGGAAAATTCCGCCGGCTCCTGCGGCCCCTCGCTCAGGATTCGCCACCAGGCGACAGCGTCGGACAAACGGTCGATGTTGCCGCGCACCGCGAGCCAAAAGGGCTCGGCCCTGTCGCCGGAAATGCCAAGCACAATCAGCCGGTCGCGCGCCTCCTCGAACGGCATTTGGTGCATCAGCGTGCGATTGAGCACGAAAAGCTCGTCGGGATCGAACTTGGCGGCAGACTTGGATGTCGCGGCCGGGTCGAAATGGCTGGCGAGCTCGTTGAGATCGTGCGCTGCCGTGACATTTTCCGATGTGCCGACGAGCACGGCAAGCGAGGCGACAGCCATCGGCTCGATGCCGTCCTCCCGCAGGCTTTCTATCGACAGCGCGCCGGTGCGCTTCGACAGCCCCTCACCCGACACGGTGGTCAAGAGATTGTGGTGCCCGAACACCGGCGGCTCAGCGCCCAGCGCCTGGAACAAGGCGATCTGCACGCCGGTGTTGGTGACGTGGTCGTCGCCGCGTATGACATGGGTGACGCCCATCTCGATGTCGTCGACTACCGAAGGCAGTGTGTAGAGATAAGTGCCGTCCTCACGCACCAGGACCGGGTCCGACAGTGAGGCGAGATCGACGGTCTCCTCGCCGCGCACAAGGTCGTTCCAGTGCACCTCGGTCCGCTCCGGCTGCAGCGGGTCGCCGGCGAAGTTCGGCAAAAGAAAGCGCCAATGCGGCCGGCGCCCGTCGGATTCGTATTCGGCCACCTGCTCCGGCGTCAGCGTCAACGCCTCGCGGCCATAGACCGGCGGCAGGCCGCGCGTGCGGCGCACCTTGCGGCGCAGGTCGAGCTCCTCCGGCGTTTCGTAGCAGGCATAAAGCACGCGCGCCGCCTTCAGCCGCTCCACCGCGGCGTCATAGACTTCAAAGCGACGCGACTGGTATTCGGTAACGTCGGGAAAAATGCCGAGCCAATGCAGGTCATAGAGAATTGAATCGGCGAATTCCTGCGTCGAACGGGCAACGTCTGTATCGTCGAAGCGCTGGATGTAGCGGCCCTTGTTGTTCATGGCGAAAAGCCAGTTGAACAGCGCGGTGCGGGCATTGCCGATGTGGATGCGGCCGGTCGGCGACGGGGCGAAACGAACGGTAACTGTCATGAGCGGGGCGTAGCGAATGCTTCCAGGCTTGACAAGACACGCCCCCGCGCAGGGCAACAGATAGTGCAAGCCAGCTAAAATGAAAAGCCGCCCGTCGGGCCGGGCTCCGGGCAACCCGACGAACCGTCCGCAAGGACCGTCAAATAAAGGCTTTTCGATGCGCCTTTCTGTCCCCGTTATCCACATATGTGACACACAACATGTTGGGGTCACAAAACCTATAAAAACGAATCCTTGACGGGTCAGAACGAGTCGCTTTTTATAGGCCATGCGCTCCTGTTACGGGCGTGACCGGAGAGTTCAGAGGCCGGTCTTTTTTCCCGGATATTGTGCGTTTTGCCCACATTTCCGCCCGTTCACGAGGCCGGCGGAAGCGTTGGGAATGATGGGGCTTGGGTGGGCGAAAGGGAGAATTGTCGGGCTGGAAAAAATGATCTGTTAACACTATATTTAGTGTTTGCGGGCAGGCTCGACCCTAGATAGTGTGAACCTCCCTCTTCCGAGGGAATCGACAAAAGTTTCAGTTTTGAGGGACCCGCGGGTCGGCCTGCAGCCTGGGTGAGCGCCTGGAAGGGCGTTTGCTTGTCTGCACGGTGTTGCCCGCGACGAGGAGAATGCCGGCGTCGCCTGCGATGCCGGCAAACGGCGGACCGTGCTTTTCGCCTGGCGGGGCAGCAATCCCTAGGGAAAAGCGCTATATGTAGACAAAAGGGACCGGACCAATGCGCATCGAGCGTCGCTTCACCAAGCCAGACCAAGCAGGTCAAGAAGGGGCAGCTTACGCGGAGATCGAATTCCGCAAGGCCCTGTCGGAAATCAAGAATCCCGACGGCTCGGTGGTGTTCCGCCTCGACAACATCGATGTGCCGGCGCAGTTCAGCCAGGTCGCGGCCGACATCCTGGCCCAAAAATATTTCCGCAAGGCCGGCGTCCCGGCGCGCCTGAAGAAGGTCGAGGAGAACGACGTCCCCTCCTTCCTGTGGCGTTCGGTTGCCGACGAGGCCGAACTCGCCAAGCTCCCCGAGGCCGAGCGCTATGGTTCGGAAACCGATGCTCGCCAGGTCTTCGACCGGCTGTCCGGCACCTGGACCTATTGGGGCTGGAAGGGCGGCTACTTCAAGTCCGAAGAAGATGCCCGCGCTTTCCGCGACGAGCTTGCCTATATGCTGGCCACTCAGCGCGTGGCGCCGAACTCGCCGCAATGGTTCAACACCGGCCTGCACTGGGCCTATGGCATCGACGGGCCGAGCCAGGGTCACTTCTATGTCGACCCCTTCACCGGCAAGCTGACCAAGTCGAAGTCGGCTTACGAGCATCCGCAGCCGCATGCCTGCTTCATCCAGAGCGTTCAGGACGACCTCGTCAACGAGGGCGGCATCATGGACCTGTGGGTGCGTGAGGCGCGCCTGTTCAAATACGGCTCCGGCACCGGCTCGAACTTCTCGATGCTGCGCGGCGAAGGCGAGAAGCTGTCCGGTGGCGGCCGCTCGTCCGGCCTGATGAGCTTCCTCAAGATCGGCGACCGCGCGGCCGGCGCCATCAAGTCGGGCGGCACGACCCGCCGCGCTGCCAAGATGGTCATCGTCGACGCCGACCATCCCGACATCGAGGACTTCATCGACTGGAAGGTCAATGAAGAACAGAAGGTCGCCTCGCTGGTGACCGGCTCGAAGATCGTCAAGAAGCACCTCGAAGCGATCATGAAGGCCTGCGTCAATTGCGAAGGCAATGGCGACGACTGCTTCGACCCGGCCCTCAACACCGCGCTGAAGCGCGAGATCAAGGCGGCCAAGAAGGACGCCGTGCCGGAGAACTACATCTATCGCGTCATCCAGTTCGCCCGCCAGGGCTACACCTCGATGTCGTTCAAGACCTACGACACCGACTGGGACTCTGACGCCTATCTCACCGTTTCCGGCCAGAACTCCAACAACTCGGTGTCGCTGAAGGACAATTTCCTGCGCGCCGTCGAGGCCGACGGCGACTGGCAGCTCACCGCCCGCAAGGACGGCAAGGTGCTGAAGACGCTGAAGGCGCGGGATCTCTGGGAAAAGATAGGTTATGCCGCGTGGGCGTCCGCCGATCCCGGCCTGCATTTCAACACGACGATGAACGACTGGCACACCTGCGCCTCCGCCGGTGCGATCCGGGCCTCCAACCCATGCTCGGAATACATGTTCCTCGACGACACGGCCTGCAATCTCGCCTCGATCAACCTCCTGCCCTACCGCAAGGAAGACGGCACGATCGACATCGCCGCTTACGAGCACACCGTTCGGCTGTGGACCGTCGTGCTCGAGATCTCCGTGATGATGGCGCAGTTCCCGTCGAAGGAGATCGCCAAGCTCTCCTACGACTACCGCACGCTCGGCCTCGGCTACGCCAACATCGGCGGCCTGTTGATGACGTCCGGCATTCCCTACGACTCCGACGAGGGCCGCGCGATCTGCGCCGCGCTCACCGCCATCATGACCGGCATCGCCTATGCGACCTCGGCCGAAATGGCTTCCGAGCTCGGCGCCTTCCCGGACTATGACCGTAACGCCCAGAACATGCTGCGCGTCATGCGCAACCACCGCCGTGCCGCCTATGGCGACAAGGATGGCTACGAGAAGCTCGCCGTCAATCCGGTGCCGCTGGTCGCCTCCGACCTGAAGCAGCAGGCGCTGGCCGAGCATGCCCGCGCCGCCTGGGATCGCGCCATCGAGCTCGGCGAGGAGCATGGCTATCGCAACGCGCAGGCGACCGTCATCGCGCCGACCGGCACGATCGGCCTGGTCATGGACTGCGACACCACCGGCATCGAGCCCGACTTCGCGCTGGTGAAGTTCAAGAAGCTCGCCGGCGGCGGCTACTTCAAGATCATCAACCGCGCGGTGCCGGAAGCGCTGCGCACGCTCGGCTACTCCGAAAGCCAGATTGCCGAGATCGAGGCCTATGCCGTCGGCCATGGCAACCTCAACCAGGCGCCCGGCATCAACCCGTCTTCGCTGAAGGCCAAGGGCTTCACCGATGACAAGATCGCGGCGCTGAATGCGGCGCTGAAGTCGGCCTTCGACATCAAGTTCGTGTTCAACCAGTGGACGCTCGGCGCCGATTGGGTGAAAGAGACGCTCGGCTTCACCGACGAGCAGCTTTCCGACTTTTCCTTCGAGATGCTGCCGGCGCTGGGCTTCTCCAAGAAGGACATCGACGCCGCCAACATCCATGTCTGCGGTGCGATGACGCTGGAAGGGGCGCCGTTCCTCAAGGCCGAGCACCTGCCGGTGTTCGACTGCGCCAGCCCCTGCGGCAAGATCGGCAAGCGCTCGCTGTCGATCCAGAGCCACATCCTGATGATGGCGGCGGCGCAGCCCTTCATCTCGGGCGCCATTTCCAAGACCATCAACATGCCGAACGAGGCGACGGTCGAGGACGCCAAGAACGCCTACATGCTGTCCTGGAAGCTGGCGCTGAAGGCCAACGCGCTCTATCGCGACGGCTCGAAGCTGTCGCAGCCGCTCAATGCCTCGCTGCTCGCCGACGGCGAGGAGGACGAGGACGAGGCGGTCGAGCAGCTGATTGCGGCGCCCGCCGCGCAGCGCGCCGTGCAGGTGACGGAAAAGATCGTCGAGCGCGTCATCGAGCGTCTCTACCGCGACCGCGAGAAGCTGCCGAACCGCCGCAAGGGCTACACGCAGAAGGCGGTCGTCGGCGGCCACAAGGTGTATCTCAGGACCGGCGAGTTCGACGACGGCCGCCTCGGCGAGATCTTCATCGACATGCACAAGGAAGGCGCCGCATTCCGCGCCATGATGAACAACTTCGCCATCGCCATCTCGCTCGGCCTGCAATATGGCGTGCCGCTCGACGAATATGTCGAGGCCTTCACCTTCACCAAGTTCGAGCCGGCCGGCATGGTGCAGGGCAATGACGCGATCAAGAACGCGACGTCGATCCTCGACTACGTGTTCCGCGAGCTTGCCGTGTCCTATCTCGGCCGCCACGACCTCGCCCATGTCGACCAGTCGGACTTCGACAAGACGGCGCTCGGCCGCGGCATCACCGAAGGCAAGGCGACGCCCTTCTCCAAGGGCCTCTATCGCGGTGCCTCGCCGGTGAAGCTGGTGTCGGCTGCCGGTTCGGACCCCAAGGGCTTTGGCGGCTCAGCCCCGACCACGGCCCCTGCCCGTGCAGCGCCCACCGCCTTCGCCGGCTCCAACGTGCTGGCGTTGAAGCCGGCAAGCGACGAGGCCCTTGCCTACAAGCGCGACTATGAGGAGCGCGCCAGGGAACTGGCCGAGGAGATGGTGGAAGAGGAAGCCGAAGCCGCCGGCGGCGCCGAAGCGCTCTTCACCGACGCCGCGGCGAATGAAGCGGCCGAGGCAAAGAAGCTCGCCGCCACTCGTCGCCAGCAGTCGCTGCTCCAGGGCTACACCGGCAACGAATGCTCGGAGTGCCACAACTTCACCATGGTGCGGAACGGCACCTGCGAGAAGTGCGACACGTGCGGTGCGACGAGCGGGTGCAGCTGAGGCCCGATGCCGCCAAGGCTGACAGTCGGCGAAGTTATTCGCAAGCTGGTGGCCGATGGCTGATCTGGTTGCAACCAAAGGCAGCCATCGCCAATATAGATCAAAGCCGGCCGCGTCACCGTGGCCGGCCGCACTGGCCTAATTGTCCAAGAGCTTCTATGATCGACCACATCACCGTCGAAGTGTGCGACCTCGAACAGAGCAAGCTCTTCTACGAAAAGGCTTTTGCGCCCTTGGGCTACAGCCTCTCCTTCGGCAAGGAGGGCGTGTTCTGGGCCTTCGATGTCGGCAATGGCTGCCTGTTCGAGATCCAGAGCACCGGCGAGAAGCCGCCGCTCACCCATCTGCATGTCGCGTTCCGGGTGAAGAGCAAGGCGGAGGTCGATGCGTTCTATTGGGCGGCGCTGGAGGAAGGTGCCGCGGACAATGGCGCGCCCGGGCCGCGTCCGGACTACGCGGCGAACTACTACGCCTGCTTCGTGCTTGATCCCGACGGTTACAACATCGAGGCGATGATCAACGAGGCGTGACGGGCGATGCCCTTCGGCTTCGTCATTCTAGGGCGGAGCAAGGAGCGAAGCGACGCAGCGCAGACCCTAGAATCCATGCCGTTACATCAAGGCGCTGCGGCGTTTCAGAATTCTGCACGCTGCGCCCTACGGCAATGGTCACGGCATGGGTCCTCGGGTCAAGCCCGAGGACGACGAAAGCGCGATGGACGGCCTCTCCTCAGCTCTTGTGGGGAGAAGGGAGCGCCGCCTTCAATCCTTGAACGTGATCCCGTATTTCGCGGCCTGTTCCTTCGGCATGTCGGCCAGCGCCTGGCGTACCGTGTAGCCACCATAGACGTCGCTGCCGTTGCGGATCATCCAGTCTTCGACATCGGCCTCGGCAACCGTCATGCGGTCGCCCATCTTGTACTGGTTGCCGTTGACGGGCTTGTCGGCCAGCAATCCGACGAAGCGGCCGTCGCTGAAAGCCACAAGCTGCATCCAGATATGCTCGGTGGCGCCGTTCTGGGTCAGCGGGAACTTGACCGTATAGGTGCCAGGCGTGCGGGCGGCCATCAACTCATGGAAGCGGGGTAGCGTCGAGTGGCCCTTGGCCTTAGCGCCCTGCATCGCCTCGTCGGTGGTTGAATAGGCGACCACATTGGCGTTGGGCGTATTGCTGCGCAGGTGCGAATTGAAAAATCCGTAGCCGACGGCGGCCACCACAGCGGCAGTGACAATCAGTTTGCGCATAGACCCCTCCAAGACGCGATCACGAACACGTTACCGGAAGGCCGTTGCCGCGCCGCTAAGGGAGACGGTGAGTCGATGGTTAGAGAAATCCTGAAATTGCCGTCGATCGCCGCCCCGCGCCGGGTGAAGCATACGGCCTCAATTCGCGTCGGCCACCACCTCGCCGCCGCCCAGCCACCTGCGCCACTGCCGCTCGTCGCCGTGGAAGACATTGAGGTCGATGCGGCCGCTCACGCCATGCGACAGGCCGGAGCCCGAATATTGCCAGAACAGCCAGTTGCGGCCCGGATAGACCTTTGACGGATGGGCGGCCACCGCGCGCAGCCAGAACGGATAGTCGAGAAATGCACCACGCAGATTGTCGCGATAAAAATCCGGCGACGTGTAGATGATGGGCCGCTGGCCGTAGTGGCGCTCCAGCTTGTCCATGAACACCTGCATCTTCTCCAGCACCTTCTGGCGCGAAGGCCGGCGCTTGCAGGAGGACTCGCCGTTCCACTCGACATCGATGACCGGCGGCAGCGCGCCCTGGACTCGCGGCACGTTGCGGATGAACCAGTCGGCCTGCTCGCCGGCGGTGCGGCACCAGTAGAAGAAATGATAGGCGCCGCGCTTCAGCCCGGCGGCATCGGCGCCGCGCCAGTTTTTCATGAACATCGGATCGAGATGGTCGCCGCCGTCGGTCGCCTTGATGTAGGCGAAGTTGGCGCCCTGGGCGCGCAGCTTTTGCCAGTTGATATTGCCCTGCCAGCGCGACACGTCGACGCCATGGACGGCAAGGTGCCTGGGCGAGGCGCGCCCGAAATTGATCGGTTTGGCATCGCGAAAGGCATAGCGGGTAACAGGGCCAGCCAGCATCGCGGGCGCTGCGCGCGACAGCCGCTTCGGCGGCGAGACGAGTGCTGCGGCCTCGACCGGGGGCTCGATCGTATCCGGCAGGTCCGGCGCCGGGAATGCCACCGTCTCTTCCTCGGCCAAGCCAAAGGGACGCGAATTCTCGACGTCAAGACGCGAGTTCTCGCCCCCTGGACGCGCGTTGTCCTCGTCAACACGAGCATTCTGGTCGCCAGGCAGCGACGCCGGCGGCCTGATGCGCGCGGCGCCCGCCATGGAAACGGTCTCCACTGTCATCGCGGCGTCGGCGGTCTTCACTGCCTTCGTTACCGGCGCGCTCGGCCGCACGACCGAACTGGTCGTCTCGTTCGACGGCATTTGCAAGGCATCAACGCCCGAGGTAGACGAGCAGCCAGCAAGGCAAAGCCCTGCAAGCACGAAACTGACGACGCCAAAAATCCGCATCTTGACCTGTACGCAAAACAAAACAGACCGAGGGCCGAAACAGCGCCGCCGGAAGCCCCATTCCTAATGAGAAATTACCAACAAAGTTTGAATCAAAATTTACCTTTGGTTCGGCGGGGCGATTCGCCAGGCAAGCCGACAATAAAAGCTCCGCCTTTGTTTCCACGCAATTTCCGAACGGCACACCGCTTCTCGGTTTTCCTCGAATTGCTCAGCGCCTGAACACGCCGATCATCGGCCCGAGATTCCAGAAATCGTCGTTGCGGCCAATAGCCGGCGCATAGAGGCTGGAGATCGACCCGTCGAGGAAGAGCGCGTTGGGACAGTCGAGCTCGTCGCGGAACAGGCGCGCGAATTCGTGGAAAGTCACCACGTCGTTCGAGATGGCGAAGACGACGACGCCGTCGCCACGCACGCCGACGCCATCGCGGATTTTTCGCGAAGGGCTGTCGGCCTGGAATTTCGGATGCAGCTTTCCGTCGATCACCAGCATCGGCCCGGACTGGGTGGCATAGTCCACCTTCGGGGAACGCTTCAAATAATCCTTCGTCGCGCGAACGCCGGCCTTGCCGTCGCTAAGATAGAAGACGCCGTTGGGCTGCATCGAGAAATTGCCGGAGCCGGCCCCGGTCTTCGCCGACGCGATCTGCTGCCCGCGCTCGACATAGAGACCGACAGGCGCGAGATTGGGATGGTACATGCCGGCATTGATGCCGAAGAGCATGGTGCGTCCGGCCGCCTGCTGCGCGCTTCGAAGATTGTGCAGCGACTGGTAGAGCTTGCCGTCGGGATCCTTCCAGAACAGCTCGATCGAGTAATGCTTCGGGTCCGTCTCGCAGACGAGATAGGTCGCGGTCTCGAAGGTGTGATTGCGGCACGGCGGCAGCGCTGCGACCCATTGGCTCAGCCCCAGGCCCGCACCGACTACTGCCGGCACCGCCGATTTCACCAGCGCTGCCAGCAACGGCAGCGATTGCAGCAGCGTTGCAATGTCCATAGGCGCACCCGAAGCAAGGTTCAGGTGCCGGTATAGCGGATTCGGTGAAAGCCTCTAGCTCAGCCAGCCGACGGCGACGCCGATCAGCAGCACGACGCCGAGCAGGCCGCGATAGATGACGAAGGGCCAGGCGGAAAAGCGCTCGAGCACGCGCATCAGTCCCCATATGGCGAAGAAGGCGGAAATCGAGGCGACGACGAGGCCGACCGCCAGGACCGACCAGCCATAAGCGCCGAGGTGAATCTTGTGCAGTTCCCAAAGCTCCTTCAGGCCTGCCAACGCGATGGCCGGCAGGCCGAGCAGGAAGGAAAGCCGCGCCGCCTCCGGGCGGGCATAGCCAAGACCCAGCGCCGCCGTCAGCGTCGATCCCGAGCGCGACACGCCGGGAATGAGCGCGCCGACCTGGGCCACGCCGACGAGCAAGGCGTCGAGCACGGACACCTTGTCCAGGGTCAGCCTGTGGCGGGCATAGATTTCCGACAGCGCAAGCAGCACGGCCATGGCGATGCAGGCCCAGCCGATCACGGCCAGCCCGCGCAACGGCGAGTTGCAGGCATTGAGCACGCTGGATAGCGCGAGGCCGGCGATGACGATCGGAACGGTGGCAAGCACGATGCCGATCGCCAGGCGGAAATAGCGGTTGGCATAGTCGCGGCGCGTGAGCGCCGCCAGCGACCCCACCGCGACTTCCCTGACGTCGCTCCAGAAATAGCTGATCACCGCGGCAAGGGCCGCGAGTTGCATAGCCGCAGAAAAGGCCGAGCCCGGGTCCTGCCAGCCAAGCACGGCGGGCACGACGCGCATATGCGCCGTCGAAGAGATCGGCAGCAGTTCGGTGATGCCTTGCACGATGCCGAGAAACGCCACCTTGGCGTAGCCCAGGCTTACGAAGCCGGTGTCCAATCCCTGCGTGCAGACGTCCGTCATCCCTGTCCTTTCCCCGGCGAAAAATGAATTGTTATGCGCAAAGCCCCTCAAGGGCAGGCTTAGCCTCATGGTACGGCGAAGCCAATTCACGGATTTGTAAGGTGCCGCTTATCCTGCTTGACAACAGGCGCTTCCATATTATCATGCGCTAATCTTACACTGTAAGGCAGATCGGAGGAGGACTAGCATGTCGACTGCCGCCCTCTCGGAACTGCAGCCGGTCGTCCCGCCGGTGTCGCACCATCCGGAAATCGGGATCGAGGAGGTCTCGCGTGATTTGAGCCGCGCCATCGAGCGCGCAGAGGTCAATGCCTGGCTCGATCTCTACGATGCCGCGCCCACGGAATTCGCCGCGCGGCACGGCTTGTCGCTCGCCCGCGACGGCGACCTCGTCTGGACCACCTGCACGACGATCCCGTTCATCCATTTCAACTGCGTGAAGAACATCGGCGTCGACGGCCCGGCCACGGAAGATCAGCTCGATTCGCTGCTGGCGCATTACCGCGCTGCCGGCATCTTGCGGCCGTGGTTCTGCACAAGCCCGCACACCGAGCCTTCCCGGCTGCGCTGCTGGCTGGAAGCGCGCGGGCTCCAGCATCAGAGCGGCTGGGAACGAATTTTTCGCGACGCAACGCCGCTGCCTGCCGAGCCGCTGTTCCCGGCAGACGATCTGTCGGTCGAAGAGGTTACGTCCAAGACCGCTCCCGAATGGGCCTCCTTCATCGATGCGAAGTACAGGCTGCCCACCTCGCCCTGGCTCATGGCGCTGGTCGGCCGCGAGGGTTGGCGTCACTACATGCTGAAACGCGATGGCGCCGTGGCTGCCGTGCGTTCAATGTTCATCTCGGATGGCGCCGCCTGGAGCGGGATCGACGCCCCGGTGCCTGGCATCATGGCGCCGAGCTTCGACCTCGACGCCATGCTTGGCGAAAGGCTGGTCCGCGACGGCATAGCCGCCGGCGCAAGACTGTTCGTCGCCGACATCGAGGCGCCGCGCCCCGAACGCGACGGTCCGGCCTACCGCAACTACGCCCGGCTCGGCTACAAAATCGCCTATCTCCGCAGTCATTACAGCTATTTGCCGGCGTATTCGAGCTGATCGGAAAGATCTAAAGCGCGTCAGTTCGGCGCGACGCGCTTTAGCGGTACAGCCATTGCTTCAGGCAGCTTCTGGCCACGATATGCGCCGGCGGCAGCACCGGCTGGTCGAAGCGGGAATCGTCGGCAGCCCTGTCGCGAGCCTTTTCCAAGAGCAGGCGAAGCTCGGCCGGGCGCACGCGGTCTCGCTCCATCACGAGTTGGATCATCGGGTCGTTCAAAAGCTCGTCCAGGGGGTTGCTGCTCTCGCTCATCCGTCGCCTCCTCGATGCCTTCCCGCGTGGCGCTTTAGATAGGCAGCCAATGATGGCCCGCCAATGACGCTTTGCCGGCTATCTCGTGAATCGAAGATGAAATTTTTGTGCAGGCATTCTTCCTTCTCCCATTGTTGTGGGAGAACGGAAAACTCTATGCCGGCGGTGCCCCCTCATATTGCGGCAGGCCGTCATCCAGCCGCACCCAAGGCTGCTTCGAAGCGGTCCAGAAATGCATGTCGGGCTTGAACGCGGACGGATCGTCGAGCGAGCCGGATGTGACGCCGAGAATGCCCCTGGAGTCACGTCGCGAAAAGATCGTCGTGCCGCAAGCCGGGCAGAAGCCACGCTTGAGGTCCGGCGAGGAATTGACCGTCGCCACCGGCCCCTCGATCGTGACATCATCGATGCGAAACAGGAGCCGCGCATTGAAGGCGGCGCCGATCGCCTTCTGGCACAGCCGGCAATGGCAGACGCGCTCGTTGATTGGTTCGGCCTCGGCGCGATAGCGCACTGCGCCGCACAGGCATCCGCCCTGGTATTTCGCCATTTCCAAGTACCCGATTGACAGGAAGGCCGGCACGGTAGCGGCGAACATCGCAGCGTCAATTAAAAAGCATTGATAGGACGCGATCGCTCACGGTGATGCAGGGGCCGACACGGCAACCGATAGGGAATGGCGTCAGTGGCGGCGCGCCTGGACGAGATAGGCGTCGATCTCGGTTTCGCCGAGCCATTTGGCGGCTTCCAGCCGGTGCAGCCCCTCGATCAGGACATGGCGCTTGCCGTCGTGGCGCACCTGGATCGGGGTCTTCATGCCGTTCTCGAGGATATCCTGGGCAAGATGGCGCACCGTCTCCGGATGCAGCGTCTTGCGCCTCGCCATCGGCACATAGATGTCGTCGACCCTGACCCTTTGCACGCGCAGCATCTTGGCTCCCGGCGTTCAAACATCGCCTGAAGATCAAATAAGCCGTTTGCCGGATAAGGCCAAGCGCCTGCTGGCCCGATCGTTTCCATTTGACGCTTGGCCGTCCTACGGTCTCAATGGCGACCACTTGGTTTCGGTTTTTCCATGACGCAACGGCCCGCCGACTTTCCCGATTTCGGACTGACGCCCGAGCAGCGCCGGGAGGCGGTGCGCGGGCATTATTACGAGTGGCCCGGCATGGATGGCTCGAGCGGCGAGATCTGGTGCTACAGCGACCGCTTTTCCTATCGTCCGGGCGAAACGGTGACGATTTTCGTCAGCTCGACGGCCCCGCAATTCAGGATTGTCATCGTCCGCGACGGCGGCGATGAAACCAAGGTCTTCGATGGGTCGGGACTGTCGGCGCGCTGGCAGGAAACGCCCGAGCAATGTTCGGTCGACGGCTGCGGCTGGGAAGCCTCGTTCGAATTCCGCATCGGCGATGACTGGCCGTCGGGAGCTTACCGTGTCAGGCTTTCGGCTGAAGGGCCGGACGGCACGCCGATCGAGAGCCACCACCTCTTCATCGTCGCGCCCCTGCCCAGCCGCAAGCCTGGTCGCCTGCTGCAGATCGCCGCGACCGGCACCTGGCTCGCCTATAACACCTGGGGCGGCTCCAACCACTATCAGGGCATCACCGGCCCGAACCGCGACCGATATGCCACGATGGTCTCCACGCAACGCCCTTGGTGCCGCGGCTTCGTCCTGCTGCCCAAGGATGCACCGCGCGTGCCGCTGGAAGTCGCGATGCCGCCGAAGACCGTGCCGCGTTATCCGCATATGGAATGGGCCTTTGCCACGGGACATTCGAAGAAATACGCGTCTTCCGGCTGGGCCAGCTACGACAGCCATTTCTTCCGCTTTGCCGAACGCGCCGGATATCAGGTCGACCTCGCCAGCCAGCACGAGCTGCACTTCTCGCCGGAAATCCTCGACGGCTATGATTGCGTCGTCTTCGTCGGCCACGACGAATACTGGACCTGGGAGATGCGCGACGCGGTGGACGCTTATGTCGAGCGCGGCGGCCACGCGGCGCGCTTCGCCGGCAATTTCATGTGGCAGACCAGGCTGGAGGACGAGGGCCGACGCCAGGTTTGCTACAAATACCGGGCGCGGGCCGAAGACCCGGCCTATCGCGGCGGCGACATCACCCGCGCCACCAATTCCTGGGAAGCGCCGGAGATCGGCCGTCCGGGCAGCGCTACCTTCGGCCTCAACGCGACGCGTGGCGTCTATGCCGGCTGGGGCGGCTGCGCGCCGCGCGGTGTGCGCGGCTTCCCGGTCTACCGCCCCGAGCACTGGGCCTTCGCCGGCACCGGCATCTATTATGGCGACCTGCTTGGCGCCGATAGCCATGTCTATGGCTATGAGGTCGACGGGCTCGATTTCGAAATACGCGGTGGCCTGCCGTACCCGACTGAAGAGAGCGGCGCGCCGGACGGCTTGCAGGTGCTGGCCGTCGGCCTGGCGAGCCAGGTCGAGGAAAGCGCCGACATTCCGATCGAAGACCAGTTCCTCACCGACGAGGACGGCCGCTTCACCGCCGAGACTTTGTTCGGCGAGGCCAGCGACGCCAATCTCGATAAGGTCAAGCGCGGCAACGGCATGATCGTCAATTTCCCGCGCGGCAAGGGCGAAGTCTTCCACGCCGGAAGCTGCGAATGGGTCGCCGGCCTGCTAAGGCAGGACGCGATGGTCGAACGCGTCACCAAGAATGTTCTCGACCGCTATCTCGGAAAGTCCTGACATGCCGACACCGGAAGTGCAGCCCTCGCCTGAAGCCGAAGCGCGGCCGCCGTCGCATTTGTTCTATCTCTCCAGCCTGCGCCGGCCACTCGTCGACCGCGCCGAGGGCATCTATTTCTGGACCAAGGACGGCCGCCGCTTCATCGACGGTTCAAGCGGACCGATGGTCGCCAATATCGGCCATTCCAACCGCAACGTGCTCGACGCCATGAAGCGGCAGATGGACAAGACCACCTTCGCCTATCGGCTTCATTTCGAGAACGAACCGGCGGAAGAACTGGCGCGGGCACTGTCTCACAAGCTGCCCGAAGGCATGGACCGCATCTTCTTCGTCTCGGGCGGCTCGGAAGCGACCGAATCCTGCATCAAACTCGCCCGGCAATGGGCGGTCGCCACCGGGCAGCCGAAGCGCTGGAAGGTGATCACCCGCTTCCCGTCCTATCACGGTGGCACGCTGGGTTCGCTCGCCATCACCGGCGACGACGCGCTTGCCGAGACTTTTACGCCGTTGATGCGGGTGATGCCGACGGTGCCGGCGCCGGCCGCCTGGCGCGATCGCGACAACCTCTCGATGGAGCAGCGCGGCATCCGTTATGCCGACATGCTCGAAGACAAGATACAGGCCGAGGGCCCGGGAAGCGTGCTCGCCTTCATCATGGAACCCGTCGGCGGCGCGGCAACGGCAGCCCTTGTCGCGCCCGACAGCTACTATGCGCGCATCCGCGAGATATGCGACCGCTACGGCATCCTGCTCATCCATGACGAGGTGATGAGCGGTGCCGGCCGCACCGGTAAATTTTTGGGCGGCGACCATTGGAACTGCAAGCCGGACATCGTCGCGCTGTCAAAAGGGCTGGGCTCCGGCTATGCGCCGCTCGGCGCGCTGGCGGCTCCCATGCGACTGGTCGAGCCGCTGCTCGCCTCCGGCGGCTTCCAGCACGGCCACACCTACGCCGGCAATCCGCTTGCCTGTGCGGCCGGCCTTGCGGTGCTGAGCGAAATGGACCGGCTCGATCTCATCGCCAACGCCGCCACCATGGGGGATGTGCTGATCGCAGAATTGAAGGCGTTGCAGAAGCGTTTCCCTTTCATCGCCGACGTGCGCGGCAAGGGCTTGCTGCTCGGCGCCGAGATGGTCGCCGATCCGGAGACGCTGACGCCGATCGCGCCGGCGAAAAAGGCAACGCAGCGCCTGCTCGACCACGCCTATGCGCGCGGCCTGATCATCTATGGCCGCAAGGTCAAGGGCGGCGTCGACGGCGACAATTTCATGGTGGCGCCGCCGATGATCATCACGCGCGAGCAGATCGGCGAGATGATCGCCATCATCGGCGACTCGCTCGAGGCGCTGGCGGAGGAACTCGATCTGCCGGTTGCAGGCTGAGGGTGAAATGGCGCTGATCCTTCGCTCCCCCCTCTGGCCGGCCGGCCATCTCCCCCACGAGGGGGGAGATCCGATGTCGCTGTCGCTTTCGCCAATCGCCGACGTTGCAGGAACCGCGCCGTCGGTGCACCTGCTGATCTCCCCCGTTTCGGGGGAGATGTCCGGCGGGACAGAGGGGGGTGCCCGGGCGCCATACTTGTCGTGAGCACAATTATCCTCCGCCCCGGCCAAATCGAGGATGCCGAAACCATCCATGCCGCCTTGCTGCGCCTCGGTACCCACATCGGCGCGCATCAAGAGATCACCTCGACACCGGATGACCTCCGCCGCTACGGCTTCGGCGCAAAGCCCGCCTTTTCGACCTTGATCGCCGAGGTCGACGGCGAGTTTGCCGGGCTCTGCCTGCACTTTCCGATCTTTTCGACCTGGATGGGCCGGCCCGGGGTCTTTGTGCAGGACCTCTATGTCGAGGACCGCTTTCGCGGCCGCCGCATCGGTGAGAAGCTGTTGCGGCGCGTGGCCAAGGAGTGTCGCGCTGCAGGCGGCGTCTATCTCAGGCTCTCTGTCGACACCGATAACGAAACCGCGAAGACCTTCTATGAAAAGCTCGGCATCGGCTGGTCGAGCTACGAGCAGGTGCACAAGATTGTCGGCGAGGCCTTTTTTGCCTTTGCCGACGCGCCGGAGGACGAACGATGAAAGCCTTCTATGCCGAGGAACAGAAGCGCCATGACCCGAAGGCCTTCCTTTCCAGCGGCGCGCCGCAACCCAATCCGGAAAAGCCGGAACGGGTCGAGAGATTGCTAGCCGGCGCAAGATCGGCCGGTGTGACGATCGAACGGCCCAACGACCATGGCCTTGGGCCGATCGCCGCCGTGCATACGCCCGAATATCTCGACTTTCTCGAGCACATCTTCGCGCGCTGGCAACGCATCGAAGGCGCCTCGGCGGAGGTCATCCCGAACATCCATCCAATCGGCCGCGGCGGCTCCTACCCGGCCTCGGCGGTCGGCCAGGCCGGCTATCATATGGCCGACACCGCCTGCCCGATCTCGGCAGAGACCTGGAACAGTGCGCTCTGGAGCGCCTGGAGCGCAGTGGAAGCCGCCGAAGCCGTGATGGCCGGCGCGACGGCGGCTTACGCGCTCTGCCGCCCGCCTGGCCATCACGCCTTTGCCGACGTGGCGGGCGGCTTCTGCTTCATCAACAATTCGGCGGTCGCCGCGCAGGTGCTGAGAAAGGACGCGGGACGCGTCGCCATACTCGATGTCGACCTGCATCACGGCAACGGCACGCAGGGAATCTTTTACGCCCGGCCGGATGTTCTGACCGTCTCGCTGCATGCCGATCCGGTGCGCTTCTACCCCTTCTTCTGGGGCCATGCCGACGAGCGCGGCGAAGGGGCGGGCCTCGGCTACAACCTCAACCTGCCGCTGCCGCGCAAATCCGGCGACGCGGCCTTTCTGGAAGGGCTGAAAACAGCCTTCCGGCGCATCCGTGCCTTCGCGCCGGAAGCGCTGGTTGTCGCGCTCGGCCTCGACGCATTCGAAGGCGATCCGTTCGGAGGCCTTTCGGTGACGACGCCCGGCTTCGCGCGCATCGGCGAGGCGATCGCCGGCCTTGGCCTGCCGACGGTCATCATCCAGGAGGGCGGCTACCTCTGCGATGCGCTCGGCGACAACCTCACCGCTTTCCTGACCGGCTTTGGCGGGAAGAAAGGATAGTTCAGGCGCGCTGCTGCCTCAGCATTGCAATGACGCGATGTACGCTTTCCAGCGTCTCGTCGATCTCTGCGGCCGTGTTGTAATGCGCGATGCCGATGCGCACGACGCCCTGCTCCGGCGGAATGCCGAGTTGGTGGACGATCTCCCATGCATAGTTGTGGCCGGACCACAGGAAGATGTTCTCGGCATTCATCTGTCGCACGATCGTTTCCGGCGCGATGCCCTCTACCGTGAAGGAAATTGTCGGCACGCGATCGCCGAAGCGTTCCGGATCGGTAATGCCGCGGATAGTCAGCCCCTCGATGTCCGACAAGCCCTCGATCAACTGCCGGGCGAGCGCGTTCTCGTAAGCGATCGACACTTCGAAGGCTCTCGCTATCCGCTGCCGCCGCGAACCGCCCTCGCCGGCTGCGGCGCCGAGATCGGCGAAGTAGTCGACCGCTGCGGTCAACCCAGCCATCAGCTCGATCTGCGGCGTGCCGAGCTCGAATCTTTCCGGCAGGTGGTTGGACGAGCAGCGGCATTTGTAGGGTTTCAGCGCATCGATGACGTCGCGGCGGCCCCACAATATACCCATATGCGGCCCGAAGAATTTATAGGCCGAGCAGACCAGGAAATCGCAGCCCAGCGCCTGAACGTCGATCAGCCCGTGCGGCGCGAATTGCACCGCGTCGACATAGACCAGCGCCCCGGCCTGCTTGGCGAGTGCCGTCAGCTCGCTCACGCGGTTGATCGAGCCGGTGAGGTTCGAGGCATAGTTCAGCGCCACAAGCCGCGTCCTTTCCGAAAGCAGCGCCTTCAGCCGCGCTTCCTCGACCTGCCAGCTCTTGTCGTCGAAGGGCAGGAAACGCACGACAAGGCCGAGATCCTCTGCAAGCTGCAGCCAGGGCGAGACATTGCCCTCGTGGTCCATGCGCGTGAGGATGATCTCGTCGCCCGGCTTCATCGTCCGGCCGAGTGTGCGCGACATGTGGTAGGTCAGCGTCGTCATATTGGCGCCGATGATGATTTCCTCGACGCTTGCCGCACCGAGAAAATCGGCCATCGCCGCATGCGCATCATCGACCACCTGCTGCGCCGCGACCGTCGTTTCGAAGAAGCCGCCGAGGTTGGCGTTTGTCGTTAGCAGGCAGCGCGAGACCGCATCCGCCACCGCCTGCGGCACCTGGGTTCCGGCGGGATTGTCGAGATAGATGCGACGGCGGCCCTTGTCGGTCAGCGAAAGTGCTGGAAACCGTCCGCGCACGAGCTCGATCGGAAAATCTGCCATCGCCTCCATCCCTTCGTCCTTCTCAATGATTTCCAGTCACGGGCAAGGGTTGCCGACGCGCTGGTGGATGGCATCGACCGCCTTCTGCATCTCCTCCGTCCAGCGGACCTCGACCGAAGACAGCGCCATGTCGAGCTGCGCGACGCTGGTGGCGCCGACGATATTCGCGGTCACAAAAGGCCGGCTCGTCACATAGGCGTTGGCGAAGAGCGCCGGCTCCATGCCGAAAGAGCGCGCCAGCTCGCTGTATTGGAGCAGCACTTCCGCCGCATTCGGCGTCTCGTAGCGCTGGCCGCGATTGAAGAGCTGCGTGCGAGAGCCTTGCGGCCGCGCGCCGTGATCATATTTGCCGGTGAGGTAGCCCTGCGCCAGCGGAGAATAAGGTAGAAACGCGATCTCTTCGCGTTGGCAGACTTCGGCCAGGTTCACCTCGAAGGTGCGGTTGACGAGATTGTAGGCGTTCTGCAGCGAGGCGACGCGCGGGCCGACGCCCTTGTCGGACTCGGCCAGGAAACGCATGACGCCCCACGAGCTTTCGTTCGACAGGCCTAAATGGCGGATTTTTCCCGCCTTCACCAGTTCCTCGAAGACAGCTAGCGTCTCGGCGATCGGCGTCTCGTCCGCCGGCGCTCCGACAGCATCGGCCCGCCGCGCTACCGCCCCGACCCGCGTCGGGTTCGAACCCCAGGGAATGTCCCGGTCCGGCCAATGAATCTGGTAGAGATCGATGTAATCGGTGCGGAGCTTGGCGAGCGACTTCTCGACCGCATCGAAAATGTCGGCGCGCACAAGCTTCGATGGCCGGCCGCCGCGAAACCAGGCGTTGGCCGTGCGGCCGACCACTTTCGAGGCGATGATGACCTTGTCGCGGTTGCCCCTGGTCTTCATCCAACTGCCGATGATCCTCTCGGTCCACCCTTGCGTCTCGGCTTTGGGCGGGATCGGGTAAAGCTCGGCGGTGTCGATGAAATTCACGCCGCGCGAGAAGGCCAGATCCATCTGGGCATGGCCTTCGGCCTCTGTGTTCTGCTGGCCCCAGGTCATCGAACCGAGGCAGATTTGCGAAACAAGGAGGTCTGTCCGACCGAGGCGGCGTTTTTGCATGAAATGTCTCCGGCGGGAGGTGGCGCGCGGCTGCGCGGGGAGGAATTCAAGCATAAGGCATAGGCCGGATTTTCTCCAAGCCGGTCCTGGCGACTTTTGCGTGAATTCGGAAACCGGTTAGCGTCGTGCCGCGGCCAGCGCGCGCCGCTTGGCCTCGTCGATCAGCATGTTGGCCACTTGCATGCGGATCATGGCGCGCTGACGCAGATGCGGGGCGACACGGTCCGGATGGTTGGCGAAGGCGAAGTTGCGTCGAATGCGCCCGAAATCGGTATCCTTCGCAGGGCGATCGAGGCCGAGCTCGCCGGCAATCGATTCAGGGTCGATCGGCGCCAGCTCTTCCTCAGGGCGATGCTCTTCCTCAGCGAGAGCCAGCTTGGCCTGGTCGAGAAGCGCGGCGAACTCGGCGGCAAGGTCGGCGCCCGCTTCGCGGTACTCGGCGGCGACGCTTTCGCCGGCGACCTTGATGCGGCCGGAGTGAAGCTCGTCCGCCACCGACAGATAGTCGAATGGAATCGAGGGCCGGGCGCCCCCGTCTTCGCCCTTCTCGGAAGCGATGATGAGGTCGTCGAGCAACGAAGCGAAATCCAGCTTGTTCCCGGTCCCGATCTCAGCCTCCTCCTGTCGCAACGGCGTTCATTGTTGCCGTCGACCATAGATCGCTGTCGTTAAAAATGAATGCCGACGACATTAACGATTGTGTTGCAGCCGCAGACGCCGGCCGGAAAGATCAAAGCCGCGCTGCATTTGATACCGACCGGCAGGTCGCCAGAGTGGCGAGGAAAAAGCCCACCCGCCAGGACCGTGCCGTACGGTCGAGTTTCCGCAAAAGTTTCAGAAGAGAAGCGATTTTGGCGGAAAAAATTCACCAGGCATGGCTGCCATGCGCTTGCTGCACTGCACAATTGTAACAAATCACCTATATTCTCAGCGTGTGGAGGACAAACAAGGGGCTGGAATATGGGGTTCTTCACCGAAATGTTCGCGCGGCCGCGGCCGCAGGAACAACAGCGTTACCGATCGGCGCTCGCGCTGCTGAACGCGATGAGCAACGCCGACCGCGCCGATATCGGCATCAAGCCGGCCGACTTTCCGCGTATCGCCCGCGAGATGTCGATACGCTGATTCAACGATGAAAAAGAGGGTTCTCGGCCGCGCCGGGAAACCTCTCCGTGGTCAGCGTCCCAGGAAAATCGACTTGCCCAGCGGCACGCCATTGTGCCGCAGGATGTCGTATGCCGTGGTGATGTGGAAGTAGAAGTTCGGCATGGCTGCGTCGAGCAGATATTGCAGTCCGGCCATCGAGACCTCGCGTCCGGCAAGCCTCAATTCGATCGTCCGCTCCTCCGACCCGTCCAGATCGGCGGCCGAGAATGTCGCCAGATGATCGAGCGTCTTGGCGATTCGGGCGTGCAGCTCTGCGAAACTGGACTCGTTGTCCTCGTATTTCGGCACTTCGCGGCCGGCGAGCCGCGACGGCGCGCCCTTGGCATGATCGGTGGCGATCTGCACCTGCCGGGTCAGCGCGAACATGTCGGGCGCCAGCCTCGCGGTCAGAAACACCTGCGGGTCGATCTTGCGGTCGGCGGCGTTCTGTTCGGCCAGTGACAGCACGCTGGCCAGCGCCTTCAGCCGGGCCGAAAAGACGGCCACCGAAATATCGTACATGGATATGGTCACGTGAGTTATCTCCCCAGGCGGCGTCAGCGCCGCGGGCCGTGAGCTAGCGCTTCCCGGCTCGATTCTTCAAGCAGCCCGTGCGCCCCTGTCACCGCCTCGCCGCAATCGCGGTGGTACTATTTTCGTTATCGAGCGGAGATTCCCGATGAGACCTGCCATTCTCGCAGCGACTGCCCTGTTCTCCCTTGCGGCCATCGGCCGGTCGGCGCTTGCAGCCGAAGCCGCTTATATCGACGACCGGTCCAGTGCCGAGGCTGTTGTTCGCTCGCTCTACAGCGCGATCAACCGGCATGAATTCGCCCGCGCCTGGGGTTATTTCGGCGACACCAAGCCGGCAAAAGATTTCGATGCCTTCGTTAAAGGCTACGACAGCACCGACACGGTCGAGGTCAAGACCGGCGCGGTATCGGACGAGGGTGCTGCCGGCAGCATCTACTACAGCGTCCCTGTCGCCATCCAGGCCACCGACAAGAAGGGCGAAGCCAAAATCTTTGCCGGCTGCTACACGCTTCGCCAGGTCAACGCGCAGATCCAGGAACCGCCGTTCCAGCCGATCTTTATCGACAAGGGCGCCCTGAAGCCGTCGACTTCGGATTTCCAGGATGCCGTGCCGACAAGCTGCGGCGACGGCCCGCCGCCGCCCAAGAAGGACGAGGCGCTGGAACAGGCCAGGAAGGCGTTCCTCGCCGCCTATGGCGAGCAGTGCGACAAGGAGAACCCGGAAGGCAAGCCGGCCGGCGAGCCGGACGCCTACTCGATCCATTACAAGGACAAGGACGCCGGAGCCGACGAGCCGGAGCGCGAGACGCGGCTCTTCCGCTTCTTCTGCTCGATGGCCGCCTACAATGAAAGCGCGGTCTATTACGTCTATGACGATGTGTCCGGCGTCCGGCAGTTGCAGTTCGCCGCGCCGGAACTCGACATCCGTTACGAGAACAACAACAGCGAAGGCAAGGTCGAGGGCATCCACATTATCGGCTTCCAGACCGACGACCAACTGGTCAATTCCGAATATGACGACAAGACCCAGACGATCACCTCGATGAACAAATGGCGCGGCGTCGGCGACGCTTCATCGACCGGCACCTATCTGTTCCGCCACGGCAATTTCTCGCTGGTGCAGTATGATGTCGATGCGTCCTACGACGGCGAGATCAATCCCGAGACCGTCCTGGACTACAACACGCCGCCTTGATCAGGGCGCTTTCGTCAGCATCCAGTTCAGTGTGCCGCGCCAATCGACCATGCGGATCGGCGTCCCATGCGTGCCGGTCTCGAACCGCACGAAGCGGGCCGGATAGGTCTTCGATTTGGCGAGAATCGAGCGGAAGAAGGCTTCCTGCTTCTCAACCTGGAAAACCACGTCACGGCTGCCCTGGCCGAAGAACACCGGCACGCGGCGCTTGAACGCCGGGCTGGTCAAGAAGCTTTCGTCCCAGAGCGAGCCGAGCAGCAGGAGCCCACTGACGCGGGCGCCAATATCCTTGCGGTCGGCCAGCTTCCAGCAGAGAATGCCGCCCATCGAGCCGCAGGCGACGAAGATTTTCGCGCCGGGCGATGTCTCTGCATAGTGGTCGATCAAAGCCGCGACTTGGGCGGCGCCCTTGTCGCCGAAATCGGGAAAGTCCGGCGAAAGATAAAGACCGCCATTTTCGGCCATCAGATTCTTCAGGCGGTTGAAATTGCCGCCAAAGGTGAAGTCGTCGACGCCCTGCTTGCGGCTGCCGCCCTGCCCGTGCAGGTAAAGGACGATGATGGCGGCACCTTGCGTCTTGCCGACTGCGACATGCCGGACATCGCCGACATCGGTCTTCAGCATCAAGTCCTGCTGCATCTTGCGCACGCCGGGGTCGATATATTGGGCATGCACACGCCTTTCAGGCACCTCGTCGCGCTGATTGATGTCGCGCATCTCGCGATAGTCGAGCACCGTATAGGCACCGTTGTCGCCGCTCGACAGCGTCGCCGGGTAGGCGAAAAGCTCGTCCTTGAAGGGTTTCAGCGACAACGTCTGGCCCTCGGCGGCAGAGAGCGAAAAAGCTGTTGCGGCGAGCAAAGTGAGGAAAGTTCGGCAGCGCAAAGACATTCCGAAGCCATGCGAAATTCGGCTTCGGTTTGTCAATCCTGCAGCACGCCGCCCGCGCCTTCCAGCGCCTCGCGCGTATCGACGTCGATCGAAGCGCCCTGCCCGATTTCGACATCGATGACGTCGAGCCCTTCGGCCTCGACCAGATGGCGCGCGCCTGTATCGCCTTCGAGCTGCGCGACGGCGGCAAAGAGCGACCGCGGCAGCAGCACCGGGTTGCCGCGTTTGCCGTGATGCGCCGCGCGCACCACGGCGCGGCCCCCGGATCGGCGGAACGCATCGATCAGGCTATCGAGATCCTTAGACGAGATACCAGGCATGTCGCCGAGCACGATCATGGCGCCGGCCGCATCGGGCGCGACCCGCGCGATGCCCGCCTTAAGCGACGAGGCCAACCCGTCGGCGAAGTCCGGATTGTGGGCAAGCGTGATATCGAGACCTGAGAGCGCCGAGCGCACCCGCTCGCGCTGATGGCCGGTGACGACGATGGCGTTGGCCGCTTTCGATCCCAGCGCCCGCTCGGCGGTGCGCCGCACCAGCGGCTTGCCGTCGAACAGCGCCAGCAGTTTGTTCGGCCCGCCCATGCGGCTGGAGCGCCCGGCGGCGAGAAGCACGATGTCGACCCTCGGCTCCGCTTTTGCCGACTGCGACGGCAGCGGCTCGCGCGGCTGCGGCCTGGACGGGATTTCCATCAACAGGCCTCCGACGCCCATGCCGGCAATGTCGCCCGCCGTCACGTCAAGCCCGGCGATCAGCCGGTCCAGCACCCAGTCGAAACCGTTTTCCTTCGGGCTGCGGGCACAGCCGGGCGCGCCGATGACGCGCTTGCCGTCGAGCGTACCGAGCACCAGCAGATTGCCGGGATCGACCGGCATGCCGGCTCGAATGACTTTGCCGCCCGCCTTCTCGATCGCGGCAGGGATGACATCGGCGAAATCGGCCAGCGCCGAGGCGCCGAAGATCACCACCATGTCGTTGTCGCGCGCCAGCGCGCTTGCTGCTTCCGCAACAAGCGTCACGTCATGCGGCGTGCGCCGCTCCGCCTTCAGCCGGCCGCCGGAGCGCGCCAGCCGCGCCTCGGTGACCCGCAGCGTCTTGTCGAGCACGCTCGGCTTCAAGCCGGGCAGCGTCGTCTGGATGACGCCGACATTGACCGGGCGATAGGCGTTGACGGCGCAGATTTCGCCGCCGGCGCAAATCCTGGCCACCGCATCGACTAGGCTCGCAGCGAGGGCAAACGGAATGATCTTCACCGTCGCCACCATCTGGCCCGCCTCGACAGGCGCGTGCTGCGCCAGGGTAGCGATGGTGATCGCCGGGTCGATGGCATTGATGGCGTCGATCATCTTGGCGTCGACGGTGAAGACGCCTGCGGCTTCGGCATGCAGGTTCACGCGTCCCGTTGCAGCGGGCTTCGTCTCCACGTTGCGATGGGACATGCTCAACGCGATCTTTTCGGCTGCGGCATCCTCGCCGAGGTCATCGGGAGCCAGAACGGCCACGACGACTTCGCTGATGCCGGCCGCCTTCAGCGCAGCAACGTCCTCGCCGTTCAGCCGATGCGCCTTGCGGAATCGCCGCTCGCCGGCAGTGGTCGCATGCGCCAGCACCGCGCCTTCGGCCTCATCGATCGCGATCGGGCCGAACTTCACGCCACCGCGCCTTTGCTTTCCAGGCCGCGCGAGCGGAAGGCGTGGATGGTTTGTGCCAGCACCGCGACGGCGATCTCGGCCGGGCTCGCGGCGCCGATGTCCAGCCCGATCGGCGCATGGATGCGGGCGATCTGGTCGGCGCTGGCGCCGAGCGCCAGCAGACGCTCGACCCGCTTGGCGTGAGTCTTCCTGCTGCCAAGCGCCCCGACATAGAAGCACCTGGCGTCGAGCGCCGCCTTCAGCGCGAAATCGTCGATCTTGGGATCGTGAGTGACGGCGGCAAGCGCGGTGTAGCTGTCGAGCGGCTGGCGCTTCAGCACATCTTCCGGCCATTCGGCATGCAGCGCCACATCGTGGAAGCGCTCCGGCGTGGCGAAGGCGGTGCGCGGATCGATGATCTCGATCGGATAGCCGGCGATTCTGGCCATCGGCGCCAGCGCCTGGCTGATATGCACCGCTCCGACCACCACCAGGCGCGGGCGCGGCAGATGCGCATTGAGAAAGAAAGTCCGCCCTTCCGCTTCCACCGATCGAGAGATGCCGGTGCGGAACGCACTGGCGATCGCCGCGCCGAGCTCGCCCGCGACGCGGTCGCCTTCACGCACGATGCGGTCGCGGCCGTCACCGAGGTCGGTGACCAGCACCGCGGCGCGCCTGGCGCGGCGCTCTTCGTTCAATGTTTTCAGAACATACGGATCCATCCGCAGTCAACCCAGCCGCTCGACATAGACCTTGATGCGGCCGCCGCAGGACAGCCCCACCTGCCAGGCGGTTTCGTCGGCAACGCCGAACTCCAGCATCCTCGGCTTGCCCGAGCCGATGACGTCGATCGCTTCGGCCACCACCGCGCCCTCGACACAGCCGCCCGACACCGAGCCGTGGAAATTGCCTTCGGCGTCGATGACCAGATGGCTGCCGATCGGGCGGGGGGCCGAACCCCAGGTTTCGACCACGGTCGCGATGGCGACATTCTTACCGTTCTTCATCCAGCCTTCCGCGATGATCAGGGGATCGCGGAGCTCATCGAGATAAATGCTCTCGTCCATCGTCGCTTCTCACAAAGTCTGTTTTCTCGGGGAACGTCCCAGAGGAATATATCGCTGCGAAACATATGGCTACGCGGCTCGCCTGTCGCCAGTTCCCAGCCAGCGCCGCAGGTCCACAGCTGCGGCCGGCCGCTGGGCGAGCGGGGCGCAAGGATCGGCCAGCGCGTCCGAGATTGTGCACGGCGCGGAACTCGTCGCCACGCGGCAGCATCGCCTTCACGCCACGGGGGCGCGCCTCGAATCATCAAAGCGCAAGAGCGGTTTTCACAGAACGTGGTAGTCGCGGTTGTGATAGATCAGCGGCCGCAAATTATCGCCGATGCGCAGGCCTGTCACCTTGCCAAAAAGCACACGGTGGGTGGCCAAATCCTTGGTATCGATGATCTGACAATCGAAGACGGCGAGCGCGCCTTTCAGCGTCGGCGCTCCGGTCGAGATCACGTCCCATTCGCCGAGCGCGAAGCGCTCCTCGGACGGCAGGCCGGTGATGCCGGAAAAGCCGACCGACAGCGCCTCCTGGTCCGAGGCGAGCGTGTTCAGCGCGAAATTGCCGTTCCGGATGAAGGCCTCGTTCTTGGGATTTTCGCGGTTGAGGCAGACAAGCACGGCGGGCGGCGTATCCGAGACCGAGCAGGCGGCAATCACCGTTGCGCCTCGTCTCCCGGCCGGGCCGTCCGTGGTCACCACATGCACATGGCCGGCAAAATGCGCCATCGCATCGCGATAGGCTTGCGGCCCGATGTCATTAATCTTCAGCACCCGATGATCCACCTGCCAAAACGGAAGCTCGTTATATATGGCTGCATATTGTATGACACAAGCGAAGTGCTTGAGCGCAATCCTGAATTCGCGTGTTGCACCGGGATTAGGCAGCCTTTAGGTCTTTGCTGGAATAGTGCCGGAACAATACTCCCGGCACGGAGGACCTCTTCGCCCGAATGCGCCTTCTCACGACGACTTTAGCCGCGCTGCTTTGGCTGGCCGCGAGCGTCCATGCCGAGACGCTGGTTGGCGTCGCCGCACCGCTGTCGGGACCGTCGGCGATCCTCGGCAAGCAGATCGAGGCGGGGACCGCGCTGGCGGCGGAGGCCGAAGGCGTCGCCGTCCAAACCGTTGACGACGCCTGCACTGCCGATGGCGGTGCAGCGGCTGCCAGGCAGTTCGTGGATGCCAAGGTCAACATCGTTGTCGGTTTTCTGTGCACCGAAGCGATCGAGGCGGCGCTGCCGATCCTGAAGGATGCCAACATTCCGGTCATCGCGATCGGCGTGCGCACCGAGAGCCTGACCGACCGCCGCGCCAAGACCGGCTGGCCGGTCTACCGGCTTGGCCCGCGCGGCGACGACGAACGCAATGCGGTGGCCACGATCCTCACTCGGCTCTGGCAGAACGAATTGTTCGCCGTTATCGATGACGGCACCATCTATGGCCGAGAGATCGCAGAGACTTTCCGCGCGGCCGCCGAGCAGGCGGCGCTGAAACCGGTCTTCGTCGACACGTTCCGGCCGCAGCTCGACAACCAGATCGGGCTGATCGGCCGCCTGAAGAAAGCGGGGGCTACGAAAGTGTTTGCCGGCGGCGACGGCGACGACATCGCCATCATGGGGCGCGACGCTGCCTCGCTCAATGCCGGCATCACCTTCGCCGGCGGCGAGACGCTGCGCACGCCACCCGGCGATGTGCCCTATGCGGCCGGCACACTGATGATCGCGCTGCCGGAGTGGGCAGAAGTCGCGGACCCCAAGGTCGTGCAGGCCTTTGGCGAAAGGAAGATCGTGACCGACGGCTACACGCTGCCGGCTTATGCCGCGGTGGAGGTCGCCAAGGCGGCAGCGGTCGACGCAGAAAGCTCCGGCAAGCCGCTCGCCAAGACGCTGACCGACCATGATTTCGCGACCGCTATCGGCACCGTCCGCTTCGACGAAAAGGGCGATCTCAGCCAAAACCCATTCCGCGCCTTCCGCTTCGACGGCACCCATTTCGTGCCGCTGGAGGAAAACTGATGTTCCGCACCGGTCCACGCAACCTGATCACCGACGTCGCCGGACTCACCGTCGGCAATGCTGCTGACGCCAGGCTGAAGTCCGGCGTCACGGTAGTGCTTTGCGAGGAGCCGGCGGTGGCCGGAGTCCAGGTGCTGGGTGGCGCACCAGGCACGCGTGAGACCGACCTGCTCGAGCCGCAAAACTCGATCGCGACCATTCACGCAGTCGTGCTGTCCGGCGGCTCGGCCTTCGGCCTCGATGCCGCTTCCGGCGTCCAGGCGGCGCTGCGGGAGAAAAACATCGGCGTCGAGGTGGGTGGTTTTCGCGTGCCGATCGTGCCGGCCGCGATCCTCTTCGACCTGCGCAATGGCGGCGACAAGGATTGGGGCCGCTATCCGCCCTATCGCGAGCTTGGCTACGAGGCGGCTCAGGCGACAACGACCGATTTCCCGCTCGGTACGGTCGGCGCCGGTACCGGCGCTCTGACTTCCGGTCTGAAGGGCGGGCTGGGTTCGGCCTCGACGATGCTCGACAGCGGCGTCACCATCGGCGCGCTCGCCGCCGTCAACCCGACCGGTTCGGTGACGGTCGGACGCAGCCGCCATTTCTGGGCCGCTCCCTTCGAGATGGGCGATGAATTCGGCGGCTTGGGTTATCCCGACCCGATACCGGAAGACGCCAGGAAGATACTCTTGAAGTACCGCGACAGGCGCGCAGGGGAACCACCAGAGGGCGCCAGCACGACGATTGCCGTCATTGCCACCGATGCCGTGCTTTCCAAGTCGGCCGCCAAACGGCTGGCGATTTCGGCGCATGACGGATTTGCCCGCGCCATCTGGCCGACGCACACACCGGCCGACGGCGATCTCGTCTTTGCGCTCGCGACCGGCAGGAGCGGCATCGAACTCAGCGCCGATGCAGCGATCGACCTCTATGCCGCAGCGGGGTCTACGATGGCCCGCGCCATCAGCCGCGCCGTCCACGCGGCAAGGCCGGCCGACGGCGATCTCTTTCCGGTCTGGTCGTCCCGCTAGAGTTCTGGACGCCGGTCAGGTCGGGTCGGACTTCTCTTCCTCGAACGTCACCGCGACTTCCGAATTCGCCGAGAGCCAGACCTTCTTTCCTTCGATCTCCGCGACCAGAGCCAGCGGAACGTAATGGTGGTGGCCTTTGTGCGAGCCCATGCCGCTGTCGGCCTTGGTCAGCTTGATGCGCTGCCCCTCGACCTTGTCGACGGTGCCGACATGGACGCCATCGGCGCCGACTACTTCCATATGCTCGCGTATCTTACTGAGATCGACGGTCATGCTGGTCCCTCCGGTGGGTGGCCGCGCGTCCCTGTCGGCCGCCCACAATAACAAACGGCCGCCGGATTGAATGCATCGAGCGGCACGTCTTGTTCACCATGGCGTGATAGCCATGACGCCAATGAGACAGGGAGCATTGCCAACACCACGCAAGCCGAACCGCTTTTCGCCGCGGAACGTGGCCCAGTGACCGTAACGTCGCTGCAGCCGGCCTCCTTGCGTCTGCGCCTGGCAAACCGCCTGCGCGACGCTCTGCCGTCGACCGGCACGGCAATTGTCGGCGCCTTGCTGTGGGGGCTTGCGATGGCGGCGAGCGCTTTCCTCAATCTGTATTATTGGGAGACGCCGGACAGCGCACGCTTCGTCGTGCTGCTTTATGCCCTCGGCGGCGCGCTTGCTTTTCCGGTCGGGCTGACGTTCGCCGCGCTGGTATCGCGCGGCCGCCACTGGGAAACCGCGCTCGCCGCAGCTTTCGTATGCCTGCTCGGCGCGACGCTCGCTTTCACCGGCGGGCTGTTTGCCCTGCAATACCGTTCTTACTACGCCGAGTGGCACGCGCCGGCCTTCACGCGGACCTGGGCGTCTGAGTTCGTGTTCACGATCCTCGCTGCGCTCTACCAGTTCGTCGTCCTGGGCATCCGGCTCTATTTTCCGTTCGGCTTTGCCGTACTTGCCGCCGCCAGCATCTGGTTTGCACGCCGGCGGCGTTGAGCATTGAGCCGGCCTCTGTTAGGACGCGGCCAAAGCTTCTCCCAGCAGGACTAAGAAACCATGATCCCTCGCTATTCCCGGCCGGAAATGGTCGCCATCTGGTCGCCCGAAACCCGGTTCCGCATCTGGTTCGAGATCGAGGCTTATGCCTGCGATGCGCTGGCCGAGCTCGGCGTCATCCCGAAGGAAGCCGCCAAGACCATCTGGGAAAAGGGCGGCGCGGCCAAATTCGACGTCGATAAGATTGACGAGATCGAGCGCGTCACCAAGCACGACGTGATTGCATTCCTGACCCATCTCGCCGAATTCGTCGGACCGGACGCTCGCTTCATTCACCAGGGCATGACCTCGTCGGACGTTCTCGACACGTGTCTTGCGGTGCAATTGACACGCGCCAGCGACATTCTGCTTGCCGACATTGACGCGCTGCTTGTGGCCCTGAAGCGCCGCGCCTTCGAGCACAAGGATACCATCACCATCGGCCGCAGCCACGGCATCCATGCCGAGCCGACCACCTTCGGCGTCAAGCTCGCGCTGGCATATGCCGAATTCTCGCGTTGCCGCGAGCGGTTGCTGCACGCGCGCGAAGACATCGCCACCTGCGCCATCTCGGGCGCGGTCGGCACATTCGCCAACATCGATCCCTACGTCGAAGAGCATGTGGCGAAGAAACTCGGCCTGAAGCCGGAACCGGTCTCGACTCAGGTCATCCCGCGAGACCGCCATGCGATGTTCTTCGCTACGCTCGGCGTGATCGCCTCGTCGGTCGAGCGCCTGGCCGTCGAGATCCGGCATCTGCAGCGCACCGAGGTGCTGGAAGCGGAAGAATATTTCTCGCCGGGACAAAAGGGCTCGTCGGCGATGCCGCACAAGCGCAACCCGGTGTTGACCGAGAATCTCACCGGCCTTGCCCGCATGGTCCGCTCCTACGCCATGCCGGCCATGGAGGATGTGGCGCTGTGGCACGAGCGCGATATCTCGCACTCCTCGGTGGAGCGCATGATCGGACCGGACGCGACGGTGACGCTCGACTTCGCCTTGGCACGCCTGACCGGTGTCGTCGATAAGCTGCTCGTTTACCCCGAGAACATGGAGAAGAACCTCAACAAGTTCCGCGGCCTGGTGCATTCGCAGCGCGTGCTGCTGGCGTTGACCCAGGCTGGCGTGTCACGCGAGGATGCCTATCGCCTGGTGCAGCGCAATGCCATGAAGGTATGGGAGCAAGGTGCTGATTTCCTTGAGGAACTGCTTGCCGACAAGGACGTGACAGCGGCACTGCCCGAGGCCGAGATCCGCGAGAAGTTCGACCTCGGCTATCACACCAAGCATGTCGACACGATCTTCAAGCGGGTGTTTGGACAGGCCTGAGTCCGGGGGAAGGCCCGCTAGCGTGGCGCAGCCTAATCAGGCCTTGCCAGGCACCGTCCTGATCACCGTGCCCCAGGGATCTTCATGCGTCGTCTCGGCCTTCACGTTATCCGAGCGCATTTCGACCCAGGCGAGGCCCGAGCGGGAGGGATCGCGGCGGCCGGCGCCGGCGCTGCGCCAGGAATTGGCACCGATATGGTGGTGGTAGTGGCCGGAGGACAGGAACACCGCCTGACCGCCATATTTGGCGACCGTGTCGAAGCCGAATTCGTCATGCCACCACGCTTCGGCGTCTTCCGGACGCCCGACGCGCAGGTGGACATGGCCGACAATGGTGTTTTCCGGCGCTCCCTGCCAGCCGGCGTCACCGACGGGCACGCTGGCGACGACCGCGGGGAGATTCAGCAGCTCGGTCGACATTGCGATCTTGTCGCCGTTCCATTTCCAATCCTGCGGACGGCGATCGGCGTAGATCTCGATGCCGTTGCCTTCAGGGTCGGTGAGGTAGAGCGCCTCGCTGACCAGATGGTCCGAGGCGCCTTCGATGCCGATCCGGTTGGCGGCGGCATGGCTGATCCACCGGCCGAGATCGGCGCGCGATGGCAGCAGGAACGCAGTATGGAACAGGCCGGCGCTGCGCGGGTCGTCAGGCTTGGCCGAGGCATCCTGCTCCAGCACCAGCAGCGGGCGGCCCGCGGCGCCGAGGGTGATCGCGCCATCGGCGCGGCTCAACTCCTGCAGGCCGACGACGGCACGATAATAGGCGGCAAGGTTTTCGGCATCGCGCGCCTTCAACCCGACACGCGCGACGCTGACCGGGGTGGTCGCGGCAAAAGGCAGTTCGCTCATCACACTCTCCGTTCGGGCGCCGATCTCACGATGGGCAGTCGCTCCGACGTTTATTAGTCATTCCTGTTCCCTCTCCAGATCGTTCATCACCATCGTTCACACAAGGTTGAAAGAATCGAACACGTTGTTCACCTTTGTGATGCCACTGCATTCCACCGGCCGGTTGCATCAGACAGGGGCGCTCGCTACATCGGCGCCATGAAAGTCAAGGACGCCGATATCCTCATCATACCCGGCTACACCAACTCCGGTCCCGAGCATTGGCAGACCCGCTGGCAGTCGAAATTGTCGACGGCACGCAGGGTCGAACAGGCCGAGTGGACGAAACCCGTGCGCGAGGACTGGACGGCAAGTGTAGCGAAAGCTGTCAACGAGGCCGAGCGGCCGGTGGTCATCGTCGCGCATTCGCTGGGTGTGGCGGCGGCGGTGCAGGCGATCCCGCAATTCCAGAAGCCGGTCGCGGGCGCCTTCTTCGTGGCGCCCCCTGATGTCGCCAATCCGGAGATCAGGCCGAGGCACCTGATGACCTTCGGGCCCTATTCGCGCGATCCCCTGCCCTTTCCGTCGATCGTGATCGCCAGCCGCAACGACCCGTTCTGCGCCTTTGAGGTTGCCGAGGACATCGCCGCCGCCTGGGGTTCGCTGTTCATCGACGCCGGCGACGCCGGCCATCTCAACCAGGATGCGGGCTTCGGCCCCTGGCCGGAGGGATCGATGACTTTCGCCAAGTTCCTGACGGAACTGAAGGAGCCTTGAAACGCCGGCGCCTCAGGCGCCGATCGAATCCCGCATGCTCTTCAGCAGCGTCCTGGCTCCGAGCGAGATCAGCGTGTGGTCAGAACCCATGGCGAGCAGCCGATAGCCCATCGACACGACGCGGCCGGCAACGGCCGGTTCGATGACATAGATCGCGGCGTGCTTCCCTGCCTTGCGCGTCCGCTCGGCGATCGAGGCGACCGTCTCCATCATGCTTTCCAGCGTCGAATTGACGGTGGTGCCATTCGACCAGGCGATCGAGAAATCCGACGGCCCGACGAAGATGCCATCGATGCCGGGCGTCTCGAGGATGCCGTCCAGCGCCTCGAACGCCGCACGCGTCTCGACCATGGCAAAGGCCATGGTGCGCTGGTTCGAGTCGCGCAGCCAATCGGCATGGTCGCCCTTCCCATGGCGCGGGAAGGCATAGGTCGGGCCCCAAGAACGCTCGCCCATCGGCGGGTACTTCATCGCTGCGGCGAACTGCCTGGCGTCGTCAACGGAATTGACCATCGGCGCGATCACCGCCTCTGCGCCGAAATCGAGCGCCCGGCTCGCCATGTCGAAGCGCCCGACCGGGATGCGCACCAGCGCCGGCTTGTTGGCGGCAAGCACCGGCACCAGGCCGCGCAGAACGCTGTCCTCGTGGTGGCCGCCATGCTGCATGTCGAGGGTAACGGCATCAAAGCCCTGCTTGGCGATGATCTCTACCGTCAGCGCGTCCGGCACGCCGGACCAGGCGGTGAACAGCGTTTCGTCGGCGGCCAGGCGGGACTTGAGCGACATCGGAACTTCCTTGGTAACGATCCGCAGTCTCAGCCGGGCGGTCGATTGGTCCAACGATTTTTACGTGTTCTTGACCTGCTCGATCGCCTGCGCCATCAGCTCGTCCATGGTGCGGCGGATCTGATGGTCCGACTGGTTGACGCCCGCGGCGTCGAAGTCCTCGCGGATCTTGCGGAAGACGTCATGGTCGCCGGCCTCCTCGATGTCGGAGACGACTACCGCTTTGGCATAGGCCTCGGCATCGGCTCCGCTCTTGCCCAGCTTTTCGGCGGCCCACAGGCCGAGCGCTCTGTTGCGGCGCGCCGAGGCCTTGAAGCGGAGCTCCTCGTCGAAGACGAATTTGCGCTCGAAGCCCTCTTCGCGGTCTTTCATGCTGCTCATGCGTCCCTCCGATCAAATCGATTCGCTTGGCTATGAATATGTGTGCTTACCCAGCACAAACCAAAAGGTCGCGGGCCGGTCAATATGCAACGTCCCATGCTGCGCTGCGGCATTTCGGTTCCGAAAGCGGTTGATCGGCTGGATTTGCCGATTGAGCAAACATTACGATTGCTATAGACACCGGCATTGAACGCACCCGTCGCCACAACTAATTTAGGCAGACGGACAGGAACTGGTCGCTTGCCGCCTGCCCGCCAATCCAGAGAAAAAATCAGATGAAAAATCGCCGCCGCATTTACGAAGGCAAGGCCAAGATCCTCTATGAAGGACCTGAGCCCGGGACGCTGATCCAGTTCTTCAAGGATGACGCCACCGCCTTCAACAAGAAGAAACATGAGGTGGTCGACGGCAAGGGCGTGCTCAACAACCGCATCTCCGAGCACATTTTCAATCACCTCAATCGTATGGGCATCCCGACCCATTTCATCCGCCGGCTGAACATGCGCGAGCAGCTGATCAAGGAAGTCGAGATCATCCCGCTCGAGGTGGTGGTGCGCAACGTCGCCGCCGGCTCGCTCGCAAAGCGCCTGGGCATCGAGGAAGGCACGGTTCTGCCGCGCTCGATCATCGAATTCTACTACAAGGCAGATGCGCTGGACGACCCGATGGTGTCGGAAGAGCACATCACCGCCTTCGGCTGGGCGAGCCCGCAGGAGATCGACGACATCATGGCGCTGGCTATCCGCGTCAATGACTTCCTCTCCGGCCTGTTCCTGGGCGTCGGCATCCAGCTTGTCGACTTCAAGATCGAATGCGGGCGCCTGTTCGAGGGCGACATGATGCGCATCGTCGTCGCCGACGAGATCTCGCCGGATTCCTGCCGGCTGTGGGACGTCGCCACCCAGGACAAGCTCGATAAGGACCGCTTTCGCCGCGACATGGGCGGCCTGGTCGAGGCCTACCAGGAAGTTGCCCGCCGCCTCGGTATCATGAACGAGAACGAGCCGCCGCGCCCGACAGGCCCGGTGCTCGTTGCCTCTTCCGAGCCCTCGAAGAGCACGAAGCACTGACTGCCAGCGCGGGCCTGCCGGAAACGGCGTGCCCGCCCTCCGCACTACCGATCACTCAGGAGTATCGATGAAAGCCCGCGTCACCGTCACCCTCAAGAACGGAGTTCTCGACCCGCAGGGCAAGGCGATCGAGCACGCCCTCTCAGGACTGGGCTTCGACGGCGTCGGCCAGGTGCGGCAGGGCAAGGTCTTCGACATCGAGCTCACCGGAACCGACAAAGCCAAGGCCGAAGCCGACCTCAAGGCCATGTGCGACAAGCTTCTGGCGAACACGGTGATTGAGAATTACAGTGTGGCTATTACCTGAGTTGCAGCGCAGAGGTTATGCCTGAAGCCACCAGCGATTTGATGTACAGGCTCCTGAAGCGCGTGCATCACCAGCGAACTCGCCGAAAACCAGAGGCCCTACGACCGAAATGAAATCAGCCGTCGTCCTCCTGCCTGGGCTCAACCGTGACCGCGACATGATCGCGGCTCTGACCAAGATTTCCGGTCAGGCGCCGGCGACCGTCTGGCAGACCGATACCGAAATCCCGGACGTCGACCTGATCGCCATTCCCGGCGGCTTCTCCTTCGGCGACTATCTGCGCTGCGGGGCGATCGCCGCGCGCATGCCGGTGATGCGGGCAGTGGCCGAAAAGGCGGCCAAGGGGGTCATGGTCATCGGCGTCTGCAACGGCTTCCAGATCCTGGTCGAAGCGGGGCTGCTGCCCGGCGCCCTGATGCGCAACGCCTCGCTGAAATTCGTCTGCCGGCACGTGAAGCTCGAGATCGCCAACGCCAACACGATGTTTACCCGCGGCTATCAGCCCGGCCAGATCATTCGCTCACCGGTCGCGCATCACGACGGCAACTATTTCGCCGACGCCGAAACGCTGGCCCGCCTCGAAGGCGAAGGCCAGGTGGTGTTCCGCTATGCCGAAGGCACCAATCCCAACGGCTCGATCAACGACATCGCCGGCATCGTCAGCGAGAAGGGCAATGTGCTCGGTCTGATGCCGCACCCGGAGAACCTGATCGAGGCGGCACACGGCGGCAGCGACGGCCGGGCGCTGTTCGAAGGCGCGCTTGGCATCGCCGCTTGATCCTTTCAGACGATTCCTTCAGACCATTCTTTCAGACCAACGGGGCGGCCTGACCATGAGACTGACGATTGCTCGCCTTGCTCTCCTGGCCGCCGCCGGATTTGCGCTTGCCTCTTGCCAGTCCGGCTCGAAGACCACGCCGCCCCCCTCTGGCAAGAGCGCTTCCCTGCTTGCCATGGAGCAGGTCGCCATCGCCGCTCACAAGTGCTGGATCGCCAGCAAGGACCCGGCCTTCAAGCCCTATCAGATGGCCAACGAGCTCAACTCCTACAGCGGCACGCCGCGCTTCCTGCTGGTGCCCGCCAAGCACTATGGCGGCAAGCCGCTGCTGGTCGTGCAAGCACAAGGCAATTCCCGCAAAGTGGACGTGTTCGGGCCGTTGATGGCCGAACCGCTGGGCGCGCGCATAGGCTCCGACATCGCGCGCTGGCAGGCCGGCAATTCATCCTGCGCCGCTGCCGCGTGACTCGGCCGTAGCCCACTTCCTGCAAATGCAGGATTGACGGTCGGCTTTTCGCGCTCGTCAATCAACATACCATCGAAGCTCTGTTCGCGGTCGATGTATGCCCAAACCGCGCAGCGATTTGACATGCATCGCAACAATCAAGGGCGTCGCGACGCGCTTAGTCCCAGAACGGCCTGATACCTTCGCGATGGGCGTCGCAGCGCGAAATGCCGATGTCCTTGAGCTGCTCGTCGGTCATCTCCAAGAGCGCAAGGCGTCCGCGACGGCGTTCCAGCATTCGGTCGATTTGCCTGGCGATGGCACGAAGCACGAATACGACCCGGTCAACGAACCTGCGGCGCCCCGACGGGCGGCCGTGCAACTCGGCGCTGTCATAACGGAATGTATCAATTGTATTCATCTTGCGATCAACCATTCTATCAATTGTACTCTAGCTACCCGCGTTCTCATATCGATTGACTCGTCTCGCGATGCAATATAAAGAATTGTCACCATGACAAATTGGCTCCCAGACCTCGCTTCCGGTTCCGGCCCTCTCTATCAGCGCCTTGCTGACAGCATTGAGTCAGATATCGACAAGGGCGTCATCGATGCGGGTGCAAAACTGCCGCCGCAGCGCGACCTCGCCTACGACATTGGCACTACGGTCGGCACGGTCGGCCGGGCCTATCAGTTGCTGCGCGAGCGCGGGCTGGTGAGTGGGGAGGTCGGGCGCGGCACCTATGTGCTCGCGCAACGCGCGGAGAGCCCCAAGCCCGAGCTGCAGCCCGCCGCGCTCGGAACGCGGCTCATAGATGCGCCCAGCGGCAAGCTGCGCTTCGACAGCACCGCCGCCCCCGATGTCGGACAAGGCGCATTGATTGCCGAACTGCTGGCGCGGACGGCGGAGGAGCACCCCCACGACATTTCAAGCTATACCAGGGATTTCCCGGATCGCTGGTTCGAGGCCGGCGGCCTTTGGCTCAAGCGCAATTCCTTTCACCCCTCGCCCGATTCGATCGTGCCGACGCTTGGCACCCATGCGGCGGTGATGGCGGCGATCGCGGCGCTCACCACGCCTGGCGACACGATCGTCTTCGAGCATCTCACCTATTCGCAGATCTCGCGCAGCGCCGGTCTGATCGGGCGCCGTACCGCGCTGGTCTCGGCGGACGATGAAGGTCTCGATCCCGACGATTTCGAACGCGTCTGCGCGCAGAAACACCCGAAGATGATGTTCGTGATGCCGACGGCGAAGAACCCGACGCTGGTTACGCTGTCGGCGGAGCGGCGCCAGGCGATCGCGCGCATAGCGCGCGAGTACAATGTCGTCCTGATCGAGGATGATCTTTATGGCGAATTGACCGACGATCCGACGCCACTGCTCGCCGAATACGCCCCTGAGCGCACGATCGTAGCCGGCGGCCTGTCGAAGTCGGTCGCGGCCGGCGTGCGCGGCGGCTGGCTCTCCTGCCCGCCCGCCTACCGCCACCGCATCCGCGTGGCGCACAAGATGATGACCGGCGGGCTGCCCTTTCTGCTGGCGGAGGTCGGAACAAGGCTGGTGATGTCGGGCCAGGCCAACGATATCCGCAAGCGCTGCATTGCCGAGATCCAAGCTCGTCTCCATGTCGTGCGCGAGACGCTGGCTGGCTTTGACTTCAAGGCGCGGGACAATGTGCCCTTCGTCTGGCTCACCTTGCCGGATCCTTGGCTCTCAGGCACCTTCAAGAATGCCTGCCTTGCGCAGGGCTTGCTCATCGACGACGAGGACGAGTTCAAGGCCGGTCGTTCCGAGCAAGTCTTCCACGGCGTCCGCTTCGGTGTTTCGCAACCCCGGCAAAGTAAGGACGTCGCCGGTGGCGTCGCGGTCATCCGCCGCCTGCTCGACGAGGGCCGCGCCGGCTACGACAGTTTTTCCTGACCAGTCCTTTCCCAAGCGCCTCGCGCTACCGGCCGGTGCCGGCGCAGCGGTTTTGCGGCGTTTTCGTCGTGCTTTGGGGGTGTATCGCTCGAAAGCTTGCGATAAGAGGAGACTCAGAAAAGCCCCCTCTCCCACGGATACCAATCGCCGCTCATGACCATATCCAATTCCGTGCCGATCACCCCCGAGCTCGTCGCCGCGCATGGGCTGAAGCCCGACGAATACCAGCGCATCCTCGATCTGGTTGGCCGCGAGCCGAGCTTCACCGAGCTCGGCATCTTCTCGGCGATGTGGAACGAGCACTGCTCCTACAAGTCTTCCAAGAAATGGCTGCGCACGCTGCCCACCAGCGGCCCGCGGGTTATCCAGGGGCCGGGCGAGAATGCCGGCGTAGTCGACATTGGCGACGGCGACTGCGTCGTCTTCAAGATGGAGAGCCACAACCACCCCTCCTATATCGAGCCCTATCAGGGAGCCGCGACCGGCGTCGGCGGCATCCTGCGCGATGTCTTCACCATGGGCGCGCGACCGGTTGCGGCGATGAACGCATTGCGCTTCGGCGCGCCTGACCATCCCAAGACCCGGCACCTGGTTGCTGGAGTCGTTTCCGGTGTCGGCGGCTACGGCAATTCCTTCGGCGTGCCGACCGTTGGCGGCGAGGTCAATTTCGACGCCCGCTACAACGGCAACATCTTGGTCAACGCCTTCGCGGCCGGCCTCGCCAAAACCAACGCCATCTTCCTGTCGCAGGCCAAGGGCGTCGGCCTGCCGGTCGTCTATCTCGGCGCCAAGACCGGGCGCGACGGCGTCGGCGGCGCCACCATGGCCTCGGCCGAGTTCGACGACAAGATCGAGGAGAAGCGGCCGACCGTACAGGTTGGCGACCCCTTCACCGAAAAGTGCCTGCTGGAGGCCTGCCTCGAGCTGATGGCGTCGGGCGCGGTCATCGCCATCCAGGACATGGGCGCCGCCGGCCTGACCTGCTCGGCGGTCGAGATGGGCGCCAAGGGCGATCTCGGCATCGAGCTCGACCTCGACAAGGTGCCGGTGCGCGAGGAGCGCATGAGCGCCTACGAGATGATGCTGTCGGAAAGCCAGGAGCGCATGTTGATGGTGCTGCGCCCCGAGAAAGAGGAGGAAGCCGAGGCGATCTTCCGCAAATGGGGCCTCGACTTCGCCATCGTCGGCAAGACCACCGACGACCTGCGCTTCCGCGTGCTGCACCATGGCGACGAGGTCGCCAACCTGCCGATCAAGGAACTGGGCGACCAGGCGCCGGAATATGATCGCCCCTGGGTCGAAACGAAGAAGCCGGCGTCGCTTGCAGCGAACGACGCGCCCAAGGCCGACGTCGCTGACGCGTTGCTCACGATGCTGGGCGGACCGGACCTCTCTTCGCGCCGCTGGGTGTGGGAGCAGTATGACACGCTGATCCAGGGCAATTCGCTGCAGCTCCCAGGCGGCGATGCCGGCGTGGTGCGCGTCGAAGGCCATCCAACCAAGGCGCTCGCCTTCTCTTCCGACGTCACGCCGCGCTATTGCGAGGCCGACCCGTATGAGGGCGGCAAGCAGGCCGTCGCCGAATGCTGGCGCAACCTGACGGCAACGGGCGCCCTGCCGCTTGCCGCCACCGACAATCTTAATTTCGGCAATCCGGAGCGGCCGGAGATCATGGGCCAGTTTGTCGGAGCGGTTAAGGGTATCGGCGACGCCTGTCGCGCGCTCGGCTTCCCGATCGTCTCCGGCAATGTCTCGCTCTACAACGAAACCAATGGCCGCGGCATCCTGCCGACGCCGACCATCGGCGGCGTCGGGCTGATCGCAGATTGGTCGAAGATGGCCCGCGTCGGCTTTGCCGCCGAGGGCCAGATGATCGTGCTGGTCGGCGCGCCGCCGACATGGGGCAGCCATCTCGGCCAGTCGGTCTATATGCGCGACATCCACGGCCGCGCCGACGGTTCGCCGCCGCCCGTCGACCTCGAACATGAAAAGCGCGTCGGCGACCATGTGCGCGCGCTGATCGCTTCCGGCATCGTGACTGCCGCGCACGATGTCTCCGACGGCGGCCTTGCCGTGGCGCTGGCCGAAATGGCGATGGCATCCGGCATCGGCGCCACCATTCCCGGTCTCACCGGGACCGATCCGATCCCGGTCTGGTTCGGCGAGGACCAAGGACGTTATCTCCTGACCTTGTCGATCGACCCGCAAAGCGGCGAATGGGACAGGATCCGCGCGGAGCAGGGCAAGCTCGGCATCTTCGCGCCGTGGATCGGCACGACCGGTGGCGACATGCTGAAGCTCGGCGAGGCGCGTGCCGTTCCGGTCAGCGAATTGACCGCCGCCCATGAGGGCTGGTTCCCGCGCTTCATGGATCAGGCCATTTGACCAGGCTGGCGGTCCGGGCGCTGCTTGCAGCGGTTTTCTGGCCGTCGCTGTTCTTTTTCTGGTTCCTCGGCCCGTTCGTCTTTCTGCTGCTGTCGACGACCTCGAGCGAGGTCTGTCCAAGGCTCGAAACGCGAGCCGAGTTCCTTGCTGCGGCGAACGGCGCAATCCCGTTGCTGGCCGCTCAGGACCTCGTCTACGCCATTCCTGTTTTGTGCCTGGTGCTGTGGCAGCGCCTTTTGCCGGAGCCGGCTCGGGCAAGGCATATCGTCACTTGCGTCAAGCTCTTCGCCATTGCAACCGCCATCGGAGCGCTTTGGGCGTATGGTTCTTCGCTTATGTGCGATGGCTACGGCCGGCCGTTTTTCTCCCCGGTCTGGCAGTGGACGAGCTACTTGCCGATGGTCGGTATCGCGATAAACGTGCCGCTCTACGTGCTGACCTTCAGCCTCGGTCGCGCCTACTCGACGCGCGAGGATGTGTCCGCCGGCGACGCGGCTCAGCCGGATCGGAATGTCCCGTGAAGCCTCGGTCACGGATGGAACCGCTTCAATCCGGACCGGAAAGGCTCTACGCTTATCCCCGACTCTCATCGCACGGGCTGCGCCCGCTCGAAAACAGGATTTCTGCCATGGCAATGGATGCGCACGACATCGAACGACTGATCAAGGAAGGCATTCCGGACGCCAAGGTGACAATTCGCGATCTGGCTGGTGACGGCGACCACTACGCTGCCGAAGTGGTGGCCGAGAGCTTCCGCGGCAAAAGCCGCGTCCAGCAGCACCAGATGGTCTATGACGCGCTGAAAGGCAATATGGGCGGCGTGCTGCATGCGCTCGCCCTGCAGACCAGCGTTCCGGACTGAGTGTTGACGCCGCGGTTGTTCAGATCTTTACCAGCATCGCCGTGAGGTACATGAAGCCGACCCCGGCTGTCAGCCCGGCCATCGCAGCCGGTGCGAGCAAGGCGCGCGAGCCATCGGGGCGCTGGCGAAGCTGCAGCGAAACCATCTCGACGATCACTTGCAGGATCGCTCCGGCGCCGATCGCCAGCGCCAGCGCCGACCATTGTGGCGCATAGGCGAGGCTGCCGATCCATAGGCCGACGACGGCTGGACCTCCCGCGAGCAGCGTCAACATGGCGAAGGTCCTGAGCGGCGGTTGCTGCTTCAGGATCGGGGCGGCGATGGCGATGCCTTCGGTGATGTTGTGCAAGGTGAAGCCAAGCACCAGGAACGTGCCGAGCCCGGCTGCGCCCGAGACGAAGGCGGCGCCGATCGCCAGCCCTTCGCCGAGATTGTGCAGGCCGATGCCGAGTGCGATGAAGGTGGCAAGCGCCAGCCCGGTCGGTGTCCCGCTGCGCCGGCCTGCCGCCATGAGCAGAAGGAAACTGGCGGTGGCTGCGAGTACGATCATGGTCGATCCCTGGAACAGGGCGGCTGCTTCGCCGGCCAGTTCGAACGCGTCCTCGAGCGTGTCGACGAAAAGGAAGGCGAGCAGACCGACGGTCATCGACAGGAGAAAATCCATGCCGTTCCGCCCGACCCCGCGTAGTGCCGGATAGAACATCAGGCCGATCGCCACGGGCAGGATGCCGACAAAGCCGCCCAGCACCGCTTGCGCGGCAAAGCTAGGTGAACTGCGCGTCGGTGTGGGTACGGCGACGGCGATATCGTGCCCGAATGTTGTCCCGGTACTGGTTACGACATTGATCGCATGCGCCTCCCCCAGCACCCAGGGGTATGGCAGGCTGATCCATGCCGTTGCGCCGCGCGGGATCGGCCCCGGCGGATCCTGCGTGAACTGCCAGTAAGCGTCGTCGACCTGGACCTGTGCGATCGTCATCGGTTCCGACCCACCGGCCCGCACGAGGATTCGAATGCCGTCGTTTCCGATAATTGTCCGCTCGAAGGTCAGGTTCTCGACCGGCGGCGCGCCGTTGCGAAAGCTGGCCAACGGGTCGGAAGAGACCATCCACGCAACCGCGAGCCCGAGTACGGCGAGCGGCAGTACTATCCAGAGCAGAGAGAGCCAGCGCGGCCGACCGGCCTGTGTATCCCGGGAGGTGCTACTGACATCGGTCACGACAAGGCCTCCACGACGTCGAACATGCCCGACCAGCCGAGTTCGGTAAACTCCGACTGGTGGGGATGGAACATGTAGAGGCCTGGCTCGTGCTCCCTGAAATGGAACTCGAGGATACCGCGCTCGGCCTGGCACTGGGTGATCAGATCGACGGTCCTGAGTGTCGGCGTCAGCGTCGTGCCCTGATTGTAGTAGTCGAAGAAATTGGCATGCAGATGGAAGGAGTTGATCGGGTCGAACTCGACCACGTTCACGAGATAGATCCGGACAGGCTTGTCCTTCAGCACCCGTATCGGCTTCTTCGCGTAGGCATGGGCGACGGTGTTGACGGCATAGACCTCGTTCTCGTTGTCGAAATTGGTGTCGAAGGCGTTCATCACCATTACGAATTCCTGCCAGCCGGCATTCTCCGGCGTGCCGAGCAGGCGCGAGCGGGCGACCGCCTCGTGCTCCGGATGCCTGGCGGGATCGGGATCGATGATGAAGGCGCCGTACATACCTTTCTGGATGTGCCGCTTCAGCGGCAGCGCATGGCAATGATAGAGGTGGCAGCCGAACGGCCTGGCATCGAACTCGTAGACGAACTCCTCGCCCGGCCCGATCAGACCGGCGCCGGGAACGCCGTCCATCCGGGCTGCGTGAATGCCGTGGAAATGCATGGAATGCGGATGCGAGCCGTTGTTGCGGAAGACGATCTTCAAGCGATCGCCTTCGGTCGCCCGCAGCGACGGCCCCGGCACGCGGCCATTATAGGTCCAGGCGGGGAACAGGATGCCGGGCGCGATCTCGATCTCCTTGTCCTCGGCCGTGACCTCGAAGCTGCGCAGTGTCCGCCCGTCCGACAGCGTCGACACCGTCCCGGTCTCCCAGTCGCTCAGCAGCTTCACTGGATCGAATCCGTTGCGGCTATCATCGACCTCGCCGACGGTGATCATCGCCCCATGCGCGGACAGGTGCGCCGGCTGCGGTTCGGCCGCCCCTGGCGTTCCGTGACCGGCGTGGTCGGTCTGCCCGCGCGCCGCGGTCGCCATCACCGCCGTGCCGCCGGCCGCCAGGCCACCGGCCAGAAGCAGCCTTCGATCGAGCTTTTGTTCCAGCAGCGATTTCGTTTCGCGCATATCCGCGTTCCTCCAAGGCACTGGCAAGGATAGCGCATGCTTCAAGATTTAGCTATAGCTATAATTCTGGCGCGTGCGCACCTGGGAAACCGTCAGCGGCACCGAGACAAGAGAACCGGCCTGCCGGCCCGCTTGTGGGAAGAGTTCCGGCTGGCGGATTTGGCCCAATGGCGGACCAAAGCTTTGCGCCATTTCGGGTGCGTCGCGGCTAACGTCTTGTTTCAGCCAACCTATGGGTTTATTTGATGGACATGCTTCGAGCCTGACTCCCACAGGCGTGAAAGGATTCCCCATGAGCGGCATCAACGACTACATCGACAGCGAAGTGAAGAGCAACGACGTCGTGCTCTTCATGAAGGGCACCCCCGGCTTCCCGCAGTGCGGGTTCTCCGGCCAGGTGGTGCAGATCCTCGACTATGTCGGGGTCGACTACAAAGGCGTGAACGTGCTGACCTCGGCCGAGCTGCGCCAGGGCATCAAGGACTATTCCAACTGGCCGACCATTCCGCAGCTCTACGTCAAGGGCGAGTTCGTCGGCGGTTGCGACATCGTGCGCGAGATGTTCCAGGCCGGCGAGCTGCAGGATTTCCTGGTCGAAAAAGGCGTCAGCGTCAAAGGCGCCGCCTAATTTGAGCTCGCGCTGGCCGGCCCAGCCGGCTGCGCCGTGACATCCGGGGCCGCCCCACCTCGGCACTTTGGCTTTCGAACTCGAGAACGAGACGAATTGATGCGCCGGTCGACCGGCGCGTGTTCGTTTGATTGATCGGATTTTGCCGTGGACAATCAGGCACTAGCGCAGCAGTCGGCAAAAAGCTTACCCATTCCGCGCTGGGAATTCATTGCGCTCTGCGCGGCGCTGATGGCGCTCAATTCGCTCGCCATCGACATCATGCTGCCGGCACTGCAGCAGATCGGCGCCTCGCTCGGCGTCGAGAATGAAAACCACCGCCAGTATGTGATCACAGCCTACATTCTTGGCTTCGGCACCGGTCAGCTCTTCTTCGGTCCGGTTTCCGATCGTTTCGGCCGCCGTGCGCCGCTGGTCGCCGGCCTGATCATCTATGTGGCGGCGGTAGCGGCCGCTGCTGTTGCTCCGACCTTTGCCACCCTGCTCGCCTGCCGTGTCGTGCAAGGCATCGGCGCGGCGGCCACCCGCGTCATCGCTGTCTCCATCGTGCGCGACACCTTCGAGGGCCGCCGCATGGCCGAGGTCATGTCTCTGATCTTCATGGTGTTCATGGCGATACCGGTCGTCGCGCCCGGCGTCGGCCAGTTCATCATGCTTTTCGCCACCTGGCACTGGATCTTCGTCACCATGGCCGTCGGCGCGCTCATCGTGTCGGCATGGTCGCTGTTGCGCTTGCCGGAGACGCTGCATCCGGAATACCGGCGGCCCTTAACCGTCAACGCCGTCGTCGGCGGCTTCCGCATCGTGCTCACCAACCGCATCGCGCTTTGCTATGCCTTTGCCAGCACCTTCATCTTCGGCGCCATGTTCGGCTTCATCAATTCCGCGCAGCAGATCTATCTCGAAGTCTTCCATGTCGGCGAGCTGTTTCCGCTGATCTTCGCCGGCGTCGCGGGCGTGCTCGCCTTCTCGAACTTCCTCAACGCGCGGCTCGTCGGCAAGGTCGGCATGCGGCGCCTGTCGCAGAGCGCGCTGCTGCTCTTCCTCGCCATCAGCCTGGTCTGGCTCGTCGTCTCGCTCGAGATCGAGATGCCGCTCTGGCTGTTCATCGCCTTCTTTGCCGGCGCGATGGTTCCATTTGGCTGTCTCGGCGCGAATTTCAACGCGCTTGCGATGGAGCCGCTCGGCGAGCTTGCCGGCACGGCGTCCTCCATCCTCGGCTTCATGCAGACCTTTCTCGGCGGCCTGCTCGGAACGCTGATAGGCCAGGCCTATAACGGCACGGTCACGCCATTGGCCGCCGGCTTCTGCAGCGTTTCCCTCGCCGCCCTGCTGATGATCCTGATCGCCGAGCGCGGAAGGCTGTTCCAGCCCCACAATCCGCCGGTGTGAGACCCTCGCCTACGGCCACCCGCTCAGGATTTTCGTTCAAGCGCAACCGTGAAGCGGGGCGAAAGTATGCGCCCTGCGATCGCCTCGCCCATGCTCTCGGTAAAGGGTAACGGCAGGGCCTTATCGAGAGCCTCGAGGACTGAGGCAACGAAGGCTCTGTTCAATGCATCGTTCGATCCGAGTACGGAGAAGGTCGCGCGCGGCTTGCCAATGAGCGTTCCGTCTCGGCGGAGCGAGAACCGCAGGGTCAAGGACAGGCCGGCAGTTCCGTGAGGCGGCCGCCAGCAGGCGTAAATGGCAGCCGACATTTCCGCTATGGAGTTTACGGGATCGCGACTGCCGCAGGCGCGCTCCCGTGCCGCTGCTTCGTCAGCACCCGTGATCGTCACGGCGAGGGCGAGAGCCAGAGCGACCATCGCGGACCGGGTGCTCATTCACATCTCCGGATTTGCGTGAGGGTGTAGATCGACACCTTCCAGCCGACGGGCTGGCCCTCGTCAGCGCAATCGATCCTATTCCGCCCAGAGCTCGCGCCGCAGTTCGTTCCAGCTATCCTTGTCTGGCGCAACCAACAACCCGCCGTCGACATGCGACGGCAGATAGGCATCGCCGTCGATCCGCGCCGCATAACCACCGGCCTCCTGATGGATCAGCACGCCGGCCAGATGGTCCCACGGCATCAGCTTGTTGTAGACGACGAAATGCGCATGGCCGCTCGCCAGCAGCCGGTATTCGTGCGCGGCGCAACGATAGCCGAACTGCGACAGCGCCTTTGTGTGGTTGCGAGCGAGCCGCGAGCGCTCCGGTTCCTTCAGATACTGCCACGAGATCGCGCCGGTCATCTCGGAGATCGGCACCGGCTCGGCGACCCGCACCCTGTCCAGCGCGCCATGTGCGTGGCGGATATGGCTGCCCGCCCCCCTGGCGCCGATCAGCCAGTCCTTCCCGATCGGGTCGTGGATGATGCCGGCAACCGTCTCGCCGTTGACCACGACGCCGAGCATGACGCCGAACAGCGGCACGCCGGAGGCGAAGTTGAAGGTGCCGTCGACCGGATCGATGACGAAGGCCAGCGCGGCATCGCCGAGCCCTTTGAGCAAGGCCGGATTGTCGGAGCAGGTCTCCTCGCCGACGATCATCGCTGTAGGGTAACGCTCGCGCAGCCTGGCAGTGATCAGCCTTTCGGCGTTGACGTCCGCCTCCGTAACTAGATCGGCGGCGGACGTCTTCTGGCGAATATCGCCCTCGCCCAACCGGCGAAAGCGCGGCATGATTTCGGCCCTGGCTGCGTCAGCTAGAAGCTCGGCCAGCCAGTCGATCGCTTGCATGTCAAACGTCATCGGAAATGTCTTTTCCCATGGTAAGGCGCACATCGAGCGCGGCGAAGTCGAACAGTTTTCGGTCGAGCAGATGCGAGGGTCGCACATTGGTCATCGCGCGGATCATCGTGTCCTTGCGGCCAGGCATACGCTTCTCGATATCGTCGAGCATCGCCTTCATGGCGTTGCGCTGCAGCCCTTCCTGGCTGCCGCAGAGATCGCACGGGATGATTGGGAACTTCATTGCACTGGCGAATTTCTCGAGATCCGCCTCGGCGCAATAGGCGAGCGGGCGCAGAACCATGACGTCGCCCTCGTCATTGAGAAGCTTCGGCGGCATGGCGGCGAGACGCCCGCCATGGAACAGGTTCATGAAGAAGGTTTCGAGGATGTCCTCACGGTGGTGGCCGAGCACCAGCGCGGTGCAACCCTCCTCGCGCGCGATGCGATAGAGATGGCCGCGCCTCAGCCGCGAGCAGAGCGAGCAATAGGTGCTGCCTTCGGGCAGCTTGTCGGTGACCACCGAATAGGTGTCCTGGTACTCGATGCGATGCGCAATGCCGTTGGCGCCGAGATAGTCCGGCAGGATGTGCTTCGGGAAATTCGGCTGACCTTGGTCGAGATTGCAGGCAAGCAGCTCGACCGGCAGCAGCCCGCGCCATTTGAGATCGAGCAGCAAGGCAAGCAGGCCATAAGAATCCTTGCCGCCGGAGAGCGCCACCAGCCAGCGCTCGCCGGGTTTCACCATGGCGAAGTCTTCGATCGCTTGGCGCGTGAGCCGCAGCAGCCGCTTGCGCAGTTTGTTGAACTCGACCGAGGATGGCACGTCGCGGAACAGCGGATGGAATCCGCCTTCCGGCTCGTCGGCGATCGGCTCAAGCGATTTGACGTTTGGCAGCATATTCATGGCGCAGGTGCCCACGGTTCTGTTGCCGCTTCGCTTAGAGCATTTTGCAGCCAAGTGGAATCACTAGCCGTCGCGGAATTGCGGCTAAAAAAATGACCAGGGTGGAATTGCCGCCGTGGCCGACGCGACAAACAAAGAAAAGGCCGCCTCGAGGGCGGCCTTGGATGGGTGTCGCCGATTGGTCGGATCAGCGCGAATAGAATTCGACGACCAGGTTCGGTTCCATCTGGACGGCGAACGGAACATCCGCCAGGCCGGGAACGCGGTTGTAGGTCGCGGTCATCTTGTTGTGGTCGGCCTCGATATAGTCCGGCACGTCACGCTCGGCCAAGCCTACCGATTCCAGCACGATGACGAGCTGCTTCGACTTCTCGCGCACCTCGATGACGTCGCCCGGCTTGCAGCGGTACGAACCGATATTGGTGCGCTTGCCGTTGACGTTGACGTGGCCGTGGTTGACGAACTGGCGGGCCGCGAAGATGGTCGGCACGAACTTGGCGCGATAGACGATCGCGTCGAGACGCGACTCGAGCAGGCCGATCAGGTTCTCGGAGGTGTCGCCCTTGCGGCGGTTGGCTTCCTCATAGACCTTGCGGAACTGCTTTTCCGAAACGTCGCCATAGTGGCCCTTGAGCTTCTGCTTGGCGCGCAGCTGCAGGCCGAAGTCGGAAAGCTTGCCCTTGCGGCGCTGGCCATGCTGTCCGGGGCCGTATTCGCGCTTGTTGACCGGGGACTTCGGACGGCCCCAGATATTTTCGCCGAGACGGCGGTCGATCTTGTATTTCGCGGATTCGCGCTTGCTCATCGCATTCCCTTTCAAAACGATATGACCCGGGGCCCCATGGCTCCGGGTGAAGGAAACGCGCCCTCCTCTGGCCTCCGTTTTCGAGGCCTGACAGGGTTTTCCCACGCAACGCGACGGAAAACCCACGGGACACGTCAGTTCGAACAAGACCGCCGACAGACTGGCTTCCGGTGAGGTCTTGCCCATGCAAAACAAACCACCGGACGTCGCCGCCCGGTGTTGGTGGCCCTGTTAAACAGAGATTTAACCGGTGTCAAGCTCGTGATCGGCGACGCACCGGCTCCACTATTCTGCCGTCAGAAAGCCGCAGCCCGGCGAAGGCACTGGCATGGCCGAAAGCAGATCCGCCACGTCATGGCATGCCGCGGTTTCCTATCCAGGCACCAACTTGAGAGCCAGGCAGGAGTTCATGACTTCTTGCTAGGCAGTCCCTTGCGTTTGGTCTCGGCGAACTCCTCGAGTTGCTTCTCGCTCATGGACTCGTACATCTCGCGCGAAGCACCCTTAAGCTCGGTTTTCTTGGTCTCGCCGCGCTTGGCCGAAAGGGCTGCGCCGGCTGCCTTCTGTTGGGCTTGCGATTTGGCTGGCATGCGATTTCTCCCCTGTGCGGTAGTGGGAAGAGAAACGCTGCGGCGCTATCGCAGTTCCAGCTAGCGCGAGGTCAGCCCAAAGCCCTGGATGAGCCTGCGCGTGGCGAAATCCACCTTACCAGAGGTGAAGAGGGCGATATCGGGCTCGGTCTCGCCCGACGGTTCGCCGATAGGCTGCAGCAGCGACATGGCGCGCCGGGCAATGGCTTCCGCCGGATCGATCCAGTCGACCGGCCACGGAGCGGTCTTGCGCATGCGGTTGGCCAGGAACGGATAATGCGTGCAGGCGAGCACGACGATGTCGGTGCGCTGCCCGTCGTGCTCGATGAAGCAGGGCGCGATCTCGGCGCGCACGGCTTCCTCGTCGACAAAACCTTCGCGCATATAGATCTCGGCCAATGCGGCAAGCCTGTCGCTGCCGACGAGCCGGACATGGCATTTCTGCGCCCATTTGCTGATCAGGTCACGCGTGTACTGACGCTTAACCGTGCCCGGGGTCGCCAGCACCGAAACCAGGCCGGACCGCGTGCGCTCGGCCGCCGGCTTGATCGCGGGCACCGTTCCGACAAACAGATGACCGGGAAATTTTTCCCGCAGCGCATCGATCACCAGGGTCGAGGCGGTGTTGCAGGCGATCACTGAGATCGCCGGCTGCAGACGGTCGAGCAATTTGCCGAACAGGGCGAGTATGTGCTCCTTGAGCGCCGGCTCTTCCCATGCGCCGTAAGGAAAAGCCGCGTCGTCGGCGACATAGACGAAGCGCCGATCCGGCATCAGGACGCGCGCCTCGCGCAGCACCGTCAGTCCGCCGACACCGGAATCGAACATCAGGATCGGACGCTGGTTTGATCGATCGTTCATTGTCATCCGACTACAGGAAGAAGCTGACCCGAGATTTGGCCAACCGCGCTTCTATCCTGAACGATCATGGTCTTGAAGTGGCAGATGCCAGCAGCTTTTGCGCAACTCAGAGCCCCCGCTTGCCGAAGCCGGCGGGTCGCGCCCGGCCAAACGGCTGCGGCGCCGGCGCCGGCGCCGGACGCGCGGGTTGCGCAGCAGTCCGTGGCGCAGCTGGAGCGACGCTCGCTGTCGCCCTCGCGGGGCGCGCCTCCGCCGGCAACGAGCCTTCAAAGTCGAAAGCCTCGGTCAGCTCATCGATGTTGCTGCCGGCCACAGGCTTTGCCCACAGGATCGTGCACCAGAGGCCGATATGGCAAGGCCGAGCAGGTTCAGGCCACCGGGCGCGCTCTCAGGATTGCCGAAATCGATGACCAGAAGCGTGCCCGCCTGCAGCAAGCCATAGATGCCGGAAAAGACGATATAGGACCAGAGGATCCAGCCTGAACCATCGGCATCGCGGCTGCGGCGCCATGCGATGTTGCCGCGCAGCGCGACGAAGACGAGCGACACAACAAGCGCGGCGCCGGCCAGGCTTTGCCGCGACGGACCCGGCATCGAATTGATCAATCCCGCGAAGCCGGTCGTTGCGGCAATGCAGAGCACGATCGCTACCGCTTCCGCTATGAACAGACCTAGCGAATAGAAGAAGAAATGCAGACGGCCAATATTGGACGTAAACATCTGCTGCCCCATCGTTTCGAGAACGATGAACCAAACCGCATAATATTCGGTTACCTTGAAGGTTCGGAGCTTACGGATTTTAACTTTCTTTGTCCGTTGTTCGTTTGCGCGTAGCCGGCGCCCGCCTCGGATCATCCCCCGGTGAGCCGTCGCCGCGCGGCATTGCCGGCGAGAACCTGTCGAGCGACGAGATGATGCCGCGCAGCACCTTCAACTCGGGCTCGGCGAATCCCGCCCGCGTCAGCACGGCGCGCAGATTGTCGACCATCTTAGGCCTCTTCTCTTCCGGGCGGAAATAGCCGCGCGCCTCGAGAGCGCCTTCGAGATAGGTGAACAGGCTGTGCAGCTGTTCCTTGGTCGCCGGAACGAGCTCCGGTCCGGCGAAGTTGGTCTCGGTCTCTTCGGCAAGGCCGGATTTCATCCATTCATAGGACATCAAAAGCACGGCCTGTGCGATGTTGAGCGAGGAGAAGCCGGGATCGACGGGAAAGGTGACGATCTCGTCAGTCAGACCAACCTCTTCATTGTAGAGGCCAAAACGTTCACGGCCGAACAGAATTCCGGTGCGCAGCCCCGCCTGCTCGCGGGCCCGGAGCGCCCTGCCCGCATCCACCGGACCGCGCACCGGCTTGAAGCCGTCACGCTCGCGGGCGGTGGTGGCGAAGACGAAGTTGAGGTCGGCCACTGCCGAGGCAAGGTCGTCGAACACCGTTGTCGCATCGATGACGTGGTCGGCGCGGCTGGCGGCGGCGCGCGCCTTCTCGCTCGGCCAGCCGTCGCGCGGATTGACCAGGCGCAGCTCAGAAAGGCCGAAATTCGCCATGGCGCGCGCGACCATGCCGATATTCTCGCCGAGTTGCGGCTCGACAAGGATGATCGCCGGTCCGGCGGTCTTGGCGGTGTCGTTTGCGGCTGGCATGGCTCTCCGTACATGAGGTTTGCGGCGTTTCGGCGTCCCCTGCCACAACCGGGCCTGAAAATGAAGCATTCACAAGCGCGACACCGGTCTGCGATCGGCTGATCGCGGTTTGCGCGCTCAAAAAGGCTTTGATATACGCTGCCCAACCTCGGCCGAAGCCACGGGCAAGGCCGTTCAGATCCCCAGCAACGAGGCATTTTTCCATGGCGAAGATCAAGGTGGCGAACCCGGTCGTCGAGCTCGACGGCGACGAGATGACCCGCATCATCTGGCAGTTCATCAAGGACAAGCTGATCCACCCCTATCTCGACATCAAGCTGGACTATTTCGATCTAGGGATCGAGAACCGGGACGCCACCAATGACCAGGTGACCGTCGACTCGGCCAACGCCATCAAGAAATACGGCGTCGGCGTGAAATGCGCGACGATCACGCCCGACGAGCAGCGCGTCGAGGAATTCAAGCTGAAGAAAATGTGGAAGTCGCCCAACGGCACCATCCGCAACATCCTCGGCGGCACCATCTTTCGCGAGCCGATCATCATGAAGAACGTGCCGCGCCTGGTGCCCGGCTGGACCAAGCCGATCGTCGTCGGCCGTCACGCCTTCGGCGACCAATACCGCGCCACCGACTTCCGCTTCCCGGGCAAGGGGAAGCTGACAATCAAATTCGTCGGCGAGGACGGCCAGATGATCGAGCATGACGTCTTCGATGCGCCGGGCGCCGGCGTCGCCATGGCCATGTACAATCTCGACGAGTCGATCCGCGAATTCGCTCGCGCCTCGCTGAACTATGGCCTGCTGCGCAACTTCCCGGTCTATCTCTCGACCAAGAATACCATTCTCAAAGCCTATGACGGGCGCTTCAAGGACATCTTCCAGGAGGTCTACGAGAAGGAATTCGAGGCCGAGTTCAAGGCGAGAAAACTCTGGTACGAGCACCGCCTGATCGACGACATGGTCGCCTCCAGCCTGAAATGGTCGGGCGGCTATGTCTGGGCCTGCAAGAATTATGACGGCGACGTGCAATCCGACACCGTGGCGCAGGGCTTCGGCTCGCTCGGCCTGATGACCTCGGTGCTGATGACGCCGGACGGCAAGACCGTGGAAGCGGAAGCCGCCCACGGCACCGTCACCCGCCACTACCGCCAGCATCAGAAGGGCGAGGAAACCTCGACCAACTCGATCGCCTCGATCTTCGCCTGGACGCGTGGCTTGGCCCACCGCGCCAAGCTCGACGGCAATGCCGAGCTCAAGCGCTTTGCCGAGACGCTGGAAAAGGTCTGCATCCAGACCGTCGAGGGCGGCTTCATGACCAAGGACCTGTCGCTGCTGATCGGCCCCGACCAGCCCTGGCTGTCGACCACCGGCTTTCTCGACAAGATCGACGAGAACCTGCAGAAGGCGATGGGGTAAGAAGTGCCGAGCCTTGTTGCCAGCGAAAGGGTCCGCCTTTGCGCTGGCAACAATGCCGACCTCTGCCAGGCTATTTTCAAGGTGCACGGGCTAAGCGGCCGGAGGAGCCGCTCCGTCTGGTCCAGCGATGAGCAAGCACCTCCTTACTACCCCAATGCCGCCACTTTGGATGCCGATGCCATACCGATCCAACTTGCAGAAATAGCCAGACTGACATCTGTTCTTGCCACCAGCTTTTCGGTCAAGGATTGCTTCTGCCGTCTGGATCTCCGACCGCTCGGGTTCAGCCAACTCTTCGAAGCAAGCTGGATCTGGATGGACCTAAGGCGTCCAACGACGACCCCCTCCGGTTGGGAACGTGTTGGGGACGCAGCCAGCTTGGAGATGTGGGAACTTGCCTGGACGGATGGCGCAGGTTCCTCCAGCGGCCGTGTCTTTCCGACCGCAGTTCTGGCCGACCCTGCCATCGCCATCCTTGGCCGACGGACGGCCGACGGCTTCACCGCCGGCTGCATAGCCAATAGATCCGAGCTCGTGATCGGGTTGTCAAATGTCTTTGCCACGGATGGCAATTCGACCTATCGAGATGCTGTGCAAGCCGCAGCCAATACGTTTGCTGAAAGTCGCGCGCTGGTCGGGTATGAACGCGGCGGCGGGCTGGATGACGCACTGGACTGCGGCTTTCAGACCACCGGCACGCTGCGCGTCTGGATACGGGACAGCCAAGCCAAAGAGGAATGAAGTGGCAAAGCCTCTTCTCTACGGCGCCCACTACAGCGTCTATGTCCGCATCGCGCGAATGGCGCTCAATCAAAAGGGCGTCGACTACGAGCTCGTCCCTCTCGACATCTTCACGGCCGAAAGGGCGTCAATTATCGGCTATTTCCTCAAGGTCGCCGAAGGGCGAAAGCTGCTTGCCCGCTTTCCAGACTTGCAGGACCGGTGGGATCGCATCGTCAGGCGGGCAAGCTTCTCCAATGCATGAGCTTTCCGGTCGCGAAGCGCTGACCACAGCCAGGATAGTCCGGGTCAACCACGCAGGCGAGTTTGGAGCGATCAGGATCTATTCAGCGCAAATCTTTGTCGCCCGGCACTTTTGGCGCGATTGCGTGCCGTCTTTGTCGGAGATGCTTGGACACGAGCGCCAGCATTGCGCCTTCTTCCGTGCCGCCATGCCAATGCGAAACTCGCGTCCATGTCGCGTCATGCAGTTCTGGAGCTGGGGCGGCTGGCTGTTGGGCTTTCTCACCGCCCTGCTCGGCCCACAAGGCATCTGGGCATGCACCGCCGCTGTCGAAGCGACCGTGCACCGCCATCTTGACGACCAGCTCTACTATCTAGCCGGGCGCGATCCCGGACTGCACGCCATCATCCTGTCGATCCGCGAGGAAGAGCTGGCCCATCTGCGTCACGCCGAGGAGCATCTGCTGGCACCAGGCCCGCTGCTTCTCCTCCTGCGCGGGGCGATCGCCGTCGCCACGGATTGCCTCATCTGGCTGTCCACCTGGGGCGACTCTGTCAGAATGGCGCGCGCCCTGAAAGCGGCAAAGCCTTCCTGACACAGGGACACTAAGCGGCTTCGAGCGCCGCCTTTACCGCCGCGATGGCGTCGTCCGCCTTGGAGGCGTCGGGGCCGCCGGCTTGCGCCATATCGGGACGCCCGCCGCCGCCCTGCCCGCCAAGCGCGGCGGACGCAACACGGACGAGATCGACAGCGCTGAAGCGGCCGGTCAAGTCGTCGGTGACGCCGACCACCACGCTCGCCTTGTTGTCCTCGCCGGCGCCGATAAAGACGACCACGCCGGAGCCCAGCGTCTTCTTGCCGGCATCCGCAAGCGGCTTCAGGTCCTTCGGCGCGACACCGCTGACCGCTTTGCCGAGGAAGCCGACACCCGCAACCGTCTCGTTGGTGGCCGGAGCATCGGCAACGGCCGCGCCGCCGCCAAGGGCCAGTTTCTTGCGCGCCTCGGTGAGCTCTTTCTCGAGTTTCTTGCGCTCCTCGAGCAAAGTCTCGACACGCGCCGGAACGTCGGCCGGCGAGATCCTCAAGGTCGCCGCGGCTGCCTTCAGGCGCTTGTCCTGCTCGTCGAGATGCTTGCGCGCCGCCTCGCCGGTCAGCGCCTCGATGCGGCGCACGCCGGCGGCGACCGCGCTGTCCGACAGGATGCGCACAAGGCCGATATCGCCGGTCGACCTGACATGCGTGCCGCCGCAGAGCTCGACCGAATAGGGACGGTTGGCCTTGGCGCCGTGCAGGCCGGTGCCCATCGAAACGACGCGCACCTCGTCGCCGTATTTCTCGCCGAACAGCGCCATCGCGCCCTCGGCAATAGCATCGTCCACCGACATCAGCCGCGTCGTCACCGGACTGTTCTGCACAACGATCTCGTTGGCCATGCGCTCGACATCCTCGATCTCCTCGGCCGAGATCGGCTTGTTGTGCGAGATGTCGAAGCGGAGGCGATCAGGCGCGACCAGCGAACCCTTCTGCGCGACATGGGTGCCCAGCACCTCACGCAGCGCCTCGTGGATGAGATGCGTCGCGGAGTGATTGGCGCGCAGCTTCGAACGGCGCGCGTGATCGACCTTTAGCTCCACGGCAGCGCCGGTCTTGATCGTACCGCCCGTCACCTTGCCCAAATGCACGAAGAGCCCGTCGGCCTTCTTTTGCGTGTCGGTGACCTCGATCGAGAAGCCGTCGCCGGACATCATGCCGGTATCGCCCATCTGGCCACCGGATTCGCCATAGAACGGCGTCTGGTTGACGACGACGGCAACCGCGTCGCCCTGCCCGGCGCTGTCGACGATCTTGCCATCCTTGACCAAGGCCTGGATCAGGCCTTCCGCCTCTTCCGTCTCGTAACCGAGGAAATCGGTGGCGCCGGTCTGCTCGCGCACCGGGAACCAGACCGTCTCGGTCGCCGCTTCGCCCGACCCCGCCCAGTGCGCGCGCGCTTCCGCCTTCTGCCGCTCCATCGCAGCGGTGAAGCCGGCAAGATCGACCGAGATGTCGCGTTGGCGCAGCGCATCCTGCGTCAGGTCGAGCGGGAAGCCATAGGTGTCGTAGAGTTTGAAGGCCGTCTCGCCATCCAGCATGTCGCCGGCGTGCAGCTGTTCCGTCGCCTCCGAAAGCAGGCCGAGACCGCGGACCAGCGTCTTGCGGAAGCGCGTCTCCTCGAGCTTCAGCGTCTCTGTGATCAGCGCTTCGCCACGCACCAGTTCCGGATAGGCCTGGCCCATCTCGCGCACCAGCGCGGGCACCAGCTTCCACATCAGCGGCTCCTTGGCGCCGAGCAGCTGCGCGTGGCGCATGGCGCGACGCATGATGCGACGCAGCACATAGCCGCGGCCTTCATTGGAGGGCAGCACGCCGTCGGCCACCAGGAAGGATGACGAGCGCAAATGATCCGCGATCACGCGGAAGGATGCTGCGTTCTCCTGGTTGTGACCGTGCCCTAGCGCCGAGCATGCCGCCTCGATCAAATGCCGGAACAGGTCGGTCTCAAAGACGCTCTCCACTCCCTGAAGGATCGAAGCCATGCGCTCCAGGCCCATGCCGGTGTCGATCGACGGGCGCGGCAGGTCGATGCGCTCGTCTTTCGTCACCTGCTCATATTGCATGAACACCAGGTTCCAGAATTCGAGGAACCGGTCGCCGTCCTCCTCCGGGCTGCCGGGCGGACCGCCCCAGATATGCTCGCCGCGATCGATGAATATCTCCGAGCACGGACCGCAGGGACCGGTGTCGCCCATCGCCCAGAAATTGTCAGAGGTCGGAATGCGGATGATGTGATCGTCTGAGAAGCCGGCGATCTTCTTCCAGTAGCCGGCCGCCTCGTCATCGGTGTGATAGACGGTGACCAGAAGCTTGTCCTTCGGCAGGCCGAATTCCTTGGTGATCAGGTTCCAGGCAAGCTCGATCGCGCGCTCCTTGAAATAATCGCCGAACGAGAAATTGCCGAGCATCTCGAAAAAGGTGAGATGGCGCGCGGTGTAGCCGACATTGTCGAGATCGTTGTGCTTGCCGCCGGCGCGCACGCTCTTCTGCGCGGTCGCGGCGCGCGAATAGGACCGCTTCTCCAGGCCGGTGAACACGTTCTTGAATTGCACCATGCCGGCGTTGGTGAACATCAGCGTCGGATCGTTGCGCGGCACCAGCGGGCTGGAGGCAACGATCTCATGACCCTCCTTGCGGAAGTAGTCGAGGAATGTCGACCGGATCTCGTTCACGCCACTCATGGATACTGCCTTTTCGCGAAAACCGCCGGCCAGGCCGGCGGCAAATGGGCTTTCGTGTGTCAGAAGATAGATTGGCCTTTTAGCCGTAGCTCTTGACCCTGTCCAGAAACACGGAACCAAGGCCAATCCTCCGGCTGGGCGGCCTGTGCCCTCGCCCCCAAACGTAAACCGCCGGCACGAAGGCCGGCGGTTCGAACGCAGCACTAGGGAACTCGATTACATCAGCTTTAGATAATGGATCCGGAATATGGCCGAACTCCGGCAGTGCCTACATCGCGCCAGCCTCGTCCTCGAAGCTGTCGTCACCACCGCCTTCGGAGCCGCCGTTCTCGAGGAATTTTTCGGCGATCAGCCCGGCATTCTGCCTCAGCGCCAGCTCGATCTCGCGCGCCGTGTCCGGATTGTCGCGCAGGAAAAGCTTGGCGTTCTCACGGCCCTGACCGAGACGCTGCGAATTGTAGGAGAACCAGGCGCCCGACTTCTCGACCACGCCGGCCTTGACCCCGAGATCGACGAGCTCGCCGGTCTTCGACACGCCCTCGCCATACATGATGTCGAACTCGACCACCTTGAAGGGCGGAGCCAGCTTGTTCTTCACCACCTTGACGCGGGTCTGGTTGCCGACCACTTCGTCGCGATCCTTGACCGAGCCGATGCGGCGGATGTCGAGGCGCACCGAGGCGTAGAATTTCAGCGCGTTGCCGCCGGTCGTGGTTTCCGGCGAGCCGAACATGACGCCGATCTTCATACGGATCTGGTTGATGAAGATGACCATGGTGTTGGAGCGCGAGATTGACGCGGTCAGCTTGCGCAGCGCCTGGCTCATCAAGCGGGCCTGCAGGCCGGGCAGCGCGTCGCCCATCTCGCCCTCGATTTCGGCGCGCGGCGTCAGCGCCGCCACCGAATCGACCACCAGAACGTCGATTGCGCCGGAGCGCACCAGCGTGTCGCAGATCTCCAGCGCCTGCTCACCCGTGTCGGGCTGCGAGATCAGGAGGTTTTCGAGGTCCACGCCGAGCTTGCGCGCATAGACCGGATCGAGCGCGTGCTCGGCATCGACGAAGGCGCAGATACCGCCCTTCTTCTGGGCTTCCGCAACCGTGTGCAGCGCCAGCGTCGTCTTGCCCGAGCTTTCCGGCCCGTAGATTTCGATGATGCGGCCGCGCGGCAGCCCGCCAACGCCGAGCGCGATGTCCAGCCCGAGCGATCCCGTCGGCACGGTTTCGATCTCGACCACCTGCTCATTGGCGCCGAGCCGCATGATCGAGCCCTTGCCGAAAGCACGCTCGATTTGCGACAGCGCCGCATCCAGAGCCTTTGATTTGTCCACTGCCTTATCCTCTACAAGCCGCAAACTATTCTGAGCCATGATACATCACCCCTTGGTCGTCAATGAAGGCCGGACAATCCGTGATCCCTGCCAGTTTGTACCTTTTTTGTTCTCATCTGGCAAGAGGCAGCAAATGACTGGAAAACAAACAATATCTGGATTTGTTCTATTTTTGTCTCACTAGAGATGGCGTGAACCAGTGCTGCTGATCCAAGCGAGATCTCGTTATCCGGGCGGCCCGAATCGCGACCCGATTGCGGGGCGATGCGCGGAAACCTAGTGTGCGCACGCAAACAATCAACGAGGTCACCTCCGCGGCATGCCGACATCCCCAAACATCCTGGCGCTGGGCGGCGCCCATATCGACCGGCGCGGCCAGGTCTCGGGCCCTTACGTGCCCGCCGCATCCAATCCCGGCATCATGCGCGAGGATGTCGGCGGCGGCGTCTTCAACGCGCTGCGCAGCATTGTGAAGCGCGGCGTCTCGGCCTCGCTGCTTTCGGTGCGCGGCGGCGATGCGGCGGGTGAGACCGTCGCATCGGCGATCGACGAGGCCGGCATCGCCGACCTTTCGGCGGTGTTCCTCGACCGCACGACGCCGAGCTACACTGCGCTGATCGACAGCGAGGGGGAGTTGATCGTCGGCTTTGCCGATATGGGCCTTTACGACCTCGCCTTCCCCAAGCAGATCCGCCGCGCCAAGGCGCGCGAGGCGATCGCCGAGGCAGACGCGATCCTCTGCGACGCGAACCTGCCAACGGCGGCCCTCGAGCGTCTGGTTGCGCAAGCCGGCGACAGGCCGATTTTCGCCATCGCCATCTCGCCGGCCAAGGTGGTGCGGCTGGCGCCGCTGCTCGGCAATCTTTCGCTGCTGTTCATGAACCGCCGAGAGGCGGCGGCGCTGGCTGGTGCGGATATTTCCGGCCGCGATCTTGTCGGGGAACTCAGGCGGCTGAGCTTGACGGCAGGCGTGATCACGGCCGGCAGTGCTCCGGTGCTCGGCTTCGACCAATCGGGCGTCTTCGCCATCGACCCGCCCTCCCCGCGACGAGTTGCCGACGTAACCGGCGCCGGCGACGCCCTGACCGGAGCAACGGTTGCCGCGCTGCTGCGCGGGCTGCCTTTGCGGAGGGCACTGCGCGAAGGTGTTGCCGCGGCGATGCTCGCCATCGAGAGCGCTGAGGCGGTACCGTCTTTCACCGCCGGCAGTTTTGGCCAGGCGCTTGCCCTTGTGCCCGAGGCACGGGTGGTGGCATAGGGCCACAAACTATCTTGCCGGAGTGTTTTCTCCGGAGTGGAGAACGGACATGACGCCCGAAACCGCCCGCTCCTTCATCGACATTCATCCGCCAGTGGCGGAGGCGCTTGCCGCCGGGCGGCCTGTGGTGGCGCTGGAAAGCACCATCATTACCCACGGTATGCCATACCCCGACAATGGCGCGATGGCCGCCAAGGTCGAGCAGATCATCGCCGAGAGCGGCGCCGTGCCGGCGACGATCGCCGTGGTCGATGGACGCATCAAGATTGGCCTTTCCGATGGCGAGCGCGAATCGCTTGCCATGACCGGCGACGCCATGAAGCTGTCGCGTGCCGATATCGGCTTTGCCGTCGCCCAAAAGCGCACCGGCGGCACCACCGTGGCCGCCACCATGATCGCCGCGCACATGGCCGGCATAAAGGTCTTCGCCACCGGCGGCATCGGCGGCGTCCACAAGGGCGCCGAAAAGAGTTTTGACATCTCGGCCGACCTCGACGAGCTGGCGCGCACGCCGGTCGTCGTCGTCTCGGCCGGCGCCAAGGCGATCCTCGACATCGAAAAGACGCTGGAAGTGCTGGAGACGCGCGGCGTGCCAGTCATCGGCCATGGCTGCGAGACCATGCCAGCCTTCTGGTCCAGGCAATCGCCCTTCCGCGCGCCGCTGACGTTGCATGCGCCTGAAGATATCGCGCATTTCTATCATATCCGGCAGGCGCTCGGCCTCGGCGGCGGCATACTGGTCGCCAATCCGGTGCCGCAGAACGACGAGATCCCGGCAGCCGAGATGGACGGCTACATCCAGGCCGCGCAAAAGGCGGCCGAAGCGCAGAACATCACCGGCAAAGCCGTGACGCCGTTCCTCCTGTCGAAGATTTTTGAGCTCACCGGCGGCCGCAGCCTTAAGACCAACATCGCGCTGGTCGAAAACAATGCGCGGCTGGCGGCGGAGATCGCGAAGGCGCTGTAAGCCTTATCTGCCCGCGCGCCGCCCCGCTTCATAAGCGCGCCGCGCCCAGACCGCCATTTCGTCGGGATCGTCGAAGGCGCTGTCGGGAACGCTCCAATAGGGCATCGCCACCTCCTTGCCGTGCCGCGAGCCGGTATAGGTCCATTGGCTACAGCCGGCGGCCTCGAATTCGGGGATCGTCTCCTCGTCGGCCTTCAGCATCAGTTCGCCGCGCACGACCACCGCGACGATGACGCCGTCGCAATAGATGCCCTTGCCGCCGAACAGTTTTCGGATGCTGATCGGCCCCAGGCTCTCGAACAATTCTTCGAGGCGGTCATTGTCCATGCCGCAATCATCTCATCCAGCATGGGCCTTGTCATCGCAGCAACCAACAGCATGCTGACGGGTTGAGACATGAAATGGAGTTTCGCGCCATGCCTGTCCTGCTCAAAGGCTCCTGCCGCTGCGGCGCCGTCCGCTTCGAGGTGGAAAGTCACACGCCCATGCCGTTCATGCTCTGCTACTGCTCGATCTGCCGCAAGCAGCAGGGCGGCGGTGGTTTTGCCATCAATCTCGGCGCCGACAACGGAACGCTCAAGGTCACCGGCAAGCCCAATCTCGGCGTCTACCGCGCTGAGATCGAGGACGACGAGCATCCGCACTGCGAGGTCTCGACCGGCGAGCGCAATTTCTGCAAGAATTGCGGCGCCGCGCTCTGGCTCTACGACCCGACTTGGCCGGACCTCGTCCACCCCTTCGCCTCGGCGATCGACAGCGACCTGCCGAAGCCGCCGGAAAAGGTGCATCTGATGCTGAAATACAAGGCGAGCTGGGTCCAGCCGGCGATCGGCAGGAATGACAAGGTGTTCGAGCTCTATCCCGAAGAATCGATCGCCGACTGGCACAAGCGCACCGGCTTGTGGGTGGACTAAGCCTGCATCTAAGAGCGATGGGTTAGCGCAACCCAGCGCTCGATCTGCCTCACACCCACCCCTTCGCGCTGCGCGGCGACCAAGGGGTGGTCTGCATCATGCAGAAAGACCCTGGGACGGAGATTGCCGGGCTGAAACACAACATTGGCATGCAGGTGCATCGAGCTCGGATATTCAGGAATGTCGTGCATCAAATACCCGAAGCAGAGCTCGTCCTCATATTGGCCGCTATCATACCCGGCTCGATAGACATTCCAGCTTCTTTCCGAGACCGACATCCAAACACCGAAACAGAACTCTTCGGACAACTGAGGTACGGGCAAGGGCAGCAGGCAACGAATGAAGCGGTCTGTTTGCCCCGTGGCGTAGCTCACCACGCAAAAATCGTCGTTCTTGCGGAAGGTCGACCGAGCTACCTCGTCAAGCGCGTCTGGATTCACCGGTGCGCCAAAGGCTATATCGGTGGGAAGTCCGGTGAACTCCTGGTCACAGCAGGCACATCGCCAGCGATATGCCTCGGCGCTCACCTAAGCAGCGCTTGAAGCGCGCGCCTCCGCCAGCGCCTTGAGATCGGCCGGCTTCAGCTCGACGGATTCGCCGCAGCCGCAGGCCGAGCTCTGGTTCGGGTTCCTGAAGGTGAAGCCGGTTCGCAGCGTCGTCTGCTCGAAATCCATCTCGGTTCCGAGCAGGAAAAGCGCCGCTTCCGGCGCGACATAGACGTGCGCGCCGTCGCGCTCGATATGATCGTCCTTGGGGTTCGGCTCGGTGACCAGATCGACCGTGTATTCCATCCCGGCGCAGCCGCCCTTCTTGATGCCAAGACGGATCCCATGCGCGTTGTCGCGCGTAGCGACGATCTCACGCACGCGGTCCGCGGCCTTGTCGGTCATCGTGATGACGGCGAAGCGTCCCATGTCATTCTCCACGTTCGCGCGGGTTCAAGGCCCGCGGAATGAGTCTGCCTTTAAGATGGTGAAGTTTCACCTTTGCTGCAAGCCAGCCAACCTTAGTGGGGACGCTGGCTAGTACCACCCCACCGCGACCTGCGCCTCTTCCGACATCCGGTCGGGTGTCCATGGCGGGTCGAACACCATATTGACCTCGACGCCCGAAACACCCTCCACGGCGCCGACGGCGTTCTCGACCCAGCCCGGCATTTCGCCGGCCACCGGGCAGCCCGGCGCGGTCAGCGTCATGTCGATCTTGACCGTCCGGTCGTCCTCGATGTCGATCCTGTAGACGAGGCCGAGCTCGTAGATGTCGGCCGGGATTTCCGGATCGTAGACCGTCTTCAGCGCCGAGACGATATCGTCGGTCAGCCTCGCCAGCTCATCGGCGGGGATCGCCGAGGCCGAGACGAGGCCGTTACCGGCCGTTTCCGGCGCGGTCTCTGCGGTGGTGGTCACATCGTCCATCATCGTCATCCGAAGAACTTTCGCGCCTTTTCCAGCGCATCGGCCAAAGCGTCGACTTCGGCCTTGGTGTTATACATGCCGAACGATGCCCTGCATGTGGAGGTCACGCCGAAGCGTTTCAACAGCGGCTGGGCGCAATGCGTGCCGGCGCGGACCGCGACGCCTTGCCTGTCGATAAGCATCGACACGTCATGAGCGTGGATGCCCTGCAATTCGAACGAGATGATGGCGCCCTTGCCGGGCGCGTCGCCGAAGATGCGCAGCGAATTGATGGCGCGCAGCCGCTCGTGGGCGTAATTCTTGAGGTCCGCCTCATGCGCCGCGATGCGCTCGCGGCCGACCTTTTCCATATATTCGAGCGCGGCGCCCAGCCCGATCGCCTGCACGATCGGCGGCGTGCCGGCCTCGAAACGGTGCGGCGGCTCGTTGTAGGTGACGATGTCTTCCGTCACCTCCTCGATCATTTCGCCGCCGCCCATGAAGGGCCGCATCTCTTCCAGCATGTGCTTCTTGCCGTAGAGCACGCCGATGCCGGACGGACCGTAGACCTTGTGGCCGGTGAAGACGAAGAAGTCGCAATCCAGCTCCTGCACGTCGATCGGCATATGCACGGCGCTCTGGCTGCCGTCGACGAGCACGGGAATTCCACGCGAATGCGCGATGCGCACGATCTCCTTGATCGGCGTCACCGTGCCCAGCGCGTTCGACATATGGGTGATGGCGACGAGTTTTGTGCTGTTCGTCAGCCGCTTCTCGAATTCCTCGATATGGAAGGCGCCGAGATCGTCGACCGGCACCCAGACCAGCTTCGCACCCTGCCGCTCGCGGATGAAATGCCACGGCACGATGTTGGAGTGGTGTTCCATGATCGAGAGCACGATCTCGTCGCCCTCGCCGATCCTCGGCATGCCGTAGCCATAGGCGACCGTGTTGATCGCCGAGGTGGTGTTGGAGGTGAAGACGATGTTGTCGGTGCTCGGCGCATTGAGGAAGCGGCGTACCGTCTCGCGTGCTTTCTCATAAGCATCGGTCGCGGCATTCGACAGAAAATGCAGGCCGCGATGGACATTGGCGTAGTCCTGGGAATAGGCGTGCTGGATCGTGTCGAGCACCACCTGCGGCTTCTGCGCCGAGGCGCCGTTGTCGAGATAGACCAGCGGCTTGCCGTAGACCTGCCGCGACAGGATCGGGAAGTCGCGGCGGATCGCCTCGACGTCGTAGGGAGCGGTTTCGATCTTCTGGTCCATCACAAGGTCTTTCGAGGCTTCGCCTCACTCCGTCCAGCACCCCTCATCCGTCATGGCGCTCCGCGCCAATCCACCTTCTCCCAAGTAGGAGAAGGGGAAAGCGCTATCCGTGCGTCGAAAACCAGGCGTCGAGCCGCGCTTCGAGCGCATCGACGAGCGCCTCGTCGTCCAGTTCCTCGATCACTTCCGCGGCGAAAGCCTTCACCAGCAGCCCTCGAGCCGCCTTTTCCTCGATGCCGCGCGCCATCAGATAGAACAGATGGTTGTGGTCGATCTCCGTGACCGTCGCGCCGTGACCGCAGACGACGTCGTCGGCGAAGATTTCCAGCTCCGGCTTGGTCGAGAACTCACCCTCGTCCGACAGCAGCAGCGTGTTGCACGCCATCTTGGCGTTGGTCTTCTGCGCGTATTGGTGGACGTTGATGCGACCCTGGAAGACACCCCGCGCCTTGCCGGTCACAACATTGCGGATCACTTCGGTCGAAGCGGTGTGCGGCACGGCATGGTCGAGCACCATGGTGGTGTCGGTATGCGTGTCGCCGGCCAGAAGGTTGATGCCGCGCAGCTTGAAATCGGCGCCCTCGCCAGTCGTCCTGACCACGACTTCCTGGCGCACCAGCTTGCCGCCGGCGTTCATCACGAACAGCGTCAGCTTCGCGTCCTTCCCAATATGCGCCTTGAGCTGAGCAAGGTGCGTCGCCGTGTCCGGCTGCTCCTGCACGATCAGCCAGGTCACCTCGGCACCGTCGCCGACCACAAGCTGGCTGACCGAACTGACGAGCGCGGCTTCGCCGCCCTCGCCCGTCTGGCGCTCGACGATGATTGCCTTGGCGCCGGCACCGACACGTGCCAGGAGCCGCACATGCGTCTGGCCGCCGGCCTGGAGGTTCTGCAGCTCGATCGGCTTTTCCAGCTCGGTGCCGTCGGCGATGTCGACGAAATAGCCGTCGGCGACGAAGGCCGTGTTCAGCGCGCCGATTGCGTCATCGGCGCCATAGCGATCGAGCCCCGGCGCGATACTGCCGTCGGTGAGCTTCTCCGACAGGCGCTGCACCGTGACGCCTTCGATCTCGGGAGCCTTGGCGCTCGAAACGCCGTTCAGCACCGGCAGAACGGCCGAACCGTCGAGGACCGGATCGAGCGCCTTTGCGATGTCCCCGGCCTCGAAGACCGGCACCGAGGTCAGCAGCCGGCGCAGGTCCGTATAGTGCCAGGATTCGACGCGGCGCGTCGGCAGGCCGTGCTTGATCGCCTCGATCGCGTCGTCGCGCTTGACCATCACTGCGCCGTCGCCGGGCAGCAGCGATAGCCGCTCGCCGAAGGCGTCGATCAGCGCCGTTTCGGCCAATGTCCGCTGGGGCTGTGCGTGCATGTTCATTGCTCTTGCCTCACTTGGCCCCATCTCACGCGGCTTGCCCGATCACGCCGGCATAGCCGTTGGTTTCAAGATCGAGCGCCAGCGACTTGTCGCCAGACTTGATGACCTGGCCCTTGTAGAGCACGTGCACGCTGTCCGGCACGATGTGCTCGAGCAGGCGCTGGTAGTGGGTGATGACGACGATCGCGCGCTCCGGCGAGCGCAGCGCGTTGACGCCATCGGCGACGATCTTGAGGGCGTCGATGTCGAGGCCTGAATCGGTCTCGTCGAGCACGCAGAGCTTCGGCTCAAGCAGCTTCATCTGCAGGATCTCGGCGCGCTTCTTTTCGCCGCCGGAGAAGCCGACATTGAGCGGCCGCTTCAGCATGTTCATGTCCATGTTGAGCGAAGCGGCGGCGTCCTTCACGCGCTTCAGGAATTCCGGAACCTTCAGGGGCTCCTCGCCGCGCGCCTTGCGCTGCTCGTTCATCGCGACTTTCAGGAATTCCATGGTTGCGACGCCCGGTATCTCCATCGGATACTGGAAGGCGAGGAAGATGCCGGCGGTGGCACGTTCGGCCGGATCCATTTCGAGGATCGACTGGCCGTTGTAGAGGATGTCGCCTTCGGTGACCTCGTAGTCCTCGCGGCCGGCGAGGATGTAGGACAGCGTCGACTTGCCCGAACCGTTCGGGCCCATGATGGCGGCGACCTCGCCGGCTTTGACCGTCAGGTTCAGGCCACGGATGATCTCCGTGCCGTCCTCGACGATGCGGGCATGCAAATTCTTGATCTCAAGCATATTTTTTTCCTGAATATCTTCTGCGGTCAGCCGACCGAACCCTCGAGGCTGATGCCGATCAGCTTCTGCGCCTCTACAGCGAACTCCATCGGCAGCTGTTGGATGACGTCCTTGACAAAGCCGTTGACGATCAGCGCGATCGCCTCTTCCTCGGGAATCCCGCGCTGCATCACGTAGAACTTCTGGTCCTCGGATATCTTCGACGTCGTCGCCTCGTGCTCGAACTTCGCCGTCGCGTTCTTGGCTTCCATGTAGGGCACGGTGTGCGCGCCGCACTGGTCGCCGATCAGCAGCGAATCGCAGTTGGTGAAGTTGCGGGCGTTGGTCGCCTTGCGGTGCGCCGAGACTTGGCCGCGATAGGTGTTCTGCGAGAAGCCGGCGGCAATACCCTTGGAGATGATGCGGCTCGACGTGTTCTTGCCGAGATGGATCATCTTGGTGCCGCTGTCGACCTGCTGATAGCCGTTCGAAACCGCGATCGAATAGAACTCGCCGCTGGAATCGTCGCCGCGAAGGATGCAGCTCGGATATTTCCAGGTGATCGCCGAGCCGGTCTCGACCTGCGTCCACGAGATCTTCGAACGGTGGCCGCGGCAGTCGCCGCGCTTGGTGACGAAATTATAGATGCCGCCCTTGCCCTCGGCGTCGCCCGGATACCAGTTCTGCACCGTCGAATATTTGATCTCGGCATCGTCGAGCGCAATCAGCTCGACCACCGCGGCATGCAGCTGGTTCTCGTCGCGCTGCGGCGCCGTGCAGCCTTCGAGATAGGACACATAGGCCCCCTCCTCGGCGATGATCAGCGTGCGCTCGAACTGGCCGGTATTCTTCTCGTTGATGCGGAAATAGGTCGACAGCTCCATCGGGCAGCGCACGCCCTTCGGCACGAAGACGAAGGAGCCGTCGGTGAACACGGCCGAGTTCAGCGTGGCGTAGAAATTGTCGGAAGTGGGCACGACCGAGCCCAGATATTTCTGCACCAGTTCAGGGTGCTCGCGGATCGCTTCCGAAATCGAGCAGAAGATGACGCCGGCCTGAGCCAGCTCCTTCTTGAAGGTGGTGACGACCGAGACGGAATCGAACACGGCGTCGACCGCGACGCGGCCGGACTTGTAGACGTTGTCGTTGGCCTCCTCCAGCTCCGAAGCGTCGGTCTTCTGCACGCCGGCGAGGATCTCCTGCTCCTTCAAAGGAATGCCAAGCTTCTCGTAGACCTTGAGCAATTCGGGATCGACCTCGTCCAGCGACTTCGGTCCCGGCGTGCTCTTCGGCGCCGCGTAATAGTGGATGTCCTGGAAGTCGATCTTCGGATAGTGGACGCGCGCCCAGGTCGGCTCTTCCAGCGTCAGCCAGCGCCTATAGGCGCCCAGACGCCATTCCAGCATCCAGTCCGGCTCGCCCTTTTTCTCGGAGATCAAGCGAATGATGTCTTCGCTCAGGCCCTTGGGGGCCTTGTCCATCTCGATCTCTGTCTGGAATCCGTATTTATACTGGTCGACGTCGATCTTTCGGACTCGATCGATCGTCTCCTGCACAGCAGGCATAAGCGTTCTCCATCCACGCCGGGGTCAAGGCCCGGCAGTTTTCAAACTATGGCACCGCACAAACGCGCCCCGGGAGGGACTCGGCTGCGGAGTAAGCTCCATATAGTGCGTTCCGGCCGGAAATTCACCCGTCCAAACGAAACGCACGGCTCTACCAGGCCGGATGGCCTGAATTCGTTTTTCGAGCACCGGATTTCAAGAGCCGCCGGGGATCTCTTGTCCGATGCCTTGCCGCCGTCAGGCAGCCTTTTCTTTTCCAGCCCGACGCGCGGCTATGCCCGCCAGAGCCGCCCGGAACGCCTCGATTTCCTCGGCGCCGGTAGCGCGGCCAATCGAGACGCGCAATGCGCCAAGGCTCTCGCCGTGGCCCATCGCCTTCAGCACATAGCTTGGCCCGACTTTCCCCGACGAGCAGGCGGAACCGGCCGACAGCGCAACACCGGCGAGATCGAAGGCGATCTGCGCCGTCTCGGCCTTGACGCCGGGAATAGCGAAGAATGTCGTATTGGCAAGCCTTGGCGCTGCCGCTCCAAAGATTTCCGTATCAGGGACGAGCTCCCGGACGATGGCTTCGACCTTGTCGCGACGGCGCGCGACCGCTTCCATGTCTTCCAGGCCGGCGAGTGCTGCCCGCGCCGCGGCACCAAAACCGGCAATGCCGGGAAGATTCTCCGTGCCGGCGCGATGGCCCTTTTCCTGGCCGCCGCCATTGATCAGCGGCTTCGGCATCATCAGATCGGCCCGGGCGACGATGGCGCCGACGCCCTTCGGGCCACCGATCTTGTGCGAGGAAAGGATCAGATAATCGGCATAACCGGCTGACATGTCGATCCGAATCCGCCCTGCCGCCTGCACGGCATCGACGACCAGCACGCCGCCCGCTTCCTTGACGATCTCGGCGATGCGTCCGATCGGCTGGATCACCCCCGTCTCGTTGTTGGCGGCATGGATCGCCACCAGCGGCAGGCCGGCAGCCTTGTCATGCGCGGAGAGCGCCGTAGTCAGCGCCTCGAGATCGGCAATGCCGTCTCGATCGACGCCGATCCTCGTCACCTGCGCCGCCGAGAACCGCCCGCCATTCAGAATGCAGGGATGGTCGGCAGCCGAGACATAGAGGTGGCTGATGCGGACAGAGCCGCGCCCCATCTGCCAGCCGGCAGTAAGCATCGTCGATGCGGCCTCCGTCGCGCCGGAGGTGAACACGACGTGCTCGGGCCTGGCATTGACCAGTCTTGCCACGTCACGCCTGGCATCCTCGATCAGCCGCCGCGCCGCGCGGCCCTCGCTGTGAACCGACGACGGATTGGCGGCATCGAGCGCCGCGACCATCGCCGACCGCGCCTCTGCAATGAGAGGTGCGCTGGCGTTGTAGTCGAGATAGGCGCGAGTTGCGGCCATTTTCCTTCAGTCGATCCTGTCAGCAGCCATTCCGCGAGGACAGCGCGTTATTTCCTTGATATTGCAAGGCGAGCCGTCCTATTTACCCGGCTTGCGGCGCGGGCGGCCGAGAAAATGCGTTTTCGGCACCCAGTTTTGAACAATTCTAAACTAGCTTCTAGGAAGACGCTTGCCCGGCGTCAAGGCCACAGAATGGGCCAAAGGAAGAGTCCGGGCCCGCGCCTTCGTATGCCACGTGGAGTATTTTATGCCTGAGGTCATTTTCGCCGGTCCGGCTGGTCGCCTGGAGGGGCGTTACCAGCCTTCCAAGGAAAAGAGCGCGCCGATCGCCATCGTGCTGCATCCGCACCCGCAATTCGGCGGCACGATGAACAACAAGATCGTCTACGACCTCTTCTACATGTTCCAGAAGCGCGATTTCACCACGCTTCGCTTCAATTTCCGCGGCATCGGCCGCAGCCAGGGCGAGTTCGACCACGGTACCGGCGAATTGTCGGACGCGGCCGCTGCGCTCGACTGGGTGCAGTCGCTGCATCCGGATTCCAAGAGCTGCTGGGTCGCGGGCTATTCCTTCGGCTCATGGATCGGCATGCAGTTGCTCATGCGCCGGCCCGAGATCGAGGGCTTCATCTCGGTCGCCCCGCAGCCCAACACCTACGATTTTTCGTTCCTGGCACCCTGCCCGTCGTCCGGCCTCATCATCCATGGCGATGCCGATAAGGTGGCGCCGCCCAAGGACGTCCAGACGCTGGTCGACAAGCTGCACACGCAAAAGGGCATAACCATCACGCAGAAGACTATCTCCGGCGCCAACCATTTCTTCGCCAACCACGCCGAACTGCTGATCGACGAATGCGCCGATTACCTCGACCGGCGTCTGGCCGGCGAGCTCGCCGATCCACGGCCGAAGCGGCTGAGGTAGATTTCGGGCGATCCTTAGACCAAATAGCTCTACGGGCGGTCAGCCGACAATTGCTCGCGGCTCCGCCTCGCCAGCGATGTTTTGCCCTTGGATCCGCTGGAAGACAGCAGCCGGAACGTGCGCTTGGGCACGGGTCTGGTCGACGACGGCCGCCGGAAGATGAAACCGAGCCGCGCGAAGACCAGCCCTGCGGCGATCGCAAAGGCAAGGCCGAGCCCAAAGCCGGCCACTGTGTCGCTCGGATAATGCGCGCCGACGAAGACGCGCGTCGAAGCGATCAAGGCCGTGGCCGCAAGCGCGATGTGCCAGCGCCTTGGAAACAGCAGCAAGAGGACGCCGAACACCGCCCCCATCGTCGTGGCATGGCCGGACGGAAAGCCGGCGAAGCGCGCATCCATGGCGAAGGGATGCAGCGACAGCACCCCGTAATCGTTGAAATAGAGCGGCCGGGCCCGGCCGATGCCGTATTTCAATAAGTTGACGGCCAGCCCGGAAAGACCAACCGCGCAAAGCACCAGGAAAGCGAAGCAGGTCCAATTGTAGACGAGCAGACGCGACGACCTGGAAAGCCGTCGCCAGTCCGTCAGGTTGGCGGCGACGAGGCAGAGAACCGGGGGGATGAGATACCAGCCGCCCAGGCCGAAATCCGTTAAGAAGTCGGTGAAACGGACGAAGCCTGGCGTCCACCCGCCGCGCATCCTGCCGGCGGCGCTGTCCAGGGTGAGGCCAATGGCTATGGCCAGCAGAAGCCATGCAGAGACCCAGACGAGCCAGGGAATCTCGGGATAGCGCGCGGGACGCACTGCAAAACGCCGCTGCACGATGCGCGTCGTGACGAGGAAGTTGCCGAGCGAACGGCGGTAAAAAGAAACGGCGGACATGGCTCTATAGGGAACTTCGAGCTCCGACATTATTCCTCACTGGGCCACTCGATAAAGGGCGAGCGCCAGCTTGTCTCCTGACGAATAGTTGAGCCCGTCGATCTCGGTCAGTCGCTTCGCCGACTTGCCCTGCCCGGCAAGCAGCTCGTTGAGCTTTTGCTCCTCCTTGACCGGCGCCAGTCCCAGCGCACAGGTCGGATCGGCCAGCAGGTGCTTTGCCACGCCATCGACGTCGGTCAGCACGGTCTTGGTCCCGACCAGGAACACCAGGCTCGGCTCGTGATAGGGGGACGAGGCGAGCACCGTGGTGTCGCAAGGACGGTTGGCATCGACGGCTGCCTTGATGGCCGGGCTCAGCCAGATCGGCTTCAGCGACGGCGCAATCACGCCGAACAGCAGGCTGAACGTTACGCCCGCGCCGATCGCGATCGCCGCGATGCGTTCGAGCGGCACCTGCAATTGGCGCGGGAAAGCCAGATAGCCGGTCACGAGCGCGGCGATTGCCGCCGGAATGCTCCACCAGGAAAAGGCTTTTGCGAGATAGAGCGGCGCGCCTATGCATACTGCGGCTAGCCCGATCGACACGACGACGACGCCGAAGGCGGTCGACCACCACAGCCAGTTCTGCCAGCGCTTGAGCGGCGCATTGGCCTTGTCTTCCGGCAAGGTGAGCAGCCAGCCGATCAGCAGCGCCATGCCGGGATAGGCCGGCAGCACATAATGCGGCAGCTTGGTCGGGATCGCCTCGAACACCAGCCAGAAGGGGATATACCAGGCGAGACAGAAGCGCAGGCGGGGGTCGTCCCAGAAGCGGTTGATGGCCTGCAGCCCGGCGCCGACCGCGATCAGGCCGAAAGGCCACATGAACAGCGAATAGGTGAGCATATAGAAGCCCGGCGGCAGGCCATGCGATTCCTCGCCTTGCGCCACCTTGTTCAGCATGTCCTTGCCGACCGCCTCCTGGAAGAAGGCGCCGCCGCTCTTCCAGCTGATGAGGATGATCCAGGGCAGCACGATGACGAGCACGATTGCGACGCCGCGCACCAGCTTCAGCTTCAAAAGCCAGCGCCAGTCGCGTTCGAAGGCGAACAGCGCGCCGGCCGTCAGCAGCGACAACAGCGGAGCGACCGGACCCTTGATCAGAATTCCCAGTCCCTGCGCGATCCAGAAGATCCATGGGAGGTGGCCGGCAATCGGCTCCTTGCGGCGGGCGGCCAGATAGACCTGCGCCAACGCGCCTTGCGCGGCCACGCAGCAGGCGAGCAACATGGCGTCGGTCTTGGCGTCGCGGCCTTCGAAGGCGGTGGCGAAGATGGCGGCTATCATCAGGCCGGCGGCAAGGCCGGCATTGGCGCCGAAGAGTTTTGTGCCCGTCCAGCCGATGCCCACGACGGCGAGCGCAATGCCGAGCATCGAAACCAGCCGATAGACCCAGATCGGCGCTTCGGCCCCCTCACCGCTCAATACGACGGCCGCCGATTGCAGCCAATAGATGCCGATCGGTTTCTTGTAGCGCGTCACATCCTGCAGGCGGATGTCGATGTAGTCGCCGGTCTCGACCATCTGCTTGGTCGACTGGACGAAGCGGGATTCGTCGCGGTCGATCGGCGGCAGGCTTGCCAGCCCGCTGACGGTCATCAGGATGCTGAACAGAAAGAGGAGGAGATAGTTCCTGTTCATCGCGGGAGCTTGTCCGATCTGATCTGCGGGATAGCCCCGTCGCGGCGCGTCGGGGCGTGCTGCCCTTGCGCGGGCGCCTCATTACGCCAGCAAAAGAGGCGAAGCAAGGATGCGGCGATAGCACGCAAAGCCCCAAGCCACTTTTGCTGATCGCCCATTTGCCCGTTGAAGCGCGATCCCACGCAAACCGGAAACCACTTTTGCTGATCACCTGTTTGCCTCTTGAAGCGCGATCCTACGCAAAACCGGAAACCACTTTTGCTGATCGCGCTTGGATGCTAAACGCGCCCCTTCACGTCAAGCTCGGCCAAATGCCGTGCGATCTCCGGGAAGAAAAGATGTCCGCCTTCAAGTCCGATTTCCTGCGCATCATGAGCGAGCGCGGCTTCATCCACCAGATTTCGGATGAAACCGGCCTCGACCAGCTTTTCGCCAAGGAAACGGTGAGCGCTTATATCGGCTTCGATGCGACGGCGAAGAGCCTGCATGCCGGATCGCTGATCCAGATCATGATGCTTCACTGGCTGCAGCAGACCGGCCACCGGCCGATCGCGCTGATGGGCGGCGGCACCTCGATGATCGGCGATCCTTCCTTCAAGGACGAGGCGCGCAAGCTGCTGACGCCTGGGGACATTGAAAGCAATCTCGTCGGCATCCGCCGCAATTTCGCGCCATACCTCAAATTCGGCAGCGGCGACGGCGACGCGGTGATGGTCAACAACGCCGACTGGCTGATGGAGATCAACTACGTCAATTTCCTGCGCGATGTCGGCCGGCATTTCTCCGTAAACCGCATGCTGGCCTTCGATTCCGTAAAGCTCAGGCTCGACCGCGAGCAGTCGCTGTCGTTCCTCGAATTCAACTACATGATCCTGCAGGCTTACGACTTCGTCGAGCTCTACAAGCGCGTCGGCTGCCGGCTGCAGATGGGCGGCTCCGACCAGTGGGGCAACATCGTCAACGGCATCGATCTCGGTCATCGCATGGAAGGCGTGCAGCTGTTTGCGATGACAACGCCGCTGCTCACCACCTCGTCGGGCGCCAAGATGGGCAAGTCGGCCTCCGGCGCTGTCTGGCTCGACGGCGATATGCTGTCGCCTTACGAGTTCTGGCAGTACTGGCGCAACACCGAGGATGCGGATGTCGGGCGCTTCCTGAAGCTCTACACGACACTGCCGCTCGCCGAGGTCGCGCGCCTCGAAAAGCTCGGCGGCTCGGAGATCAACGAGGCGAAGAAGATTCTCGCCACCGAGATCACCGCCATGCTGCATGGCCGCGAGGCGGCCGAAACGGCTGCAGAGACCGCGCGCAAGACTTTCGAGGAAGGCGCGCTCGCCGACACGCTGCCCAGCATCGACGTCGCCAAGGCTGATCTCGAGGCCGGCATCGGAATCCTGTCGCTGTTCGTCACCGCCGGACTCGCCGGCTCCAATGGCGAAGCGCGCCGGCACGTCCAGGGCGGCGCCGTGCGCCTCAACGACCAGGCGGTCACGGATGACCGGCGCGTAGTGACGCTCCAGGACCTGGGCGCGGAAGGTGTAGTGAAGCTCTCGTTCGGCAGGAAGAAGCACGTTCTGGTGCGGCCGATCTAGTCGGCCTCATCACCGATATTCGAAGATTGAGCGAAAAATTCCCGGCGCCACCACCGACAGCGGATTGATGTTGAGCGTCGGCTTGTTGGCGTTGCCGCGCAGCCGGTAGGTGACGCCGATCAGGCCGCGGTCGCGGCCGTTGCCGAGCAGCGGGCCGAACAGCGGCAGTTCGCCGAAGATGCGATTCAGCCCATAGACCGGCATGAAGGTGCCGGTCATGTCCATATTGTTGTCCTGGTCGTAGAGCGTGCCCTGGAAGGTGGTGCCGATGCGCGGACCGCGCAACAGACCGTTTGCCAGTCTGAGATAGCCGGAGCCTTTGTCGATCTCGGCATAGCCGCGCTCGAACTGCACCCTTGAGGTGTCGATGTTGGCCTTGACCGCCTGGTTGAGGCTGCGCGTATCGCCGGCCGGCCTGGTCGACACGATCGACGCAAGCTTCGGCTCGTTGACGACATAGAAATTGCTGGCGTCGACCTGGCCCTTCATTGGCCCGTCGGCGTCGCCCGCCAGCGACAGCCTGATAGCCCCGCCCTCCATATGCTCGTAAATGTTGAGGAAGCGCAGGATAGCGCCGGCATCGGCCGATTTCATCCTGAGGGACCGGCCGCCGTCGCCGGTGGTGTTTCGGACGGCAATGGCGGCACCCGAACTCGCCGTCGCGCTGACATCGAGACCATTCACCCGGGAGCCGGCAGCGCTGTAATTCAGCTTGAGGTTCGACAGCACCTCGTCGTGAAAGCCGGTCAGCGACTTCACGTCGGCGCTGACCGAGATCGCGTCGGCGCCGGCGCCTTTTGTGGCTGTATCGACGTCTGTGGTGAACTGTTTGATCAGCGAGCGGGCGTCGAGAGAGTCGCCGCTGACGTTGACCGCATAGCTTTTGCCCGACCGTTTGACCGAGACCGCGACGTCGTCTCCTCTGTTGAGCGCGACCTTGCTGAACCGGGCCGAGGACAGCGCCCCGTTGACCAGTGTCACATCGCCGTCGATCGAAAAGCTCTTCCCATCGAGATCGAAGTCGGACAGCGTGGTCGTGCTGCCGGACTTTGCCATCGTGAAGGTGACCTTGGCCGGAATGCCGGCACCCTTGCTCCATCCTGCCCAGGGGATGTCGAGCCTTGCGTTGGTCAGGTCGGCCGACACGTTCTGGACGCCCTCGCCGCTCTTGTCGATCGCCACCTTGATGGTTCCGGAAAGCAGCGGCGACAGGCCGGGCATTGCTGCAGCGCGCGTCTTGTCGTCGATCACCAGCGCGACCTTACGGCTGCGCGGCGGGCCGCTGTCCTCGAGCGGCTCGACCAGGTCGAGCTCGGCTGGAATGCCGTTCAGCTTCGCCTTCGCCGATATCACCGCACGGTCGGGGCTCACGGTGATCGACCCGTCGGCCTCGGTCACCATCTGGTCCTCGAACGGCTTGGCTAAGGAAAGATCCTGGTAGTCCAGCGCCACCAGCCAGTCGAGCCTCGAGGTATCGACGCCGGAAGTCAGCGGAATGTCGGCCCGCACATGCCCGGTGACGGTGCCGCTCAAATCCTCAGGCGCAAGCCCGACATGGCGCATGGCGTTGATCGGCTCAAAGGAGGCGAGTTCGGCGATCGCCGGGGCTTCGCCGGCGACATCGATGTCGAGAGAGCCGATCACGGGCGAAACATTCGCCTGCTTGATCGTCAGTGTGCCCCCGCTTGCCGCCACGGTGCGGCCGCTCGGCATAAAAACGCTGCCCGAGGACAGCGTGATATCGACATCGTTGCCGTGGAAGGCAACGACACCGACCGCATCGCGGATCGGCGGAATGCGCCCCGCAGTATCGAAGCGCGAGCCCTCGACCTGGAAGCGGCCGAACACCTCGTCGCCGGAAAGCGGAACGCCGTTGCCGAGCCGCCCAGGAACGACCTGGAACTGCAGGTTGGCGTCGACCACACGGCCGCCGAACAGGTTGTCCAGCACCCAAAGCCGCGCGTTGCGGGCAGAGAACCAGGGCCACAACTGCTTCACATGCGAAACCGGCATGTCGTGTACATTGAGCGACAGCGACACACCCGGCGGGCCATTGTCGATGAAGGCGAGCGACGCCGTGCCCAGCACGTCGCTCGAACCCCCTGAGCGGACGCCGATCTGCTCGGCGACGAGCTTGCGGCTCTTGGTCTGGTAGACGCCGGCGACCCGGGCAAGAAACTGAAGCGCCGGCTCCGGCGATTCCGAAGGCGCGAGCGTCGAGCCGTCGCTGACAAGGTCATAGCGGTAGGACGGCTCCTCGCCCGCGGCTGCCGGTTTCGGCCCGATCGAGCCTGAGAAATCGAATGTCGAGCGGCCGGTCCTGATCAGAAATTTGTCGACCGAGACCTTGTTTGATCCCGCGACCAATGTGGCCCTGGCATCGACGTCGGCCGGCAGCAGCCCGCGCGAGCCGAGATCGAGCACCGAGCCGCCGAGCGACAGCGACGCCGTCAGCCGCGACGGCATGTCGCCGGACGCCTCGACGCCCGAAAGCTTCAGCGCAACAGAACCAAGCTTGCCGCCCTGGGCGGCGAAGTTCCCGCCGCTGGAGCTTCCCTGAGCGGGCGTTACGCCGACGTCCGCTATCGCGACGGCGGCGTCCAGCGATGCGATCCGCCTGGCGCTCGGATCGCGCGCCGCGGAGGCGCTCAGGCTTACATGTCGGCCGTCGACATCGGCTTTTGAAGACAGTTCCATGCTGCCTGTGCCCGTCTGCCCAACCGTGGCCTCGGCGACGGTCAGACGCCTGACCGATCCGCCCGGCGGCAATTCGAACTCGACGTTGCGGAGGTCGATCTGGCGCATCGATTCCGCGCGCACCGCATCCAGCGCCGCGTTGACGCCGCCAAACACCGCCGCCGATACTTTCTCCGGATCGACCAGGCCATCCTCGTTGCGCAAAGCCGCAGTCCAATCACCGCTCCCGGACGGCATGGCGGCGACCATGATGCGAGCATCGGAGAACCGGGCGCTGGTGAGCTTGACCTCGCCGGATAGCAGCGGCAGCAGGCGCATGCCGAAGCGGACGCGCCCGACATCGGCCATCGGCTTGCCGTCGGCCGTCTTCAAGCTGACGTCGCTGACCTGCAGAGCGACGAAGCTCGACCCATCGAGCGTCAACCGCGCCGGCCCAACGGTGACGTTGAGATCGACGCCAGCGAGCTTCTCGATGGCCGTCTCGGCTTCGGCGCGAAGTCGTTCCGTGCCGATGCCTGACGTGCCAAGCACATAGACGCCAATTGCCGCCAGAAGCACCAGCGCGCAGAGCCCGGCGAACACCCGACCGAGGATGCGGAAGCGCCGGCGCACCGAAGCACGGCCGAGCGGCGGCACGCTGCACGCGGACGGAAAGGCCGCCAGGTCGGTGATCTCGTCACGCCTGAACCTGATCTTCTCGTGCTGCGGTCGCTCCTGATCCAAGCAATATTCCGTTGTAAACGCACTCGTCGTGGACGAATCCCCGCCTCACGTTATATCGATGCTCGATCCGCGCGTAACCGCAAACAAGGGCATCGACATGGCTGAACTCGACGTGGGCGACGTTGCGCCGCAATTCGATCTTCCGCGCGACGGCGGCGGCTCCCTCAGCCTCGCCGCGATCCGGGGAAAACCTGTCGTACTCTACTTTTATCCGCAGGACGACACCACAAGCTGCACCAACGAGGCGATCGGCTTCTCGCAGCTGAAGCCGGAATTCGAGAAGGCCGGCGCCGTGGTCATCGGGCTGTCCCCCGATAGCGTCAAGAAACACGACAAATTCAAGGCGAAATACGACCTCACCCTCGATCTCGTCGCAGACGAGGAGCGCAAGGCGATCGAGGCCTATCATCTGTGGGTCGAGAAGACGATGTACGGCCGCAAGTACATGGGAGTCGAGCGCGCCACCTTCCTGATCGGCAAGGACGGACGCATCGCCCGCATTTGGCGGCAGGTGCGCGTCAAGGGCCATGCCGAAGAGGTGCTGGAGGCGGTGCGCGCGCTGTGAAGCGGGGCCGACCCAAAAGCTTTCCGCGATTTGCTGGCCTCCCTCCCTGCAACCTGCCACCCGCGCTGCGGGAATTGGTTAAGCCGACATCGCGGCCAGCAAAGCTTTGTTAACCCTAATAATGTGTAATCGAGCTGTCGTTGGAGTCGTAACGAAAGCTTGGTCCCGTGAATTCAAACGGTCAGTCAGCGGTCTTCGGCAGGCGCAAGGAGCCCCATACGGTCATTATCGCGCGGGGGAACGAGATCCGGCATTTCACCATCCGTCCGTGGCTTGCCGCCTTCGTCGGGTCGGCGCTGGCGGCGATCGCCATCGGCTATCTGCTCGCCACCTCCTACCTGGTGCTGCGCGATGACCTGATCGGCGCCACCACGGCCAGGCAGGCGCGCATGCAGCAGGCCTATGAGGATCGCATCTCCGCGCTTCGCGCCCAGGTCGATCGCATCACCAGCCGCCAGCTTCTCGACCAGCAGCTCATGGAGACCAAGGTCGGCGAGTTGCTGGCCAGGCAGACCCAGCTCAGCCAGCGCCACGGCCGGCTCGGGCCGATCCTCGAACGCGCCGAGAGCGAGGTCGGCGATGTGCCCGCCGCAGCCAATGCCGCAGCGACGAAACCCGACGAGCACGCCGAGATCACCGGCGGCCTTTCGCAGGTCCCGACCTACTCCGTCGCGTCGTTGGGCGCCGGCGACACGAGGCCATTCTCCCTGTGGTCGACACGCTCGGACCCGCTCGACAACGAAACGTCAGCGGATCGCGCCGACAAGCTCTTCGTGTCGATCAACGCTTCGCTCAAGGCCATCGAGAACCAGCAGCTCACCCGCATCACCACGCTTGCGGACAACGCTTATCGCAACGCGGACGCGATCTCGCAGGCACTGCAAGCCGCCGGGCTGCCGGTCGACACGGAGCTCGACAAGAACGATGTCGGCGGGCCGCTGGTGCCGCTCGATTCCTCAATGATCTTCGACAGCAAAGTCAAAGAGCTGGATGAAGCGCTTGATGCGCTGGATCAAGTCAAGAAAGAGGCGCGCAAGCTGCCGCTCAGCAATCCCGCGCCGGGTCATACTGTGACCAGCCCGTTCGGAGTGCGCACCGACCCGATCCTCGGCACGGCCGCCCTGCATACGGGAATGGATTTCAGGGCGCCGATCGGCATGCCGGCGAAGGTCACCGCTGCCGGCGTCGTCACCAAGGCCGGCTGGAACGGCGGCTACGGCCGCATGGTCGAGGTCGACCACGGCAACGGCTTTGCGACGCGCTATGGCCACCTCAGCGAGATCGACGTGAATGTCGGCCAGAAGCTCGCCGCCGGCGACGTGATCGGCAAGACCGGCAGCAGCGGCCGCTCGACCGGTCCGCATCTCCACTACGAGGTGCGCCACAACGGCGAGGCGGTCGACCCGCTGCGCTTCCTCGCCGTCGGCAAGAAGGTCGCGCAGTACCTTTAGCGCACGCCTCGCGGCCGACCCGAGGTCCCTCCAGATTATCCACCGTTTTGCCTGGGCAGCGCCTCGCTTCGGATTGACTCAATCCAAGTTGTAGGATGATATACATCACCCTATCGCCTCACCGATTGCGCCGCTGATGACCGTTCGCAGCCTCTCACCGGATATCCTCAGCGTCCTCGAAGACGCAGTGGGGCCGAGCGGTCTCACTGCCGACACTGCTGGAATGGCGAAGTATCTCGGCGATTGGGCCGGCGACTATCGAGGCAGCGCGCTGGCCGTACTGCGCCCCGCGTCGGTTGCGGAGGTGCAGGTGCTGATGCGTCTGTGCAGCGAGTTGGGACTCGGCGTCATTCCACAGGGCGGCAACACCGGCTTGGTTTCGGGCGCCATCGATGGCACCACCACCGGCGGTGTAGTCGTCAGCCTGGAGCGGCTGAACGCCATCCGCCGGATCGATCGCGCGAACTTCACACTTCAGGCGGACGCAGGCTGCGTGCTGCAGACGATCAAAGAGGCAAGCGAGGCCGAAGATTGCCTGTTCCCACTGGCGCTCGGCGCACAAGGCAGTTGCCAGATCGGCGGCAATGCCGCGACCAATGCCGGCGGCGTCAACGTGCTGCGCTACGGCATGGCGCGCGACCTGATCCTGGGGCTGGAGGTTGTTCTGGCCGATGGCGAGCTGTGGAACGGCTTTTCCGGGCTGCGCAAGAACAACAGCGGTTATGACCTGAAGCAGCTGTTCATCGGCTCCGAGGGCACGCTCGGCATCATTACCGGTGTGGAGGTCAAGCTGTTCCCGAAGCCTGCCCGTGTCGAGACCGCCTATCTCGGCCTCATCTCGTTCGAAGCGGCCATCGACCTCTTCAACCGAGCGCGACGCGCCTGCTCCGATCTGATTTCCGCCTTCGAGATCATCGGCTCGGAATGCATCGATTTGGCCCGGCTGGTCGATCCTGGAATGACGGCGCCTGTCGCAGCACCCGTCCATGCGCTGATCGAATTGTCCTCCGGACCGACCATCGACCTCAACGGCGTGCTCGCCAGTTTTCTAACCGATGCGCTCGAAGGCGGCCTGGTAGCCGACGCAGTCCTCGCGACCAGCAACGCGCAGGCTAAGGCCTTCTGGGCGATCCGCGAGGGACTGGTCGAGGGCCAGGCGAAGCGCGGCTACCACGTGCGCACCGATCTCTCGGTGCGCATTTCCGATATCCCTGCCCTTGTCGAGCGCGCCCGCCGCTTCGTCGCCACCGAACATCCGGGCTGGATTGCACTGGCCTATGGCCATGCCGGCGACGGCAACATCCATTTCAATGTGCTGCCGCCGCTCGATCTCGCTGATGGCGAAGCCCGGGCGCGCGGCGAGGAAATCACGGCGGGACTCTACGACATCGCCGTCAGGCTCGGCGGCTCGATCAGCGCCGAGCACGGCATCGGCCGCAGCCGTGCCCGAGAATTCTGGGCCGGGCTTTCGCCGGCGCATCGCCGCATGGCTGCCGCGCTGAAGACTGCGCTCGACCCTAAAGGGGTGATGAACCCCGGCTGCCTGCTGCCCTCGACGGAGCGTTTTTTATGAAGCAGAGACTGGCCGCCATCGGCACCGTCGAGACCCTGCCGCACCGGGTCGCGGCCTTCCTCAGCCGCGAGATCGAATCCGGCGAGTTGAATCCCGGCGCGCGGCTGCCGACCGAGCAGGAGCTTTCCGAGAAGTTCGGCGTCAGCCGCAATGTGGTGCGCGAGGCGATTGCCCAGTTGAGGGCGGACGGCATGATCGAGGCGCGGCAAGGCATCGGCGCCTTCGTGCTGGCGCCCCAGCAAAGGGCGGCGATCCGCATCGACCGCGAGGCGCTCAAGGACACCCACAATATGGAGCGGCTGTTCGAGCTGCGTTGCATCCTCGAGGCCGAGTCGGCGGCGCTCGCCGCGGCGCGGCGCGGGCAGGAGCATCTCGATTCGATCAAGGCGGCGCTCGACCGCATGGGCGGCGAGGAGCGCTGGGAAGAAGGCAGCATCGACGCCGACCTGCTATTCCACCGCGAGATCGCGCGGGCGACCGGCAACAGCTACATCCACACCTTCATCTCTTTTGTCTGCGAGCAGATCCGCCAGTCGATCCACTATGCCCGCTTAACCAACCCGCTGCACGATCTCGTCGAGATCAATGTCGGCGAACATGTGCGCATCTATGAGGCGCTAGTGGCGGGCGATCCGGCGGCGGCAGAAGCAGCAATGCGTACGCACATCATCGGCGCTGCGAACCGCGTCGGCGTGAAGCTGCCACTCTCCAAGACCGGCGGGACGAAATAATCATGCCGGCCAACCTCACCCGCATCTCCGACGTCTGCCTGCTGGTGGAAAATATCGAGCGTACGGTCGACTTCTATGTCGGGAAACTCGGCTTCCGGCTGCGTCGGCGTGCCGAAGGGTTTGCCGATTTCCATGGCGAGGGCGTGACGCTCGCCGCCTGGGAGCTCGACCACATCAACCGACACACCGGCGTCTCGAACCAGAGATCGCCGCGCCAAGCGCACAAGGTTTGCGTCGCCGTCCAGCTCGGATCGCCGGCCGAGATCGACCGGCTGCACGGCGAATTGAGCGCCAAGGGCGTGCCCTTCTATGGACCGCCCGAAAACTACGTCTGGAATGCGCGCTGCGCCTATTTCACCGATCCGGACGACACGCTTTGGGAGCTTTACGCCTGGCTCGACGGCGGCCCTGGCGACTACCACGACCAACAGCCGTAGCGACGCCGCGCCGAGGGAGCGGCGCTTGGAAAGAAGAGACAAGAAGTCTGCAACAGGAGCGAAAAATGAGTGGGAACCAAGACTACGAATTGAACCGCCGCGCTTTCGTGAAGGGCGGCCTCGCAGCGGTCGCAGCCGCGTCAGCCGGTATGCAATTGGTGTTGACGCCGGGCGCCAGGGCCGCCGGCAAGGTCGTCATCCAGTATGACTGGCTGATGTCCAATGGCCAGATCGGTGACATCGCGGCCGTCGCCAACGGCTATTTCAAGGATGCCGGGCTCGAGGTGGAGTTCAGCCCTGGCGGCCCCAATGCCTCGACCGTGCCGCCGGTGATCTCCGGCGCCGCGCAGCTCGGCCAGTTCTCGGAAACGCCGCAGCTTTATGCGGCGCGCGCCAGCGGCGTGCCGATCAGAATCATCGCCTGCGGCTTCCGCACCGGCCCCTATGCGCTGACCTCGAAACCGGGAAAGCCAATCCGCAATGTTGCCGACCTCAAGGGCAAGAAGATCGGCATCCAGCCGACCGCGCGCTTCGTCATCGATGAGATCCTGGCCAAGAACGGTATCGACCCCTCGGAAGTCACCATCGTCAATGTCGGCTTCGACAAGGCGCCTCTGGTGCGCGGCGACGTCGACGCCATCGGCGGCTGGATCACCAACACCCAGGCGCTGAGCGCGGTCGGCGAGGACCGCATCGATCTCCTGGTGCGCGACCTCGGCCTCGCTTCCTACGCCGACGTCTATTTCGCGACCGACGCGGCGATCGAGAAGGACCCCGACACACTGGCGAAGTTCGTCGGCGCGGTCGGCAAGGGCTGGGGCTGGGTTCACGCCAACCCCCAGGAAGCGGTGAAGAAGATGGTCGCCGCGTATCCGGAGATGGATCTCGGCTGGGAAGAGAAGACCGTCAACCTAGTGCTGAAACTCTCCTTCGACGGCGCGACCGCCAAAGATGGCTGGGGCACGTTCGACCCTGCCTCCATCGAGGAGCAATTGACGCTGCTCGACAAGGTCGGCCAGTACCCGAACGGACGCCCGGCCGCCAAAGATGTCTACACCACGAAGATCCTGGAGCTTTCGGCCGCGGACCGGCCCAAGCTCGACGCGCCCGCGGCCTGATGCCGAACGCCATCGAAGCGCAGAAGCTCGATGTCGGCTATGGCGGCCGGCAGAAGGTCGTCAAGGTGCTGTCCGGCCTCGACCTCACGGTCGCGGCCGGCTCCTTCCTGTCGATCCTCGGCCCGTCGGGCTGCGGCAAGTCGACCTTACTTCGCGTGGTGGCGGACCTGCTCGACCCGCTGGACGGCACGATCAGCGTGCTTGGGGCCACACCGCACGCGGTGCGCTCGCGCCGCGACGTCGGCTTCGTCTTCCAGGATTCCACCCTGCTGCCCTGGCGCACGGTGCGCGACAATGTGCGCCTGCCGCTCGGCGTCGGCCAGCGCAGCCTCACACGCAAGATCGATGACCGCAGCAGCGAACTGCTGGAGCTGATGGGGCTTGGCGGACTCGGTGAACGCCTGCCGCATCAGCTTTCGGGGGGCCAGCGCCAGCGCGTCGCCATCGCGCGCGCCCTGCTTAGCGAGCCCAGGCTGCTTCTGATGGACGAGCCGTTCGGCGCGCTGGACGAGATCACGCGCGATCGCCTCAACGACGAATTGCTGACGCTCTGGCGGCGCACCGGCACAACGATCCTTTTCGTCACCCATTCGATCGCCGAAGCCGCCTATCTCGGCGAGCGCGTCATTGTGCTGGCTGCCAATCCGGGACGGGTGGTGAAGGACCTCGACCTGCGGCCCTTCAAGCAGGAAGGCAACCGCTGCAAGCGCGAGGATGCGGCGATCGTCGGCGCCATGGCCGAGTTGCGTGCAGCGCTGGAGCGCGCATCGTGAGACCGGCGCCGCTTGCCCCGCAAATGGCGATTGCACTTCCGGTTCTGGGCGCGGCGTCGATCCTGATTGCCTGGCAGTATCTCCTGCCGCTGCTCGGCGTGCCGGCCTATATCGTGCCGACGCCGACGGCGATCTTCGGCGTCTTCCAGAAGAATTTCGCCCTGCTCATCGACAATCTCAGACCGACGCTGATCGAGGCGCTGGCGGGCTTCGTCATCGGCAATCTCGCCGCCGTGCTGCTTGCCGTGGTCTTCGTGCACAGCCGCATCCTGCAGGCCGCCTATTTCCCGATCGTGCTGTTCTTCAACACCATTCCGATCCTGGCGCTGTCGCCGATCATCATCCTGATCTTCGGCCTCGGCATGACGCCAAAGATCGTCATCGCCGCCGTGATCTGTTTCTTCCCGACCCTGGTGAACATGATCCGAGGCCTGGATTCGGCAAGCGACAACGAGCACGAACTGTTCCGCGTGCTGTCGGCGACACGCTCGGAGATCTTCTGGGCTCTGCGCCTGCCCCGCGCCCTGCCGATGCTGTTCTCCTCGCTGCGCATCGCCTCGGCCACTGCGGTAATCGGCGCCATCGTCGGCGAATGGATCGGCTCGGACAAAGGCCTCGGCGCGCTGATCATCCAGGCAACGTTCAACTATCAATCCGACCGGCTCTACGCCGCGATCGTGCTGTCCTCGTCGCTGTCGATCGCCCTTTTCTGCATCGTCGTGCTGATCGAGCGTCGCGTCATCAGATACTAGCTTGCCGCACATTGCCCGGGTCGCAAGCGCCGGGGCCGCAGGGAAACTTGCTCTCCTCGAGAGCCGGGCAAATTATTTTTGAATTCCATTTGACTGAATAAATCTTCTCTGCGAACCTTGTGTCCGTCAGGAGCGCAAGCCATGGCGTTGCGGGGAACCAATCAGGAGTTCGGGCGGCCATACAACCGGCGCATCGTGCTCGAATCCATCCGCCGCTTCGGTCCGATCGCCCGCGGCGACATCGCGCAGCACGTCGGGCTCACCGTTCAGACGGTCTCGACTATCGTGCGCGAGTTGGAGGAACAGGGTTACATACTGTCGGTCCGCGAGGAACCGAAGGGCCGCGGCCAACCGCCGGCCACGCTGCGCATCAACCCGGAAGGCGGCTATGCCGTCGGCATCCACCTCACCCCGCTGGGGATAGACGCCGCACTCATCAACCTGAGCGGCGACGTGATCGAGAGCGTCCATCGCGAAGCGCCGAGCCCGACGCCCGATCTCGCCTTCGAGGCGATCGGCGCCATGGTTGCCGATCTGACCGGGCGCCGGGCCGGAGGACGGGTCATCGGCGTCGGCATGGCGCTTCCCGGCCCGTTCGGCGTCGAGTCCATGAGCTTCGTCGGACCGACCACAATGGCCGGCTGGAAAGGCGTGCCGTTGCGCGAGCGCCTTGCCGCCGCGACGGGCCTGCCCGCCTTCTTCGAGACCGATATGGCGGCGGCGGCCATGGGGGAACGCCTCTACGGCCTCGGCCTCCAGCGTTCCGACTACTACTATCTCTACTTCAGCGTCGGGCTTGGCGGCGCCATGGTGCATGACGGCGGCGTGCTGCGCGGGGCCTGGGGCAATGCCGGCGAGATCGGACACATCCCCGTCGTTCCGGAAGGCGAGCTTTGCCCCTGCGGCAACCGGGGCTGCCTCGAACGCTATCTGTCGCTCGAGGCGCGCGGCCGCTGGAACGGCAACGACGCCGGATGGGTGGCCGAAGTCGCTCCGATCTTCCGCAATGCCATCGCCGTGATTGAAAATCTTTTCGATCCCGAGACGATCGTGCTTGGGGGCCTCGCCTCGCCTCAGTTGCTCGAACGCCTGGCTGCATTGGCGGAGCCGCTGCACAATTCGGTTTCGGCTCGCAAGGATCGCGCCGCGCCGCGCATCCTCGTGGCGCAGGGCGGGCAGCATGCCGTGTTGCGCGGCGCCGCGGCACTTGCCGTTTCCGGCGTGCTTTCGCCACGCTTCGGCCAGATCTTCACCGCCAAGCGGCAGCGCGAAGGCGACCTTCTGAACGGCGGAGACATCGCGGCATGAGCGAACCCCTGCTGGTCCTCGACAACGTCACCAAGAATTACGGCGCCATCCGGGCGCTGAGGGGCATCAGCTTCTCGATCGCGCGTGGCGAGGTGGTGGCGCTGCTCGGCGACAACGGCGCCGGCAAGTCGACGCTGGTCAAGATCATCGCCGGCGGACTCGAGCCGACCTCGGGTCGCATGCTGTTCGAAGGCAAGGAGTTCCTCGCCAAAACCCCCGCCGAGGCCAAGGCCGCCGGCATCGAGACCGTCTACCAGGACCTCTCGCTCTGCACCAATGTCGACGTGGTGGCCAACTTCTTCATGGGCCGCGAGATCACCCGCAGGGTGCTGGGCGTTCCGGTGCTCGACGAGCGCGCGATGGAGTCAGTAGTGGCGAAGGCGCTGGCCAATGCCGGCACTCGCATTCCCTCGCTGCGCACCAAGGTCGAGCATCTCTCGGGCGGCCAGCGGCAGGCGATCGAGCTCAACCGTTTCGTTCATTGGGGCGGCAAGCTGGTGCTGCTCGACGAGCCCTTCGCCGCGCTCGGCGTCGAGCAGACGCGCCGCGGCCTCGACATGATCCGCAAGGTGGCGAGCCAAGGCATCGGCGTCGTCATCATCACCCACATCATGCAGCAGGCTTTCCAGGTCGCCGACCGGATCGTGGTGATCCGCCAGGGCGTCGTGGCGGGCGACGTTGCCCGCAACAAGACAAGTCCCGATGCGGTGATCAACATGATCACCGGGGAAACGCTTGCCGGTGCCGGACCGGCGGGCTGAGGGACAAATGAGGGGTCCGGCGAAAAGAGGAGCGAACGACATGAAGCGAATGCTACTTTCTGTCTTCGGTATCCTGGCCCTGGCCATTGCCACGCTCACGCCGGCATTCGCCCAGTCCAAGGGTACCGTCTACTACCTGGTGCCGACCTTGCTCGACGAATTCCAGACCGGCTCGGTGAGCGCGCTGGAACTGTTTCTGAAACAGGTCGGCTACGAGATGAAGACGCTGAACGCCGACAACAAAACCGACGCTCAGCAATCGCAGATGAACGACGTGATTGCGCTTAAGCCGAAGGCGATCATCCTCGCCGCGGTCGATTTCAATGCGTTGAAGCCATCCGTTGAAGCCGCCCGCGCGGCCGGCATCCCTGTGGTCGAGTTCGACCGCCAAATCACCGCCACGCCGTCCGACTTCACATCGGTCGCCGGCACGGTCGAGATCGGCCACATTGCGGCGGAGCAGGCCGAAGCGCTGCTGAAGGCCAAGCATGGCTCGGTCAAGGGCAAGATCCTGCAGGTGCTCGGCGATCCCGGCGATCCCTACACGCTCGACATCCAGAAGGGTTTCGAGGAGAAGATGAAGGCGTTTCCGGACGTCAAGATCATCTCGCTGCCCGCCATGCAGTGGGAGGCGAGCAACGCCGGCACCATCGTCGCCGACCAGATCTTGGCCAATCCCGACATCGACCTGATCTTCAGCCACGCTGCGCATCTTTCGGTCGCGGGCGTTGCCTCGCTGGAGGCCGCCGGTAAGAAGCCGGGCGATGTGATGATGATGAGCTCGAACGGCGCGCCGGTCGGCCTCGACCTGATCCGCAAGGGTTGGCTCAACGTCGAAGTCGAACAGCCGCTCTACGCCCAGGCCGCGGCCGTCGCCATGTTCATGGACAAGGTCGTCAACAAGCAGGAGATCAAGCCCGGCGAATATGACGTGCTCGGCCTGAAGTCGGTGGTGACCAAGGAAGCCTGGGGCCCGAACATCAAGATCCCAGGCGCGGCGATAACCAAGGAGAATGTCGACAACCCCGCTTTCTGGGGCAACCTGAAGCCGCCGACGGATACCGTTAAGCCCGTCGAGTAGGCCTTTTCCATCGAGCTCCGGGCCTCCCGGCCCGGAGCCTCGCGGGCCCGCCCCGCGGCAGCCGCATATTCAAATTCGACGCTAACCGGATCGGCCGATGAGCCCACGCACCCGCCACAGTCTCGAGCTTGTGCTCGACAATCTCGTCTGGTTCATGCTGGTCTTCGTGCTGGCCGTGTTCTCGACCCTCATTCCGAACTTCTTCCAGCTCGGCATCTTCGCCAACATCGTCGAGGCTTCGAGCGTGCTGGGCGTCATGTCGATCGGCCTGGCGCTGGTCATCATTGCCGGTCACATGGACCTGTCGGTTGAATCGGTCGCGGCGCTCAGCGCCATGGCGGTCGGCATCATGTTCTGCTCGTCAGGCATCGGCCTCGGCCTGCAGTTGCATCCGGACTGGCTGATGGTGCCGGTCTCGCTCGCCGTAGCCCTGGCGGTGGGAGCCCTTATCGGCGTCATCAACGGTTTCCTCATCGTCAGACTGCGGATGAGCGCCTTCATCATCACGCTTGCCTCCTATATCTGGGTGCGCGGCCTCGTGCTTGTCGTTTCCGGCGGACGCTCGGCGCAGGATTTGGCGCCGGCCATCCGCTGGTTCGGTATCCAGCGGCTCGCCGGCCTGCCGCTCACCGCCTGGATCGCTGTCGGCTGCTTCGTCGTCTTCTCGCTGATTCTCGCCAAGACGCCGTTCGGCCGGCATCTGGTGATGATCGGTGGCAACGAGACCGCGACCTTCCGTGCCGGCATCCGCGTCAACCGCAACCTGATCATCGCCTTCGTCCTTGCCGGCGCCATCGCCGGCCTCGCCGGCTGGCTGCTCGCCATCCGCACCTCCGGCGCCACCGCCAATCTCGGCGTCGGCCTGCTCTTCAACGCCTTCGCCGCTGTGGTCATTGGCGGCGTCAGCCTGAAAGGCGGCGTCGGCACCCTGCCCGGCGTCTATGCCGGCGTGCTGCTCCTCTCGGCCATCAACACCGCCATCAACCTCATGGCCCTGCCGGCCAACTTCACCCAGGTCATCCACGGCTTGCTGGTGCTGGCGGCCGTGCTTCTCGACGCCTTCAAGCAAACCATTCGCCAAAGGCTCGCATGACAGGACGGCTCGCATGACCGGACGCATCGAAGGCAAGGTGGCGGTGATCGTCGGGGCCGCGCGTGGCATCGGCAGGGGCATAGCCCAGCGGTTCGCCGAGGAGGGCGCCAGCCTTGTGCTGGCCGACAGTGAAGCCGAAGCCGGGAAGGCGAGCGCCGACGAACTGGGTGCGTCCTTCATCAGCACCGACATTTCGAAGACGGCTGACGCCGAAGCGGTGGTGGCATTGGCGCTGCAGCGTCACGGCCGGCTCGACATCATCGTCCAGAACGCCGGCATCTATCCCTGGCAACTGATCGAGAACACCAGCCCGGAGGACTGGGACCGGGTCATGGCGGTCAATCTGCGCGGCAGCTTCAACGCCGCCCGGGCAGCGCTTCCACCGATGAAGGCTCAGGGCAGCGGTCGCATGCTCTTCACCTCTTCCATCACCGGCCCGCAGGTGAGCAGCCCCGGCCACGGCCATTATTCGGCAAGCAAGGCCGGCATCAACGGCTTCATCCGCGCGGCGGCGCTGGAGTTTTCCGGCTATGGCATCACCGTCAACGGCGTCGAGCCTGGCAACATCCTGACCGAAGGCATGAAGCTTCACCGCGATGCCGCCTTCATCAAGAGCATGGAGGACGCCGTGCCGCTCGGACGTCTCGGCACGCCGCGCGACGTCGCCAACGCCTTCCTGTTCCTGGCCTCCGACGACGCCAGCTACATCACCGGCACGACGATCGTCGTCGATGGCGGCCAGCTCCTGCCCGAAGGCCAGGATTTCCGCCTGACGCCGCGGTGAGTCTTGATTGTGCCGGGAAACTGGTGGGCGATGACGGGCTCGAACCGCCGACATCTTCGGTGTAAACGAAGCGCTCTACCAACTGAGCTAATCGCCCGCTCCGGGCCGGACCTTTAAGCAGTTACAGCTCTATTCGCAAGGCCCAATGAACAGCCGGCGCACCCGCTATCAGACGGATTTTGCCAATGCCGGCGCACTTGTCAAAAAACCTTCTGCTGATTGCTGTTATGCTCACGTGCGGCGCTTGACACCCGCAAACGAACCCCTTATCCAGCGCCCCAACGACGAACACGCCTGACACGTGCTCGTCAGTGCGCGGGTGTAGCTCAGTCGGTTAGAGTGCCGGCCTGTCACGCCGGAGGTCGCGGGTTCGAGCCCCGTCACTCGCGCCAGTCTTTTCAAGGGTTTAGGCCCTGCTCTTCAAAAGCTTGAACTTTCATTTTCCGGAGAGTTTCAACTTTTTGTATTCGCTGCGGCCAACATTCGCGATCCACCGCGTCTGAATTGGCGACTACGGGAGCCGCTCGTCAGGCGCCTGTGCTCCACCTTCCCCAGAACTGCCTCAAGAAAGGTTGGCTGCCGGTGGGCCATAGCTGACGCAGCGTTTTCAGGATTCTCCCCTTGCCTACTTTCCCGTTCTCCGAAGCAGATCCGATTCAATTTCCCGGCCCCCTACCTAAAAGCGCTGACGTGGTGATTATCGGTGGCGGCGTTATCGGCGTCACGACAGCGCTTTTTCTTGCGCGGCGCAACATCTCGGTGACGCTGTTGGAAAAGGGACGCATCGCTGCCGAACAGTCCTCCCGCAATTGGGGATGGATCCGCAAACAGGGACGCGATGCGGACGAACTGCCGATCGTGATCGAGGCGTCGCGTCATTGGCGGCAGCTGGCCGAGGAATGCGGCGAAGACATCGGCTTGAAGCAGACCGGCGTGACTTACCTGGCAAGCTCCGACCGCGAAATGGCCCGCTTCGAAAAATTCATGACGATCGCTGCCGTCCATGAAATCGACACGCGCCTGCTGAACGCACGCGAAACCACCGGTCTCATCAAAGGCATGTCGCGCAGTTTCAAGGGCGCGATGACAACGCCTTCCGACATGCGAGCGGAGCCTTGGCTGGCCGTGCCGGCACTCGCCCGGCTTGCCGCCCGCAAGGGGATCAAGCTTGTGGAGAATTGCGCGGCGCGAGCCCTGGAAATCTCGGCCGGGAGGATCAGGGGAGTGTGGACAGAGGCGGGTCACATCGAGACGTCGAGCGTTCTGCTCGCCGGCGGTGCGTGGTCTTCCCTGTTCCTGAGAAGACATGGCGTTTCCATTCCCCAGCTCAGTGTAAGGTCGACCGTCGCGGCAACCGAGGCGATGCCTGAAGTCTATGCAGGAGCCGCGGCAGGAGAGCATATCGCTTTCAGACGCCGACAGGATGGCGGATACACGCTCGCTGCCGGAGGCAGTCATTTGCTTCACCTTGGCCCGGACGCATTCCGGCATGCGAAGAAATACCTTCCCGCGCTTATGGCCAATCCTTTCGGCTCACGCTATTCGCCGGCCGCGCCGGCGGGCTACCCGGATGGCTGGTCGACGCCGCGTCACTGGGCGCCGGATTCGCAAAGTCCTTTCGAAAGAATGCGGGTGCTAAATCCGGCTCCCGAACGTTCTGGTCTGCGTTCCATCGAGCGCAATTTCAGGCGCCTGTTCCCACAGCTCGACGCGGTGCGCCTAAAGGCAAGCTGGGCTGGCATGATCGACGCGATGCCGGACGTCGTTCCCATTGTGGACAAAGTGCAGGCGATCGTTGGCCTCGTTGTCGCGACGGGCATGAGCGGCCACGGCTTCGGTATCGGACCGGGAATCGGCCGGGTCGTCGCCGACATGATCCAGGGAAACCAGATCGGGCACGATCTCACCCGCTTTCGCCTGTCGCGCTTTTCTGACGGAAGCGCCATTCGGCCGGGCCCGGCCCTCTAGAGCAGTCACCGACCGGCCAGCCTGCAGTGAGCAGCAAAATTCTTCAGCTGCGCTTCGGCGCCCCTGTTCACTCGCCCAATATCACACCGGAGGCGACAATCTGCGCGGTTCGGGCGGTGAGCTTCTCGCGCTTTACAAGCGTGGGCTTTTTATAGGGGTTTTTCATCTCACCGTTCCGGGAAACCAGGCTGCCTGTGCTGGTCAAGACGGTGAACGCGCTGGCACTGCTTGCGTTCCGCAGGCGCGTTTGGCGGGTTGAGCCAGCCTTGGCCGGCCCCGGTCATCAAGCCATGGCACGTAATCGCAACGGCTTTACGTTTCCGAAAACCCAGGTCTTGAAAGCCTTGTCGGCTCGAACTGCTGCCCGGTCGCGCAGTTCCACGAGAAGGGCGGGACGGTTTGGTCGTCGCCAAGGGTTTACGGTCTGCACTCGCTCGGGAGGGTGAGCCCTCTAGTGTGGACGCGCTCGCTGCACCGGTGGCGCCGCATTTGCCGATATAAAGTCAGCTCCAGTGCCTTGCGATCCCCGCTTGTAGATGAGCCGCATGACCAGTCCGGCATATCCAATCTGGAGAATGATCATTGCAAGCATAGCGCAGCCGAGCGCCTTCCAGGCGGAGCCGGTTTGCAACCCGACCCAGATTGCGACGGTGAACGACGTCGCGAACATGCCCACCAGAAATTGCGGAAAATACATCGCCATTACCCTCGACCCTTAAAGCGCCGCCGCTCCATCGCGGAGCGGCGGGCCCCCCAAAATAGCCCCCCGGCTACCGAGGCACGGTCCACCCCGGCATTGCTGACAGTGCAATTGCGATGCCAGACACGGTGGCCCATTACGGGACACCTATGCCGTTGATGCAAGGCGTTGGCGCCGATTAATATTAACCGTGGCTAATATGCAACCCTGGGGGCCGTGAGAGACCAACTTCTGTGAGTTGTGGTCAAGCCGATGGCCGGCTAGCGCCGCTGAAACGCCACGCGAGATTTGGCGGCTTCAACCGCGCGCCAGCAGCGCCTCGACTTCCTGGAGCGTCGGCATCGAAGGCGCGGTACCCGGCCGGGTCACCGAAATGCCTGCGACGGCACAGGCGAAGCGCACCGCCTCCAGCGGCTCGACGCCCTTGGCAAGCGCTGCCGCCAGTCCGCCATTGAAGGCGTCGCCCGCCCCCGTGGTTTCGATTACAGGGCCGGCAGTGACGGCGCCGACGTGATCGGATCGCTCCCTGGTGTGCAGCAGCGCGCCCTTCTCGCCAAGCGTCACGATAACGGCGCCGACGCCCTTTGCCAGCAGGCTGTCGGCGGCGCGGCGGGCATCGTCGACCGAAGAGACGGCGATGCCGGTCAGCCCCTCGGCCTCGGACTCGTTGGGTGTGACGTAGTCGCAAAGCGCGTAGATGCTGTCCGGCAGGGTGGCGGCCGGCGCCGGGTTAAGAATGGTAGTCACCCCTGCCCCGCGCGCGATTTGCAAAGCTTTCAGCGCCGCGTCAATCGGCTGCTCGAGCTGGGTGACAAAGACGCCCGCCGAGCGGATCAGGTCAGCATGCGCCTCGATGTCAGCGGACGAGATCAGCATCGCAGCACCCGGGCTGACGATGATGGCGTTGTTGCCGCTGCCCTCCTCGACAAAGATATAAGCCGCCCCGGTGTAGCTGTCCGGCGTGTCGATGACCGCGCTCTTGACGCCCGCATCCTTCCACGTCTGCTTGGCCATGTCGGCGAAGGCATCGATGCCGAGCCGGGTCAGGAAGGTGATGTCGGCGCCGAGTTTGCCGGCTGCGACCGCCTGGTTCGAGCCCTTGCCGCCGGGTCCGAGCTTGAACGAATTGCCGAGGATCGTCTCGCCCATGCGCGGCTGGCGGTCGGCGCGATAGGCGGTGTCGGCGACGAAGACACCCAGGATGACGACTGGCTTGCTGGCGGACATCTCCTTACTCCGCATCCGGCGGAATGACGCCCTTGCGGAAGGCAAAGCAGCCATAGAAGCGGCGCTCACCGGTCTGGATGACGCAATACGCCTTCTTCGCCCGCTCGTAGAAGGCGTAGCGCTCGATCGAGATCATCGGCCAGGGTTTGCCCTCGGCCGCGTCGATTTCCTGCTGCACCTCCTTCTGCACCGGCGGGATCTCGTTCGGCTTGCCGACGATCTCCATGCGCGCGGCCGCGTCGTTGACGAAGCTGTCCAGCGGATAGAGCGACAGCACCGCCTTCACCACTTCGGCCGCCGGCGCATCGATGCGCAGCAGCTTGCCGAGCACCGTCTGCTTGGCGACGGAGTCGGATGGGAAATTGGTGTCGGCGATGATCAGGTCGTCGCCGTGCCCCATCGCCCGCAGGGCCTGGAGCACGTCGGCGTTGAGCAGCGGATTGATCCCTTTGAGCATGGTTTCCTCGATGTGTGTTTGCGGTCAGAGACGCTTGCCGGTCCCTGCGTCGAAGAGATGGACATGGTCGAGCCGCGGCCTGAGCTTCAGCGTATCGCCAGGCTTGAAGTCGTGACGCTCGCGGAACAGCGCCACCATCTCGCCCTCGCCGAAGCGCACGAACACCAGCGTTTCCGAGCCGGTCGGCTCGACCACCGAAATCGTGGACGCCACACCGTCGGGATGGATCTCCAGATGCTCGGGACGGACGCCATAGACGACGGCCTGGCCGTCCGCCGCGGCGATGCTGGCAGGCATCGGAAAGGCCGAGCCTGCTATGTCGACCTCGGACCTTTCACCCTTCTTCACCGTGCCCTTGAGCAGGTTCATCGCCGGCGAGCCGATGAAGCCCGCGACGAACAGGTTGGCCGGCCGGTCGAACAGTTGCAGCGGCGCGCCGATCTGCTCGATGCGGCCGTCGCGCATCACCACGATCTTGTCGGCCATGGTCATGGCCTCGATCTGGTCGTGTGTGACGTAGATGGTGGTGGTCTTCAGCCGCTGATGCAGTTCCTTGATCTCGGTGCGCATCTGCACGCGCAGCTTGGCATCGAGGTTTGAGAGCGGCTCGTCGAACAGAAACACCTGCGGGTTGCGCACGATCGCGCGGCCCATGGCGACGCGCTGGCGCTGGCCGCCGGAAAGCTGGCGCGGATAGCGCTTGAGATAGGGATTGAGGTCGAGGATGTCGGCCGCACGCTTCACCCGCTCGGCGACGATGGCCGGATCGGTGCCGCGCAGCTTCAGCGCGAAAGCCATGTTCTGCTCCACCGTCTTGTGCGGATAGAGCGCGTAGTTCTGGAACACCATGGCGATGTCGCGCTTGGCCGGCGGCAGGTTGTTGACGATGCGGTCGCCGATCGAAATCGTTCCGCCGGAAACCGTTTCCAGCCCCGCCACCATCCGCAGCAGCGTGGACTTGCCGCAGCCCGAAGGGCCGACCAGGACGACGAATTGACCGTCGGCGATATCGACGCTGACCTCATGTAGAACCTTGACGGTTCCGAAAGCCTTGGCCACATTGGCGATCGCGACTTGAGCCATTGTCTCCCCTATCTTTTTCGGTGAAGCTAGCCATTGCCAACGGCAAGGGCAAGTCGGTATCTTATAGATAAAAAGCCAATCTTGTTGACAAGGTAATCGATTACGCGAATAGTGACGAGTGCCAATCCGAATGCCGGTCCTTGTCCCGAAAATCGGATCTCCAGGCGACGCAGGGTGGGGTCCCACGCTGCCCTATGGTATAGGAGAACCGCAGACGTTTCGACGTCGAGAGATTGGCAGAATCAATTCACGACTGAAGTTCTGGGAGGAACCTTGAGATGAGAGTCGATCTTTACGAAAAACTGGTGCGTGCCGGGGCGACCCGCCGCGATTTGCTGAAGGGCGCGGCCAGCATGGCGGCGCTCGCAGCGGCGTCCGGCACGGGGCTTGGCGCGCTGACCAGGCCGGCGGCTGCCGCCGACGACCTGCGCGCGAAAATCCTGCAGATACCCGGCGTCGGCAAAGGCCAGCCGACGGACGCCGACTTCCAGAAAGTCGGTGAGCTCTGCCTGGAAGCGACCAAGGCCAACGTCAAGCAAGGCGAGTTCGCCGGTGTCGAGCTCACCTTCATGGGCCTCAACAACCAGAACCTGCACAACGTGCTGTTCCGCGGCTTCCTGAAGCCGTGGGAGGCCTATACCGGCGCCAAGATCAGCTGGATCGACCTCGCCCAGGCCGACTACAACGCCCGTCTGCAACAGTCGATCGCGACCAAAACCGTCGACTTCGACATCATCGAGATGGGTGCGCCCTTCGAGGGCGACGTCTGCGGCAAGGGCCTCACCTCGGAGATGCCCGACTGGGTCAAGAAGCAGATCGACATGGACGATCTCGTCAACTACCTCAAGCCGCCGGTCGGCACCTGGGACGGCAAGCAGTATCGCGTGACCATCGACGGCGATACGCACAACTTCAACTACCGCACCGACGTATTCTCCGATCCCGACCTCGCGAAGGCCTGGAAGGAGAGCGGCGCGACGACCGAATGGGGCGTGCCCAAGACTTGGCAGGAAGTGCAGGCCGTCACCAAGTTCCTCAAGGGCAAGCAGTTCAAGGGCCAGGACGTCTATGGCTATCTCGACGCGCCCAAGCCCTGGGGCGGCTTCGGTTTCTACTTCCTCGGCAGCCGCGCCTCTGCCTATGCCAAGCACCCCGACGACAAGGCCTGGCTGTTCGATCCGGATACGATGAAGCCGCGCATCAACAACCCGGCTTGGGTGCGGGCCATCCAGGACGTCATCGACGCCCTGCCCTCGGAGCCGCCGGATCAGATCAACGCCGATCCGAACACCACCGGCTTCCAGCAGTTCCTGGCCGGCACTGGCTCGATGATCCCGTGGTGGGGCGATATCGGCTCCAACGTCAAGACCAACGACTCCTCGGTCATCGGCGACGTCACCGGCTTCTCGATCCTGCCGGGCTCGGACGACGTCTACAATTCGAAGACCGGCAAGTGGGACAAGCTGGCCAGCGGCCCGAACTATGCGCCGAACTGCGCCTATCTCGGCTGGGGCGTCTATGTCATGGCCCGCGTCGACAGCGACGAGAAGAAGAAGAAGGCGGCGTGGTCGGCGGCGGCCCATCTCGGCGGCAAGGATCTGTCGCTGTGGTGCGCGGCCTATCCTTCCGGCTTCCAGCCCTACCGCAACTCCCATTTCAACATTCCGGAATGGGTGGCGGCCGGCTATGACGAGGCCTTCATCACCTCCTATCTTAAGTCGGAGGGCGACTCCTACAACCATCCGAACGCCGCGATCGAGCCGCGCATCCCCGGCATCTTCCAGTATTACAGCGCCGCCGAGGACATCCTGGCCAACACCTTCGCCGGCAAGATGAAGGCGCAGGAAGGTGCGGATGCCATTGCCGCCGCCTGGGAGAAGCTGACCGACCAGATCGGCCGCGAGAACCAAATCAAGCTCTACAAAGCCTCGCTCGGCATGTAGGCTGTCCCATGAGAAGTCGCGGCCCGGCGACCTCGTCGCCGGGCCGCATGTTGACCGGCAATGGCCGGTCATTTGGACTTCCAGCAATTGCAGGAAAAGCGTGAAACGGTTTTCCTCCGGAATTGCATCAGAACAAAAGGTAGAGGCGAGAGGCGTGGCTGAGCAGACTTCGACCGCCAATGCATGGCCGGCTAACTCCGCGGCGGCCGATCTGATCCCGCCCGGCCGCAAGCGCCTCGGCTGGGCCCTGATGATCGCCGCGACGCTCGTGCTGCTGGCGACGATCGTCATGCAGATCCTTTACAAGACTGAGGTCGACACGATCGGCTTCTATACCTGGCGTCCGGTGGTCTACGCCTATATGCTGTGGGGCGTGGCGCTCGGCGCCTGGCAAGTGCTGACGCGCGGCGAGGACGGCCAGCGCGCGCTGTTCCTGCTGCCGGCGCTGCTCTTCACCGTCGCCATGGTGATCTTCCCGACGCTGTTCGGCTTCTATATCGCGCTGACCGACTGGAATCTCAGCTCCTTCGCTGGCCGCAGGTTCAACGGTCTCGACAATTTCTGGCAGATGCTGGCCGACCCCTACTACCGCAACGCGCTCTTCAACATGGTCCTCTATGTGCTGGCGGTGCTGGTCGAATATGTCATCGCCTTCGGACTGGCGCTGCTGCTCAACGCGCAGATCCGCGCCAGAAAATTCTTCCGTGTGGTCTTCCTGCTGCCGCTCATGCTGTCGCCGGTGGCGGTCTCCTGGATGGTTGGCAAGTCGCTGATGGAATACCGGTTCGGACCGGCATCGACGCTGGCGCGCCATCTCGGCTGGGACAATCCCGCCTTCTTCTCCGACCCGATCATTGCGCGCATCTCGATCATGGTGCTCGACGCCTGGACCTTCATTCCGTTCATGATGATCATGCTGCTCGCCGGCCTGCAGGCAATGTCGCGCGAGGTGATCGAGGCGGCGCGCGTCGACGGCGCGACGACATGGCAGACCTTCTGGCAGGTTACCTTCCCGCTGATGCTGCCCGTGTCCGTGACGGCGGTGATCCTGCGCATCATCTTCAAGCTGAAGCTCGCCGACATCATCATTACGGTGACGTCCGGCGGGCCCGGCGGCGCCACCGATTCCGTTTCGAGCTTCATCTACCGCGAATATCGCGACCGTTCGAATGTCGGCTACGGCACCATGCTCGCCATGGTCTATCTGATCATCATCGTCGTGTTTGTCACCTGGCTGCTGAAGCTCGCCAGTCGCTTCGTGCGCAACGTCAACTGAGCGTCCATATGAGCGTCCAGACCACCGAATATACCGTTTCCGAAATCCGCTCCCCGGCGGCCTTCCTCGCCAGCCGCGTCTTCATCTATGGCGCCCTGGTGTTCTGGTCCTTCGTCTGCCTGTTCCCGATCTATTGGACGATCACCACTTCGTTCAAGTCGGCGGTCGATGTCACGCAGGGGCACCTCATCCCCTTCGTCGACTTCCAGCCAGACTGGAAGGGCTGGCGCTCACTCGGCCTGTCGCCGGATTCGATCGTCCAGACCTCGACGGTGCGCGACGAGTTCCTGAAACGCTTCATGAACTCGGTCATTACCTCTGTCGGCGCGTCGAGCCTCGCCATCATTATCGGCAGCCTGGCCGCCTATGGCCTGACGCGTTACCGCTACAAGTTCGCCTGGTTCAAGAACGAGGACATCTCCTTCTTCTTCCTCTCGCAGCTGATCCTGCCGCCCGTGGTGCTGGCGCTGCCCTTCCTGGTGCTTTACCGCGAAGTGGCCCTGCTCGACACCCGCATCGGCCTTGTGCTCCTCTACACGCTGATGGTGCTGCCGATCGTCATCTGGATCATGCGCGACCAGTTCAACTCCATTCCCGTCGAGCTCGAGGAGGCGGCACTCGTCGACGGCCTGTCGATCTGGGGCGCCTTCTTCCGCATTGTCATGCCGATCGCGCTCCCCGGCATGGTCGCCGCCTTCATCCTGGCGATGGTGCTCTGCTGGAACGAATATTTCTTCGCCGCCCTTCTGACGTCGACGGATGCCAAGACCATCCCCGTGATGGTGGCGAGCCAGACCGGCTCGCAAGGTATCAACTGGTGGTCGATGGCAGCCCTGGCGACGGCAGCCATCACGCCGCTGGCGATCATCGGCATCGCGCTCGAACGCTATCTGATCATGGGCATGACGGCCGGTTCGGTGAAGTAGGCGCCGTGCCCTTCCCCCTTCTTGTGGGGAGAAGTTGAGCTAGACCCGCAATATCGCCCGCAAATGCTCGAGGATCATCGCCACACCCTTCCGGCCCAGCTCGGCCGACGCATCCGATGCGCCTTTTGTGTACCAGCCGGTATTATCCGCGAAATGACCGGCATCCACCGCTTCGGGACATAGCGCCTGCATCAGCGATGTCTCGCCGATGCCGGCATGGTCGAACGGATATTTGCCGGTCATTGTGGCCGGCATCAGCGGGTGCACCTGCACCCAGTTGAAGACGTTCTCGCCCTGGGCATGGCCGGCATAGTAATCGACCATCGTGTCCGAGCCCCACCAGCCCTCGCCGCGTTCCTTCTCCAGGAAGCGGAAAATCGCCTGCCGGCCGGCGGTCTTGAAGGCGAGATCGGTCGGCATGCCGGCAACGAAATTCTCGGTCTGGTGATGGATGATGGCGTGGATGTTGCGGAAGCCGATGCGCAGCAGGCCGTAGAACAATTCCTCCGCAAAGGGCGCCAGCACCGGACCGCCGACCTGCACCGAGCCGCTGCCTTCCGGCGGCGCCACGGCATAACTCGCCGCGCCATAATAGAAGGGCGGCAGGATGACGATGTCCCGCTCCTTCTCGATAAGCTCGAGCGTCTTGATGACGGCCAGCGTGTCCATGCCGACCGCCATGTGCTCGCCATGGTATTCGAGCACGCCGAGCGGCAGCGCGACCGGCCAGTTCTCCTCGATCGCCTTGCGGATCTGGTGCGGCAGCATCAGTTCGTAGCGCATGCCCCTACTCCATGTTGGTGTGCCGGGCGCGCATCGTCTCCGGCGTTGCGCCGGTGAGCGCCTCGAGTTTCAGCACCATCACCTCGAACAACAGGAAAAGCGCTGCCTCGAACAGCGAGCCCATCGGCAGCACCGAGCTTCTGGCGGCGCCTTGGTCGCTCGCCATGGTCTGGGCCGGAACGAGCAGCGTGAAGTCCGAAAGCTTTGCCGCGCTGCCCGCCGGTTCGGCCGTGAGCAACACCACCTTGGTGCCGGCCGCCCTGGCCACGCGCATCAAGGTGAGAACGGTGGCGGTCTCGCCCGGTCCGGAACTCGCCAGGAATACATCGCCCTGGCCGAGTGGCGGCGTGGTCATATCGCCGACCACCGAAACCGGCAGGCCGAGATGGAAGAGCCGCATTGCGAAACCCTTGACCTGCAGCGCTTCGCGGCCGCAGCCATAGACGACGATCTTGCCAGCGCCGGCGAGCATTGCGCAGGCGGCGTCAACCCGACCGTCATCGATGCGCCCCAACACGGCGCCGAGTTCGCCCAGCGCTGTCGCAAACAACTCCGATCCGGCTTGCGTCATGGCTGCCTAATCCTGTCTGCCGATGTCTTGATAGGCATGCGGCTTTGCGGTCGCGTTCGGCGCGAAACGCTTGTTTTCGTTCATGCTATCACCGCGAAAATTCGTGTCCAACGAGCCTCGGCGCTTTTGCTGTGCCACCGGCGTGATAGTGTCATGTCAGAAAAATCAATCCAGGACATCGTGCGGATATGAAGACACGGCATTTCGACCGCATCGGCAATGGCGGCATCACCTTCACCGAGCTTGGTTTCGGCACCGCGCCGCTCGGCAATCTCTACCGCGCCGTCTCGGACGAGGATGCCAATGCCGCGCTGGAGGCGGCATGGAAAACCGGCTGCCGCTATTTCGACACCGCTCCGCTCTATGGCCTTGGCCTTTCCGAAACCCGGCTCAACCCCTTTCTGCGCGGCAAGAAACGCGACGACTATGTGCTGTCGAGCAAGGTCGGCCGCCTCATGCGCGTCTCTGCGCCCGACCAGCGAACCGGCATCGGCAAGTTCTTCGAGACGCCCTCGCGCCGGGAAGTTTACGATTACAGTTACGACGGCGTGATGCGTTCCTTCGAGGCCTCGCTGGAGCGTCTCGGCGTCGACCGCATCGACATCCTTTATGTGCACGATGTCGACATCTTCACCCATGGCAGCAAGGAGGCTTCCGACCGGCGCATCGAGGAGTTCATGTCTTCGGGCTATTACGCGCTGCTCGCGCTGCGTGACCAGGGCGTGATCAAGGCCTTCGGAGGCGGTATCAACGAGTGGCAGGTTTGCCAGACGCTCGCCGAGCGCGGCGATTTCGACCTCTTTCTGCTCGCCGGCCGCTACACGCTGCTCGAGCAGGATGCGCTTGCGAGCTTTCTGCCGCTCTGCGAGAAGCGCGGCATCGGCATCGTTCTTGGCGGGCCCTACAATTCCGGCATCCTGGCGACAGGGCCGAAGCCCGGCGCCTTCTACAACTACACAGAGGCGCCAAAAGACGTGCTCGATCGCGTGGCACGCATCGAGGCGGTCTGCAAGCGCCATGGCGTGCGTCTGATCGAGGCGGCGTTGCAGTTCCCGCTGCGGCACCCTTCCGTCATGTCGGTAATACCCGGCGGCCAACGGCCGGCCGAAGTCGAAAGCAACCGTGCGCTGCTCGACGTCAAGATCCCGGCAGCCTTGTGGGCGGATCTCAAGCAAGAAGGCCTGATGCGCGCCGACGCGCCTACCGGCTGATGCCGCACATGTGCCCCTGCCGCGGGTCACAAAAAGGAAGAGCCGGGCAAGCCCGGCTCATCTGATCTTAAAAAGAAAAGGTCTTAGTTGACCGCGTCCTTGAGGCCCTTGCCGGCCGAGAACTTCGGCACGGTGCGCGCCGGAATCTTCACTTCCGCGCCGGTCTGCGGGTTGCGGCCGGTCGAAGCAGCACGTTTTGACACGGTGAAATTTCCGAAGCCGACAAGCCGGACATCGCCGCCCTTCTTCAGTTCGCCAGTGATCACAGAGAACACCGCATCGACGGCGGACTGCGCATCAGCCTTCGAAATGCTTGCGGAGTCGGCGACGGCGGACACCAGTTCGTTCTTGTTCATAAAAATTCCCTTCCATGAGAAAACCGGAACTACGACTCATCCGGCAGGAAACGGACTTTAGAAAGAAGCGTTCCGGAACCCAAGCCGAAAACCGCAGAATTCCGGGCTTTTTTCCACTTTTTCGGAGATTTTTCACATGAAAAAGCCGGGCTGAAAGCCCGGCTCTCTCTTTGTGCATTGCAACCTTAGAAGAAACTAATGCGCAAGCGACTTGCCGGCGTCGTCGCCGGCGTCCGCGCCGGCCGGCGGATTGACCGGCTCGACCCATTCGATCGGCTCCGGCATCCTGACCAGCGCGTGCCTCAGCACCTCGCCGACCCGCGACACCGGAATGATCTCCATGTTGTTCTTCACGTTGTCCGGGATCTCCGCCAGGTCCTTGGCATTGTCTTCCGGGATCAGCACCTTCTTGATGCCGCCGCGCAGCGCGGCAAGCAGCTTCTCCTTCAGGCCGCCGATTGGCAGCACCCTGCCCCGCAGCGTCACCTCGCCGGTCATTGCCACATCGGCGCGGACCGGAATACCCGTGAGCACGGACACGATCGCCGTCACCATCGCCACACCCGCCGACGGGCCGTCCTTGGGGGTCGCGCCCTCCGGCACGTGGACGTGGATGTCGCGCTTGTCGAACAGCGGCGGCTCGATGCCGAAATCGATGGCCCGCGAGCGGACGTAAGAGGCCGCCGCAGAGATCGATTCCTTCATCACGTCGCGCAGGTTGCCGGTCACCGTCATGCGTCCCTTGCCGGGCATCATGACGCCCTCGACGGTGAGCAGCTCGCCGCCGACTTCCGTCCAGGCAAGACCCGTGACGACGCCGACCTGATCGTCGGCCTCGACCTGACCGAAGCGGAAGCGCGGCACGCCGAGATAATCGGCGAGGTTGTCGGCCGTGATCTTCACCGTCTTCTTCTTCGTCTTCAGGATCTCGGTCACCGCCTTGCGCCCGAGCTTCATCAGCTCGCGCTCGAGGCTTCTGACGCCCGCTTCACGGGTGTAGGTCTGGATGATGCCGCGGATCGCGTCCTCGCCGACCGAGAACTCGTTCGGCTGCAGCGCGTGATCGCGGATCACCTTCGGCATCAGGTGCCGCTTGGCGATCTCGATCTTCTCGTCCTCGGTGTAGCCGGCGATGCGGATGATCTCCATGCGGTCCATCAGGGGCGCAGGGATGTTCAGCGTGTTCGCCGTCGTCACGAACATTACGCTCGACAGGTCGTATTCGACTTCGAGGTAATGGTCCATGAACGTCGAGTTCTGCTCCGGATCGAGCACCTCGAGCAGGGCCGACGACGGATCGCCGCGGAAGTCCTGGCCCATCTTGTCGATTTCGTCGAGCAGGAAGAGGGGGTTGGACTTCTTGGCCTTTTTCATCGACTGGATGACCTTGCCGGGCATCGAGCCGATATAGGTCCGCCTGTGACCGCGGATCTCGGCCTCGTCGCGCACGCCGCCGAGCGCCATTCGGATGAACTCACGCCCCGTGGCCTTGGCAATCGACTTGCCGAGCGAGGTTTTGCCGACGCCGGGCGGGCCGACGAGGCACAGGATCGGACCCTTGATCTTCTTCTGACGGCTCTGCACGGCGAGATACTCGACGATGCGCTCCTTGACCTTGTCGAGGCCGAAGTGATCGGCGTCGAGCACGTCCTGGGCGTAGCCGAGATCCTGCTTGACCTTGGAGTTCTTGCCCCACGGGATCGACAGCAGCCAGTCGAGATAGTTGCGCACGACCGTCGATTCAGCCGACATCGGCGACATCGACCGCAGCTTCTTCAATTCGGCTTCCGCCTTCTCGCGGGCTTCCTTGGAAAGCTTGGTCTTCTTGATGCGCGCCTCGATCTCGGCAGCCTCGTCGCGGCCGTCCTCGCCCTCCCCGAGCTCCTTCTGGATCGCCTTCATCTGCTCGTTGAGGTAGTACTCGCGCTGCGTCTTCTCCATCTGGCGCTTGACTCTGCTGCGGATGCGCTTCTCCACCTGGAGCACGGAGATCTCGGCTTCCATGAAGCCCATCGCCTTCTCGAGACGCTCCTTGACGGAGAGCGTGGCGAGCATCTCCTGCTTCTCGGGGATCTTGATGGCCAGGTGCGAGGCAACGGTGTCGGCGAGCTTGGAATAGTCGTCGATCTGACTGGCGGCACCTACCACTTCGGGCGAAATCTTCTTGTTCAGCTTGACGTAGTTTTCGAAGTCGGTGACGACCGAGCGGGCCAGCGCCTCGATTTCGACCTCTTCCTCCTCCGGCTCGACCAACGCGGTCGCGCGGGCCTCGTGGAAGTCGGCACGTTCGGTGAACGAGACGATCTTGGCGCGCGAGGCGCCCTCGACCAGCACCTTCACAGTGCCATCGGGAAGCTTCAGGAGCTGCAGCACATTGGCGAGCGTGCCGATGTCGAAAATCGCATCGGGTTCAGGATCATCGTCGGCTGCGTTCATCTGGGTGGCAAGCAGGATCTGCTTTTCCTGACCCATCACTTCTTCCAGCGCCTTGATCGACTTTTCACGCCCGACAAAGAGCGGGACGATCATGTGCGGGAACACGACGATGTCGCGCAGTGGGAGGACTGCAAACACGCCGTCGCCGGAAGCCCTGGATATTTTGGCCATTGTCCAACCTTTCATGTCGCGGCCGCTAATTGAGCCAACCGCGAATCTTATATTAACGACCGAGCGTCGTTCCGCCTACCACCGTTTGTGACGGGAATTTTACAGCGCAGAATTCAGGCCCTCGGCCTTCCGCTGTTAGGTGGATGCGGGCGGTGCAAAGATCAAGGGTTAGCATGCTTTGATCAGCCACTCCATCACCTACAGGTAAGCCCCTCACAGCAAAACGGCGCCACACGGGCGCCGTTCCATGAAAATTTGCCGGATCAGTGCCATTTCAGGCGCTGACATTGCCCTTCTTTTCCTTCTGCTCGGAATAGATGTAAAGCGGCCGGGCGTTACCCGAGACCACCTCTTCCGAGATCACCACCTCGCGCACGCCTTCCAGCGCCGGGAGCTCGAACATCGTATCGAGCAGGATCGCTTCCATGATGGAACGCAGGCCGCGCGCGCCGGTCTTGCGCTCGATGGCGCGCTTGGCGATCGCCGACAGCGCGTTCTCGTGGAAGGTGAGATCCACATTCTCCATCTCGAACAGCCGCTGATACTGCTTGACCAGCGCGTTTTTCGGCTCCGTCAGGATCTGGATCAGCGCCGGCTCGTCGAGGTCCTCGAGCGTCGCCAGAACCGGCAGACGGCCGACGAATTCCGGGATCAGGCCGAATTTCAAAAGATCCTCCGGCTCGACCTGGCGGAACAGGTCGCCCGTGCGGCGATCCTCGGGCGACGCCACGGTTGCGCCGAAGCCGATCGAGGTCTTGCGGCCGCGATCCGAGATGATCTTGTCCAGTCCGGCAAAGGCGCCGCCGCAGATGAACAGGATGTTGGCGGTGTCGACCTGCAGGAATTCCTGCTGCGGGTGCTTGCGGCCGCCCTGCGGCGGCACGGAGGCCACCGTGCCTTCCATGATCTTCAACAGCGCCTGCTGCACGCCCTCGCCCGAGACGTCGCGGGTGATCGACGGGTTGTCCGACTTGCGCGAGATCTTGTCGATCTCATCGATATAGACGATGCCGCGCTGCGCACGTTCGACATTGTAGTCGGCCGACTGCAAGAGCTTCAGGATGATGTTCTCGACGTCCTCGCCGACGTAACCGGCTTCGGTCAGCGTCGTGGCGTCGGCCATGGTGAAAGGCACGTCGATGATGCGGGCGAGCGTCTGGGCGAGCAGCGTCTTGCCGCAGCCGGTCGGCCCGATCAGCAGGATGTTCGACTTTGCCAATTCGACGTCGTTGTTCTTGCCGGCATGCGCGAGGCGCTTGTAGTGGTTGTGGACCGCCACCGACAGCACCCGCTTGGCGTAGGGCTGGCCGATGACATAGTCGTCGAGAACCTTGAGGATCTCTTGCGGGGTCGGCACGCCCTCGCGCGACTTCACCATCGAGGTCTTGTTCTCCTCGCGGATGATGTCCATGCAGAGTTCGACGCACTCGTCGCAGATGAAGACGGTCGGACCGGCGATCAGCTTGCGCACTTCGTGCTGGCTTTTGCCGCAAAACGAGCAATAGAGCGTGTTCTTTGAATCGCCGCCATTGTTGCTAACTTTGCTCATTTTTCTGTCCTTTCACCGCCCTGCCAGCCGATGGTCTGGTCGCATTGGCGTCTCACCAATCTATCGCAGGAATCCGCCGGCGCCAGTGCCCCGGCTCACACAGCGCATTCCGTCCGAAACACAATCAGAAAACGCGACAATGATTCGCAGCAACCCCATGCAAAGCTAAGCCGTCGAAAATCAACATAGCCTTAACGTAGGCAATCCCGAACCTTGAGGGAACAGGCAATTGTGGCCGAAATGCCGCAAGCCGCGCCAAAAGCGCGTTATCCCGCCATTCAGCCCCCAATCAGAGCCTATGCGGCGGGGGTTTCGCCAAGTTCGCGCGTCGTGATGACCTTGTCGATCAGACCAAACTCCTTGGCCTCGTCGGCGGTCATGAAATGGTCGCGGTCGAGCGTCCGCTCGATCTCGTCATAGCTCTTGCCGGTGTGCTTGACATAGACCTCGTTCAAGCGGCGCTTCAGCTTGATGATGTCCTGCGCATGACGTTCGATGTCCGACGCCTGGCCCTGGAAGCCACCGGACGGCTGATGGACCATGACACGGGCGTTCGGCGTGGCAAACCGCATATCCTTGTGGCCGGCGCAAAGCAGCAACGAGCCCATCGAGGCTGCCTGGCCGATGCAGAGCGTCGATACCGCCGGCTTGATGAACTGCATGGTGTCGTAGATCGCCATGCCCGATGTCACCACACCGCCCGGCGAGTTGATGTACAGGTTGATTTCCTTCTTGGGGTTCTCCGCCTCGAGGAACAAAAGCTGTGCACAAACCAGCGTCGCCATCCCGTCCTCGACCGGGCCGGTGATGAAGATGATGCGTTCCTTCAACAGGCGGGAGAAGATGTCGTAGGCACGCTCGCCGCGATTGGTCTGCTCGACCACCATCGGAACGAGGTTCATGTAGGTTTCGACGGGGTTCTTCATGGACTACCCTTGTTGGATGGATTCCGGCGCCGTAGACCTGAGCAATCGGGCGGAATCGGTTCTGGATCGTTGAATCCTAAATAGGATGCCGGCTCACCCTAGCGCAAGGCCGCCCCTCCTAGCCATCTGGTTAAGTCGAAGCAAGCGGCTCGGCCCAAGGAAATGCTGCGGGTTGCGCCGGAGATGGCCCTTTGCCCGAAATGCGAGGGCGCTACCCGGCCGCCACGGTAGCAGTTTCTTAACCGCGCTGCTTAACGACAAGCCGTGAAATCCCCGTCCATGGCGGACCTTCCGATACGCTCCCGCGTTGAACCGGCGTCCTTTTTTCAACGGGGGAACGTCATGTTCAGCCAGAGTTCCTTTTGCACGAGTTCCTTTTGCAAGAGCTCCCTTCGCAAGGGTGCCGCATCGCTCGCCTCGACCAGCCTCGCAATGCTTGCCGCCGTGTCGCAGGCCGCGGCCGGCGGCCGCACGTTCGAATGCTACGAGCCGGTGCATCGGCCGGCGATCTACGACACGGTCTATGAAGACGTGATGGTGAGCCCCGGCGGCCAGCTCGTCCACTATGACCCGCCGATCTACGGCACGACCGAGAGCATCGAACAGATCGCCACGCCTCGCATCAGCTATGAAGTCGTGCCGGCCGTGACGCGCACCGTCTATCACACGGTCAAGGTGGATGACGGCGGCTATGCCTGGGAATGGCGGGTCATCCACGGCCGCAAGGTGCTATGCAAGGTGTGGCGTAAGGCGCGCTACGCGCGGGTTGCCAAAACGGTCATCGTCGAGCCGGAGCGCGTCCGGCGCGTCGTCCTTCCGGCCGAATACGAAGGCGTCGCCCGCGAAGTGTTGCTGCGGCCAGGAGAGCGGCGCATCACCGAAATCGCGCCCTCATACCGGAGGGTTGCGCGGCGGGTGGTGGTGCGGGAAGGCTCGACCGACTGGCGGCGGGTGCATATCCCGCGGCACTGCGTGGACTAGCCGGAAAATCACGCAGGGGTGTTTCCGACCGGGGCGGCATGGCGAGCCCGGCCGGAAAGCCGGCTTAGGCCAGGTCGACGTCGAGGATCGCCATCGAGAAATTATAGTCGCCGTCGTCCTCGTCCTTGAAGACGATGCCGAGGAATTCGTCGCCGACATAGACCTCGGCAGAGTCTTCCTTGCGCGGGCGCGCCTTCACCTGAAGCTTGGGATTCTGGAAGACGCGCTTGAAGTAGGCGTCCAGCTTTCTGATTTCGTCTGGCTTCAAAGGTCTTCTCCGAATGCGGCTGTTCGTTGGAACGCGCTTCTGACACGCCGACGATGGCGATGTAAAGGCAAGCCGGCAGCATAACAACCGACGCCTGGAGTGGCGACCGGACTCCGGCCGCTGGCGATGACCGCAGAATCAGATGTCGAAGCTGACGACGTGGTCCATCGTCTGCGAGGGCAGGAGCTGGTCCATCTGTCGCGAAGGCTGGTCGCAGCCGGTCTCTCCGACGACACGCGCCGGCACGCCGGCGACCGTCTTGTTGTGCGGCACGGGCGACAGCACCACCGAACCGGCCGCGATCTTCGAGCAATGGCCGATCTCTATGTTGCCGAGGATCTTGGCGCCGGCACCGATCAGGACGCCGCGGCGGATCTTCGGATGGCGGTCGCCGCTGGCCTTGCCCGTGCCGCCCAGTGTCACGCCGTGCAGGATCGAGACGTCGTCCTCGATGACGGCGGTCTGGCCGACCACCAGGCCGGTGGCGTGATCGAGGAAAATGCCCTTGCCGATGCGGGCGGCCGGGTTGATATCGGTCTGGAACACCGAGGACGAGCGGCTCTGCAGGTAGAGCGCGAAGTCCCTGCGGCCCTGGTTCCACAGCCAATGCGCCAAACGGTGCGTCTGGATGGCATGAAAGCCCTTGAAATAAAGTACCGGCATGATGAAGCGGTCGCAGGCAGGGTCGCGATCGTAATAGGCTTGGATGTCGACGCGGACCGTCGTGCTCCACTCCGGATCGTCGGCAAGCATGGCCTTGAAGGTCTGCCGGATGAGGTCGGAGCCGATATCCTGATGCGCCAGGCGCTCGGCCAGGCGGTGAATGACCGCTTCTTCCAGGCTCTCCTGGTTGAGGATGGTGGAATAGAGGAAAGCAGCCAGCAACGGATCGCGGTTTACCGCTTCCATCGCCTCATCCCTGATCGCGCGCCAGATCGGGTCGACCGGCTGCACCATGCTGGGGCGGGCTATCGTAACGCTGTTCATCGACGGTCTCCGGCCTGCTCATTCATCCGGCGGCACATATAGGCCAGATCATAACACGGTTGAACTCAATTTTCCTTAGTGCTTTGTCAAATGAACTTGGTTCACCGAGATTCAAGCGGCGATGGAAAACGAACCCTTGATCGACGATGCGCTGAAAAGCGAGCTTGCCGCGCTCTATCAGACCGCGGATCGCGACTATCACGGCTTGCCTCACATCGAAGCGATGCTGGCGTTGGCAGCCGAACACCGGCACCTTCTTGACGATCCAGAAGCAGTCGAAGCGGCGATCTGGTTCCATGACGCGGTCTATGACAGCCGCGCCAAGGACAACGAGGCAAAGAGCGCGGTGCTCGCAGCAAGGAAGCTCTCCGGCCGCACCGACCCGGCCCGGCTTGCCCGGATTCTGGCCATGATCAGCGCCACCGCCACGCACCAGTTGCCGCCGCTCGAAGATGAGGGTGCCGCGAGTGATGCCGCCCTTTTCCTCGACATGGACCTCGCGATCCTCGGTGCCGACCCGAACCGCTTCGACGCCTACGAGAAGGCGGTCCGGCGCGAATATGGCTGGGTCGAGGAACCGATCTGGCGCGCCGGCCGCGCGGCTGTCCTGACGAGCTTCCTGGCCCGTCCGCATATTTTCAACACACAATCGTTTCGCGATCGGTTCGAGGCTCGGGCCAGGGAAAATCTGGTCCGATCGCTGCAGGTCCTGCAAGACCAGTCTCAACAGACCTGATCGCCACGCCGAACGTGAACGCCTCTGGGATGACCGAAACCATGGAAAACAACTTCTTCCAACCCGTCGACGCCGCCCAGGTGCCGCGATTTGCCGGGCTTTCCACCTTCATGCGGCTGCCGGCGGTGCCGAACGCGAAGGGGCTCGATATTGCCCTTGTCGGGATTCCTTGGGATGGCGGCACGACCAATCGGGCCGGCGCCCGCCATGGTCCGCGCGAAATCAGGAACCAGTCGAGCCTGATGCGCCGCGTCCACCACGTGTCGGGAACCGAGCCGTTCAGCATTGCCAATGTCGCCGATGTGGGAGACCTCTCGGTCAATCCCATCAACTTGCTCGACGGCTTGAAACGCATCGAGGACGGCATCGCCGCGATCGTTGCTGACGGCGCTCTCCCTTTGGCCGCCGGCGGCGATCATCTGACGACATTGCCGGTGCTGCGCGCCATCGCCCGCAAGGAACCCGTCGGCATGATCCACTTCGACGCGCATTCCGACACGAACGACCGCTACTTCGGCGACAATCCCTATACGCACGGAACGCCCTTTCGCCGCGCGATCGAGGAAGGGCTGCTCGACCCGAAGCGGGTTATCCAGATCGGAATTCGAGGCTCGATCTATGAGCCGGGCGAACACGACTGGGCGACCGCTCAGGGCGTGCGCATCGTATATATGGAAGAGTTCGTCAAACGCGGCACCGCTTCCGTCATGCAGGAAGCACGCGATCTTGTCGGCGACAGCCTCACTTACGTGACCTTCGACATCGATTGCATCGATCCGTCGATGGCCCCTGGCACCGGCACGCCGGAGCTCGGCGGCTTCACCACCCGCGAGGTGCAGGAGCTGGTTCGATTGCTCGACGGATTGAATTTCGCCGGAGCCGACGTCGTCGAGGTCGCGCCTCCTTTTGATATTGGCGGCATGACGGCGCTTGCCGGCGCGACCATGATGTTCGAGCTGCTTTGCGTCATGGCGAAATCCATCGCCGACAGGAGAACGCGCGGCTAAAGCATTCTCCCCGAAGTGCTTCCAGTTTCGGGAAAAGGACATCGCAAAGGTCAAAAGCAGGTCGCGTTTCGCGCAACCTGCTTTAGACGCGTCCTCGCCCGCAGCGGACGGTATGGGTCAGAGCGGATTTTCGGCGTAGAACTCCAGCACGCGCTGCTTGAAGCTCTTGTCGCCGACGGCAAGCATGTGGTCGCGGCCCTCGATGCGAAAAGCCTCTGCGTCGGGCATCAGCGCGGCAAGCTGGTCGGGCGAGCCGGCGATGTCGTCCTTGGTCCCGACGGCAATCAGGGTCGGCTGGGCGATCCGCGCGACATCGTCCTCGCTCATTGACGCGCGTGAGCCGACGATGCAGACGGCCAGCGCCCGGCGGTCGCTGCGCGTCTGGTCGGCGAAGGCGCGAAACGAGCGGCCGCGCGCATGGCTGATCGTACCGGGATCCTCGGCCAGAAGCGCATCGGCGATTGGATCCCAGTCGCCGACGCCGTCGACAAGACCGATGCCGAGGCCGCCGAACACCAGCGTCGCCACCTTGTCCGGATTGGACAACGCCATGAAGGCGGATACCCGCGCGCCCATCGAGTAGCCCATCACATGGGCGTGCTCGATGCCGAGGTGATCGAGCAGCGCGGCCGCGTCCGCGGCCATCTTGGCCGGCGTGTAGTCGGCCTCCTGGTAGCTCTTCGTCGAAGAACCGTGGCCGCGATTGTCGAGGGCGATGGCGCGGTACCCCGCGTCGTTCAGCGTCTTGAACCAGCCCGGCGAGACCCAATTGACGTAGTGGCTGGAGGCGAAGCCGTGGATCATCAGCACCGGATCGCCCTGACCGGACGCCGGCGGGCGGTCGAGGTAAGCGAGTTCGAAGCCGTCATGGGAAAAATATTGCATCTGGCGCAGCCGCGGTCAGTTGGAGCCGGCGCCCGAGGCCTTATCGATCGCTGGATGACGCAGGAGATCGCCGTCCTTCAGACCGTCCTTGGCGGCCGTTCCCGCCTTCAGCTCAAGCACGAAGCTTACCGGCTGTCCGGGCGAGATGATCGCCTCCGACTCCGGTTCGCCACGCTTGACGGCCTTGATCCTGCCGTCCTGGCCGATAAAGACCAGGTCGAGTGGCATCGGTGTATTCTTCATCCAGAAATTCACCTCAGCGGGCCGCTCGAACACGAACAGCATGCCGTGATCGTCGGCCATGTCCTTGCGGTACATCAGCCCGGCCTCGCGTTCTTCCGAGCTGTCGGCGATCTCGATTGAGAAGGAATGCTTGCCGGAGCCGGTGATCGCGACGAGCGGCGTCGGATCGGCAGGCAGCATCATCGCCTGACCGTCCGCCGAACTCGGTCTCAAGGCGCTGAAAATGGCGGCCAGAGCGATGGCGGCGCAAAGCGCGCCTGCGGTCAGCCAGTTGCGATGAGCCATGTGATACCTCGTACAGGCCCTGTCCTAGACCATGATCCGAGCGAGTGGAACTGGTTTTTGGACAGGAACGGCCTTGCACCGGGCAGGGCATCCCGATCGTATCGAGAGGGCCCGATGCATGTCGCCCAAAACTGCCAAGCGGTTTTGGCGAACCTGCATCAAGCAAAAAATAAAGTGCGTCGGGCCGCGCTTTAATGCGAGACCGGCAAGGTGCCCATATCGGGGTGTATTTCGGCGGCCATAAGGCCTTTGTCGCCGCGTCCGAAGCGAACCAGTACGACCTGGCCGGGCCTCAGCTCGGTGATGCCGTAGCGGCGCAGCGTCTCCATATGGACGAAGATGTCCTCGGTGCCCTCGCCCCGGGTCAGGAAGCCGAAGCCCTTGGTGCGGTTGAACCACTTCACCAGCGCCCGCTCGAGCCCGCTCTCGGCAGTCACGGTGACATGCGTGCGCTGCTCCTGCTCGGCCGGATGCACCGCTGTCGAGGCGTCCATGGAAAGAACCCGGAACGCCTGCAGGCCACGCTCGCCCTGCTTGACCAGACAGACGACGCGCGCGCCTTCCAGCGCGGTCTGAAAACCGTCTCTTCGAAGACATGTCACATGGAGGAGAATATCACCCGAGACGCCGTCGTCCGGAAGAATGAAGCCGTAGCCCTTGGCCACGTCGAACCATTTGATAGCGCCGGCGATTTCGACAAGCCCGGCGGAGTCGCCGCCACTGTCTCGCGTCAAGGCGTCGTCAAGGCTTCCGTCCCGCCTCGTAAAAGAGGCTTTTTCCCCCATAAGAACGCCCCCTTTTCCAACTGCAACCGCTAGTGATTCTTGCCATCAGATTAACACTGCGGCTTCCGGGGTGTGCAAGACCTGACGTGCCTTTTTTCACCGTTGAGCACCGGAAAGCCTCAATTGTTGTTTACCGGCGCGGCCTGAAGCGCAAAGGGGCGGCTGAAATCGATCACCTTATCGGTTTTGTCGGACGATTGCCCTTTGGCGGAGCGGCTCCTATGGTGCGCCGCAAACGTAACGCCGCGAGGAATCCGATATGCGCTATCTTCACACAATGGTCCGCGTCGCCGACATCGATCAATCGCTCGATTTCTACTGCAACAAGCTCGGCCTCAAGGAAGTGCGTCGCTACGAGAACGAGCAGGGACGCTACACGCTGATCTTCCTCGCCGCGCCCGATGACGAGCAAAGCGGCATTGCCGAGAAGGCGCCGCTGGTCGAACTGACCTACAATTGGGATCCGGAGGAGTACAAAGGCGGCCGCAACTTCGGCCACCTCGCCTATGAGGTCGACGACATCTACGCCACCTGCCAGAAGCTGATGGACAATGGCGTGACCATCAACCGGCCGCCGCGCGACGGCAACATGGCCTTCATCCGCTCGCCGGACGGCATCTCCATCGAGCTGCTGCAGAAAGGCCCGGCCAAGGCAAAGGCGGAGCCATGGGCCTCGATGTCGAATACGGGAAGCTGGTAGGCGCCTGCCCCTCCCGGGGATTTGACCGGCCGGGCTATGGCGTTTTGCCGGATCGCGCCTATCTAAGCGCTTGTGGCGCCAGCCAGATCAGGCTGGCGCTTTTCTTGATCGCCGGGAGAATTTCATGCCGACCAGCCGCGCCGACGTCGCCACTGAAAACGCCAGCCGCTATCTGCAGCAGCTCTGCAAGCACTGGGCGCACAAGTTCCCGGTCGAATTCGACCCGCATCACGGCGCCATCCAGCTCTCGCTCGGCCGCACCGTGATGGATGCAGACGACAAGGCTCTCCACATCGCGGTCGCCGCTGACGACGCCGCCTCGCTCGAGCGGCTGGAAACCGTGGTCGCCGACCACATCAGGCGCTTCGCCTTCCGCGAGGAGCTGACTTTCGATTGGCAGAAGGCTGCCTGAAAGTATTGAGCGTCAGCCGGCGGCCTTGCTGGCCATTTCGAGCAGCGCAAGCACGCTGCGCCAGTTGCGCGCCGTGCCCGGCACCTTGAGCGTTCGCCCAATAAGATTGGCAAACACCGATTTGCCAAGCCCTTCCGGCGCATGCAGGTAAAGCACGTCGCCTTTGATCTCGAAGCGCGCCGGGCCGGCACACTTTTCCGCCAGCCGCTTCGCCTCTTCCGCGGTCGGCTCTCGCTCCAGCGCATAGGCATGCAGCTTGGTCGGCTCGCCGGCAACCTCCGGATAGGGATTGTCCTTCACCAGGCGCTCGAACCAGCCGGCATTGCGCACCATGATGCGGGAATTGAACTCCCATTTCTTCTCGAAGGCCGCTTCGAGTGCTTTGGTCAGCGCCGCAGCGTCGTTGTTGTTGGCACGAAACACGACGTTGCCGCTTTGCACGTAGGTCGATACGTCGGTGAAGCCGAGGTCTTCGAAGAACGACCTCAGCTCCGCCATCTTGACGATGCGGTTGCCACCGACATTGATGCCGGAAAACAGGGCTACGAACACCGTTCCTTTTTCGCCCGTTTTTGCCCCGCTCATATGATGAACCCCGCGAGCGTCTCGTTGTCGGTGATGTCCTGATACTGCACGCCCTCGGCGTCGAAATTGGCCTTGAGCAGATCGAAATTGCGCCGGTCCTTGGTCTCGATGCCGATCAGCACCGAGCCGAAATTGCGCGCCGACTTCTTGAGATACTCGAAGCGCGTGATGTCGTCGTCCGGGCCCAGCATTTCGAGGAAATCGCGCAATGCGCCCGGCCGCTGCGGGAAGCGGATGATGAAATACTTCTTCAGCCCCTCGAAACGCAGCGCCCGTTCCTTAACGTCCGGCAGTCGCTCGAAATCGAAATTGCCGCCCGAGACGATCGCGACGATAGTCTTGCCCCTCATCTCCTTGCGCGAAAAATCCTTGAGCGCGTCGATCGCCAATGCGCCGGCTGGCTCCAGCACCACGCCCTCGACATTGAGCATCTCGATCATCGTCGCGCAGAGCCGGTTTTCCGGGACAAGGCGCACCGCGTCGACGGTGAATTCCTTGAGATGGCGCAGCGGCTCGCGGCCGATTTCAGCCACCGCCGCGCCATCAACGAAGTTGTCGACCTTGGCGAGCCTGACCCGCTTGCCACCGGCGAGACTCTCGCTAAGGCTAGGCGCGCCCGCCGGCTCGCAGAACACGAACCGCAATTCTCGCTGCTGGTCAGCGAAATAGTGGGTGACGCCGGCAGCCAAGCCGCCTCCGCCCACTGGCAGCATGACGATGTCGGGCATGCGCCCGCCCGGCATCTGGGCTGCGATCTCATAGGCGACGGTCGCCTGCCCCTCGATGATGTCCTTGTGGTCGAAGGGCGGCACCATATGCGCGCCGGCAGCTTCGGTGAATTCGAAGGCGGCGCGATAGCAATCGTCGAAGAAGTCGCCGACCAGCCTGATCTCGACGAAATCGCCGCCGAAAAGCCGCGTCTTGTCGATCTTCTGCTGCGGCGTCGTCACGGGCATGAACACCACGCCCTTTTTGCCGAAATGGCGGCAGACGAAGGCAAAGCCCTGCGCGTGGTTGCCCGCCGAGGCGCAGACGAACAGCTCGGCATTGTTGCCGGCGGCGAGCGCCTTGCGGAAGAAGTTGAAGGCGCCCCTGATCTTGTAGGAGCGGACCGGCGTCAGGTCCTCGCGCTTCAGGAGGACGCGGGCGCCGGTCTTTTTCGACAGATAGTCGTTCTCCTGCAGCGGCGTTTCCGGAAAGATCCCGCGGATCGCCTCCGCGGCGCCTGCGACGCGGGAAGAAAAACTGTTCATGAGGCAACCGGCTCCGAGACCATGTGGTTCGCAGCCCAAGCCTATTGCATAGTTTGGTTTTCGCGGCCACCGATGCAGCCGCTCGCCGGCCTGCTGCCGCCACTTTGGTTTTCGCGCAACAGTGCCAAGGCGGTTGGCACCCGCCGATCAAATTTCCGCTGGACACGACTTACTTCCGCCGCACTTCCCCTGTCCGGGAGATTTCGCGGAGGCAGATGGCCAATTGCGGCCGGAATGGAAGTTTCGACGTGCATTTGAAGACGATTTGCATCATTGCCCTGGCCTTGCTGGTTGTAGGCTGCGCGGGACGACCGTCACAGGAAATCCTGGGCAGCGTCGTGGTGCCGACGACGGCGACCGAGATCGCCGGCAACCATTCGATCTTCATCGCCACCACCCGCAAGCGCTCAGACGACCCGAACAAGGTTTTCGACGGCGAGCGCTCGGCGACGCTCAATTACGCCCGCGTCAACGTCACCGTCCCGCCGGTTCATGAGACCGGTCAGATCGAGCGTCGCTCGCGCGGGACGTCGAACGATCCGACCAAATATTTCATGGCTTCCGAGGTCGTCGGCTACGACACGCAGCCGAAATTCTCCAGCGCGCTCAATGCCGACATCGACGCCCGCGGCGGCCGCGTCATGGTCTTCGTCCACGGCTACAACACCGGCTTCGACGATGCCGTCTACCGTCTGACCCAGATCGTCCATGATTCCGGCTATCCCGGCACGCCGGTGCTTTTTTCATGGGCTTCGGGCGCCAAGACCACCGACTATGTCTATGACAAGGAAAGTGCCGCCGCCGCCCGCGACCAGTTGGAAGTGACGCTGAGAATGCTGGCGCAGACCGGTGCGCGCCGCATCGACATCGTCGCCCATTCGATGGGGACGTGGGTGACGATGGAAACACTGCGACAGCTCGCCATCACCGGTGACCGCGACCTCGGCGGCAAGCTCGGCGATGTTCTCCTGGCCTCGCCCGACATCGACGTTGATGTCTTCAAGAGCCAGATGCGCCGCTACGGCAAGCCCGACAAGCCGTTCATCCTGCTCCTGTCGGACGACGACCGCGCTCTCCGGCTCTCCGGCCTGATTGCCGGTGCACGGCCGCGCGTCGGCGACTACAGAGACGCGGCCGACCTCGCCTCCTACGGCGTCACGGTGGTCGACCTCTCCAAGGTGAAGGGCAACGACAGCTTCAACCACACCAAATTCGCCGACAACCCGATGCTGGTGAAGATGATCGGCCGGCGGCTGCGCCAGGACGACGGCTTTGCCAGCGACCGCGACGTCACCGACCGGATCAGCCAGCTCGCCACTCAATAACCGTGTTCACGCGGTTGCCGCCCTGCACGGACTTTGAACTGGACCAGACCGCTCGCTGGCTTTATCGAAGGAGCCCGAGAGGTTTGCCGCCCTTGGGGGATCCCGGGTGATCGTGCGTTGGAAGATCGTCCTTGGCCTTGCCTTCACGCTCGCCCTGACGGGCTGCGCCGGGCAGAACGCGCATGACCTGCTCAATCGGAAGGCCGTTACCGCGCCTGCATCGGACATTGCGGCCAAGCACGAGATCTTCGTCGCCACGACCCGGCAGCAGGCGACCAAGGACCCGCGGCAGGTTTTCGACGGCGACCGTTCGCTGACCACCAGCTACGCGCGCGTCGATGTCACGGTTCCAAAGATCCACCAGGTTGGCGCGATCGAGCGAGCCAAGGGTTCGGCCGACAGCATTCCGGCCAGGCAGTTCACCGCAACCGATGTCGTCCACTATGGGAACGCCTCGCAATTCGCCAAGGCGGTCGGCACCGATATTGCCATACGCGGCGACCGCGCCCTGGTCTTCGTGCACGGCTTCAACAACGGCTTCGACGATGGCGTTTACCGCCTGACGCAGATCGCGCACGACACGAATTATCCGGGCACACCGGTGCTGTTCTCGTGGGCGTCGAGCGGCAAGACAACCGGCTACATTTATGACAAGGACAGCTCCACCGCCGCGCGCGACGACCTGGAAGCGACACTGAGGATGCTTGCCAAGTCACGCGCCAAAAGCATTGACATCATTGCCCATTCGATGGGGACCTGGCTGACGATGGAAGCTTTGCGCCAGCTCGCCATCACCGGCGACCGCGATCTCAACGGCAAGCTCGGCTACGTCATCCTCGCCTCGCCTGACATCGACGTCGATGTCTTCAAGAAGCAGATGATCCGCTACGGCAAGCCCGACAAGCCTTTCGCCATCCTTCTCTCGGGCGACGACCGGGCGCTGAAGCTGTCCAGCTTCATTTCCGGCGAAAAGCCGCGCGTCGGCGATTACGACAACGCGGCTGATCTCGCCAACTACGGCGTGACGGTTGTCGATCTGACCCGAACCAAGGGCGGAGACCGGTTGAACCATGCCAAATTCGCCGACAATCCGATCCTGGTGCAGTTGCTCGGCAATCGGCTGCGCACGCCTGCCGGTCTTGCCTCCGACGAGCCGGATCCAACGCAGCTCAACAATATCGGTCAGGGTCTCGGCAAGGCGGTCGGCTCGGTCGCCGAGGTGGTCATCACCACGCCGTTCAGGGTGCTGACGATCGCCACCGGCGGCTGAGCACCGGTTAGGGCGTGTCGAGGTTCGGTCAGGCTGACCTCACCCGAACATCGGCACATGCTAGACGAACAGATCGACCTTCTGGAACGACGTCACATCGACAAGTCCGACATCGGAAATCCTGAGCTCCGGGATAACGACCAGCGCCAGCAGCGAATGCTGCATGTAGGCGTTGTTGAGCGAACAGCCGACCTTGCGCATCGCTTCCGTCAACTGCTCGGCTTTGGCCGCGACGATCTCGGCGCGCTCGTCCGACATCAGCCCAGCGATCGGCATTTCCACCAGCGCCAATTCCTTGCCCTTGGAGTAAAGCACGACGCCGCCGCCGACCTCGCTCAGCCGGTTGACGGCTAAAGCCATGTCCTCCTTGTTGGTTCCGACGGCGATGATGTGGTGCGCATCATGCGCCACGCTCGAGGCCATCGCGCAGTCTTCCACATAGCCGAAGCCCGACACGAAGGCGTTGGTGACGCCGCCCGTGCCCCTGTGGCGTTCGACCAGGGCGATCTGGCAAATGTCGTTGCGGCGATCCATGGCGACCAGCCCGTCCTCGACGGGCAGGTCGGCCTCGAGCGCTCTGGTCGGCGCCTGGTTCTCGATCACGCCGATCACCCGCGCCCGCACCTCGTTGGCACCCTGTGGCGCGGCAATGTCAAAGTCAGAGGCCTTGAGCCTTTTGCCGAGCTTGACCGTGTTTTTCGCCGTCCCGGGATAATCATAGGCCGGGATGTCGATCTCGAGCTTGCCGGCTTTCGCCAGCCTGACGCCGCGGCCATAGACCTCGTCTATCGTCATTTGGGCAAGATCGGACACGATCAAAAGATCCGCCAGCCGCCCCGGCGCGATCGAACCGACCTCGCGTTCCAGCCTGAAATGCTGGGCGGCGTTGAGCGTCGCCATCTGGATCGCCGTCACCGGCTTCAGGCCCTGGCTGATGGCGTGCCGCACCACCCGATCCATATGACCCTCATGCACCAGCGTGCCGGAATGGCTGTCGTCGGTGCACAGGATGAAGTTGCGCGGGTCGATGCCGCCTTCGGTGACCGCCTTGATCTGCGCAGCGACGTCGTACCAGGCGGACCCCAGCCTAAGCATCGCCTTCATGCCCTGGCGCACGCGGGCGATCGCATCCTCGGCGCGCGTGCCCTCGTGGTCATCTTCGGCGCCGCCGGCGACATAGCCGTGGAACGGCAACCCGAGATCGCGCGAGGCATAGTGGCCGCCGACGGTTTTGCCGGCCTTCACCGTCTCGGCGATCTCGCCCGACATCACCGGATCGTTGGCGGCGACTCCCGGGAAATTCATCACTTCGCCAAGGCCGATGATATTCTCCCAGGTCATCGCCTCGGCGACGTCTGCGACCGTAAGCTCCGCGCCGGCATGCTCCAGGCCGGGCGCCGAAGGCACGCAGGACGGCATTTGCACATGGACGTTGATCGGCATCGCGACCGCCTCGTCATGCATCAGCCGAACGCCCGGCAGGCCCAGAACGTTGGCGATCTCGTGCGGATCGATGAACATCGAGGTGGTGCCGTGCGGGATCACCGCGCGGCAGAATTCCGTCACCGTGACCATGCCGCTTTCGACGTGCATGTGCGCATCGCAGAGGCCGGGCACCAGATAGCGGCCGCCCGCATCGACCACCTTGGTCCCCTGCCCGATCGTGTGGCCGGCATTCGGCCCGCAATAGGCGAAACGTCCGGCCGCGACGGCGATGTCGGTGCCCGGAATGATCTCGCCCGAATGGACATTCACCCAGCGTCCGTTGCGGATCACGAGATCGGCAGCCCGGCGCCCCATCGCGACGTCGACCAGTTGCGTCGCCACTTCGGTCCAGGGCTTGGGTTTCGTCGGATTGGTGCGGCTCGCCATGAAGAAACTCCTGTTTGCCCGACTGTGCCAAGCTGGCGCGGTTTTGACCAGTTGGCAAAACTGCTTTGTTTTTAAGGCAGGACCGGTTCCCGACAGATCTCTCCTGCGGCAGGGCGAAATCTCGCCTAGACTGGATCTCCGGCTATTTGGGTTGCAGAAGAGATGGCAAAAACGATCCGGTTCGCAATTTTCATGCTGTCGGCATGTAGCGCCGGCCTGGCCTTCTTCACCTTGCATTCATTCTGGGCATGGGCCGCGCCGATCGCCATCTTCATCGCCGGTTCGTTACTAGCCGAATATGCTTTCACGCGGCTGGCCACTCCCGAGGAGAAACAGCGCGACCTGGAGGATCGCGTGCGCAGCCCGCCGAAGTAACCCACTGTTGCAGGAATACAATTCCGTTTTCGGGCGAATAACGCTAGGTTGCACCGAGAAGTTTTCGAAACCGCCATTTCGGAGCGCTCGATGGGTCGCCTGACACTTGCCAGTGCCGGCTTTTTCGCCCTGCTGTCCGGGCCGGCCTTGGCCGCGGACGCGATCGCCGACCTGCCCATGACTGCGCCGGGCTTCGATTGGACAGGCTACTATGCCGGCCTGCAGGCCGGCTATGGCTGGGGCTCATCTGACATCTCCGGCACGGAAGCCGAGCCGTTCGCCGCTTCTCCCGATGTCGACGGCGGCTTCGTCGGCGGCCATGTCGCCGGCCTCTGGCAGTTCAATCAGGCGGTTATCGGCGCGCGCGCTGAGCTCAACTATGCCTCGATCGACGCTTCGGCCTTGCTCGACCCTGGCAATGCCGTCGGCACCGAGGTCAAATGGCTGGGATCGATCAATGCCGAAGCCGGCTTGGCGGTCGATCGCTGGCTGATCTATGGCGTCGGGGGCGTCGCCTTCGCCGGTATCGAGACCTCGCAAGACGTCGGCGGCAGCGGCTTCGCCAAGACACGCACCGGCACCGGCTGGACGATCGGCGCCGGGGTCGACTATGCGCTGAGCAGCAACATCGTCGTCGGCGCCCAATACCGTTACTACGATTTCGGCAAGGAGCATTTCGACGTCCCGGACGACTTCTCCGATCGTGATCAGGACCTGAAGCTCCATACCCTGGGCGTAAGCTTCAGCTACAAATTCTGATTTGCGGAGCAGCACGGAACGAAGGTGGCCGGCGACCGCGGGATCAAAACAGAGTCGACCCACCGGGTTATTTGATGTCCGCCCTATAAGCAGCTCTCGAAGCGGCCGGCGCCGACTTCATTCCCGAGTACGGCGGCGGTGCCGGGGTGAGAACTGCGGAAGCCATGAAGCGGATAGCTGCTCCCCTTGGCAAGCCAGCTTGCGTGCGCCTCCTTTGCCTTTGACGGCCAATCCCTCTAAGATGTGCGGCCAAGAAGAAAGAGGGGGGAAGGCTTATGACTGAGCCTGACGCTGCGCACGAAGCAATCGTCGATACGTGGCGTAGTTTTGGCGCCTCTGATTATGAGTACTTTGAGAAATACGAAAACCCTGAGTTGGTGGCTTGGTTTTGGGCACCGGCGAGCCGCTTTCGCAAAGCTTTTGAGCGATATTTGAACTTGGATGATGTGCTCGAAATAGCCAGCGGTGCCGGACGTCATTCGGCGCAGATCGTCGGCCGTTGCAGGCGACTGACGTTGATCGATACTTCGGTCGATGCCACTGCATTGGCTAGGAAACGGTTTTCAAGCGCTTCTCATGTGACCGTGACGCTTTCACCGGACGGCAAGAGTCTACCGTTTGAAAAGGGGCGCTTTTCCTCCGTTTTCAGCTACGACTCGATGGTTCATTTCGAACCGCTGACCGTGGCGTCCTACATCATGGAAGTCGCCTCCGTCTTGAAACCGGGGGGACGAGCTCTCCTTCATCATTCGAACTACTCGGATAATCCAACCGCATCCTTCAAGGAAAATCCCGATTGGCGGAATTTCATGCCAAAGGGATTTGTCGAGCATGTCAGCGCGCGTGCAGGGCTGACCGTCATCGAACAGCAGACGTTCCCGTGGAACGGGAACAGCGAGACTGACGCTCTCACCGTCGTGGAGAAGGGTTAACAGCGCGCCCTGCGCTGGTCTTCTGCGGCCCGGAAGGCGAGCCATAGCCGGTCCAGTTGCGATGAGAACCGATGCGGAAGAGCAATATTCGGTGGCAATACGGTGCCATCCCGCCCACAAGGCTGGACTCGTGTCGGCCCAAGTGCTTGAAATCGCGGCGCGCGGACGTGGCGGAATTGGTAGACGCAAGGGACTTAAAATCCCTCGATCTCTGATCGTACGGGTTCGATTCCCGTCGTCCGCACCACCCTTCGCTCCTCGCTTCGGATGGCAGGCCACTCAACCCTTGATCGGATTGAGCTTCAGGTGCTGGATCAAAATGATGGTCTTGGCGTCGACGATACGGCCGTCGGCGATGCCGGCCAGCGCCTCGTCGAGCGGCATTTCCAGCACCTCGATGTCTTCGCCCTCTTCCGGAGCTCCGCCGCCGTCGGAAATACGGTCGGCCGGCGAATAGCGCGCGGTAAAGAACCAGAGCCGTTCCGTCACGCTCCCGGGGCTCATATAGGGCGCGAACAGCCGCTCAACGTTCTTCAAATGATAGCCGAGCTCCTCTTCCGCTTCCTTGCGGATGCAGGTTTCCGGATCGTTTTCGTCGAGCAGACCGGCACAGGCCTCGATCAGCGGCTCGCGATGACCGGTGACATAGGCCGGATAGCGGAACTGCCGCACCAGCAGCACCGTCGAGCGCTGCGGATCGAAAGGCAGGATCACCGCGCCGTCGCCGCGATCGTAGGTTTGGCGGATCTGCGTCTCCCAGCGCCCATCACGGCGGCGATAGTCGAGCACCGTCTTCTTGAGCACCGCCCAATCGTCGGACAGGACTTCTTCAGACTGGATGCGGACGCGATCTTCCATGATTGGCTCCGTGCTGTCGGCAAGCGTTATCGGCGAACAGGCGCGGGCGCAATCCTGGAAAGCGACTGGTCCAGCGAGACTTTCACCAGCTGTTGTCTGGCGCGAAGTGCCGCGGCTGCCTAGATAGCGATATCTCTCCCAGGAGCCGTTTCCATGACATCATCGCTTTTCCAGCCGATCACCCTCGGCGGCCTGACCTTTCCAAACCGTATTGCGGTAGCGCCGATGTGCCAGTATTCGGCCGAGGACGGTTCCGCCAGCGACTGGCATCTGCACCACTGGATGAACCTGGCCATGTCCGGCGCCGGCATGGTGACCGTCGAGATGACCGACGTCGAGCGGCGCGGCCGCATCTCGCATGGCTGCCTTGGCCTCTACTCCGACGACAACGAGGCGGCGGCCAAGCGCACGCTCGATGCGGCCAGGCGCGTCGCTGCGCCCGGCACCAAATTCGGCGTCCAGCTCGCCCATGCCGGCCGCAAGGCATCCAACAGAAGGCCTTGGGAAGGCGGCGGCCCCCTGCAAGCGGGCGAGGATCCCTGGCAGACCGTTTCGGCTTCGGCCATCGCCTATGACACAGGGTGGAATATACCGCACGCATTGGGCGAGGAAGAGATCCGGCAAGTCATCCAACATTTCGCCGATGCGGCCAAGCGGGCCGAGCGCGCCGGCTTCGACTTCATCGAGCTGCACGCCGCTCACGGCTATCTGATCTTCCAGTTCCTGTCGCCACTTTCCAACCAGCGCACCGACCGCTGGGGTGGCTCGCTGGAAAACCGCATGCGCTTCGCCGTGGAGATCGCCAGGGCGGTGAAGAAGGCAGCGCCGGGCCTGATGCTGGGGGCCCGCCTTTCGGTGAAGGAATGGGTCGACGGCGGCTTCGAGATCGAGGAGGCGATCGAAGTGGCCAAGGCGCTGAAGGCGGAAGGCGTCGCCTATCTGTGCTGTTCCAGCGGCGGCAATTCGCCGTTGCAGAAGCTGCCCAGCGGCCCCGGCTACCAGGTGCATCTGGCCGAGGCTGTGCGCAAGGGCGCCGGCATTCCGACGCGCGCCGTCGGCCTGATCGACGATCCGCAGCAGGCCGAGGCGATCGTGGCCGACGGCCGCGCCGACATGGTGGCTCTGGCGCGCGCCTTCCTTGCCGATCCGCGCTGGGGCTGGCGCGCGGCGGCGACGTTCGGCGAGGAAATCCGTCCGGCGCCGCAGCTGGCACGCTCGGTCACGACGATGCAGCACTGGATGAAGGCCGCGGGCTGAACGGCTTGCACAGGTGACGATTGGCTGAGACCTTTGGGCGCAGCCTTCCGCCACCATTGCAACCAAATTGGCCGTTTTACGTTGGCGGCCATGACAGACAGCAAGCCATTTGAGAAGCCGGTGGTGGTCGAACTCGGCCATGTCGGCAAATATCGCCAAATAAGCAGCACCCGCGAAGCGGCCGAGTGCCTGATGACCGTATGGCCGCTCAATCGCGGCCAGCGGCATCGTGATGCTCTCGATACTTGCCTGAAAGCGCTGGAGGGGTATCGTTCGACGGCGGACGCGCGCCGCGCGCTGATCGAGGCAGCCGAGGAATCTGAAGTGCTGGTTCCCGAAGAAAGGCTGTCCGACGGAAAGCTGCATTGAGCAGGCAAAGGGCTTCTCGACCGGAGGATTCCATGGCGAAACTGACCTACAAGATCGTCGAGCATGACGGCGGCTGGGCCTACATGGTCGGCTCGACTTTTTCAGAAACATTTCCCACCCGCCAGGACGCGCTGCGCGCGGCTGAAATTGCTTCGGCCGAGCAGCAGGTCGCCGGCACCACGGATGGCATCCAGTATGAGGATTCCGAGGGTGTCTGGCATGACGAACTGGCCGATGGCCGCGACCGGCCGCAGACCGAAGTCTCAGATTAATTTCCGTCGCTCGACCTTGCTGCGACCGACGCTGTAAAAGCTTCACGTCGGTCGCTCGCTGGCGAACGGACTACTTGCCGCAATACTGGTCGTTGACGTTCGGGCCGGCATTCGCGTCGGGGCCGGCCGTATCCGAGGCGCATGGGCCGACGGCACCGTTGCCGAAGCTGTTTAGCGCGCTGGCGTCGCGATCCGAATAAATGCTGCCCGTGGTGTAGGGATCAACCGGCGCTTGCTCGCTATGGACCGGGCGATCACGATGCCACCACCACCAAGCGTCCGACGATTGTGCCATAGCCGAGGTGCCCATGCCCAGGACAAGCGCCGAGGCTGCAAAAATCTTCCTAAGCATATTGGTCTCCATCTGGTGAATTGCCGCATTCTTGCTGGCCGGAAATTCGCCAGCCGACACGGATTAAAACCGAGGGTTGGAGCCGAAGTTCCCGTTGCAAGTGTAGGTGAGGCGGAATGTCCGACACTTTTGTGTGACGGTTCGTGAACGGACGCGATCCCTCTCGGCCTTTGACTCGAACGGGATCCTCACGCTGGGAATGCGCGCGCGGCGATGCGCTCGATAAAGGCTACGACGCGTTCCGGTTCCACGAATTGCGGCATGTGCCCGAGCCCTTGGACGCGTCCGAAATCGAGCTCTCTGATCCTGCCCGGCATCGGTTCGCCATGAGCCGCGATGCCGATCACCCGGTCATCCGCGCCGAACAGAATGCCGGCCGGCATCAGGATCTCGCCATAGCGCTGTTCGAGGCGGCCGAGATCCTCTTCCACCGCCACGATATCGGTGGAGGTCGCCTGGAAATGGGCGGGCCGCAACCCGAGCCAACCACCTCCGGCGATCATGTAGTCCCCCGGCACGGCTTGCGGCGCAAAGATGAACTTCATCGTCGGCTCCGCATATTTCAGGCTGTACGGTATCGCTAAAGTATGGGCCAAGATCCAGCGCTTCAGGCGCGAGGGAACATAGAGCAGGTCGAATTTCTGGCGCACCCTCGCCTCCAGATGCGTCAGCGGCGCGATGAGCGCGATGCCGGAAATCGCCGTCGGATGCTCGATCGCAAGTGCAAGCGCGATGGCGCCGCCCAGCGAATGACCGACGATCAAAGGCCGTTCGAGCCCAAGCTCCTCGATGAAGCGCCGCACCACTTCCGCCTGTTCGGGCAGACGGCCGCTCGCCCCGCCCGCCCGCACCGAGTATCCCGAGCCCGGCCGGTCGAGAGCGATCAGCCGGTAGCCGGCGCCGAAGCGGCCGAACAGCGTGTGCCGGAAATGATGGAGTTGCGCGCCGAGCCCGTGCAGGAACACGATCGGCCTGCCCTCGCCTGTTTCGACATAGTGGATGCGGCTGCCGCCGATCTCGATGAACTTGCCGCACGCCGGTACCAGCCTCTCGGCCTTGGTCGCGATCCACGATGTTGCGAGCATGAAGCCGAGCACGACGGCGGCCGCCGCAACGAGCAGACCACCGATCAGCCATGGCAAAATCGATATCAGCATCTTGCACCCGAGCCGTACCGACGCACCTTACTCGCAACCGTGTCTGCCACAAGAGCCCCGCCTCGCGTGCGCATTGCGGCCGGCTGTCCGCCGCGTTATTTCAGGCAACCTGCAGCCGGAGTGAGCCATGCCCGAAATCGTCACCGCCGCCATGCTCGTCATCGGCGACGAGATCCTCTCCGGCAGGACCAAGGACAAGAATATCGGCCATCTCGCCGATATCATGACCGCGATCGGCATCGACCTGAAGGAAGTGCGCATCGTTCCCGACGAGGAGGACGAGATTGTCGCCGCCGCCAACGCGCTGCGCGCCCGCTATACTTATGTCTTCACCACCGGCGGCATCGGCCCCACGCATGACGACATCACCGCCGATTCGATAGCCAAGGCCTTCGGCGTGCCTTGCGAATACGATGCCAGGGCTTACGCCATGTTGGAGGCAAGCTATGCCGAGCGCGGTATCGAATTCACCGAGGCGCGCAAGCGCATGGCGCGCATGCCGCGCGGCGCCGACCACATCGATAATCCGGTATCGATCGCGCCAGGCTTCCGTATCGGCAACGTTCACGTGATGGCCGGTGTGCCGTCGATCTTCCAGGCGATGCTCGACAATGTCGTGCCGACGCTGAAGACCGGCACCAGGATGCTGTCGGCCACCGTGCACTGCCCCTTCGGCGAAGGCCTGATCGGCGGACCGCTCGCCGACATCCAGAAGGCGCATCCCGACACCATTATCGGCTCCTACCCGAAATATGGCGACGGCAAATTCTGGACCGAGCTCGTGGTACGTGCCCGCGACGAAGCGGCTCTCGAGGCCGCGCGCCAGGACGTTGCGGCCATGGTGGCGGGCCTGTCGGCTGCGAGCTGACCCCGGAACCAGAAGGCGCGCGCCGACGTTTCTGGCACGGCACTTTCGTTGCGGCCATTGATGCCGGTGGCGATCTTGCGCCGATAAATTTGAGGGATCTGCCATGCGCTTCAAGACGATCGTCGCCATTCTGCAGAACGAACAGGACGCCGAGCGCGTGCTCGATTGCGCCATCCCGCTTGCCGAGCGGTTCGAAAGCCACCTCGTCGGCATCCACGCCGAAGCGCTTCCGGTCCCCTATACGTCGGCAACCGGTTTCCCCGACACCGAATTCCTGCAAGTCTCGGCCGAGATGAACAAGGAGCGCGCCGACAAGCTGCAGGCTGTCTTTCTCAGGCGCGTCGAGGATTCCGACCTGTCCTTCGAGTGGCGGAGCCTCGAAAGCTTCTCCGGCGACAGCGCGCTGACCGGCATTTCGAGCGTGCGGGCGGCTGACCTGATTATCGCCGCGCAGCGCGACACCGGGGGCGATCCGGGCGCCGATGTCGATACGCTGGTCTACGATGCCGGCCGGCCGGTGCTTGTCGTTCCGCATGCCGGGCCGCTCGTCACCACCTTCAGGCGTGTGCTGCTAGCGTGGAACGGCAGTAAGGAGGCGGCTCGTGCAGCATTCGATGCCCTGCCCTTCATCAGCGAGGCGGACAAGACCGACATTCTCGTCATCGATCCGCCGGAAACGCTCGACGAGGCTCCCGAGGCGGCGGGCGCCGAGATCGCGGCTGCCTTGTCACGCCACGGCGCCAATGTCAGCGTTTCCGTGCAGAAATCGGGGGCAAGCTCGGTCGACGACATCATCCAGGAGAGGATCGCCGAATCCGGCGCCGATCTGCTGGTGCTCGGCGCCTACAGCCACTCATGGCTGCGACAGCTCCTGTTCGGCGGCGTCACCCGCACCGTGCTGCGCACGGCAAACGTGGCAGCCTTCCTGTCGAGATAAGCCTGTCTCCGCGAAGTGGGAATCGGGTTCGGGGGACAAGGACATGTACCAAACAGGGAATTTGCACCGCGTCGCCTGAACAGCGCGACGCGGTATAAGTACACAGCCATCCCTGGCGGCCACCTTGCCAAGGCCGGCGCTTTCCGGCTAATTCCGGCTGCATTCCATCGTATCTGCGCGCTGCGGCGCGCGCTTGCGGAGTGCACGAACCATGTCCCTTCCCGAAAAAGCCTTTCCGGTCTCCTGGGACCAGTTCCACCGCGATGCCCGCGCGCTCGCCTGGCGGCTTTCCGGCACCAACAAAGGCCAGTGGAAGGCGATCGTCTGCATCACCCGAGGAGGCCTGGTGCCCGCCGCGATCATTTCGCGCGAGCTTGGCATCCGCGTCATCGAAACGGTCTGCGTCGCCTCCTATCACGACTACACCAGCCAGGGTCAGTTGCAGGTGCTGAAGGAGATCTCGCCTTCGCTTCTTGCCGATGACGGCGCGGGGGTGCTCATCATCGACGACCTCACCGATACCGGCAAGACGGCCGGCATCGTGCGCGCCATGATGCCGAAGGCGCATTTCGCCACCGTCTATGCCAAGCCGAAGGGCAGGCCTCTGGTCGATACATTCGTCACCGAGGTCAGCCAGGACACTTGGATCTACTTCCCGTGGGACATGGGTTTCACCTATCAGAAGCCGATTGCCGACGATCACGCCGGCTGATCGTTGGAAGCTGCTGCTTCCGTCCAGCGCCCGCCCAAATCACTGTTTGCCGCATAGAAAAGGCTCTCGGGGAGAAGGCTCTCGGCGGCGATGATTTCGCAATGGCCTGCCCTGTCCGGGTTAAGCAAACCGAGTGAAGTTTTTTACTTTTATCGTCCACAATACGTCGTAAGATTCGTTTGATGGCAAATGATTCTAGAGGCTCGGGGCAGCTTCTACGATGTTGACGAGGCCAACGACGCACAACCAGATGGCCGAAAGAGTCCGACGACTCTTCGGCTCAGTGCCTTGCCGCCTGCAGGTTGCAGCCCTGCCTTGGCGTGAGAACGAAAACGGCGTCGAGATCATGCTGATCACCAGCCGCGATACCGGGCGCTGGGTGCTGCCGAAAGGCTGGCCGAAAGCCAGGGAGCCGCTTTGCGTAGCTGCCGCCCGCGAAGCGGGCGAGGAAGCGGGTTTGCACGGCACGGTCTCGCATCTCGAAGCCGGCCGCTATTTCTACGGCAAGGTCCTGGCATCCGGCGAGGAAGTGCCTTGCGAGGTCCTGGTGTTCCCGCTCAAGGTCGACCGGGTCGCGGACCGCTGGAAGGAAAAGCGCGCCCGCACCCGCAAATGGGTCGGCTCCGCCGAGGCCGCCCGCATGGTCAACGAGCCCGATCTTTGCCAGATCATTGCCTATTTCTGCGCCGATCCGCGAAAATTCGCCTGAGTCATCGCTCACATAACGCATATGTGACCCGACGAGCATGCCGCGCGTTGCGGTGCGCGAACATCGGTGCTTTGTGTGGTTAATGCAGTGCCGATTCGGCTAATGGCGTCGATCGATGACGAACTCCGCGCAACCACTTGAAGAAGACTCCGGCGAACACCGGCGCGAGCACCGCCAGCGCGTGCTCAAGGGCGGGACGATCATCACCGGTATCCAGAATTCCGAGGTCAGTTGCACGTTGCGCAATCAGAATGCCGGTGGCGCCGAGCTGAAAGTCGCACCGGAATCACGCGTTCCCGATCGTTTCCTGCTCTACGTCCCGCTCGATGGCGTGGCGTATCGCGCGGAAGTCCGCTGGCGCCGCAACGACCGCGTGGGCGTCAAGTTCACCGGTACCGAGGCCAAGCCCAAGTTGCACTACGGCTAACGGTCGGCCCGCAAGGCGGGAAGGCACCCGGCCGAAGCCGGATGCCTTTCCTCAGGCGACCAGGCCTTTGGTGAGTTCGAGCGCCTGGCGCTCGAACAGCCGGCGGTAGATACCGCCGTTCAGCCGGATAAGCTCGTCGTGCGAGCCTTCCTCGATGATGCGGCCGCGGTCGAAAACCAGCAGCCGGTCGAGTGCCCGCACGGTCGAAAGCCGGTGCGCGATGACCAATGTCGTGCGCCCGACCATCAGCCGCTCCATCGCCTTCTGGATGAGCACCTCCGATTCGGAATCCAGGCTCGATGTCGCCTCGTCCAGGATCAGGATACGCGCATCGGCCAGGAAGGCGCGCGCGATCGCCACGCGCTGGCGCTCGCCGCCCGACAGTTTCACGCCGCGCTCGCCGACCAGGGTTCCGTAACCCTTGGGCAGATCGGCAATGAAGTCGTGCGCGCTGGCGAGCTTCGCGGCATGCTCGATCTCGGCCTGCGTTGCGCCCGGCCTGGCATAGGCGATGTTCTCGGCCAGCGACCGGTGAAACAGGATCGGCTCCTGCTGCACGATGGCGATCTGGCTGCGCAACGATGATTGCGCAACCTTCGAGATGTCCTGGCCGTCGATCAGGATCCGGCCCCCGTTCACGTCATAGAGGCGCTGGATCAGCTTGACGAAAGTCGTCTTGCCCGATCCCGAATGCCCGACCAGCCCGACGCGTTCACCCGCGGCGATCTCGACCGAGAAGTCGCGATAGAGCGGCAGCCGGTGATTGCCGTAATGGAACGTCACCTTCTCGAACGCAATGCTGCCGTCGGTGATCCGGATCGGAGCGGCACCGGGCCGGTCCTCGATGCCGAGCGGTTCGGACTGGAAGTCGACCAATTCCTCCATGTCGTTGATCGAGCGCTGCAGGTTGCGGATATGCGTGCCGATATCGCGCAGATAGCCCTGCAGGACAAAGAACGACGTCAAAACAAAAGCGATGTCGCCGGCACTCGCCTCGCCCCACGCCCAAAGCATGAGCGCAAGGCCGATCACGGCCGCCCTCATCAAGAGCAGCATCGTGCCTTGCGCGGTGCCGTTGAACGTGCCGCGCACCCAGGTACGGCCCGTGCGCAGACGCCATTTGGCGACCACGCGGGCAAGCCGCGCTTCCTCGCGCGCCTCGGCGCCAAAACCCTTGACCACGGCATTGCAGCTCACCGCGTCGGCCAGCGCGCCGCCGAGGCGTGTATCCCAGCTGTTGGCGAGGCGTGCCGCCGGCGCGACGTAGCCAAGCGACAGCATGGCGGTGACGGCGATGAACAGCACCGAGCCGATCGCGACCACCAACCCCATCATCGGCCAGAACCAGCCGAGCAGCAGCGTCGAGCCGACCAGCATGACGAACGACGGCAGCAGCGCGATCAGGATCGTGTCGTTCAGCAGGTCGAGCGCCCACATGCCACGCGTTATCTTGCGCACCGTCGAGCCGGCGAAGCTGTTGGCGTGCCAGTCCGTCGAGAAGCGCTGGACGCGGTGGAACGCGTCGGCGGCGATGTCCGACATCATCTTCAACGTCAGTTCGACAATCCCCATGAAGGCGGCGTTGCGCAGCACCACAGCCGCCAACGCCAGCGCCATCAGGATGGAGAACGCCGTCATTGCGGCATGCCACGCAACCTCGTCGGCGCCGGCGCTGCTGGCGACCGCGTCGACCAGCCGGCCGGAATAGAGCGGCGTCAGCACGTCGGCCAGCGTCGAGAGCAGGAATGCGCCCATGATGAGCGACAGGCGCCACGGCTGGCGGCGCCAGTGGCCAAGCGTGAAGCCGAGCACGCTGCGAAAGGCGCTGGCGCGCAGATCTATTCTGAAACGAGCCATGATGTCATCCGGGCGCAGAGAGGCCCGGTCCCGCTAAAATCAAATTGGAAAACCCGCGCCGGCGCCCTATGGCGCCCTTAGAACGGGGAGGTTCAGTATGGCTGGTCGCGCGCCCTCGGTGGCGACCGGCAGAGCCAGATGCCTGCCTGCGGATGGCCTTCCGAACGGAGTTCGGACGGCCGGTGCAGATCTAGGCTTCGCGGCCTCGCATAACGATGTCAAATCCTGCCATACGGTCCTCCCGAAAGGGAATCGCGGAAGCGCTCTTATAGAGGCGGCTCACCATCTCGCCAAGGCAGGGCGGCGCCAGGAGGGCGTCTTGTCCGGCCACTGAGACGATTTTGCAACAATGGTGGGTTGCGCTGCCAACAGCGCCGGTTCAGGCGAACAGCTTTGCGTTTCAGCGGACTAGCTGCGATCCCGGAACCGATTGGTGATCGGGTAGCGGCGGTCGCGGCCGAAATTCTTCTTCGTGATCTTCACGCCTGGGGCCGCCTGCCGGCGCTTGTACTCAGCAATGTAGAGCAGATGCTCGACGCGCGTCACCGTCGCCCGGTCGTGGCCGCGCGCGACGATGTCGTCAACGCCCATCTCGTGCTCGACCAGGCATTCGAGAATGTCGTCCAGCACCGGGTAAGGCGGCAGCGAATCCTGGTCGGTCTGGTTTTCGCGCAGCTCCGCCGACGGCGCCTTATCGATGATGTTCTTCGGAATGACCTCGCCCGATGGGCCGAGCGCCCCCGGCGGCACATGCGCGTTGCGCCAGCGCGCCAGCGCATAGACCTGCATCTTGTAGAGGTCCTTGATCGGGTTGAAGCCGCCATTCATGTCGCCATAGAGAGTGGCGTAGCCGACCGACATCTCACTCTTGTTGCCGGTGGTGACGACCATCGAACCGAACTTGTTCGAGATCGCCATCAGGATCGTGCCGCGCGCACGGCTCTGCAGGTTTTCCTCGGTGATACCTTCCTGAGTGCCCTCGAAGAGCTGGGTCAGCGCATGCCGGAAACCTTCGACCGGCTCGGAGATCGGCACGATGTCGTAACGGCAGCCGAGCGCGCGGGCGCAATCCTCGGCGTCCTTCAGCGAGTCCTTCGAGGTATAGCGATAGGGCATCATGACGGTGCGCAGCCGCTCCTCGCCAAGCGCGTCGACCGCCAGTGCAGCGCAGATCGCGGAGTCGATGCCGCCGGAGAGGCCGAGCACCACGTTCTTGAAGCCGTTCTTGTTCACGTAGTCGCGCAGGCCCAGCATGCAGGCCCGGTAGTCGGCCTCCTCCCGCTCCGGAATCTTCGACATTGGGCCTTCGGAACAGACCCAGATGCCATCCCTTCGCTTCCAGGTGGTGACGTCGACCGCTTCCTCGAACTGGCTCATCTGGAAGGCAAGCTTCTTGTCCGCGCCGATGGCGAAGGAGGCGCCGTCGAAGATGAGTTCGTCCTGGCCACCAAGCTGATTGGCGTAGATCATCGGCAATCCGCATTCGATGACCTGACGGATCACCACCTGGTGGCGGACGTCGATCTTGGCGCGGTAGTAGGGCGAGCCGTTCGGCACAAGCAGGATCTCGGCGCCGCTCTCGGCCAGCGTCTCGCAGACGGCGATGTCGCCCCAGATGTCCTCGCAGATCGGGACACCGATGCGCACCCCGCGGAAATTCACCGGCCCTTGCAGCTCCGGCCCGGCCTGGAAAACGCGCTTCTCGTCGAACTCGCCATAGTTCGGCAGGTCGAGCTTGTAGCGCTCGGCGATGATCTTGCCGCGATCGGCGAAGACGATGGAGTTATGCGTGCCGGTCCGGCGCTTCAGCGGCGTGCCGATGATGACGCCAGGACCGCCATCGGCGGTGTCGGCGGCGAAATCCTGCGCCGCCTTTTCGCAAGCCTTCAGGAAGGCCGGCTTCAGCACCAGGTCTTCCGGCGGATAGCCGGCGAGGAAGAGCTCCGTGTAGAGCACCAGATCGGCGCCCTGGCGGGTCGCATCCGCCCTTGCCTCGCGCGCCTTGGCGAGATTGCCGGCGACATCGCCGACGGTCGGGTTGAGCTGGGCGACGGCAATGCGCAGTAGGTCGGGAGCGGTCTGGGTCATGAATTGGATTTAGCGTGGCGGCAATCGCCGGGCAATGGCGATTGCTTGTGCCACCCAGGACTGGCCGGCGAATGCCGGTCATGTCCCGCCTCAGCCGGAGGCGATCAGGCCTGCTCGCCCATGTATTCGCGCAGCGTCTCCGGCGAATGGTTCTCGCCGATCGACATCGCCAGAATGCGCGAGATGTGCCGGCGCGGCAGCCCGGTCGCGGCGGACCATCGGTTGATCTGCGCCTGGATCTTGTCGAGATCCCGCTTCGAAGTCGGGCTTTCGGCGATGTCGAGACCGGCGTCGCGCAGCGCCGCCGCCATGTCGGCGGAAACAATGAAGGTGTCCCACTCCAGCCAGCGCAGAAAATACTGGCCGGTGTTGCCGCCGAGCCGGCTGCCATGCTTGCCGAGATAGGCGGTCAGCCCGACCTGGTCGTCGGCCGGCCAGTCGGCCAGGAACTTGCCGAAGCCGCCATGTTCCTTCGAGACGCGGTCGACGAAAGCCGCGTTGTCGCGCACGGATTTGATCTTTTGCGGGTTGCGCACGATGCGCTTGTCGGACGCCAGCTCGTGCCAGAAGTCGTCCGGCTGGAACAGGAGCCGCTTGGGCTCGAAGCCAAGGAACGCCTCCTCGAAACCAGGCCATTTCTGCTCGATCACACGCCAGACGAAACCGGCGGCAAAGATGCGCTCGGCCATCGTGGAGAGGATGCGGTCATCATGAACTTTCGCCACGGCAGCGTTGTCGGGCATAGGTCCGAGCAGCGACGCCAGCGCCTCTTCACCGCCCTTGCGTTTTGCCGCCCGGGCACGAATTCGCTGGAAATCGGCCATTTCCGCCCTCGCCTGTGCCGACCAATCTATCACTTCCCGTCAGGCTCGGTAGCCTCTACCTCTATACGCAATTCCAGGAAAAGTGCGAAGCGGTTTTCCGTCCGGAATTGCGTGAGATAAGTGAGAATTCCAGGAAAAGTGCGCAGCGGTTTTCCGTCCGGAATTGAGTGAGCTAAGTAAGCAATCTCAGGAAAAAGTGCGCAGCGGTTTCCATCCGGATTCTTGGAACCCGGGCCTGACGACGGAGAGGACGATGAACAAGACGGTCGAGGATCTGTCGAACCGCTGGCTGAAGCGAAAGCCGGACGGTCTCTCTCCTCTCGAGAGCCGCGTGCTTAAGTCGACGCTGGAACGCACCACCATCACCAGGGACACCAACAAGGCAGTCGCCTTTCATCAGAGCTATGGCGATCGCGTTGCCGACACGATCGCCCGTATCGGCGGCTCATGGTCCTTCATTCTGGGCTTCATCGCCTTTCTGGTGCTGTGGACCTTTGGCAATGTCTGGCTCTTGTCGCGGAACGCCTTCGATCCCTATCCCTTCATCTTCCTCAACCTCGTGCTCTCGATGGTCGCCGCCTTGCAAGCACCGGTGATCATGATGTCGCAGAACCGCCAGACCGAGCGTGACCGCATCGACGCCGCCCATGACTATGAGGTCAACCTGAAGGCCGAGATCGAGATCATGGCGCTGCATGAGAAGCTCGACGAACTGCGCCACAGTGAGCTCATCGGCATGCGCGACGAGATCCTGCGCATGGCCGAGCAGATCAGGCGGATCGACGACAAGCTGTCGGCGCGGTCGGCGGGCTGATGACCGAGGCCATCCATCGTCTCATCGAGCAATACGGGCTGATCGCGGTCTTCCTTGGCTGCATCGCCGAGGGCGAAAGCGCTGCCATCCTCGGCGGCTTCTTCGCCCATCAGCACATATTCGTGCTCTGGCAGGCTTTCCTGGCCGCGTTTCTCGGCGCCTTCGCCGGCGACACGGCTTTCTTCACCCTCGGCCGCAGCTTTGCCGATCATCCCTATGTCGTCAGGCTGCGCAGGCGGCCGGGTTTTCGCCGCGCCTACCGGCTGCTCAACACCCATCCCAACATCTTCGTGCTGACGAACCGCTACATCTACGGAATGCGGCTTGTCGGCGGCATCGCCGCCGGGCTGTCGACCGTGTCGGTGCCGCGCTTCGTCATCCTGAACGCCATCTCGTCGGCAGTCTGGGCAGCCCTCTTCGGCACGGTCGGCTATGTCTTCGGGCTGGGGGCGGAGCGCATGGTCGGCCAGGCATTTGCCCGCCATGAGCGCGTGCTCGTAGCCCTCGCCGTCGGCATCGCTGTGGCCGTCCTGGCCGGACTGGTTGCCCGCCATTTTGCCGGAAGGGAGCGCGCAAAGGACGCAAAAGAGGATCAGGCCGAATCCTAAGCTGTCGGACCGATGCCTCCCGGTCAGATCGGCGCGCCGATGATGCGCTCGATGATGGCAATGCCCCAGACGCCCCCCGCGATCACGATCGAAATCAGCACCGCCAGCGAGCCGCAATCCTTGGCGAGCTGGATGTCGATGTGGAACTCGCGGGAGATCGCGTCGCACGCCGCCTCGATGCCTGTGTTGAGCACCTCGACCAGGATCATCAGCAGAACCGCGCCGATCAGCAAGGCGTAGCCGCGCCAGGATACCGAGATGAACCAGCCGGCCGGCAGAGCGAGCACAAGCAGCATCAACTCCTGCTGGAACGCCTTTTCGTGAGCAGCCAGCTTGCGGAAAGCCCGCGCCGAATTGATGAAAGCGTCGATCAGCCGCTGCATGCCCAGCCCCGTTTCGAATCACCGTGAGGGGATATCGCAACAGCCGGATCAAGGGAATAAGGCAGGCGGCCCAAAAGTCACTCGACCGCGACCTTTATCGACGGCGTCGACTTGTCGAACTGCGGCAGGCCGTCGTCGATTGCATAATAGTCGCCCTTGTCGCCGACGAAGATGTGGCTTTCGGCCGAAAGCCCGGTCGGCTTGTCGAACGAGCCGGCCATGATGGAGATCGTGTCGAGCTCGTTGTGCTTCCAGAACAGCACCGAGCCGCAGCTGCGGCAAAAACCGCGTTTCGCTATGTCGGACGCGCCGTACCAAGCAAGCGCGTCGGCCCCCTCGATGTCGATGTCGGCGTCCCTCGAAGAAGTCGCTGCAACGAAATGGCCTGTTTGCTTGCGGCACTGCGAGCAGTGGCAATAGACCACCCCGCGCAACGCTCCTCTCGTCGTGAAGCGCACCGCTCCGCACAGGCACGATCCCGTGTGATTTTCGCCCATCCCCGGCCTCCTTCAACGCCATACGCCTCGATCGCGCCACACAAGATTCCAGTTTTGCGCTCTTCCGGCGCAGGCAAATGCGACACCGAAGCGGCGCGTTTCAAAAGCTGCGCCTGCACTGCAGTGCAACCTGAAGCAGCAAAAACGGTCTGGAAACGCCCGCCATTAAGGAAACTTTAGCGCAGCTGCATTTATGGTTCCTGCAGGCGATGGTCGTGTTGGGGACGCGGCCTAGCATCGCAATTCTGATTCGATCCCCGCATTGGCGGCTCCCGGCGGTGGCAGGTCTCCGGTCGCGCACTGAAGGGGGTAGTGAACAGACTATGCAGCCGGCAGCCGTCCCGAGCGACAGAAATGGCGACATCGCCAGCACCGTTGTGGCGACCATGCGCCAGCTCGGCCTGCTCGGCCTGCCGCGCAACTACGAAATCTTCTATGAAGCGCTGAGCGGCAGCAATCACGAGCTCAGCCTCGCTGTCGTCTCGTTGAGCAACCGCCCGACGCAAGAGGATCTCGATCGCATCGGACGCACCTTCTTCCCGCAGCACCACGGGCCTGCGATCGTCGAACACGCCCGCGAGGTGGTCGCCAAGGAGCTTGAGGACGTCGCCGCGCTGCTGCGCAGCGAGCGCAGCCATATCGAAAAGTACGGCCGCATCCTCGACGAGACGTCGAGCGGCCTGAGCAATCGCAGCCTGCTTTCCCAGGATCTGCTGCAAAAGATCGCCGGCGCGATGTCTGCCGCCACCAGCTCGACGCTGGATCACAACCGCCAGATCGCGAGCACGCTCAGCGAAAAGACGGCCGAGCTCGAGAGCGTCAAATCGAAGTTGGAGGAATACAAGCGGCTCGCCAATACCGATCCGCTGACGCAGATCTGGAATCGCCGCGCCTTCGACAAGGAAATCACGCGCATCTACAACAGCAACCGCGGTATCCTCTTCAACGCGCTCATCCTTGCCGACATCGATCGCTTCAAGGATATCAACGACCGTTACGGCCATCCGGTCGGCGACAGGATCATCCAGATCATCGCCGACATCTTCCAGTCCAGCATCCGCGCCGACATGTTCGTGGCGCGCACCGGCGGCGAGGAGTTCGCGCTGATCGTCGAAGGCGCCAGCGAGGACACCACCTATGAAATCGCCGAGCGCATCCGCGTGCTGATCGAACAGACGCCGTTCACAAGCACCCAGACCGGGATGAACTATGGCACGGTGACTGTCTCGATGGGCATTTGCATGGCTTCCGAGGCCGACACCCCCGAAGACCTCTACACCAAGGCCGACCGCGCGCTCTACCGCTCCAAGATCGGCGGCCGCAACCGCGTCACCAGGCATTCCACAATGGCCGGCCGTGCCGGCAAGGGCTGGCTGCTCTACAAGAAGGACTGAGGGCACATTGGACACCCTTTCCAAATGAATTTCTGTGGACTATATTTTCCACGGAAATGAAAGGGTGCGCTCATGCCACGTCCAGTCGCTGCCGCGACGGCGGCAGAAAATGCCGTCATCACCAAGGCCACGCTGCGCGCGGCCGACCTGCTCGAGATCACGGCGCGAACGCTTGCTCTGGTCATCGGCGTCTCTGAGGCGACGGTCTCGCGCATGCGCAAGCAGGAGTTCCTGCTCGAGCGCGGCACCAAGCCGTTCGAGCTTGCGGTGCTGTTCGTGCGGCTGTTCCGCTCGCTCGACGCCATCGTCGGCGGCGACGAGACGGTCGCCCGGGCATGGCTGAAGAACCCGAACACGGCGCTCGACGGCACGCCGCTCGAAAAAATCCTGACCATTGCCGGACTTGTCGATGTCATTGCCTACCTGGATTCCCGACGCGCTCTCGTCTGAGGCCGTCAGGCTCGAAGGCAAATATTGGCGGATGGTCGAGGCGCAGCATCGCGTCTCGACCCTGAAGCTCGTCGACAGGCTCGACGAGCAGGGCCTGCTCGAAGACCTCATCGAGGAAAGCAAGCCGCGGATCCCGCTGGAATGCCGCCATCTTCACTATCTTCTGGCGACGCCCTTCCGCTACGGCTCGATTTATCCGTACGGCTCGCGCTTCCGCCGCGCCGGCAAGACCAAGGGCGTCTACTACGCCGCCGAGACGGTGCTGACGGCAGTGGCGGAAATGGCCTTCTACCGCTTGCTGTTCTTTGCGGAATCGCCGCAAACGCAATGGCCGAACGACGCGGCCGAATATACCGCCTTTGCCGCGGCCATCAGATGCGAGAAGGCCGTCGACCTCACGCGGCCGCCGCTCGACCGCGACGAGAAGGCGTGGACGGATCCGACTGACTATGCCGCCTGCCAGGCCATCGCCGACGTGGCGCGCGAGGCGGGGATGCAGGCCATCCGCTACCGCTCGGCGCGCGATCCGAAGGGCGCCAACATCGCGCTCTTGACGTGCAGCGGTTTTGCCAAGGCCAAGCCGCTGGAGCCTCATACCTGGCGCATCCGCATCGGCTCGTTCGGGGTCCAGGCAATCTGCGAATTTCCAGACAGGCGGCTGGAATTCTCAAGGACGAGCTTTGTCGATCCGAGGCTGGCGAATATGCGCTGGGAGCGCGGGCGCTAGTTAAGCCAGAATGTTGACCGCACGCGCGGCGACCAGCGCGATCGTCAGCAGCGAGATCATTGCCTCGGCCATCATCAGGAGCTTGGCGCGCTGAGTGAGCGGTAATGTGTCGGTCGGCGAGAACGCCGTCGCATTGGTGAAGGCCAGGAACACGTAATCGACAAAGCCGGGCAGCCAGTCGCGGATCTCGCGATCGGACAGCGTCATCTGCGGGAACAGGAAATCGGCATGCGCGCGCTTGACCAGGCCGCAGGTCGGCGGGCCGCCGCGGTCGGTGCTCCAGAACCACAGCGCGAAGACGATGACGTTGGTGACCCAGATGTTGAGCGCGTCGACAAGCAGCGTCGTGCCGGCGCCGGCATGGCCTGCCAGCAGCTTCTGGACCAGAAAGACCAGCGAGCCGCAATTCATGATGCTGATGACGCCGGTCATGACCAAGGCGGTACGGCGGATGAAGACGCGAAACCGGCCGATCGCATACCAATGCTCGTGATCGACGGCCTTCTGAGTCGCCATTTGCGTCCAGGCCGTTGCGATCGACAAAGGCACGAGCAGCGCCGCCTCGATCGCAGGCGCGAGCCAGCGCGGACCGAAGGACAGGTCGTTGATGACCAGAAGCTGCAGGCAGATGACGACAAGCACCGCCGCCCGCGCCGACCAGAAGTCGATCGCGCGGTGATGAACGATGGCATGCTCGTGGCGCATGGGGGACCTGTGTCGTGTGCGCGGTTTTCGACCGCGGGCGACACCTCCACCTCAATCTTGGTCTTGCGATGGTCGCGTAACTATAAATTTTCGTAAGGTTTCGGCGGCCGGCGCCTCGCAGGATCGGCCCAAACGAAAAGGGCGTCGGACTTTGTCCGACGCCCCGGTTCGATCGCTGGCAAGCGGCTTAGGCGTTGGCGGCTTGCTTGTGCTGGATCGTATGGCTTTTCTTGAGCAGATCCGAGACCAGGAAGGCCAGTTCGATCGCCTGGTCGGCATTGAGGCGCGGATCGCAATGGGTGTGATAGCGGTCCTGCAGGTCTTCCGCCGTGATGGCCCGGGCGCCGCCGGTGCACTCGGTGACGTTCTTGCCGGTCATCTCGACATGGATGCCGCCCGGATGCGTGCCTTCGGCGCGGTGTACCTCGAAGAAGGTCTGCACTTCCTTCAGGATACGGTCGAACGGCCGCGTCTTGTAGCCGGCCGCCTCGATCGTGTTGCCATGCATCGGGTCGGAAGACCACACCACGTTGCGGCCCTCCTTCTTCACCGCCCGCACCAGCTTCGGCAGATGCTCGGCGACCTTGTCGGAGCCGAACCGCGCGATGAGCGTCAGCCGTCCGGGCTCATTCTCGGGGTTGAGCAGGTCGATAAGCTCCAGCAGGCCGTCCGGCGTCAGCGACGGACCGCATTTCAGGCCGAGCGGATTCTCGATGCCGCGGCAATATTCGACATGCGCATGGTCGGGCTGGCGGGTGCGGTCGCCGATCCAGATCATATGGCCCGAAGTCGCGTACCAATCGCCGGAAGTCGAATCGACGCGGGTCAGCGCCTCCTCGTAGCCGAGCAGCAGCGCCTCGTGGCTGGTGTAGAAATCGGTCTCGCGCAGCGCGAAATTGGTTTCCGACGTGATGCCCACCGCGCGCATGAAATCCATCGTCTCGGTGATGCGGTTGGCGAGCGATTCGTATTTCTCGCCCTGCGGGCTGTCGGCAACGAAGCCCAGCATCCAGCGATGCACGTTCTCCAGGCTGGCATAGCCGCCTTGCGCGAAGGCGCGCAGGAGATTGAGGGTCGCCGCCGACTGGCGATACGCCATCTCCTGCCTTGCGGGATCCGGGATGCGCGACGCGGCGTCGAACTCGATGCCGTTGATGATGTCGCCGCGATAGCTCGGCAGCGTCACGCCGGCCTTGGTCTCGCTGTCGGAGGAGCGCGGCTTGGCGAACTGGCCGGCGACGCGGCCGACCTTCACCACCGGCTGCGCGCCGGCGAAGGTGAGCACCACCGACATCTGCAGGAAGACGCGAAAGAAGTCGCGGATGTTGTCGGCGCCATGCTCGGCAAAGCTCTCGGCGCAGTCGCCGCCCTGGAGCAGGAAGGCCTCGCCGGCGGCGACCGCCGCCAGTTGCTTCTTCAGCTTGCGCGCTTCACCGGCAAACACCAGCGGCGGATAGGTGGTGAGCCGGGCTTCCGTGGCCTCCAGCGCCGCAAGGTCCGGATAGGCCGGAACCTGCTTGATCGGCTTTGCTCTCCACGAATTCGGCGACCATTTTGTCATCGCTGCACCCAAAACTCTTCAGAGCAATTCCAGGAAAACTGTGAACGGTTTCCGTCCGGAATTGCGTCAAAACAAACTGGCGAGCGGTCTCGCTCGCCATTCCCACCCCAATCAGAGGTCGCGGCTCCTTACACGAAGCCGATTTTCTATTCTAGCCGGGAATTTCAGCAGTGGCGAATGCCTTGAACTGCTCGGATGCCGGTCTGGAGCCGTCAGGCAGCTTTGTCGACCAGCCGCGCCAATTGAGTCATGACAACAGCCGAGCCGGCCAGCCGCTTCTCGGCATTCGGCCAGTCACGCATGAAGACGACGCTGTGGTCGGCCCTGATCTTGGCCAGCGAGCCCTGCTCGCCGATGAATTTGACCAGTCCGACCGGATTGGGGAATTCGCGCTTGCGGAAGTGGATGACGACGCCCTTGGGGCCGGCATCGAGCTTCTCGACATTGGCCTTGCGGCAAAGCGCCTTGATGAAGACGATCTTCAACAGATGCGTCACTTCTTCCGGCAGCGGCCCGAAGCGGTCGATCAGCTCGGCGCCGAAGCCGTCGATCTCCTCGGTGGTCTCCAAGTCGCCAAGGCGGCGGTAGAGCGCCATCCTGAGCTGCAGGTCCGGCACATAGCTCTCCGGGATCATCACCGCGGTGCCCACCGCGATCTGCGGCGACCAGCCGCCATCCAGCACTTCGCCGGAATCCTTCACTTCGGCCACCGCTTCCTCCAGCATCTGCTGGTAGAGCTCGAAACCGACCTCCTTGATGTGGCCGGATTGTTCCTCGCCGAGGAGATTGCCTGCGCCGCGGATATCGAGGTCGTGGCTGGCAAGTTGGAAACCAGCGCCGAGCGTATCGAGCGACTGCAGCACCTTGAGCCTGCGCTCGGCCGTATCGGTGAGCTTGCGGTTGGCCGGCAGCGTGAACAGCGCATAGGCTCGCACCTTCGAGCGGCCGACGCGGCCGCGCAACTGATAGAGTTGGGCCAGACCGAACATATCGGCTCGGTGGATGATGAGCGTGTTGGCGGTCGGAATGTCGAGGCCGGATTCGACGATGGTCGTCGACAGAAGCACGTCGTACTGGCCGTCATAGAAGGCATTCATGATGTCGTCGAGTTCACCGGCCGGCATCTGGCCGTGGGCGACCGCTACTTTCAGTTCCGGCACGGATTCTCTCAGGAAATCATGGATTTCGGCAAGATCGCTGATACGCGGCACGACATAGAAGGAATGGCCGCCGCGGTAGCGCTCGCGCAGCAGCGTCTCGCGGATGACCAGCGGATCGAAGGGCGAGATGAAAGTGCGCACCGCCATGCGGTCGACCGGAGGGGTGGCGATCAGCGACAGCTCGCGAACACCGGTCAGCGCCAACTGCAGCGTGCGCGGAATCGGCGTCGCCGAAAGTGTCAGCACATGCACGTCGTTCTTGAGCTCCTTCAGCCGCTCCTTGTGCTTGACGCCGAAATGCTGCTCCTCGTCGATGATCAGCAGGCCGAGATTTTTGAAGGAGATCGAGCTACCGAGCAGCGCGTGCGTGCCGACGACGATGTCGACCGTGCCGTCGGCGACGCCCTTCTTGGTCTCGGCCAGTTCCTTGGAGCCGACCAGGCGCGATGCCTGCGCGACGCGGATCGGCAGGCCGGAAAAGCGTTGCGAGAAGGTCTTGAAATGCTGCCGCGACAGCAGCGTCGTCGGCACCACGACGGCGACCTGGAACCCTTCCATCGCCGCGATGAAGGCGGCGCGCAGCGCCACTTCCGTCTTGCCGAAGCCGACGTCGCCGCAAACCAGCCGATCCATCGGCTTGCCGGCGCCGAGATCGTCCATGACGGAATCGATTGCCGTCTGCTGGTCGTCGGTTTCTTCATAGGGAAAGCGCGCCGCGAACTCGCCATAAAGGCCGTCGGCCGGAATCATGGCGGGTGCTGCGCGCATCTGCCGCTCGGCGGCGATGCGGATCAATTGCCCGGCCATGTCGAGCAGGCGCTTCTTCAGCCGCGCTTTGCGCGCCTGCCAGGCGCCGCCGCCGAGCTTGTCGAGTGGCGCTTCCGCCGAATCCGATCCGTAGCGTGAGAGGAGCTCGATGTTTTCGACCGGCAGGAACAGCCGGTCGTCGCCGGCATAGTGGATTTCGAGACAGTCATGCGGTGCGCCGACCGCTTCGATGGTGCGCAGACCAATGAATCGGCCGATGCCGTGGTCCGCGTGAACGACGATGTCGCCGGATGACAGCGACGATGCTTCGGCAATGAAGTCGGAGGCACGCTTTTTGCGCTTGGAGCGGCGGATCAGCCTGTCGCCTAGAATGTCCTGTTCGGCGACGACGACCATCCCGTCGGTCTCGAAGCCGGATTCGAGCGGCAGCACGGCAAGACCGGCCTGCCCCGGCTCGAGCTTTTCGACCTCGGAAAGAGTCGCCACCGGTTTCAGGTTGCCGAGATGATGCTCGGCGAGGATCTGGCCGAGGCGGTCGAGCGAGCCCTCGGTCCAGCCGGCGACGATGACGCGGCGGCGCGCGGCGCGCTCGTCGGCAATATGCTTCACCACCACGTCGAAGACATTGCTGTTCGGGTCGGCGCGCTCCTCGGCGAAGCTGCGGCCTTGCCGCGAGCCCGCATGGAAGACCTTCTTGCCGCCGACATCGGGTGCGTCGAAGACGGTGAAATCAATGTCCTCGCGCGGTCCGAGCGAGGCTTTGAGATTTTCCGGCGAGAGATAGAGCAGATCCGGCGCCACCGGCTTATAGGGCACGGCATCTTTCAGCGCGCCGTCAGCCTGCTTCCGCCGCGCCTCATAGTGATCGAGGATCAGCGTATGGCGCTCGGCCAGCGCCTCATGCGCGAGATGATCGAAGATGACAGGCGCGTCCGGCAGATAGTCGAACACCGTCTCCAGTTGCTCGTAGAAGAAAGGCAGCCAGTGCTCCATGCCGGCAAAGCGCCGTCCTTCGCTGACGGCTGCATAGAGCGCATCGTCGCGCGACGGCGCGCCGAAGGCTTCGATATAGGAGCGGCGGAAGCGGCTGATCGTTTCCGGCGTCAGCGCCACCTCGCTCATCGCCTGCAGCGCCATCGACTTGCGCTGGCCGGTCGTGCGCTGGGTCGCCACGTCGAAGACGCGGATCGATTCCAGCGTGTCGCCGAAGAAGTCGAGCCTCAGCGCCTCGCTCCAGCCGGGCGCGAAGAGGTCGAGAATGCCGCCGCGCACCGCGAACTCGCCGACGTCGCGCACGGTCGGCACGCGCTCGAAACCGGAATTCTCCAGCCGCGCGATCAGCACGTTCATGTCGATCTGGTTGCCGGGCTTGGCGTGGAAGGTCTGCGCCTCGATCAGTTCGGCCGGCGGAATGCGCTGCAAGAGCGCATTGGCCGTCGTGAGGATAACGGCGCGGTGCGGCTTTTTCGCCAGCGCAACGATGGCGGAGAGCGCGTCGAGGCGCCGCGCGGCGGCATCCGCGCCCGGCGAGACACGATCGTAAGGCAGGCAGTCCCAGGCAGGCAGTTCCAGAACCGGCAGGCCGGGAGCGGCAAAGGCGAGCGCATCGATGATCGCCGGCAGCCGCTGGCCGTCGCGCGCGACGAACAGCACCGGCTTGTCGGGCGCGATCTCCTGCGCCGTCCGCGCCAGCGCGAAAGCTTCGTAACCGTCGGCGACGCCATCGACGATGAACTGGCCGGCGCGGCCCTTCGGCAGGCCAATGAAGGGAATGAGACTCATGCTTCTTTCAAAATGTCATGGTCCGGCGCGACGCCAGGATCTTCTGCAGCACCGCGCAATCGATATCGGGCGGAACCGGGCGCTCGCCGGTGATCATCGGCAGGAATTCGGTGTCGGAGATTTCGAGGAGCTTTTCATATTGGTCGATTTCGTCGGCGGTCAAGGCGCCGATCTCGGCATCGGCGAAGGATCCCAGGATGAGATCCATCTCGCGCATGCCGCGATGCCAGGAGCGGAACAGCAGCTTGCGGCGGCGGACGTCCAGTCCCTCGCTTGATCGCTGTGTTCCGGTCATCGCGCTGCATCCCTGTTCGAAGCGGCGCATATAGCGTGGATAGCGATTGGTGTCAGCCTTTGCGCTGCGGCCTCCGCGACATAAGCTGACGAGATGCGTCCTTCCATCCTCGATCCCCTGTTCGTCCCGATCACCTCGCTCGCCGGCGTCGGCCAGAAGGTCGGGACCATGATCGAACGTGTCGTGCCGGCCGATCTCGGCGACCGCGCCGCGCGCGCCGCCGATCTTCTGTTCGTGCTGCCCGACACGGTTATCGACCGCCGCAATCGGCCTGGCATCGCGCTAGCGGCCGAAGGCCAGATCGTAACACTCGAGGTGCGGGTCGACCGCCACCAGCCGCCGCCGCGCGGCAACAGGTCCGTGCCCTACCGGGTCTACGCCCATGACGACACCGGCGAGATCGCCTTGACCTTCTTCCATGCCCATGCCGCCTATCTGGAGAAGATGCTGCCTGAGGGCGAGCGCGTCGTAATCTCCGGCCGCATGGAATGGTTCAACGGCCGCCCGACCATGGTTCATCCCGACCATATCGCGCCGCTCGACGAGGCCGAGGGCCTGCCGCTGGTCGAGCCCGTCTATCCGCTCACCGCCGGCCTGTCCGCAAAAGTGCTGCGCCGCGCCATCGGACAGGCGCTCGGCCGCTTGCCGGAACTGCCGGAATGGCAGGACGACGCCTTCATGCGCCGCCACACCTTTCCGTCCTTCGGCGATGCGCTCACCCGCATCCACTATCCCAAGGACCCGATCGACGTTGCCGTCGAGGGTGCGGCCTGGCGGCGCCTGGCCTATGACGAGCTCCTGGCAGGGCAGGTGTCGCTGGCGCTGGTGCGCGCCAGAATCCGCCGCCTTTCGGGCCGGCCGCTGGTCGGCGACGGGCGCGTTGTCGAGAAACTGCGCGCTGCCCTGCCCTACAAGCTCACCCCCAGCCAGGAATTCGCGCTCGGCGAAATCAACGCCGACCTGGCCGACCCCGAACGCATGCTGCGTCTGCTGCAGGGCGATGTCGGCTCCGGCAAGACGGTGGTCGCGCTGCTTGCCATGGGGCGCGCGGTCGAGGCAGGCGGCCAGGCTGCGCTGATGGCGCCGACCGAAATCCTGGCGCGGCAGCATCTGGCGACCATCGCCCCGCTGGCGGAAAAAGCCGGCCTCAGCGTCGCCGTCCTTACCGGCCGCGAGAAGGGCCGCGAACGCGCCAAAACACTGGAAGGCCTCGCCAGCGGTGCGATCGACATTGTCGTCGGCACGCACGCGCTGTTCCAGGAGACGGTGACCTTCCACGACCTCGTGCTTGCCGTCGTCGACGAGCAGCACCGCTTCGGTGTCCACCAGCGTCTCGCCATCACCGCCAAAGGCGACGCGCCCGATATGCTGGTGATGACGGCGACGCCCATTCCGCGCACGCTGGTGCTGACCGCCTTCGGCGACATGGATGTCTCGAAGCTCACCGAAAAGCCGGCGGGCCGCCAGCCGATACGCACCGTCACTTTGCCAATGGAGCGGCTGGACGAGTTGGTCGGGCGCATGGTCGACGCCGTCGCCGAGGGTCAGAAGATCTACTGGATCTGTCCGCTGGTCGAGGAATCCGAAGAGATCAAGCTGATGTCGGCGGAAGACCGCTTCACTTCGCTGAAGCCGCTCTTCGGCGAACAGATCGGCCTCGTCCATGGCCGCATGAAAGGGGCAGAGAAGGACGATGCGATGCGCGCCTTCAAGCAGGGCGAAACGCGCATATTGATCGCCACCACCGTCATCGAGGTCGGCGTCGACGTGCCGGACGCCACGATCATCGTCATCGAGCATGCCGAGCGCTTCGGCCTTGCCCAGTTGCACCAGTTGCGCGGCCGGGTCGGGCGCGGCGACAAGCCCTCGTCCTGCGTGCTGCTCTACAAGGATCCGCTCGGTGAGACGGCGAAGCGCCGGCTGTCAGTGATGCGCGAGACGGAGGACGGCTTCCGCATAGCCGAGGAGGATCTGAAGCTGCGCGGCGAAGGCGAACTGCTGGGCACCCGCCAGTCCGGCACGCCAGGTTTCCAGGTCGCGCGCATCGAGTTCCATGCCGACCTGCTGGAAGCCGCCCGCGACGACGCAAGGCTGATCCTGTCGCGCGACCCCGAATTGCAGTCTGGGCGCGGCGAGGCGCTGCGGCTGTTGCTCTACCTGTTCGGGCGCGACGAGGCGGTTCGGCTGCTGCGCGCCGGCTGAGCCGCGCCCAGCGCCGGATTGGCAAGCGGCCCTTCGATCGGCTCGCCGTTCAGCGTCACCAGCTTGGCCTTGACCTCCGGCGCCACCATGCCGGCCGAAACGATCAGCTTGGCGCCGTCCTCGATCGTCATGTCGAGCAGCACGATCTCGGATTTGTAAACATACATCAGGAAGCCTGTGGTCGGGTTCGGCGTGCAGGGCATGAACACCGCGATCAACGGATCGCCTTCCTGGTCGAGCTTCTGGTTGATCTCGGTTTCCTTCTCGCTGGCGACGAAGACCAGCGACCAGACTCCCTTGCGCGGATATTCGACCAGCCCGACCTGGCGGAACATGTCGCCCTTGTTTGACAGCACCGTCTCGAAAATCTGCTTCAGGGAGCGGTAGATACCGCGCACCAGCGGCATGCGGCCCAGCAGCCGCTCGCCGAAATTGACGATTGCGCGGCCGACGATGTTGGCCGTCATGAAACCGATGAACGTGATCAGCACCAGCGCCACGATCAGCCCGAAGCCGGGGACCGGAAACGGCAGATAGGTGTCCGGATTGTAGCGGGCGGGAATGTAGGGCTTCACCCAGGAATCGACCCAGCCGATGAGCGACCAGGCGATATAGGCGGTGATCGCCAGCGGCGCGCAGACGATGAAGCCCGTCAGGAAGTAATTCCTGAGCCGGGTCATGCCAGAGGTCTTCAGGGCGTCGGACATAGGATCACCGCGGCGCAGATTGCGGTTGAACTTTAGTGAACCGCAATTCGGTTTGGAACTGCGAAGTTTTTAAAGAGCGCTCTCTATGAAGCGGCTTTCAGCGTTCCAAATGGAAGCTCCTGCGTTCGCGACTGGCTGCAACACCCCTCCCTTCGTCATCCACGCGCGGAGCAAGGAGCGAAGCGACGCGGCGTAGACCCAGGATCCATTCCGCGACGCCCCTCGAGGAGTGAAAGGGCCATCGGCAAGCCATACTTCGAACTACGGTGCCCAAAAGAAGCAGTGACAGTGCTATTCCACCGTGACCGATTTCGCCAGATTGCGGGGCTGGTCGACATCGGTGCCCATGAACACCGCGGTGAAATAGGCGAGCATCTGGATCGGCAGCGCGTAGATGATCGGCGCGATGATCTCAGGTACTTCGGGCAGGATGATCGTCTCCATCGACTTGATGCCGGCCTGGGCCGCGCCCTTGGCGTCGGTGATCAGGATGATCTTGCCGCCGCGCGCCGCGACTTCCTGCATGTTGGAAACCGTCTTTTCGAAGATGCGGTCATGCGGCGCGATCACGATAACCGGCATGTTCTCGTCGATCAGCGCGATCGGTCCGTGCTTCAGCTCGCCGCCGGCATAGCCTTCGGCGTGGATGTAGGAGATTTCCTTGAGCTTCAGCGCACCTTCCATGGCTAGTGGAAAATTGGTGTCGCGGCCGAGATAGAGCACATCCTTGTAGCGGGACAGCTCACGCGAGATGCGTTCGATCTGCTCGTCGAGCTTCAGCACCTGTGTGGCAAAGCGCGGCGCCTCGGAAAGCTCCCGCACCAGCCGATTCTCCTCATCGCGCGAGATCGTCCCGCGCGCCACGCCGGCCCGCACTGCGAGCGAGGCCAGCACGGAGAGCTGGCAGGTGAAAGCCTTGGTCGAGGCGACGCCGATCTCCGGCCCGGCAAGCGTCGGCAGCACGACGTCGGATTCGCGCGCCATGGTCGATTCGCGCACATTGACGACCGCGCCGATCTTCATGCCGGCCTGGCGGCAGTAGCGCAGGGAAGCCAGCGTGTCGGCGGTCTCGCCCGACTGCGAGATGAAGAAGGCCGCGTCATTCGCTGACAACGGCATCTCGCGGTAACGGAATTCCGAGGCGACGTCGATGTCGACCGGCAGCCGCGCATAGCGCTCGAACCAGTACTTGCTGATCAGCCCGGCCAGATAGGCGGTGCCGCAGGCCGAGAGCGCCAACCGGCCGATCTTGGCAAAGTCGAAGGGCAGATCGAGCGGCCTCGACACGCCGGAGACGAAATCGACATAATGCGCCAGCGTGTGCGAGATCACCTCCGGCTGCTCATGGATTTCCTTTTCCATGAAATGGCGGCGGTTGCCCTTGTCGACCATGAAGCTGGTCGAGAGCGACTGCTGGCGCTTGCGGTCGACCTTGTTGCCGTCGGCGTCATAGATGGTGACGCTGTTGCGACGCACTTCCGCCCAGTCGCCATCTTCGAGATAGGTGACTGCGTTGGTGAAAGGCGCCAGCGCGATCGCGTCCGAGCCCAAAAACATCTCGCCGTCGCCATGGCCGACGGCAAGCGGCGGACCGTTGCGGGCGCCGACGATCAGATCCTCGTCGCCCTTGAACATGATCGCCAGCGCAAACGCGCCCGAGAGCCGCTTCAGCGCCTGGTGCGCTGCCTGGACCGGCTTCAGCCCCTTGGCGAGCTCCCGCGCGACCAGATGCGCGACGACCTCGGTGTCCGTCTGAGAGGCGAATTTGTAGCCATCGCGGGAGAGCTCGTCGCGCAGCTCGGCGAAGTTCTCGATGATGCCGTTGTGGACAATCGCGACGCCTTCGGAAAAATGCGGATGCGCATTGGTCTCGTTCGGCACGCCATGGGTCGCCCAGCGGGTATGGCCGATGCCGATCGTGCCTTCCAGCGGATCTTCTTTCAGCCGGCGTTCGAGATTGATGAGCTTGCCTTCGGCGCGGCGGCGGCCGAGCGTGCCATTCTCGATGGTGGCGACGCCGGCCGAGTCATAGCCGCGATATTCGAGCCGCTTCAGCGCATCGACGATCAGCGGCGCGACCTGTGAATGGCCGACAATTCCAACGATACCGCACATACGCTGCCCCCGATTCCCCGCGAAAACCCAGCGCTATTTACGGATGGCCGGCCTGCCGCGAAAGTCACTTTGCGTTTCGTTCGGTGTCACCCGGAACGGTTTTACGACTGATGCACCATGACACGCCGCGCTTGCAATCCGGTTACTGCAAATGGTTGGTTTTTCGCGGCGCGGTGCTCGATCATTTATGGTTGGCGCCAGCGGCGCCGGCCCAGCAAACGTCCTTTGACGATCATTCCGCGGCTCTTTTCTTCGCCGCGGCCGCCGACGCGAAGCGCTCGCGCAATTCCTTGCCTTTTCTGGGCAGCGTCTTTTGGCGGGCGCGGCCGAAGGCCAGCGCATCGTCGGGCACGCTCTCGGTGATCACGCTGCCCGAAGCGATGTAGCCACCCTTGCCTATCGTGACCGGCGCCACCAGCGCGGAGTTGGAGCCGACGAACGCGCCCTCGCCGATATCGGTGAAGAATTTGGAAAAGCCGTCATAGTTGCAGGTGATGGTGCCAGCGCCGATATTCGCCCCGGCACCGACCCGCGCGTCGCCGATATAGGTCAGGTGGTTGACCTTGGCGCCTTCCTCGATCGTTGCCTGCTTGACCTCGCAGAAATTGCCGACCTTGGCCTTTTGCCGCAGATCGGCGCCCGGCCGCAGCCGCGCGAACGGCCCGACATCGCAATTGGAAGCGATCGTGGCGCCTTCGATATGGCTGAAGGCGTGGATTTTCGCCCCTGAAGCGATCTTGACGCCCGGGCCGAACCAGACATGCGGCTCGACAATCGTATCGGCACCGATCTCGGTGTCGTGCGAGAAGTAGACGGTTTCAGGCGCGATCAGCGTCACGCCGGCAAGCATCGCCTCGCGCCGCTGGCGCGCCTGCCAGATAGCTTCCGCCTCGGCGAGCTCGGCCCGGTTGTTGATGCCGAGCGCGCTTTCGAAGCTCGCCTCCGTGGCCACCACATCGAGCCCGTCCGCGCCGGCGAGCTCGACGATGTCGGTGAGATAGAACTCGCCCTTGGCATTGTTGTTGCCGACCTTGTCGAGCAGCCGAAGCGCCTGGTTGCCGGCCACCGCCATCATCCCGGCATTGCAGAAGCCGAGCTTTTTTTCCGCCTCGGAGCAGTCCTTCTCCTCCCTGATGGCGACGAGACGCCCGCCCTTCTCGATCAGCCGGCCGTATCCCGTCGGATTGGGCGGGCGGAAGCCGATCACCGCAACGGCAGCACCCTCCGCCAGCTTCTGCCGCGCGGCAGCCAGCGCTGCCGCATCGATCAGCGGCGTGTCGCCGAACATGACGAGGATGTCGTCGTAGCCCTTCGCTATCGCTTCGCGCGCGGCAAGCACCGCATGGGCCGTGCCGAGCCGGTTCTCCTGCACGAAGGTCTCGGCTTTCGGCGCGAATTTCTGCACCGCCTTCCGCATCTCGTCGGCGCCGTGGCCGATCACCAGCGCCAGACCCGTTGCCCCGGCGGCCTCAGCGGCCTTCACCACATGAGCCACCATCGGCAGGCCGGCAATGGCGTGCAGCACCTTGGGCATCGCGCTCTTCATGCGCGTACCTTCGCCGGCGGCGAGGATGACGGACAGGCAGGATCTCTGGCTCATAGGGCAACCGTATGAAGGATTCAAATCATCGCATGCTAGCAGCGGCGTGATGCTGCACCAATGCGGTTAAATTCCGGTGAGACAGCGGATCACCTGGACTCTTGATCGGCGGGTCCACAATTCGATCCTGTGCACGAAGTGGCAGATCACCCGAGCCGCCCGAGCGCCGGGAAGTTTTCCAGCAGCCAGTAGGATGCGCTCTGCACGCCACCGGTGAGAAAAAACACGCCGGCGACGACGAGCAGCGCGCCGATCGCTTTTTCCACGCGACCGAGATGGACGCGGAATTTTCCCAGGAAGCGCATGAAGGCGCCGGAAAACAGCGCCGCGATCAGAAAGGGGATGCCGAGCCCGAGCGAATAGGCGGCGAGCAGCAGCGCGCCCTCGCCCACCGTCTCGCGGCCGCCGGCTAAAGTCAGGATCGGCCCCAGCACCGGGCCGATGCAGGGCGTCCAGCCGAAGGCAAAGGCCAGCCCCATGACATAGGCGGCGATCATGCTGGCCGGCTTGCCCTGCGACTGGAAGCGCGCCTCGCGCGACAAGAGCGGGATGCGCACGATGCCGAGGAAATTCAGGCCCATGATGATGATCAGCGCGCCGGCCACCATCGCCAGCGGTTCCTGCCAGACGCGCAGCAGCCGGCCGATCGTCGAGGCGCCGGCGCCAAGCGCGACGAAGACGGTCGAGAAGCCGAGCACGAAGGCAACAGAGGCATAGAGCAGCGCGCCACGTGCGCCTTCGCGCGCCGTCGCGCCGGCGTTGCCGCGGAAATCGTCGACCGAAACGCCGGCCATGTAGCAAAGATAAGGCGGCACCAGCGGCAGCACGCACGGCGACAGGAACGAGATCGCCCCTGCTCCGACCGCGCTGACATAGCCGATGTCCAATGCCATTTCACGATGCCCCGGTTGTGCTGGCGCCGATATAGCGATGCCGGCGCCCTCGTGCCAATCACCATTGTGTGGCGCGTGGTCGCTAGCCGAGGAAGAAGCGGCGGCCGCTGCGCGTTCAATGGATGGCGCGCCAGTGCCGCGTGCCGTCCGCGTACCGCCGGGCCGATGCTGGTTCTGTCGGCGACTCCCCTCGGTAAAAGACCGAACCAAGACACGATCCGTCGGTGCGCCAAAAAATGTGTTCTCCGCCATACACTCTAAGAGTGTATCGCTGTCGGCCAGTTCGCAAATTGGGCCTGTCCCCTTGACCGATTGCAAAAGCACGGCCATGTGAGCGACGAAAAGAGTGGGATTTCGTCGTGCGCCGCGGAGCTCTTCCGCCGCCTCACAGCTGATAAGAGACCTCATGGACGTCGTCGTCGTCGAATCGCCGGCCAAGGCGAAGACAATCAACAAATATCTGGGCAAGAACTATAAGGTCCTGGCCTCGTTCGGCCATGTCCGCGATCTGCCGGCCAAGGACGGCTCGGTGCGCCCGGACGAGGACTTCGCCATGTCCTGGTCGGTAGACACCGCCTCCGGCAAGCGCCTCGCCGACATCGCCAAGGCGGTCAAGGACGCCGACGGGCTGATCCTCGCCACCGACCCGGATCGCGAGGGCGAGGCGATTTCCTGGCATGTGCTGGAAGTGCTGAGGCAGAAGCGCGCGCTGAAGGACAAGCCGGTCAGCCGCGTCGTCTTCAACGCCATAACAAAGACCTCGGTAATGGAGGCCATGGCCAATCCGCGCCAGATCGATGCGCCGCTGGTGGACGCCTATCTCGCGCGCCGCGCGCTCGACTATCTCGTCGGCTTCACCCTCTCGCCGGTGCTGTGGCGCAAACTGCCGGGCGCCCGTTCCGCCGGGCGCGTCCAGTCGGTGGCGCTGCGGCTGGTCTGCGACCGCGAATCCGAGATCGAGCGCTTCGTCCGCGAGGAATACTGGCAGATCGCCGCCATCCTCAACACGCCGCGCAACGACAGTTTCGAGGCGCGGCTGACCGCCTATGCCGGCAAGAAGCTGCAGAAGCTCGACATCGCCAACAAGGCCCAGGCCGACGACATCAAGGCGATGCTCGAAGGTGCGACCTTCAAGGCGCTGTCGGTCGAAGCCAAGCCCACCAAGCGCAATCCGGGCCCGCCCTTCACCACCTCGACGCTGCAGCAGGCCGCCTCCTCGCGGCTCGGCTTCTCGGCCAACCGCACCATGCAGGTGGCGCAGAAGCTTTACGAAGGCATGGATGTCGGCGGCGAGACCGCCGGCCTCATCACCTATATGCGAACCGACGGCGTGCAGATGGCGCCGGAGGCGATCACCGCGGCGCGCGATGCCATCGCCAGCGAGTTCGGCGCGAAATACCTGCCCGAAAACCCACGCTATTATTCGGTCAAGGCCAAGAACGCCCAGGAAGCGCATGAGGCGATCCGCCCTACCGATTTCAAGCGCACGCCGGCATCGGTCAGGCAATATCTCGATGCCGATCAGGCGCGCCTCTATGAGCTGATCTGGAAGCGCGCGATCGCCAGCCAGATGCAGCCGGCCGAGATCGAGCGCACCACGGTCGAGATCGAGGCGGTCAACGGCGCCCGCACCGCCGAGCTTCGCGCGGTCGGCTCGGTCATCCGCTTCGACGGCTTCATCGCCGCCTACACCGACCAGAAGGACGAGGACGCGGAGGACGAGGAAAGCCGCCGCCTGCCCGAGATCCGCGCCGGCGAGCAGCTTGCCCGCGAGGCGATCAACGCCACCCAGCACACGACCGAGCCGCCGCCGCGCTATTCCGAGGCGTCGCTGATCAAGAAGCTGGAAGAGCTCGGCATTGGCCGGCCGTCGACCTACACGGCGATCCTGAAGACGCTCGAGGACCGCGACTACGTCGCCATCGACCGGCGCAAGCTGGTGCCGCAGGCCAAGGGCCGGCTGCTGTCGGCCTTCCTCGAAAGCTTCTTCGAGCGCTATGTCGAATATGACTTCACAGCCTCGCTCGAGGAAAAGCTCGACGAGATCTCCGACGGCAAGCTCGCCTGGAAGGACGTGCTGCGCGACTTCTGGAAGGATTTTTCGGGCGCCGTCGACGACATCAAGGAACTGCGCGTCTCAGACGTGCTCGATGCGCTCAACGACGAGCTGGCGCCGCTGGTGTTCCCCGCGCGGGAGGACGGCTCAAACCCGCGCGTCTGCCCGAAATGCGGCACCGGCAACCTGTCGCTGAAGCTCGGTAAGTTCGGCGCCTTTGTCGGCTGCTCGAATTATCCGGAATGCTCCTATACCCGCCAGCTTGGCGACGCCGCCAATCCCAACGGCGAGAACGGCAACGGCGACGACGGCGTCAAGCTACTCGGCAAGGATCCATACACCGCCGAGGAGATCACGCTCCGGAGCGGCCGCTTCGGCCCCTACATCCAGCGCGGCGAAGGCAAGGACGCTAAGCGCTCGAGCCTGCCCAAGGGCTGGACCGCCGAGTCGATCGACCATGAGAAGGCGCTGGCGCTGCTGGCATTGCCGCGCGATGTCGGTAAGCATCCGGAAACCGGCAAGATGATCTCGGCCGGTCTTGGGCGGTACGGACCCTTCGTGCTGCACGACGGCACCTACGCCAATCTCGAAAGCATCGAGGACGTGTTCTCGATCGGCCTGAACCGCGCCGTTTCGGTGATCGCCGAGAAGCAGCAGAAGGGCAAGGGCGGCCGCAACGGGAGCACGCCGGCTGCGTTGAAGGAACTGGGCGAGCATCCCGAAGGCGGCGGCAAGATCGTCGTGCGCGACGGCCGCTACGGACCCTACGTCAATTACGGCAAGGTCAATGCCACGCTGCCCAAGGGCAAGGATCCGCAATCGGTGACGATGGACGAGGCAATCGCCCTGATTGCTGAGAAGGAAGCCAAGGGCGGAGGCGGCAAGAAGCCGTTCCGCCGGGCGGCAAAGAAAGGATAGCACGACGTGGCGCGCAGGATCTCCGGAAGAAGTCACGGCGATCCGCGCAGCGCCGACACCAGGGCGAAGGTGGTCAAGGATGACTACCGGCCCTCGCGCGACGAAATCCTGCGCTACATCGCTGAGAACCCCGACCGCTCCGGAAAACGCGACATCGCCAAGGCGTTCGCGCTGCGCGGCGAGGACCGCATCTGGCTCAAGGATCTGCTGCGCGACCTGCAGGATGAGGGCCTGCTGACCAGGAACCGCAAGCGGCTCACCCGCGCCGGCTCCCTGCCCCATGTCGCCGTGCTCGACATTTTCGGCCGCGATAACGATGGTGTGCTTCTGGCGCATCCGAGCGAATACACCGGCCCGGGCTCGCCGCCCGTGATCGCCATCCGCATTTCGCGCGGCGCCAGCGGCCCGGTTCCGGGCATCGGCGCCCGCGTCCTCGCCAAGACCTTCCCGACCGAGGATCCCTCAGGCCCCGCCTATACCGGGCGGGTCATGAAGATTTTCGAGAAGCGCAGCGAAGCCGTGCTCGGCGTCTTCCGCGTGCTGAAGGACGGCACCTTTCGCATCGAGCCGGTGGAACGCCGCCAGCCCGAGCTGATCGTCGACAAGGAATTCCAGAACGGCGCCAAAAATGGCGATCTGGTCGAGGTCGAGCCGGCGCGCGCTTCGCGCTACGGCCTGCCGCGGGCCAAGGTGCTGGCGGTGCTGGGCTCGCTGACTAGCGAGAAGGCGGTCTCGATGATCGCCATCCACGCCCACGACATACCCCACGTCTTTCCGGCCCATGTGATCGCCGAAGCCGACGCCGTGAAGCCGGTTTCGCTTGCCGGGCGCGAGGACTGGCGCGATCTGCCGCTGGTTACCATCGATCCGGCCGACGCCAAGGACCATGACGACGCGGTGTTCGCCACGCCCGATACGGATAAGAAGAATCCCGGCGGCGTCATCGTCACCGTGGCAATCGCCGATGTCGCGGCCTATGTCCGCTACGGCACGCCGCTCGACCGCGAGGCGCTGAAGCGTGGCAATTCGGTCTATTTCCCGGACCGCGTCGTGCCGATGCTGCCCGAGCGCATCTCCAACGACCTCTGCTCGCTGCGCGAAGCGGAGGACCGCCCGGCGATCGCCGTGCGCATGACCTTTTCGGCGGAAGGCCGCAAGCTCAGGCACTCGTTCCACCGCATCATGATGAAATCGGCGGCCAAGCTCGCCTACCCGCAGGCGCAGGCGGGGATCGATGGCGTGCCCGACGACAAGACGGGGCCGATCCTCGAAGGCGTTCTGAAGCCCCTCTGGGATGCCTATGCCGTGCTCAAGCGCGGCCGCGACAGCCGCCAGCCGCTCGAACTGGAGCTGCCGGAACGCAAGATCCTGCTCAAGCCCGACGGCACCGTCGACCGGGTCGTCGTGCCGGAGCGCCTCGACGCCCACAAGCTGATCGAGGAGTTCATGATCCAGGCCAATGTCGCGGCCGCGGAGACGCTTGAAGGCAAGAAAGAGCCGCTCGTCTACCGCATCCACGACGCGCCGTCGCTGGCGAAACAGGAATCGCTGCGCGAGTTCCTGCACACCCTTGGCCTGTCGCTGGCGCGCGGCGCGCAGATGCGGCCCGGGCAGTTCAACGGCATTCTGGAGCGGGTGCGCGGCGCCGACAACGAGGCGCTGGTCAATGAAGTGGTGCTGCGCTCGCAGAGCCAGGCCGAATACTCGCCGAAGAACATCGGCCATTTCGGTCTCAACCTGAGACGCTACGCGCATTTCACCTCGCCGATCCGGCGCTATGCGGATCTCATCGTGCATCGCGGACTGATTGCCGCGCTCGGCCTCGGTCCCGGCGGCCTGACGCAGCAAGAAGCGGATCGCCTGGAAGAGGTCGGCGCGCTGATCTCGGCCACCGAACGCCGCGCCATGGCGGCCGAACGCGACACGGTCGACCGGCTGATCGCGGCCTATCTCGCCGAGCGCATCAACGACACCTTCGACGCTCGCATCTCCGGCGTCGCCAAGGCGGGACTCTTTGTCCAATTGCCGCAGTATGGCGCCGATGGTTTCATCCCGGTGTCAAGTTTGGACGGCGATTACTATATCTACGATGAAACCGCTCGATCGCTGTTCGGAGAGCGCACCGGCAAGGGCTACCAGCTAGCCGACCGCGTCGAGGTGCGGCTGCTCGAGGTTGCGCCGATGGCGGGCGCGATGCGTTTCGAAATGCTGAGCGACCCGAAGCCGCTGCCAGGCTCGCGACGGTCGTTCCACAAGACCAAGGGCCGCGCCCGCGCGTCGCAGTCGCGCACGGGTCCCCGCGGCAGGAGAAGATGATGTCGAAGGGCATGGAAGAACAGGTTTTCGGCGGCGAGCACCATTCGGGCCGCGTCGCGCGTCCGCTGTGGACGGCAATCAAGCGCGGCATGCTTGGCCGGTGCCCGCATTGCGGCGAAGGCAGGCTGTTCGGCGCCTTCACAAAGCCCGTCGACAAATGCGGCGTCTGCGGCGAGGAGCTTCATCACCATCGCGCCGACGACCTTCCCGCCTATCTGGTGATCGTCATCGTCGGCCACATTGTGGTTGGCGCCTTCATGACTGTGGAGGCCGCCACCACGCTTTCGACCTGGCAGCACGCGCTGATCTGGGTGCCGCTGACCATTATTGTGGCTATCGCGCTGTTGCAGCCGGTCAAAGGCGCCGTCATCGGCCTGCAATGGGCGCTCTATATGCACGGCTTCGGCGGCGAGAAGGACGAGTTCGAGCCGCATCTCTAAGCCTGGAGCGGTTCTGTCCTTGATACAAACAACGACCATCTCCGAGCAGTGGAATTCCAGATCGAGAACCGCTGCGCGTTTTTTCCTGGAATTGCTCCGGCAGCGACGTTTGGTCCGGGCTGGTGCAAAGGCCCGAACACGTAAGCCACTTTCGCGTTCGAGAAGTTTCCGCTAGGTCGAGCGCATGGAAGGAATGACCAAGGCGGATGTCGACAAGCTCGATAAAGGCTTGGCCGTGCACGGCGGTCGGGCGCTTCGCCCGCGCGATGCCGCAACCTTGATCCTGCTCGACAGGAGAGCCAGCGACGTTCTGGTGCTGATGGGCCGGCGCCATGCCGGCCACGCTTTCATGCCGGGAAAATTCGTCTTCCCCGGGGGCCGCACCGATCCCGCCGACAGCCGCGTTCCGGTGGCTGCCCCCCTGCATCCTGAGGAAGAGGCGAGGCTTGTGAGCGGCCCCGGCCGCGCGAGTGCCGCACGGGCGCGCGCCATCGCCATGTCGGCAATTCGTGAGACTTACGAGGAAGCCGGCCTGCTGATCGGTCGTAAAGGCCCGTTCGCGACCGCCAAGCGCGATTGGCAGGGTTTCGTCGAACACAGCGTCGCACCGTCGCTGGACGCCCTGCGCTTCATTGCCCGCGCCATAACGCCGCCCAACCGCGTGCGCCGCTTCGATACCCGCTTCTTCAGCGCCTGGCGTGAGGATGTCGCCGTCGAATTGCCCGACGGTGGTCCAACCAACGAGTTGGAGGAGCTCGTCTGGCTGCCGCTTGGCGACGCCCGCAAGGCCGATACACCCGACATCACCCGCATGATCCTGGAAGAACTGGAAAGGCGGCTCGCCCACGATCCGTTGCTGCGTCCGGGCGGCGCAGTGCCGTTCTTCCGCCTCATCCGAAACCGCTTCGTTCGCGAAGTCCTTTAGAAGCAGAGCATCCCCATCGATGACGGTCGATACCCAGCAACAGGGCGACGAACGCGTACACTGGCTGCCGATGACTGCGGCGATCTCCTCGATCAGCGTGGTCGGCATTGCCATTGGCCTCGGCATGCCGCTGCTCAGCGTCATCCTCGAATCGCGCGGCCACTCGGCCTCGATGATCGGCCTCAACACGGCGGTCGCCGGGCTCGCCTCGATCGCCGGCGCGCCGCTCGCCACGCCGCTGGCCATGCGCCTCGGCGTCGCCCAGACCATGCTTTTGATGATCGCCGTTGGCGCGCTCGCTTTTGTCGGCTTTCATTTCGCGCCGGCCTTCTGGATGTGGTTTCCGCTCCGCGTCGCGCTGCACATTTCGCTGACAGTGCTCTTCATTCTGTCGGAATTCTGGATCAGCACCTCGGCGCCCCCGCATCGTCGCGGCCTTGTGCTTGGCATCTACGCCACGGTGCTTTCTCTGGGCTTCGCCGCCGGGCCGTGGCTGTTCGCCCATGTCGGCTCCGGTGGCTTCCTGCCGTTCGGCGTCACCATTGCGCTGGTGACGCTTGCTGCCATCCCGGTGCTGGCGGCTCGTAACGAGAGCCCGGCGATCGTCGCCGACGGCGAAACCAGCCATTTCCTGCACTATATCTGGATGGTGCCCACAGCAACCTTCGCCGTGCTGGTGTTCGGCGCCGTCGAGACCGGCGGCTTTTCGCTGTTCCCGGTCTATGGCAGCCGCGTCGGCTACTCCGAGGCCGACGCCGCGCTGTTGCTGACCATGATCGGGCTCGGCAACGTGCTGCTGCAGATACCGATCGGGATGATCAGCGACCGCGTCTCGGACCGCCGCTACCTGCTTCTGGCCTGCGCCACGGTCGGCCTCATCGGAACCGTGTTCATGCCTTTCTTCGCCAAGGACTGGCACCTGATGGCGGCGCTTCTGTTCGTCTGGGGCGGTGTGGTCGCGGCCATGTACACGATCGGCCTTGCGCATCTGGGTTCCCAGCTTTCCGGCCATGAGCTCGCCTCCGCCAATGCCGCCTTCGTGCTCTGCTACGGCGTCGGCATGGTGATCGGTCCGCAGGCGATCGGCATCGGCATGGACGCCTTCGGCCCTTCGGGCTTCGGCTGGTCGCTGGCGCTGTTCTTTGCCGCGTACATGCTCCTGGTCCTCGTCAGGCTGGTGCGAAAGATCCTCTAGTGAAAATGTCGCCCAGCGCCGGGCATGCTGACATCACCGTGTCAGCAGGCCCCCTGCTATACCCTCGCTCCGATGCAGGAAGAGCGAGGATATAGCGATGATCGACAGCGGCTTTGAAACCAAATCCCTCAGGATGGAACTGCTTCTGCTCGTCACCTTCCAGGCGCCGGCAGCCGATGTCGAGCGCATCATGGAGGCGGTGGTGGCGATCACGCCGCTGCGCATGGGCAAGTATGACGGCAATGCCTACCAGTCGGCGCAAGGCATAGAGCGATACCGGACGCTCGAAGGCGCTGCCGCGGGCGCCGAGATCGAGTTGCGCAGGCGGCCGGGCACGGTCGAGGTGTCGTTCGAACTGCCCGACGATCAGGCGCTCGCCGCCCGTGTCGCCGAAGCGATATTCCAGGCCCATTCCTACCAGGAGCCTGTGATCCGCATTCAGCCGCTGCTGACCAGCCGTTCCAAGGGACTCGACGACCATACCAATCCGAACCGCTGGTGGAACACGACCGGTGACTGGAAGAAGCCCGATCTGCAGGTCAGGGAGAACGCCTGACGCGGCGAGTTCCGCCGCGTCAAAACGGGGCAAGAAGGGGCTTGGGCTTGACTTTCCGGGCGTCTTCTTTATGTGTCGCGCCAAGTTTCCCGCGTCCGGGTGTTTTCCCCGTGCTCCAGCGGCCAAAACTCCACGAACATTAACGGACGATCATCATGGCCAAAGCCGCAAACATCAAGATCAAGCTTCTGTCGACCGCCGACACCGGTTTCTTCTACGTGACCAGCAAGAACAGCCGCACCAAGACGGACAAGCTGTCGTTCCGTAAGTACGACCCGATCGCTAAGAAGCACGTCGAGTTCAAGGAAACCAAGATCAAGTAATCTGGTTTATCCTGAAATGCCGAAACGCCGCCCCTTGGGGCGGCGTTTTTGTTTTCAGCGGGCGGATGCTCGAGCAAGAAAGCCCGCGGCTGCCTGACGCTGAATCATCATGAGAAAAAGGGGGCCGGTCGGCGGTTGGCAGCGGTACGAGGAGGCCACTATGTGCCAGCGCCGGCCGGCCGACCCCACGGACCCAGGAGATGCGGCGGACCTGAGCATCATGGGGTATTTTTTTGGATCGAGCCGGGCAGTCTACCCTCGTGCCGGCTTCGTCTTCGTTCTATGCCAAGCAGATTTGCTCAAGAACTTATGAAAATCAACCATTTCTTAACCACGGCTCCCGAATCGCTTGGATTAAGGTAAATTCCTAACCCTATCGGGTTGACGCGGAATTGGGGCTTCCGTGGGTAACCGCAGCGCGGCGCAACGATTTCAGGCAACGCGCTTAAGTCTTCCAGTCTTGTCCATCGATGCGCCAAAACTGCTGCGCACTGTTGGGTGACATGGATTAGGCGGCCTTGGCGACAACCCGGTTGCGTCCGCCGCTCTTGGCCTCGTAGAGCGCAAGGTCGGCTCGCTTCATCAACGCCGCGACCGTATCGGCTCCCCTCAGCACCGATGACACGCCGACGCTGACCGTCACCTCGATCGTCTTGCCATCCCCGCCGATTGCGAAGGGCGCCTGCGCGATCTCGGCGCGGATACGCTCGGCCACCTTCTCGGCGATGGGCCCGTCGGTATCCGGCATGACCACGACGAACTCCTCGCCGCCGAAGCGGCAGGCGAGATCGATGCCGCGCACGTTCTTGCGCAGCCGCCTGGCGAATTCACGCAGAACGTCGTCGCCGCCGTCATGGCCATGGGCGTCATTGATGGATTTGAAACGGTCGAGGTCGGTGATCATCACCGAGAGCGGCCGCCGCCGCGCCACGGCGCGGTCGAACAGCGTCTCAAGATGGCTATCCAGGTAGCGGCGGTTGTGCAGGCCGGTCAGCGCGTCGGTCACCGCCATCTCGATGGTCTGGGTGACGCTGGCGCGCAGCTGATCGTTATAGCGCTTGCGCCGCACCTGCGTGCGCAGCCGGGCCGTCAGCTCGTGCTGATCGATCGGCCGCGTCAGATAGTCGTTGATGCCGAGTTCGAGGCCGCGGATAATGCGGCCCTCCTCGCCCTCATCGGCCAAGAGCATGATCGGCAGGAAGCGGGTGCGGTCGAGCGAGCGCAGTTGCGAGCAAAGCCGGAGCGCATCGAAATCGGCGAAGGCCGTCGAGATCAGCACGCATTCATAGGCGGTCTCGGCGGCCTGGAAGAATCCGGCATTCGGATCGGTGGCGACGTCGAGATCGGCGCTGCCGCGAAGCATCTTCTGGATACGCTCGATAGACGACTTGCGCTCGTCCACCAGAAGCACCTTGGGCTTGGTGTCTTCCGTCGCGAAATTGCGGCTGAGCAGCTCTTCGATGCCGATGTTGCGCGTGGTCGAGGCGCGCAGCCGCAATTCGTCGGTCAGCGACTTCAGCCTGACCAAGCTCTTCACCCGCGTCATCAGTTGCAGATCATTGACCGGCTTGGTGAGGAAATCGTCGGCGCCCGCCTCAAGGCCGCGCACCCGGTCCGATACCTGGTCGAGCGCGGTGATCATGACCACCGGAATATGCGAGGTCGCCGGGTCGCTCTTCAGCCGCTTGCAGACCTCGAAGCCGTCCATGCCCGGCATCATCACGTCGAGCAGCACGACATCGACCTTGCCGTTTTCGCAGGTCTCGATCGCATCCGGGCCGTTGCCGGCCGTCAGCACCTCGAAATATTCGGCCAGCAGCCGAACCTCCAGCAGCCGCACATTGGCGGGGATGTCATCGACGACGAGGATCCGCGCGGTCATCTCAAAGGCTCCGGCTCAGGCATCGCCCAGATAGGATTTGATCGTTTCGATGAAGCGCGGCACCGAGATTGGTTTGGAAATATAGGCCTCACAGCCACCCTGGCGGATGCGCTCCTCGTCGCCCTTCATCGCGAAGGCGGTGACGGCGATGACCGGGATCGAGTGCAATTCGTCGTCTTCCTTCAGCCACTTGGTCACTTCCAGGCCAGAAACCTCGGGCAGTTGGATGTCCATCAGGATCAGGTCCGGCCGGTGCTGGCGCGCGAGATCCAGCGCCTCCAGGCCGTTGCGCGTGCGGACCGTTTCGTAACCGCTGGCTTCGATGAGGTCCCGAAAGAGCTTCATGTTGAGCTCATTGTCCTCGACGATCATGACCTTCTTAGCCATCAATTTCCCGTCCCGACGGTCCCCTGAGCCGAAGACCGCCGTCATGCGTCCTTGCCGGATCGCACCCAACCCGCCTGTACCCTACGTCAATATGATTGACGAAACGCAAACCTGCCGTTGGAAAAGCACACCCATTCCACTTGCGGCTGCAGGGCTGAAGCGGCTGAGACTTGCCGCAAGCGACGCTTGCCATTACTGCGGAAGAAAGACTCAACATGCACATCGGCAAAAGGTAATGATGACGAACGCAGCGTCAATGCGCGAGGAGGCGGAAACCCTTGCCGTCAGGGCGCTTGGCTTCGTCGCCGGCGATCCGGAGCTGTTGCCTCGCTTCCTGGCGATAACCGGCATCGAGGCGCGGTCGATCCGCCACGCTGCCGCGGAGCCGGGCTTCCTTGCCGGCGTGCTGCAGTTCATCCTCGCCCACGAGCCGACGCTTTTGCGCTTTGCCGAGGAAACGGGCACGCCACCGGCTGCCGTCGGCAAGGCTTTGCGGGAGCTGCCGCTCGGCAACGACGATCATGAGCGCTCGACATGAGCGACGATCCCGAAACCGCGCGCCAGATCGAGGAGTTGGCGGCCGACGACCGGCCGCTGCTGGTGCTCGATGTCGATGATGTCGTGCTCGAATTTATCCGTCCCTTCCCGCGCTACCTGAAGTCGCGCGGCTTCGGGCTGACTCTCGCCTCCTTCCGCCTCACCGGCAACATCGCCGAGACGGCGTCCGGCCGGCTGATCGAGCAGGCGGAAGTGACGGCGCTTCTCGGCGATTTCTTCGATGCCCAGGCCGATTGGCAAAGCATCACCGACGGCGCCGCGGAGGCGCTGGCGTCGCTCGGACAGCGCGCCGAGATCGTGCTCCTGACCGCGATGCCGCACAAGCACCGCGCCGTGCGCCGGGCGCATCTCGACGTGCTAGGCCTGAACTACCCGCTCCTGACCACCGAAATGGCCAAGGGCCCAGCCATCGCCAAGCTGCGCGGCGCCAAGGGCCGGCCCGTCGCCTTCGTCGACGACCAGCCCTCCAACCTGCTGTCGGCGCGCAGCTCTGTCGTCGACGCGCACCTCTTCCACCTGATGGCCGACAATTCGCTGCGCGCTTTCCTGCCGCCGACGCCGGACGACATCATCTCGGTCGATAACTGGCGCGAGGCGGCGCCGAGGATTGCGGGCGCGCTCGGGCTATAATTCAGGCGCTCAGGGCTGCAGCTTCGCTCCAGCCCCGCCATTGTCGCCGCCGTCCGAATCGGCCCCGCCGGTTGAATTGTCCGTTCCGTTCGCGCCGTCATCGCCGCTCGAATTGTCGTCCTGCCCCGCGCTGTCGTCCTGGACTTTATCCGGGCCCTTCAGCATGGCGCCGTTGACGACGATGGACCCATCGGCCTTGGTGTTGATCACCCACTCCAGGCGACCGTCAGGCAGTGTCTTGCCAAAACCCTTGACGGCAAGCGCGAACGGGAAGGCCTGCACCATTTGCTCATCGCTCTTTGCCGCTTCCTTCAGGGCATCGACGATCCTGTCGTAGCCGGCGACGTCGATGGTCACGCTCCCATCGGGTTTCTTGCTATCCGGGAAATACACCTCGCCTTCCATGGCGACTTCGATATCGCCATTCTTCACTGTCGAGTGCCCGAACACGATCTTGGGCTTCTTGGCCTTGAAATCCTCGACCAAAGCCTTGCCGAATGCATCCGGCAGCGACGGATTCTTATTGAGATCAAAGGCTTCGATCGTCTTCCTTGCCATCGTATCGAGATCAATATTGGCGCCACCGAAGTTGAGGTCAATATCCGTCGGCAGCAACGCGACGCTCCAGGCGGGCAGCGCTTGCTGCGGGATCGTCAGGCCGGAGGCCTTGATCGCGTAGTCGACTCTGCCGTTCGGTGAGATTCCGTCCATCGCGAACGCGGTGCTGAACTGCTTCGCCGCGAATTTGCCGACGGGGCTATCCACCTCGAAATCCTTGAAGCTGTAGTTGCCGTCGATCCTTTCCCAGACGGGCAGCGCGGCCAACAGGAGCGATTTGAGCTCCGCCTGGTTAGCCTTGAGCTTGGCTTCGTCCTCATTGGCGACGGCAAAGGCAAGAAGGTCGAGCAACGGCTTCGTCCGTACGCCCTTGCCATTCGCATCAACGGAAAGTTCGGGCGTTTTCAGGGTGACCGGAAAATTCATTCCGCTGTTGGGATCGTCGATCTTGATCGTCTCGACGAAGCTCGAGACCTTTTGCGTTGCCTTGAAGTCGACGCCGCCATTGACCGACTTGGTGGCGGCAATCGTCGCGGTGCCGGCACCGGCGGTGACGTCCGCCTGCTGCTTGGCTTCCCGAGACGTCAACGTCATGCCGGCCATCGAGCTGGCGCCGCTGGTGAACGCCGCCAGGTTCGGATCGTAGACGGCGGAGCCCTTGCCGTCCTTGACCGAAACTTGCATGCTTTGCGGGCCTTCGGGTCCGTTGAATTCGAAGGACATGGTGTGGGAAAAATCCGAGGTGACGTCCCAGAATCCATCGCTGCGCGGCTTCACCAACAAGGCATAGGGCGCGAGGTCGATCTTGAACGGCTTCTGCTCCGGCAGGGCGCTGACCAGGGCCTTGACGTCCACTGCGATCTTGTAGGCGTCGCCTTCGACCGAGACCTTGAGCACGCCCTTCTCGAACGCCTGCTTGCCGAAATAGCGCGCCAGATTGTCCGAAAGCTGTTTGGCGCCCTGGCTGTCGACGGTCTGTGCAACGGCCGGCGCGCTGAAAGCAAGAATGAAAACAAGTGGCAAAACACGCTTCACGTCAGTCTCCGTCGGTCTCGGAAGGCAAATCGTTTCGTCTTCTCGTAGAAAAGAAGCATTACAGCCGCAAGACGATGACTGTAAGCCAAATCCTCAAGCGGCTAAAGCACCAGCCGCATCAGCGGCCTACCGGGCTTGCGCTCCAGAAGCCTCTCGAACCCGGCCTTCTCGAACACGCGCGACGAGCCGACGAACAGCCCGATCGAACGCGAATCGCGCGACAGATCGATCGGCCAGGCTTCCAGCAGCCTGGCGCCATTTTCGCGGGCAAAGGCGATGCCGCCGTCGACAAGTCGATGAGTGATGCCCCTGCCCCGCGCCTTGGCGCGAATGAAAAAGCAGGAGATCGCCCAGACGTTCGGGTCTTGGGCATCCGCGGGATCGACAGGCGCCGAGCCCCGGCCTTGATTGTTCCATTCAGGCACGTCGGCGCGCGGGCCGACCTGCATCCAGCCGACGGCCTTGCCGTCCTCGAAAGCTAGAAGCCCGGGCGGCGGGCCGGCTTCGATGCGCGCCTTGATGTGATCCTTGTTGCGCTCGCGGTCGCTTGCCCGCCGCTCCGCCGGGGTCAGCCGGAAATGCGTGCACCAGCAGCCGTAACAGGCGCCCTGCTTGCCGAAGAGATCCTCGAAATCGGTCCAACGCTCAGGACTCAGCGGTACTATGGTCGTGCTCATACGTTCTCCCCAGGCCAAGCTTGTTGCAGGCCCTGCACTGTCGTACCATTGCGTTTGTTCTCTTTATGTTCGCAGCGATGGCGGCTCCTGTCAACAATCCCGAACACGGCTTCTGTCGCGACTGCCTGGCTTCTCAGCGCAGCGAGACGCGCCGTTGCGAGCGCTGCGGCAGCCCGCGCCTTGTCCGTCATCCGGAACTCTACCGGCTGCACATCGCTCACATCGACTGCGACGCTTTCTATGCCGCCATCGAAAAGCGGGACAATCCGGCGCTGAAGGACAAGCCACTCATCGTCGGTGGCGGCAGGCGCGGCGTCGTCTCCACTGCCTGCTACATCGCCCGCATCCAGGGCGTGCGCTCGGCGATGCCGATGTTCAAGGCGCTCGAGGCCTGTCCCGAGGCCGTGGTGATTCCGCCGAACATGGAAAAATATGTCCGCGTCGGCCGCGAGGTGCGCGCGCTGATGCAGGCGCTGACGCCGCTGGTCGAGCCGCTGTCGATCGACGAAGCTTTTCTCGACCTCGCCGGTACCGAGCGGCTGCATGGCATGCCGCCGGCGCTTGTGCTGGCCCGCTTCGCACAGACCGTCGAGAAGGAACTCGGCATCACCGTTTCCGCCGGTCTCTCTTACTGCAAGTTCCTCGCCAAGATCGCGTCGGACTTCCGCAAGCCGCGCGGCTTTTCAGTCATCGGCGAAGCGGAAGCGCCAAGCTTTCTCGCCGGGCAGCCGGTCACGCTGATCTGGGGCGTCGGCAAGGCCTTGGCCGCGACGCTCGAGCGCGACGGCATCCGCACCATTGCCCAGCTGCAGCGCATGGAGCGCGGCGAGCTGATGCGGCGCTACGGTGTCATGGGCGACCGGCTCTACCGGCTTTCGCGCGGCGAGGATGACCGCCGCGTCGACCCCGACGGCGATGCCAAGAGCGTATCGGCCGAAACCACCTTCGACAACGACATCGGCTCGCTGGCAGAATTGGTGCCGGTGCTGCGCGGCCTGTCGGAAAAAGTCTCGGCGCGGCTGAAGAAATCCGGCATTGCCGGGCGCACCGTGGTGCTGAAGCTGAAGACGCAGGATTTCAAGCTGCGCACACGCAACCGCCAGCTTGGCGATCCGACACGGCTGGCCGATCGCATCTTCCAAACCGGGCTCGATTTGTTGCGTCGCGAGACCGACGGCACGAAATTCCGCCTGCTCGGCATCGGCGTCAGCGATCTTTCCGACGACGGGAAGGCCGATCCGCCGGATCTGGTCGACGTCCAGTCGCGCAAGCGCGCGATGGCCGAAACCGCGATCGACGAGCTGCGCGACAAATTCGGCAGGAAGGCCGTCGAGACCGGTTACACCTTCGGCAAGGGCCGTGCTGCCAACCCGCCCGAGCCGCTCGAGGACTGAGACCGGCTGGCATTCATGGGCGGCTTGATCAGGTGCGCTGCAGGTCGATCCGGCTCGTCACCATGGTCTTGCCAGTTTCTGGATCCGTGTCGGTCACCGTCAGCCGCATGCTGTCGCTGCCGGTCTTTTCGACGGTCAACTGCGCTTTGCGGTCGCCATTGACCTCCTTTGCCCAACGGATGCCGAGATTGAGCGCGTTGCCCGAGCGGCTGCCGTTCAATTGCGCCGGCCCGGTACGTGAGCCGATATAGACGCCGCTATAGCCCCTGCCGGTGGCCTTCAGATCCGCGCTGATCTCCCGCGTCATCAAGATCAGCCCGCGGCATTTGCCGTCGAGCGACAGCGAGGTCGAGGTAGCGCCGGATTTGAAGTCGCAGGAGATATTCACCGTCGGCGCATTCGCGCTCACCTTGAAGGTGCCGTTGCCGGCGAAGCTGCCCTGGAACGAGCGCAGGAAATCTGCATCGTCGGCGTAGGCGCTCGCGGCAGTCATCAGGCAGCCGGCGAGAACGAGCGGAACCACTGGTCTCATCGAAATTCTCCCCCGTTGGAGCCGAAACGCGCCTCCTGGCCTCGGAAGGCGCAAACAGACTCAGGAACGCAAGCGATCTTGGCAGGTTCCCCTGCCGATATCACCGTTTTGCAACAATGTCGGTTGGCGTGAGGGTATTTTAAGCCGGCGGCGGCTCAGGCCGAGAGCGCGGCCTTCACCCAATCCAGCCGCGCTGCCGGCACCAGCCCGTAATTATAGAAATTGATGCCATCGACATCAGTTTTCCGCGCCGGGCTGACCTTCGCCGCTAGCAACTGCGGACCCGCCATTTCCGGGTAAAAAAGCCGGTAGCCGGTGCCGAGAAATTTGCCGGCGCCGAGCGCGGCGCGGCCGTCCGTCACCAGGCTTGCGACATCCTCGGCCTGCATGTCATAGGCGCACAGGATCGCCCCGTCGCAGACCTTGCCGACAGCCGCCAGATCGCAGCCACCCAGCCAGCCTTCCTTGAGGTCGATGATGAGGACCTCGGTGACCGGATGCGCCACCTCGCGCAGCTCGGCGATCAGACTGGTCACCGGCTCGAAGCGCCAGACCAGATAGGCGTGTAGCTCCGGCCATGGCCCGAAAACCTCGAGTCCGCTCGCTGGAAAGCTGGGGAAGCGCCGCTCCGGCACTGCGCGCTCGCAGGTCTCGACAATCCATTGCCGGACGAGCGCTCGCGCCGGTTCGGCGTTGACCCCGGCTTTGGCTGCGCGATCGACACAGGAGGGACAGAAGCACAGCGACAGCAGGAAATCCTCCTCGGGCGTCAGGCCGACGCCGTCCTTTTCGTGATGGTACTCATGGGCAAATCCCATGAAGGAAGGGCTTTCGAGTTCGATCCTGTCCGGTTTGTAGCCGTGCGAGATGTCCGCAACCAGCGCCCGGACATAGGCGCGCGCGTCGGGATGCGAGGGACAGAGATTGTAATAGTTGGGATCGCCGAAGGCGTTGCGAGTGACCGCCTCGGGATGAAGCATGCCGAGGCGGGTGTTGTGCAGGCACACCGTCCAGCAAGAGACCCCGGGGCCGCCCTGTTCCCGCCGGCGGACGAGTTGGCCAAGCACGTCGCCGCCTTCGCTAATCACATCCGCGACCTTGGGCTGGATGGCGAGGTCGGCCCATCGCGCCGCTGACGGCTTGAAATAGATGGTGCCATCCTCTGGAAAATAGGCTTTTCGCCGCGGGCTACGCGGCTGCAGGAAGCGACCGGCATGATAGGAGGTGGCCAGGCTGATCATGTTGAGGTCGGCGCGCTGGACAATATCGCGCTCGACCGTCTCCAGGCCGAGATCCTGAATGTCCCAGGGATAGGTCCACATCGAAAGCTGCATGCTCATCCTCGGTTCTTCGTCCCTTCCGGGCCGGCGTCAGCCTTCGACCGGCTCGGCCACTTGCATCAGGCAGTCGCCCGCCTCGCACATGGTGTGCAGCCGGCGCGACAGCACGATGCCGCTTTCGGAGAAACGCATCGCCTCCTCGGCAAGCTCCAGCCGTTCGAGATCGTGATACCATCCCGCCAGCTGGCCAGCACTGACGCTGTCGCCGAGGCGGACCGCAGGCTCGAACCAGCCGCGCCGCGTCGAGTAGATGCCCTGGCTGTGCCTCGACAGCGAAAGCAACCGCGTCGGCTTCGCCGGCTCTGCGTCCGATGTGAGCACCGGCGCCGCGACCACGCCCAGCTCGACCATCAGGCGATCGAGCGCGCGAGCGGTAAGCGTCATCGAATCGACGGTAGCGGTTCCGCCGCCGCCGAATTCGCCGCTGACGCCGATGGCGCCAGCCCGGCGCGCGGCACCCATCGAGGTCGGCGAGGCCTGGCCGTTGTCTGCGACGAAGCCGAACGGCATCCCGAGCGCGCGCATTAGCTCGACACCCCGCCGATGGCGCTCGGCATCGGCATTGCGCTCGACCAGCGCCGTCGGCAGATGCTCCATCGAGGTGCCGCCCGAATGGATGTCGAAGACGACATCGTGACGGGGAAACAGTTCCGTTTCCAGGAAATGGGCGAGCCGACTGGTCGGCGTGCCCGTCGGATCGCCCGGGAACGCGCGGTTGAGGTTGCCGCCGTCCAGCGGCGAGCAGCGCTTGGCGGCCATAACCGCCGGCGTATTCGCCATCGGCAGGATTGTGATGCGACCGCTGATTGCGGCCGGATCGAGCCGGCGGATCAGCTTGGCCAGCGACAGCTCGCCCTCATACTCGTCGCCGTGGTTGCCAGCCATCAGCAGCAGTGAGGGACCCTTCCCGTTGCGAATGGTGCAGATCGGTACCTTGACCTGGAAATAGGGTGAGCGGTCGACCGAGAACGGAATGCTGAGATAGCCGTGCGTTTTGCCTTCGCGGTCGAAACCGAGCGTGTGGACAAGGCCGGTATGCATGCTGTCCTCTCAGACGGCCGCGACGGCGGTGACTTCGATGCGCAGGTCCGGGTCGGCCAGACGCGCTTCGACGCAGGCGCGTGCCGGCAGGCGCTCGGGATCCACCCAGGCATCGTAGATCTTGTTCATCGCGTCGAAATCGCCGATCTGCGGCAAGAAGATGTTGACCGCCACGAGCTTCGACTTGCTGCTGCCGGCCTCATGCAGCAGCGCCTCGACTTTGGCCAGAACATCGCTGGTCTGCGCTTCGATGCCCCCCTTGCGGTCGTTGGCGACCTGGCCGGCTATATGCACCATGCCGCCATACACCACCGCCTGCGACATGCGAGAGCCGGACTGGAAGTATTTGATCATCTCGGATCCTTTCGAGTTCTTTTTGGAGGCCTGGTCAGCCGAAATAAGTCGGAATGGCATGGGCCACACGACCGGTCTCATCCACACCGAAAATAACGCGATAGCGGTCGAGGCAGGTGCAGGGATGCGAAATGCCGAATTCGATGACGTCGCCGACCGCGATGTCGTCGCCAGGCTGGAGAGCCAGGAAGGCATGCTGATCGTTGAGCTTGACTACCTGCGATTTCTCAGGTGAAGCCGGCAGCGGCTCGCCCGAACGATACACCCTGAGCGGCTTGGGAAAACCCTGGTCGAAGGAGACGTCGCGCATGCCCATGCCGCAAATGACGAGATCAGGTTCCGGCCGCGAAAGCACTTCGGCCCAGACACGCAGGACCGGACGGAAAGAATTGCGCGCCGAGGCGGTGGCGCCGCCGAGCTCGAAACCGCTGCGGCTGTCGACCGCGCCAAGCGATCGGTCATAGACGCCGTGGTCGTGGAAGAAGATGGCACCGCTGCGCAGCACCAGCGTCGCCTTGCCGTCCTGTTCGACCAGCGGCGAAAGCGCCGCCACCACCCTGTCGAAGAAGACCGACCCGCCGGCCGTCACGACCAGGGGAGCCTCGCCGCCGAGGCGAGCGCGGAGCCTGAGGAACATGTCGCCCACCGATGCCAGCAGCGCAGAGACCGCTTCATCGGTGCGCAGCGAATCAGGCTGAGCGGCAGCACCTTCATAGGTGCCGACGCCGGCAATGCGCAGCCGTCCGCCGGTCGCAGCGACGGCATCGGCGATTGCTTCGGCCTCGGCCGTGGTTCGTGCGCCGGCCCTCGCCGCGCCGAGCTCGACCAGGACACGCAACGGCGGGAGATCGGCAGCTGCCCGCCACGCATCCGCCAGTGCCCGCACGGCCGCGACCGAGTCGGCGAAGACATAGAGCTCGGCATCCGGCCACGCGCCAGTCAGTTTCGCGAGCCGGCCTGCACCACCGGCGCCGCCGACCTCGTTGGCAATGATCAGTCTCGAGAGACCCGCCTTCAGCATCACCGTTGCCTGCCTTATATCGGCGACCGTCGTGCCCCAGGCACCGGCCTTGACCAGCGAATGGGCGAGATCCGGCGCCATCGGCGTCTTGGCATGCGGCGCGACCGCAGCGCCCTGCTCGAGCGCATAACGCAGGAACAAGTCGCGATTTGAGGCGAAGGCCGCTTCGTCAAGGGTGAGCAGCGGCAGCGACATGCGGCCATCGGCCGGATGCCAGCCTTGCTGTCCGGCCAGGCTGGAATCCAATCCGGACGTGCCGGGGGGCACGCCACGGATACGATCGTCGAGCATGAAATTTTCATGCACGACAAGCGATTGGGCCGGTGTGTTCTCGCTCATCCGATGCTAACCCTTCGGTCGCCGAACAATGGCTCAACCGATTGCCGGCCAAGGCCTGAGGGAACCGCGTGCCAAATCCCTACTCCGGACCCATCATCGACGCCCATCACCATCTCTGGGATCTCAGCCTCGGCCGCCATCCCTGGCTGACCGCCTCTGCCGGCGAACGCGGCGGCCTCGGCGAGCTTGATGCCTTGCGCCGCAACTATCTGCCCGAGGATTATCTGCGCGACGCCGCCCGGCACAATGTCGTCGCCAGCGTCCATGTCGAAGCCGGCTGGGCGAGCGACGACAGCGTCGGCGAGACCCGCTGGCTCGAGACGCTCGACAAGTCGTGCGGCGTAGCGGCGCGCTACGTCGTCCATGTGCCGTTGGCGAGCCACAACGCGGCGGAGTTGATCGAGGCGCAGGCCGCGTTCGACCGCGTCATCGGCATACGCGACATTCTGAGCTGGGACCCTGATCCCGCCCGGCGCTTCGCCGCTCGCGACGGCATAATGGACGATCCCGCCTGGCGCGCCGGCCTTGGCTCGCTCGCCCGGTACGGGCTCTCCTTCGACCTGATGGTGTTTCCACGCCAACTGGCCGAGGCAGCGCACCTCGCCGCGGCCTTTCCCGACCAGCAATTCGTCCTCAACCATTGCGGCAGCCCGATCGACCGTGATCCCGAAGGCTTGCAGAGATGGCGAGACGGGCTGCGGCGGCTGGCCGAGCGCGACAACGTCGCCATCAAGATCTCCGACCTGGTCGCTTACGATCATGACTGGACGCTCGAAAGTCTGCGGCCGATCGTTCTGCATTGCATCGACTGCTTCGGCATGAAGCGCGCCATGTTCGGCTCCGACTTCCCGGTCGCCGGCCTGCACGCCTCGTTCGATGAGGTATATGACAGCTTCAAGGTCATCACCGCCGATCTTTCCCGGGATGAGCAGGCGGCGCTGTTCTTTGGCAACGCCGCTCGCATCTATCGCCTGGACGCCGGGTCATCGCCGGGCTTGCTCCCTGCCTGAGAGCAGCAGCAGCCCGAGGATGAGCGAACCGAACAGGATGCTGCGCCAGCCGGGCGATGCATTGACCACGGTGATCAGCGCAGTGATCGTCACCAGCAGGATGGCTCCCGGGATGGTGCCGGCATAGGTGCCGAGCCCGCCGAGGATCGAGGTGCCGCCAAGCACCACTGCGGCGATCGAGGCGAGCAGATAAGGATCGCCGATCCCGACATAGCCCTGCCCGTTCATGCCGAGCACCAGCACGCCCGCGAGCCCCGCCGTGAATCCGCTGATGCCGTAGACGGCCAATGTCGTGGAAATGATCGGCACGCCCGATAGCGAAGCCGCAAGCGGATTGGCGCCCATGGCGAAGATGCGGGCGCCGAAAGGCGTTGCATGCATCAGCGTCAGCACGAGCACGGAAACCGCGATCCACAGCAGGATGCCAGCCGGGATGCCGGCCGGCCGCGCATTGCCAAGCCAATGAACCAGCGGGTTCTCGGCGGTGACGGCACTGCCGCCGGCAATGATGATCAGCAGACCCTGCAGGAATGTCGCCATGGCAAGCGTCATGATCATCGGATGGACTCGCAGCAGCGCCACGCCTAACCCGTTGACCACGCCGATAGCTGTGGTCAGCGCAAGCACCGCGAGCACGGAGGCAAGGCCGGTCGGATCGGCCTGCCATGACAGCAGCGGCAGGCTGATGGCGCTGACGGTGACGATCGCTGCCACCGAGAGATCGATGCCGCCGGCGATCACCACGAAGGTCTGCCCGGCCGCCACGAGGCCGATCACCGCGCCAAGTTCTACCAGGTAGCGCAGATGTCCGTAGGCGCCGAAGCCGCGCGATGCGAAGCTCGCCGCGATCCAGACTGCGACGACGATGGCAAGGGTAAGGGACGGTCGGCTGGTGAGGATCGCCCTGGCGCGTCTGCCGCCGGGGCTATCGGTCCAGGCTGTCATTGCTGCACCTTGCGGAATTGCGGGATGGCGACCGCGCCGATGATGATCAGCCCTTGCGCGACATACTGCGCTACCGGGGTGAAGCCGAGGAAGAACATCACGCTAATCATCAGGCTGAGCAGCAGGCTGCCGGCGAGCGCGCCTCGCATGGTGCCCTGCCCGCCGAGAAAGCCAATGCCGCCAAGCACGGCAGCGGCAATGGAATTGAGCGTGAAGGCGGTGCCGATGACCGGATCGCCAGAGCCCGTTTGCGCGGCGACGAACAGCCCGGCGCCGGTCGACAAGAGGCCGCTGATCGCATAGGCGGCCACACGCGCCGCGTCGACCGGCACACCGGAACGGTAAGCCCCGACCGGATTCTCGCCGGCGGCATAGAGGCTCAATCCAAGCGGCGTGGCGAGATAGAGCTTCCACAGCAGGACGACCACCACCAGCAGCACGAACACCGCTGGCGTGTCGCCGGCAAGCAGGTCGGACAGCCAAGCCGGGATGGAGCCGCCAGGCCTCGGCAGGATCAGCAGTGCGGCGCCGCCGATGATGAACGAGCCGGCGAGCGTCACCACGATCGCCGGCAGGCGCAGCCTGACCACGATGAAGCCGGTCGCGGCGCCGATGCCGAGCCCGGCAAGCGCCACGGCGGCCGCGCCGCCGGCGACGCCCAGCGGTCCGCCCATGGTGGTCGCGGCAATGACCGCGCCGAGGCTGACGGTCGCGCCGATCGCAAGGCTGATGCCGCCGGTGAGCATGAGGATCGCCTGCGCCATCGCCACCAGCGCCAGCGGGAACCAGCTCTGGGTGAACTTGGCAAAGCCGGAGACCGTGAACAGGCCCGGAAAAAGCACGGCATAAGCGATGAGAAACGCCAGCACGACCAGGAAGAGGCTGCGAACGCCGATGTTGCGGCGCGCCTGCACCTGCCAGTAGAGCGCGCCGTCGGCTCTCGCGGATGGAATGATGCTCATGCCGCCACCTTCCGCCTCTCTGCACCCATCGCCGCCGACACGATGGCTTCCTCGCTCAGCGCGGCACGCTCGAGCATCCTGGCGACCCGGCCTTCACGAACCACCGCGACGCGGTCGCATAGATGCACCAGTTCCGGCGTATCGGAACTGAGCAGCACGACCGCCTTGCCAGCGGCGGCGAAGGCGCGAAGCATCAGATAGATTTCGCGCTTGGTCCCGACGTCGACGCCACGCGTCGGATCGTTGAGCAGCAGCACCAGCGGATCGTGCGGCATCCACTTCGCCAGCGCGACCTTCTGCTGATTGCCGCCCGACAAGGCCTGCGCCGGACGCTGCAGGTCGCCCTTGATGGAAAGCTGGGCGGCGAGATCCCTTCCCTTCTGGCGTTCAGCCTTGCGGCTGCGCAGCTTCAACGACGGAAGCCTCGCGAGGGAAGGCAACATCATGTTGGTGATGATCGGATGAATAAGGTGGAGGCCCTCGCGCTTACGGTCGGCTGGCACATAGGCGAGCCCCAGCGCGTTGGCTTTCGGCACATTGCCCGGCAGGCCCGACACGCCGTTTACCGTCGCCGAAACCGTCCTCGCCGGGATGGCCCCATAAAGACCGAGCAGCAGATCCTCCTGCCCCTGACCGACCAGGCCGCCTATGCCCAGCACCTCGCCGGTCCCGATGTCGAGGTCGACGTCTTGCATCAGGCCGGCCGAGAAGCCGCGGACCGAGATGGCGGCGCCGGGCGATACCGACGGCTGCCATTTCGGAAAGAGATCGCCGGGGTCGCGGCCGACCATCAGGCGCACCAATCCAGTCGCGTCGGTTCCCTCCAGCGACCGGTCGGCCGTGCAGGTGCCGTCCTTCAGCACGGTCACATGCTGGCAGAGCGCCATCACCTCGTTGAGCCGGTGCGAGATGTAGAGAATGGCGACGCCTTCTCCACGCAACCGTCCCAACAGGGCGGTGAGGATTTTCGTTTCCGTCGCCGAGAGCGACGAGGTCGGCTCGTCGAGGATGAGCACGCGCGGCCGGCGATAGAGAGCCTTGGCGATCTCCACCATCTGCCGTCGCCCGAGGGATAGATTCCCAACTGGTGTCGACAGCGGCTCGTCGAGGCCGACAAGTTTGCATGCCGCCTTCGCCCGCGCGGCAAGCTCCTTGTAATCGACTAGCCCGAAGCGCTTGGGATAGGCGCCGATGCCGATGTTCTCGGCTATAGAAAGGCTGGCCGTCAGGCTGAGCTCTTGCTGCACGACGGCGATGCCGGCCCGCCGCGCGAGCGCTGGCGTCATGCGTGCCACGGCACGCCCATCGAGCTCGATGGTCCCGCTGTCCGGGCGCAAGGCGCCCGACAGGAGGTTGATCAAGGTCGACTTTCCGGCGCCGTTCTCGCCGAGCAGCGCATGCACGCGGCCCGGCTGGAGAGCGATGGAGACGTCGCGCAGGACGGGGTTGCCGAAGAACGCCTTCGACACCCCCCGCGCGGCAAGGAGCGGAGCCATGGTCAATGCTGCGACCTTTCCGGCCTACTTCTGCGCCAGCAGCTTCTTGAACAGCTCCTCATCGTAGGGCGAATAGATGTAACCGTCAGCCGGGAAATCTTTCGCCCGGGCGAGGTATTGATCGATGTTGGAATTGTCGATGACCGGCAGCGGAATCTTGACGAAGGCCGGCACGTCCTTACCCTCCAGCGCCTGGACCGCGGTGTAGGTGGCAAAGGCGCCGAGCCAGTTCGGCTGCATGGTCGCCCAGCTCTTCAGGCCCTTTTCCTTCCACAGCTCGAGGAACTGGCGCGCATTCTCGCCGGTGATCGGCACCTGGTCGCGGCCCTGCTTGTCGAGCGCGAGCACCGCACCGGCCGAGAGCGCGCCGCCGAGCGACAGGATGCCGTCGATCTCGGGATTGGCGAACAGCAAGCTGGTGACGGCTTCCTGGGCCGGCGCGACATTGTACGGCGTGTTGGTCTCGGCGAGGATTTTCACGTCGGGGTGGGCCTTGAGCTCGGCATCGGCGCCCTTGCGGCGATCGTCGCTGACTGAAACGCCGGCGGGGCCGTTGAGGATAAGGATCTTGCCCTTGCCGCCGATGGCGTCGATCAGGAACTTCGCGGCCTGGTCGCCCCACTGCGAGGAATCCGTGTTGACCTTGGCCGTCACCTGGTCGGTATCGACCAGGCTGTCGAAGTTGATGATCGCGATACCCTTGGCGCAGGCATCCGCGATCACGCGCGCCGGAGCGGTCGAGGAACCGGCGATCAGGATGATGGCGTCGACATTGGAATCGATCATCGACTGGATCTGCTGGATCTGCACATTGGCGTCGCCCTGGGCGTCGGTCACGACCAGCTTGTCGACCAGCCCCTGCTTCTTGAGCGCCTCGACCTCGGCTTCGATCGTGCCCTGGGTCTGCTTCATCCAGGTCGGCACGGAATAGATGTTGGCCCAGCCGATCGTATACGGCGCCTTGCGGTCGCCCTTGATGCACTTCGCGGCCGCATCGGCCTGCGAGCCGACACCCACGGCCAGGACGAGACCGAGGCAAAAGGCGCTGGCGGATACGAAAAACGATGACTTCTTCATGACGGTTCCCCTTCTGTAGCTCTTGTCCGGACGCGCGGAGTCGGGACGGCGAAACACCGCGGTCGCCGCGTCGCGGAAACCGCTTGTTCGTCGTCTGGACTTCTTCTGCCCGGCTCGTTAGTTTGTCCGATATTCCAGACAACGTGTCTGTATATCGGACAAACTGGATGCTAGACTGAGCCTTGACATCTTTCAAGCGTCTTGAGACGAGAGCCGAAAATGATTTTTGGGCGGCTGGCATGAGCGAAGGCGCAACTGGTTTGATCGAGGCAGGCGCCGGGGTGCAACCGCAGGCCGGTGAGCGCCGCCGCGGCATCGACCGCGTCATCATGCTGCTCGAGGCCCTGCTGAAGCATCGCGCGCCGATGCGCATCGGCGACATCGCAAAGATGATCAACGCACCCCGTTCGACGACCTATGAGATCGTCAACAGCCTGCTCGGAGCCGAGATGCTCGAAAATGTCGGGTCCGAGGGCTACGTCTATTTCGGGCGGGCGATGCACTTGTTCGGATGGGCGTACTCGCATCACAACGCACACTATCGCCGCATCCTTGAAACGCTGGACAGGATGGCGGCCGAGACCGGCGAGACCGTTCAGCTCTGTGGCCTGCGCGGCAACAAATATGTCGTTCTCGATTGTCGGGATTCTCCTGGCCCTTTCCGCATCTCGAGCGATGTCGGCATCGAGGTGCCGATCCCCTGGACGGCGTCGGGGCGGCTGCTGGTCGGCCATATGCAGGAGAGGGAACTCAAGGATTTCATTCCTGCCGCCGACTACGAACTCCCCGACGGTCGGGTCATTGCTCCCGACGAATTCTTCGCCGACGTCGACCTGGCTCGCCGGCAGGGCTTCAGCGAGACCTCGGCGCTCGCCGACCGTTTCACCTGGTGCATGGCGGCTCCCATCCGCGACAGCCACGGCGCCATCAACACGACGCTTTGCTTTGTGCTGCCGGTCGATACGCCGGAGCCGCGTCGCAACCAGTTGCTTGAGCTGCTGCGCGAGCGCGCCCGCGCACTGTCGCTCGCCGGAAGCTGAGCCGGAATGCGGCCGTCTGGCCCAGTCGAATGCCGCGACTACCGGTTGCGGCACAACGACGGTCTTGCGACATAGCGCCAATGGCACCCGCTCCCTCGATCACCAAGGCCGCGCTCTGGATGGCGCTGTCGATCGCCTCGTTCCTGGCGATGTCGGTCGCTGGCCGTACCGCGACGGCCGCGCTCAATGTCTTCCAGGTGCTGGAGCTGCGCTCGGTGATCGGCTTCTTCATCCTGCTGCCGCTGGTGCTGATGGGGGGCGGCTTTAGGGCGATGCGCACCCAGCGCCCGCTCGCCCACATTGCCCGCAACGTGGTCCATTATGCCGGCCAGGCCGCCTGGCTCTATGCGCTGACCTTGATTCCGCTGGCCGTGCTGATCTCGATCGAGTTCACGACCCCGATCTGGACGGCGATCCTGGCGGTGAGCTTTCTCGGCGAAAGGCTGTCGCGGGCCAGGCTGACGGCAATCGTGCTGGGGCTGATCGGCGTGGTGATAATCGTGCGTCCCGGCGTCGGCTCGGTCGATCCCGGGCATCTCGTCGTGCTGGGAGCCGCAATGTGCTTCGGCGTTTCGGTGGTCATGGTCAAGTCGCTGACGCGAACCGACAGCGTCGTGCGCATCATCTTCTGGATGCTGATCATTCAGTCCGTGGTCGGCCTCGTCCCGGCGCTCTATGTCTGGCGCAACCCGGCAGTCGAACTGTGGCCGTCGATTTTGGTGGTCGCCTTCACCGGCATGTCCTCCCATTTCTGCATGGCCCGCGCGCTCAGCCACGCCGATGCGACCGTCATTTCGCCGATGGACTTCCTGCGCGTGCCGCTGTCGGCGCTGATCGGATGGCTGCTTTACAACGAGCAGATCGATGTCTTCACCGCCGGCGGCGCCTTGCTGATCCTGACCGGCAATCTGCTCAACCTGCAGCGCAAGGCGCCTCAGCCTGCCGAAGTCGCGACCTCCTAGCTGCCAGGTCAGACGCCCGGTTGGGTTGCCTGCGAACTGGCGTCGGCGGGACCGTCATCACTCGCCTCATCGCTCAATCGTAGACGCCATCAAATAGAAGATCATTGTCGCCGCCGGCCTTGAAATGTCCGGCGTAAGAGCCCGCTGGCAGCAGCAGGGCTTCGCCCGCACCGTTGCGTAATGTTACGGTCTTTGGCCCGATCGCAAGGTGAAATGGCGGATCAAGCACGGTGCCGTCGATTTCGACCCGGCCCCGCAAAGGCGTTCCATCGGCGCTGTAGAGCGCATAAGTTCCAGCAATAGGAACATCAAAGATCTTCCGCTCACCGGGTTGCAGGCGGAAACCAGCGATCCTGAGGTTTGGCGCCACACGGACATAGCTGTTCAAAATCAGGGGCGCGACTACCGGATAGATATAGTCCATCCGGTAGGACCACAGGATCAGCTTCGGGCGAGACTTGCTAAGCACATTGTAAGCCTCGGAACGCCCGCTTTCCCGCAAGGTCGCGAGCACGTAGTGTTTGTCGAGCCACAAAGTTGTTGGCTCCATTCGATTGGGCAACATTCCTATGCCGTCGAAGTACCGCTCGTCGGGTGCAAGCAATGACTCCGCACGCGCCACCAGCTCAAGTTGGGCCGTATTGTCGAAGCGAAAGTAAAGTATATTGGCAACGAAGCTTATGGCCATCGCCGTGACCAAGGCTATCCACGCCAGGCGCAGATAACGCGCGCGGGCTGCGAGGCCGTCGAGCATCGTCAACGACCATAGCGACATGAACGGCAACGCCATGATGAACACGTAGGGCCACGGCTGGTCGTGCGCGAAGACCAGCACCGTGATGACGACAGAGAAGATCAGCGCAATTCGCCTCCGCTCGTCGAGCTTCATGATCTGTATCAGAGACAGAGCCATGCCGGCGAAACAGAAGACGTAAAGAACATAATTGCGCGCGAGCGTCTGAACCACGAAGCGCCTCAGCCCCCCGTAGTCACCGCCGCCGCGCGTCGCGACCTCAACAGGGCCGAACACCAGGCTCTTGGCGACGGGAACAGGGTCGGCGCCGCCGAAGATGAAGCAATATGCGATTATAGGGAGAGTCCATCCCAGCACGAGCCATGCCCCGCGGGCCATGCCTGCCAGATAGCGTCTCATCAAAGCCGCGTCGGCGACCAGGCCAAGGCCTAGCGCAAGGTTGAAGTAGATTGATTTCTGCGTTGCGAGAAACGACAGGCCGCTCAAGGCGCCGGCAGCGACAAGCTGCCATCCCCTCAATTCACGGGCCCGTAGCACGACCAGCAGCGCCCCTACGGCGAAGAACACCGCCAGCGGTTCGGCGATAGTGCGAAAGATGCGCTCCATGAAATTCGAGAAGCACAAGAGGACGAGGACAATGGCCAAGGCACGAACCCGATCCTCCCCAAGCGCGCGAGCGCAGGCGTAGACCAAAGCAATGGTCGCGCATGCCAGCAATGCGGTCTGCATACGACCGACAAGCAGAATGGACGTGGCATCCCAACCGATCAGGTGAGCCAGCTTGTAAAAGGCGGTGGAACCGACCGCCTTGCTTGGCTGCACGGTGGCGAACAGCCCATTAAACAAATGCTTCGCGTATCCAAGCTGACCAAATTCGTCCATGACGAATCGGCAATTCCAAGCCGAGGCGAACAACAACGCGATCTTCAGTACGATCAAAGCGCGTAGAAAGATCGTTAAGCGGCGCGATCCTGCACCGAATAAATCAGCCAGACCTGCTTCTGATCGCATTCAATCCCGCCCTGGAATGAACCTCAGATTTAAGCGACGTTAATTAAGAAAATTGGCTAGGCCACACCGCCCAGACGTTTGAAGCCCTGTTCGGTGTTCGTTGCTGGAAGGCCTCAAGCACAGGCCAGGGCCGAAAGCGCCTGAACTTCGGCCAGATGCGGACGCGAAACCGCATCGACCATGGCGAAGTAGGTCAAAGTTTGGCCACTCCTCCGCCTGCCAAGGTCAGCACGCCGAGCGCCGTTGCGCGCCAGTCGTACTGCGCCAACGCGTAACGAGCCATGGCGGCTCGCTCCTCGGAGGTGAGGGCAAGGCTGTCGATGGCATCGGCGCAACGCCTGGCCGACCCGTCGGGATTGGTGAGGTCGATGGCAACGCCACGCAGCCATTTGGCCGCGCCCGGGTCGGCACGGTTGCTCGGTTCGCCGCAGACGACAGGCAGTCCGCAGGCCATTGCCTCTTGAATAACGAGCGGAAAGCCCTCTCCGACGCTCGGCAACAGCAGGAAGTCAGCCCCCCGATAAAGGTCCGCCAGGGCCTGAGGGCTCTGGACACCAAGGTCGTGAACATTGGCAAGTCCCCATTTGCCGGGGTGGATCGGGCCGCTGCCGACCATCAGAAATGCGAGATCCTGGCGGAACGCGGCCAAAGCCCGCAGCACCGACAGTCCTTTCTTCTCGACGTAGCGACCAACGAAAAGAACGCGACGCGTACCCGGGGGGATCGAGTTCGCCGCAGGGGCCTCCGGCACAGGCAGCGGGCCTGAAGCGGGATGAAAAATCGCACCGTCAACACCGTTGAACAGCAGTTGGAAGGGAATGCGCGCTGGCGTGCCCACAAGATCATGGCGCACGGTGTCGCAGATGAACACAACTGCGTCAGCGGCTCGGAGCATCGGGCGCGTGATGACGATGTTGGCTAGTGCCATCACGGAGCGGAGAATGCGCGAAGAAAAGGGGATGCCGGCGATATGCTGGATCAGCACCACGCGCTTGCGAAAAGCCTTCGACATCAGCAATGCCAGGATCGATGTCATGTACAGCGCATCGTGCACTACGACCGCATTGCTACGGTGCATTTCGCGGGCTAGCGCGCGAATCGCACGGACGCGCGCCAGCGGCATTGGCAGCCCAATGACCTTCTCGACTGGGTCGACGCAGGCAAGAGGGACCGCTTCAACGTCGCCTTCCGGCGGCTGATCGGCATCGCTGGCGGCCCAAACAGCCTGAACGCCCAGTTGCGTGAATTGTCGGCACAAATGCCCGGCCACACGCTCTATGCCGCCGCCGTGACCTTCATAGAAATGGCTGACGGTCAAAATGCGCACCGGACCGACCCATCAAGCGGGCTCGAAGCGCATTGTCACTTCGAGACGATTGGGAAACAGCAGTTCATGGATGCTTTTTCGATATTGCTTCGGCGCAGCGCGACGAGCAATGCGGTAGCCACTTTCGGTTGCTAACTTCCCCCATTCTGCCCGCTTCAAGTAGCGCGCCCAGATCATTCCGCCAAATGGGATATTGCCTATCGCATCCATTGCGGTGAGGCGCAGGTCGTCCAGCCTTCCGCAGCTTTCGTGATCCTTTATGTAAAGCGGACCATCAACCACGCGCCGAATTTCACGCAGCAAGTCCGTACGTGCTGTGACTGGAACGTGATGTACTACATTGTTGAGTGTCGCCGCATCAAAACTACGGTCCGCGAAAGGCAGGGTTTTGCCGTCATACTGCTTGGTCAGCACGCTCAGCGAAGGGCAGAAACGGTCAACCATATCCACTGTCTGCACCTCATCCACCGGAAAGAGTTCGGCTATGGCTTGAGCGATCACCCCAGTGCCACCACCGACGTCGAGCAATTTGCAATGCTGCTTGTCCCACAGCTCGCGTAGACTATCGAGCATAACCGCCTGATAAGTCGGCGCCTTGTTTCGATAAAAGGCGAGGTGACGCGACAGGATGTCCTGCAGAAGCTTCGGATCGATCGGGCCCATTGCCGTGGCCAAGGTCATGGTCCCCCCGTCATCCAGCGGTTTGGCGTGGCGATAGCCCATCGACCAAGCAGGAAGTTCAGCGCCAGCATGCAGACCGAGGCAAGTGGCGAGGCGAACACCATCGGCAGGCCGGTCTGCTGATGCCAAAACCATATGGTGACAAATGCCAATGGTATGTTGGCGATCATTGCAATGACGTACCGTGCGAAGGTTATGGGAGCCAATGGTCGCCGAAAGGTGAATACGCTATGAAGCACATAGCCAGTGCCCGCCACGACGCAGAAGGACAACAGTACGGCCAGCCACAAACGTATCCCGACCCTGTCAGACAAGATGATGACCACGTTGTGCAGAGCGATGCAGATGCCGGCGATCACCATATAGGCGAAGGGCGTGCGCACGCTCATATCGCTGCCTTCCGAGCGCGGATCAAGAAAACGCAGGCATTGTCGTCGCGTATCTGGGCGGGCGTTAGACGATCTTCCAATTGAGCGCGCAGGTTCATCAACAGGGCAAGGAGCGACGCCAAAATTGCGCCTATGATGGGTAGGCGGCGAAGGAAGAAAGCAAAGCCCGTAAGGCGGATTAGCGTCGTGGTTGCCAAGGGCCCGGCAATCGCATGCACCTCTTCGACTTCGAGGCCGCGATCGGCAAGATCTACGACAAGTCCGGTGCGTGTCCAACGACGATGGTCCTCAGGGTGAGGGTGGTAGAGCCAGCTGCCGTGAGTAGACAACAACAGCACACCGTCATCGCGCAACAATCTCCGAATCTCGGCGCAGTACGAGTCAAGGTCGCGCACGTGTTCCAGGACCTGTACTGAAAGTACTGCTCCAGCGATGCCATCTGCTAGTGGCACGCGGCCCTGCTCGTCAATTTTCAGGAAGCTGCCCTCGCCGATATCCGCGCCCCGATAGTCGATCTTCATCTCGAACATCATGTCAGCATAGGGCATGTCACCACAGCCGAGATCGACCATTAGTGTGCCCGGCCTAACATGCGCCCTCGCCTCTTTTCGCAACAGCCGAGCTAGCCCGCGCAAGACCAGCCAGTCCGTATCCCAAATCCGCGGAACCGCCCTGCTTCCCCTCATCCCACCAGCTTTCAATGCACCACCGACCTGCTGGCGCCGACTCTATCTTTTTTCCGTCGCGCCAGGCGCTCGATGTCGAAGCGCTCAGAACGCACGCCTATCGTCCAGATTATCAAGCAGCAACTTGAGAACGAAGCCGGACAGCACCATGGACATCCCGGCCACGCAGGCGGTGGTGATCACGAAGGTCAGGTGCACCGATTGCTCCATCGGGCCGCCTATGAAGATCCAATGCAGTGCCAGCAATACGTCCGCGACAAAGCCCGCCACCGCGAGCATGCCGCCGGAAAAGACCAGCCATTCCAGCGGGCGGCCGCGCATCAGCCAAGGCACGACCCGGCCGCCGTGGCCCGGGTGATAGATAGCGATCGCCACCTTGGCCAGCATACCGAAAAGGATGGCCGAAAGGCCAATCAGCGTCGCCATCGCGGAGAGCGCGACGAAGTGAATTCCGAAATACCACCCTCCGATCCGGACAGGTCCCGCCGCGAGGACCGCAAGACCAGCAATACCGGACACCAGCAAGGTCGCTCCCGGTATGAGATACATGGTGTTGGGTGCATGGGCCACGATCAGCCGCAGATGTCGCCAACCGTCGCGGAACGAACGCAGGTGAGGTGGGCGGCCGCGCTTGTCCGGATAGAGCTTGATTGGCACCTCGCGGATCACCAGGCCCGCGCGATGCGCGTTGATGACCATCTCCGAGGCGAATTCCATGCCAGGCGAGCGCGCGCCCATTTGGCGAAACGCATCGCGGGTGAATCCTCGCATGCCGCAATGAAAATCGTGTATCGGAGAATGATGAAGCCAGCGGGCAATTGTTGAAAGCGCAGGATTGCCAAGATACCGATGCAGAGGGGGCATGGCGCCGGGCTCGATACCGCCGGCGAAGCGATCGCCCATCACCAGTTCGGCACCACCCTCCAGCGCGTCGATGAAGTCGCCTAGGCTGCTCCAGTCGTAGGAATCGTCCGCATCCGCCATGACGAGGTACTTGCCTCGTGCAGCTTCAGCCGCCGCGCTGATCGCCGCGCCGTATCCCTTGACCCGCTGGTGCACGACACGCGCGCCGAGGGACTCGGCAATCTCCACCGACCGATCGGTCGACCCATTGTCCCCGACGACGACCTCGCCCTTAATGCCCCGCTTCGAAAAAACGTCAAGCGCCTTGCGAATGCAGATGCCGAGCGTGCGCTCTTCGTTCAGGCAAGGGATAATGGCCGACACGAGAGGGGCCCCTGCGTCATCGGCGTGCTGCCCATCGAGATCAGTTGCGACGATCGCGAGATTCGACTTGTCGACCATCGTGCCCGCTCCTGCCCAATCGTCAGCCTTGCTTACAGCTTGGGCCCCAACATTTCCGCAGCCCAGTTGCAAGATTAGCAAGAACAAGTTAGGCAAAGATATACAGAACCATACGTCGTTGAGCGAATGACGTGGTTTGGCCAGTACGGGTGATCGTGGCGGGGCTTGAACTGGTGGCCACGCCTCGCGCCAAAGCATTCAAGGAAAGCGCTAGCCGGTTTCTGTTCGGAGTTGCGCGAAAACAAGTCGTTGGAACGCTTACACCAGTTCCACTTCGACGACACCCGGCACCGCGCGCATGGCCGACGCGACCTGCGGCGAGATACGATAGCGGTTGGGCAGTTCGATCTCCACCTCGCCCTGGCCGGCTTCCTTGATCAGCACGAAGCTCACCTGCCCCTCGCCCTTCACGGCAAGCTGGTTGGCAAGGATGTTGATGGGCTGAGCATCACGCACGAAGATGCGTAGCGCCTTTTGGATGCGGCTTGCTTCGTCCTCCAGCGACTGCACCGTCTGGATGCGCAGATTGATCCCCTCCGGCCGGTCTTCGGCCGAGACGGTGATCACCACCGAACGGCCAGGCTCCAGCATGTCGCGATACTGCGCCAGGCCTTCGGAGAACAGCACCGCCTCGTACTGGCCGGTGGTGTCGGAAAACTGCACGACGCCCATCTTGTTGCCGGTGCGGGTCTTGCGCTCCTGCTTCGTGGTGACGGTGCCGGCGAGCCGGCCGGCCGCAGCGCCGCGTTTGACCGCGGCGGAGAATTCCGCCCAGTTCTGCACCCGCATCTTCTGCAGCGCGGCCTTGTATTCGTCGAGCGGATGCGCCGAGAGATAGAAGCCGACCACCTGGAACTCGCGGTGCAGCCGGTCGGCGGCAAGCCATGGCTCGGCCGCCGGCAGGTTGAGCGCCTGCGACTGCGCGCCGAGCGAGGCGCCGAAAATATCCGTCTGGCCCGAGATGGCGTTCTGCTGCGCCAGCGACGCGAGGCCCATCATCCGCTCCACGCCGGCCATCATCACGGCGCGGTCGTGCCCGAAGCAGTCCAGGGCCCCCGCCATGATCAGGCTTTCGAAGACCCGCTTGCCGACGATCTTCGGATCCACGCGCTCGCAGAAATCGGCAAGGCTCTTGAACGGCCTCTCACCACGCTTCTCGACAATGTGTTCGACCGCCGCGTCGCCGACGCCTTTGAGCGCCGCCAGCGAGTAGAAGATCTTGTTCTCGCCGACCTCGAAGGGTCGGAAGCTGGTCATCACCGACGGCGCCACCACCTCGATGCCGAGGCGCAGTGCGTCCTGGCGGAAATCCGCCAGTTTGTCGGTGTTGCTCATGTCGAGCGTCATCGACGCCGCCAGGAACTCGACCGGATAGTGCGCCTTGAGGTAGGCGGTCTGGTAGGAAACGACCGCATAAGCCGCGGCGTGCGACTTGTTGAAGCCGTAGTCGGCGAATTTCGCCAGCAGATCGAAGATGAAATCGGCCTGCGCCTTGCCGACGCCGCGCTCGACGGCGCCGGTGACGAAGCGCTCGCGCTGCTTGTCCATCTCGGCGCGGATCTTCTTGCCCATGGCGCGGCGCAGAAGATCGGCTTCGCCGAGCGAATAGCCGGCAAGCTCCTGCGCGATCTGCATCACCTGTTCCTGGTAAACGATGACGCCTTGAGTTTCCTTCACAAGGTGGTCGATCTTGGGGTGGATCGAGGCCATCTCCTCCTCGCCATGCTTTCTGGCGTTGTAGGTCGGGATGTTCTCCATCGGGCCTGGGCGATAGAGCGCGACCAGCGCGATGATGTCCTCGATGCAGTCCGGCCGCATGCCGATCAGCGCCTTGCGCATGCCCGCGCTTTCAACCTGGAACACGCCGACCACCTCGCCGCGCGACAGCATGGCGTAAGTCTCGGGGTCGTCGAGCGGGATGCGGGCAAGATCGATATCGACACCGCGCCGCCGGATCAGCTTCACCGCCGTTTCCAGCACCGTCAGCGTCTTCAGGCCGAGGAAGTCGAATTTCACCAGCCCGGCCTGCTCGACATATTTCATGTTGAACTGGGTGACCGGCATGTCCGAGCGCGGATCGCGGTACATCGGCACCAATTCCGACAACGGCCGGTCGCCGATGACGATGCCGGCGGCATGCGTCGAGGCATGGCGGTAGAGGCCCTCGAGCTTCTGCGCGGTGTCGAGCAGCGTCTGCACGATCGGCTCCTTTTCTGCCTCGTCGGCGAAGCGCGGCTCGTTGGCGATAGCGTCCGCCAGCTTGACCGGGTTGGCCGGGTTCTGCGGCACCATCTTGGAGAGCTTGTCGACCTGGCCATACGGCATCTGCAGGACGCGGCCGACGTCGCGCAGCACCGCACGCGCCTGCAGCGTTCCGAAGGTGATGATCTGCCCGACCTGGTCGCGGCCGTATTTCTGCTGGACGTAGCGGATGACCTCCTCGCGCCGGTCCTGGCAAAAGTCGATGTCGAAGTCCGGCATCGAGACGCGGTCCGGGTTGAGGAAGCGCTCGAACAGCAGCGAGAAGCGCAGCGGGTCGATGTCGGTGATGGTGGTCGAATAGGCGACAAGCGAGCCGGCGCCCGAACCGCGCCCCGGTCCGACCGGGATGCCTTGCGCCTTCGCCCATTTGATGAAGTCGGCAACGATCAGGAAGTAGCCGGGGAACTTCATCTTCTCGATGATGCCGAGCTCGAATTCGAGCCGCTCGCGATATTGCTCGACCGTGTAGCCGGGCGTCGGTCCGTGCGCGGCAAGCCGCGCCTCCAGGCCCTCGCGCGCCTGGCGCGCGAGCTCGGCGGCTTCCGCCTTCTCGGCGGCGTCCTTGTCGGCGGAGTCGGCGCCGGTGAAACGCGGCAGGATCGGGTTGCGGTTCTTCGGATAATAGGAGCAACGCATGGCGATCTCGACCGTGTTGTCGATCGCTTCCGGCAGGTCGGAGAACAGCCGCGCCATCTCGGCCTGGCCGCGCAGAAAATTGTCAGGCGAAAGCCGCCGGCGATTGTCTGCGGCCACCACCGAGCCTTCGGCGATCGCAATCAGCGCGTCATGCGCCTCATAGTCTTCACGCTTGGAGAAGAAGGCCTCGTTTGTGGCGACCAGCGGCAGTTCGTGGGTATAGGCAAGGTCGAGCGTCGACTTTTCGACCATGCGGTCATAGCCGGCGACCCGTTCCAGCTCGACATAGAGACGGTCGCCGAAAAGCTCTTTGAGGAACAGCAGCCGCTGTTCGGCCAGGTCGCGGCGGTCCGCCTTCAGCGCGCTGCCGATGGGGCCGCGCGGGCCGCCGGTCAGGCATAGCAGGCCATCGCGATGGCTCTCCAGCATGGCGCTGGTCATGTGCACCGGCTCGCCGGGCGGCGTTTCCAGATAAACCTTGCTGATCAGCCGGACCAGATTGGCATAGCCGGCCTCGCTGGCGGCGATCAGCACGATCGGCGACATCTCGGGACCGTGCCGGCGGCGGTCGCGTTGGGCGTCGCTCGTTTCGCCGGAAAAGACCAGATCGACCTGGCAGCCGATGATCGGCTGGATACCGTCCTTGACCGCTTTCTGGGCGAATTCGAGCGCGCCGAACAGATTGTTGGTGTCGGTCACTGCGATCGCCGGCGCTTCATCCTTGACCGCGTGGCCGACGATGGCGCCGAGTTGCAGGGCGCCCTCGAGCAGCGAATAGGCTGAATGCACGCGCAGATGGATGAACCTCCGTGCAGGCGTCTCCGGCTGCGTGGCCTTCACGACAGCTTCGCGCTGCAAAGGGTCGCGTGGAAGTCGTTCATCCGCCATGTTTTTTTCGCGCTATCTCAAGGACTCATCCGTGCAGATGTATTGTCCCGGACGCCGCGATGCCAGTCCAGTACAATCGACCGCGAACCACAAGCTTGCGGCCTATGTCGCCCTGGGTCAGGCGAACTCCATGATCACAGCGTCGACCGCCAGGCTGTCGCCCGGTTTGGCGTTTAGCTTCGCCACGGTGAGGTCGCGCTCCGCGCGCAGCACGTTCTCCATCTTCATCGCCTCGACCACGGCCAGCGTCTCGCCGGCCTTGACGTCTTGGCCCTCGGCGACGGCGATCGACACCACCAGTCCTGGCATCGGGCAAAGCAGCATTTTCGAGGTATCCGGCGGCAGCTTTTCCGGCATCAGCCTTTCCAGCTCCGCCGTCCGCGGCAGCATGGCTTGAGCCGTCACCGACATGCCCTTCCAGGCGATACAAAGGCCGTTCAGCACTGGCCGGACCTGCGCCGCGATCCGGTTGCCGCCGACCGTGCCGCGCCAGATCGCGTCGCCCGGCCGCCAGTCGGAGGCGACCGTCAGCGGCTCGCTGCCATCGATCGAGAGATCGATCTCCATCGGGATCAAGACCATGCCGTCCAGGATGCCGGCGCAAAGGTAGTCCGCGCCGATCTTCACCACCCAGTCGCGCTTGAGATGGCCCGAATGCGGTGCCAACCGGCCGCTGAGCCGGTCGAGCCGGTCCCGTCGCAGCAGTTCGATCGCGGTGGCGATCGCGGCAAACACCGCCATCTCCTCACCGTCCGGTTCGACCGGCGCGAAACCGTCCGGATACTCCTCGGCGATGAAGCCGGTGGAAAGCCGCCCCTCGCGCCAACGCGGATGCTGCATCAGCGCAGCGAGGAACGGAATGTTGTGCTCTATGCCGTCGACGACAAAACCGTCCAGCGCTTCGGACATGGCATCGATAGCCTCGAGCCGCGTCGGCGCCCAGGTGCAGAGCTTTGCCACCATCGGATCGTAGAACATCGAGATCTCGGCCCCTTCGGCGACGCCGGTGTCGTTGCGGATCACCACATCGCCGAACGTGCCCTCTTGCGGCGGCCGGTAGCGCGTCAGCCGGCCGATCGAGGGCAGGAAATTGCGGAACGGGTCCTCGGCATAGAGACGGCTTTCCACCGCCCAGCCGTTCAGCTTCACCTCGCTTTGCCTGATGCCGAGCTTTTCGCCGGCGGCGATGCGGATCATCTGCTCGACCAGATCGATGCCGGTGACGAGCTCCGTCACCGGATGCTCGACCTGTAGTCGCGTGTTCATTTCAAGGAAATAGAAGTTCCTGTCCTTGTCGACGATGAACTCGACCGTGCCGGCGCTCTGGTAATCGACGGCTTTCGCCAGCGCCACAGCCTGCTCGCCCATGGCCTTGCGCGTCTTGGCGTCGAGGAACGGCGACGGCGCTTCCTCGACCACCTTCTGGTTGCGGCGCTGGATCGAGCATTCGCGCTCACCCAGATAGAGCGCATTGCCATGCGCGTCGGCCAGCACCTGGATCTCGATGTGGCGCGGGTCGACGACGAATTTCTCGATGAAGACGCGGTCATCGCCGAAAGAGCTTTTCGCTTCCGAACGCGCTCGCTCGAAGCCGTCGCGCACTTCCGCGCTGCTCCAGGCGATGCGCATGCCCTTGCCGCCGCCGCCGGCCGAGGCCTTGATCATCACCGGATAGCCGATCTCGCCGGCAATCCTTTCGGCGTGGTCGGCATTGTCGATGACGCCCAGCCAGCCGGGTACGGTCGAAACCTTGGCCTGGCTGGCGAACTTCTTCGATTCGATCTTGTCGCCCATTGCGCGGATCGCCTTGGGCTTCGGTCCGATGAAGATGATGCCTTCCTTTTCCAGCGCTTCGCAGAAAGAGGCGCGTTCCGACAGGAAGCCATAACCCGGATGCACCGCTTCGGCGCCGGTTTCCTTGCAGGCGGCGATGATCTTCTCAGGCACTAGATAGCTCTGCGCGGCCGGCGACGGGCCGATATGCACAGCCTCGTCGGCCATTTCGACATGCACGGCGTCGCGATCGACGTCCGAATAAACCGCGACCGTGGCGATCCCCATCTTGCGCGCCGTCTTGATCACGCGGCAGGCGATCTCGCCGCGATTGGCGATCAGGATCTTCTTGAACATTCGGATGTCGTTCCTCCGGCGAAGCGGTCCAGTTCTATGGACAATCCCGACGCGCCTCAAGTGTCTCCAACCTCCTGCCCTTCGGCACTCGATGCTTTTGCAGAAACGGCGTCGAAAAACGTCGTAACAGACGTTGGCCGCCACCTTCGAACCCGGTAAGGTGGTGGCGAGCGCAAGAAAATGGCAGGCGGTATTCGCCTCGCCGGGCAGGCTCGGCGGCCTGCCACAAAGCTGAGACTTTTAAGATTGCCTTGGGAGGAATGCCTCATGAAAACGCGTGCCGCAGTTGCCGTTGGTGCCGGAAAGCCGCTGGAGATCATGGAGGTAGACCTTGAGGGGCCGCGCGAAGGCGAGGTGCTGATCGAGGTCAAGGCGACCGGCATCTGCCACACCGACGAGTTCACGCTCTCGGGCGCCGATCCGGAAGGCATCTTTCCGGCGATCCTCGGCCATGAAGGCGCCGGCATCGTCGTCGATGTCGGCAAGGGCGTGACCTCGGTCAGGAAGGGCGACCATGTCATCCCGCTCTACACGCCCGAATGCCGGCAGTGCCCGTCCTGCCTGTCGCGCAAGACCAATCTGTGCACCGCCATCCGCGCCACGCAGGGACAGGGCCTGATGCCCGACGGCACCTCGCGCTTTTCGGTCGGCGGCGAGGAGCTGTTCCACTATATGGGCTGCTCGACCTTCTCCAACTTCACCGTGCTGCCGGAGATCGCGATCGCCAAGGTCAATCCCGACGCCCCCTTCGACAAGATCTGCTATATCGGCTGCGGCGTGACCACCGGCATCGGCGCCGTCATCAACACGGCCAAGGTCGAGCAGGGCGCCACCGCGGTCGTCTTCGGCCTCGGCGGCATTGGCCTCAACGTCATCCAGGGCCTTCGCCTGGCCGGCGCCGACATGATCATCGGCGTCGACTTGAACAACGACAAGAAGGCCTGGGGCGAGAAGTTCGGCATGACGCATTTCGTCAATCCGCAGGAGATCGACGGCGACATCGTGCCTTACCTGGTCAACCTGACCAAGCGCGGCGCCGACCAGATCGGCGGCGCCGACTACACCTTCGACTGCACCGGCAACACCAAGGTGATGCGCCAGGCGCTCGAGGCCTCGCATCGCGGCTGGGGCAAGTCGGTCATCATTGGCGTTGCCGGCGCCGGCCAGGAGATTGCGACGCGGCCCTTCCAACTGGTCACCGGCCGGACCTGGATGGGCACCGCCTTTGGCGGCGCGCGCGGCCGCACCGACGTGCCGAAGATCGTCGACTGGTACATGGAAGGCAAGATCCAGATCGACCCGATGATCACTCATACGCTGACGCTCGACGACATCAACAAGGGTTTTGATCTCATGCATGAGGGCAAGTCGATCCGCAGCGTCGTGGTTTATTGAAGCAATGCCGCATCGGTCGCGGGCTGGAGCCCGCGACCTTTGCGGCTCAACATGGGAGGAAGGACGAATGGCGGAAAAACTGCATCCGAAGATCGACAACGGGCTGCCGAAGGAAAGTGCTGCCTTTTCCGGCGGCACGCTGGTCTGTCTCTGCACCAGCAATCCGGTGAAGGTGAAGGTCAAGGGCCAGATCGCCCACAACCATGCCTGCGGCTGCACCAAATGCTGGAAGCCGGAAGGCGCGGTGTTCTCGGTCGTGGCCGTTGCCGGCACCGGCGACGTCACTGTGGCCGAGAATGGCGACAAGCTGAAGGTGGTCGACCCGGCAGCGCTGATCCAGCGCCATGCCTGCACCAGCTGCGGCGTGCACATGTACGGCCCGGTCGAGCGCGACCATCCCTTCAAGGGTCTGTCCTTCATCCATCCCGAGCGTTTCGAGGAGGACGGCTGGTCGCCGCCCGGCTTTGCCGCCTTTGTCTCCTCCATCATCGAAGCCGGCGTCGACCCGAGCCGCATGGACGGCATCCGCGGCCAGCTGAAATCGATCGGGCTCGAACCCTATGACTGCCTCAACCCCGCCCTGATGGACTACATCGCCACCTGGACGGCGAAGAAGTCGGGAGCCTTGGCGGCCTGACGATTGCGGGATTTCTGGTAAAGGGCCGGCCAACGCCGGCCCTTTGCACATTTGGAGAGACGATGCCAGCACCTATCATCTATGTCGATGCCGATGCCTGTCCGGTGAAGGCCGAGGTCGAGAAGGTGGCGGAGCGGCACGGCGTCATGGTTACCTATGTCTCCAATGGCGGCCTGCGCCCGTCGCGCGATCCGATGGTCCGCAATGTCGTAGTCTCCAAGGGCGCGGATGCCGCGGACGACTGGATCGTCGAGAACGCCAAACTCAACGATGTCGTGGTGACGGCCGATATCCCGCTTGCCGCGCGCACGGTGGCGCTCGGCGCGCATGTGCTGGGACCCACGGGCCGTCCCCTCACGCCCGAGACCATCGGCATGGCGGTGGCGATGCGGGATTTGAAGCAGCATCTGCGCGAGACCGGCGAAAGCCGCGGCTTCAACGCCGCCTTCACGGCGAAGGACAGGTCAAACTTTCTCGGCGAGCTCGACCGCATCTTGCGGCGGGCGCTCAAATCCGCCACACCCGGCTGACCCGAAGCCCTTTGAGAACCGGCCATGGGCGACGACATATCCCTCAACACGCCGATCCACCGGCACGTGCAGTTCGCTTTGGCTGCGGCCATCGGCATTGTCGCGCTGCTTCTCGCCCTGATGCTGGGGGCGCCGCTGCCCTACTCCATCGGCGCCAACCTCTTCTTCGCCGCTTACACTCTTCTGGTGCTGGTCGCGATGCCGAGGCTCACCGTCCGTTACCTGAGCAAGAACGCGCGTGCCACGGACCAGCCGGTGCTGCTGATTTTTGCGGTCACGCTCCTGGTCGTCGGCCTCGCCATCGGCTCGCTGTTTCAACTCATCAACCAAAAGGCTGCCGCGCATCCGCTGGAGGTTCTGTTCGCGATGCTGTCGATCCCGCTTGGCTGGTTCACAATCCATGCGATGGCGGCGCTGCATTATGCGCATGTCTACTGGATGGACGGCGACGAGATCGACGAGAAAACCAGGAAGAAGAATCCGGTCGGCGGCCTCGATTTTCCCGGCGGCAAACGCCCGGAAGGCTGGGATTTCCTGTATTTCGCGACCGTCATCGGCATGACTGCGCAAACCGCCGACACTGGGATAACGACCTCGCGCATGCGCCAGGTCGTGCTCGTCCATTCGATCCTGAGCTTTTTCTTCAACACGGTGATCGTCGCCGCCGCGGTCAATCTCGCGGTCAGCCTGGGCTGTCCATAATAAATCCGTGATCGGATGAAACAACGCTTGGGCCGGAGACGTATTGGGAGGAGAACAAGGCTCTGAGAGGCCGCAGAAGATGCAGCCGGGAGGACACCTAGATATGGAGACCGTCGCCAGAAGCGAACCCTCCACCGAGGTAGAAGCATCCACGCCGAAGGACCCGACGCTGATTTACCGGCAATCGGGCTGGACGCGCCTGACCCATTGGCTCTGGGCGTTCTCGCTGTTCTTCATGCTGCTTTCGGGCCTGCAGATCTTCAACGCGCGCCCGCAACTCTACATCGGCAAGGAATCGGGCTTCCAATACAACAATACGATCCTCGAGATCGGCGCCGAAAACACAGACGGCGGACCGCGCGGCTTTACCAAAATCTTCGGGCATCGCTTCGACACCACCGGCGTGCTCGGCTGGTCCGGCCCTCCCGGACAGGAAACGCCGCGCGCCTTTCCGTCCTGGGCGACGATCCCGTCCTACTACGACCTCGGCACGGCCCGCGTCGTGCATTTCTTCTTCGCCTGGGTGCTGAGCGCAACACTGCTCATTTGGCTGGTGGCGAGCCTGATCAACGGCCATATCCGTCGCGATCTTGCCCCTCGCCTGGATGACTTGCGCAAGCTGCCGCGCGACATCCTCGACCATGCGAGGCTGAAATTCCACCACGCGCGCGAATACAACACGCTGCAGAAAATGGCCTATGGCGGCGTGCTCTTCGTGCTGTTGCCGCTGATGATCATCACCGGGCTTGCGATGTCGCCGAGCATGAATTCGGTGCTTCCCTGGCTCAATGAAATCTTGGGCGGTCGGCAGACGGCTCGCACCATCCACTTCATTGTCATGGTGTTGCTCGTGCTCTTCTTCGTCGTCCATATGCTGATGATCGTGGCTGCCGGTCCGATCAACGAGCTGCGCTCGATCATCACCGGCTGGTATCGCACCGACCCGCCCGCAAAGCACGACCAGGCAACCGAGAGGAGCGCCTGACATGGCAAAATTCCAGATTAGCCGCCGGAAGTTCTTGACCTCCGCCAGCCTCGGTCTGTCAGGCATCGCGCTGTCCGGCTGCGATGCCTTCGACAGCGGTCTGGGCGTCGGCAGCGGGCTGCGCAGCTTCCTCGAAAACGCCAACGGGCTGACATACCGCGCGCAGCGCCTGCTTGCCGGCCGGGACGCGCTGGCACCGGAATTCAGCGAGGCCGACATCCGCCAGCCGCAGCGGCCGAACGGCGTCACCGCGCCTGACGACGACACCTATAAGGGTCTTCTCGCCAACAATTTCGCCGACTGGCGCCTGGAGGTGACCGGCCTCGTCGAAAAACCGCTGTCGCTCACCCGCGAGCAGTTGCAGAACATGCCGAGCCGCACCCAGATCACCCGCCACGACTGCGTTGAAGGCTGGAGCTGCATCGCCAAATGGACCGGCACGCCGCTCTCGCTGGTGCTCGATCAGGCCATCGTCAAGCCGCAGGCGCGCTACGTCATGTTCCATTGCCTCGACACGATCGACCAAAGCCTGTCTGGCGACATCAAATATTACGGCAGCATCGACCTGATCGATGCCCGCCATCCGCAAACGATCCTGGCCTACGGCTTGAACGGCAAGCCGCTGCCGGTCGAGAACGGCGCGCCGCTGCGGGTGCGGGTCGAGCGCCAGCTCGGCTACAAGATGCCGAAATATCTCTACAAGATCGAGCTGGTCGACGGCTTCGCCAATGTCGGCGGCGGTCGCGGCGGCTATTGGGAAGACAATGGCTACGACTGGTATGCTGGTATTTGATGGTGCTTCGCCTGCAGGCCGAGCACGATCTTGCGTCAGCCGAGTTCAACGCGATTGAGAAAAGCCTCACGGCGACAATCGGCCATTCCAACATCATCCTTTGCAAGACGATGGCCTCGGGCGACTAGGCCGCCTTGCTGGGCCGCCGTTCAGACCAGATCGGGTGTTGTCATCGGCGTCGGCTGCCGAGAGATATGTCGCTGGGAGGTGACAAGGTGTCGCCGACGGGCTATGGATGGCGCGTCGAGGGCTCAGGTGACTGAGTCCTACCTGTTTGCGGGAGAGAACAGCGCAAGCTGTCGCCGAAGGGGAAATCGCCCGAAATCTCTCAGGCAAAAGAACCGTGGACGGGAAAGACAACTCTGGAAAGTCGGGAATCTTCCCGCGCCGAAGGTGTAAGCGCTGCCGACAGAGTTACGGGGCGCGAGTCTCTCAGGCTTCAGACAGAGGGGCACGGACTAGACCGCTAATGGCGGTCGATTGCGTGCGACTCTGGAGAAGACATGACCGGCGAAGACACCAAACATCTACCCCTCGAGGATTTGCATAGCGCCGCGGGCGCGCGTTTCGGCGCTTTTGCCGGCTGGTCGATGCCGCTGACCTATCCGGCCGGCGTGATGAAGGAGCACCTCCACACGCGCGAGCATGCCGGCCTGTTCGACATCTCGCATATGAAGCTGTTCGAGGTCGGCGGCCCGGGCGCCGCCGCCCTACTCAACCGCGCCTGCCCGCTCGACGCCGGCGCGATGGAAATTGCCCAATCCAAATACACTTTCTTCCTCAACGAGGCCGCCGGCGTCATTGACGACTTGATCGTCACGCGTCTTGACGATGGCCGATTCATCGTGGTGGCCAACGCCGGCAATGCGGCCGAGGATGAAAGGCATCTGCGTGCGTTGGCCGCGGATTTCGATGCCAAGGTCGAGCCGCTCGACCGCGTCTTCCTGGCAATCCAGGGCCCGGATGCCTGGGCGGCCCTTTCGCGAGCCGGTATCGAAACGGGCTCGCTGCTGTTCATGCATGGTGTCGAGCCCCGGCAAAACTGGTTCATGAGCCGCTCCGGCTACACCGGCGAGGATGGATTCGAGATCGGGCTGCCGGAAGCGGATGCCCGCGATCTCGTCGGCAAGCTGCTGCAGGATGAGCGCGTGCAATGGATCGGCCTTGCCGCCCGCGATAGCCTGCGGCTCGAGGCCGGGCTCTGCCTGCATGGCCAGGATCTGACACCCGAGACCGATCCGGCGAGCGGCGGTTTGATGTGGGCGATCCCTAAGGAGCTCCGCGCTTCCGGTCACTTCATCGGCGCCGACGCGCTGCGCTCGATCCTCGAGCGCGGGCCGTCTCAGAAGCGGGTTGGCCTGAAGCCCGATGGTCGTCAGCCGGTGCGCGCCGGCGCCGCGCTTGTCGATGCCGACGGCAATGCGGCCGGCCACGTGACCTCGGGCGGCTTCGGCCCGTCGACGGGCCACCCGGTCGCCATGGGCTATGTCGACAATGCGCTGGCCAAGCCCGGCATCAGACTATTCGCCGACGTCCGCGGGACCAGGATCCCGATCGATATCACTTCGCTGCCCTTCACGCCACATCGCTACCGCAAAGGATGATATTCCGATGGCAAATACCTATTTTACTGAGGATCATGAATGGCTGCGCGTCGAAGGCGGCGTCGCCACCGTCGGCATCACCGACTATGCGCAGGAGCAGCTCGGCGATCTCGTCTTCGTCGAACTGCCGGAAATCGGCCGCAAGCTCGCGAAGGGCGACACTGCAGTAGTCGTCGAATCCGTCAAGGCGGCCTCTGACGTCTATGCGCCGGTCGACGGCGAGATCACCGAAGCCAACACAGCACTGTCGTCGGACCCTTCATTGGTCAATTCGGCGGCGACCGGCGATGGCTGGCTCTGGAAGATGAAGCTTTCCAACGCAAGCCAACTCGACAGCCTCATGGACGAGGCCGCCTACAAAGCCCATATCGGCTGATACCAGGATCTTGGAAATGACCGCAGCACCCATTCCTTTCTCGGCCCGTCACATCGGCCCCAGTGTCAACGATGTCAGGGCCATGCTCGCCACCATCGGCGTTCCGTCCGTCGAAACGCTGATCAGCCAGGCCGTGCCGAGATCGATCCGCCTCGACCTGCCGCTCAACCTGCCCACTCCGGCCAGCGAAGCCGAAGCACTGGCCGAATTGTCGGCGATGATGGTGAAGAACACGGTGCTGAAGAGCTTCATCGGCGCCGGTTATCACGGCGTCCATGTGCCGCCGGTCATCCAGCGCAACATGTTCGAGAACCCGGCCTGGTACACGGCCTACACGCCTTACCAAGCCGAGATCAGTCAGGGCCGGCTGGAGATGCTGTTCAATTTCCAGACCCTGGTTGCCGAGCTGACCGGCCTGCCGGTGGCGTCGGCATCGCTGCTCGACGAGGCCACCGCCGTTGCCGAAGCGGTCGGCATCGCACTGCGCCATCACCGCGACAAGCGCACCAAGGTGGCGCTTGCCGGCACGCCGCATCCGCAGACGCTCGATGTCGTGCGCACCCGCGCCGAACCGCTCGGCACCGAGGTCGACGGCGAGACCATCGACGACAACACCGCCGCCCTGCTCGTCTCCTGGCCGGACACTTTCGGCGTCTATGGCGACCACAAGGCGGCGATCGAGAAGGCCCGTGCCGCTGGCGCTCTGGTCGTCTTCATCGCCGACCCGCTCGCGCTTACGTTGACGGATGCGCCGGCCAAGCTCGGTGCCGACATCGCCGTCGGTCCGATGCAGCGCTTCGGCGTGCCGATGGGCTTTGGCGGCCCGCACGCGGCCTATTGCGCCGTCTCCGACAAGCTCACCCGTCTAATGCCCGGCCGCCTCGTCGGCCAGTCGACCGACAGCAAGGGCCGCCCGGGCTATCGCCTGGCGCTGCAGACGCGCGAGCAGCACATCCGCCGCGACAAGGCGACCTCCAATATCTGCACCGCGCAGGCGCTGCTCGCCAACATGGCGACGGCCTATGCGATCTGGCACGGTCCCGCCGGTTTGCAAGCGATCGCGGAGCGCGTCCACACTCTCGCCAACCGCCTTGCGGTGGGGCTGAAGACAGCGGGCGTGGCCGTTCTCGGAGCACACCGCTTCGACACCGTGACGGCCGAAGTGAAAGGCAAGGCCGCGGCAATAGCCGCCGCCGCCGAGAAGACCGGCCGGCTGCTGCGCGTCATCGATGCCGACCGCGTCGGCATCGCCTTCGACGAGACGTCGACCGAAGCCGACCTAGAGGCGATCGCGGCCCTGTTCGGCGCCAAGCCCGGCAAAGTGGGAGCCGGCTCGACGCCCGGTAAGCCGCGCGGCAAGGAGTTCCTCACCCAGCCGGTTTTCCACGAGAACCGCTCCGAGACCGAGATGATGCGCTTCCTGCGGCGGCTGGCCGACAAGGACCTCGCGCTGGACCGCGCCATGATCCCGCTCGGATCCTGCACCATGAAGCTCAACGCCGCCGCCGAGATGATGCCCGTGAGTTGGGTGAATGTCGCCAACCTGCATCCCTACGCGCCGGCCAGCCATTCGGCCGGCTACCGGGCCATGGTCGACGACCTGGAGGCCTGGCTGTCGGAGATCACCGGTTTCGACGCGGTCAGCCTGCAGCCCAATGCCGGCAGCCAGGGCGAATATGCCGGCCTGCTCGCCATCCGGGCCTATCACCGCGCGCGCGGCGAAGGCCACCGCACCGTGTGCCTTATCCCGTCCTCCGCGCATGGCACCAATCCGGCGAGCGCGGCGATGGCGGGAATGAGCGTCGTCGTCGTGCGCTGCGCCGAGGACGGCAGCATCGACATGGATGACATGCGGGCCAAGGCCAACGAGCATTCCAAGAACCTCGCGGCGCTGATGTTCACCTATCCCTCGACGCATGGCGTCTACGAGGAAGGCGCGCGACATCTCTGCGCCCTCATCCACGAGCATGGCGGCCAGGTCTATTTCGACGGCGCCAACCTCAACGCCCTGGTCGGTCTCGCCCGCCCCGGCGATATCGGCGCCGACGTCTGCCACATGAATCTGCACAAGACCTTCTGCATCCCGCATGGCGGCGGTGGCCCGGGCGTCGGCCCGATCGGCGTCAGGGCGCATCTGAAACCCTATCTGCCGGGCCATGTCACGGAAGGTTCGGCGCATGCCGTCGCCGCCGCGCCCTTCGGCAGCGCTTCGATCCTGCCGATCACCTGGATGTATATCCGCATGATGGGCGGCTCCGGGCTGAAGCAGGCCACCGAGACGGCGATCGTTTCGGCCAACTATGTGGCGACGCGGCTCGCGCCGCATTTCCCCCTCCTCTACAAGGGCAGGAGCGATCGCATCGCCCATGAGTGCATTCTCGACACGCGCGTGCTCAAGGAGAGCGCCGGCATCAGCGTCGACGACATCGCCAAGCGCCTCATTGACTACGGCTTCCACGCCCCGACCATGTCGTTTCCGGTTGCCGGCACGCTGATGGTCGAGCCGACGGAATCCGAACCCAAGCGCGAACTCGACCGATTCTGCGAGGCGATGATTGCGATCGCCGGCGAGGCGGCGAAGGTGGCGAAGGGCGAATGGCCGCTCGACGACAACCCGCTGGTCAACGCCCCGCACACTGCCGCCGAGGCATTGGCAGGCGCATGGCCGCATCCATACTCGCGGATGGAAGCAGCCTACCCAGCGGGTGACGTCGATCTGGCAGCAAAATACTGGCCGCCGGTTTCGCGCATCGACAATGTCGCCGGCGACCGCAACCTGGTCTGCTCCTGCCCGCCGCTGTCGGAATATCTCGGCGCCGCAGAGTAGACGGTAGGGCAAGTTAGGCCGAGCGCAGGGCTGGCCCACTATCGGGCTGGTCCTCCTGGCGTTGGGCGATCACGCGGTTTCGCCCGGCGCGCTTTGCGGCGTAGAGCGCGGCGTCCGCCTCAGCCAGCACCTCGTCCAGGGTCCGGCCATCGGGGGCGCCAAATCCCATGCCGCCGCTGACGCTGCTGCGCAACGGACCACGTTGAGTCGGAACGATTTCGGTGCCGAAAGCGACCCCGATCCTGCTTGCCATATCGTGCGCCTTTTCCGGCGTCATGCGCGATAGGACGAGCGCGAACTCCTCACCGCCTAGCCGGAAGGCATCGACCCCGGCCCTGCCATATTTCTTGATCACCGCCGCGAAGCGGCAAAGCACCTGATCGCCGACGGGATGGCCGAAGACATCGTTTGTGGTCTTGAAATGGTCGAGGTCGAACATCGCGATCGCCATGAACGGACCGAAGCTGCGACCGCCGTAAAGCTCGTTGAGCGCCCTGCGGTTCATCAGGCCGGTCAGCGGATCGGTCATCGTCGCGGCCTTGAGCTCGATCTGCGCCTGCAGATGGTGCAGCGAAAGCGTCAGCGCGCCGAAGCCGGTCATGCAGGCGACCGCGACGACGGAGTTCAACCGCTCCGCCCAGTTGTCGGGCGCGGCGCCTAGGACCCATTGCCCTTGCACCAGCAGCACCAGGCCGCACAGCGCGAAGGATATCCCGCAGGCGCCGCTGAGAAACGAAACGACGAGCAGTATCCGGCGGTCGTGATCGCCCTTCATCCAGAACATCGTTCCGATCGCGCCGAGCAGCGCCGTCACCGTCGAATAGGTGATCAGAAAGCCGACGCCATCGAAGCCGAAATAGGTGACGAGGGCGCAAGCCGCCATCGCTGCCAGCGCCGGCACGATGGCGCGGCGATAACTGCGGATGCCGAGATACTGCATCGCCGACAAACAGATGACGAGGAACCCCAGGCTGAGCAGGGCAAGCACCATCTGGCAGAGCCACGGGTTGGCGTCCTTGGTATAGCGCCAGAACAGGACGACATGGGCAACGAGCACGAGTATGCCGCAGGCGACCGTAAGCACGAAACGCGCCTGCGGCGCGGTGAGCCAGATCGCGAGCATCGTGACGCTGAGGCATGTGCCCGACAGCGCCGCCGCGAGCAGGAGCGAGCTGAAATCCAACATCTCTGAAGATCTGCCGTTGGGGAGACTCGTTGCTTCCTCAATGTAGGTTGTAGAGGCGTGGCGCAAACCCTTTTCGGCCGGTGTCCGCTGCTCGCTCGACAAAGGGTTTACAAAGCGTCGACATGTCCGCTGAAACTACGGCCCGGTTCCGCGGCGGGACGAGCCGGAAGCGGATCAGCTCTTGTCGAGCAGCGCTAGGTTGGCGTTGACCACGGTCTGGTCGGCGAGACCGGCCTTGGCTTCGAGCAGCAGCGCCCTTGCCTTCTTCTTGTTGCCGCGCAGGAGCTGCGAATAGCCCATATTGTTGACGATCTGCGGCTTGCGCCCGGCGACCCTCAGCAATTGCGCATAGGCGCGGTCGGCGAAGTCGAAGCGGCCGAGCTCGTCATAGGAGGCGGCAAGCCCCATCCAGGCTTCGGCATTGTCTGCCTTGAGCTCCACCGCTTTGCGGAAATGCTGTTCTGCGAGACCGAAATTCGCCTCCCGGAATTGCGCCTTGCCCTCCGTCAGGTCGGCGGCGCTGATATCCTTGGCCGTCGCCTGGATTGCGGTGGTCTTGGTCGTGTCGACGCTGCTGTTCGTAGTACAGCCGGTGATCATCAAGACGGCCGCCAATACCGCCGCTGCCGTGGAAAGTCTGTGACGCATGCCCTGCCCCGTCGCCCGATTTGCCGGGTCGTTCTTCAGCAAGGACCATACAGGAGAGCGATTAAGCTTCGGTGCCGAAATGCGCCTAAATTTCAGTTGCTTGCAAAGGATGCGTTAACCAGCACCGCCGGCCTCAGTGCGACGTCAGCCTTACCACGATCGGGATGATGGCGACCATCAGCACCACCGGCAGGATGCACACCGTCACCGGGACCGACATCTTGGCCGGCAAGGCATGCGCCTTCTCCTCGGCAAGCGACATGCGCTTGTGGCGCATTTCGTCGGAAAAGACACGCAGCGCTCCCGACAGGCTGGTGCCGAGCTCCTTGGACTGCTGCAGGAGCGTCGCGAAGGAGCGCACTTCGTCGAGGCTGAGGCGATCGGCGAGCGCCTTTAGTGCATCGTCGAGGCTGCGGCCGGCCCTCAACTCCAGCGACACCAGCTGCAGGTTTTGGCTGAGCGACGGATAGGTCCTGGCGAGTTCCTTCGAGACCCGCTCAATGCCGGCCTCCATGCTCATGCCCGCGTCGGAGCAGACGATCATCAAATCCATGAAGTCGGGAAAGCCATTGCGGTATTCGCGCATCTTTTCCCGCACCTTCTGCGTCAGCACCAGGCCGGGCAGGAAATAGCCGGCCGCTCCCGACAGGATGATGAAGGTCCAGCGGCTGGTCACGGTCGATTCGGCGCTGGCCGCCCAATGGTTGACCAGGAACGCCCCAAGCGCCATTCCGACCAGCGCGGCAAAACGGATCAGGAAGAACGTACCGACGGCGCGCGGCTCCATGTAACCGGCCTGGATGAGCTTCATGCGCAGTCGCGCGACATTCTCCGGATCGCTCTTGGCATAGAATTCCTGCGCCCGCCTCACCGCCTTCTCGCGCACGGCGTTCGCGTTTTTCCTGGGTGCCGGCTCGTGCTGCTCGATCGGCTGCGCCGCCTCGACCTTCAGCCGGCGCTTGACCTCGTTGCGGTCGCCCTGCGCGACGACCAGCGGCCAGGCCACCGCGCCACCGCCCATCACCAGCAGCAGCACAGCCACCGGCATCAGCGATGTCGGCGCTAGCGAGGCAAGGAAGCGGATGACCTCGTCCATTTCAGAACCTGAAATTCGACATCTTGAACATGATGGTATTGCCGAGCAGGAGCCACAGGATCGAGCCGCCCAGCATGTACCAGGTCTTCGGTATCCCCCACACCTCGCGGTAGAATTGCGGCATCAGCACCATGATGGCGGTGAACAGAAGCACCGGCACGGCGGTCAGGATATAGGCCGACATGCGGCCTTCGGTCGAAATGGCGCGCACCTTGCGCCGCAGCTTGCCGCGCTCGCGGATGGTCGACGACAGGCCGTCGAGGATCTCGCGCAGATTGCCGCCGGAGCTGCTCTGGATCGAGACTGCGGTGACGAACAGCGGCAGGTCCTCATGGCCGACGCGATCGAACAGGTTGTTGAGCGCTGAAACCAGGTCCGAGCCATAAGTCACTTCGTCGGCCACGACGCCGAACTCGGTGCCGATCGGATCGGCCATCTCGCGCGCCACCATCGCGATCGCCACCGGCACCGGGTGGCCGGCCTTGAGGCCGCGCGTGATCAGCTCCAGCGCTTCCGGCAATTGCATGCCGAAGCGCTTAAGCCGGCGCTTGCGCAGAAAACGCATCGCCATAACCGGCAAGACCGGCACCAGCACAGGAAGCAGGACCAGCCCGAACAGCAAAGGCAGGCCGTACCAGACGGCGAAAAGCGCCAGAGTGAACGCTGTCCCCGACGTGATCGTGAGGAATTTGGGCATCGGCATGATCATGCCGGACTGCGTGCGCAAGGCGCGAAAGCGATCGAAAGAAAGGAGGGGCGTGCCCTCTTCCATGCCGCGCTCCTTGCGCAGCTGGATCAGCACCTGCTCCTGGCTGATCTTGTTCTCCGCCAGCTTCATGCGGCGATTGATCGCCGTGCGCTTGTCGCTGCGGCCGGCATAGAGCAGGTAGCAGCCTTCGGCGATCATGATGCCGGTGAGCGCCGCCGCCGCGTAGACGGCATAGATCGGGCTGAATCCCTCGAGCACCGGCTACTCCTGCGGCCGGCCGGGTTCGAAATACTTGCCCGGAAATTCAATGCCCATGTTGCGCAGGTCCTCGAGGAAGCGCGGTCGGATGCCCGTTGCCTCGAAATGGCCGACGATCTTGCCGTCCGCCTCCATGCCGGTGCGCACGAAGCGGAAGATCTCCTGCATCTGGATGACGTCGCCTTCCATGCCCGTCACCTCGGCGACGCTGGTCACCTTGCGCTTGCCGTCGGACAGGCGTGTCAGCTGCACGATGATGTCGATGGCGCTCGCAATCTGGCTGCGGATCGACTGCACCGTCATCGGCATGCCGGTCATGCCGAGCATTTGTTCGAGGCGCGATATTGCGTCGCGCGGCGTGTTGGCGTGGATGGTCGCCATCGACCCTTCATGGCCGGTGTTCATAGCCTGCAGCATGTCGAAGGCTTCCTCGCCACGGCACTCGCCAAGGATGACGCGGTCGGGCCGCATGCGCAGCGCGTTCTTGACCAGATCGCGCTGCTTCAGTTCGCCATGACCCTCGATGTTTGCCGGGCGCGTTTCCATGCGCGCGACATGCGGCTGCTGCAGCTGCAACTCGGCGGCGTCCTCGATGGTGATCAGGCGCTCGTCCTCGGGAATGAAGGCCGACAAGGCATTGAGCATCGTCGTCTTGCCGGTGCCGGTGCCGCCGGAGATGATCGTCGTCTTGCGCGCATGCACGGCCGCCGCCAGCACCTCGGCCATGTTCTGGGTGATGGCGCCGAACTCGACCAGTTTGTGCAGACCGAGCTTGTTCTTGGAGAATTTGCGGATCGACACCAGCGGCCCGTCGACGCCGACCGGCCTGATCGCGGCGTTGAAACGCGATCCGTCGAGCATGCGGGCGTCGACCATCGGCTGCGATTCATCGACGCGGCGGCCGACGGCCGCGACGATTTTATTAATGATCCGAAGCAGATGCGCCTCGTCCTTGAACGGGATATGGACCTGCTGCAGCTTGCCTCGCTTTTCGACGAAGCAGTTCTGATGGCCGTTGATCAGGATATCGTTGATCTCCGGATCCTTGAGCAGCGGCTCCAGCGGGCCGAGGCCCACCATCTCGTCGACGATGTCGTCCACCAGCGCGTCCAGCTCGGCGGTGTTGATCGCCATTCGCTCCTGACGGGTCTTTTCCGAGACGAATTCATGCACCTGGCGGCGCATTTCGTCCTTGGGCAGCCGCTCCAGAGCGACGAGGTTGATTTCTTCGAGCAGCATGCGGTGGATGCGCACGCGCGCGTCGAGCACCTTGTTGGCGCTCTTTGCGGGTGCTGCTTCCAGCTTCGGCGGCGCCGGCTTGCGGGTCGTCGGAATGACCACGGCGTGATGCGCAACGGGCGCGGGTTCGGGCGCCCGCAGCGGACGGACATCGCGATTCTGCAGGTTGGAGAAGCGACTGCTCATCCTGCTTTCCTCTTCAAGAGGCCCTTGCCGAGGCCGAACAGCGACTTCGATTTTGCCGTCGTCGCCACGGCCTCCTCGGGCAGGATGATTTTCTTCAGGTCATTGACGACATTGGCGTTCGGATCGATGTCGTGCAGCGGCACGCCGCGGTCGACGGCCTCGCGCACCAGCCGGTAGTTGTTGGAGATGCCGCCGACGAAGTGCTCGCCGAGGATATCCTGGACGTCAGCCTGCTTGATGCCGCTGTCGAACATCTTCTGCTCGAAACGGTTGACGATGACGTTCGGCTTCACTTCCCTGCCGGCCGTCTCGTAGATGGCCTGGATGAGACGCTGCGTGTGGCGCAGGCAAGGTACCGTCATCTCGGCCACGATATAGAGCTTGTTGGAGCCGAGCAGCACCGTCTCGGTCCACGGGAACCAGGTGCGCGGCATGTCGATGACGACATTGTCGAAATAGGCCGAGACGAGGTCGAGCATGCGCACCACGACATCGGTCTTGAACGAGCGCATTTCGGAAGGGCGCGTCGGCGCCGCCAGCACGCAGAGCCCGCTTGCATGCTTGGACAGCATGACGTCCAGCAGCTGCCGGTCGAGGCGCTCGGGCTGGTTCTCGATTTCGGTGATGTCGAAGCGTGGTTCGAGGTCGAGATATTCGGCGCAGGCGCCTTGCTGGAAATTGAGGTCGACCACGCAGGTCGAGGCGCCGCGCGTCACCGAATGGTGCAGCTGGAAGGCGGTCTGCAGGGCAAGCGTGGTGGTGCCGACACCACCGGCGGCCGGCATGAAGGTGTAGATTTGCGATTCGGAGTTTTCCTCCCGCCCCGGCCCCTGCAGCGCGCGAATGACGGAACGCACCAGATCGGCGGTGGTGATCGGCTTCACCAGGAAGTCGGCGACTTGGAGCTGAACCAGGATGCGCACCGCCGCCGCATTGAATTCCTGCGTGACGACGACCACGGGCACGCGGCCTTCGATCCGGCGCATGATGCGCTGCAGCGACTCGATCTCTTCGAGCTTGGCCGCGTCCATGTCGACAATGACGGCGCCGAAATCGGTCTCCTGGACCTCGCCGCGCAGTTCGTTGACGCTTTTCTCGACCGTCAAAAGCTCGATGACCTCGGATGCAGCGAAAGCCGTCCGCGTGTCCTGCGAAAACGCCCGGTCGGTCGAAACGAGCAGGATCTTCTTGGTGTTGGTGCCCGATGCCATGGTCGTCAGCCCATCAGTCTGCTGTCGTTGATACCGGTGTCGTTGAAGCCGGCGCCGCGCCGCCCTTCGCGCCCGCGGCATTGGCCGTGGAGCTCGTGCTCGGAGCCGGCACCAGGAGCCTGGTGTTCTGGACGCCGTACTGCCAGGGGTCGACCATCTGGATGGCTGTGTTGGACGCCTGGGCGTTGCCGGCGGCCGGAGACACGCCTTCGGTGCGCACATAGTCGTCGCTGGTGCAGCCGGAGAGCGCGCCGGCGAGCAGCAGAGCGATGCAAGGAGCCAGACGCATGGCTTCAGTCCTTCGGCAGATCGAGGAAATGGCCCGACGTCGTCGCCGCCACCGGACGGGCCCCGCTGCCGTCGGCCAGCGCCAAGGGGCGCTTGGGAGCGGAAGCGTCGACTTCCTCGGTGTTGTTCAGGAAGTAGTCGGCATTGCTTGGCGGCCGCGTTCCGTCGGTGGGCTCGACCATCTTCTTCGACGGGTCAACCGGTTTGACCAGGTAGGGCGTGACGATGATCACCAGATCGGTCTCGCGCCGCTGATAGGATTTCGAGGAGAACAGCGGACCGAGAACCGGCAGCTTGCCGAGCCCCGGCAGGCGCGAGGTGGTGATGTCGTTCTGCGACTGCAGAAGGCCCGCGATCATGAAGCTCTGGCCGTTTTTCAAGTCGACCGACGTCTTGGCGCGACGCACGATGAAGGCAGGAATGGAAATGCCGCTGCTGACTTCGATCGACGCGGAGGGATCGATCGACGAAACTTCCGGCGCGATATCGAGGCTGACCAGTCCACCCTTGAGCACGGTCGGCGTGAAATCCAGACCGACGCCGTATTTCTTATAGCTGACGCTGATCTTGCCGTTGTCCTCGGACACCGGGATCGGGAACTCGCCGCCGGCAAGGAAGCTCGCCGTCTGGCCCGAGCGGGCGATCAGGTTCGGCTCGGCCAGCCGCCGGGCGAGACCGCGCTCTTCCAGCGCCTTGATGGCGATGTCGATCGAAACCCCGTTGGAAAGCAACCGGCCGATGATCTCGCCGGTCCCGGCGGTCGGTACCGTGCCCGGGTCGATGATGACGTCGCGACCGCCGACGCCGAAGGCAAAGTTGGCCCCGTATTTCGCGCCGAGATCCTGTCCCGCCTGCCGGTTGATCTCGACGAAACGGACATTGAGCTGAACCTGCTGCGAGGACGAGATGTTGACCGAGTTGATCACTTCCTCATTGCCGGAGAAGCGCGACGCGATCTTGCTCGCCTTGTCGGCCGCGACCGCGTCTTCCGCCTCGCCCGAAAGCACCACGCGGCCGTTGGCCGAACCGACCTTGATCTTGGCATCCGGCACGCTGGCGCGGATGGTGTTGGCCAGTTGGTCGGTGTCCAGCGTCACCTCGATGTCGATGGTGCCGACGAGCTGCTTGTTCTGATCGAACAGCGCGATGCCGGTGGTGCCGAGATTGTTGCCCAACACATAGAAGGACTTGTCGGTCAGCGGATTGACGTTGGCGATCTCCGGATCGCCGATGACGATCTGATAGAAGGCCGCGTTCGTCATGATCGTCTTGGGCTTGCCCTTGGCGACTTTGATCGAGGCGTTCTTGGTCGCCGAGACGTATACGACGTCGTTGTTTGCCTGGGCCGGCGCCCCAAAGGCCAGCATTCCGGCGGCTGCCAGAAAGGCGCCCGCCGCCATTGCACGCAGAAGGCGCAGCCCTCTCGTCGTCCGTTCTTTGTTCAATACATGCATTGTCCCGTTCCCGCCGGTCCCCACCGGCTATTGTGCTTGTTCCTTGGAAGGAACGACGTCTCCCTCGGCGGGCTTGGATGGAACCTTGTATTCCTCCACCTTCGTGCCACGGGACACGATCACCGTCTTGAATTTTGGCTCCTCCGGCTCCTTCGCCACCGCCTTGACCAGCGAGGCGGCGCTTGCCTCGGCGCTCGCGGCAACCGAACCGCCGAAGGAAGAGATGGTGGTAAGCCCGTTGCCGCTGGCGCTGGCATCGGCGGCGGACCGCAAAGACAGCGACAAGGAGCCGACGGTGCGGGCGAGCGCTACCTTCTGCGCCCCTTCGTTGGTGACCTCGAGGGTCACGGAATTGGCGACCTGCGGCTCGGTCTTGCGCTCGTCCGCGCCCTGCCCGACCGAAAGCACCTTGGCGTCGGACACGACGATTTCGGACGTGACCGTCGAGCCGGCTGCCCCTTGCGCGTTCTTGGACACTTCCTGGATTTCGCCGGCATCGCGCGTCAGCACGACGTCGACCCGGTCGCCCGGCGTGATGAAGCCGCCGACGCCGGCGATCTCGTCGGTGCGGATGGTGACTGCCCGCATGCCCCGCGACAGCATGTTGGAAAGTGTGGCGCGGCCATTCGGTCCCGACAGCTTGGCGAGCAGCACCGGCTCGTTGACCTCGATCGGCGACAGCACGACGCGGCTGCCTTCGGCCAGCAGCTTGTCGACGGTCGGGAAGGCGCCTTGCGGCAGAGAATCCTGCGGCCACGGAATTTCGGTGAGTTGCGACCGGTCGAGCTGCATGCCGTAGCGCAGCGGCGCATTCGCCACGACGATGGTCTTGAACTCGACTTTGGGCTCGTGCGGCACCACGATCGATGCCGTCTTCTGCTCGGACTGGGCCCTCGCCTGGCTTTTGACCCAGAAGTCCGCGGCAAAGATCGAGATCGCGCCGAAAACGGCTGCGATGCCGATCATGGTTATGGCCCTGCCCTTCACAACGAAACCCCTGACGCCCCGTGGTCTTTTGCCGTTGAGGCTCACGCTAGGCCTTAATGTTAAAGAATCAGGAATCCGAAGGGGTGGAGCCCGCCCTATTTCCGGCGGCTTGGTTATCGAATGGTTTTGGAATAAGAGACAGTTTGATCCCTGAACGGAACAGGAACTCGTTCGCCCGCCAAAAGCGTGGCAGTATCGAGGAGTGATTCGCAGTACCGGACTTAATGGCTAGCATGGACGACACCAGCGATCTTTTCGGCAACCCGGAAAAGCAGCCCCAGCAAGTACGCGCGCCCTCGCGGCCGGCCGATCCGCTGGTGCAGGCCGCGAAGCGCTCGGCCGCCGCCCGCGACGGCAGCGAGAGCTACAGCGCCGCCGACATCGAGGTTCTGGAGGGGCTGGAGCCGGTGCGGCGGCGCCCAGGCATGTATATCGGCGGCACCGACGACAAGGCGATGCATCATCTCTTCGCCGAGGTGATCGACAATTCGATGGACGAGGCGGTGGCCGGCCACGCGACCTTCATCGACGTCGAGCTTTCGGCGGACGGATTTCTTACCGTCACCGACAATGGCCGCGGCATTCCGATCGACCCGCATCCGAAGTTCAAGAAGCCGGCGCTCGAAGTCATCATGACGACGCTGCATTCGGGCGGCAAGTTCGACTCCAAGGTCTATGAGACCTCCGGCGGTCTGCACGGCGTCGGCGTATCCGTCGTCAACGCGCTGTCCGATCACCTCGAGGTCGAGGTCGCGCGCGGGCGCCAGCTCTATCGCCAGCGCTTCTCGCGCGGCGTTCCGGTGAGCGGGCTGGAGCACCTCGGCGAGGTGCACAACCGCCGCGGCACCAGGACCCGCTTCCATCCCGACGAGCAGATCTTCGGCAAGGGCGCCGCCTTCGAGCCGGCCCGGCTCTACCGCATGACTCGCTCGAAGGCCTATCTGTTCGGCGGCGTCGAGATCCGCTGGACCTGCGATCCCTCGCTGATCAAGGAAAAGGATCAAACTCCGGCCAAAGCCGAGTTCCATTTCCCGGGCGGCCTCAAAGACTACCTCAAGGCCACCCTCGGCGACGAATTCCAGGTCACGCGCGAAGTCTTCGCGGGCAAAAGCGACAAGCAGGGCGGCCACGGCTCGCTGGAATGGGCGGTGACCTGGTTCGGCGGCGACGGCTTCCTCAACTCCTACTGCAATACGATTCCCACTCCCGAGGGCGGCACCCACGAGGCGGGCTTCCGCAACGTGCTGACGCGCGGGCTTCGCGCTTATGCCGACCTCATCGGCAACAAGCGCGCCTCGATCATCACGACCGAGGACGTCATGATCTCGGCCGCCGGCATGCTGTCGGTATTCATCCGAGAGCCGGAATTCGTCGGCCAGACCAAGGACAGGCTGGCCACCATCGAGGCGATGCGCATCGTCGAAACCGCCATCCGCGACCCGTTCGACCACTGGCTGGCCGACAACCCGCAGGAAGCCTCGAAGCTTCTCGAATGGGTGATCGCGCGCGCCGACGAGCGTGTGCGCCGGCGCCAGGAAAAGGAAGTGTCGCGCAAGAGCGCGGTACGCAAGCTGCGCCTGCCGGGCAAGCTCGCCGACTGCACGCAGAACGCCGCGGCCGGCGCCGAGATCTTCATCGTGGAGGGCGACTCGGCCGGAGGCTCGGCTAAGCAGGCGCGCGACCGCGCCAGCCAGGCGGTGCTGCCGCTGCGCGGCAAGATCCTCAACGTCGCCAGCGCCGGCAACGACAAGCTTGCCGCCAACCAGCAGATTTCCGACCTGATCCAGGCGCTCGGCTGCGGCACCCGCTCGAAATATCGCGACGAGGACCTGCGCTACGACCGCGTGATCATCATGACCGACGCCGACGTTGACGGCGCGCATATCGCTTCGCTTTTGATCACCTTCTTCTACCAGGAGATGCCTAACCTGATCCGCGGTGGCCATCTCTATATGGCCGTGCCGCCGCTCTATTCGATCCGTCAGGGCGGTAAGGTGGCCTATGCACGTGACGACGCGCACAAGGACGAATTGCTGCGCACCGAATTCACCGGGCGCGGTAAGGTCGAGATCGGCCGCTTCAAGGGCCTTGGCGAGATGATGGCCTCGCAGCTCAAGGAAACCACGATGGACCCGAGGAAGCGCACGCTTCTCAGGGTCGACGTGATCGACGCAGAGCAGGCGACCAAGGACGCCGTCGACGCGCTGATGGGCACCAAGCCCGAGGCCCGCTTCCGCTTCATCCAGGAACGTGCCGAATTCGCCGAGGCCGACGTGCTGGATATCTGAACGCGGACTGGTCCATAACAGGCTCCGGCACGGAGACTTGCATGTGACCTGGACGCGGCTGAAGGATCTAGCCGGGACACCGTTAAGTGAGCTGACCCAGCCGACGCGCTCGGACTGGATCTTCGCCCTGCGCACGGTTTCTGCCGGGCTGATCGCGCTGCTTGCCGCTTATGCCTTAAAGCTCGATCATCCGCAGTGGGCGATGATGACCGTGTTCATCGTCGCGCAGCCGGTCGCCGGCATGGTAGTGGCGAAAGGCTTCTACCGCCTGCTCGGTACGCTGGCCGGCGGCCTGGCGGCGATCGGCATCACATCGCTGTTCGGCACCAATCCCTGGCTCTTGGTGACGGTGCTGGCACTATGGATCGGCGTCAGCACCCTCGTTTCCTCGCTGCTGCGCAATCCGGAAGCCTATGGCGCCGCCCTTGCCGGCTATACAGCGATGATCATCAGCCTGCCGGCATTCGGGCAGGCGCATCTCGTCGTCGATCTCGCTGTCGCGCGCTGCGCCGAAATTGTGCTCGGCATCGTCTGCGCCGGCGTCACCAGCCGGCTGATCCTGCCGAAGCTCGCGGCGGACGCCATCATCTCCAGGCTGAAACGCAGCATTCTCGATCTCGCCGACTACGCCTCAGGCGCCTTTTCCGACGGCGATCCGGCCGGTCTTGCCGCTCTCCAGCGCAAGCTGATCACCGATGCCCAGACACTTGCCGAAATGCGCACCTATGCGCGCCTCGAAGCGCCGAGCTTCGCGACCCGCGCCCATCCGGTCCGGCGCACGATCGGACAGCTCCTGTGGGCGCTCTCGGCGGCCCGCGCGCTGCATACCCATGCCGCGCCGGAGAATGCGACGCTCATCCCTGTTCGCAGCGAGTTGAAGGCAATCGTCGGGGAACTCGCTACGACGCGCGACGCGTTGGACGACACCGGCCCATGGGTGGCTCGGCTCGAGGCAATCGCGATCAGGGCAAGAGAAACGGCGCCGGTGGCCACCGATCCCGGTGAAGACAAGGTCGGCACCATCACCCGCCTCACCATTGCCGCCGATTTCGCGGAGGCGCTGAAGCAGGTGATGCGCGGCTTGGATGCGCTTCGCTCGCCGGTTTCCCGAACGTCTCGTGAGCGGCAGCAGCCGGCCCTGGTCGTGCACCGCGACTATCATGCGGCCTGGCGCAATGCGGTGCGCGCCGCGCTCGCCACGCTTCTGGTGGCCGCCTTCTGGCTGACCACCAAATGGTCGGAGGCGGCGGGCACCGTCATTCTCGTCGCCGTCGTCTCCAGCCTGTTCGCGGCACGTCCCGATCCGGTTCAGTCGGCCTGGGGCTTCTTCACCGGAACGCTCCTCGCTTTGCCTTTCGCTTTCCTCGTCGGCCAGATCGCAATGCCGGCGCTGCCCGGCTTCGGCTGGTTCACCCTCTTTGTCGTGCCGATCCTGGTGCCGGCAGCGCTCGGCATGGCCAATCCGCGGCATGTCGGCGTGGCCACCGCCTTCGCCATCAATTTCCTGGCTTTCCTCAGCCCGCACCAGATGATGACCTATGATCCCGGCCCGTTCTTCGCCGGATCGGCATCGATCCTGGTCGGCATCCTGATCGCCATCGGCGTCTTCATCGTCGTTCTGCCGGCCAATCCCTGGGCCACTGTTGAGCGCATCTCGACGGCGATGCGCGAGGACCTGGCGCGCCTTTGCCTGCATGAGCGCGTCCCCAGGCGTTCGGCCTTCGAAAGCCTGGCCTATGACCGGATCAACCAGTTGATGCCGCAACTGCAGCAGACCGGGAGGAAAGGCGACCCTATTCTTGGCGGCAGCATTGCCGCCGTGACCGTCGGCCTCGAAGTGCTCCGGCTGCGCCAGGCGCAACTGAACTCCATCGTGCCACGCGAGACGGTCGAGTCGATCGGCAGCTTCCTGCGCGGCCTGGCGCGGGAATTGCTGTTCAGGAGGCATGGCGAGCCGCAGACCTCGACCATCGCCGTGGCGCGGGAATATGCGGCGAGCATCGCCGGTCGCAGCGACCGGCCGGAAATGCTTCAGGTCGCGGCCTCACTGCGCATCATCGCTGCCGCGATGCAGGATTATCCGGATTTTTTCGCGAAGGGGGCACCCTTAGACGGGCCGGGCCGGGATACGTGAGCATCGAGCAGGAAGCCGCCAGGCCGGCCACACCTGGCACCGACGTGCGCTAGGCGGCGGCAATTGCCAGCGCATGCCCGCGCGCGTTCTCGCGCAGCGCGTCGAGATGGATCGACTTCACCAGTCCAGCGAGATCGCCCTCGGCCGATTGCCCGCCGAGTTCCTTCAGCATCAGCCAACTCACCTCCTGCACGCCGGCGACACGCTTGCCGTTGGCGACCTCGCGCCAGATCTTCAGCGCGCGCAGGATGATGCCGTGCGTGGCGGCGGCGAGGCCTGCGCTGCGGAACAGCGCCTGCAGCGCAACGTCGTGCCCGCCGGCCAGCAACGCCCTCACCCGCTGCTCGGATTGTTGGGCAAGCGCCACCAGGGCCGAGCCGAAGAAGTCGACCTTGCCATGCGCGACGGTGCGGATGATGAAGCTCGCGGTGAGATCGCCGCGCAGTCTGAGATGCTCGATCAGCGCGGCGTGCTCCTCGGCGCGGGTGCCCTCGATCAGCGTCACCGAAGCCTTCACGCAGGCGTCGCGCATCACGCGGTCTGCCCGTGCCGCTCCCATCAGTGCCAGTACCAGCGGCGATCCCTTCAGCGTCTCGCCGAGCTTGACCAGAAGCATGTGCCGGCAGTCCGCGGGAAGCCGCGCGTCGGCGATCAGCGCCTCGCGCACCAGCGGCAGGTGGCCGTGCCGTTCGGCCATCCGGCGGAAACTCAGCGATGCAATATCGGCGCCGCTGTTGGCGATCAGCGTGGCGCAGGCTTCCGGCTCGCCGATCTCGGCGATGGCTGCCGCCAGCGACATCGAGACGACGGGACGGTTGGCTATCAGCTTTTGGGTGGCCTTCTGGCCGCAGGCGACGCGGTCGATGAGATCGGCATCGGTAAGCAAAGGCGAACGCGCCAGCACCAGCGCCGCCACTTCCGGCTGGTCGGAAGCGAGTGCTGCGATCACCTGCGGCGGGGCGTGATGGCTCATCGACAGCGCTTCGGCGAGCGCCTGCCGGACCTTGGCGGAAACGTCGTCGAGCAGCAGCGTGAGCGCCGCCTCGGCGGCGCAGCGATCCTCGAACGGCAGGTCGGAATTGATGTAGGCGCGGGCCAGCGCGCTCGCGGCGGCGGCGCGCTCGGAAACCCTTGCCTTATCGATCCACTTTAGAAAATGCGAAACAACCATGCCGATCAGCTGCCCTTGCCGAAACGTTTCGGCCCCGTTGGGAACGGTAAGCTGGAAATGGTTTACGAACGGTTCACCATGTTTCTTAACCGGCTTGATGGCTTTGCAACCAACGCCTATCAAACAGAAATAGCGGAGGAGATCGACCATGGCCGGGCTTTATCTGGAGGAGTTCGTCGTCGGCCGCGTCTTCCGGCACACGCTGCGCAAGACCGTCACCGAAAGCGACAACATGCTGTTCTCGGTGATGACGCTGAACCCGCAGCCGCTCCACATCGACTTCGACTTCGCCGCGAAGAGCGAATGGGGCAAGCCCTTGGTCAATTCGCTGTTCACGCTTGGCCTCATGATCGGCATCTCGGTGAACGATATCACCGTCGGCACCACTGTCGCCAATCTCGGCATGAAGGAGACCGTCTTCCCGCACCCGGTTTTCCACGGCGACACCATTCGCGTCGAGACGACGGTCGTTTCGGTGCGCGAGTCCAGGTCGAAGCCCGATCGCGGCATCGTCGAATTCGAGCACCGCGCCTATAATCAGAACGATGTTCTTGTCGCCAAATGCACGAGGCAGGCGATGATGATGAAGAAGGCGTCCTGATGCGCTCGCTGCTCTTCGTGCCGGGCGATTCCGAGCGCAAGCTGGAAAAGGGCTTTGGCGCCGGCGCCGACGTGGTCATCGTCGACCTTGAGGATTCGGTCGCCGCCGGCAATAAGGCGGCCGCCCGCAAAGTCGCGGCGAACCTCATCGCCGGCCACCGACAGCAGACCAGCTCCGACATCTACGTACGCGTCAACGATCTGTCGACCGGCCTGACCGACGATGATCTTGCGGCGCTCGTCCCGGTGAAACCCGACGGCATCATGCTGCCGAAGTCGAACAGCGGACAGGATGTCCAGCAGCTCGCGGCCAAGCTTCGGGTGCACGAGGCCGAAAGCGGCTTGCCGGATGGCGGCATAAAGATCCTGCCGATCATCACCGAAACCGCATCCGGCCTGCTGGCTGCCGCGAGCTACGCCGGAGCAAGCAGCCGGCTTGCCGGACTTACCTGGGGCGCGGAAGATCTGTCGGCCGCAATCGGCGCGCGTTCGGCGCGCGACGAGAGCGGCCGCTACACCGACGTCTTCCGCCTGGCGCGCGCGACGACCATCCTGGCCGCCGGAGCGGCGGAAATCGCCGCGATCGATACCGTCTTTCCGGATTTCCGCGACATGGCCGCTTTCGAAGCCGAATGCAGAGAAGCCGAGCGCGACGGCTTTACCGGCAAGATGGCGATCCATCCGGCGCAGGTGCCGGTCATCAACGCCGCTTTCACGCCGTCGCCGGAATCGGTCGAACGATCGCGGGCGATCGTCGACGCCTTCGCGGCGGCGGGAAATCCGGGCGTCGTCGGCATCGACGGCAAGATGTATGATCGGCCGCACCTGCGGCTTGCGGAGCGGCTGCTGGCACGCGCGAGAGCGGCGGGACTTTCAGCCTGAACCGCCAATTGCCAGACCATGGGGATCAGTTTGTAGCGGACGTGAGCCGTGTAGCCCTTTCGGTTAATCCTTGCTCCAGCGCGGCCGCCGCATCGAGAAAATCTCGTTCACGCTGGCATAGTCCATATAGCCGAGCCGGGCGACATTGCCGGCCCTGACGATGTCGAACAGGCCGTCCCTGAGATAAGCATCGTCGATGTGGACCCCGACGACCTCGCCGGCGACGACGATGGCGCTGGTCTCGGCGCCATCCAGTGCCCGCGGCCGAAATATCTCGGTCACCTTGCATTCGAGGGCGGCGGGCGCTTCCCCCACGCGCGGCGGCGCGACGAGGCGCGACGGCGCCATGGCGAGATCGGCATAGGCGAACTCGCTGACGCCGCGCGGCGCATCGACGGCGGTGCGGTTCATCTTCTCGGCAAGCTCGCGGCTGACGAGATTGGCGACGAATTCGCCGGTTTCTTCAGCGAAGGTGGCGCTGTCCTTCGCGCCTTCGGATGAGAACCAGACGATGAAAGGCCGCGTCGAAAAGGCATTGAAGAAGGAATAGGGCGCCAAGTTGATCTCACCGGCCTTGTTCAATGTCGAGATCCATCCGATCGGGCGGGGTGCAACGATCGCCTTCGACGGATCGTGCGGCAGGCCGTGCCCCTTGGATGGCTCGTAGAACATCTCAGCCGGCCCACGGCCCGGCATAATCGGCATAGAGCTTCGCCGGATCGGGTCGGGGCCGCTCCGGCGCCGGTCCCTGGTACGAGCCGATATGGACGAAGCCGATGACGCGCTCCTGCGGCGACAGCCCGAGGATCGCCCTGCCCTCCGCAACGTCGGAATACCAGTTGCTGATCATGTTGGTGCCATAGCCCAGCGCGTTGGCCGCGATCATCAGATTCATAGCCGCCATTCCACCCGACAGGAACATCTCCCATTGCGGGATCTTTGGGTTCTCCCGCGGCACGGAGACGACGCCGATCACCAGCGGGGCGCGCGAGAAGCGCGCCAGTTCCTGGTTGCGGCGCCCCTCCGGCAACGGTCCTTCGCGCTGCTCGGCAAGCGCCGCGAGCTTCTTGCCGATCTCGACCCGCGCCTCGCCGCGGTAGACGATAAACCGCCAGGGCTCGAGGCGGCCATGGTCTGGTACCCGCGATGCCGCGGCGATCATCGTGGCGATTTCCGCATCGCTCGGCGCCGGCTCCTTGAGGTCCGGAATCGGCGCTGAACTGCGGGTCAGCAGGAAGTCGATGATCGGCGACGCCATGGGCGCAAGTCTCCTAGCATTCGATTTTGAGCTGAAGCGCGCCATCGGGAGATCGGGCGGCTCGGGCAATGGCGCAATTATCCGCCGGATAAAGAGCCCTGGCGGAGGGCGGCAGGCTCTTGAGCCTTGAAATTGCCACCGCCTTGGGCTTCAACGCAAGGCATGTTTGAGGGGACTCTGCGCCTTTTCGTGGTCGGGCTCATCGCCGCGTTGCTTGCGGTGCCGGTTTCGTTCGCGCTGGCCCAGAACGCCAACGATGTCGGCAATATCAAGTTGCCGGGCATTTCGAGCTATGCGACGCCGAAGAGCGAGCGGTCGCTGGCGCTTGGCAGCGGCGGAGCGATCACCCTTTCTGCGCAACTGACCGACAAGGGCGCCGACATCACCCGCGGCATCGTCTGGCGCGTCTTCAAGCCGGAACCGGCCAGCGACGGCAAGCTGCCGATGGTCGCGTCCGCGCATGGCGGCACGGCGGTGTTCCAGCTCGACCCCGGCAGCTACCTGGTCCACGCCTCTTACGGACGGGCCGGCGCCACCAAGCGCATCACCGTCGGCAAGGACGCAAAGCGAGAGAGCCTCGTTCTCGATGCCGGCGGCTTGAAGCTCGATGCGGTGACGTCCGGCGGCGCGCACATCGCGCCAAAGAAGCTCCGCTTCGCGATCTATGAGGGCCAGGCCGAGACCAATGGCGACCGCGCGCTGATCGCCCCCGATGTCGAGCCGAACACGGTGGTGCGGCTGAATGCAGGCACCTACCATGTCGTCTCCACCTATGGCGCGGTCAACGCCGTGATCCGCTCCGATATCCGCGTCGAGGCCGGCAAGCTGACCGAGGCCACCGTCGAGCACCGCGCGGCCGAGATGACGATGAAGCTGGTGCGCGAGCCCGGCGGCGAAGCCATTGCCGACACCTCCTGGTCGCTGCTCAATGAATCCGGCGATCCGATCAAGGAAGCCGTCGGCGCCTTCGCCTCGATGGTGCTGGCCGAAGGCCAATACACCATCATCGCCAAGAACCGCGACCGCATCTACCAGAAGGATTTCACCGTCGCGGCCGGCCAGAACCAGGAAATCGAGGTCGTGGCCAACGAATCGTCCGCCATCGATCCCGAGGAGGGCGCGGACTAAGCTGCTCAGGCGGCTTTGCGCATCCGCTTGGTTAGAAACGGCGTGCGTCCGCGCCGCGCCGCCGCCGGAGCGAGATCGAAAACCGCTTGGTAGAGCCTGTCGAGCAGCGCCTTGCGGTCGCGCAACGGTTCGAGCTCGCTCCACTTCAGCACATCGCCGATGCGCACCTCGATCGCCTTGCCCGACAGCCGGGCGAATTCGCGGATTAATAGGGAGGTGCGCAGCGTCAGCGACGCCTTGCCGACGAATTTCGCCACGCGGTTGTCGCGCTCGGCCATGTTCATCGGCCCACTGACGAGATGGAACAGACGGCCGTTCTGGCCGGAGAAATGCAAAGGGATGACCGAGGCCTTGGCCTCCTGGATGAGCTTGGCCGGAAACATCTTCCACGGCAGGTCGATCGCCCGGCCGAACCCCTTCGGCGCCGTGGCGACGCCGCCGGCCGGAAAAACGACGATGGTGACGCCTGCCTTCAACAGCCGCACCGCCTCGTGGCGCACGGCCATGTTGTTCTTCAGCGCTTCCTTGGTCTCGGAAAAATCGATCGGCAGCGAATAGGCTTCCATCTCGCGGATCCTGAGCAGGTCCTTGTGGATCATGACCCGGAACGGACGGCCGAGCTGCTCGGCGAGCGACAGCACTGCAATGCCGTCGCCGATGCCGAAGGCATGGTTGGCGACGATCACCAGCGGACTAGCCGGCACATTTGCCGGCGGCCAACGGCCGGCGTGGTGCACCCCTGACGTCGATCAAGTCCAGCATGCGGCTGAACACACGTTCGCCCGTTGGAGCGACCTGGCGCCGCCACAAGTCGTAGAGCACGGCAAAGCGGTCGCGGCCCGACAGGCCTTCGACGGAATGGATGAACCACCGCGTCAGCGCCGGCTGATGCCGGTTGGCGTAGGAGAGCTCGGGAAACGGCCTTCCCCGCGGTTTCAGCTTGAGCATGGCGGCTCGGTTACAAGGTTGGCGTGACAGGCGTGTGAAGATGGCGGTGGACTATGTGCCACCGCCATTCGAGAAGCGATTGGAGATTAACGATTTTAGGCCGCGCGGCGCTTGCGGTCCGGAGAGACGGCCTCGTCCGCCAGCAATTTCACGGCGTCGCCGAGCTTCAGCGATTCCTGGTCGCGGGAGCCGAGACGGCGGACATTGACGGTTTCCTCTTCCGCCTCCCGCTTGCCGCAAACGAGAATGACCGGAACCTTGGCTAGGCTGTGCTCGCGCACCTTGTAGTTGATCTTCTCGTTGCGCAGATCGGTTTCGGCGAGCAGCCCCGCAGCCTTCAGCCGCTCGACCACTTTCGTGGCATACTCATCCGCGTCGGAGGTGATCGTCGCCACCACCACCTGCAGCGGCGCGAACCACAGCGGGAAATGGCCGGAATAGTTCTCGATCAGGATGCCGAGGAAGCGTTCCATCGAGCCGCACACCGCGCGATGCACCATGACCGGCTGCTTCTTCTCCGAATCCGAGCCGATATAGAAGGCGCCGAAGCGTTCCGGCAGGTTGAAGTCGACCTGGGTGGTGCCGCACTGCCATTCGCGGCCGATGGCGTCCTTCAGCACATATTCGAACTTCGGCCCGTAGAAGGCACCCTCGCCCGGATTGACCGAGGTCTTGATGCGATTGCCGGAGCGCGTGCGGATCGTCTCCAGCACATTGCTCATGATCGCCTCGGCATGATCCCAGGCTTCGTCTGTGCCGACGCGCTTGTCGGGCCGCGTCGACAGCTTCACCGCGACCTCGTCGAAGCCGAAATCGGCATAGGTCGACAAGATTAGATCGTTGATGCGCAGGCATTCCGCGGCGAGTTGCTCCTCGGTGCAGAAGATATGCGCATCGTCCTGAGTGAAGCCGCGCACACGCATCAGCCCATGCAGCGCGCCCGACGGTTCGTAGCGGTGCACATTGCCGAACTCCGCAAGCTTTACGGGCAGTTCACGGTAAGACTTCAACCCATGCTTGAAGATCTGCACATGGCCGGGGCAGTTCATCGGCTTCAGCGCGAAGACGCGGTCGTCGTCGGTGTCGTCACCGGCAACCGTCACCTTGAACATCGCGTCGCGATACCAGCCCCAGTGGCCGGACGTCTCCCACAGGCTCTTGTCCAGCACCTGCGGCGCGTTGACTTCCTGGTAGCCGTGCTCGTCGAGGCGGCGGCGCATGTAGTTGACCAGGTTCTGGAACATCTTCCAGCCCTTGGCGTGCCAGAAGACGACGCCCGGTCCCTCCTCCTGAAAATGGAACAAATCCATCTCGCGGCCGAGCTTGCGATGATCGCGCTTCTCGGCTTCCTCCAGCAGCTTCTGGTATGCCTCGAGCTGCGCCTGGTCGGCAAAGGCGGTACCGTAGATGCGCGTCAGCATCGGGTTGTTGGAATCGCCGCGCCAATAGGCGCCCGCCACCTTCATCAACTTGAAGGCGTTGCCGATCTGCCCGGTCGAAGCCATGTGCGGACCGCGGCAGAGATCGAACCAGTCGCCCTGCGCGTAGATCTTGATATCCTGATCCTCGGGGATAGCGTCGATCAGCTCGACCTTGTAGCGCTCGCCCTTGTCGGCAAAGACCTTCTTCGCCTTCTCGCGCGACCACACTTCCTTGGTGAACGGCCTGTTGCGGGCGATGATCTCGCGCATCTTCTTCTCGATCACCGGGAAATCGTCCGGGGTGAACGGCTCGTTGCGCGCGAAGTCGTAATAGAACCCGTTCTCGATCACCGGCCCGATGGTCACCTGCGTTCCCGGCCAAAGCTCCTGCACGGCCTCGGCCAGCACGTGCGCCGCGTCGTGGCGGATGAGTTCCAGCGCGCGCGGATCCTCGCGGGTGATGATCTCGACCTTGCCGGACCTGCCGAGCGGATCGGAAAGATCGCGGACGGTGCCGTCGAGGCTATAGGCAACAGCCTTTTTCGCCAGCGATTTGGAGATCGATTCGGCAAGGGCGGCGCCGGTCATGGCCGCGTCGTACTCGCGGACGGAACCATCGGGAAATGTCAGGGACACGGAATTCAGCATCAGAGTTGTCCTATCCAGTCCCGCAAACGAGCGCGGGTGGTGAATGCATGTCGCAGGAAGTGTGCTGGAGCATGCAGGGTTGGCCGGAGGCGCCAATCACTTGGACGCTGGCGGGCGGCAGTCTTTTATGAGGAGTTTCCGCCGCCGTAAAGCCGCAAGCCGTTCTATTTGATGAGCCCGGGAAGATCGTTCAGGAAGCCGCCCGCGTCGCGAGCCCCTTCGGCAAGATCGAAGCCGGGCTGACGCGCTCGTCGCGGAAGCCATCCTGGCAAAGCGTCGAGCCGCTCGCCGAGTCCTCGATCAAAGTGCAGTGGATGTCTTTGAGCGGCGCCGATTGCGCCCGCATCGGCAGGCCGAGCATCCAGGCCAGCAGGAACAGAATGATGGCAATGAAGAACGGATAGCGGTCCATCTGGCGCATCGAAGCTCACTCCGGAAAATGGATTACGCGGAGCGGCTTAGCGAGGCGTCTTGTCTCGATTTTGTCTCAAATTGGCAGTGTTTGTGCAGGCTGACGTTAACCCTACTGAATCGTAAACACGGGCTGCGAAACGCTGCCGCAGTCAGCCATCTGCGTCATCGCGCTTCCTGCCGATTTGCCAATAGCGCCACGGCATGAACCAGACATAGCGCGGCGCAAGCGTTTCCGGCACGCGGTCGATGCCATGCGTCCCGAACGGCCCGCAACGCGAGACCCGGAACAGCGCCAGCCAGCCCCCGGTCCACAATCCATGGCGGGCGATTGCCTCATGCGCGTATTCGGAACAGGTCGGCAGATGCCGGCAGCTATTGCCGACGAAGCCGGAAAGCGTCAACTGGTAGAGGCGCACGAGCGACGTGCCGAGGACGCGGCCCGGCGTCTTGCGCCAGGGTCCCTGCCAGTTTCGCCCATGCCGGACCGGCCGGACGCCATGGATATGTCCTGGATGGTCTCCCATCCGTACTTCTCCGCAGCCAGCTTCCTTGTGCGTTAGATGTGGGCTTCGAGCCGGGAACGCAACGACCTTTTATCGCTCATCGCCTGGAACGCCGGACGGTCCACTCAGCATAGCGCCGGGATACCAAGCGAGTTCGCCATAACAGGCAAGCAGCTCAGGAGATCGCCCTCAAGCAGCCTCTCCGGCGCGCTTCTTCTCGATCTGGCCGATCGCGTCGACCACCGCATCGAAGGTCAGCATGGTCGAGGCGTGACGTGCCTTGTAGTCGCGCACCGGCTCCAGATATTTCAGATCGGCGAACCGGCCTTCCGGCGGCGCGCCGTTTTCCTTGAGCATCTTCAGCATGGTCTCGCGCACTGCGCGCAGCTCATCGGCGTTCGCGCCGATGACATGCTGGGCCATGATCGAGGAGGATGCCTGACCAAGCGCGCAGGCCTTCACGTCATGAGCGAAATCGGTCACCACGTCGCCATCCATTTTGAGGTCGACTGTGACGGTCGAGCCGCACAGTTTGGAGTGCGCTCTGGCGGTCGCATCGGGGTGGTCGAGCCGGCCGATCTTGGCGATGTTTCCGGCGAAGCTCAGGATTTTCGCATTGTAGACGTCGTCGATCATATTTTTCCAATCCGTCGCCGCCAAGCGAACAGGCTTTGCCGCTGTTGCGTCTTCCTTTCGCTGTGCACGACCATATATAATGATGGCAGCCGGGCATCGACAAGGCAAACTCAAGCCATTGTCATTGCTCATCTGTTCACGCCGCTTACGGGCTGGAAACCGGGCGAGTTTCACCCGAAAGGTCGTGGTCCGTTCAACTCGTCCCACCTCTGAGTGGGACTACGGGAGACGCCTTTATGGATGCCGTCATCAAGAAACTCATGCCCCCTTCCTCCTATATGGAGAAGCCTGTCACCGATCGCCCAAGCGAGGCCGAGGTCGAAGCCGCCGTGCGCACGCTTTTGCGCTGGACCGGCGACAACCCTGATCGCGAGGGCCTGGTCGACACGCCGAAGCGCGTTACCAAGGCTTTTCGCGAGATGTTCAACGGCTATGACATGTGCCCGGCGGAGGAGCTTGGCCGCACTTTCGAGGAAGTGGCCGGCTATGACGATCTCGTCATCGTCAGGGACATCAAGTTCCACTCCCATTGCGAGCACCACATGGTGCCGATCATCGGCAAGGCGCATGTCGGCTACCTGCCGGACGGCAAGGTCGTGGGTCTGTCCAAGATCGCGCGCGTCGTCGACATCTTCGCCCATCGCCTGCAGACGCAGGAAGCGATGACGGCGCAGATCGCAGGCGTCATCCAGGACGTGCTCAACCCGCGCGGCGTCGCCGTCATGATCGAGGCCGAGCATATGTGCATGGCCATGCGCGGCATCCGCAAGCAGGACTCGACCACGCTCACCTCTACCTTCACCGGCGTCTTCAAGGACACGCCCGAGGAACAGGTGCGCTTCGTCACCATGGTGCGTGCCTGATCGCCGGCTGCTGCCGGCCTTCAGACCATGGTCCCGAAAAGCGGGACCCGGTTTTCGGATAAGATCATGGTCCAACAAAAAGACGAACCGGCAATGTCGGCACTGCAATTTCCCAAAGCCCCGGCAGACAAGAAGGCGCTGGAGGAAGGCACCGTCCTTTCTCCGCGCTTCGATGCTGCCGGCCTCGTGACCGTCGTCGTCACCGACGCCGGCGACGGCATGCTTTTGATGGTCGCGCATATGAATGCCGATGCGCTGACGCTGACGCTCGAAACCGGCATCGCCCACTATTGGTCGCGTTCCCGCAACGCGCTGTGGAAAAAGGGCGAGACCTCGGGCAACCTCCAGCGCGTCCTCGAGATGCGCACGGATTGTGACCAAGACGCGATATGGTTGCGCGTCAAAGTATTGGGCCAGGACGCAACTTGTCACACCGGTAGGCGTTCCTGCTTTTATCGGACGGTGGGGCTCAGCGACGGCAAGGCGGTGCTTGCCGACGATGGCAGCAAGCCGCTGTTCGATGCGCAAGAAACGTATCGGAAGCCGGCGTGAACCATTCGATATTCACAAACCACTCATATTCACTATTCTCAAACATCCTTGTGATAGAAGGGACACGGGACAAGGGAGATCATGATGCTCGAATGGGCGTCATTGCGCAGCAGACCTGACGTTCAGGAGGCCAACGGCCTTGCATCGTCCGGCGGCGTGCTCGATCCGAAATCGGCGAAGAAGATGGGCATCTCGCTGGCGCTCGGCGGCGGCTGTGCTCGCGGCTGGGCCCATATCGGCGTGCTGCGCGCGCTGGACGAAGCCGGCATCGAAGTTTCGATGATAGCAGGCACCTCGATCGGCGCGCTGGTCGGCGGCTGCTATCTCGCCGGCAAATTGGACGAACTGGAAGAGTTCGCCAGAAGCCTGACCAAGCGGCGCCTCTTCGGACTGCTCGATCTCAATCTGCGCGGCAGCGGCCTGTTCGGCGGCATGAAGCTCGATGCGCGGCTGCGCGAACACGTGGACGGTATCCGTTTTGAGGAACTGTCGAAGCCCTTCGTCGCCGTCGCTTCCGAAATCCGCACCGGCCACGAAATCTGGCTGTCGAAAGGTTCGCTCATCACCGCCATGCGTGCGTCCTACGCGTTGCCCGGCGTCTTCGAGCCCGTGAACTGCAACGGGCGCGTGCTGGTCGACGGCGCGCTGGTCAATCCGGTGCCGGTCTCGGTCTGCCGTGCTTACGAGCAGCCGCTGGTCGTTGCCGTCAACCTCCACTACGATCTGTTCGGGCGTGCCGCGGTGATCAAGCACAGCGCGGGCGAACTCGTCATCGAGAACGACGCGCCGCGTCCCGGCCAGGTCAATCCCCAGCACCCGCCGCACCAGACCCGCCTCGGCATCACCGGCGTCATGGTCGAGGCCTTCAACATCATCCAGGACCGGATCTCGCGCGCCAGGCTCGCCGGCGATCCGCCCGACATGTCGCTGCAGCCGAAGCTCAGCCATATCGGACTGACCGAGTTCCATCGCGCCGACGAGGCGATCCGCATCGGCTATCAGGCGACCATGTCCCAGATCAGCGAATTGCGGCGGCTGCAGACGGTGCTCGCCTGATCCGAAGCGTCAGTCAAGCAATCGCGGCATCTGTGATGCGGAATTGCACTGAGCGGTTGCCGTTCCAGTAATTGCCCGACAGCGAACCGGCTATGTGCACGGTCTTGCCCCTGTTCTTGAACAGGAATTCGCCGAGCGCGGTGTCGACGGCGCGGAACGCGATCGCCTGGAGGTTGCCGCCGCTTTGCGACTGCAGGTCGGCGCGGATGTGGTTCGTGCCGATCGGCCGCGCATCGATAAGTCTGTGGCGCGGCAGCACAAACACCGGCGCGATGTGACCGGCGCCGAACGGGCCGGCTTTCTCCAGCGCGTCGAGAAGCGCCAGCGTCGCGCCCTCGGCGGCTAAGGCGCCGTCAATCGCCAGGCTTTCCTCGCTCTGCAGCCGGAACACATCCGCCGCAGCGCGCTCCTCGAAGAAAGCCCGAAGCGCGCCGAGCTTGGCACGTTCCACGGTGATGCCTGCCGCCATGCCGTGACCGCCGCCCTTGGCGATCAGGCCGGCCTGCGCCGCCTCGCGCACCAGCCGGCCGAGATCGAAACCGGAGACCGAGCGCCCCGAGCCGGTGCCGATCCCATTGGCATTGAAGGCGATGGCGAAAGCGGGACGGCGCGCATGTTCCTTGAGCCGCGAGGCCAGCAGCCCGACGATGCCGGGATGCCAGCTGCTGCTGGCGGTCACGACGATGCCAGGGCCGGTGCCGCCGGCAAGCTCCGCATCGGCCTCGGCGCGCGCCTGCGCCAGCATCTCCAGTTCCATCTGCTGCCGTTCCTGGTTCAGCCGGTCGAGCGTCTCGGCAATGCTTGCGGCTTCAACAGGATCCTCGGTGGCAAGCAGCCTGCTGCCGAGCGCGGCATCGCCGATGCGCCCGCCGGCATTGATGCGCGGCCCGATCAGATAGGCGAGATGGAAGGTGTTTATCGGCTCGCCGATGCGCGAGACCCGCGCAAGCGCCGCCAGCCCCTCATTCTTCTGCTGGCGCGCCGCCTGCAGCCCCTTGACTACGAAAGCGCGGTTGACGCCGGTGAGCGGCACCACGTCGCAAACGGTCGCCAGCGCGGCAAGGTCGAGCAGCGAAAGCAGATCGACCGGCGCGGCGTTCGGCAACCGTTCGCGAAGCACCTTCGCCGTCTGGACCAGGCACAGGAAGACCACACCGGCGGCGCAGAGATGCCCCTGCCCCGAAAGGTCGTCCTCCCGATTCGGATTGACCACCGCGTCCGCCGCCGGCAGCGGTCCGCCGACCTGGTGATGGTCGAGCACCACGACATCGGCGCCGGCATCTTTCGCCGCCTCGATCGACACGGCGCTGTTGGTGCCGCAGTCGACGGTGACGATCAGCTTCGCGCCGCGCGAGATCAGTTCGCGCATGGCTTCCGGATTCGGGCCGTAACCTTCGAAGATGCGGTCGGGGATATAGATCTCGGACGGCACCGAAAAATGCGCCAGGAAGCGCTTCAGCAGCGCCGACGACGCGGCGCCGTCGACATCATAGTCGCCGAAGATCGCCACCTTCTCGCCGGCCACGACCGCATCCGCGATGCGCGCCGCCGCCTTCTCCATGTCGGTCAGCGAGGCCGGGTTCGGCAAAAGCTCGCGAATGGTCGGATCGAGGAAGCGCTCGGTCTGCTCGACCGTCACGCCGCGCCCAGCCAGCACCCTTGCGACGATGTCCGGCACGCCATGACCCTGCGCGATGGCCAAAGCGGCCATGTCCTGCCGCTCGGTCAGCCGGTGCTCCCAGGAAACACCGGTCGCCGACTGCCTGACATCGAGGAAGAAGCGTCTCTCGCCCATCATGAGACGCGCCGTCTGCACACCATCTTTCGGCAGATATCAAGATGCGACAGCCCTAGCAATTGCGGGAAAGCGAACCACCCCGGAAAACTGTGGAAGGGCGCTCCGGCCGTAATTGCGCGAAAGTGTCTACAAGGACGAAATCAGAACTTTTCCAGATCCTGGTGACGAGCCTTGATCTCGCGCACTGTGCGCGAGGACGAGCGCAGCACGATGGTGTGAGTGGTGATGAAGGTGCGCCCGAATTTCACCCCGCCGAGCAGATTGCCGTCGGTGACGCCGGTCGCCGCGAACAGCACGTCGCCGCGCGCCATGTCCTGCGCGCGATAGACCCGCTTCGGATCCGAAATGCCCATCTTTTCGGCCCGTGCAATCTTCTCCGGCGTGTCGAGGATCAGCCGGCCCTGCATCTGTCCGCCCGTGCAGCGAAGCGCCGCCGCGGCCAGCACCCCTTCCGGCGCGCCGCCGGTGCCGAGATAGATGTCGATGCCGGTCTCTTCCGGATCGGTGGTGTGGATGACGCCGGCGACGTCGCCGTCGCCGATCAGCCGGATGGCGGCGCCCGTGGCCCGCACCGCGTCGATCAGCTTGGCATGGCGCGGCCGGTCGAGGATGCAGGCGGTGATGTCGGGCACCGCCACGCCCTTGGCCTTGGCGAGATTGGCGATGTTCTCGGCCGGCGACGCGTCGATGTCGATCAGGCTGTCCGGGTATCCCGGCCCGATGGCGATCTTGTCCATGTAGACGTCGGGCGCGAACAGCAAGCTACCCTTCTCCGCGATGGCGATGACGGCAAGCGCGTTGGGAAGGTTCTTGGCGCAGATCGTCGTGCCTTCGAGCGGATCGAGCGCGATGTCGACCGCCGGGCCTTTGCCGGTGCCGACCTCTTCGCCGATATAGAGCATCGGCGCCTCGTCGCGCTCGCCCTCTCCGATGACCACGGTACCCTTGATGGCCAACCGGTTGAGTTCCTGGCGCATCGCATCGACCGCGACCTGGTCGGCCGCCTTCTCATCGCCGCGACCGCGCAGCCTGGCAGCGGCGACCGCGGCCCTTTCGGTCACACGCACCACTTCCATGGTGAGGATACGATCGAGGCCGGCTGCGATGTTTTGGGCCATGTTCATGGATGGGCATTCCTCGTTGAAACTGCGCTTTGCCTCCCGCCAGAAGCGCGCTTCTTCTGGCAAAGCTCCATGACAACGGCAAGACTTGCCATGTCAATTTTTGAAATGGCAGCAATATCAATCGATTAAAGGTGAAGTATGACTCGAACTATTCCGCCCGCTCGATACGGATCACCTGCGGCTTGTCGGTGAGATGGCCGTCCTTGGTGACGCCTTCGACCGCCTTGCGCACCGCCGCTTCCGTTGTCTCGTGGGTGACGAGGATGACGGTCTTCTGCGCTTCGGTAGCCGGCCCGGCGGCCTGCTGGACGATCGATTCCAGTGAAATATCGTTGTCGGCCATGCGCTTGGCGATCGCCGCGAAGACGCCGATGCGGTCGTGCACGGTCAGCCGGATGAAATAGCCGCCGGCATGGCTGCGCATCTGCGCTTTCCTGTAGGGCTTCAATTCCTTCGCCGGCCAGCCGAAGACCGGCCCGTGCTGGAAGCCCGGCCGGCTCTTGGCGATATCGGCAATGTCGCCGACCACCGCCGAGGCGGTGGCATTGCCGCCGGCGCCGGGGCCGGAGAGCAAAAGCTCGCCCAGGATGTCGGTCTCGATCGCCACGGCATTGGTGACGCCATGCACCTGCGCGATGACCGAGGCCGTCGGCACCATGGTCGGATGCACGCGCTGCTCGATGCCGCTGTCGGTGCGCTGCGCGACGCCGAGCAGCTTGATGCGATAGCCGAGCTCGGCTGCGGCGCGAATGTCGGCCTGGGTGATGTTGGAGATGCCCTCCATGTAAATGTCGTTGGCGGCGATCTTCGTGCCGAACGCAAGGGTGGTCAGGATCGACAGCTTGTGCGCCGTGTCATGGCCTTCGATGTCGAAGGTCGGGTCCGCTTCGGCATAGCCGAGGCGCTGCGCGTCCTTGAGGCAGGCATCGAAAGAGATGCCTTCGGCCTCCATGCGGGTCAGAATGTAGTTGCAGGTGCCGTTGAGGATACCGAAGACGCGGGTGACCTGGTTGCCGGCCATCGCCTCGCGCATCGTCTTGATGACCGGGATGCCGCCGGCCACCGCAGCCTCGTAGTTGAGCAGCACGCCCTTCTTCTCGGCGATCTCGGCGAGTTGCACGCCGTGCTTGGCCAACAGCGCCTTGTTGGCCGTCACGACATGGCGGCCGGCCTCGAGCGCCGCCTTCACCGATGCACGCGCTGGCCCTTCGTCGCCGCCGATCAGCTCGACGAAGACATCAATGTCGGCCTTCTCGGCCATCTTCGCGGCATCGTCGAACCATTTGGTGTCGCCCAGATCGACACCGCGGTCCCGCTTCGGATCGCGCGCCGAAACCGCTGTGACGACAATGTCGCGACCGCACTGGCGGGTGAGCTCGGCGGCCTTGTCGTTGAGCACGCGCGCCACCGAGGCGCCCACCGTGCCAAGGCCGGCAATTCCAACACGCAACGCTTCAGCCATGTCCGGCGACGCCCCTCAAAGATTGGTCGGTGTGATGTGCGGTGAATTCAGCGGCGCGCGGTGAGCGGCACAACATTGTTGGGCTGCTTGGCGGTCGAGGCCAGGAAGCGCTTGATGTTGCGCGCCGCCTGGCGGATCCGGTGCTCGTTCTCGACCAGCGCCACACGAACGAAATCGTCGCCGTGCTCACCGAAGCCGATGCCCGGCGCCACCGCCACGTCGGCGTGCTCGATGAGCAGCTTGGAGAATTCGAGCGAGCCGAGCTGGCGGAACTGTTCCGGGATCGGCGCCCAGGCGAACATCGAGGCCGCCGGCGCCGGAATGGTCCAGCCGGCACGGCCGAAGGAATCGACCATCACATCGCGCCGCTTGTGATAGACCTCGCGCACCTCGGCGATGTCGGCACCGTCGCCGTTGAGCGCATGCGCCGCCGCCACCTGGATCGGCGTGAAGGCGCCGTAGTCGAGATAGGATTTGACGCGCGTCAGCGCCGCGATCAGCCGCTCGTTGCCGACCGCGAAGCCCATGCGCCAGCCGGGCATGGAAAAAGTCTTCGACATCGAGGTGAACTCGACGCAGACATCCATCGCCCCTGGAACCTGGAGCACCGAAGGCGGCGGATTGCCGTCGAAATAGATCTCGGAATAGGCAAGGTCCGACAGGATGATGATGTCGTTCTTCTTCGCGAAGGCGACCACGTCCTTGTAGAAATCGAGCGAGGCGACAAGCGCCGTCGGGTTCGACGGATAGTTGAGGATCAGCGCCAGCGGCCTCGGAATCGAGTGGCGGATGCCGCGCTCGACCGCCGGGATGAAGCCGTCATCCGGTTCCACCTGCAGCGACCGGATGACGCCGCCCGACATGATGAAGCCGAAGGCGTGGATCGGATAGGTCGGATTGGGGCACAGGATGACGTCGCCGGGCGCGGTGATCGCCTGCGCCATGTTGGCAAAGCCCTCCTTCGAGCCGAGCGTCGCCACCACTTGCGTGTCGGGATTGAGCTTCACGCCGAAGCGGCGGGCATAGTAGTTCGCCTGGGCCCGGCGCAGGCCCGGAATGCCGCGCGAGGACGAATAGCGATGCGTGCGCGGATCGCGCACCACTTCGCATAATTTGTCGACGATGGCCTTCGGCGTCGGCAGGTCCGGATTGCCCATGCCAAGGTCGATGATGTCGGCACCGCGCGAGCGGGCGCTGGCCTTCAGCCGATTCACCTGCTCGAACACGTAAGGCGGAAGCCGGCGGACCTTGTGAAATTCTTCCATTGGAGTTCCAGACGATCAAAGGGGGCGCTTTTCGGCGCGCGATATAGACCTAATTGCAGTTAGGGTCGAGGGCAGGATCGCATTTGCCTTCGATCTGCTTCAGCGCGTCGTCGCCATGCGTCCTGGCGAGCGTGTTCAGCGCCGCCGTATTGGCGGCTGGCTTCGCGCGGCCGCCCTTGGCGAGCTGCGCCTGCTGCTCGGCCTTGAGCTGGGCAAGCTTGGCGGCAGTCTCTTCCTTCGTCAGCTGCTTGGCGGCTACCGGCGGCGGAATGTTGAGGTTCGGATAGGAGCCGGTGTCCTTCGGCCCCTCGGTCACCGCGGTCGGCCTCGCATTGTTGGTGTTGCTGCTGGTCTCGCAGCCGCCCGCGAGCAACGGCGTGCATAGCACCGCGGCTGCGGCGGCGATGCGGCAAATCGAACCGGCGCCGAGAAAATAAGTCCCGCCAACATTAATCGTCATATTGTTTTCCTGGCAGCCGGGTTAGAGCGTGTTGGACCCGGTCAGATGTCCCATGGTAATATGTCAAGAAAACGCTCCGGGAGGAACCCCGCGAACCATGTCCAAAGCGCCCGATTCGGACAAAGCGGAAAATGGCGGACCTTCGACCGTCGAGCAATATCTGGTGAAAGATCCCGAACGCTTCGCGTTGAACATGGCGCGCATGATCGAGCAGGCCGGCAAGGCGGCCTCCGCCTGGGCCGAGCCGCGCGAAAAGGGCGAGGTGCGCGACCACGTCGCCGAACCCGTGGTCGACATGGTCAAGACCTTCTCCAAGCTCTCGGAGTACTGGCTGGCCGACCCGCAGCGCGCGCTGGAAGCGCAGACGCGGCTTTTCGCCGGCTACATGACGGTCTGGGCGAACGCCATCCAGAAGGTCAGCCCGAGCCCCAACGCCGAAGCCCCCGAGGACGCGGTCAAGCCCGAGCGCGGCGACAAGCGCTTCCAGGATCCGGAATGGGGCCGCAATGCCTTCTTCGACTTCCTGAAACAGGCCTATCTCGTCACCTCGCGCTGGGCCTCCGATCTCGTCGATCATGCCGAGGGCCTCGACGAGCACACCCGCCACAAGGCGAGCTTCTACGTCAAGCAAGTGTCCAACGCCATCGCGCCGTCGAATTTCATTCTGACCAATCCCGAGCTGTTCCGCGAGACCGTCGCCTCCAACGGCGAGAATTTGGTGCGCGGCATGAAGATGTTGGCCGAGGACATCGCCGCCGGCAGGGGCGACCTGAAGCTGCGCCAGGCGGACTACGCGCCGTTCGAGATCGGCAAGAACATCGCCACGACACCCGGCAAGGTCATCGGCCGCAGCGATGTCGCCGAGATCATCCAATACGATCCGACGACGGAGACGGTGCTGAAGCGCCCCCTGCTCATTTGCCCGCCGTGGATCAATAAATACTATATCCTCGACCTCAACCCGCAGAAATCCTTCATCCGCTGGGCCATCGAGCAGGGCCACACGGTCTTCGTCATCTCCTGGATCAACCCGGACGAGCGCCACGGCGCCAAAGGCTGGGAGGCCTATATCCGCGAGGGCCTGCAATATGGCCTCGACATGGTCGAGAAGGCGACCGGCGAGAAGGAGGTCAACGCCATCGGCTATTGCGTCGGCGGCACGCTATTGGCCGCGGCGCTCGCGCTGCTGGCGCAGGAAGGCGACCACCGCATCAGGTCGGCGACCTTCTTCACCACTCAGGTCGACTTCACCTATGCCGGCGATCTCAAGGTCTTCGTCGACGAGGACCAGGTTGCCGCGGTCGAGCGCTCGATGAGCGAAAAGGGCTATCTCGACGGCACCAAGATGGCGACCGCCTTCAACATGCTGCGCTCGGGCGACCTGATCTGGCCTTATGTCATCAACAACTATATGCGCGGCAAGGACCCCCTGCCCTTCGACCTGCTCTACTGGAATGCCGATTCTACCCGCATGGCGGCGGCCAACCATTCCTTCTATCTGCGCAATTGCTATCTCGAGAACAATCTCTCCCGCGGCACGATGGAGCTTGCCGGCCGCACCGTCTCGCTGGCCGACATCACGATCCCTGTCTACAACCTCGCCACGAAGGAAGACCACATCGCGCCGGCGCTTTCGGTGTTCCTCGGATCGCGCTATTTCGGTGGCGACGTCGAATATGTCATGGCGGGCTCCGGCCACATCGCCGGCGTCGTCAATCCGCCGGCGGCGCACAAGTACCAGTACTGGACCGGCGGCAAGCCGGTGGGGGATTTCAGCACCTGGTTCGCCGGCGCGCACGAGCATGCCGGCTCATGGTGGACGCACTGGCAGCACTGGATCGAAAGCCAGGACAACATCCATGTGCCCGCCCGCAAACCGGGCAAGCGTATGAAAACCTTGGGGGACGCGCCGGGCACCTATGTCAAGGTGCGTGTGTAACCGGCTGTAATGTCTGGTGAGTTGACGGGCCGCCCAAACAGGGCGAAATGGTGATGTTAATCGTTTTCGTAGCCTCAGCTCGCCTGCAGACAAACAATAAATCCGAGGCTTTGCAGATCGATACAGATCCCGTTTCCGGTTCGGGAACAGGAGGTCGCCGCCAGAGGCACTGGAGTGCTGCGGCGACGATGTACGGACCGGATGCCGAGGGGGAATTTTATTTTGAAATCAGCAGGTTGGCGCCTCGCACGAAGGGAAAGCCGCAGCATCGTGGCAGCGCTCTTATCCGTGCTTCTGGCCTCCTGCACCTCGACCGGCGACCCCACGATGTCGGTCGTCACGCCCGCCTACAATTCAACCGCCACAGAAATGAGCGCGGCTTCCAGCGCCCAGTCCGAGGCGTCGGCCGATTCGACCTCGCAGGCGGCGTCGACCTCCCCGGCATCCCCAGAGGCGGCATCGACCGTGATGGGCGAAGACGACAAACCGTTGCCTGAAAAAGTCGCCTATTTGCCGGAAACCCGGCCCGGAGCAGCCTTCCCCGCGGTAGCGGTTCCTGCTGACGCCGGCTCGATCGCCGGCAACACGCCGCAACCGCTGGTACATCCGCCGCAGACGGCAGAGGAGACGAAAGCGGCCGCCAACAAGGTCGCTGCCGGCGATGCCGCCGCGGTCGCATCGCAAGCGCAGGCGACCGTGCAGGCGATGAGCAAAGGCGTCTACGTGACAGCGGGCGAGCCCCGGCAGCAGCCGATCGCCGCGCCGAAGAAGGGGCTGTTTGCTTCTCTGTTCAGCACCACGCCGGCCTCGGCCGCGCCTGCCCCGCTGATCAACACGCGCTCCAGCGACCAGCCCGCCGCCCAGGCCAAGACAACGTTGCCGGCGACAAAGCCGATCGTCACCCTCGCCTCCGCGACCCCGGGCGACAAGCCGGTGCAACTGGCTTCCCTCGGTGACGACAGCAGCAACCACATCACCGGCGCCGATGCCTTGCCCGGCGTGCGCCAGACGGCGCTGTTCGAGATCAAGCGCAAGTCCGGCATCGACGACGAGAGCGACGTCGATCTCAACGAGGACGAAGGCGGCGGCTCCTACCAGGTGGCGTCGGCCGCCGGTATGGCAAGGCTCGCGCCCAACGGGCTCTTGAGACAGAACGAAAGCGTCGACGTCGCCTGCCTGAAGCCTTCGCTGGTGCGCGTGCTGAAGACGATCGAGGGTCATTTCGGCCGCAAGATGATCGTCACCTCCGGCTATCGCGACCCTGCCCGCAACCGCCGCGCCAACGGCGCCAAGAACTCGCTGCACATGTATTGCGCTGCCGCCGACATCCAGGTGCCCGGCGTCTCCAAGTGGGAGCTGGCGAGCTATGTGCGGTCGATGCCCGGCCGCGGCGGCGTCGGAACCTACTGCCACACCGAATCCGTCCATGTCGACGTCGGCCCCGAGCGCGACTGGAACTGGCGCTGCCGCCGGCGCGGCGGCGGTGGCGACAACTGAGCGGCTTACCTGCTTCGGTCGAACTGTTTTCCGGTTGCCAAACATGCGTTTTGCAGGCTCGCGAAAAAAGTTGTCGCATGTGGCGGCAGATGGGTTGCCGGTTGCGAACAACGCAATTATAAGCCGCTTCGTCTGAGCGCGCCCATCGTCTAGCGGTTAGGACACCGCCCTTTCACGGCGGTAACAGGGGTTCGATTCCCCTTGGGCGTACCAGCTTTTTCAGGCACTTAGCTTACCTTACCGGTCTTCAGTCCCGATAACGGACCCGAAATGCGCTCAGACCTGTGGATGCCTTAGAGCCGCCATCTGATTCCATCGGTTCTGGGTTTCCATCGTGATTTACAACATTTCGCGGCTTGATCTCAGTCAATCCTGGCGTGCAATGACTAGCAGGCCAACGCACACCAACTCCGGTCCTGGGCGACAACGAAGAACTCCGATGATGACTGATGACAATAAGACCGCTGGCGGAAGAGCTACCGAAGCTGGAATGGCGTTTCAGGCGGCGGTCGCCACATGGTTCGCGGCGCAAATGCTTGCGGACACGCCTATCGGTTCGCACTTCGGGCTCTCAACCGCATCAAACATAGTCGGCTTACAGTGCGAGACTGGTGACGCCCTAGATGACATTGTGGTGCACCTAGAGGATGGAGGCGCGATCTACATTCAATGCAAGACCCGGCCGTCACTGACCGTTAGTGCCGATTCTGCGCTAGGTAAGACTCTCGAACAACTCGTAGGACTTTACGTGCAGTTGGGAGGGACACCCCTCGCCGCGGCGGCAGACGTTGCTTTGTTGGCTGTGGTTGAAGACGCGCCCCGTTCTCTCGACATTCTCGAAGCGGGGTGCCGAATGTTCGATCATGGCGGCGTCTGGGACGCCGTTATCGCACAAGTTCCGCAAGACAAACGGGACGCTCTAAGCCTTTTCAAGGCCCACATCCAGCGTGCTTGGGAAGGCCGCGTCGCGTTGCCGCTCACGGGTGATCACCTTGTCGCAATGGCTCGCTTGTTTCGAGTGAGGCGCTTTGCAGAAAAAGCGACGGGCTCGACATGGCGGGAGGCTTCCCACTTGCTTGGACGACGGCTTTTCGGCGCAGATGATGCGGGCGCCGCGCCCATGGAGAGCCTAATGGCTTTGTGCCGCACATTCATCAAGACGGGCGCTCCCGTCGATCGGAGCGGCCTGCTGCGGGCATTGCGTAGCAAAGGCCACGTCGATATTTCAGCTCCAGCTTTCAATAAAGACATCGAGGCACTACTCACCTATTCTGCCAACGAACAACGTCGCCTGATAAAGCACACCAGACTTCCCCTGGGCCAAGGCATTCCTATCAATCGCGACTGCCTAGAGCCGCTAATAGCGGCAGCTGGCGGCGGAAGCCTCCTAGTCACCGGCGAGCCTGGGGCGGGCAAGACGGGTGTGCTGCTGGTCTTGGCCGAGCGTTTGGCTAAGGCGCCGGGACCGCTGGTGTTTCTGTCTGTAGAGCGGTTGTCCGGGGTCGCTTTGCGCCATGACCTCGCCGCTGAATTGAAACTGGGGCACGATCCTATAGAAGTGCTGGCGGCCTGGCCGGGCAACCAGCCCGGTGTCTTGGTCATCGACGCCTTGGACGCTTCACGAGGCGGCCCGTCTGAAGCAGTAATCGCCTCTTTCATCGCAGACGCGGTGGAGAAGGTAGGCGCACGCTGGTCCATCGTAGCTTCCATCCGCAGTTTCGACCTGCGTAACGGCCAACGATTTCGCGAAACTTTTGCGGGTGCGCCTCCGGACCTCAACTTTGCAGAGAGAGGTCTAGACAATGTCCGGCACTTCCACATTCCGCGCCTGTCGTCTAACGAACTGGCCAAAGTGTCGGCGGCGTCGACCGTACTCGACGAACTGAATAAGACAGCGCCCCAGCAACTGCAGGACCTACTGAAGAACATCTTCAATCTCTCGCTTGCTGCCGAACTTTTAGATGCCGGTGTCGAACCTCAGTCTATCCGCAAAGTCAGCACTCAATCCGAACTGATCCGTCGGTACGAAGATATCCGGCTTCCAACTCAAGCCCTGCAGCGGGCGGTGAAGGCAGTTGTGGCTATCATGGTGCAGCGACGCCAACTGACCGTTCGGGCCATCGATATCGAGAACGATGCGGTGGATGATGTTAAGAAGTCCGGCGTCCTGGTGGCCGCCGGAGACCGCATAGCCTTTGCGCACCATGTCCTGTTCGATCACATCGCGGGACGATTTTATCTCGCATGGGACGACACCGAAGCATTGCGAGATCAGCTCTCCGGCGACCGTTCGATCGGTCTGGTGCTGGGTCCGGCTTTGCGGTTCGCCTTAGAGGAGGTATGGCAGGATGACGCAATAGCCCGAACCATCACCTGGCGTTTTCTAGCAAACTTGGCCGCTGAAGCTGAGCCAGATCCAGTCATATTAAGCATTGCCCTACGAACCGCCGCCGAGCGCGTAGAGGAACCGACAGACGTCGAGGGACTCTGCGATATGATCGTGGCAGCGAGTGATCCCGCGCAGCCGGTCGCCCGCCTAATGTCGCAACTTGCGCGTTTCGCCGACATGGCAATCGCAGAGCGGGGCCGTCTTGCCGCGCCGGCAGCGCTGGCTTGGGCCAAGGTGGCCTTAGCTGCGGCAGCAGGTCCCGACCCTCACCTTGTTGATGCGGCGCGCATTCTCCTGATGACGTTGGCCAACAAAGCCGATTTAGCCGACGCTAACGTTATGCAGATGTTCGGGGCTGCAGGTCGCCGCCTTCTCATAACTGCTTGGTCACTTGCGCCCGAGAATCTGCGTCTGTCGAGCGCTGGCATCCGTTTTACCGCACGATCCTTCGGGTCTGACCCCGCGGCGTCCCGCGCACTCTTGCAGCGCATTCTCGATGACCGATTTGACACCCATGCCTCACAAGAGGCTCCTGAACTTGCAGAAGCCGTCGGGTCGATTATTCCCCACGATCCGGACTTTGTTGCCCGAATCTACGCAACGTTTTTCACCCGCGACGTGACCGATGAGAGCGAGACGTGGATCGGCGGTTCGGCGAGCCGCATTCTTCCGCTAACCTCAACGCGTAGACAGGACTACCGACACGCTCGTTGGCACCTGACTGAAGTGCTGAAACCCTTCCTAGAAGCAAATCCAGCAGGCGGTACCGCCGCTGTGATAGGCGCCGTACGGGGATTGGAGCTTGAGAAGCGCGGTGGAGAGCTTAGCGCGCCTACGGACCTCATCATCACCGGGCGAACGGTTCGAGTCTTCGATGATCTGCTGTCGCTGCAGGATTGGCGGGAGGAGCGCACCCACGAAGAAGAACCCCTGACTGCCTTCGTGGACTTCCTTAGGTCGTGCGAGCCGGACGCATTCCGTCAAGCTGTGATGACGACCCTCGCGTCGCCGGCCAACGCCGCCGTCTGGGCGCGCCTATTAGGCACAGCAGCCGATCGCCAGGGCGTGGCCGACGATCTACTATGGCCGCTCGCCAGCGACCCACATTTCACTGCCCTCCAAGGCCTAGCGCGGGACGCTGTAATCTTTCTGGCGGCTTCCTACGCTGCCCGGCCCGAGGAAGATAGGGCTGCCTTCGAACGCCTGGCTCTCACAGACGGTCTCTTCCCTGCTGGGCGAGCGTCGCGCTGGTGGCGCTCCGTTCTAGGCCGCCTCCTATCAATCCTGTCCGAGGAGTTGTTGGCAACATCCGAGATGAGAACCTACAAGGCGGACATGGCGGCCGCCGGAGAACTCATCGGCAACCAACCGTTTGTGACCATGTCGGTCGGTTGGGGCTCAACCGACAATATTGTTGATAGCATGCTTCAGAGCAGCGGCGCAGATCTAGAGCGCAGCCCTGACCGCGAGATCCGCACCGCCAGCCGCAGAGTCGAGAACGACATCAAGTTAAGCCCAGATAGGGATGACGCTACGACATTGACCGCTCTATGGGGTCACGTCGTCGAGCTGCTAGCAACTCTGGATGCCGGGATTGCCGCCGCGCCGCACGAACAACTCGTGCATTCAAGTTGGGGGGCGGTTTGCAACGGCGTCGAACGGATCGCCAAGAGTTCTGCTTACGAACCGGGCGTCAACGGTTTGCCCGATCTGGACACTTTGCTGGCCCTAATAGACCGCCTATCTGCCAGCCCATATCCCGAAATCGTCGATGCACCCTCTGATCAGATGGGGTGGGGCAATTGGGACGTGCGGGTCTATGCAGCCTCCAGCTTGGTCGCCCTTGCGCCGCGCTTCGCCGACGTGCGGTCAGACATAGTCGACCGCATGCAGGCTTGCCTTCACGATCCGGCTCCGACGGTGAGGCTGCAAGTGGCCCAAGCCGTAAACGTGCTTTGGGACGTCGCCCATGAGCGAATGTGGGAAATGGTCACCGAAATCGCAGAGACCGAAACCCACGAAGGTGTGCTGTTTTTCTTCATCGCTGGCCCGCTCGGACCAATCTCCCGCGAATACCCGGAGCGCTGTGCGAATCTCCTTTCCCAGCTGCTGGAGAGGGAATGGGTGAAGGTGCCTGACGAAGTGCGCACGGACCGTGACCGCGACGCCGAAGCCTCCGCCAATCTAGCTGCGTCTCTCTATGTGATTCACGACCAGCCTGCGGCGTGGGCATGGATCGATCGCTGGGCCTCTGATCTGCGCCGTGGCGAGGCTTACGTCGCTCCCATGCTACACTATCTACGCCAAGTATTTTTCTTTCCTTACGGCAAGGCACCGACGCCCGATGACCTCGACATTGCTGCGCGCGGCCGACGAATCCTGGACGCGGTCACAACCTCGGCGGCCGCGGCTCTGGTCCAAGCCCGCCCTTATCTCTTGGGACAGCCAGACGAGGCAGCCGTCGCCACATGGCGCCCCCTCTATGCGGCGGCCGACCACCTGATCAATCAAGTCTGCAACCAGCTTTATTTCGGATCTGGTGCCTACCGATCAAACACTAACGACGAGCCGGGACTACCGGATATCCAAGCCAAGCGCCGTTTCCTCGTCGACTACGCGCCAATTCTGGACATCATCGCGAACCACGCTCAGTCCAGAACCGCCCATAACCTCATCGAACTGCTGGCCTACCTTGTTGAAGGCGACCCGACGGCGGTCTTCGACCGCATCGCTAACATCCTTTTGGGATCGGCGGCACGGGACGGATATCAATTCGAATCTCTTGCCGTAGATCGATTGGTGAAGCTGGTGCGTCGTTACCTAGCGGATCACCGAAACATCTTTGAAGATCGGGATCGGCGTCAAAAGCTGCTCGAGGTGCTGGAGCTGTTTTCGTCAGCGGGTTGGCCAGACGCGCTGAAACTCTTGTTCGAACTTCCGGACCTTCTGCGATGAACGAGGCGGCAAATATTGCCGCGTTCGGGGCCGCTCTCCAACTCGCTTTCGGTCGGTTCAAGATGGAAGAGGCGGTCATCCGAGCCAAGGCGGCGCAGGATATTGATGCGGGAAAAGCGCCGCGCGGTTTGGCTTTAGACGACATGCTCGAACGCCCCACACGGCGATTTCTGGTCGACCCGATGCTCCGTGAACTTGGTTGGGATCCAGCCGATCCTCGTCAGGTTACCGAGGAGGCCCGCAGTTGGGCCGAGAACGGCGACCGACTTTATTTCGACTATCTCGGGCTCGATCGGCAACGCGCACCAACGCTGATCGTCGAGGCCAAGGGAGCAGACGCCAAAACTGTGCGTCCACCTCGTAGCGCCGAAGTATCAGGACGGACAATGGCCGCCTTGATAAGTGAGGCGCTTGCTAGTCTAAAAGCCAACGCAGCACCTTCTGCGGTATTGGCGCAATGGGCGGCTTGGCTCAACGACCTTCGGATATACGTGCGCTCTCTTGGTCCGATTGAGCGGAAAACCCTGCAGCGAGTTGTTATCACTGCTGGTCGATGGTTGATTATTTTCGCCGATCCCATCTCCGCATTCGTCGACGACGAGGCGCCTTCGCCAGAAGCGATTCATTGCTACGTTTCGTTGGAAGAGATAGTCGATGCCCACGCGGAGATTTATCGCCTCCTCGCGAGATCGCGGCTTATCAATACCCTTCCGCTTACACTGACGCTTCGCGAGGCGCTAGAAGTACTCCGTCCGTCTGCCTTGACGAGAACATACCGTGGCGTCGTAGTTGCAACTAGGATGAGCGGTGGCATGCGCGGCGAGTACCCTACGCGCGCCGTATATCCTGCTGTGGTGTTGCTGTCGGGCGGTTCAGCCTGGGGTGTAGTCGACTACAATGGCGAACCCATAGAGGAACCAAGGGACGCAACACGCCTCAAGGAATTTCTCTCTCTCTTAGCCACGAGGGCCGACGCCTTCGAACAGAACGTCCTAGTCGCTTTTGGCCGTACGGATTTAGCCCCGTCACCTTTGGCTGCTTTCCCATTGGACATTCTCGATCCTGGTGTCGAGGATGCCTTCGCGCCTGTGTCAGGATCTACTGCGGGTATGATTGCGGCAACCGCGCCTTTACAACCGCAGTTCGTCCGGCGAACCAGAGAACGAGGCGCCAACTACGAATTTCTGGTGATCACCGGTGAAGCGTGGTTCTACAAAGCAGCGGCACCCTTTGGGAAGCCATGCGATTTCCACAGCTTCCCAACGGCCCGCAAGCAAGGTGCTGCTGGCAGCGCGGGCCACTTCGAGCGGGCTGCCGATACATTTACAGTCTCGGGCGACGACCAGCACTGCGAGCATGATCCATTGAGTGGCTTGCGGTCATCTCGATGCCATCTCACCCCAATTGAGTTGCATCTTTGTTGCCGAGCCTGCATATTTCATGACAGCTGCTGGAGCGACGATGACCTCCTCAGACTGCCTTGCGCAACGTGATGGTACGACCTTCACGCCTCCTACCAACCGACTTCTTGCAGTTCTCCTAGAACGAACCAATAGCTTCATTCAGAAGCTGCGTGAGCGTGCCCGCCGATTTGTCTAGAATAGTCCCGTGAGTCCTCGGTCTAGACTGGATCTCTATGGATTTTGTTGAACTGCACCGTTGGTTTGCACCGATTAGCAAGAACCAGGAGCTCAATCCCGATTTTGGGACCTACTGGGGCGCACGGTTATCGGGTTGGTTGGACTGGTCGGGGCTGCTGCAACGGCACCGCGTAGTTATCCTTGCAGAAGCTGCCAGCGGCAAATCGGAGGAGTTTCGCAACCAAGCACGCAAGCTATCCGCCCAGAATAAGCCCTCGTTCTACCTGCGCATCGAGGAGCTTGCCGACCAGGGCTTCGAAGCTGCCCTTGGCCAAGGCGAAGCGCGAAAATATGAGGGCTGGCGGACGGGCTCTGCCGAAGGCTGGTTCTTTCTCGATTCAGTTGACGAGGCTCGGCTCAATCGGAAGAGTTTCGAAGGTGCCCTCAAGCGGCTTGCCCGAGAAAGCGGTCCAGCTCTGGAACGCGCCAACATCTTTATTTCGTGTCGGGTTACCGATTGGCATAACGATGACGACCGCCGCGCGATCCGGGAGTGGCTGCCAGCCCACAAGAAGGCTGAGCCTGCGACTGACAAAGTTGATCAAACCAAACTTCTCGAGCCACTTTTCGAAGAACGCAGATCATCCCAACAATCGCAGACTCCTGAAACCGCAACACATGAGCTGCTTGTCGTGCAGATCGTGCCTCTTGATGCAAAGCAGTCGACTGCCCTTGCATCTGAGGCAGGCGTTGCCGATTCCGGAACATTTGCCGCCGCGATTGTAAAGGCTGGACTGGAAGCTTTCCGGCAGCGTCCAGGCGACGTGCTCGATCTCGCGGCGTACTGGAATACACACAAGGCGTTCGGCAGCCTAGCGGCAATGGTTGACTATGGAATCGAAAGGAAGTTGGCAGAGCGCGACCCTCACCGAACTGACAATGATGTACTGACTCCAGCCATGGCTCGAAAGGGCGCAGAGAGTCTGGCTGCGGCCCTTACCCTCGGCAAATCGTTCACCTTGCGCGCGCCTGGCGGGGAGAGCGATCCAAGTCTAGCAGCCGGCGCTGTTGACCCCGCCTCCGTGCTCGATGAATGGAGCGGCGCACAATGCAATGCGTTACTGCGGCGCGGGATTTTTGCGCCTTCAACCTTCGGCAGAGTGCGATTTCACCATCGGGCAACCCAGGAGTATCTCACCGCTCGATGGCTAGACCGCCTACTCCGGGAAGGTTGCCCGCGCGCTGAAGTCTGGGGCTTGATTTTTGCAGAGCGTTATGGCGTGGCCACAGTTGTACCCTCGTTGCGGCCAGCAGCCGCCTGGCTCGCGATGTGGCATACAGACATTTGCGATGAGGTCATCCGCCGTGAACCGATCATTCTGATGCAACACGGCGATCCTCGCTCGCTTGCCATTGGTTCCCGCGCTCGAATCTTGTCAGCGGTGGCCAAGTTGCACGCGGAAGGCGAGATTCCCGACACCAGTTTGGACTCTCGCAACTTTGCCATGTTCGCCGATCCCCTTTTGTCTGCTGAGATTGCCAGAGCTTGGCAGGCAAATAGCTACGACGATTTTCGATTTCTGCTGCTGCGCTTGATAAAAGATGGGCCGATCCCGGGGTGTGAAGGCCTGTTGCGCGAAGCCTCGAAGAGCAAGGGATCAAGAGACTATCGCCGTATCGTTGCCGTTGAAGCGATGAAAGCCTGCGGTGACTTTGTCGGGTGTCGACAGGTCGCGCGTGACGCTATGGCCGATCCCGGCAGGCTCAGCGCATATATGGCGGCTGGACTCGCTCAGGCGCTGTACCCGGACTTTCTCAGTACTGACGATCTGTTGCGGCTCCTCGTGGAAGCAAAACCGCCACGTCCTAGATCGACCGAAGGGTTCGCTTACACGATCGTTGAGATTTATCGATTGGCCGGAACGCCGCACGACAGAGCCCAAATTGTAAAGGCAGTCGGCGACCTTTGTCTGATGCCGCCGCTGGTGGAAACGTATCATCGCGTATCGGCGAAATATGGATATCTTGCCGATCATCTTCGGCCGATCGCCGCAGCCGAAATCGGAATGCTTGGTGATGAAGCCCCTCGTGCTGCCCTCGTCAGATTGCTTATGGCGATTGAACGAGCCGATCGGAGCTATTCCGTCGAAAAGGAGGAGCTACCCGTTTGGCAGCTAGTACAAGCAAATTGGAAGCTCAATCGAGCCTTGTTATGGGCCGATGTTGCAGAAGTCCGCTCCGTTCAATCCGAGCGCCCAGTTACACGGCACTGGCACGTCTATTTCGGATCAGACAATAAATTATGGGGAGTATCGGAGCGAGATCGCGAATGGCTGTTTGATGACGCTCTGACGTTACCCGAACTTGATGACCGGCGCGTTGCGCTGAGCCTTCTCATGTCGCTGCTTCAAACTGGGGAGAAAGAAACAGAGCGAGAACGCCTTCAGGCGATCGCAGCGACAGCGCCTGCCCTCGCTGAGGATCTCGCCGCCTATTTTGCGCCCCCAGTGGAGAGCGAGACAGACCGCCGTTACCGCGCGGAGCACAAAGCCTACGAAGACAAGCAGAACCAACAGCAGGAAGAGGCCAAGGCTTCCTGGATTCGATTTAGGGACGCTTTGCGTGCAAACCCGAGCGAACTCTGTGCGCCAGCAAATCTAGCGTCGTGGCAAGCTGGAATACATCGTCTCAAGCACCTCACCCATTGGCTGCAACGCAAGACCGGCCTCGCCGATCATGCCGCGCCTTGCCAATGGCGCCTTTTAGAAGAAGGCTTCGACCGCCAGGTCGGAGAAGCCTATCGCGATGGAATGATGGCGCTCTGGCGGTTCGTAGAGCCGAAGCGCCCCCAGCGGAAGTCAGGAGGCGCCCTGACACGTCAATGGACGCAAATTCTGGCCTTTGCTGGTATCGGGATTGCGGCGCGAGAGCAGCCCGATTGGCCGTCCTTTGCCCGCTCCAGCAGAGGCCGCGAGCTAACGTCTCCCTTTTTTAGCTGGAAGCGAATCTCATTGAGAACTGATAGGCCGACCCGCATCAGGTCGACACCGGTCTTGACCGGGGCTGTGTGCGTTCGCTAGGGGGCGGTTTCATGCCTATCGAGAAGCCGAAGTTGCCCTTGGTGATCGGCCAGACATCGTCCTTGCCTCTACATCGGCCCAATGCGAGGTCGCCATTGAGGTAAAGCACGGTGGTATGGGGTGGACGTTGCGCCAGCTTGATCATGCCTTGCGCATTCAACTCGCTGAGGACTACCTCAAGCCGGCAACTCGTCGTCATGGAATCCTGATCATCACCAATCATACATCGCGCATTTGGATCGACCCGCAAACCAATGAACGGCACGGATTTGAGGAGTTGATCTCAATACTCGCCGCCGCGGCCGACACCATCACCGACAACAGCAGTGGTGCTATCGAGGTCGCGTGTGTCGGAGTAGATGCTACTGCGGCAGTAGTTTGAGATCTATGGCGAGAGAGACCGCGGGTTAGGCCCTTTGACAACCAGTTTACCGCACTGGCAGTGGAAGCGCGAGAAACCTGGGCTACCTCCCCTCCTGCTGAACCGCACGGCCGATCCGCGCCAGAAGGTCCTGCGACAGTGAGAGCTCGGAAACACCCAGGTTCTCTTGCAAGTGCGCTGTGCTGGACGTGCCCGGTATGAGCAGGATGTTCGGCGAACGGGCGAGAAGCCATGCCAGCGCGATCTGCATTGGCGAGACGCCCTGCCGCCCCGCCTCGGCTTCAAGCACCTCCGACTGCAGACGGTTGAAGCCACCTAGCGGAAAGAAAGGAACATAGGCGATGCCCTGTTCGGCCAGTGTGTTGATCAAAGCATCATCGGCCCGATGCACCAGGTTGTAGTGATTTTGGACGCAGACCACGCGGGCGATAGTCTGTGCTTCCTCAACTTGCGTTGCGGTCGCGTTGCTAAGGCCCAGATGGCGGATAAGGCCTTGCCTTTGGAGTTCGGCAAGTGCGGAGAAGCGCTCCTCGATCGAACCCTCAGCCGGCGCCATCCCGTTGCCTTCGATGACGCGGAGGTTGACGACCTCGAGCACGTCGACGCCGAGGTTGCGAAGGTTGTCGTGCACACCGCGAACCAGCTCGGCGGGAGCCTGTGCGGGCAGCCACGAACCATCTTCGCCGCGGAAAGCGCCAACCTTTGTTACGATAACCAGTTCATCCGGGTAAGGGTAGAGCGCTTCCCGGATCAATTGATTGGTCGTGTGAGGACCATAGAAGTCGCTCGTGTCGATATGATTGACGCCCGCAGCCACGGCTTCGCGGAGCACCTCAAGGGCTTGCTCGCGGTCCTTGGGTGGGCCGAACGCGCCCCTTCCCGCGAGTTGCATAGCGCCATAACCGACGCGCGCTACAGACCTGTCGCCCAGCGCGAAGGTGCCGCTCTTTGTGATGTCCATCATCATCTTCTCCATTTTTGTGGCCGTACTCGCCTGGACAGGGATGCAGGCGCAATTGCCTAGCTGTTGGCCTGTTCGGCGCCCGCAGAGCGCCGTCGCGCGCGTTTCAGGCAACGAAGCGTTGCAACCGAATAGCGTGCTCGGGGCACGCTGAGACGCACAGCCCGCAGCTCTCGCAAGCGGCGGCGTTGGGCGTTGCTGCTGTCTTCATGCCGTGCGCCCAGACCTTGAACTTGGCGAGACGCGGTAAGCCTTTGTAGGTGTCGTCCGGAATGCGCACGATCTCGAACACGTCCACCGGGCACACTTCCACGCACGCGGCTTTTCCCTCGCAGCGGGCAGGATTCACCACCGGGCGTATGATGCCCGGGGGCTGGCGGCACTTGTCCTGCGTTCCTCTTTCCATGCGAAATCGTCTCCTTGAATCGGCGGGTTTTCCAGACAGATGAGGGCGCCGTCTCTTTTAGAGACTGTCAGCCTCTGCCGCTCCGGCGCGCTCGGTTTGGCCCCTTCAAAACGCCAGCACCATCTTGCCCGCGTGACGCCGGCCGTTCTCGGCATCCGCGATAACTGACAGGGCTTCGCTAAACGGGGCTTCAAGGCCGATTGTGGGTCGCAGCGTCCCGTTGGCCGCGAGTTCTGCAATTCCCGTAAGATGTTTTATGCCCATGGTGGCGAACGCCAGCTTGTAGCGTCGGGACAGCATCCCGCGAAGGAATCTTCCCGGGGTGGGATTGATGTCGACAAACACGCCCTTCTTTGTGAGCATCGAAAGGCCCTCGCCAACGCCAAGCGTTCCAAGGCTGTCAAAGACGGCGTCGTATTTTCCGCCTTGCGTGTATGCTTGCCTGTCGGAGTAGCCGAATATCGGATGGACGCCGGCAGCGCTTGCGCTGTACCTCGAGCCAGGTCCGCAGGTGCCCGAAACGTGAGCTCCCTGGGCGATTGCCAACTGCGCGGCAAAGGCGCCCACGGCGCCGCTGCAGCCATTAATGAAGACCCGGGATCCGGATCGGACCTGCGCTCTGTCGAGGATGGCCACCCACGCCGTCATCGCGGCGATCGGAAGAGACGCTGCCTTGCCGAATGATAGCTGCGATGGCTTCTTCGCCACATGATGGCTCTCAACGACTACCGCTTCGGCGAAGGCGCCTGACTTTCTGAAGTCCACGGTGCCGAACACTTCGTCACCAACCCGCACGTTTCTTACCTTGCTGCCGATCGACTCCACGATCCCGGCGAAGTCCGTGCCCATGGCCTTTGGAAACCGCCTGCCGGTGAACAGTTTCATTGCTCCCTGACGGAGCTTCCAGTCGAAGGGATTGATCGCGGCGGCCTTCACGGCGACGCGCACCTCGTCGTCGCCGAGCTGGGGCAAGGCGTATTCTCCGAAGTACATTTTTTCCGGACCGCCATAGCGGTCATACTGAACCCGTTTCATCTCACTTTCCTGCATTGGTCTGGATGCAGCCTTAGATATTACATTACGTGCGATTTTACAATGTGTGTGATTTTACAGAAATTGCGATTTTACAAGAGATGCGATTTCTGATATGATTTCGGGTATGGATCAGAATCAAAATCAGGAAGGCTGGCGGGAGAAAAAGCGTCGCGAAACGCTTCGGCGCATCACCGATTCCGCGCTCGGGCTGTTCGTTGCGAACGGATATGAGGCGACGACGCTCGATGCTATCGCCGAAGCAGCCGGCATCTCGCCGCGGACGTTCTTTTATTATTTCAAGTCGAAGGAAGAGATTCTGGCGGCTTGGCAAAAGGGTCTGCCAGAGGCCTTTCATGCCGCCGTTCTTGCAGAATCGACGGCTCAGTCTCCGCTTGAAGTCGTTCAAAACGCTCATCGAAAGCTAGTGGCGAACTACGACGCCGGCCAAGCGGCCGCTATCGATAAAATCCTTCGCTCGAGCGAACAGTTTCGCGCGAGCAACCAGGCCAAATATCTCCAGATGGAGCAGGCCGGGTTCGAGGCTCTTTGCGAACTCTGGCCGCAAGCCAAACGACGGAAGGCTTTGCGAATTGTGGCAATGGTCTCGGTCGGAGCATTGCGCCTGGCGATCGACAACTGGGTGGAAGAGCAAGGCCGAAAACCGCTTCTCCATTATTTGGATGAGGCGTTTGCCGGTTTGAAAAGCGAACTCTCCGGCGGATAAACGTCCTGGTAAGCGGCTCGTCATGAATGTAGCTTCATTCTGACGCGGGTACCCGACAGTGGAGTTGTCTCGACCGGCCGTTTGCTGAGCTTGCATTCATTCTCGAAATCGACAACTGCGCGGACGCGATCAGCACCGGATTCACGCCGCGCCCGTCGGCGCGTTATGCGATAGACAGAGGCGGGCGGCACATTCGCCATCGTGCCGCCGATCCGCACCGCTTTAAGTCCCAGCCGGTCGAGTATCCAGCGCGGGATCGGGCAGCGCAGCCCGTAGGTGAACTGGTAAAGAGCGGCGTGGGGCCGCAGTCGACCGAATGTGCCGTCGAGAATTGCTATGACCTTCCTGGGCGGCATCGAGAGCAGCGGCAGACCGCTGATAGCCGCGCCGGCTTGATCCGATCCCGGTATCCTGGCGCGGCCGAAATGCGCGGCATCGATCGACAGAACGTGAGCGCTCGGAAAGCGCCGGGCGAGCAATTGCGAGAACCCGGCTTCAGCCTCGACGAGGACCAGCCTATCCTCCGGCACTCCGCGCGCGACGAGGGCTCGGGTGAAAACGCCGGTTCCGGGTCCGAGCTCGATTACGGGCGACGAGGAGCTGGTGATCTCGCTCGTTATCAGGTCTGCAAGCGAACTGCTTGACGGAGAGACGGCGGCAATGCGCAGCGGATGGGCGGCCCAGGCGCGAAGAAACAGCAGCAAGTCTTTTGCCCCATGGCGCTCACGGTCATTGACCGCTCGACCTGATGCTTGGCGCTTGGCTCTCGCGCTCCAGAAGCTGAAGAACAATGCCTCGGCGACTAAGAGAACGATTACGGTCTCGAGCGCCAGAACCGACGCATTGGTATCGTCCGCGGCAAATTTGGCCACGTAGCCCACCACGATGAAAATGGTATCCCACAGAGCCACGCCGATGGTCGTAGCAGCGACAAAGCCGCCAAAGTTTGCTCGTAGCAGGCCAGAAATGCCAGGCGCGACCACGCGGATGCCGGGAACGATCTGCGCGCTCGCGACGGCCGAATATTCGTTGGCCCGGAGCCGTTCAAGCCATAGGTTGAACCTGACCGGTTGTATGCCGACTAGCCTTGCCAGTCGTTCGAGGAAATTGCGGAAACGGCTTTCGCCGGTGACCGTACCGATTGCATAAACTGCCATGCAACCAAGGACGCTTCCAACCGTACTCAGAGCGATTGCCGCCGGCAGAGAGAAATATCCCTCAGCCGATGCTATCCCAATCACGACGAGCAGCACGTAGGACGGCAGCATCGGGATCAGGCGTTCAACGAACGTCGCCGTTACTACCGCAACCAGGCCGAACGTCACGATCCACGGGACAAAAGTTCCAACAAGATCCATAGCGCATCCCCTTCAAAGCCGGCATTTGGCCAAGGTGCCCGAAGAGAAATTCGCTCCGTCATTGGCGATCCGGCCGCCCGCGGCGTCGCCGAGCTTTCGACGATGGTCACAATCGCTGCGCCTGCCGAAGACAGCAGGGCCACCGAGAGGTCTGCCGGTGCGGGCCTTTAAGTCGCCGAACATTGCGGAAACTGCTGAGCGGACATCATAGGCTCAGCCTTAGCGACCTCAGCGTTAATGGCGGTAAAGGCAGTGTAAAGTTGGGTAAATCTTGCGCTCTGCCTTAAGTACGCGACGGTGAATGAACACCATGCTGGCGTAATCCGCGCTTCTATTCCTTCGAGAGCTGGTGATAAGCGACTGAAGCGAAACTCGGCAACCGAAGACCTCGCGCTTGCGGCGCAGGGGGGTCCACCGCCATTGCCTTCTCCACTTCGTCTATCGATTCCCCCGCCGCGACCATGGCCTTGATCTCATCATACTGGGTCTGGAACTGCTCCAGCTTCTGCTGCACCTCCGGTTTCGACTGCACGTCTCCGTGCCCAGTTACGAAGGAGTCAGCGTCGAGTTTGAGCATCTCTTGCACAGTCGCCAGCCAGCCGGCCGCCGACCCGCCCTTCTCTTCATGCACGGTGGGAGTTGGGCTGCCGCCCCAGGCGAGAATGTCGCCGGCGAAAATCAACTTGTGATCGGGCAGGTATACGATGACATCCCCGCTGGTGTGCGAAGGACCAAAATGGAGGAGTTCGAAGCGCACGCCGTCGAGGGTGGCATATTCCTTGGTCTCGAATGTTTGGTTCGGCAAGGCTGCATCGGGGATAGTTCCCATGAGCCCCGCGGCGTTGGCAGCCTGCATATCCCTCTTGCAGTTGTGATGGGCGATGATGGTCAGTTCGGCAGGAAAACTGGCGAGGCCCATGACGTGATCGCCATCGCCATGCGTGAGGATGACGTGAGTTACGGGCTTCGCCGTAATGCGAGCAATTTCATCCAGAAGTCTTTTCCCTGCGCCAGCGCTGACCTTGGCGTCGATTACGATGACGCCATCCTGGCCGACCACGATGCCGGAATTTCCGCCGGCTCCCTCTACCCAGTAGACGTTGTCCCGCACTTCATGAACAGCGAGGGGCTCAGCGCCCCACGCTTCGACATAGCGCTGGATCTCCTGTAGCGAAGGGCGCTGCGGGTTATTCAACTTTTCGCTATCCATTTTCATGCCCCGCTCAAAGCCTTTCGTCGATCCAGGCGAACAGATGTTCGGTCGCCGTCGCGTAGGCTCCTATCTGGCAGTGAGCCTGCGCCGTACTGGTCTCATCGAACAGCAGGTAGTGCTTCGGACACTTCAGGGCATCAAACAGCCGTTGCGCCTGCCCCCGCGCCATCTCTTCGGTTCCGTCGGTGACAAGCATTTCGCATTCGATCTGGTCGATGACGGGCGTGTTGTCATAGGCCAGAAGGGTCTTGAACACTTCCTGCTGCCGAACCCCGTGCTTCCACGCGTAGTCCCTGACGAGCCAGCTAAGTGAATCGCCCTCAGCGGTCCCAGCAGATGCCTGCAGAATGAAGTCCGGGCCTTCTTCGATAAGCTTTGGACGGACGGGTGGCGGGAAATGATTGATGATCGACTCGCCCCAGCTAATGGAGCCCGGATCGGCGATGCAGACTTTCAGGCGTTTCTCAAAAGCCGCGGCGCGCGTGGAAAGAAACGCGCCGAAACTCAGCCCCATCAGGCCGACCCGCGAGGCATCGATCCCTGGAATTTCCAGCGCGAAGTCTATCACCGGCCCTACGACGTTCTCCCAGTCGGGTCGAAATGTCAGATTGTTGAGCCGCAATGCGAACCCCTGGCCGGGACCGTCATAAACCAGGCAGTGGATGCCCCTGCGAATGGCAGCGTCGTAGACCCAGCACGTGTCTTCGGCCCAGGTATCGCGGCCTGGTGTGAGGATCAGCAATGGCGCCTTTTTCGCGGCCACAGGAGACCTGTAGAAATGCCCCCGGAGAAATGTGTTCTCGTAAGGTATCTCAACATATGCTCCGGGATATCCTGACAGCTGAAGGTAGCGCTCGTAACACTTTGAACTGGCGCGCGCGTAATCGCGCAAACGTGTGTCATCGGGATAGCTGAAGTACATCAAGGACGCGCGCCAGTATGTGGCTGCGCGCAAATATGCGGAACTGGCCGTAATCAGCTTGCCAGCCCGATCGGCCTTTTCGGCCCGGCTTTGAAGGCGCTGGGCTACGGCGCTCCAAGCATTGATCCAGCATTCCTCGTCGTTCGACTTCAGCTGACCTATGACCTCATAGACCTCACCGAGGTCTGACATGCCGTGTCGCATCAGGCCGAGGAGGTGCTTCAGCAGTGCGTCTATCAACAGGCTGTCGCTGAACTTAGTCGACGTCCAATGGGCGTTGATGTTGTCGTCCGACATGATCACAACCTTCCTTTCGCTCAATAGATCAGCAATGGCGCCTGGCCGATCAGGCGGGGCGCCTTGGCTTGCGAGAGCATGAAATCGGCAACGTCGGCGCGCGAGATCCGGCCGCCGTGGATGCCCCTTAGATCGGTAAGAACCCGATACCGCCCCGTGCGAGGTCCATTGTTCAAGAAGCCGGGGCGCACGATGATCCAGCAGGAAACATTGCGCATGATGATGCGTTCCTGGCGCTCCTTGTCCGCATACATCCTGCGCAGGACGACTGGCAGAAACAGATGGTCGTACAAGAAACTTCCATGTCCTCTGCTGTCGCCGGTCCCCATCCCCGTCACTGCGATAAGCAGTTGTTCAGGCTTGAGTGCTTTCGAGAGGTTTTCTGCGCAGCGGGAGAACATGGTTATGGTTCGAAACACATTGGTTGTCCCCAGGCAGTCGCAGACGACATCTTGCCCCTCGACCAACTTCTCGATCGCCTCGGGATCCTGGGCATCGCCTGCAATAACCTGCAAGCGTAGTTGGCTAATCGGCACGCGGGCTGGTACGCGGGCGAGTACCGTGACCTCATGGTCGTCCGCGAGCGCCGCCTGCGCCAGAGCCAATCCTATTCCACGCGTCGCGCCTATTACTGCTATCTTCATCGAGATCTCTTGAGTTGGGAAACTCGCTGCCTCGGCTCCCCGAGTGCTACTTGAAGCCGACCATCACCGCGCTTTCGCGCCACAGCCGATCTTGCGCTTCTCGGTCCCGCGCGAGTTCAGAAGGGTCCGGGAATGTCGGTTCGCCCTTGACCAGTGAGACATAGGCCCTGCCGGGAGGTGGAGCGATTTTTCCCAGAGCCACATCGGCCAGCATTTTTCCCGAATGCTCCGGTCTGTTCATGACGAACTCGGGACGAAACAGGCCGACCAGCGGAAAGATCGTACGAGTCAGAACCGTGACAAGTGCCCTTTGTAAAACAGAGGCGTCACGGCCCGAAACACCACCGGTAAGACCTGGATTGAAGGCGATCACACTGATCTGGCGTGACTTCACCTCATCCAGTCGGGTGAAGGACAGCGCGGTCATGAGGTTGCACAGTTTCGACGCCGTATAGGAGCGAATGCCTGCACCAGAGCCGTTTGGGGTTGGATGTGCCCACTCCTCCAAGTCGAGCTTCTTGGGCGCGATCCGCTTGATCGGCGGATCATGCATATTGCTCGAGGTGATCACGAGTCGGCCGTCGTTGGCCAATTGCGGCAGCAGGAGCCGTGCTAACAGGTAGTGGGCAAGGTGGTTCACCGCGAAGGTCAAACCGTAGCCGTCGGCGCTCCGCTCCTCGGCGGCAGAACCATGAAGGCCGGCGTTGAGGATCAGAATGTTGATGCGGACGTCACCAAGCCGCCGCTTAACCGCGTCGATGAAGTCCCGTACGCTGGCGAGCGAGGCGAGATCGAGCGGCAGGATCTCGACCCCCGGCGGCGCGGTTCGGCCGCTTCCGCGAGCGCCGATGATTACCCGCGTGTTGGGCTGTGCGGCGATGTGCCGAAGGGCGTACACGCCAAAGCCGCTTGTGGCCCCGGTCATGACAACAACACGTTGCGCTTTTTCCATGATCGATACTTCCGTCCTGCCGCGCGGGTTCTGTTAGACCAGCCGCCGCGCCAGCGCGCTTGAGCCGCTCGCCGGCGCGGGCTCAGCTCTGACTTCATGCAGGGCTCGTTCGAGCCGGATCACAAGCAATTACCGGGTGACCTTCAGGTCAGGCTTGCCCCCATTCCAGCCTTGAAGCCCGCCAGGTATCTCGCGAAACTGGAGGCACTTTGAAATCATTGTGTTTTTAAGGCATACGGCGTCGCCTTTGATCGCCCAGTTGACGGACAGCGTAAACAGCAAAGGCCCGCGTATGCTTCCAGTGCCGTCCTTGTTCAGAGTGAGCTTGAAGCTCCGGCCATTCGGCGCACTTGCCGACCAAGGGGCGCCATCGGCTAAGATGGCGACCGCCTTTTGTGGCGGCAGATAATCCTGCCCCCCCGCAGCGAACGAGGTGGGTATTGAAGCAAAAATTGCCACGGCTGCAGTTGCTAGCGTTAGCTGGATCTTCATGCGATGTCCTTTCTTTCGAGGCTTGCGGAAGGAGGGCCTTGTTGGAGCGCTCCCCAAAGTGGTGTTTTCTATTGTCAGTGAGGGGCCGCGGCGCCCTTGTCCGTCCAGGCCGGCGGCAGGCCAAGCTGACCGGCGACGGCGCCAGGGATGCCAGGGGCTCGGCCAAATGCGTTGCAAGCGTCGTATTTCGGTTTGCCGCCAAGCGAGACCCTGATCCTTTGCATCGACGGGATCGCCGGCATTCCCTTGAACGGGTCCTTGCCCTTGACCAGCATCTTGCTGAAGTCATCCGAGAAAGCCGAAGAGAGCGAATACGCGTCCCCCACCGAGGAAACGCGAGCGCCTGTCGTGATCATGTTGGCGCCGCGCGACCAGACCATGGCTGCCTTTTGCGATCCGTCCCTGCCGACCGCCTCTGCTTCGATGGCCAAGCCACCAAGGCCGATCGGAAGTCTCGGGATCGGGACCGGAAGCGCCACCGTGGCGCCTAGCGAAGCGACGGTCGAGGCTGCAGCTGCCGTCCGGTTCGTCGCGACAATGTTGGTGACCGTGGCGTGGACAACGAGATCTGCCGGCTGGTTCGGAGCCACAACCAGGAACCGATCACTAAGATCCGTGCAGAGGGCACGATCGATGGTGTTGGTGACAAGCGCCAGGTCTTTGGGCTCGAAGGTACCGCTTGCAATCTTCGCCGACGTCGGCACGATGCTCACCGTCTGTGCCGTGAGAACCGGCGCAGGATCCAGGCGTATTTCAGCTTTGGTGAGCATGCCGCCTGACGGGGTCATTCCGGCGTAGGAACTAAGGGATGTGCCCTGCTGCAAAGGCACATTTGCGCAAGCGGAGAGCAATGCGAGCAAGGGCCCGCAGAGTGCCGTTCGCCGGACCGTTGCACGTCGCTCAAATCTCAAGATCATTGCCAACTCTCTGAACCGCGATCACGGGTTCAGACTTAGCGACGTCAGCGTTAATGGCGGTAAAGGCAGTGTAAAGTTGGGTAAAACTTCCAGTCAGGCTCGATCATCGGACGGGCCATACGCCGTCGGGCGCCGAGGGATGGCGAGCATGATAGCCAAACCGCCAGCCTGTGGCAGCGAGGCGACCACCTGCCCGCCATGTCGTTCGACGGCCTGTCTTGCGATCGCAAGGCCCAGGCCATATCCGCCTCTCGGCACCGCATCCTCTCCGCGGGAGAATGGCTGGAAGATTCGCTCCAGTTCTTCTCGCCTGACGCCCGGCCCCTGATCCACCACGCAAACCTTGAGCACGTCTCCAGCCGTTTCGCAAACCACCGATATCCGAGACCGCACGGCAGTGTACTTGACTGCGTTGCGGATGACGTTCTCCAGCGCTCGGTAGATCAGCTCACCTTCGACATCCGCTAGGAAGGTGCCATCGACATTGGCAGTGATCGCTACCTCGCGCGCCTGGGCTTCGAACGCCGCGTCGGCAAGGATTTCATTCAGAAGTTCGATGATGTCGAGCGTCTGCGTTTTCAATGGAAGGCTGGATCTAACAGTCAGTCTGGCAAGAGTCAGGACTTCGCCCACCAGTGAATCGAGCCGTTCGACTTCCCTGTCGATGCGCTCCAGCATGGCATTGAGTTTGGCGGGGCTCTGCCTGAGGACGCCCACGACGGCTTGCAGTCGCGACAGTGGCGAGCGCAGTTCATGCGACACATCATGGAAGAGTCTCTGTTGAGCGTCCTGCAGCTCCTGCAACCGCCCGGCGGTGGCATCGAAGTCGTGCGCAAGTGCGCTTACCTCGTCCTTTCGCCAAACCTTCATCTTGTTCCCGATACGCACATCGAAACGCCCATGTGCGAGCGCGCTCAAGCCTTCTCGGAGGTTTGCGACAGGACGGATGAGGTATCGCGCGAGCGCAGCCGCCGACAGCGCGCTCGAGATCAAAATAGCGGCCCCCAGTAAAAGAGGAGCAAACCTATCGAAAAGGGAGCTGGATTGCTGTGCTATTGAGATGCGGTAGCAAATCCCATCCTTCAGGACGCTTCTTGCATCGCTGACGTTCCTATCGGAACAAGCGTCGGCCTGCGCGATCTTCGAGATTGTGAGGCCGAGGGGCAACGTGCTTTCGCTCGTGCGAACAAATCGCTGAGCGGCATCTTCACCATTCTGGGCAAGCTGGTTTTTAGTCAGATCAAGGACGATTTCCCGCTTCTGACGTTCCAATTTCGGGGCATAAGGCAGCGTCTGGAAAAAATTAAGCATCATGACCAAGGCCGCAACGGAGGCGGCAAGCGTTAGCCATGTTATTGCGAAGAACTTCCAAAACAGCCTGGGCATCTTAGTCCAAAAGCAATTGATAGCCTTGGCCGCGGACAGACCGTATCCAGGACTGGCCGTCATCCCTGAGACCGAGTTTCTGACGAACACTGCTGATATGGACGTCGATGCGGCGATCGAACGGGGTCAGCGGCTTCCCAAAAGCCCGCTTCGAGATGTCCTGCTTCGGCACCAGTTGCCCGGCATTTCGCGCGAGAACCTCGAGTAGGCTGAACTCCGTGCCGGTAAGCTCCAAGGGCTGGCCGTTCCATTCCGCGGTTCTGTTGCCTGGGTGGATCACCAGCCGCCCTGCCCGGAGCGCGTCGGTTGACGCCCCGACCGCGAGTTGGCTGGCACGACGAAGGATTGCGCGCACCCTGGCCGCGAGTTCTCCCGGCGAGCAGGGTTTCGTAACGTAGTCATCGGCGCCGAGGTTAAGGCCGGATATTCGGTCGATGTCGTCACCTCGCGCCGTCAGCATCAGGACCGGAACCTGGCTCAGCTTCCTGATCCTTTGCAGAACCTCGATCCCATTCATTCCAGGCATCATGATATCGAGCACGATCAGATCCACAGAGTTGCGCGCGGCTGCGGCAATGGCTGCGCGACTGTCCGTGTCTGTCGAGACATCATATCCCTCCTCGGTCAGGTATTCCTGCAACAGCGTCGTCAGTTCGACATCGTCGTCGATCAGGAGGACCTTGTTCATCTGCCTTCGTCCGTCATTCATGCCGGCCACCCATAAGGCACAAACGCGGGCGGGCGGCAGGTTTTTACCCAGCTTAACACTAACTTCACAGCACTTAACGTTCATCCGGCTACTCATGGACCCCGTCAGCCTTGGCCGGGATAGCTGCCCCGCCGAGGAATACCTTGGGAAGCCATGCTATGCGCAGCGTCCTCGTCATCGCGCTAATCCACGTATCGATCTTGCTGGCTTTCTCATCGGTTTGGCTGCCGAGGTTGACCGGTTGGGACCAGCCCGGGGTTGCTTCCTCGGGGACCACGCTCGCCTCTCGGTGACGCCCATTGGGACCGAATGACACCCTCGAAGCGGACCCAAGTCTCCGCTCGGCTGGCAAGCTGACTGGTGAAAGGCCGTCTCGAACGGCCGCGCCCTCAAGGAACAGGCTGACGCAGACACTTGCGGTTTTGCTGCCAGCAGCCTTGATCATTTCCGGGTGTACCCAGACGCTGCACAGAGCCCGCAGCGCCCAAGAGGCTGAAAAGGCTTCGATCTCCGGCTATGGCGAGATCCGTTCCTACCTCGACATCCGGCCGAACGAATTTCCGCGCAATGCACTCGACTGGACGCCGGCAGCTCATCACAATGACCTCGATGTCCTTATGATTTCAGGCGGCGGGGCGGGCGGCGCTTACAGTGTTGGCGTGCTCTGTGCGTGGAGTTCGGCGAAGACCCGCCCGCAGTTCGACGTCGTCACCGGCGTAAGCACAGGAGCCTTGATCGCCCCCTTCGCATTCCTGGGGTCGGCTTATGACGACACGCTGGTGCATCTCTATACGAGCGGCGTGGCCGAAGACCTTGTCCGAAGCAAGCGGCTCGGTGGGCTGTTCAGCTCAAGCCTGCTGCGAGCCGATCCTTTGAGACGGATGGTCGAGCGCTTCATCACGCCGGCGGTCCTTCAGCAGGTTGCTGCCGAGCATCGCAAAGGCCGTCGACTCCTGGTTCTGACCACCAATCTCGATACACAACGTGCCGTCGTATGGAATCTCGGCGCAATTGCCAACAGTGGCCGCCCCGACGCACTGAAGCTGTTTCAGGATGTCGTCGTGGCCTCGGCGAGCATCCCAGGCGTTTTCCCTGCGGTTATGATCAAGGCCGAGTCGGGAGGACGGCACTTCGAGGAGATGCATTCGGATGGGGGTTCTGCATCGCAGGTCCTAACCTTTCCGCAGACGTTTCTGACACGCGCCGTCCGCCTGGGTACCAGGCGCCAGAGCGTCAATCTCTACGTCATTGTCAACAATGCGCTCATGCCGGAATTTGCCGCCACGCCCGATGAGACGCTCTCAGTGATTGCGCGCGCGTACACGATCTTCGTCAAATCGCAGACACAGAGCGCCGTGACAGCCCTCTATAACTATTCCAGGCTGACCGGAGCACGTTTCCATCTCGCATCGATCGATGCCCAAGTCCCCTATTCGATGCTTGACCCGTTCAACACCAACTATATGCGAACCGTCTACAAGCTCGGCTACGCCGAAGGCGTTGCCGGAACGGTATGGAAAAGCACCCCGATTTTCCGCTGATTGGCGATCACAGTGATCGGTCGAACACGTCCACCGATGAGGTAGATGTGTCGCCAACCAGGCGGCGGAAGAGTCGGCCCTAGTGGCCTTGTCGAGATGTCCAGCTGCTCGGTCAACGATCGGAACGAGTAAACCCTATAACTGCTGTGCGATTCCATCCAGCTGCGAGATGATCTCGGCCGGAAGATCGACATCACCCGCGGCGAGATTGTCGCGCAGGTGGGTTAAGCGTGAGGTGCCTGGGATCAGGAGAATGTTAGGCGACCGAGCGAGCAGCCACCCAAGCGCGACCTTCAGGGGGGTTGAACCTAAGTCCGCAGCAATCGACGACAGTTTGCTGGACTGTATCTGGGAAAAGCCACCAAGCGGGAAGAACGGCACGTATGCGATGCCTTGCTTCGCCAGGCTGTCAATTAATGCGTCATCCGTGCGATGGACGATGTTGTAGTGGTTTTGGACGCATACTACCGGGGCAATTTGCTGTGCTTCTGCGACCTGAGCGGCCGTAACATTGCTTAAGCCAAGGTGTCGGATAAGGCCTTGCCGCTGGAGATCGGCGAGCGCCGCGAAGCGCTCTCTGATTGAGCCCTCGACAGGCTTTTGCCCATTCCCGATGATTACTCGTAGATTGACGACGTCCAGAACGCTCACGCCAAGCGAGCGAAGGTTGTCGTGAACCTCCGAGACCAGTGTCTGTGGCTCCTGAGCCAAGTTGAAGGAGCCATCGGAATTGCGTCGAACACCGACCTTGGTGACGATGGTGAGATGGGACGGGTACGGAGCAAGCGCATCGCGCAACAATTCGTTGGTGACGTGTGGCCCGTAAAAGTCGGCAGTGTCGAAATGATCGACGCCGGCTTCCGCCGCGGCGCGAAGAACGGACAAAGCGCCCTCGCGGTCCGCCGGAGGACCGGACATGCGTGGCCCGGTTAGTTGTAAGGTGCCGTAACCGATGCGCTTTACAGGTCGATCACCCAACACGAATGTGTCGGCTTTTCTCTTTCGAGCCATTGTTATCTCCTTGAAGTGGTTTGTCCCGATGAAGCAACCTCGAACCCAGTCACCGGCGGGGCAGAGCGTTATTGGGTTGAAGACTGTGGCGATGTGTTCAGCAACCGCGCGACCAACGCGTTGCTCCATCATCTCGGCGGAGCGCCTCGACAGGAAGGCTCTAGCCGCCGAAGGAGATCCCTCTGCGGCGCATTCCGACTTGAACACCGCGCACGATCAACCTCGACAGCATCTCCATGTCCCGCGACATTTTCGGACGCCAGACGTCGAGAAGAAGGGCGACACGGGGTTGGTCAGAGTGGTTGGTCACTTCGTGAGGAAAAGTGTCGTCCCACAGCATGCACTCGCCGTCAGCTATCCTTCTTTCCTGATGGTTGATCATCATCACGGTAGCCGGACGGCCGTCCGGCTGCGCCGGAATGGAGAGGCCAAGATGAAACCGCATGATGCCCCTGAACGGTCCGCGATGGCTTGGGATGTGCTTGCGCGGCGCAAGAAACGAGATGGCCGCCGATTTTACTTCGGGGCATTCTGATAGCAGTCGGCTGAGGACCGGCATTCGAGCCAGGTTATCCTGAACCGGGAGGTCGTAGGCCTTGAGGACGAACATACGCCAATCAAGGCCATCATTCGCCGAAATGTCGGCTTGTTCCGGCATGATGTCGTGGAAGCGAGGCACCCTATTGAGCCTCACGGAAAGCGCTTCATCGCGGATGACTTGCCAAGCAGCGGTGAACTTCGTTGCGTTTGGGAAATCCGTGGCGGCGTCGAGGATTGCTGGGGCGTTGATGCGCATTTCATAGATGCGGCGAACCAACCCAGATGCAAGGTCGTAGGCGTAGGACATCCCGATACCCTAGTGAGATGGAAGTACGGATCGTTCAGACTTGCCGCCGTGTCGACGTTATTACCTTCCGTACCAGTCTTGGTTGAGCTCGAGGCAGAGCCGAGAAACCTGCACAAGAGCAGGGCACACCTCCCTTGTTCGGATCGAAAAAAGTGGCGGCTTTTGAGGATGCATTGTTCATGCCGCCACCATAGGGCGCATCACCGGACATCCGGAGGGATTTTACCCAGCTTTACACTAACTTGACCTCACTTAACGTTCGTCCCGCTATTCGTTGGGGTGGGCAACGTCGACCTCATGTCCGTCGAATCGACGCAACCGGAAGATGGCGCCCCAAACACCGAACCATGAGGTGTGGATCGTTGAGTAAGTCGCCCTACCCGCCCCCGTTGCCCAACCCTGCGGGGGGCAGTCCTGACTCACCGAGCTGTCAACTTCCTGGTGCCGGCGGTGCTCGCCTCCGGGGGCGGAGGTCGTGCGCCGCAGAATGCAACTGGTCCGAGAGGTCGCTGAATAGGCTGCTCGGCACTGAGTTGCGCTGGCCGGTCCTACCCCCCGGGGACCGGCCAGATCTTCTTTTTTGAGCGTGTTTCGGGCGGAACATGCAGCAACAAGCGCAAGCCATTCGCTCGAACAGGCGATAGCGACCGTCAACGCCAGCGTCTTAGACTTCGAGGACTTATGACATCGCTTTCCATCCGCTTTGCCACCGCGCTGTTCATGATGGCGCTTTTCCTGCCCTTTGGCAGCGCCAGAGCGCAGCAATCCGAAGCTCCCGCGCTCACTGTCTCACTGGTGGAGCCAGTGCAGCGGGTGTGGCCGGAGACGATCCCTGCCAGCGGCTGGCTGAAGCCATGGCAGGAGGCAATCATTGCCTCCGAGACCAGCGGCCTCCGGATAACCGACATTCTGGCAGATGTGGGATCCGTTGTGTCAAAGGGGCAGCCGCTTGTTCGCCTTTCCCAAGACAGCGTGCTGGCTGACCTTCGCAAGCAGGAGGCTGCGGTCGAAACCGCCAAGGCGAACCTGGCAAAGGCCAGCGCGGATGCCGACCGAGCCCGGCGGCTTCGTCCCTCCGGGGCTCTTTCTGATCAGAACATCGCCGACCGCCTCACCGATGAGCAAACGGCAAAGGCAAGCCTTGAAGCAGAGGAGGCAAGCCTCGAAAGCCAGAAGATCAAGCTTGCACAGACTGTCGTGCCAGCCGTTGACGACGGCCTGATAACCACACGATCGGCCGAACTCGGCGCCGTCGTGTCCTCTGGCACCGAGCTGTTTCGCATGATCCGGCAACAACGTGTCGAGTGGCAGGCCGAAGTCTCTGCGCGCTACCTGCCGCGTATCACAGAAGGTTTGCGCGTCGAAATCGACGGGCCGACCGACCGTCCCGTTCAGGGCAAGGTGAGGCTTGTCGCCCCCTCCGTCAGCGCCAATACCGGCCGAGCGATCGTCTATGTTGCACTTCCATCTGACGTCCACCCGCGTGTGGGGCTCTATGTGACTGGCAGCATCGAGCTCCAAACCACGCCCGCACTCGCGGTACCCGAGACGGCGATCGTCTTCCGCGACGGGCTCAACTACGTCTTCACGGTCGACGCCACCAAGCGCGCGCGCCGCGTCCGCGTGGGGACAGGTCGCCGCAACAACGGCGAAGTCGAGATCACGTCCGGGATAAACCAATCGTCGCGAGTCGTGTCGTCTGGAGGCGCTTTCCTGTCCGACAATGCGCTAGTGAATGTTGCCGGAGAAAGCTGATGAATTTCTCGGCATGGTCAATTCGCAATCCCGTTCCCGCGATATTGCTGTTCGTCTTGCTGACCGTAGGTGGGCTGTTGGCCTTCGAAGGTCTCGCGGTACAGAATTTCCCTGATATGGACCTTCCGACCGTCAGTGTCACCGCCACGCTCGATGGCGCGGCGCCCACGCAGCTCGAAACCGAAGTTGCCCGGGTCATTGAAGATAACCTCGCCTCGCTGAGTTATCTCGATCACATCACCACGACGGTCACAAATGGCCGGGTCTCGATCAACGTCTCCTTCAAACTGGAGAAGAACAGCGAAGAGGCTTTGAACGAGGTCCGCAATGCCGTCGACAGCGTCAGAGCCAATCTTCCGGCGCAGATGGAGACGCCGAGCGTCACCAAGGTCACCAGGCAGAGTTCCGCCCTGGTAGCCTACGCAATCCGCTCTGGCGATCTTAACGAGGCCGAGCTCTCCTGGTTTATTGACAATGATATGACCAAGGCCCTGCTCTCCGTGCCGGGCGTTGGGCAGGTCAGCCGTGTGGGCGGAATCGACCGCGAGGTTCACGTCGACCTCGACCCTGCCATGATGGCACAGCTCGGCGTCACGGCAGCTACGGTGTCCGCGCAACTGAAATCGGTCCAGACGGATAGCTCGGGTGGGGTGGGCGAGATAGGTGGCACCCGCCAGACTTTGCGAACGCTCGGTGCCGTGGCGTCGATCGACGATCTGAAAGCTTTGCGGATTCCTTTGACGAACGGGCAGCAGATTCGCCTCGATGAGGTCGCGTCCATCACGGACAGCTTCTCGGACCGATCTTCCATGGCCTATCTCGATGGTAAGCCCGTGACTGCAGTCGAGATCAAGCGCTCAAACGGGTTCTCGGACACCGGTGTCGCTGCAGGAGTCGAAAAAGCCATGGAGCGGTTTGCAGCCGCAAATCCCAACGTGAAAATCGAGGAGGCCTACAGCACGGTTGGGCCTATCCTCGACAACTACAGCGGTTCGATGCACATGCTGTTCGAGGGGGCGATCCTCGCGATCGTCGTCGTCTGGCTGTTCCTTCGCGACTGGCGGGCGACGTTTCTATCGGCTGTGGCACTGCCGTTGTCGGTCATACCGACCTTTCTCGTCATCTATCTCGCCGGCTTCAGCCTGAATATCTTCACGCTGCTTGCGCTGTCGCTTGTGGTCGGCATCCTGGTCGACGACGCCATCGTCGAGATCGAGAACATCGCCCGCCACCTCAAGATGGGAAAGCGGCCGATCGATGCCGCGCTAGAAGCCGCCAACGAGATCGGCCTCGCCGTCATTGCCACCACTTTCACGCTGGTCGCGGTCTTCCTGCCGACAGCCTTCATGAGCGGTATACCGGGCCTTGTATTTCGGCAGTTCGGTGTCACCGCGGCCGTTGCGGTGGTCGCCTCGCTCGTCGTCGCCCGCCTCCTGACGCCGATGATGGCCGCATATTTGATGAAGGCCCGTCCGGGTGACGACGAGGACGGTCGCGTCATGCGTGCCTACCTGAGGATCGTGAAGGCGTGCCTGAGCCATAGGAAGACGACCATGCTTGTGACGGCTATCGCCGTCGGACTTTCACTTTCCACCATACCCTTCCTGAAGTCCGGCTTCCTGCCCGCCGCAGACGACGCACGCACGCAGGTCACGCTGACCCTTCAGCCAGGCGCCACAATCGAGCAGACAAATGCCGTAACCAAGAAGGCCGCGGACATCGTCAGAAAGCTCCCCGACGTCAGGCATGTCTATTCATCGGTCGGTTCTGCATCATCGAATGAAGGGCCCCAGACCACTACCACGAGCAATCTCGCAGCCGCCACGCTTGTGGTCGTGCTGACGCCCATCGAAGAACGCAACTACAAGCAGTCAAAGATCGAGAACACCATCCGGGAGGCACTGTCACCCTTACCAGGCGTCCGAGTTGCAGTCGGCGGCGGCGGCAATGGAACGAAACTCGATATCACGCTGGCCAGCGACGACCCTGACGCGCTCGACGGAGCCGGCACGGCACTGGAAGAGCAACTACGCGCCCTCAAGGGCATCGGAGCGGTGACCTCGACCGCTGCAAGGCAGGCTCCGGAACTTCAGATCACCCCCGACTTCGCGCGCGCTGCCGCGCTTGGAATAACCTCGAGCGCGCTCGCGGAGGCGGTGCGAGTGGCGACAGGAGGTGAATACTCTTCGGCACTGCCGAAGCTCAATCTGCCGCAAAGACAGATCCCGATCGTTGTCCGATTCAACCCGGAAACACGAGCAAGGCTCGACGACATCAAGAACATGAGGGTTGTGGGAACGAACGGCAGCGTCGATCTGGGTTCCGTCGCCACCATCCGCATCGGCGGCAGCGCTTCCGAGATCAACCGCATCGATCGAATGCGCAATATCACTCTGTCCGTCGAACTGAACGGCCGGATCCTTGGCGACGTCTACCAAGAGGCAAAGGCATTGCCGGCCCTGCAGCATCTGCCGCCGGGTGTGACGCTCGTGGAGCAGGGAGAGCTTCAACGCAGTTCGGAGCTGTTCCAGAGCTTCGGGATTGCAATGGCAATCGGCGTCTTCTGCATCTATGCCGTCCTCGTCCTGCTCTTCCACGATTTCCTGCAGCCATTCACCATCGTTATGGCTCTGCCGCTTTCGCTCGGTGGTGCGCTGCTGCCGCTTGTAATTACCGGAACCGCCTTCTCGCTGCCGGTGGTCATCGGGCTGCTCATGCTCATGGGCGTTGTGACGAAGAACTCCATCCTACTGGTCGAGTACGCGATCATGTCGCGGCGCCAGGGCATGTCCAGGTTCGACGCTCTCGTAGATGCTTGCCACAAGCGCGCACGACCCATCGTAATGACAACGGTGGCGATGGCGTCGGGCATGCTGCCCGTAGCTCTCAGCCTGACGGGAGGCGATTCAAGCGTTCGGCAGCCGATGGCGATCCTGGTGATCGGCGGCGTGATAACTTCGACGTTTCTGAGCTTGATGGTCATTCCTGTCATCTTCACATTCGTCGATGACCTGCTTGAGATGCTCAAGCGGCTTGCGCGTTGGAGCGAACCGCATAGCGCGGATACGGACCCTGAAGCGCATCCTTCCGAGGATTGGCAGGTGGTTGCCTTTGAGCGCGGCTCTTCGAAGCGCGGTCGCGGTTAAATGGCCACATCTCGGCAAGAAATCGGGCGGGCCTGAGCAATTGGCTGCAGAAGTCATCCGCGTTTTCGACGATGGAACGACAGGCGAAGCGGACTTGCTGCGAGCCATCTCCAAGCACTGGAGGAGGTAAGGTGAAGGCAGGTCTACTCAACGTATGATCGCCTTTGCTTGGGGCCCCACATCGACCCCCGCCCCCCGCCGTCGGCAAACCCCGGCGGGCTGGGCACCTGGCGGCGCTTCATTGCTCCTTGCGAGGATAGAGCCGTGCGATCTCCGCCGGTGTGAGATCATCGAGCGGAACAAGCGTCGGACCATCGTGACGAAACACCATCACCTTTCGCCGGCTGTCAACTGCGCCCTTAAAGTCGCCGTGCGTGCGCCGCCAGACCTCGTCGAGCGCCTCGGGCTTCGCGATCAAGTGCGGCTTATGGCCGGCAGCGTCGAGAGCCGCGAAGCTCTCTGCTTGTGCGCGGATGGGTATCCGAACCATATCGGCATCATCCTCTGGTGCCCGCGTCACTACCAGGCCGAGGATGTCGGCCACGATTATTGCATCCTTGTTGAACGCCTGCAGACAGTCGCCACCCCGCTGAAAGACTATTCGTGTCACGGTTTATCGTTCCTTCCTGCTGTCGCCTTATCACCAACGCGACCCAAGCGGTGTACGCGACACTGGCTCGCCACCTTTGCTCGTTTCATCCTGCGGCTCAGCGCCGGGCTCGGGAGGATTGAATTTCAACCGCTCTCCGCGATTGATGATGTCCGTCACCTGAACTGCCGTCCAGGTCCCGCCACGCGCCGAGGCGATGCCGCGTGCATTGAGTGCTACCGCGACCTGCCGCCGCGATTTGACCCCGCTCGCTTGGATGTCGCGGATGATCGGAAGGATGTTGGCCGCGAAGGCGTCAGCCTGTGCCATTCGAACCTCAACTGATCGTTGCTGAGCTTCGACAAGCTTCGGGCCGCCAAGTTTGACGCCACGCTCTTTGGCAGCGGTGAGTGCGGCGCGCGTGCGCTCGGAAATCATAGCTCGTTCGCGCTCGGCGACGGCGGCAAAGAGATGCAGCACAAAAGGATCGACGTTGGGCCCAAGCTCGGCGACGATGAACGGCACGCGCCTCGCCATCAAACCGGAAATGAAAGCGACATCACGGGAAAGCCGGTCCAGCTTCGCAACAACGATTGAGCATCCCGCCTTCTTGGCGACAGCAAGTGCCTTGGCCAGTTGCGGACGACGCGACAGGGCGTCGGCACCCTTGCCGGTCTCGATCTCGACGAACTCGGAGGTGATATCGAACCCTTCGGCCTCGGCAAAGCGGGCGATGGCCTGCCGCTGTGCTTCCAGTCCGAGGCCGCTCCTGCCCTGCCCGTTGGTCGACACGCGAAGATAGGAGATGGCCGGCTTCATGACGTTCCTTACGCTCTGTAAGGATTATATACGCTCGTATGGAAACTTTACATATAAAAAAGGCGGCGTCTGGTGGAAAAAATAGTCATTCATGGGCGGCTTCAAATCGGAGATGACCACCGTTCCGAGCATCAACCCACAATGAGTAACTTACCGCCGTAGATCGCCAAGGCGATGGTCACCGCCCCAAACGCGATCACATGCAACCATTGAAGAGACCAAAAACTGATCTTGCTGAGGTCTTGGCCTTTGAGCCAATAAAGGTTCACGCAGAGGGTTCCGTAAGCCAAACCCACTGGATAGAAACTTATGTTACTCGATGTAGGATCGAGCATCTTTATAAATAGCGGAACCCCGCCTACAACGGCTGCTGATATCGCCCCGCCTATGAGGCTGAGAGGATTGTCCCACTTTGTGGCACTAGTAATGCCGTAGAAAATGATGCTCGCGATGACAGCACCAAGGCAAAACATCCCGATCTGATCCATTGCCGGCTCCAGTAAAACTGTCTTAGCAGTCATAGTATATCACAATGCCATCCGTCGAGCCAGTATTTGGCTCGCCTTGCGCGCCAGAACGGAAGCGCATATCGTATCGGCGTCCCTGGCCACAGCGGGGCTCACCCTGACGGTCGAGACCGTGTCCAGCTCGGAGCCTCTTCCCCCTGATCATCCGCTGATCGGCCCGCCGAATAGCGGCAAACAGGCTGCCTTTCGCTGTGCCATCAGGCTTTGCCGATTTCGCAATAGGCGCGGCGCGGTAGCCGTCACCGGGCTACGATGCGGGTGTCTTCGGCCTGAACCGCCTTTCCCACTCCTCAAGTGACATGCGCTTGTCGTCGGTGGGCTCACGGGCGGGTTTACGAACGGTCGCCTCTATCTCGGCTTTGTCAACGATCAGCCCGAGCAGCTTTGCCTTGCCCATGACAGCTGCCACGCCTGCAGCCGGGTTCTTGCATGCCATGGCGAGTTTGCGCATGCTTTCAAGCTCGGCAACCAAATCGTCGACCGTGATCTCCGAACGCTTTGCAGCTGCAGCCTGCAACTCGGCGACGCGGGCGGCGACCTTAGGATTCCTGAGAAGCTGGGAAGCGCTCACTTCAGCCGCATTGCCGCGCGCAACATAGCCGGCCTCAATGTAGGCGCGAGATTGGGGCAGGCCTTCAGCGAGGCCGAGGCAGAAGCGTTCTTGGCGCATATTCAATTTGGCGTTCGGCATGGAGGTATTATAATACCACTCGGTTGGTTTGCACCAGACTGTGGTGGGCGAAGCTCAAAATTAAGAGGCTCGATGCGTTCAAGCTCGGTAGCGCTCAAGAATTTGCCCGCCGGTGTCATCGTTTCTATCGAAAGCAGGTAGCAGCTTTGGGCGCTGCTACCTGCGACTGCTCTCGTGGGAAGCCCTAGTTTCTAGCCAATTCGCGTTCATCAGCACGGCGAAACGACTCGTCATTCACCAAATGGTACAAGGCCATCGCGGTGCATCTCCAGTCGTCGCCATAGCGCCAGTTCAGCATCTGGCCAGCTAAGTGCGAGCATAACTCGTCCAATTCCTCTTGGTCGAGTACCCGTATGTTGGCGCGATATTTCTCAATTGCGCGGAGCAGCGGCTCAATTTCTTGCGGTAGGTTTGGCAGAACATCTGGCGCCCTGCCATGCGCTGAATTGCTCCATATTGGCGGCACGACTCGCATTTGGCGCATAAAGCTCAGCATTTCAGAAGTCCTGTTATCTGACATCATTGCCACTACCTCCGTGGTTGCCAGGATCCGCCAGGCGTCGGTGTTGATTGCTGTTCCGAACAAGGCGGGACACCGGGACATCACGGGACATTGCGGGACATGTCCCGTAGCGTCCCGGACGGCAGGAAGACGGGACAAAGCGGGACATATACCTATAGGTATGTCCCGTTGTCCCGGCGCCGGTCGCCGATCTACCCACGACAGCGCCATGCATGGTCGTCATAGAACTCGACATCACCACGCTCCCTCAATGCTTCGCGGGCTCGCTGGAAAGCCTTTCTCTTGGCTTCTGGTTCGTCGTCGGCAGAATGGCGGTAGAAGTGCTTGCGCCAGACGTCGATAGGTACGACGTTGCATGGCGGCCAATCGGCGCCGACTTTGCGCACCCCGGCCTCGACCAAGGCATCATCAAGCGCGTTTAGGGCGGCGCGGTTTTTGGCGGAGAGTATCGCCTTCCTCGGGCCAATCTTCACCGTGGCGTCCAGTTCGGGAACCAGGCTGTCACCGGCCTTCACCAGCTTCATCCCCCACGCTCCGCCGCTGTCGGCGTCCTTGTGCCTATCGACGGCCAAGGTCGCCGTCATGGCTTCCTTATCGCCTACGACTTTTAAACGCGTATCAAAGCTGCCCCAGAAATGCGTATGCATGCGGGCGCGGCTATCGTCCTGCCATCCGGTATGTGCAACGGTCAGCACGGCGACGCCGGTTTCGCGCATGATCCGCTGAATCCCATGCACCCACGCCCTCGCCGTTCTGTCTTCGATCTCAGATCCAGCCATCGAGCCACCGAAGATGTCGATGACGACCAACGCGAATTTCAAAGGTGGTCGAGCGTGTAATTCGACATTGGCGATTGCAGCGATCAACCCAGAGACATGTTCAGGCTGATCGAGCAGGACTTCTTGGGGATAGAGAAATGCTCTGCGTTCGTGTTCGGGAATGCTGTGGTGGTCGTACCACGCTGGAATACGCATGCGACCGACGCTATTTCCCCCCTCCGTGGCAACAAACAGCACAGTTGGCAGAACTTCGGGTCTGCAGGAGCCAGGCTTCACTTCATGTCCGTGCCACGGACGTCGAGACGCCACCGACAGGCCTATGTCTATTGCGAGAAACGACTTGAATGAGTTCGATTTGCCGAACATCAAAGCGGCTGCGTTCTTCTGGATCAGCCCCTCGACGAGCCATTCGGGTTCGCGCAGTTCCCGCATCTCAGCGTAGGACAGGATGTGAAGCCGCTGCGGTTTGGCCATCAGTAGCTTCTCCCGGCCGCGCGTCGGTATTCTTTTGCCGATTCGACGATGTGTTCCGGGACGTCGCAGGCGGTCTGGCGTCTGGCAATCCAGTTGGCCGGCAGAGTGTCGGCAACACCCAGCCATTTGCCGAGGTAGCCTTGGTTGTTCAGAGCCGGTTGCGCATTGCGGAGGTATCTGCAACCCATCCGAGCCAATGCCAGCAACGGGCAAGCCACCGGCTGGTGCCCTGGCAGTTCCGCAGAAGCGCGGCACCGCTCCATGCCTATATCGCCATGGCCTAACATGGCACCTCGATACGGGAAAGGATCTTTGGTCCTCCACAGTGACCGGGCGGAAAAAAGTGCCAGGCGCTATCGTCCTTTGCGCAGTCTTTCGTGCCTGGGATCCAGCGCAGGCGACGCGTAGGCTGCACAAGTGCGCAGCCATCGAGCAGCGCAGATGAGCGCCGGTTGAATAGCCACGGGGTGTCGCGCAAGATCCACGTGGGAAGACCAAGCGCCAATAAGTGATTCAGGATCGGTTCAAATGAGTGCCACGACCAGGGCAAATTTCCGATGATCATGTCGACGCCAACGATGTCGGCCGATGTCAGAGATAGGGCGTCTCGGCGGATGATGTGCGGATCTGTTGGATCCAGGTCGACTGCCAAATGGCAGATATGGCCATAGTCTGCCAAGCCACGGACAAGAGCGCCGTCGCCGGCAGTCGGCTCAAGGTAGCGGACCGGAACAGGCAGATGCTTAAGCAGTGGCGGAAGCGCCATCGCCGGTGTGCTGTAGAGGTCTTTGGCGATGCGGGGGAAGTCGGAGCGGCGACCCATGGCAAAGTCCTTCCCGAGATCGGGCTCTGCAGCACGACCGTGGGCAAAATTGTTCCTGGAGATGGGGGATTACGAGTTCATGGTGTCATTGGGCAGGGGCTTGAATTTCGCCTCCGGCATGGCTCGTATGTAGCGGTCCAGTTCTTCATATAGCAGAACGGTCCGTGTGCCTTTTTTGCGGGCAACCAGCAGGCCGGCGCGCATATCCTTGTAGAGCTGCGCCCGGCACAGACCCGTGTAAGTCACCGCGCCCTTTATGTCGGTCGCGAGTTTAGGGCGTGGCGCCGGGATTTGCGAAGCGTTGATCGAGGAATTTAAGGTCATGTCGCTGCCTCAGGAGACGTTGCAGCAGCCAACTATGACCATGCGTGGAAGGCTGTAAACAAGGCGAATTTCAGCAAAAAAACGGCCCTGAAAAAGTACGCAACCCCACGATTTGCGGACAGCAGGCCATAGTGGCGCGTTCATCTCGGTTCATTAGTGTTCAAAAAGCTCGATTTTATTTTTGCGGGTTTCCACATAATTTCGAAGAGCCTGTGCATAAGCGGTGGAAAAGACCGACTAGGCCTCTCCTGCCGAGACCTGATTAGGACCAACATCCGGCACCAGCTGTCCAATTCGCAACGGAACTATGTTCGTCGATGATCGCTCCGCGATTAGCGGAATCACAGCGCTTGCTGATAGCTCATCAAGCAGGTCGACGATGGCCGACGCATAATGGCGTTCAATCATCGTTGTGCTGGTGTCATGGAGAGCGGCCACAAGCCGAACAGGTAGGCCTGCCCTAAGCTGGCGAACGATGGAGGAATGCCTCAATGAATAAGGCACGACCTCGCGCGACAAGCCGGCGCGGGTGACGATCTCCAGCCAAGGCCGAGCCAATTCGCTTGCTGCGACCCACGGTCCACGGGCATCGCGAACCCATTGTGGCGGCTGGGATTCGGTGGCCTTCGTTTGAACATGGCGCCACCGTTGAAGCAAAGCGTCACCGCGCTGCTTTCCTGCAATCGCGGGGCGCAACTGATCGATGACATCAATGCCAACTCTGATACCGACGTGCGTTGTCTTTTTCGTACCCCTGCCCTTACGGCTCGTTGGCACCATCAATCGGCTTTGTGGTATCTGAACATCGCCTACAGTCATGCGAGTGACTTGCGAAAAGCGGGCTCCGGTCGCGGACAGCACCAGCACGATCCGCAAAAGGTCACCGTCCCAGCCCTGGTCGATATCGACCACCCTCGCCGCTTCGATTATGCGGCGGATATCTGCGTCGGGCAGTGCGGCCTGGTCGCGAGCAATAGGTGGCGCGGCCTCGCCTGCTGACAACCCATTCTTGATGACGACCGCCACATCAGCCGGAAGGCGCGAACGATTTTTGACAGCTGCGGCGTTGAGGGCGGCCTTGAGATCGTTGACCACCCGGCGAACAGTCGACACTGAAAGATCAGATGATCGACGGTTCCTCCATTGGTCAAAATGTGCCTCTTTCAAATCGTGAAGCGCCACATCAGATAGCGCATCCGACAACACGTGTCGGGAAAGCCTAAGCCGTGCATCACCCCGCAATCTGCCTTTGCCTGCCACGGCACGTTCCCGCGCCGCCTGCACTTCAATATAGTTCTCCACGGCAGATCGCACCGTCGGCGCAGGGCCTTCCGCGGATGCTATTTCCTCTGCATGCCACGAGGAAATCTTCGCAAGGACAGCACTCTTAGCCTGGTCATAGTCAAAAACGTTGACACCGTCCGCGTTCAAAAAATCATCCGCGATGCCAATCTGCTCAACGCGGTAACGTTTGTTGCCGAGCGATTCAATCGCCTGCCAGACCCCGCCTCGCTGTTTCCTCTGGTAGCCGATGGCAACAGTTGGGCCGAGTGATCGACAATACGGCTTCTTGCGAGGCTTGAGCTGCTTGCGGGCATTCCGCGTCGTTATTGCCGCCTCTATCCTTGTGCGCGCCATGCGGATTTCCCCTTCCCTAGAAGCAGACCCGAAATAAGACCCGAAATAGCACCTGTGAACGCAGGAGTGCGACCATAGATCATCTATTTTGAAAACTCAACATTTTCAGCGATTTATCAGAAATGCGCGTAGATGCCGGTAGCCGCGAATAGACTGCCATCCGCCTGGAAACTCGCCCTTTCACGGCGGTAACAGGGGTTCGATTCCCCTTGGGCGTACCAGTCTTTCCAAGCACTTAGCGGATCTTTGCCCGGGCGCGTCGAATATCCATCGAATAAACACCTGCGAACCAAGGTGAACAAATGGCATTGCGGACCGCCGACACCGAACTCTCATCCCAGGGGTTTCCGTGGGGATAAAGCGACAAGGCGGCCCTGAACGCAGAGGCGCCCACCAGTCTAAGCCGAACGAGACACCCACACCCAAAAAGGGCATCATCGACCATCTGGGGCGCTATTTCGGCGCTATCGTGGCGGCAGTAGGCGGACTGGCCGTCATCCTTGGCGGAATAGCGGCCGTCTACTCACACCGCGCCCTATTTGGTTTTGCGTCATCGCATGTAACGGTACGCCCCATCGCTTCGACCAAGGACTACATACGCTTCCTGGCCGAAAACGACGGCAACCGTCCAGCTTCGATAGGCAGAGTGAGCGGGGAGTTCCGTTTCTCAGGGACGGTCCGGTCTGCGTTTAGCGGAAACTTACGGCTCGATCTCGAACAGGACGATACCGTCGTCCCCGCTGGAGGATCTCAGACATTGCGCGCGCACTTCGCCGATCGCGCGCGATGGCACACGCTGGAGAGCTATCTTTCCAGCGTCGGCGAGCTGAAAGCGTCCGAGTGCACGTTTGGCTTTGACATCGTCAACTATGACGGCAACCGTGAGCGCCTTCAGGCGGCGTTCGACTGCGGGCAATTCCTCGGGCAATACTTGAACATTGGCAACGGCAACCTTCCGCTCCGCTATCCAGCAGGTGAGCCACCGCTCTGAGGAAGTGGTCCACCTCTACTCTCAATTTGCCTCCCAACACAGCTGGCAAGCGATGCCGTAAGCTGGGGCGAGCGGGAGGCGATCATGTTCGCTTTCGCCGCGGCTGCCTTGTTCAGCTTTCTGATCTCGACGCCATCGAAAAGCGGCTTGAAAAGGGTGTCGCCGCCCAGACCTACCCAGACAAGCGACACCTCGGAGGCGATGGGAAACCACATCTCAAGTTCAGGATCGTCGAGGTTGGCTCTTCCAGGATGGTGCAGTTTGTAAACCGGGTAACTCGAAATGATGAAGGCATGTGCCGGGTTTGAGGTGCGGACGATGCAAAGCCTCTTGTTATTGATGGCTTCGACAATGGCCGGGTTGCCCCTCGCAATTACATCCCTCCGGACATTTTGGAGCATGCGGCGCCAAGTCTCGTCCTTCTGGAAATGCTCTCTCTCTTGGTCATTGAGCGCCCCGAATTCCGCCTCGAACTTGCGGAGGGCTTTCTCGCCGTCCTCCCGGATCGTTCCTACGCTCGCATATTGCTTGAAATTGTCCGGCACGCGCTTCCACTGGAAGTAGGTATACAGCGCCAGCAACTGGCGCTCGCCAGGATGAGGAGCCACGTCCTGGCCCTGCCTTGCTCCCTGGACGATTCGGTCAACCACAGGAGCGAGAACGCCTTCTAGGTTAGCAAACGCTAGCTCAAGATCCACGTTCTTCGACAGGTCTTTCTCATATGCGGTGTAAAGCTGGCTTTCGAAGAACACCTTCTCAGGTGAGTTGTTGAACACACCCCGTTGTGAGGTCCGCCGGTCATAGACGTGCAACTCGCCCGCCGCGTCGACAAAATTTCGGAGAAGGAACTGCGGCACGAAGTGATGGTCGGCCGGCGGCTTGTTCTTGACCATGGCGTTAGATAGCAGGCCAACGAAAAGCCTGCCACCGTGAGGCAACGGGGCACTGTTGTTCGCCGTAACAAAACTCAGCCGGCGAGGAGGCCTGTGCCAGCCAGCCGGCGAGCACGGTCCCGAGGAACATGATGTCGCGTTTCTGTTCGCTGAAATCCTCAAGCCGCTCCCCATACAGGCATGGTTGCGTTATCCTGCTTTTTGATGGGGCGGATTCCGGGGATGTTCACGATACGCGGCGTTTGCATGCTCTCGGCATTCGGCATTCTCGCTGGCTGTAACACCAGCCCATCAAGCGAGTGGAGGCCAATCGCCACTGGAAGCTATGAGGCGCGGTTCGAGCGAGCGAAAGCAATCTGCAATGGTCGCGCGGCCGAGACGCAAGTTGCTGCAGGTCGACTATGGATTGCCGGCGCGGTTGCATCAGGCAGCACCTTCCGCGCATGCATGGCCGAACAGGGCTTTGAGCCGAAACGTTAGGCAAAGCAGCTTCCTTGTAATTACTCTAACCGCAGAAGAGATCGGGCGCGCTACTTCAGTCCGTACCGGGGCCTGGTCGGCCATTCCCTCGGTCAGCCGGACGCCCTTCGAGGAAGTGAACAGCAGCCCGGATGATGTTCGGCAGCATGTCGGACGCGCTACCAAACTGTTCGCATTCCTCAGGGGCAAAACGAAGGCGACGGCCCCTCCAAGCGAGATCGCCGGCGCATCCCGCGACATTAAAGGGCCTGCTCGCGCAATGTCTTTTGCCAACGTGGGAATAAAAGAAAATCCAAGCAATCAGCCAGCAAGTTTCGGTAAAGGTTTGTGGGCCACTATAGGGAAATGGAGATTCGCATGCAGAATACTTCACATGCGGTCATGGCTCAGCGGCGAGAAGCAGCCGACAGTGCCGACGACTTTCCAACCCCGCCATGGGCAACTAGAGCACTCGTTGAACACGTTATAGGACGCGATGAGGTTCGAGGACTCACGTGCCTCGAGCCGGCGTGCGGACGCGGGTATATGGCGAGGGCCCTCGCCGAATTTTTTCGATCGGTCGAAGCGGCCGATGCCTATTCCTATGGATTCGGCAAAGTTAGGGACTTCCTTAGCTTTCCCTATGAAGCGCAGTCCCACGACTGGGTGATCACTAACCCGCCATTTCGGCTGGCCGAGGACTTCATAGAAAGAGCGTTCATTGTGGCCCGTAAAGGCGTGGCCATCCTTGCACGAACCGTGTTCCTCGAGAGCGTGGGACGATATGAAAACATCTTTACCGCGAACCCGCCGGTGAAGTTCGCACAGTTTACCGAGCGCGTTCCGATGGTGAAAGGAAGGCTTGACGCCAAGGCGAGCACGGCTACCGGGTACGGCTGGTTTGTCTGGGAAAAGGGGGGACTGTCTCTCTGCCGCGACTTATGTGGGTTCCACCTTGTCGCAAGGCACTGGAAAAGCCTCGGACTACGGCTTTGCTTCAAGCAAGGCGTGAAGCCGGTCCTTGAAGTAGTCATTCGCCTTCTCGACAAGCTCGATGATAGGGAAACCGAAGTGCTGGTCTAGCTCAGACTTATCCAGCGACCAGGGGCGAGGCAGCGATCGCATTCCGTAATAGAAGATGATCCTAGATTCAGCGCTCATGGGCTGAAACTTGCAGAACTCCCCATAGCTTCTCAGAAGCACCTGAATGCACATGAGATCGCGGCGGATCGACCGAATCTTGCCAGCGTCAAAATGCCCGTTGCCTCGTTTAATCTCGTAAGCTCGCATGGTCCTGTCGGCGTTGTCGAACGCCAGCAGGTCGATCTGGAGCGTTCGAACCGCGTCCCCGTAGGAAAGAACGCTCTTGGCGCACTCATCCAGGCTGAGAGAGCTTGCCAGCCCGTCAGCCGCACGAGACACCCGGAAAATGTCATCCTGCCAAACGCTGTGTCGGTTGCTCTCGCGCAAGCCTTCTCGGGTGGCGGTCTCCAGGATCTTACCGTGGCGCTTATAGGCGGAGCTGATGATGCTTGTCGCGCGAGAGTATTTCACCCCGGCGATTGGGTCTTCAACAAACTTGGTCCTCGCCAGCGTTGCTATCGTCTCGTCGACCACAGGAGCAACGCGGTCCATAAAACCCATGACAATCCCCGCCTCTGCCGCAACTATTGTCGCAGGAATTATTTAAATCCATGTGGACGGAGATGGTGAGTGATTGCTTAAGAAAGGCTAGGTCCATGTGACCCACGAATTACCGGTTTAACATCCTTGCTGCCCGGTGCACTTGAGTATACCGTATCTTCTTCCTCGCGGGCTTTGTGCATTCCGCCCTATCTTCTCGCTGAGCCTTAACCATCTACTTGTCCTCTTGTTTCGATCGGCCCCAACCCCGCAGGCCTGCGCATTTGTTCTCCGGCCCGAGCGGTTTAAGGCACCGGTCTTGAAATTCGCTCGCTCCCGTCCCTACCCTTCCCGCTTCGTCACGGCAAATCCTTGCCTGTCAAGGCTTTCAGCGGTTCCGGCGGGTGCCTTGTCCCCAACGGTCCCTGCCCATACCGTAGCATTTAGTTGCAAAAAGCGTAGCAGCGTATTCCCGGCACGTTGCTTGAAATAGCGGACACTAAAAAGGCCCGGCAAGCCGAAGAAAGCCGCCGGGCCGGTCCCATGGAGTAATTTAGGTGACGCAGGTCACTCTAACCCGCAATCCGGTTCAAATGCACATCACACATTCGCGATTGCTAAAAAGCCCGGCCACCGGAGCAGCCGGGCCAAAAGAGAACCCCAACTTGGAGAGTTCAGGTGTGTGGCGTCATTGTATGCTGGAAGCTGGTTGTGCGCCACAAACGCGGGGTTGCCGCGCCCATTAGAACCCTTCGCTGCCCAGTAGTGCGCGCGGAGGTCCATCGCGTCGGGATCGAGCGGCGGGCTCGACGGCGGGTCCAATTTCAACTCTCCGGCGCGGCGGGCGCCCGCGCCTTCTTACAGCTTTTCAGCGATGGCACGGCCGGAGCCGTCACCGTAGGTGATAGGGTCGTCTTCACCTGTCGGCTCCCGCTCGTCGTCATCGTGAGGCCTGTCCTGGATGTCTTCCTCTAGATCTCCTTCGCTGCCGTAGCAGCCCAGGTTGCCGGTTAGCGAGGCGACTTCCGTCCAGCCGAGTGAGTGCTCGTCGTCGCTATCGTCTGCCTGCGGCTCGTCGTTGCTGTCGCCGCCGTGCTCGTCTTCAGCCTCTCGATCGTCATAGGCGCTGCCACGTCCATCCATGAACATGTTGCTGCTGGCTTGCGGCCCGCGATCGGTCCAGCCTTGGCGACACCCCGACCTTCTCGGGAAGACGCGGCTGGTCAGATTGAGGGGTCGCGAGAAGGGGCGGCCACCAGCCCAAACATTAGCGGATTCTTTCGAACCAATTTGCCGCGCCGGAGTTGTTGGCGCATGGCAAACGGCTCTTTGAAAGTCGGGGATGAGGTCGTGATAACAGCAACCGTGCGAAAGCGCGTGACGGAGGATCGCGTGGCCGTCCTCATTCCGTCCTACCATCAGCCGCATTCGATCGTGGATACCACTCCGAGCATTAGCAGCGGCCAGAAGATCGAGCTGATCGGCGAGGTGACGCGGGTTGACGAAAACACCGTTACCGTTAGCGGACAACATCTCGGGATAACGGTCAACCGGGACGCTGTCAGAAAGCGTTCTGGCTGATGATGCCGGTCCATCGCAGGGTCGCATTGCCGCAATCGGCATTGTGATGGTCGCCAGCGCGGTCTGGCGCTATCGGCAGCGAGATATGGTCGGGATGGTCGCAAGCCTTGTGATGGCTGCTCTGGCCGTTTATGCTCTGCTTCTGCCCGTTCGGGCTAAGGACTAGACGTTCACCCTTTCCGCTTATCCGGCGTCACTGCATGATTGGTGAACTGAAGGTTTCGGTTCTGACGGCCGGCGGCGCGGCACTCGTGGCAGAAGATGGCCTTCACCAAATCCCAGTGCAGGCATCCATGGTCCGGCCCGAGCCGCTAACCAGTGCGGCAACGTCCAGCACCGCCGACCGCCGACAAGTGAGGCAACAGACAGACAGGCCCGTCCCGGCCTCCAGCTTTTTGCCGAGCGGGTCTTCCGTGAAGGGAAACTTCATTGTCATGGCGATCCTCGTGAAGTGGGGTCGCCGCACGGGTGAGGATTATATTCCTGATCTCCAGCCGATTGCCAAGAGGTTACGCGATCACGCCATGTCCTTTTGAGGTAGACATTAGCTATCTTGCATGTGCGGCGGACCTTTCGTTCGCCAGGCCGGCGCCGGGACTCAGGCAATTCTCCCCCACGAGAACAGGCGCCGGTCACCTTAGCCCGCCGCTGGGTGTGGGGGCACACCGAGCGGCGGGTTATCGGATTCTGCCGAATATTGGCATCCGCTTAGCGAGGCGTAAGAAGCCAGTGGCCACGCTGCCTCGCATCGCAGGTCGATGAGCGCTTTTTGGTTGAATTTCATTATTAGCAGCTGCGCATATAGTGGCTCGCCGGCTCTTACCCCTGCCGGCAAGGCCCGGTGGCCACCCCCAAAGCCACACCGGCGAACATACGTGGTATCGCTGTTGGGCTCGCGGTCGCGGGTTAAGCCGAACATGGCATCCGCGAACTGGCCAGTTGCTCCAAAAATGAGGTCGCCGCACCAGCGAGGATTATATTCCTGATCGATGGACGAACCGAGAGGTACGCGATCAGGCCCTGTCCTTTTGAGGTAGAAATTAGCTATCTTGCAAGTGCGGCGGCCCCCTAGTTCGCCAGGCCGGCGCCGGGGCTCCACCGGGCTTTCACCTGGTGCTTCCTGATGACCACGTGATGCCGAATCAGGAGCGATCCGACCGGTCGTCGACAGGGTCTTTCCATTTGAAGCGACCAATGAGGCTCTGGCGTCGAACAGGCGTGCCAAGGGCAAGGTACTCATCAAGGTCTGGTAGTAGCTCTCCTTTGTTGTGAGAAGACATCGCTGATGCCAGCCTATGGCTAAACGCCGCTCAGCCTCGCAAGCTATGTCTGCCTCGGGAACGGCACGGGACTTCCTTTGCCTCGGCGATTTCGCTGGCGCCTTGGTAGTTAGTCTTGGACTTATAGCGCAGACAGCGCCCTTCGCCTGCCGCTCTCCGCGCCGGTCTGACCCGGGTGCGACGTTTGCACCGATCAGGCGCTGCCGGCCAGTCTATTTGCAATCGAACTGTGCGAGGGAACATTCCCGCTGATGGACGGTTCGGGGAACCCCAACCCTGGAGAAAACTCATGTTCATGCACAATAAGCGACTGCAATACACCGTCCGTGTGTCGGAGCCGAATCCGAAACTGGCATGCATGATAATGGAGCAATTCGGCGGAGCCGATGGCGAGTTGGCCGCCGCTATGCGCTACTTCACCCAGGGGCTGGGCGAGGATGATGTCGGCCGGAAAGACATGTTGCTCGACATTGCGACCGAAGAACTAAGCCACCTCGAGGTGGTCGGATCTATTGTCACAATGCTGAACAAGGGGCTCAAGGCGCAGCTTGCCGAGGGACAGATGAAGGAAGCCGAGCTGTATTTGATGGTTGGCGCCAGCGGCACAACGGCCAAGGAGTCAATCCTGTTTGGCGGCGGACCCGCATTGTGCGACTCGGCCGGAGTGCCTTGGACCGCCGCCTACATCGATTCTCGCGGCGAACCAACGGTGGACCTGCGCTCCAACATCGCGGCCGAAGCTCGTGCCAAGATTGTGTACGAGCGACTGATCAACATCACCGATGATCCCGGCGTCAAGGATGCCCTCGGCTTTCTGATGACGCGCGAAGTCGCCCACCAGAAGTCTTTCGAGAAAGCGCTGTACGCGATAGAGAACAACTTCCCGACGGGCAAACTGCCGGGCATCGAGAAATATGCCAGCATGTACGTCAACACCTCGCAAGGCGAAGGAGACGCCACGGGACCCTGGAACTCGGGAGGCGAATGGGACCGCATCGACAATCTCGAAGAGGTGATGCCCGCCGACGGCGGTGACGGGATGGCGACTATCAAGCTAAATGCCAAGGACAAGAAGCTCGCGGCCAATATGGCGGAGCGGACACTCTCGGACCCCGCTTCCGATCCGATGACGGGCGCCGATATTGGAGCAGGACCGGGGGCGGGCCGTACCAAGAATGGTGACATGGGCGGCGCCGCCAACATCCAGGAGGCGCCGGCGCGGGCAGCTGCCGCTCGCAAGAGTAGGTAGAATTAGGCGGCATGCAACGACGGAAAGCCGGTGAGAACGTTTTTTGCCGTGCCGAAGCCAAAAGAAACACCTGTCGCGACCGAGCATGGGAGCTCCCCTGCCCCGTCGGCGCGACCAACTTCAGAAAAAGCAAGAAGGCAACGCGGCCTTATGACCGTCCAAAGGGCCAGCGAGAAATACCCATCGCACCGAGCGGCGATTCTCGCATTGCCTCGTCACCTTCGATACCACGGGAGCGAAAATGCAAGGTTTGAAGCGGTCGTGTTGGGAGGAAGCCTACGACCTTGGGGAGTTTGCGGGGAGGCACGGTCTGACGGCCTTTGTTCCACTATCCGCCAACGGGATGCAGGCCGCCCGATGATCAGTTGTCTGTCATCTTATGAAGGCCACGCCGCATCATCTGGGCTTCGGCAAAGTTAAAGGCTGGCACCCCTCCCTGAATGTGCGGCTGATCGTGCCTACACCGCATTCCTCTACCACGACCCGCCATTCATCACTGGTGTCAGATATCCCGACCGCATTCCGGGTGATAAGGTGGCTTAACCGGTGCGGGTTACCAGCGGCCTGGTTTCACGCAATTTCTGACAGGAACGGTCGATAGCTTCCCTCGGCGACTAGCTGAAAGTCGTTGTTATAGAGGTGCGCGTGAAGGGATTGACAGGGTACATACCGCCTCCAGTCGCAGAAGGGAGCTGTCTCTCAGCCGCCGATATCCATTTGGCTGTTACCGGCGGTGCGCATAAACTTACAGGAACCGGGCTCGGTTCCCGACTATTTTATCAAATGTTGTGAAGACATGATTGCTGGAAAGGCAAGAGCCCGCTCGCGGGAGGGTCGAGCGGGCTCCGTTGCTGCTTATCAGGCGACTCGGATAGAACTGGGACACCAACCGTGCCGCCGAGTTCATAACCGCTCGCCGGTCCGAACGTTCCCCGAGGTCGGAGAGACGGCGGGGCCTAGCTTGGGGCAGGAGGACCCGGCCTGTCGCGGGGTGGGTGGGGACGTGGAGAGCAGGCCGGGGCCTCTTACCCGTTCCAAGCCTGGGCAGATGCAGCGTCGTCTACTCCCACGGCAAGGTGCAAGCGGCCGCGTCCGTCAGGAAAGCAACAGCCCTGCCAGCAGCACAGTCAGGGCAAGCGAAGCGGGCACGGCGAGAAGCCAACGAGCTTCCAGGACACTGTTGCGAGGGTCTTGCATTTCCTTCACTCCTAGCAAGACGGCTCCAGCGCGAACCCGCCAAGCGCTGGAGCCGATGGCTTGCGCTCAACCGCCGTTACCGGGAGCTGCCGGCACCCCTTTTCAACGGTGCCTCTATCCATTCGTTCCGAGTTCGGGCACACAGCCGGCGCTAGGTACGACTGAAGCCCTGTCACCGCGCGCATAGGTCCACACCGTGAAACATAGAGCCCGCTATCGCACATTGGCTCCGGATTTGAAGAGTGGGTAGATGCCCGCCCCCGTTGCCTGGGGTGACGGCATTTCTCCTTTGCATGTCAGCCGGCCAACCTGCCTCGCGGTGCTGCAGCGTCGAAGATAACTTCGAAAACGCTGTCAACCTCGTCTGAAACTCTTTGGGCGAGTTGCCTTCGCGCCTCGCGGCCGCCATCCCCGGCCGCCTTCGGTCGGGGCGAGCCGGCGCCACAGACAGGGGCCTGGAATGGCCCGATTACTTGGAAAACTGTTTTAGGTAAGCAATGACGTTGGCCACGTCCTGATCGTTCTTGAGGCCGGGAAACGCCATCTTCGTACCCTTGACCGTCCCCCTCGGGTCCTGAAGGTACTTTGTCAGCCTAGGCTCATCCCATTTGATGCCGGATTTTCCGGCCTCGGTCATGGCCATGGAATAAGTGAAACCGGGATGCGTGCCCGCGGTGCGCCCGATGACGCCGTGCAGAGACGGGCCGACCTTGTTCTGGTCCTGGTCTGCAATGTGGCAGACCTTGCACTTGGTGAAGACCTTCTCGCCTGCGGCGACATCCTGCGCCAGCGAAGGACTTGCAATGAAGATCGTGGCCGACGAGGCGATCAAAAGTGCGATTGCGCGCATGGCATACCTCCCTGATCGATCGTCATTTGCGCCGGACGATCCGTACCACGCCAGCTGCGCTGGGGCAGCCTGCACGGTAGAGCGGAATATCCGTGGTCCCACCAATGGAATTGCGGCATCTACATACCACAGTATCAAGCCGATGGGTAGAAACGCCAGTTTATGTGAAGACCTAAAGCGCGTCCCAAGGAAACGGACTCAGGCGACGCGGTCATGGCGCTCGGCCTGCTGTCGGGACGCGGCGAGGCTGCCTTAGGTTCCTTCCTCGAAGTCCTGTAGTGTCGCATGGCGTAGCGTATGCTCGCCGCGAAGGAATCTTACCCGGCCCGTGATGCCTGGCTTAACCCACTCGACAGCATCGGCAAAGGCGCTCGGCACCCGCTGCGCGGGCTTTGGCGCGCTGGCCTCCTGGACACGCTTCCAAAGCCGTTCCCTGAGGCCGCTGGGCAGCGTTATGAACGCGGTGCCGGCATATCGGCCACCGCGCGCCATGATCGCCACAGCAGGCTTCCCAGGCTCGCGTCCGATGCCCAGAAGCTTGAAGTCGCCGACACTTCCCGCTTCGATAGGGCCTTTCGCGTCGCTTCGAGACCATTCCTTCAAGGGCCATCTGCTCGACGGCTTCGAAGAACGCGGCGCCATTGCCCTCTACATGATCGCCGTATTGAATGATCCCCTTGGCCGGCTTAATCAGGTTCCAGAGCTTGGCCTTGCGCTCCATCAGCGGCAGGGAACGAAGATCCTGGCCGTCGAGGTGCAGGATGTCGAAAGCGACGAATGCAAGCTGTTCGGCATTCCACACCATCCGCGAATGCATCCGGTGAAAGTTCGGTCGTCCATCCGGCTCCGGCGCGATCATCTCCCCGTCAAGGATGAAGGCCTTGGCGGGCAGCTTCTCGGCCGCAGCGACGATAGGCCAATACCTTTGCGACCAGTCGTGCCCATGGCGGGAGAAGGCGCGCGCGCCGGCCCCGTCGAGGATGACCTGGATTCTGTAGCCGTCGTATTTGATTTCGTGCAGCCAATCATCGCTGACTGGCGGTGTTTCAACCTGGATTGGCTCAAGAGGCCTAATAAAGTACAGCCGGGCTTCGCCGGCAGGCTTACGCATACGAACCCCAACGCAAAACTCCAATTTGATTCAATCTCGAATGGCGGCTTCGGTTCCGTTAGCAGTTACTGAAATACCTTGCCGCGATTTGGCATTCACACTAGACTCTGCGCTTCTCGAAGCGTGCCACGTCCTCCGGTTTGCACAGGGGATGCCGAATGCGCGACGTTTTGCTTTTCATTCTGTTACTGCTTCTGCCCGTTCCGACGGCATCGTATGCCGCCGCCATCCACGACGCCGCTATGAAGGGCGATATCGGGGCGATCACGGCAGCTCTCGACGCAGGTGCAGGCGTCGATGAGAGTGACGGGAAAGCGACACCACTCTATCTTGCGGTCAAGGGTGGGCATTTTGCAGCGGCAAAAATGCTCATTGAACGCGGTGCGGACGTCAACGCCGCCCCGACACCGTGTTTTGGGTCCTGCGCTCATGCCAGCTTTGGCAAAACGCAGGATCGACCTGATCAATCTGTTGCTGGACGACGGCGCGAATCCAAATCCGCAGCCGCGAAAACGCTATCCACATCGCGGTCAATCTCGGTTGCATCGATTGCGTGAAGGCACTGGTCGAGGCCGGCGCGGACGTGAATGCGAGGACAAAGGACGGCAAGACACCGATCCATCTCGCAAAACGCAAGGGGCAACGCGAAATCGCTGACTATCTCATGTCGCACGGCGTCGTCTTGCCGACACCGGCTCCGATCTCGATGAAGTTGGCTGCTGCCGACGTCGAGAATGGCCGAACCTACTTCACCCATGTGTGTCACGGTTGCCACAATGGCGAGCCCCAGGGAGGGAGCAAAACGGGACCGAACTTGTGGGGGGTAGTCGGCCGCGACAAGGCTTCCACGGCAAAAATGGATTATTCCGATGCCTTGCTGGGCTGGGAAGGTGTGTGGGTGTGGACGTATGAGGACCTGAACAGATATCTTTTCGGGCCCATGCTCACCACGCCCGGCGTTAAGATGGAGACGCCTGGCGTTCCGGACGAGACTGAACGGGTCAACCTGATCGCCTACTTGCGCACACTCAGCGACAAGCCGATCCCGCTCCCCTGATTGCTCGCGAAGGGAGCCTGTATGCCGATCATGAAAGCATACGCGCAGCACGCCTTGGCCGGCTGAGACCAAACACATCTGTGTCGTTTTAGGACGGGAATGCTGGCATCGACCTTGCATCGAAGAAATTGCCGGTAACGCCTCACCGGACTTCCTGATTGGGCATCAGGAAGTAACTACGCCGGGCTTGAGGATTTGGGGTTCCTCGCCCGGCGATCTCTTTCAGCAGTCGCCAAACTGGTGCGAAAACGCCAGCCTATGGACGCGATCTTCGATGATATCGCCACTGCCCTCAGAGAGCTCCGCGTAGACGTTTGGGCCAAGGTCCGCGTCATTGCCCTAGGTGCTGCTGGCAAGTTCTTTACGGGCATTGCAATCGGGCTCGGTTTCGGGATCGGACGCCTTCGTGGGCTGACCCAATCAACAATTGCCATCGCCCGCCGTGACGCTATGGTTAACGCTGTCCGGGGTTTTTGGCTACCCACTCCCGGACTACCTCGGCACGGCGGTGCGTCACCACTTCCCCCCGAAGCAAGATGGCTGCCGGGCCGTTCTATAGCCTCCAGGCTCGTGAGCGCGGCAGCGTTCCAGCCGAGGCCATAGCCCTGGCTATGTAAGTTGCCTGCCATTCAGAGGCCAGAACGGAAAGAGTACGAGAGCGTGGTGACGCTCCATAGCCGTCGACGAGAAGGCGCCTCTGGCGACCAGCCGAGTTGAGGGCTCTCGGCGTTGATCAGAAACCTTATCGACGGTCCGGCGTTGGCTCCTCACGATTTCGGGACCAGGAGATAAAATGCAAGGTTTGAAGCGGTCGTGCTGGACGGAAGCCGACATAGACGAGTTTGCGGCAAAGCATGGTCTGACAACCAGGCAGGCCGAAATTGTCATCCAGAGCAACGGTCCATCCAAGCGCAAATGCGACCTGGCAGCCGAGGCATTTATGGCCGCGCTCAGACAGTGCAGTTATTCGAAAAGGCGCGAGAAGATCCCCTCTAAGGTCGGGAAGCAATGATAGCCGTAGGGTTTGAACTATGTCCGGTGAAGCCGCGACCTCTCACAAGGTCGCGAGCGAGGACAGACCGGAGGCCGCAGCTACCAAGATGACTTGGCCGGGCCGTTGGAGGCCGGCGCCCGAAAGTCAAACCCGTCGCAGCTTCCTGCCCGTTGTTGTGATCGTATCGCTGATACACCTAGCCGTGCTTACGCCCGTTCGTTGGCTTCTTCGCCGTCGGCGTGTACGTATTTGTTGCCTCCCTGGCAAGCCTCGCCAGCCTTAACCGCTCGGTCTTCTGTTCTCGCGCGGCGTCTTCACCGTCGATAATTTGGCGGGCGGCCCTGGCTGTGGCGTCCTGCCTTGTCTCGATCGCGGTCGGCTTGGGCTTGAATATTCCTTGCGGTATATCGGGGTGTCGCATGATGCGCTCTCCAAATCGGAAAACAAAAAAAGGCCGGGCTTGCCCGACCTCTCTGATCTGCGCTCTGTGGCCTGTGCCAGTACATCCGTGGTCAACGGCCAGAGCGCAATAATTTATGCGGCTTGCAGGTTCTCGGCCGCGAATTTGCCGTTACGCTTGTCCTTCACGAGTTCGAAGCTGAGTTTCTGGCCCTCGACCAGTGAGCGCAGACCGGCCCGCTCGACAGCGGAGATGTGGACGAACACGTCCGGCTGGCCGCCACCCTGCTCGATGAAGCCGAAGCCTTTGGTCGAATTGAAGAACTTTACGGTTCCCGTATTCATGGCGATTTCCTTTCAATCATCCATAGAAAATTGCTTGCCGTGCAAGACACACGGCAAACGGTTCAGATCGATTTTGAGAGGAGAAGATCGCCGAAGACGCGTTTCGCGTCAGAAACAAAGTTCGACAGACAAGATCGATATTTGCAACATAGACCCGTTCAGTGTTCTAAACAAGGCGCGGCCGGCACTAATTCTCGCCTTTCAAGACCGACGGCCTTCCAGCTGGCGAGTCGGTTCTGGAATGGCACTCGGCAGCTGATTGCGTAATCCACCATCCGACCTGAATGGCGGGACGATCACCGCGAGTGGCGGAAAGTCACCAGGCCGGGTGGTGACACAGAACCATTCGTTGCGTCCGCTCTTTCTCCATGCCAATTCCCCCGCGGAGGACCACTTTAAGGAAACGAAGGGTCAGCTCACGAAAATCGAACAGGTGTTCAAGTCGACCGGCAAGAAGACTTCCGGCGAGAAATACGACGTTATCGAAGGGCCTCGCTTGGAAGTCGGCGGCCCGATCGCGAATGCCGGCTTGCTGGCGGCCTGCCAGGCGGTTGAGCACCCATGACATTGCCCGGCCGGCTCTTTGGGGAATGGGCGCAGGAGCTCGAGCACGATAAGACGCATAAGCTGCTCAGCAGATCCTCGACCAGGAGAAACACCTCGCGTCAACAAAACGGCTTGACGGCGAACTGGGAGGTCCCCGCGCGAATTGGGGCGGAACGTGGAATTGCCTCGCTATCCAGGCGTCAATGCCCTAAGGACAGCGATGCAAAATCCCAAATTCACTCAGCCGGTGACTGTTCGGGCCAGTGCTCAAGGCGCCGAGACGATCATCACTGACGTTTACGAATGCTCGTCATTTCTGCTTCGGAAGTGGCCGGGCAAGCGTGGACCGTCACATCGCGCCGCGCTCCAGGCTTGCCACGATGCCAGCGCGGACAAAAAGCCCATATCGAGCGTTCGGCGGGCGTTCGCTTTGGCTGCGCGCGAGGCTGGTATCCTGGTGGGGCAATAACGGAGCGGGCTTGCCGAGGGACACGCGGGATATATCTATCCCCACGCCGAGGGTAGTTACCTGGCCAACCGACATGAATAGACGACCAGCGTGATGCCGTTTGCAGACAGGTCAAAGGAGGTCCGCCATGTCAAACCCGTCACGGGCATTCTACACAAGTTCCAACGGCGACCGCTGGCTGGTCGTCAAGGTCGGCGAGCGCGATGAGATTTTCGTGAGGCATGAGCCAAACCGGGCTTCGGGCGGTCAACCCTCCGAGGTTGACATCGAGACGTTCATGGCCCGCGGGCCTGGCTCGCCCGAAGGCGAAGCCTTGATCGATCTGCTCGACCAGCTGCGCACCGAACAGGACCGGGCGAGCATGGAAAAGCCAGACGGTCGATAAATAGCCAACCTGCAAGGACTCGGATAGCTGCGCCGTACCGGTCACGCCTTCCGCCCTCCCCTTCGCGCTGCCTGCGGTTTGATTCTTATGCGCAACGTCCCGCCCTCCGGGCGGTCGATTTCGAACGCGTTCGTCTTGCGGACGAGATCGCTTAGCTTGCGAAAACCAAAGGTGCGGGGATCGAAGTCGGAGGCCAGATTGGCAAGCTGCGTGCCGACCGCACCGAGCGGAACCCAGCCATCCTCGCTTTCCATCTGCGCGATAATCTTGCGGATGATCGGCACGGCCGCTGAGGGCGGTTGCAATGGCTTCACGCTCGATACCGCCTCAGGTTCGTTGCCCGGCGCAGACGGAAGCAGATTCTCGGTATAGACAAATCGCCGGCATGCCTGTCGGAAACTCTCGGGCGTCTTCTGTTCGCCGAAGCCGAAGACGTCGATGCCCTGCTCGCGGATGCGGGCGGCCAGCCGGGTAAAATCACTGTCGGAGGAAACCAGGCAGAAACCATCAAACCGACCGCTATGGAGCAGATCCATCGCGTCGATCACGAGGGTGATGTCGGAGGCGTTCTTGCCTGTTGTGTAGGCGAACTGCTGCTGGGGTATGATTGCGTGCTTCGAAAGAACGTCGGCCCACGCTTTCGAACGCGAGCTTGAAAAATCGCCGTAGATGCGACGCACGCTGGCCTCGCCAATCTTGGCGATCTCCTCGAACAGCCCGTCGGCGATCTTGGCGGAGGCATTGTCGGCATCGATCAGAACGGCTAGGCGCGGCGACCGCGGCTCGGACGGTATCATAGAGCTTTCCTAGCGCTGTTCGTGCGACCTGAAGTTTTTGCTCTCAATGTCAATGATGTCGCCGCAGTTGGAGCATTCCATCTGGGTGTGAGTACGAATCCAGCCGACGACGGTCTTTGCCTGATGATGGCAACGGGGACATTCCACGTCGATTTCGAAGCTGTCTGTCTCGCGCTGCGTCATCGCCATGCCTCAGCTTTCGTCAGCAGCAGGCTCTCGCGCCTCTTTCTGCTCTATGGGTTTCTCCTTCGCAGCTTTCCCGGCAAGCTTGGCTTCTTTCTTGGCCGCCTTGGCCTTGTCTCGTTGACTCCGCTCGGATCGATAGTTTGGCTTCATCGCCATTCGAACTCTCCCTATCTGGTAGTCCGCAAGGCGCCGAATGCTAGCTGTCGCTACCCGGCCAGCGCGCGGCTTCAAACCGCGCAGTCGTTCGCCAAGCTCAGTAAATCTCAACCGTGCGGTCGTACCCGATCCCCGCCCCCTCAAGCGCGGTGAGGAATGCGACACTCGCGTCATCGGCAGCACCATCTTCGGCGCAGCGCTTCATCGCGTCGGTCCAAGCCAGGCTGTCGTTTCCTTGCCAATGGTCAAACAGGAAATCCGAGGCCTGTGCAACGGATTCAATCAGAGTGAAGCCGATCGGACCGGCGACATAGACAACCACGGGAACCCGGAATTTTTTGCCAGCCATCGTGCACCCTACGCCCAATTGTATGGAAAGACGAGCGCGGCGGGTCGATTGTTCACCCGCTTTGACCGCAACCGATGCTGCTACCTGAAATCGGCGGCGGTCAAAGTGTAGGAGTCGCGGCGGTGGCGCGCATAAACCTTGCCTGCCACGTGCTGGATGGAGGTTCGCAGGCCATCGAATGCCGAAAGATAGGCCGTCTCCACGCTAGCCTTCCCACCCAGGACAATGCCGTTTTTGGCCAGAGCCTCGGCCTCGATGAAGAAACGGATTTGAAACATGCCGTCATGACCGATGAAGTAGACGCCGTTACGCTCCTGATCGGAACTTCGGTTCGGGAACGCGAGCGTCATGACTGATCTGCCGGTGTCTCGGGAGCAACGAAGAAGCGCGCGGCGATCCTCTGCTTGCGGCGCTCCCTGTTGCAAAAGTTGAGGGACAGCATGCTTCTCGTCGCTTCCGAACGGCTGAGCCCGATCATGGAGGCGCCGTTCACATGCGCTGGAATGCCCGTGAAGACGTGATAGACGGTCCAGGAACGATCGACTTCGACGCGGCGGCCATATTGATGATCCCCAAAGTCGCATGCCTGCGCGCCGGCCGCATTGTCCTCGCCTGGATTAGCGGATAATTCGCGAGCTGCATCGGTGCGATGGTTGCTGGCGTTCATGATGCCGGCCCTTTGTCCATGTCACCCTGCGCAGCAATAACGCTGGAATAGACCGTCGCACCCTCGGCGTCGGCAATGGCGACGGCATCTGGCCATTGGGGCATGTTCAGTGTCCTCGCCAGAAGCCGCGCGATCTCGATCGCCGCGTCGAGGTCGGCCGCGTCCACGGTCTCACGGCCGACGACGGCGTGCGCGTCGTCGGCAACGCGCGTGCGATAGAATTGGATCACGACCTTCATCCGAGTTCGTCGCGCACGACCATCCTGCCGTCAGCCCTTGCTCTTGCTTTGGGCGTGGGTGCCGCCGGCGCCCTTGATTTGGCCGAACGCACTCTCAGGCTTCAGCGGAAGCTTTTCCTGCTTCGGCTTCCTGATCTCTCTGTTCGAGCGTTTCTGTCCCTTGGCCATGTCCGAACGTCCTTTCGATGAGCCTTATGCCGCCGTGCGATACTTCGGCGACCGGTTCCAGCCTGTCCTCCGTGACAACCCGCTCGTGCGGTTCGGCGTCGCTGCGGATGCGATATTGCGGCGAGTTTCCCCTCGGAGGCAGGGTACGAGTGACACGGTAGATTTCGCCGGTCTTTGGACCGACGCCGAGACCGCCCTTCAACCGGACCGCCTGTCCGATGTCAAAAAGGCGTGCCGGGGCTCCGTGCTGGATGGGTCGTGCTTTGCGTTGCATGAGGGTGGTCATGGTTGTCTCCGGTCCTTGTCGAGCGCCGCCTCGAGTAATGCCGGCTCAATCTGCACCATTTGTTCCTTGGACCCCCTCAAGGAGATCGCTGGCAGGTGAATGAACGCGGCCACGCGGCGCCAAGCGGTGTGGGAAGCGCTTTCGAGAGCCTCCTCATCAAGATCGACACGATACTCTCCAGCCGGTTGCGGCGCATCGAAGCCGGGCAGCAAAAACGCTGCATTGAAGCGAACGACGGTCGACGTAGTGCGAGTGGTCACTTGCGGCTCTCTGCGGAAACGTGCGCATGCGGCGACTGCTTCAGTTCCAGCCAACCGGCGAAACAATCTCGGATGCCGCTCGTACATCCTTGGTCAGCGCGGGATCATCTTCAGGGTACGAACGTAGCGAGATGCCGCGCCGGGAGCAGCGCAATGCATTCGCTATCGAAAATTCGGATACGGATGGCGAGGCTTCACGCATGACCTCGACAAAAATCAACGAACTTATATATGCGCCCCAATTGCGCTGGGAACAAGGTGCTTCCGCGTTTTTATTTTATTGGTCAAATAAAAACTCAAATGCATCGCTCAAAAAGCGGCAGAATTTTTCCTCGTTCCACGCAAAATTTTCCCCGTTTCCGCAATTATTTCGACGAATTATCTGCGGGGTTGGCAAATAATTTCGCTTCTCCTATCTATCGCTAGGAAAGCAGTCTATAGAAAGGGTATGCGAACCCGTTCCGCCACGCGAAAGAAATTGCCATTAAGGCTTGGTCGCCCGACAGCCGCGCCAACCACCAAGCCTGGCATGTTGAGCACATCCGGAGTGTCCTCCAAGCATGAACTGCACCGCGGTTTCGGCAAGCTTGGCACCAAGGCGCAGCTGAGTATGGCGACGGCGCGGACTAGCGCAAATTTGATGATGGGGACGCGCATGGGTGCGGCACTCTCTTCATATGGTCCATTCGCCTTAAAGGTGTGTGTCGCGCTCTGGATTACCCCTTTGCTGGCCTCGGTTTTTGTCATCTTAAAAGCCTGAACTCGGTCGGCATTCGTGGAGAGGCGAAAACGAGAAGGATGCGAGCATGGCAAACCGCTACGCGCTTCGGATGGACGAGCCGAACAGCTGGACCGTTTTCGACATCTTCACCGGCCAGCCCGCCGAGTTCGAGAAGAAGATGATGGTCGGTATCAAGACGCGCCCGGCGGAAAAGATTGTTGGCGAAATGAACATTCAGGACGCCAAGCGGCGGGAAGTGGCCGGCCGGGAATCCTAATTGGCAGGCCCACAATACGGTTCAGGGCTTCTGGGCCGGTCATGTGGAGCAACCGCCGAATGTCGACTGCTCCTGCAGTCATTCAGTTGAAAGGATAATACCAATGAGAACCTTGAAAACACCGGATGCACCGCCCCTGGTGATCGAGGCGGTCACCAAGTCACCCAAGATTATCTCAGCTCGGCTGACGATTAGAACCGACGAAGCAACAAGGCGCAGGATCGCTGACACTGACGGCACTCTGAGGCGGGCACGCGAACTCGCGGAACGCAATCGCCTGATTTGAACGAGCCCCTCGTTGGCCCAAGGTATCGACCGAACTAGAGCCGAAAAACTGCAATTCCCAGCCAACCGAGGTGAGGGATTCGGGTGACGAGTGGGAGAGTAACAATGGCAACTGTCGAATTGATAACAGTTGAGGAGCGGCCCGGTGGCCAGCTTTTATTTAATGTTCGCGTGACCTCACCCGCCGGCAAAATAGAACTGCCGATCGCTATCGAGGGCCAAGGATCTGTCGCTTCGAATGAAACGACGGTTCTTCAGTTCGCGCTTGGTTTTGCCAAAGACCTAGAGGCTTCGGTCCGGCTTCGCCTTGGAGTGCAAAGTAGCGGTCTCTAGCAGCGACGATTCACTGTGCCAATGCATCACCGGCGATGACCTTGGCCGTCCAGTAACGTCGCCAGTCGCTTTTCTGTCCCCAGCAGCGGCTTCCACGATTAACGCCGACCGAAGCCTTGATCCTGCTTTGATTCCCGCGCTGAGGCGTGGCTGAATACCTAGCCGCGGAGCTCCTTCGCTGCGCCCTTAACTTCGTCTCTGTGCATCGTTCTCGCCTTTTGAGCAGCGAAGTCTGCTTACGGCCGTCGGGCAAGCTAGCTCCAATGGCCGGACGGCGGCGCAAAGCAGCCGAACTGGTTCCTTTCGCCGTGACTCAGATTTGCGTCCCGCGTCATACGTGCAGACATTGTACCTAATTAAACGGACGATCGTGTTCGTGCGTTCAACGTTGTTGTCCTAATGACTAGCTAAAGACGCGCCAAGCCATTGCCGATCGTCATCGACCCGGCAACTGAACTGCGTCTTTCAACGTACCGTTTCCATGGGCCGGGGGCTCGTGCGCAAAAACATCCAGCACCACTTGGCGCGCGACACGACGCTGACTTGTTCTCGGTGGTTTTGCTGCTGATTTCTTCAAGATCGCAAACCTTGAGATCCCATTCCCCAACGAGAGCAGTGTCGCCGGGATAGTTCTGCAAGACCAACGCCTCGTCGACCAGTTCCTGAAGCGTCCAGCCGTTACCCATGCCCAGTCATGTAGGCTGGTAGTGTCTCAGTTTGAAATTTGAGGCCGCGAAAGCCGTTGTCGCAGCTTTCCCCAAACTCCTGTATGCTCAGCGCTGCTATGGACCACAGGAAAACGACCCTTGAGCGCGCATTCGAACTCGCCAAGTCTGGCGTTTACGCCAATTTTGGTGAGGTGCGTACAAAGATCAAAAAAGAAGGCTACGACATTCGTCAGATGATCGGCGGCTTGAGCCTTCGCAAGCAGATCAATCAAATAATTCAAAGCGCGAGAGCGAATGCCGACTGTGGCGTTGGAACCTCAGAGGCAAGAGCCCGCTCGCCTGAGGGGGTCGAACGGGCTCCCGGGAGGAGCGCCCCAGTGCGGTGAGTCTCATGCCGGAAAGACACGCTGCGAGACTCAACCGGGACACTGGTGGGAATGTTCCCGTCCGCCGATGCGACCGAAGTCGGATAGGCTGATGCTTTGGTCCCTGTCCGGAAACCTTCGCCTCGCTGCATCATTTCACAGAGCCCGCCAGCATACGTCCCTTCGTTCGGCGGCATCAGAGAGCGAATAGATGCCCGCAATCTCGTTGCCTGGGGTGACTGGCGTGTCTGTTAACCGACCGGCCTTCGCAGTGCTGCTGTCGGTGGGTCGCGCTACAGCTTTTTCAGCAACCGCGCCTCTCGAAGGAGCGAAGCCGGGGCATTGCCGATCATGTCTACGAGGTCGCGCGCTTGGGCTTCGGTGATGCCGGTTTCCCGGGTTAGGAACTGCACGATCAATTGCTTATGTGCCTGCGCGCGGTCGCTAAGCTCTTGCCCGGTTTCGGCCATAGGAAAAGTCCCCAGTGGTCCGCAACGCGACTTGATCGGTTTGGTTCCACAAAAAAGCCCGTCGCGGACAATCAGCGCAAGCAACGGGCTTTTTAGGTTGCCACCGCGCGGCTGCATCCCCGAAGGGATCGACCTCCGCGGGTTATCTCTGACCACCGTCAATCTATTCTACTGGTAAACATTAGCTCAACCTTGACGAAGTCAGTAGCCGCGCCAGACACCTCATGGCAAAGGGCGGCATTAACATTGGCGATGAGGTCGCGATCACGGCCAAGGTTCGCAGGCGCGTCACCGAGGATCGAGTGAGCGTGTCGATCCCGTCTTATGGGCAGCCCCATTCCATCGTTGATCGGATCTCGAAGGTTAAGCAGGGCCAGGAGATCGATCTGCGAGGCGATGTCACCCGCGTAGACGAAGGCAAAGTGACCATCAACTTAGGCGTTCCTGCCACGGTGAATGCCGATACGGTCAGAGTGGTGACCCCTTACAAACCGCCGACAAGGAAGACGCCGCTTGTGGACAAGGCGACGTGACCAAGCTGTCCGAGGCCGCTCGGCCGCCGCCACCAGCAAGGAATACGTCAACGAACGCGACCATTTCCGCAAGTGCCCGGTCTGCGGACAGGCGGTCGACTGGCGCGATCTGCGACAAGTGATCTTGCATGAACAGCCGGGCCACGAACCGCTAGAGACAGACGCCTAGAAGCGTAGCGCTTGCCTGTCTCACTTCGGGACCAAAATGCTGGCATCGACCTTACATCGAAGAAATTGCCGGTGACGCCTCACCGGACTTCCTGATTGGGCATCAGGAAGTAACTTCGCCGGGCTTGAGGATTTGGGGTTCCTCGCCCGGCGATCTTCCTTTCAGCAGTCGCTAAGAACTGGTGCCTTCGCGCCAGAGGACGGGAGGATTCACAGCGAATCCGTTTCGATCTAGGATCTCTGCTATGGCCGCGATCTTCGATGATATCGCCACTGCCCTCAGAGAGCTCCGCGTAGACGTTTGGGCCAAGGTCCGCGTCATTGCCCTAGGTGCTGCTGGCAAGTTCTTTACGGGCATTGCAATCGGGCTCGGTTTCGGGATCGGACGCCTTCGTGGGCTGACCCAATCAACAATTGCCATCGCCCGCCGTGACGCTATGGTTAACGCTGTCCGGGGTTTTTGGCTACCCACTCCCGGACTACCTCGGCACGGCGGTGCGTCACCACTTCCCCCCGAAGCAAGATGGCTGCCGGGCCGTTCTATAGCCTCCAGGCTCGTGAGCGCGGCAGCGTTCCAGCCGAGGCCATAGCCCTGGCTATGTAAGTTGCCTGCCATTCAGAGGCCAGAACGGAAAGAGTACGAGAGCGTGGTGACGCTCCATAGCCGTCGACGAGAAGGCGCCTCTGGCGACCAGCCGAGTTGAGGGCTCTCGGCGTTGATCAGAAACCTTATCGACGGTCCGGCGTTGGCTCCTCACGATTTCGGGACCAGGAGATAAAATGCAAGGTTTGAAGCGGTCGTGCTGGACGGAAGCCGACATAGACGAGTTTGCGGCAAAGCACGGTTTGACGACCAGGCAGGCTGAAATTGTCATTCAGAGCAATGGTGCATCCAAGCGCAAATGCGACTTGGCAGCCGAGGCATTTACGGCCGCGCTTAGATATTGCCGTCACTCGCGAGAAAAAGGTGCGAGAAGATCTCCTCTAAGGTCGGGAAGCAATGAAGCGCCTCAGGGTTGAAGTTATGTCCGGGGGAGCCTGACAGGGGCGGCGCTCATTCAACGCCGGCTCTTGAGCATGTCCGCGCACACTTGCATACCGTTGGCTATCTAAGGCCAGCAGCCGCAAGCGCTCGGTAGACCGACCCCCGCCCGATGCCGAGAGACGTGGCGATCTCTGACACGGACTTCTGCTGCTGAAACAAGACGACCGCCTCGCCAGCCTTGGCTCGCGCCGTCGGCTTCCGCCCTTTATACTTCTTCTCTGCCTTTGCCTTCGCGATGCCTTCCTTCTGTCGTTCTCTCATCAGGTCTCGCTCGAACTCGGCGAAAGCGGCGAACATGTTCAGCATCAGCCGACCGTAAGCTCCCGTCGTGTCCAACGTGTCCTTGCCGAATTGCAACACCTTCAGACCGACACCCCTTCCATGTAGACCATCGACAAGATCGCTCAGCGTGCGCGTGTTCCGCGCGAGGCGATCAATCTTCGTGATCACCAACGTATCACCCTTGCGGAGGAACTTCAGGGCGCGGTCCAATTCCTTTCGATCTCCTAGAGCCGACACTTGCTCCGAATAGACTTCCTCGCAACCCGCGGCCTGGAGGTCTCGAACCTGTGCCTCCAGACCAGCCACCTGTTCTTCTGTTGAGGTTCTCGCGTAACCGACCTGCACCCCACCCTCCAATGTCCAATAGCATTTAGACTTTTGAGTCAAATACGTCCAAACGTCAACAGACCTTATTGGACGCGATTGGGCTGCGGTTCAGGACGTCCGATAAAGCCTGCCCATGCGGACGGTTGCTCACATGTCTCTGGGTCTTCAGGGCACCCTTCAGTGGGTAGAAGGCAGCAGAAGTCGCCAGCAGGGCGCCGCAGACTGGCTGCGAGCTTCTCTATGGACCTAAATCAGACCTTCGCTCTCAGGGAGGAGGTCTGCACGACGGCCTTCGAACAATAGATGCATCCAAGGCGCTCTTCTTCGCCGGAAAGAGCCGGTAGAAAGGCTCGAGCGCGCCTTTCCAGGCTTCCTTACGGCGTGACGGACGACTGTAATGCGTCAGCGCGTTGCGGTAATGAGAACGGATCCAGTAGGGGTTGGCTTGCCTTTTGCGCTTCCCGAAGCAGGGGCCCTACGCCACCTCTGGTTCGGCGACGGCAAATCCGTGCGCCTTGACCTCGGCGCTGATCCACTTTCGGGCCGTAGTCAGGCTCTGGCGGTAGTCATCGGCAGCGAGAGAAAGAGACTCTGGAGAGGTTGCCCGGTCGAGATCTTCGAGCGACCATCCGTCCACCAGCCGTTTGCTGATCGCGTAACAGGTGGCTTTGCCCACGCGGTACGCCATGGATCGCTGCGCCGCTCTCAAGACGATGCTGCGAAGCGCCTCTCCCTCTGCCTGCCCCACAAAGTGTATCTCGAGCTCTGCAATCATCCTGTCGACCGCCGAATAAAGCCCGTTGATGAAAAGTGTCTGTGCATCCTTATAGAAGCGCGCGGCGCGACCCTTCATCTGCTTCTCGTCAATTTCTGCGGGATCGTCCAATATCTCGATCGTTGGCGCACGCTCGAGTGCCTGCGCCTCTTTGGAGAGCTTCGCGCCCTCTGGCGCCTTTCGGACCTTCTTCTCCGTCGCCCTCTGCCCGAAGTTCCGCTCGCCGCGAAGGAAGCGATCTTCGTCAACGTCAATCGGATCGACTTCGGCCGAGCGGGCCTCGTCGAGTCCGAAATCACTGGTTTCGGTGCGCTCGGGCGCCTTGAGTGACTTTATGTATGTCGAAGTCGGCAAGCGGAACTCGTCGAGTAGCTTCTGAAGATCCTTCTGCAGATCATCGAGGTTCTCGTCCCTTGGTGGGTGCGCCTCTCTGATCACATCTTTGACCCACTCGGGCATTAATTCTCGGACCTTCACCGCGTAGTCATCGGTAGTAATCGGATTGCGCTCCTCGACGGTCGTGAGGGCGTCGCGATATTGGTTCGGAAGAGCTGAATCGTCCGGGAGGTATATCTCGACCGTGAGGACGGTGGATCCGAAAGGAATTCCGTAATTTGGGGCGACTGCGGACCATTTCTTCCCAGTGCGGAAATCGTATCGCTCACCTCTATGAACTAGTGCGCAGAACGAGGTCGATGAGGTCGCTGGGTTGTTGAGCGCGCTAATAGAGTGACTGTAATTCGCGTGCTTCGGGTCGTGCAGGTATTGAATCTTCACGCCTGTCTCGGGACAGGCGACGATTTCAGCGTTCGGGAGTTGCGAGACGACGTCCTGCAGCGTTTTGAGGGTGCGCGTCCTTCCCGTTTCATCGCGCCCTCCCCCTTTTGTCACGGAGACATCCAAAATCACCCTAACGCCAGGTCGAAATTCCGCGAAGCGCCGAAAAATTTGGGTTGCAACATAGCTGCGATCGACGCGGATTCCCTTGCCGATTGGCTCTGATATCGTGTCGTGGTCATCGTCCTCGCCTATGAGCACGACCTCCGTCCAGTCAAAGGAGAGATCGGCCGTCTTTCGAACCGCCTGGGTGACGTCGAAAACGGACTCCTGTCTTCCCTCAACCTCGTAGACGAAGCGAACAAACGTGTCAGCTTCTTGGTCGAATCCTATCGTGACCTCGTGAACCACGCCGTTCTTGCAGGAACGATAGCGGATACCCGCTGGCGAGACAGTCAGGCCGGAAACCTTAGCACCGATGCCGAAGTTCCCACTGAGCGACATCTGTTTGTTGATGGAGGCAGAGATGTTCGTTGCCGTCCGAAGCTCTACTGCATCCATTCCCGGACCCGTATTCCAGAACGTTAGCTTTCGAACACCTTCGATCAGCGTCGGGTAAATGCGAACGAATCGCTGGCCCTCCGGTGCCAACGTTGCACTTTCCTGCGCGTTCATGAAAAACTCGCGGACGAGCGTATATCGCGGCGCCTGTCCGATAAGGCGGTTGATCAGAAATCTGTCATCTTGGATTGTCAGGCGTTCGAAGCTCATCGCAGAAATCCTAAAGTTTGAAGACGTCCTTCTCGGCTGCCGAAGTGGATCCGAACTTCCGTTCGATGTCTGACGTCGCATCTCGCAGCGCCTTGATCATCTTCTTTACGTCGCCGTCATCGAATTCGTAGGCTCGCCTGTTCGAAAGATTCCCAATTTTCCGAATAGCTTCCAACGCCGCTTGGGTCCTAGCCTCGGCAAGTTTCACGAATTTCATCCTCTTTTCCGACATGCGGGAACTCCAGAATTCAGAGAAAGGATGAATCAATAGCCCATTTGAGATGTCAAGATGCAATGAATATCTCGTCGAAATACGCGGAAATTTTGCAGTCGGGCGCGCTGGCCAACTATGAGAAGCGATCCCCTGGTAATTTTCAAAACAGCGCCACAGCGGTGGGCTTAATTGGACGTTGTGCCGGAGGGAGGACAGGTATGATGAGAGAAGACGAACGGATTTCGATTGTTAAGGAGCTCCTCTTTGCCTACGTGAAGAGCCCGTCCCTGCGCCACATCCGCGATCCCTATTCTGTGATTAGGTTGGCGCAGGAGATCGTCAGGCGCATCGATCGGAGCAACTCAATCTGGAGGAAATGGGACGGGCAACGCGAGGTCCTTCTCAAATCCGCCTTGGCTTGTTGGGTACCAATCGAGGCTCTGCGCGATTTCATCAATGACATGCCGGGGCCACAGGTGACGACGACGGATGTCGACCAGCGCATGAGAGCGTTCGAGGACGAGGAATACTTCTCGTACCCAAAAGAGGAGCTTCGCCCAGGGTGTCTCGCGATCTACGAGAAGGAAAGGGCCGAGGGTACCGAGCTGCCGGCCATCATCGGCCTGCTCAGAGACCACGTGGAGCGGGAAGAGGAGCGGCTTCGGGCGGAGCAACAGGAGAGGTATCAGAGATTGAGGGAAGAGGATCGAGTGGCTCGCGAACAGCGCCTCCTGTCGGGCGCTGACTGCAAGTGGACGCAGCTCCAGAAATCTCCTCACTGGTTTTGCCGCGCCAATGGCAGAACATACCGTCTCTCGCCAACGAAAGACAAAATGTGGAAACTGTACCGCGTTAGCTCGGTCTCGGAGGACGACGAGAAGGGATTGATAGGGAAGTACCAACGGCGCGGAGACGCAACGAAGGTGATCGCTCAAATGGCTTATCAGCCGGAGCCAAGATGGTAGTTGGCCGGAGCAGCACCCAAAAGGCAACGGATTAGGCGACGCTCTCTGGATTTCTTGGCGGCTGCGAGCGTTGCCGCTGTGGGGAGGCGGCGGTGGGTCTTCGCGCTTCGGCTGTCTGCTGAGGGCCGGTACGAAATTCCGACCCTCGGGCCTGTCCACGTGGACGTGTTGCTAGCATGTCAATGATCGTAGGATCGGACAGGGCCGTCCGCCTGGCCGTCGCACCGATGAACGAACGCAGGTTTCAGGATCATCGCAAGATTTCCACCGAAAGAAGGCACTGAGGCGCGAAGCAGCCATGACGTCTTTGGGGCCGACGAACGAACCCGCTGCGCGGGATGGGCGCGTGGGGTGAGGTAGAGATCACGAGCCGGACGTCGCGCCCGCGTTGAGCGGGGTTCGGCAGCGGCAGAGCATCACGGGCTTCTTCAACAAGGAGCCCGACCATGCCCTATCCTGTTCTTGATGCACCTATCAGTCCACTGCGTCAGCGACTGATCGACGACATGAACATGCGACGTTTCTCACAGGAGACGCAGCGCAACTATCTCCGCGACATCGGACGCCTGGCGACGTTCCTCGGCCGGCCGCCGGATACAGTGACCACCGACGACCTGCGCCGGTTCCAGATCGAGCAGCAGGACGACGGCGTGCCGGTTCCGACGATGAACAGCATCGTGTCGGCGCTGCGCTTCTTCTTCACGCATACGGTCGATCGTCCCGATCTGGCGCGCAAGCTCGTTCGTCTGGCGCACCCGCGCAAGCTGCCGGTGGTGCTGAGCCGCGACGAGGTCGCCCGGCTGCTCAACGCCACCACCTGCCTCAAGCACCAGGCCGCGCTCTCGGTCGCCTATGGCGCAGGCTTGCGCGTGGCCGAGGTGGCGATGCTGAAGGTCGCCGACGTCGACAGCGAGCGGATGCTGCTACGTGTCGAGCGCGGCAAGGGCGGACGATACCGGAACGCCATGCTGTCGCAAGACTTGCTCTTGTTGCTGCGTCAGTGGTGAAAGGTCGGACGCCAGCAGGGGGTGATGCATCGCGACGGCTGGCTGTTTACGGGGCAGCATGCGATGAAGCCGATCAGCACCCGCCAGCTCTATCGCGTGGTCGTCGAGGCAGCACAGGCCGCCAACATCGCCAAGCGGGTCGGACTGCACACGCTGCGCCACAGCTTCGCCACCCACCTGCTGGAGGACGGCACCGACATCCGGATCATCCAGGTCCTGCTCGGGCACGCCAAGCTCAACAGCACCGCCTTCTACACCAAGGTTGCCACCCGCACGGTGCGCACCGTCACGAGCCCCTCTTCAAGCCGGAAGAGATCTCAGCCGACGGCTGAGCGTGCGCGCCTCGATCGAGGTTGCCGACATCTTCCGCACTGCCGGGCCCGCCTACCGGGTCGCCCATGCCGGGCATCTGAGCCTCGCCCAGCTCAAGGTCATGTCGGCGATCGAGCACTGCCGCACCGCGGCCCTTGGTGGTCACGTCGAGGCCTGCGAGGACTGCGGCCAGTGGCGCATCGCCTACAATTCCTGCCGCAACCGGCACTGCCCGAAGTGCCAGGGTGCCACGGCGCGGACATGGCTTGTCGAGCGCGAGGCCGACCTGCTGCCGGTCGGCTCCTTCCACGTCGTGTTCACGCTGCCGGCCGAGGTCGCCGACGTCGCCTTCCACAACAAGGCGGCGGTCTACGACCTGCTGTTCAAGGCAGCGTCGGAGACGATGCTGACGATCGCGGCAGATCGGAAGCATCTCGGCGCACGCATCGGCATCACCGCCGTGCTTCACACCTGGGGTTCGGCGATGACGCACCATCCGCACGTGCACATGATCGTGCCGGGCGGCGGCATTGCACTCGGCGGAAGCCGCTGGGTATCGTCGCGCCCGGCATTCCTGCTTCCGGTGCGGGTACTCGGCAAGCTGTTCCGCCGCCTCTTCCTCACCCGTCTGGTCGGGCTGGCGACGCCGGCCGGCTCGTCTTCTTCCGATCGATGGCGCACCTCACCGACCGGCGGGCATTCCTGCGCCACCTCGCTCCCGTCGGGAGGAAGCGCTGGGTGGTCTACGCCAAGGCACCCTTCGCCGGCCCGGAGGCGGTGCTCGCCTACCTGTCGCGCTACACGCACCGTGTCGCCATCTCGAACCGACGCCTCATCCGTTTCGACGAGGACCGCGTCACTCTCCGCTACAAGGATTATCGTCGCCCTAGCGCAGACCAGCAGCAGGTCATGACGCTCGCCACCGACGAGTTCGTCCGCCGCTTCCTGCTCCATGTCCTGCCACGTGGGTTCCACCGCATCCGTCACTATGGGCTGCTCGCAGGCTCCGCCCGCAAGGCCAGCCTCGCGCTTGCTCGTGAACTCCTGAACGTCGCCGCACCGTCCGACGATGACACCACGCACGAACCGGACAACTTCCGCCCGCCATGCCGCTGCTGTGGCGGCCGCATGATCGTGATCGAGGTGTTCGAACGATGGAGGCAGCCGCGCGGACCGCCACACGGTTCCCCGTCGACCGAGAGCAGCATGCCATGACCCGGCATGGAATGGTTCAGCCTTCAGCTGCAGGCTCCGACAGAGCCTCGCCCAGCCGCCCACCGTCCCGACAACACCGCGCGGAGGCGCAGCGAAGCGGTCTGTCCGCATTCACCCCAGAGCTTCCCGACGGCGGTCGCGCCATCGCCGACATCGGCCGAAAATCGAAATCCCCATAGCCATCGCCTGTGGCCCGCGGGTTCCTTCCTCGGGGACTTTCGTACGCCTGCCGGCGCCCGAAACTCCTCACGACAGCGGAATGGCAGCTTTTGGTTTCCGAAGAGTGATAACGGACGTTCAGATCTCAAGCTGATCCGATGCAGGCCGCAGTAGACTCAAAGTGGCACTCGCAACAGCGGGAGGCGGTCTCCCTCGCGTGACGTTTGGCGCGAGTAAGTTTTGCGCTCGCAGCCAACACAAATTGGGCGTATCGTGGCATATCGTCGGCGGCCAATGACCCGGCGACTGAGAGCGCAAGACTCCCGCATCGGACTGGGCGCGCTAGAACCCACAACTACTCGTCGCGCTCACAAGACCATCTGCCTCTGCCGAAGCCTCTTTTGCTGGTTCCGGCCAGATTTGCCCTTTGCAATTCGGAATAGGAGCCTTCCGATGCAGATCATCCAAACCCGCCGCCGATTCCTGGCCGGCGCTGCAGTGGCAGGCGCCGCCGGTATCATCGGCTTTCCGAGCTCACTCCATGCGGAACCGACGCTGGAAACGACCACGGTTCGTCTGCCACGGTGGATTGGTGGTTCCTACTGCTGGGCAGGCGCTTACATCGCCGGGGAACTGATGCGCGCAGAGGGCTTCACAGACGTTCGCTACGTGGAAGGCGACAGGAACGTCGACCAATCGGAGTGGATCGCACGCGGTGAGACCGATTTCTCGGTCAACTTTCCGCCGAACCAAATCGCGTCGATCGATGCCGGCGTGCCGATCAAGGTGCTAACCGGATTGCACTCAGGATGCCTTGAACTGATCGCCAAGGAGAGCATCCGCAGCGTCACGGATCTGCGGGGCAAGAGGGTGGGCGTTGATGGTTTCAACAACTCGCGACACGTGTGGCTGTCCCTCATGTCCGCCTATGTCGGGCTCGATCCCGTCAACGATATCCAGTGGGTCTTGACTGAGGGCGTCAAGCCCACGGAACTCTTCGTCCAGGGGAAGATCGACGCATTCCTCGGCACGCCGCCCCAGCCGCAGGAGCTGCGCGCCAAGAAGATCGGCCACACCATCCTCAACAATGCCGTCGACCGCCCATGGTCACAGTATTTCTGCTGCATGATCTCCGCGACGATGGATTACGTGAATAGGTATCCGGTGGCGACCAAGCGGGTCTTGCGATCCATCCTGAAGGCCGCCGACCTCTGCGTGTCGGATCCGGAAAGGGTGGCCCGGCAGATGATCCATCGCGATTTCGTCCCATCGTATGACTACGCGCTGCAAACGCTGAAGGATATCCGGTACGACCGCTGGCGGGAATTCAATCCTGAAGACTCCCTGCGATTCTACACACTGCGCATGCAGGAGACGGGCATGATCAAATCGAGCCCGCAACAGATCATCGCATACGGAACGGACTGGCGCTTCCTCGACGAGTTGAAGAGTGAGCTGAAAACCTGATCCGATTTGTCTCAAGGGGAGACGTGGAGATGCAAATCATCCAGAGTCGCCGTCATTTCCTGGCCGGGATTGCGGCGCTGGCAGCTCCAAGCACTCGAGACGAGGCTACCCAAGAATGCCGCGCCGGGCACGGCAGAGATGCTAATGCTTCTGCTCATCTATCGCGAGATGAAGAACTGGAAGGATTGCGCTTGACCTGTCGAAGCTGATCGACACGCTGCGCGTGGTCCGGGTGACATGCGCCAGCATAATTAAGAGCCATAACCAGACAAAGGTATGATCGGGGATGGACGCCCGTAGCTGCTATCGCCGCTTGCTAACGGTCCCTGCCCACAAGTTGCGTTTGGCAATGCGAGCTTCTTGCTCCTCGGCAAGGTATCGAGTGTCGGCCACCGCCAATCCGTGTTTCACCAGGTCCCGTCCGAGATCGATGCCTCCCACGAAGCAGACCCCGACGTCGTCGTTATAATCTTCCTTACCTTCGATGATGCAGGATACATCGCCTGAGGCAATAAGATGTTGGATGTGGTCACGCGCATACTTGCCGCAGGGCCAGATCTTGTCAGCGGCATCAAAACACACCTGCGAAAGTTCGGGGGCATCAAAACCGAGCAATTGAATTCGTTTTTTGTTGTGCCACAGCGTGTCGCCGTCCTCAGCAGACCAATGCTCTGCTGCGGACACAGGGCACAGGTGAGCACGAAGGCAAGGGTGAGGATCAACCTACACATGGCCGTGCTAAACGCACACCCCCTACGGCAGTGGCACCGGTGTGTCGGCGAGCGTTCTGAGATAGGCGATCACGTTCAACCGGTCGGCCTCTTCAGGCACCCCGCGAATATCCATGTTGACGCCGGGCGTCGTCAGCGTGGGACCGGCCAGGAAGATGTTCAAGTCCTCGTAGGTCCAGTTTCCCTCCCAGCCCAGCAGGGTCTTGGAGTAACGCTCGAACTTCGTCGATGCCTTGTCCCGCCCGACGACGTTCCATAGGTTCGGCCCGATGGTAGGAAGTTCCTTTGGCCGCACGACATGGCAGGGTGCGCAGGTGCTTTCAAAAAAGGCCCCGCCTTTGATGGGATCGCCTTTCGCAAGCCGGGCGGAAATCGGCTCCGGCTTCAGGATGACGACGCCATGCTCCAAAAGGTAGGCGGCGATGTCCTCATGATCGTCGTGCTTTGCCAGATGGTAGGCCGTGATGATGCCCGGCCGTTGATTGGGATCGCCCTGGAGCCAGATGGCGTTGACGTCGGCGCCAGCCTCGACCAGCGCCTTGACGCAATCGAGGCAGCCACTCGCGACCGCGAGGATCAGCATCGGTTCACCCCGCGTCCTGCCGTTGGCATCGGCACCATGCGCCAGCAGCAGCCGGATCATGTCGGCGGCTTTCTTCAGAACGGCAACGGTGATCGGCCGGCCGAGCGCCGCCTCCTTGTTCACCTCGGCCCCGCGCTTGATCAGCAGTTCCGCCGCCTCGATGTGGCCGCTTCGCACCGCCAAGAACAGCGGTGTTGCTCCCTTCTCCTGCTCCTCGATGTCAGCGCCTGCATCGAGTGCGGCCGCAATTGCCTTAAGGTCTCCGCTCTTGGCCGCGTTGTGGAGCGCACCGCCATGCGCTGTTGTGACGGCACATAGCAAGAGTAGGAAGCTTGCGAACAAACCCCGCATTTCGGCATCCCTCCGCCGATAAGGAGGAAGATACATCCGATAGGCGCTCGCTTCCAGCATATATTAGCGGCGACTAATGGTGTATAATGGCCTTGACGACATCAGATGCCGTTGAGGGCGGCCACGTCGATGCATGCGGTCGGCAGAAGACAGGTGAACTGCTTTGCAGGCGTGATCGCGACGGCTGCGGCAGTTCAGGGAAGTGCGGCGTTGGCCCACGGCCCGGATCGGAATTGGGGCTATCCACCAGCTTGCTGCCACGGCGACCCGCTCACTGGCGACTGCGGGAAAATTCCCAGTTCAACTGTGACGCCCAGGCCAGATGGCTTTGTGGTTATCCTACGACCGGGCGACCATCAGAAAGTCACTCATCAGGACCGCTACTTCGTGCCGTACGATGTCGTCATCCCCTCGGGGGATGGCAACTTCCACATCTGCCTACACCCCACGGAGGAAGACGAAAACTGCTTCTTCGCGCCACCCGATGCGATGTGAATGTTCTTCTGTCTTCGCTCGATTGAACCTGTCCCCGCCGGGGCGAAAAAGCACGTCCGCCGAAATCTGTGATAGGCCTCGAAACTCATGTGCGGGGTCAGCGACCGATAGAACGTCATCAGGCGCTATACCATTCGTGGGCGGCATTGCCGAGGAGTGCGAGCCACGCCAATGCGAAATACCGCGACTGCGTCATCCAAATCCCCTCTAATCTTCAGACTTGAGGTCGCATCGGTCGCCGCAGAGGTCCGGCCGCCTTGTCTAATCAGCCTCGCGAAAGTCCTTCAACGGCGCATGGCGAAGCTTCTCCTCGCCCTTGAGGAACTTGACCCGACCCACCAAGCCCGGCTTGAGCCACTCGGGCTTGTGGGCAGAACTTACTACGCCAAGCTCGTCGAGCAGATGAACGCACGTCTGGCACCCTATCTGCTCAAGCATGGCGGATCGGCAAAGCAGGCGCTGATCGCGCCCCGACTGAAAGACGACGATCGCCGAAAACGGCTGCCCAGGGGCCGCCAGCAGCGTCCGCTTTTCGGCTGATCGTGCAAAGGACTGCCTTCACGCCCGCTTGCCGCGACCCGGAAGGCGAGATGCTACACTTCCCCGCTGGAGCACCGCGGCATGGATTTATTCGGCGGCTATTCTGAGACCGGATTTGGTGGCTAGCAGAACCGCGGTTTCATCAACCGCCTGTGCCGCTCGCTTCAGGATCAGTTCGGACCGAAGCACACCATCGGTGAAGTCTTTGTCGGTCGCGTACACGGCTGTGGGCAGCGCGAAAGCCTCGAAGAAGCCAAATAGCGGCCTGAGTTGATGCTCAACGATAAGGGCATGGCGCTCACCGCCCCCGGTGGCTGTGAGAAGCACGGGCTTACCTCTCAAGGCCGTTGGATCGATCAAGTCGAAAAAGTGCTTGAACAGTCCGGTATAGCTACCCTTGTATGTCGGAGAGCCGACGACGAGCACGTCCGCGGCGACAACATTTGCAACTACGGTTTGGGCTTGCGCGTCTAGGTCGCGCTGCCATTTGGCGGCCCCCAGCGACGGACCAACATCCTCGATATCATAGGTTCGATGGGAAAGGTGGTGGCGGCTGGCGATGTTCTGAACGACGAGGTCGACGAAAGCGCGGGTCTTCGAGGGTCGGCTGAAGTTCCCCGAAAAACCGACGATTGATGGATTTGACATAAGCCGAACTCCGATGGTCAAACTCAGACGTAAGCGGGCCTGGCACGGCACCAGCGATGCTGCGTGGACCACTTCTCTCCTCTAGGCAAGAAATCGACCTGCCTAAGACGCCGCTACTCGGACACCGGCGCCCCGGCCGCGCCCAAACTCCAGATCCCAGCCGCGCTCCTTGACGGGCAATTCACCCTGCAGTCCGAGCCGTGGAAAAAGCAGCTCGGCAACATTGAAAGCTTCCTCCAGATGCGGATAGGCCGAGGCAATAACCGTCTCCACCCCTATTTCTTGATATTCGCGAATGCGGGCGGCAACGCTTTCCGCACTCCCGACAAGCGCGGTGCCGGCACCCCCTCGCACGAGACCCAATCCGGCCCATAGATTGGGAGCTATAACCAGCTTGTCGCGGCGTCCCTGGTGCAGAGCGGAGATGCGCTTTTGCCCGACCGACTCCGAAACCTTGGTGAATTGATGCTGGGCTTCAGCGATCACGTCGTCGGTGACGCGGCTGATCAGTCGATCCGCCGCCGCCCAGGCCTCCTCCTCCGTTTCACGCACGATCAGGTTTATGCGCAATCCGAAGCGGATTTTGCGACCTTGAGCCGCCGCTCGTGCCCTGACTCTATCGAACTTCTCCTCCACCTGCTCGACGGGTTCACCCCAGCTCAGATAGACGTCGGTGTGTTTGGCGGCGACCTCGATGCCCGCCTCCGATGACCCGCCGAACCAAAGTGGCGGATAGGGTTGCTGGACCGGCGGGAAAGAAATGTCGGTGCCGTGAGCAGATAGATACTTGCCCTCGAAGTCCGCCGGCTCTCCGGACAGGATACGGCGCCAGATCGTGAGGAATTCATCAGTCTGGGCATAGCGCGCGTCATGACCGAGCTTGTTGCCGTCGCCGGCAAGGTCGGCCGGATCCGCCCCAGTGACGACATTGAGCAGCACCCGGCCGCCGGAAATGCGGTCCAGCGTGGCCGCATGGCGCGCGAACAGTGCCGGCGTCCCGCTGCCCGGCCGCAGCGCCACCAGGAATTTCAGCCGTTCGGTCAGAGGGATCAGCCCGGCGGCCACGATCCAGGCGTCCTCACACCGTGTTCCGGTTGGCAGGAGCACGCCCTTGAAGCCAAGCCGATCGGTGGCTTGCGCAATTTCCTTGAGATAGCCGAAGGTTGCCGGCCGGTGCCGCTCGTCGGTGCCGAGATAGGGGCCGTCGCCATGGGTCGGCAGGTACCAGTAGATATCGAGCGGGCGGGTGCTGTTGCCGGACATCGGATTGTCTCCTTCAATGATTGCGGAATCTATGGGAGCAAGCCTCAGAGCTTGCCTTTCCAGGGGATCAGGCGATGTTCCAGCCAACGCATGCCGCTGGTGAAGGCGAAGGCGAGCACGGCGATGACGATGAGGCCGACGAACACGACGTCGGTCGCGAGGAAATTGGCCGCCGACATGATCATGTAGCCGAGCCCCGACTGGGCTGCGATCAGCTCGGCCGCGACCAGCGTCGACAGTCCGGCGCCGATAGCGATCTTCAGGCCGGTCAAGATCTCCGGCAAAGCGGACGGCAGGATGATGCTGGTGAAGAGTTGCAGCCGGTTGGCGCCGAGGGACAGCGCGGCGTTGATACGTTCGACGGGCACCGATCGCACGCCCGCCTGTGCCGCAAAGCAGATCGGGGCGAACGTCGACAGCGACAGGAGAACGATCTTGGAGGTTTCGCCGATACCGAGCCATATGATCAGCAGCGGCAGGTAGGCCAGCGGCGGCAAGCCCCAGTAGAGATCGATCGGCACGCTGAAGATGCCCTTGACCCAACGATTGAGCCCCATGAGCAGGCCAAGCGGAATGCCGACGATAATGCCGACGCCGAGGGCCGCGGCAATGCGGCCGAGGCTTGCCAGCGTGTGGTCGAGCAGCGTGCCATTGGCATAGCCATCGGCCGCGACGGCGTTGAACTGGGTCAGCACGTCGGCCGGCGACGGCAGGAACAGCGGCGATGCCCAGCCGAATTGCGCGGCGAGTACCCACAATGCGATCAGCGCCGCCAACGTCACCAGGCTGATGCCGAACGTCCTTGCCGATGCTGAGCTGCGCGGCCGGGGGGACGGCCTCCGCTGAGCCGTGGCGGGAGGAAACGGGGTTTGGGAATTGGCGGCGAGCGTCATTGCAAGGCTCCTCTGCGGGCGCCTTCCGGCTGGTGGATGAGCGAGCGGATTTCCTGCCGCAGCTCGATGAAGCGCGGGTGGGACTGGATCGGCCCGATATCGCCGCTCTCGGCGAAATCGCGCACGAAATCGGCGTCGAAGCGGGCGACGATACGGCCCGGCCGGGGCGACATCACGACGATGGTCGTGCCGAGTGTGAGGGCTTCCTCGATCGAATGGGTGATGAACAGGATCTGCTTGTTGGTCTTGACCCAGACGGAGGCCAGAAGCTGCTGCATGGTCTCGCGCGTCAGACTGTCGAGGGCGCCGAATGGCTCGTCCATCAAAAGGATTTTCGGATCAGTGGCCAGCGCCCGGGCGATGCCGACGCGCTGGCGCATCCCGCCCGACAGTTCGTAGGGTGGCTTTTCGGCGAAATCGGCGAGCCCGACCAGTTCAAGAAGGTGCCTCGAGCGCTCATGGCGTTCGATGCGCGACACGCCCCGGTACTTCAGGCCGAGCGCGACGTTGTCCAGCACATTGGCCCACGGCAGCAGGGTGTCTTTCTGGAACACGACGCCGCGATCGCCGCCCGGCGTCGCGATTTCCTGTCCGTCCAGCGTGATCGAGCCTTCGGTGAGCGGCAGGAAGCCGGCGATCGCGTTCAGCAATGTCGACTTGCCGCAGCCGGAAGCGCCGACCGCGACAACGATGGAAGCGGGAGCGATATCGAGGGAGACGTGATCGAGCGCATGCACGTCCTGGCCATCGGAAGCCGGAAAGGTGACGCTGGCATCGCGGATTCGAAGCATGGTGGCCTCCAGGCGATCTGGCTGGCGTGCCAGCCAGATCGGCGTTTCCTTCAGGGATTGCTAGTTCGAGGCCTTGGCCACTGCCGCATATTGCGGATCGGCGAAGGCCGCGTAGCTGTCCTTGATCGAGGTGATCTTGTGCTGGTCCTTCAGGAAGCCCGCGGTGTCCTTGAGGATTTTCGCCACCGCGCTCTTCTCGCCGCCGCCCAGCCATTTGTCTGAGACCTGTTCGTCGAGCGGCGGGACGACCGTCGTCTTCAACTGCTCCGAATTCTCGGCCGCTGTGCCGCCCTGCAATTTCGCGATCAGCTTGGCGCTCTCGGAGTCTGGCCCCCAGGCGGCCGGGTTGCTCAGATAGGCCTGGTTGTAGCCGTCGATCAGCCTGACATACTGGCCGAGGAACTCCGGATTGGCCTTGGCGAATGCGCCGGTGACGACCAGCGCGCTAAAGGTGGGCGCGCCGCGATCAGCAACTTGGCCGGCCGTGAGCAGGACCTTGCCGTTCTTCTTGAGTTCGGACAGCGCTGGATCCCAAACGAAGCCGCCGTCGATGTCGCCGCGCTTCCAGGCCGCGACGATCTCGGGCTGCGGGATGGCTATGACCTGGGTTTCCCTTTCGGAGATGCCTTCCTGCTTGAGCACGGCCAGAAGCTGGTAATGGTCGGTCGACACTGGTGCGGCGGCGAGCTTCTTGCCGCGCAAATCCGCCGGCGACTTGATTTCTGGGCGCACCACCAGCGCCTCACCGTCGCGAGAGACGGACGAGATGTAGAACGCCTTCACATCGAGGCCCTTACTGACGGCAGCCGAGAACGGGCTCGATCCGACATCGCCGATCTGGACGTCGCCGGAAGCGATAGCTGCGAAAATGTCGGCGCCTGAATTGAAGCGGCGGAATTCGATGTTCCAGCCGGTTTTCTTGGCAAGGTCGCCGTTGGCGATGCCAAGATTATAGGGATTAGCCCCGGTTTGGTAAGCGATGACGACCTTCTTCTCGTCGGCATGAGCCATTCCAGGACTGGCCGTCGCTGCGAGCGCAACCAGGGCGGCGGAAATCAGTTTTCGCATGAGATCGATCCTTTGAGCGGAGGGTTCACCCTCGATTGCCGCTCCATCCAGAGCGTTGGCTCAAAATCTACTTAGTTTATAGAATAAGACAGGAACGAATTTCCGAATGACAAGGGGAGAGCGGAAAATTGACTCTCATCTGGATCGTCAGTCCGACGAATGATCGTGCGCTTTCTCTCACCTTCCGAGGCGAAGCGAGGCGAAACCCTACTTCAAATCCGCGACAACACCTTATGGCGGATCATCCGATGTCCGCTTGTAGGCAGGGCGCGAGCGGCGAGAGCAGTCAGACTAGCGCCTTGCCCGAGCTTACACGCCCATTGCTTCAACTTGCGTCGACAGAATATCCGGTTTTTGGATAAAATGAAATTCGGATTACCGCAACGTCGAAGCGAAATTTGCTCGACGAGCGGATGGCCAAAACCCTGCATTCGGACCGCCATCGGCGACTTGCTGAGCTGCTGACCGAGAAGCGAAAGCAGGCAGGATTGACGCAGGCAGCTGTCGCCAAAGCTCTCCATCGCCATCAACCGTTCATCGCGAACATTGAAAATGGCGATCGCCGTTTGGACCTCGTTGAGTTTCTCGAACTGGCCAAGGTGGTGGGCTTCGACCCTTATGAAGTCCTGCGCCAAGTCGAGGCCGTCGACCCACTGAAGGATTAGAAGTTGCCCGGCTCCGGACCTGTTCAATAGACAGCGCGGTTGGCTTCCGTCGAAAGAAGCCCTTGATGAGATCCTACGGCGCGGACTGATCCCGCTGACATGCGCCGTCCTCACGGACTGACTATCGGGCTCTAAGGGGCAACTTTCCGGTCGAAGCCCATTTCAAGGGGCACTTTCTCGCCATCTAAAGGGAATATCGACGAACGAAATTAAGAACAGTCATATGTCTATCGACGTGTCCGGCAAAGGGGGCGCATGTGAAGGTACTTGTGTCCGGCGGCCGAACTTTCACGGACACAACGTAGCTTGATCATCTCATGGGCAGTACCACTTCCAGCTCGTTATCGAGGGCGACGCGAGGGCGGGTCCTACGCCGACACGCCTCTCGCACTCTGGCGCTTCTCGCTGGCCCGCTGCATGCTGGCGCCGTCGGCGCGCGCGCCGACAAAACGGTGATAGCGATCCCAAGTCACGAACGTGCACCGCACCGGCCTCGAGGCGGCCAGAAAGGTATCCAGCGGCGAGCCCACCGTTCATCTAAATCGGCCGAGAAATTGGCTGACGTACGTGTCCACCACGGTGCTAATGCGCCAACGGTATAGTCGAGCGGTTACTCGTTCGCGCCCCAAAATCCTCTCTGCGTGTTCTGTCGCGAGTTTGAGTAGCGTTTCCGAGACTTCCTGCGCCGACCAGCCTCTCTCAAGGCAAGCCTTCACCAAAGCTTCAAACACGGGATCGAGCGCAACCTCGCAGTTGACTGAGCGGTCGGGGCAACCTTCAGGAAGCAGGGGCGGTTCGATTGGTGGCATCTTGGCCATGCACCCAGAAAGCTCAGCAAGGAAATTCGTTCCGCCTGTCATTGATAGGCGCGCGCGATCGTCCCCTGATCTTTTTAGTAGCTGCTAACGGAATAACGGAACGCTTACGCAGACAAAACACGCCGACGTTTCTGAGCAGCAGTGCGGCCCTCCGCAGCAGCACTTGCAAATCGGCCCGCGAAGCGTCCGCTATCTGGTCGGCCGCGTTTTCCAGTTCATGCACGAATTGATGGCGGGACGGTCACGCTCCTATAGGAATTTCTCGCCTTCCGTCCGGTGCTCAAAGCAGAACCAATGCGGCGCCTGCTTCGGCTTGGCGAAACCCCAACCCGCATCCTTGCTGCACCCGTCGTGCTCGCAAACGTGGTGCTGGACGCCGGCCGGAGTGGCGTATTCGGGTCGCGGCAGTCTGATTTCGTCGCTCATGGGCAACAGTGAACAAAATGAGAACAAAAGAGTCAAGCGGCCCCTCGACCGGATGGGAATATGTTCTCAATTCGAGTGAAAGCCCGAGCAACCGGAAAAGTGGCCGAGAGGCGCCCCCGTGGACCCTGACCACGCCCTTGACGCCGGGCAGGTGGCGGGCATTCGCTGCGCCCGCTGCAACGTCACCCCGGTACTACAAACCGAACGAGTTGCGGGAAGTGATCGGCAACGTCACGATCGACGACGTGCGGGACAAGGTGCGCTGCCAGCAGTGCAAGAGCTGGGAGGGCTGAGCGCGCAGCTATTCCATCCGACCGGAGAGCAGGCGCACACGATCCGATATCGGCGGCTAGTCCAGATCCGATGGGAGAAGCGGGTGATCTGGCGGGATGAATGACTGGTCCGTAGGACCTAGTCGCATTCTGGGCTGTCGCTACACTAGTTCGATAGGCAAGGAGGAAACGATGTCGGTCTTCGATGATCTACAGGAGATTTGGGACCTGTATGTCGCCGCGTACCGATCAGGGGATGCTGCCGGCTGCGCTGCCATTTTTACGGATGATGCGGAAGTGCATTCACCTTACGGGCCTCCAGCGCGCGGCCGAGCGGCAATCGAGGCGTTGCACGGCACTTGGGTTCAACATGCCGGGCCTAACAAGACTCTTCAAGTAATCGAAGCGGGCAGATCAGGAGATCTCGCCTGGACACTGGCCACCTACTCGGAAGGGGAGGCAGTCGGCAACGGCACCTCGCTCAGTGTCTTTGAGCGTCAGGTCGGCGGAGGTTGGTTGATCCGGATCTGCAGTCTGAACAGTACTGACGCCGTCGGCTGAAGCCCCGCCGCAATTCTGTCGTTAGGTGGCCTTTCGCCTCGCGCTCGCCTTCTTGACCGGCTTGGCCGCCGGCTTCCGACCAAGCCCACTGGCCTTAGCCAATTCAGATCGCTGGGCGGCATAGTTAGGCGCTACCATCGGGTAGTCCGGCTTCAGACCCCATTTGGCCCGGTATTCGTCCGGTGTCAGGCCGTGGTCGGTCGACAGGTGCCGCTTCAGCGACTTGAACTTCTTCCCGTCCTCGAGGCAGATGATGTAATCCGGGAACACGGATCGCTTCGGATTGACCGCGGGAGCCTGGGCCGGCGTCTCGGGTTTGGCCGATCCCTCGATCTTCGAAAGAGACAAGTTCACGCTCGCGATCAATTCCGGGAGAGACGCAACCGGCACGGGGTTGTTGCCGACGTAGGCAGACACGATGTCGGCGGTGAGCTCGATCAATTGGCTTCGGCTGTCTTCCGGCATGCAGTATCTCCGCTCGTGGCACTAGGTAGCCGAACTCTCTTAGCCGGTTTTTGGCCAAGCGCAACAGCGCGATGATTACCTAAACGAAGCCATAGCTAAGCATCAATTGCCCGTTGTGCCGCTGGTAGCCGTTCCCGTCACAGTGCCCGTACTGGTATTTTCCATGCTGCCGCCGATGAACTGCATCGAGGGGCTTTCGCGCATGACTGGCATCAAGATCGATGGCACAAAGGTCGACTCCTCGAGCCGGCAAACCATCGTGCTAAGGCGCATCGCCGGTTCTTGGAAAATCATTCACGAACATGCCAGCTTCCTATGGCAATGGACGGAAGTGGGCTCGCTGTTACGGATCTTTTGCCGTAGTTCCGGAGTGCGCCCTCAAAAGGGATTCGGCTTTCACGCGGCTAAGGTCCGTAGGTGAACGGTCGATTTTTGGGCGCGTAGCTGCCATTTGTCGGTTCGGCATCTGCCGCCCCACACCACCTCGCCGACACCGGCGGGGTTGTCGGCTTGGCACCATTTAGCCTGGACTATTCCAGGCCTGCACTTCGTAGGCCTTCGATATACCTCGATCGGTCTTCGTAACACGCAGCTAACGTGGAAGGTCAGCAGATTGTTGCGAGCCGGATCTACTTATTCGATGCAAATCAAAGGAAGAGGGTATCGATCTCTACAACAATCTTCCCGTCGACTCAGCCTTGCAGATCAGCAAGTTACAAAAGCTTGTCTTTGATGAGTCCACCCCTAGTAAACGTCCGCGATCTATTTTTTAGTTCGCGGTCGTTTTCGCGCCTGTGCCGGTCCGACCAGTCCCATACCGACCATGGGATTCTCTTTGGCGTAATCTTCAAGCTTCGTGGCACTAATCAAGGACGCAGGCTGGTATTTGAACTCGCTCCGGGATGGATCTCTCGACCAGTAAGCTCGAAGCTTTGTGATCGCTTCGGAAAGGTTAGGCGATTTTCGTATGGCGTCATTCAGACCAGCTATCGCCGATTCTGAATCATATGACCAAAAAGTTCTGTAATGATATCGGTAACCAATTGACCAATAAGTTCCTAAGTACCTCGCACCGTCAACCTTTTCCACCGTCTGCCGAATGAAAGCTTCATTGTCTACCAGGAATTGATGGAATGCGGGCACATCCTGGTAAGGAATGCCAAATGTCCATTCAATCAGAATACAACCCAGGGCGTAGGGAACAGCCGGCTCGCACGGTGTAAATGAAATAGCCCCGTGCGTGCGAACTTCAACGACAACCGGCTCTACCGCCGGTGGCGCCGGAATGCCTTGCCGACGTACCAAGCGCTTGACCTGTTCGATAGTCGGTTTGCGTGCCACTAGGAAGTCCTCCTGGTCGCGAATGGTTTCTTCGGCGCTTCAAGCCGGTTCTACAGGCTCTATGACACCCTGCTGAATGAGGTCCTCAATGCCCCGCCGCAGTTCAAGCCGTGCCACTTCGCGCGAGCGCGAAGGTTCGATTGTAGCAAAATAGCTACGCTCCAGCGACCTCCAACTCCGCCCGTCGCACAATTCCATTATAAGCCACGCAGACGAATTGAGGGTGTATAGCCTCGGGTTCTCTGGGGTGAACACGATGCAGATACCCATCTCATCGATGGGGCGAATACGTAGGTTTGCGACCTTTCGAAAGGAGACGCGACGGTAAGACACGTAAGTCGACTCCATTATTCAATGTCGAGCAGAACGGGTCAGGCGCCCCCCAGCGACCATGATAGGCATAGGCTGCCGAGCGGCATCCTCCGCGCGTTCCTTCAACGGCATCGCAGGTCGGGCAGGACTTTTCGACCACACCGGAGCGCAGTTCTCGGTAGAGGGCGTGCTCCCAAGTGGCGAGGAACGGCACCTCGCGAATATTGCCGTAATTGACGTACTCGCGGAGATAAGCGCAACCAATTGATCGGCCGAATGGATCTACCGCGGCAGCCTGCCAGCAGCAGTTTCGGTCATTGGGATGCCACGACTTCATCACGGTAAGCCCAGATGGTGGTGCAAGCGAGTTGAGCACAGCCATCTGCTCTTGCAGGGACATCGCCAACTCACCCCAGCGGTACTTAGCCCGCCCCAGGGGATAGAGACGCAGAATTCCTGCGCGGGGAACACCGAGCTCGTGTGCAAGTTCCAAATAATCTTGCAGTTCGTGCATATTTCTCCGGTTTAGGATCGTGAGCACATCAGTATCGATGCCAGCCTCGAGCAGGTAGCTGACCGCTTCGCAAGCTTTCTGGAAGCTCCCGCTAACTCCGGTGAAATAATCGTGCGTCTCGGCTCTCGCTCCCATCAGGTCGATGAGCACACGTCCTATGCCGATCTGCTTTAGGCGATGCGCCATCTCGCGATTGATGAGGGTTCCGTTGCTCCGCAACATAGTCATCATGCGGCGAGCGCAGTGCGCCAAAATTTGAAGAAAATCTTGCCGAAAAAGAGGTTCCCCACCTTCGAAATAAACGGAAATAAAATCATTGCTGACCAAGTAATCGAGAAACCTCTGCCATTCGTCAGTAGTAACTTCGGCAGGCGCTTCGCTGATCTGGCAATCTGCATAACAATGCTTGCACTCTAAATTGCACGTCTGGGTTATTGACAAGGTTATGCTTAGGGGTGAGTTCAGAACAGGTGGCAACTTCAGGTCCTCCTCCGCAAGAATAGCACCTCTCGTTAGGGAAATCCAACGCGGCGCCGCTGGCGCTCTGACGGGCAGCCCTGGAGTCAGCGCCTCGTTTTGCGTCAATCGGTGCCCCGAGCCTGGTTTCGGCTTAGAGTGCTCGCAATTCCAGGGCGTAAAAGATCGCGTTGATGATTTCACGCGACGACCAGCGCGCGCGCTTTCGCACGTCGGCATAAACGGCTCGGTCAGAGTCCATTCGGAGTTTCTAACATAAGCCGCCGCGGCTATGATGTCGCCGGATCCACATCGTGGTTCCAAGAGGGCTTCGACAACCTTTGGAGTCGCACGAACCCGGCCACAAACCCATTTCTCGGGACGGGCACCCACAGGTCCATAAGCTGGAGACGCTCCGTATGCGCTGTCCTCAGTGTCGGTTCGAGAATGGGGTTGGTATGCGGTTCTGCGGCAACTGCGGAGCACCCCTGACGAGCGCACCTTCGCCCCTGTCCGACGCCGCCGCACTCGCCTCCGCAGAGCGCAGGCAGATCACCGTCGTGTTTTGCGACATCGTCGGGTCAACTGCTTTGTCGGAGCAACTCGACCCCGAGGATCTCCGGGACCTTTTTGCTACCTATCGATCCACTTGCGATGAGGTTGTTCGCCACTGCGGCGGGTGGATAGCTTCATACTTCGGGGACGGTCTTCTCATTTACTTCGGCTATCCCGGTGCAAGCGACGACGATCCGGTAATGGCTGTGCGCGCTGCGATTGAAATCATCTCACGTTTCCAGCAACGTAGCACTGAAATGGTCGATTGCGCTGATGCCAGCTTGCAGGTTCGCATCGGCATTCATACCGGATTGGTGGTTGCTGGCGATCTCCCCAGTGGATCTGAACGGGAGATTTATTCTATCGTCGGCGAAACTCCCAATCTCGCAGCTCGTCTGCAAGCGCTCGCTGCGCCCCAGACGGTACTCATCAGCGATGCCACATACGCTCTGGTCAAGCATCGATTTGAATGTCGCGCTTTGGGAGAGCGCCACGTCAAAGGCATTTCGCGTCCGATTCGGGTCTATGTACCGTTGGCTGAATCAGCCTTCACGTGGCAGGATGCATTTGAAGTCCGAGACCTTACTCCCCTCGTTGGACGCACACGCGAGTTGGCACGCCTCAGAGAAGGTTGGGAGCGCGTACTGCAGGGCAAGGGTCAAGTGGCGTCAATTTGCGGCGACCCAGGATTTGGCAAGTCACGCCTCGTACATGCTTTTCACGCCAGCATAGCCGACGAGCATTCAATGCTTGCGTGTAACTGCGTGCCGCATTCGTCCGACAGCGCGTTCCTCCCGATTATTGATTTGCTGCATCGGCATCTTTCAATTGCCTCGTCGGATGGCGCGGCCGAAAGACTCGCGAAACTTGAAACGTCGCTAAAGCAATCGCCCTTTCGGGTGGAAGAAGCGCTGCCTCTGATTGCCTCTCTGCTGTCGCTTCCGACTCCTGCCGGATTGGACACGACCAATATGCTGCCTCGGAGGCGGCGGGAGAGGACGATTGAAATCCTGCTGACCTGGTTGCTTCGAGAGACGGAGCGTCGCCCAGTTATTCTTGTCGTTGAGGATCTCCATTGGGCCGATCCCTCCACGCTCGACGTCATCAAGCAACTTCTTCAGCTAGTTCCAACCGCGAAGCTATTTCTCCTCCTGACGTTTCGGCAGGAGTTCGTGCAACCTTGGGTCGATCCCTCTTACGCTATGCGATTTACGCTTTCGCGCCTCTCCTCTGGTGAGACCAACGAGATCATTGCCAACCTGACCAAAGGAACCGAGCTATCACCGGCGTTGCTCAGTCAGCTGATTGAACGGGCTGACGGCGTGCCGCTATTCGTGGAGGAATTAACGAAGACCGTTATTGAATCTGCGCAGGCCAGCGATAGCGCGGCGACTCCCGCCCTCCTCGACGAGGCTACTATCCCTGTAACGCTGCGCGACTCCCTGATGGCCCGACTAGATCGGCTGAATTCCATCAAAGCGACCGCGCAGATCGCGGCAACTCTTGGCCGCGAGTTTCCGTTCGAGTTGCTGAAGGCAGTCACGTTGGCTTCTGAGACAGAGCTGCTGAGCGCTCTATCCCAGCTGGTCGACCGTCAGATTCTGTTACAGCGTGGTATTCCTCCGCAGGCTTCGTATTCTTTCAAGCATGCACTCATTCAGGAGGCAGCCTACCAATCTCTGCTTCGAAGCTCACGGCGCCGCTATCATCTGCGGGCCGCCGAGGCGTTGGTTGTTCAGTTCCCGGATTTCGCCGAGCGGCAACCGGAGCTGATAGCTGGGCATCTCAACCTCGCTGGAGATACAGAGCGCGCCATAGACTACTGGCAAACAGCCGGCGAACGGGCACTGAGCCGCTATACAAACCTCGAGGCAGAAGCTCACTTCCGAAAAGCATTGGCTGCTATCATGAGCCTTTCTTCCTCTCGCCAGCGCCAGCAACAGGAAGCCTCGCTCTTGATCGGGCTTGGCACCGCGCTGACCGCGATCAGAGGTTGGGCCGCTTCTGAGGCTGAGCACATCTATGCGAGGGCGCGTTTGCTGTGCCAGACAATCGGAGATACGCCACAGCTCGCGGCTGCCCTTCGAGGTTTGCAGTCGTACTACCAGGTGCGAGGACCTGTTCAAGCGGCACGAGAAATCGGTGAACAACTCCTTGAGGTGGCAGACCGGGGTAATGATCGCTCAATTCGAGTCGAGGCTCGACGCGCCCTCGGCTGGTGTCTCTTCTGCCTCGGCGAATTCACGGCAAGTAGAAAGCAGCTCGAGGCTGCCATCGGCGACTACGATCCAGCGTTGTCGCGCAGAAACGTCGTTGCGTACGGATCCGATGCTGGTGTCGCTGGCCTTGCCAATCTTGCCTGGCTCGAATGGTGCGTGGGTAACTCCGAGTGTGCAGTTGAGCGAAGCCGCGAAGCAATCCGTTTGGCAGAAACGCTCGCGCATCCGCTAAGCCTCACCTATGCACTCTGTATGTCGGCAGCTGTCCATCAGGGCCTCCGTCAGCCAGAAATTGCTGAGGAGCTCGCGACGAGCACCGTTGCGATAGCTACCGAGAATAACCTTTTGTACTGGATGTCCTGGGGTACCATTCTTCGGGGCTGGGCCGTTGCCGAGCAAGGCTCAACCGATGCAGGGATCAACATGCTGAACGAGGGAATCCAGGCGTACGCCGCAACAGGTGCGGAGCTGTTTCGGGGCTATGCTCTCGGGCTTCTCGCCGACGCCTGCGGCAAAGCAGGGCAGCCAAGCGAGGGGCTTCGCCATATCAACGAGGCGGTCGTCAGCAGCACGGCCGTAAACGTGCACTTCTTCGACGCGGAACTCCACCGGATTGAAGCGGCCCTTCTTCTACAGTCGGGAAGTGGCCCCAAGGCAGCCACTGAGGCGCTTGAACGCGCGATAGAGACTGCCCGTAGTCAGGATGCGAAGATGCTCGAGCTTCGCGCCCTGAACGATCTGGTACAATTGCGCAGGCGAGCTGGCCCGTCCGTCTGACGATCAGACCGCGATCGCGACATTGTTGCTAGACCGCCCTGGTGTCAGCATCGCAGTGGATGCGCCGAGCCCGCCAATTGGGGTTCAGCCATCCCGGGCCTCATGAGGCCGAGCCAGCTGCACTGTCGAAACGAGAACTGCTCGACCCTGCCCCGGTCTGCCACAAGGCCGAGAGCCAGGTGCCGACCATCGCAGGAGCGGCGCTTCGTGGCCCCTCCATCCGAAATTCCCCGAGGAAGAAGCGCAGCAATGTACGCTGAGGTATAGCCTATCGATCAACGGAAATGGGGTCCGAAGAAGTGTCCGTTAGGGTTGACTTGGATCAACCGACAGGATATTCAACGGACACAACCCTTTCGGATAGATGTCGTCCTGTGACCAAGACCGTCTTTTATGCCCGTGTCTCGACTGCCGACCAGACGCTTGAGCATCAACGCAGGCAGGCCGAGCTGGCAGGTTTCAAGATTGATCAAGAGATTGCCGATCATGGTGTATCCGGCATCTCGACGAAGCTGGCGGAGCGACCTCAAGGAAAGCGGCTGTTCGACATCCTTCGTCCTGGTGACACGCTTGTGGTGCGCTGGGTCGACCGGCTGGGCCGCGACTATAGGGACGTGTCGGATAGCATCCGGCATTTCATGCGTGAGGGTGTGGTGGTCAAGACCGTTGTCAATGCCATGGTGTTCGACGGAGCGACCAAAGACCCCATCCAGCAGGCCGTTCGGGACGCGCTGATAGCCTTCATGGCAGCAACGGCTGAAGCACAGGCGGTCGCAGCCAAGGAAGCCCAGAAGGCAGGCATTGAGGGCGCCAAGTCCGACCCCAGGTCGTACCGTGGCAGGAAGCCGAGCTACGACCGTAAGGCATTCGACACGGTGGTTGCAATGCTGGGTACAGGGGCTGGTGCATCAGCCATAGCCAAGGTCACGGGCTTGACGCGGCAGGCGGTCCTCAGAATCAGGGACGACCGGATTGGAGCGGAGAGGGCACTCGCAATGTGGGCGCTTTAGGCGTGGTCGGCGGGAAGGTCACCTGGCCCATCCTCACCAAGCGCAAGGGGTTCGCACCGTAGGAGCGAAGGCCACCCGAAAAGCTAGAGGGCTCCAACCGGATTACCCCACGCCCCAGGCCGTCTTGGCCCCCCATTTACCCGGCATAACAGGAGATAGAACTCTCAGTGCTCTGATTTCTTCGCCGGCAGCGCCAGCGGCGGCTGGCCCTTGATCGCCCGCGCCTCGTTGATCATCGAGGCCACCTCGAAGCGCAGCTCGTCGTCGGTAAGCTGGCTGAAGGTGCCAGTCAGGTTGACGTTTAGGCTCCGCTGGATGTCGTGGCCGGTGATCTTCGCCTTGGCCGCCAAAGCCGTCGCTGCGGCACCGTACTGCTTTTCCCGGTGTGCGGCGGCAATTATCTGATCGTACTCGGCGACCAACGATTCCCGCGTCACGACCATCTTGTCGGCCAGATCGTCGATAAGCTCCTTAAGCCGCGCCCGAATGTTATCCTTCCTCATCAGCCTCGCAGAGTTGGCGATGGCTGCCTCTTCGGTGCATTTGTACCCTGCTTTCAGGTATGCCTGATAGGCCGGCATGCCTTCTGCCTTGAACTGACAAAACTGCTCCCAGCGTGCATCCTTCAGCGCAGGCATCGCATCTCGTATCCCACGGATTGCAAGCGCTCGGCGACTCTTCGGCGATCGCGCATGAGGCTTGGGCGCATCAGCTTGACGCCGTGCAGCTTGTGCCTGTTTTTCCCTCTCCCCTCTGGCGACATGACAGCAAGTTCGCACAGGACAGTGAAGCACTTGAAGATGTATTGGTTGATCAGATTGAAAAGCTGCGTCCATTCGCGCTTGGCGCGGGCCGGAGGGGACCATGACTGTGCAGCGGCCCGGACACTGCATTTGTAGCCAGCTTCGAGGTACGCCTTATAGGCGGGCAGGCCATCCACATAGGCTTGGTGACGCGGATTTTTAAGTGGCGCGCATTTGACCTGGCTTTCCTCGTTGCTCATGGGCCTCGCTCTCCATTGATACCGTTCCCAAGGTACACACATGCGCCCCCATAAATTCTGAAAGCGCATGCGGGGGGCCGCGGCCCATGAGCAGGATGGTGAAGTCTCGGGGCAGCGACGATTGCTGATTGGCGGCGACACGCAACCCGCTGATCAAGGGGGAAAGATGTGGGAGTTCGATCGACTACTATCTCGCACGGACTGAAAAAGGCTGGTTGCGGAGTTGGTTCCAGAAGGAATTTCCTCGCTTGCACTGTGCATGTCTGATCTGCCGTGCCTTCTTCAGGCCAACTAGGCGACCAAGGCAGAGATCGAAGAGCCCTTCATTCCGGGAGAAGGACAGCAGAAGGCACGAAGACGCCGTTCCAGGCTCTTCTCGGGAATCGTAGGGCGCAGCTAGTTCGACCACCGGCCGGAGTCGAGGCGCCGCGCAATTTCTTCAGATTGGCTGGGGGCGAAGCAGTCGGCACGTTTATCGGCGCTTCCTTCCCTCCGCCGCCATCGCACCATTCGAGCATGCGCGGCCGCGCTCGGATTATGCACTCTTCGCGGGACCTCCTCGAGATGATTCCGTCGACCGTCATCACCGTGCCGTCTTCCTCCGCCCTCGACAGATAGGCGCCTTTGCGCTCTCTTGGCTTCGAGCTTCGTCGCCTTGCGTCGGCTCGCCAGGTGTCGTGCCGTTACCTCCGTTTCGGTTCGCGCCGGCTCTGACCGCGGCCTTTGCCGTGGCGCGCCTCTTCCGGCCTTCAGATCGACGCGAAGGGGGCCGTCGCTAATCCGAATGCCGGGTTCCAATTCTCGCTCCGCCTCAACCTCCCTGACCGCATGTCCGGTTTACACACCTAGGCCGCAGTTTCGGTTCTCGCGGTTAGTGTGATCCCGATCGTGGCCTGGCTCGTCACGCAACATCCCCGCCGGCGCCGATTAATTCGATGAGTGAGACGAATGATCTCGGCCTGGATGGCAGCTTGGAAAGGCGCCGAGATGTTGGTCCTGCTCCGCCACGCCAATGCCAGCGCCGACATTTGCCGGATCAGGGCGTCCGTCACCTGGCCTCGGTAAGACTGGGCCGAGCGGAGGGTCGGCTTGGCGAGCGTCTTTTCTCCCGTCGAACGGATACAGCCTAGCCTCCGGACCATTGAAAGACGACGACGGTCATGCCGCGCCACCGTAGCTGCGCCGTTGCCTTTCGGCCTCGGCGGCTCGCCTCATTTCTGCCTGAACGGCTTCGGCGAAACGATCGACGTATGCCCGAATCTCAGCATCGGCCAGCCCCTGCACCTGAAGCCGAGCGTATAGGCGCTGGCACTCCATCCGCCAGAACCGCACCGCACGTTCGCCCTGCCGGCGCTCAAGAATGCGCGCAGTCTGCCGGATAAAACGAATCTCCGGATCGATCGGGAACGGAATAATCTCGGCCTGTGTACATACGTGCGTACATGCTTTTTCGTCATTGTGTCTGCACATTTTCGTCACGCTGCTTTCCTCCTCGCACACGTTCGTCGCAACTCCCAGGGACCCAAGCCCCTGGCACCCCTGCTGGGGGATGATCCCCCAGACCCTCTCGCGCGGTCGGCTTCGCCAGCCGCGAGTGGCAAGGAGCGAGGAACGGGAGATGGCAGTGCGTCCCTCTGGAGGATCATGCCGCAGCCTCCTGCTTCGATGACACAACTGGGTCGCCGTCCGTCTTGGCATCCCTTTGCACAGGTGTGTCGCCGTTCCTAGGAACATCTACTCGCGACGGACTTGTGCAATCGGTCCTCGCCTTCCTGTAGAACCACGTCCGTCGGCTGATGCCCTCGGCGTTCCAAGGCTCCAGATGCTCAGCGGACTCGGCCTCGTAGGACTCGCGATCTTTGCAGCCGCGCGCCTTTCTGCCCTCCGCTTTCTTGCTTCGATCGCGGTCCCGCTTCCGCTCTTTCGCGAGGTTCGCCCGCTCCTCCTTGGAAATGTCGCACGCGCCGATCGTCTTAAGCCGAAGCCGATCACGCTCGGCCATCGTCACCGCCAGAAGCCCGGCGACACCATCCGCAGCCATCATGCGACTGTGACGGCTGGCTTGAGCGAGAATATCAGTGAGTTCGGCATCGAGCAGCCACGGCGCCCATTTCCGGCACCAATTGAACATGTCCTGCCCCGATGGGGAAAAGGCCGCGGCCTTGACGTAGTTGAGGCAGGTTTCGCGATCGTCGGTATCTTCTGGATCCGGGATCATGCCGCCGTGGCGATCCTTGATGACCTTCTCGACTTCACGCAGGCGCAGAAGCTGAATCGAAAAGGGCTTGGTTGTCTTGTGAGCCGGCTTCTCTTTCAAGATGACGTAGCCGAGCATCAGGCGCTCGGAGCCGTCCTTGTTGAGTTTGACGACCGGCCGCACCTACGTCGCCCTCCGCAGTTCATGGCTCTGACGAATGGCCTCGATCGCTTCAGCGGCGCTCAGGCCAAATGTCTTTCGCAACGCCGGGAGAAGCGGCTTCGGCCGGGCCTGGAAAGGTGTCGCGACCAGGAAGCGGGCGGCCGCGTCGATCTTGGAGGGGTGCTTGGTCATGCCGCTCCCCTCTTTCCGCCGCTCGGACACACCATGCGTGCGCTGACGATGGCATCGGCCACGATCTGCAGCTCACGCTTTTCGCCGGCTTGCGTTGTCAAAGTGCTGCGCTGGACGCGGCCTGACGCGCTGAGCAGGCCACCGTTGCCGTGCCGGAGGAGATCGTCAGCCACGCTGCCTAACGCAACGATGCCGATCCACAAGGGTGCAGCATCGTTGTCATCGAAGCAAACGACGTGCCTGCCGTTCTCGCGTCTACCTGTTCTACAAGACGCCATGACTTGCCATAAAAATCAGTCGGGATGGAAGCTGTCGCCGGTCTCGGCGAGGATCTGGGCGATGCTCAGCCCGCCGGAGGAAGGCAGCGTCATCCGGTCACCGTCAGCGTGCCGTCGCCCTTCGCCGAGGCCTTATTGTCATTGATACCGTCTCGGTCTTTCAGGGACCGGGCGGGCAACGCACGAAGGAACGCTTCCAGGTCTTCACGCAGGATGACCGTGCGCCGGCCGAATTTTCGGGCTAGAAGCTGTCCATTGCCGATTGCGGAAAAAATCAGCGTGCGGCCGATGCCGGACACTTTCGCTGCTTCCTCGACGGAAAAGCCGAGTTTCTCGATTTCGTTCATCACGACGCTCCGCGAGCCGTTAAAGATCGCGGACGACGGTAGGGAGGGAGCGCCGAAAAAATTCTGACGCGCAAAAAAAGTTCCGTGGAAATTAAAAAGCGCCCGCATGTGGGGCTGGATTTCTATCTGCCGCTGGAGATCTTTGCGCTCGGAAGCCCGCTCAGCCTTGGCGGATCTGCCCTTAACTCTATCGCGGCGATTGGCGTCGATAGGCTTTGGTCAAGTGGGATCGTGCCAGGCTCATGGCATCACGCTCACGCTTGGAAATCTCCCCGTCGGCCTGGAACATGGCTCTGGCTGCGGCCAGCACTTCGCATTCTTCGGCCGTCAACTCGTCTTCCGACTGCGGGTCGCTCCGTTTCGGCGGCTGTGCCTGCACCCTTGGGTCTTCAGTCGGGATTTGCTGGGCTTCGACGGTAATGCTCCCCTCATGGCCGACGACATAAAGGCCGACCCCTCGGGCGCGAGCTTCCTTGCGGGCCTTCTGCACCAAGAGCGTGAGTTCTTCGTCCCGGCGCGCCCCGTACAATCGATCTTCAAGCGTCCGCCTATTCTCATCGTTCCAGTGATTGAATCGCCTCGAGGTGACCAGGATCCGCACGGCTGCCCTATCGGAACACTGCCGCTCAGTAATGACGCGATCGGCATCGAGGATTAATGCGATGTCTTTCCCGTAGTCCCGCGGACGGCCACTCCTGTGGCGCTTGTGCGGCCGAAAGCCCTGCTCGGGTTTCACCAGGAGTGCCGTCAGGAGTCCGATGAAGCCGTCGGCGGTTGGCTCGATGCCGAAGTGCACGTACAGCAGTCTCAACTTGTCCAAGTCGGTCACGACCGACCTGCGATCTGGATGACATTTCCATTGCTCTGGGCAGGCACCAGCGGAACCACTGCCGCCGCCGCAAGGTCTTCGAGGCCATCGGCAATCCATCGGCCATAGTGGCGCTCGATCATTGGCACAGACGTGTCGTGCAGCGCAGCGACAAGCCGTATCGGCAGATTTGCCCTGATGCCTCGCACGATCGAGCTGTGCCGCAGGCTGTAGGGGATCACGGTCGGCATCTTTGCCCTGGCCCGGATCTCATACCAAGGGCGCTGCATTTCACTGGCGAACTGCCATGCGCCACGGCCGGCGCGCTCCCATCCAATCGAGCCCGCAACCTGCTTGCTGCGCCACCGCTCCATCAAGATCTCATCATTGCCCCTGCCCGTCGTTGCCGGCAGCAGCGCGTCCATCACATCCTTCCCGACCGGCACCGGTACACTGGCGATCTTGCCGCCACGGCCCTTGCGGGAGCTTGGAACCATGAGGCGCGACTGTGCCCGCTGCACGTCGCCAACCTTCATGCGGGTGATCTGGGAGAACCGGGCACCGGTTGCCGCAAGCACGACCACCAGCCGAAACAGATCGCCATTCCAATTCCCTTCGATGTCGATTTCACGAGCGGCGGCGAGCAACTTGCCGACTTGCGCGGCTGATAGGATCTGATTGTCTCGGGCAAGCGGCGCTGCTTCGTCGGTGTCCATCTTCTCAGCCTTGAGGCCTTGCTTGATGACCGCCGGCAATGTCGGATCCAAATGCTCCCGATGCGCAGCATAGGCGCCGTTGAGAGCGGCCTTGAGGTCGTTGATGAGGCGCTGCTCGGTCGAGCCCTTCAAATCGTCTGGCAGCAACTTGCGCCAGTTCAGAAGGTCACTTTCCTTGAGAGCATGCAGGCCGACATCGGCCAGCGGCGCCGCAGCCACGGCTCCCCGACTGCCTCGCTTGTCCTGACCGAGTATATAGCGCCGCAATCGTTGCCCGGCATCTGAGCGCACCGGGCGGCCCTTCCTGCGGCTTTCCCTTGCATCTCGCTCGGCAATGTAGCTTTCAACAGCAAGGCGCACGGTCAGCGCAGGACCGGCAGCTGCAGCCTTCGCTTCCTGTCTGGCCTTGGTGACGATCTGGCGAGCCTGAGCTTCCGCCTGAGCGAACGTTAGCACGCCGTCCGTGAGCTTGTCGTTGACGTCGTTTGCTGGCCCGACTGGCGCCTGCAGATAGTTCGCGCCCGGCCCATGGTTACGCCAGCGAGCGAACCAGACCCCTCCCCGTTTGCCCCGGCGATACCAGACCGCAGCATCGGCATCGAGGCGACGAGCGTATTCGCCAGCAGGCAACTTTGAACGTGCGCTGGCAGTGGTGATCGGGGCTTCCCTGAGGGTCTTGGCCATCGTGTTCCCGCCTTGCGGTTTTGAAAACACGTCGAATATAGGTCGAATAAACCCCGGTGTACAGCAGCGAACCGAAATGAATGAAAAGCCCAGAAATCCTGGATTTCAGCGAACCAGCGCGAACGCAAAGCCTCGAAAATCATGCCCTTTCACGGCGGTAACAGGGGTTCGATTCCCCTTGGGCGTACCAGCAGATGTCAGCGACTTAGCACCCTCTCCCGGCAAATCATCCAATAACGTCAAATAGCGACTGCGTATTTCGGCCGACGGTGACCGCGAAATGGCCCGCTCTGAGAATCCGTGGCGGCTCGCGTCATCCGGTGGCGCTTTTCATAACGTGAACGCCCTCCAGCGCTCCTCGAGTCAGACATTATGGCTCAAGCAGTGCGAAACCATATAGCGCCCACAACTGCTCACATTCTCTCGCCCTGAGGCTCGGTGTTCCTGCTTTTCCGTAAAACACCATCGCTCCGCGAACTCCGTATCCAAGCACGGATGCATTCGCAACGAACTGGATAGCTTCCCCCAGGCGCATGGTGCCGATCTTGGCATCAGTCTTGTTGGCGAGGTCGACGACTCCAAGGATCTCAGCGTCAGTGTTCCTGGCTTCGAGAACAGCATCCGAAGTCGCACTGGTGACGCTAAAAGGCATCGTATTAGCCTCTGCTAATAATAACAGCGAACTAACGCGTCTTGTTCCCGAGGATCGACAGGCCCGGCCACCGAGGTCGCCGGGAATTGCCTCGTATTTTAGCGACATCTGAAACAAAGGGATTTCGCGAGCGTTTAAAGCTCCAGAAAGGAGCTTCGACGATGGACCCGGCTACGGCAGCGGTGATGGTTTTGCTTTTGTGCAGCCCAGGCGAGGCTTCGATCTGCAAACCGCTTAATACCGCGCCTCGGGTTTTCGCCTCCCTCAACGAATGCCGTGTCACATTGGAAGCTGAACTCGCCGGCGCTCCTAGCGGAAGAATGGTCGGCCGATGCCAGGTGATCGATCCGACCATCACGGGCTCTTTGCCAGCCGGCTATACGACAGTTACGGTTACGCGCGGCGAGAGCGTTGTCAGGTATATTGTTCCGTACAAGGAATAGCCGGGCCACCTGAGCAGCCGAGCCTCGTCCGAAGAGTATCGATCAGCAGCCCGTCTATTTCCGCCGCCAAACATTCTCCACCCGAACCAAGACGAAGCCAGTGGCGTGGGTCGATCTCAATCCGGTAGGGATCGCCGTGCAGGGTTTCCATCGTATGGGCCAGGAATCGCGCAGCAAGATCGACTTGGGCCAGCTTCGCCTTGACCTCTGCGGCTCCGTCGGCGACGGCATCGGCACGCTGCGGAATTGTCCTCCTGCCGAACAAGGGCGGCTTAGCCGGCTCTACGCTGAAACTTCGTCAGATACCGTCCCAAGTGTTGGAAGAAAGATACTTGGTGGTCGGCATAACTGCCCAGCCAAAATCCATTTGCATTTCGCGCGGCGGGCCGTTCAGCATCCGCGTCGTTTTTTGGGCATCATGCGCATATTTCAGGGCCGCTCCCATGCGGTTGAGCGTTTTTAAGATCGGCATGGCTCATCATCCTTCCATGTGCCGAAGCCGTCCCGCGAGCGATCTTCGGCTGCTTTCGATCGGTACTAGATGGTCGATGATTGTTTCCGCCGCGTCGCACGCAAGCTCACCGGCTGTAACCAAACAGTTGCCCCTGAAACGCTCGCACACAACCAAGCTGGTCAGAAGGTTTTGAGGTGATCGGAGTTGTCCCAGGCATCCCACGCACAGGGAGCGTGTGCCGTTGCCTCCTCGAAACAAAGCCGAAATTGCGCACCATCAGATCGAAACATGATCGCTGCAAAAACGGCGTTGACCGGCACTGCCGGAAATGAGAGCAAAGGGAAACTCAAATGACCAACATCATTCGTAATGCAATTCTGGCTACTGTCGCGGTTTTCAGCTTGTCCGGTGCGGCTTATGCTCAGCAGCAGACCATCACTTCTTGCAGCAATCACGATTATTACTGGAGCCAGTGCCTGGGTGCCGCAAACAACGGCCACCAGAGCGGCGGCCGCGGACACGATCGCCACTGATTGACGATCGGGTTCCAACAAATGCCTCGCCGGCAAGTTGCCGGCGGGGCTTTGTGCGTTCTGGCAACCTCTTTGATCACAGGACGCCGCGCAGCGGCCCAATCGCCCCCGGTGTGTCCTGAGTTGCACGACGGCGGCTGCAGCCGACCAGCCGCTGGCGCTGAGACGCCACGATCGACAGCACGACGCCCGAAGTCATCGAGGCGTCACGACTGGTCCGCAGATGACATCCAAGACGCGTGATACAAAACCGAACGTCTGGCTGACGCCTCGGAACAAATCTCCGTGACCCATAGCTGAAAGCAATCGTGCACTATATTATAACATGGTCGAGGCGATGCGATGTCGAACGTCTACGATCTTGGAAGCGATCTGGTGCGTCGTATCTATGAAAAACGCATAGATGCACCGGCGATTCTTGATGCCTCCACGCATTTTCCCAACGCCACAAAGTTCGCGGCCGTCTGGCAGAGTATTCGCGATGAAGCGCTGTCGGTGCAACTGAACCGGGTGCCGCGTTTTCACGACATCATGCCGGAACAGGCCGAGATTTCGGCCAATGACGGCCTCGATTGGCGCATGTTCGTGCTCAAGGCTTACGACATGACGATCCCGGAAAACCTTGGGAAGATGCCTACCCTCAGCCGGTTGCTGTCCGAGTGCCCCGAGGTCAAATCGGCGGCTGTTTCATTCCTGGCGCCGCGCAAGCACATCCCGCCCCACCGCGGCCCCTTTCGCGGCATCATGAGATTTCATCTCGGCCTTGTCATTCCGAAACTGGCGGACGGCCGCCCGGCAACGATCATGATGATCAACCATGAGGAAAAGCGGATCGCCGACGGCGAATGCCTGCTGTGGGACGACACTTTCGAGCACGAGGTCATGAACAGCGCCGATCAGGCGCGTATCGCCTTGTTGCTTGATGTGTGGCGCCCGGATATGCCGCTGGACATGGAGATCCTGTCCAGGTTGATCGTTCGCGGCGTGCAGGTGGGAATGCACTACAGAGGGGTATCTTTCGCCGGTTGACGCGTCACGCCCTCGCTTCGCGAAATCCTCTTGCGCTGCCGCCGCGCTTCAGCGGCAACATCATGTCCCTTGCAAGCAAACCGCTGACGCGGCAGAAGGCCATGAAGGCCCGGCACGCTTCCTCGGCGCTTGCCACATCGACCGTCGCGCCGAAGCAGGAGTTAAACGCGGCGTCATAAACCTTGCCCTGCCGGCGCTTCGGCCAATTCTGCAGGAAATCGAGCGCCTGCTCGACGCTGTAGATTTCCTCGACCGGCAGGCCAGGCGCGGGCGTGATGCGCACCGGCACCTCGAATTGCAGTCTGTCCATTCCCTGTCTCCCGAACTGGCGAAGTCGGAGCGACGCCGTTCGTTCTGAAAAGTTCTTTGACCGGCTTTTGACGCAGGAATGTGACCTCAGTGCGGTGCGGGCCCGGCGACTGCCGCGGCAGATCGGCGCTCTGGCCACATCGTTCGACCGGGCGATGCAACCGGCATCGCCCTGTCGAGGTTGCGTCTACCGGTTCGCCGGGTCCCTCTCCGCCTCGTAGGCCATGCGCGAGACCACCATCAGCAGATTGGCGGACGGCACGGCGAAGATGACGCCGAGCACAATCGCCGCCGTCCCTTCCACACGAAGCGTTGCGGCTACAGCCCAATAAACGGTGCCTTTGCAGATAACTGCCTGGACGGCGAGAAACGCGGCTGCCGAAGCAGCGCGCGTGAGTGTCTTGAATGTCTTGATACGTTGCATCGAGAAATGTCCAATGGACGCGCCACGCAACCTGCCGACGGCCGATAGCCGTCGCCAGGTCGCGGCGCGCAAGGAATAGTTGAGGTGAGGAAGCTGCGGCCAGCGACCGCCTGACTCAGGCGGTTGGTGGCGCGCGAGGCTGATTGGGATGCGAGAGCGGCGCGGCCACAAAGGGAGGCGCGATGCCGGCCTGCGCCGGCAAAGCCCCGCCAGCGACAAGGAAATCGGATGCGGGAGCGAGAATGCCGGGATTGCCGCTGACGAGCTTTACCGGCAGCGGCCGGCCGGCGCGGGCTTCGAGGGCCTGCGCCTTGCCAGCGATCCTCAGCCAGGCAAGCGTTTCGCCCTGCCGCATCGCGCTGATGCCGGCGCCGCGCGGGGCAGACGCTGTCGAGGCGGAGACCTCGGCCTGGCGAAGCTCACCAGCGCAAGCGCAAGCAGCGCCATCAGAGCCGAGCACGCGGTCCTGCTTGGCAGCAGCGTCGATCTTGCGCGTTCCGGTGCCGTCAACGGGCGTAAATCTCCTGAATCCTGACCCGGCTACCTCAAGGGATGGTGCAAGGAAAGCTTCGCGACACCCAGACGCGCCCGCCCAGCGAATATTCCCTCGGCAAACCGGTTGCAGGCACTTCGTCCTTGAACCTTGCGGCTTCCAGTGCCAAATCTGGAGAAAATTTCCGCACCGGCTCGCGTCAGGAGCCAACCCGCGAACGGACAAGAATGGTTACCTATCTCGACGCCGCAACGGCCCCCTTGAGAAACACCGGCCAGATCCGCCTCTATGGCGAGGAAGGGTTTGCGGGCATGCGCAAGGCCTGCGATCTCACCGCGCGCTGTCTCGACGAGCTTGTGTCGATGGTGAAGCCCGGCGTCACCACCGAGACCATCGACCGTTTCGTCTTCGAATTCGGCATGGATCACGGCGCATTGCCGGCCACGCTCAACTATCGCGGCTACACCAAATCGTCCTGCACTTCGATCAATCACGTGGTCTGCCACGGCATTCCCGACAACAAGCCGCTCAAGGACGGCGACATCGTCAACATCGACGTCACCTACATCCTCGACGGCTGGCACGGCGATTCCTCGCGCATGTATCCGGTCGGCACGATCAAGCGCGCCGCCGAGCGCCTGCTCGAGGTGACTTACGAATGCCTGATGCGCGGCATCGCCGCAATCAGGCCGGGCGCTCGCACCGGCGCGATCGGTGCCGCTATCCAAACCTATGCCGAGGCCGAGCGCTGCTCGGTGGTGCGCGACTTCTGTGGCCACGGCGTCGGCCAGCTTTTCCATGACGCGCCGAACATCCTGCATTACGGCACCGCCGGCGAAGGCGTCGAGATGCGGCCCGGCATGATCTTCACCGTCGAACCTATGATCAATCTCGGCCGCCCGCATGTGAAGGTGCTCTCTGACGGCTGGACGGCGGTGACGCGCGACCGTTCACTGTCGGCACAGTACGAGCATACGATCGGCGTCACCGATAGCGGCTGCGAGATCTTCACGCTGTCGCCAAAGAAGCTCGACCGCCCCGGCTTGCCGGATTAGTCTGCCGCAGGCACGGCATCGGCACGGTCTAATATCCATAACAATTGGCGAGGCGCGCCTAGGCTGGAAGCCCGGCAGTATCACCAAGCCCGGCTCCGGCTAGAAGTGCGGACCTGAGGCACATGGCTGCCGGCAACAAGGGTTTGTCGAGCCGTCGGGCAAGATAGATCCAGCTCTTCGTCGTCCCATTTTCACCAAGCGCAGCGGCTGAAAGCTGCACGAGCCGCTCTTCGACAAGATCCTGCGCGATCAACCAAAGTGGAAGCCGCCCCCAGCCGATGCCTGCTCTGATCAACGCCAGTTTCGCCTCTTGGCTACCCACCCGCCACTTGCGCTGGGAGAGCACGCCATAGTCGCGGCCATGGGAGCGAGGAGAAGCGTCCATCAGCACGATCTGGATGTGATCGGCCAGCTCTGGCGTACTCACCCGGCCTTTCTTCGCTATCAAGGCAAGAGCGTGCCCAGCACCGACGACCGCCGCCATCGACAGCGGCGCGAGGGAATCGAATTCCAGGCGCGGATCGCGCAGGTCTTCGCCCACCGTTATCGCGAGGTCGACCGTGCCTTGCAGGAGGCAATCGATCGGTTCCCCAAGGGTACCTACCTGCAACCGGACGCCAACCGTCGGATAGGTGGCGTGGAGGGCTTCGAGAGCCCTGCCGACGGCCGGCAATGAAACAAGCGTGTCCACCATCAGCGCAAGCTCGATTTCAATGCCGCTGCCCATACCCTGCGCCTTCGCGCGCAGCAGATCGGCGCGTAGAACCAGCGAGCGACAGTCGTCCAGCAGGGCCCGTCCGTCCGAGGTCAAGGTCGGCCGACGAGTCGACCGGTCGAACAGGACCGTCTTGAGTTCGGTCTCCAGATTGGCAATCGCGTGGCTTACCGCCGACTGGGCGCGACCGAGCCGCATGGAGGCCAGGCGAAAGCTACCCGCGTCGCCACGGCCAGGAACATCCGCATCTGATCGAGAGTGAGCGCGTCGAGCATGATCGATCAATTAGATCAGAAAGCGCCAACTTTTAGCAATCCCATCGATCGCCCCGGTGTGTCATCACTTCCTGACCTGAGACAGGAGAGCGAAGTGACTGAACGGCTCAAGCTCGCAGCGCTGATCGGCAGCACGCGGGAACGACGCTATGGCGACAAGGTCGGAAACTGGTTTGCCCAAGAGGCGCAGAGACTGGGAGATTTCGAGCTTTCCCTCATCGATGTTGCAGACATTGATCTGCCCAGCCGGCACTTGGCGGAGCCGACACCGGCGATGAAGGCATTCGCGAGTAAGCTCGCCAAGGCAGACGCCTTCGTTGTCGTCACCCCCGAATACAATCACAGCATGCCCGGTCATCTTAAGCACGCTATCGACCAGGCTACTGAAGAGTGGCACGCCAAGCCGGTCGGCTTCGTTTCATACGGTGGCGTTTCCGGCGGGTTGAGGGCCGTCGAACATCTTCGGCAAGTATTTGCCGAGCTCCACGCCGTCACCGTCCGGGACGCAGTAAGCTTTCACGGGGTGTGGGAGCATTTTGCCGATGGTGCGGGCCCGCTCGATCCGAAGCGCAGCTCCGGCGCTGTCAAAACCATGCTCCACCAACTCAAGTGGTGGGCTCTTGCGCTGAAGGAGGCGCGTTCGCGCGCCCCCTATACCGTAGGCTAACACATGGATTCGCAACGCATCATTGCAGGCGCCCTCATGACCATAGCCATGACGCTGGTCGGATCCGGCGTGGTGGCCTCGAAAATCATTGCCGGCGGCATGCACCCTTTCCTCGCCGTTCCCCTGCGTTTCCTGATTTCGACGCCGATCCTCTGGGGACTCGTCTTCCTGACAAGCACGCCGCGGTCGCGGCTCTTGGCAAAGGAATATATGATTGTGATGATTCAGGCGGCCGCGGGCAGCGCCGGCTATAGCATTCTAATGATCCTCGCCTTGACCTTGACGACGAGTGCCAATGCCAGCGTCATCCACGGCCTTTTGCCTGTATTGGCTGCCCTCGTTGCAACGCTGGCCTTGAAGGAGAGGCTTGGCGCCAAGCTATGGATCGCCGTCGGCGCTGTCACGGCAGGCGCACTTATTGTCAATGTCGCCTCTGCCAAGGGCTTTGGCCTCGATCTGAAGCTGCTGGCGGGTAACCTGCTGGTGGTCCTCGCTGTTTCCGGCGAAGCACTGTTTGCTATCCTGAACAAGAGAATCAGCAAGCCGCTGGCGCCGCTCTATCTCGCGGCGCTGATGAGCAGCATTTCACTGGTGCTGACCTTGCCGCTCGCCACTGCCCTTGTCGCGTTTACCACCGTTGCAGCAGCACCTGCCGCCCTATTGGCGACAGTCTATATCAGCATTTTTCCCACCGTGATCGGCTTCTGGCTCTGGTATTCAGGAGCCGCGCGCGCCAGCGGCGGAGAGGCTGGCGTGTTCATGGCAGTGCTGCCGGTCGCGGCACTCGCGCTCTCGTTTCTTCTTCTCGGCGAGACCATCACGACGATCCACATTCTCGGAACCGCCCTTGTCGTCCTCGGCATCGCTGTTTCGGTCAGCGGGGCAAGAACGGTGAAGAAGCAGGCTGCCGAAGGTGCTCATGTTTAACGCTCGCCAATAGGCGATGCAGCCCTCATCGTCACGGCGTCTTGATATGTCCCAGCAACGCTCCCGGCTACTTTCTTGAAATGATCGAGAACCGTTTCGCGTTTCAGAATCATGCTTTAGTCTCTGGCAAAGGTCTTCTTTCGATCAGCGATGTGGGCGGGCGATGGGAAAAGTCGAGGACGAGCGGGCGTTTTTCTCTGAAGCCTGGGTAGAGCCGCCGAAGAAAGAGGTGGCGCCTGTTGAGAAGCCGCACTACCACGGCCATCGTGATCGTCTGCGCGAACGCTTCTTGGCCGGCGGTCCGGACGCCCTGCCCGACTATGAACTGCTTGAGCTGCTTCTCTTCCGGCTGATCCCGCGCGTCGACACCAAGCCGATCGCCAAGGCGCTGATCGCGCGCTTTGGTTCGCTTGCCGAAGTGCTCGGCGCGCCGGCGTCCCTGCTCGAGGAAGTGAAGGGCATCGGGCCGACGGTGGCGACCGATCTCAAGGTCATCGCCGCCACGGCGCAGCGCATGGCGCGCGGCGAAGTGCGCGGCCGCGAGGTTCTGTCGAACTGGACGCAGCTTCTCGATTATTGCCGCTCGGCCATGGCCTTCGAGGCCCGCGAGCAGTTCCGCATTCTCTTCCTCGACAAGAAGAACGGGCTGATCGCCGACGAGGTGCAGCAGACCGGCACGGTCGACCATACGCCTGTCTATCCGCGCGAGGTGGTCAAGCGCGCGCTCGAACTTTCCGCCAGCGCGATCATTCTGGTGCATAACCATCCGTCCGGCGACCCGACGCCCTCGCGCGCCGACATCGACATGACCAAGCAGATCATCGACACGGCCAAGCCGCTCGGCATCGCCGTTCACGACCACGTCATCATCGGCCGCAAGGGCAACGCCTCGATGAAGGGCCTGCTGCTGATCTGACAGTCCCGAAAATCAGCTGGACACCGATCAGGAAATCATCCCCGGGCGGGCACGTCGCGGGCGATGGCTCGATCGAGACGCGTTCACGTTAGTTCATCAAAAGCACCAGAGCGGGATGCAGCTTCTTCAGGTTCGGCAGTGATTTCGATTGCCAGGGTATGTCGGGCGTTCCGCGCACGACAAGTCGAACATCGGGATGCTTGCGCACCTCGATGGTAAATTTCGCCAGCAGGTTGATGCCGGAAGAGTTGAGAAAGTGAAGGTCCTTCAAATTGAGTGTGATGGAAGCGGGATTTGAGGCAAGAACACTGGTCGCCAAAGCCGTGATCGGGGCACCTGCCTCGGAACTGGCAAGCCGCATTGCACCGTCGAAAAAGATATCGCTTCCCTCAGTCCCTCAGGGTCTCGCAGTTAAGAATCGCTGTCGCCCACATTGATCGGAGGCCTCCGTGCGCGGGAGTAGAACCAGCGGACATAGCCGGATAGAAATAGGTTGTCTGCTGGCGAACCCGACCATATGCGACGAATGGAAGGCGCGGCTTAGCGCGCCTTTAAGGGTTGTTTTTTGCTGGCCGTAGTCGTTGCGTCGGCCGCCAAAGCCGCCAGCGTAGGTGGGCATCCGCGACGTCATCCAGAACGTGAAGCGCGAGATTGACGAGTTCCGGGTGTAGGCAAGCCCCCGTCCCCCATCAGGCCTGCATGGATTCACGGCCTTTGCTCTCACGTTTGCGTGATCCCCAACCTCAGCCTGCGTCATTCGCAAGCGAGTGTTGCGGTCGGGGTACAGCCAATCCCGAACGTTCTGCTAAAACAACCACTGCTTGTAACAACCTGGGCGGGTCCGACTTTGAAAAAGCTAATAGGCTCTATAGCTCTCTACTGTGCATTTAGTTCGTCAGCGTTCGCGGCGGATGCCCTCTCGGTTGGAGGCCCTGCTTCATACAACTGGAGTGGCGGCTACATCGGCGCCGTCGCCGGTGTAAACTTTTTGCAGGGGGATGTGACGATACCTGCGTACGACCCCACTGGTTATGACGGAGATAGTACATCCGCGTCGATCGGCGGGCAGATCGGCTATCAGTACCAGTTCGACAACAACGTCGTCCTCGGAGCCGAAGCGCGACTGGTGGCAGTGTTCAACAGGAAGACTGTGCCGACCCACGACGACGAAACCTTTGAAACCGGTGCCAACTGGCAAGGCAACATCGTGGCGAAAGCCGGCTACGGTATGGGCAATTTTCTCCCTTACCTCAAGGGCGGCGTAGCTTTCCTGCACCTTCACGACACTGGCTACGAATCGGGTTTCGGGATTGCCAAATTTGACCGTACCTACACCGGCTGGACGGTTGGATTCGGAGCCGACTACGCTTTGAACGAGAAATGGGTGGTGGGCGTCGACTACGCCTATTCGCATTTCGCAAAGCACGACTTCTCGGAAGACAGCGCGGCCGTGGGACCGACGATCGTGAAACCCAGCACGCACACTGTGTCGCTGAGCGTCAACTACCGTTTTTAGATCGTCGATCGCGTGAGGCGATTTGGGAAGCCCGTTGGCTATGGCCGGCGGGTTTTTCTTTTTAGTCATCCAACTGCAAACATGGAAGACAAGGCCAACAACCCGGCAATGTGGATGGCATTCTACGAGCGAAGCCGAAACTAGCTTCGAGAGACACGCGACAGTTCGGACAAGCAGGTTAGTTCATCAAAAGCACCAGAGCGGGATGCAGCTTCTTCAGGTTCGGCAGTGATTTCGATTGCCAGGGTATGTCGGGCGTTCCGCGCACGACAAGTCGAACATCGGGATGCTTGCGCACCTCGATGGTAAATTTCGCCAGCAGGTTGATGCCGGAAGAGTTGAGAAAGTGAAGGTCCTTCAAATTGAGTGTGATGGAAGCGGGATTTGAGGCAAGAACACTGGTCGCCAAAGCCGTGATCGGCGCACCCGCCTCGGAACTGGCAAGCCGCATTGCACCGTCGAAAAAGATATCGCTTCCCTCAGTCCACACGCGGTAGTCGTCTGTCTTGATTTCCATATCTGGCTTCGTTTCATCTAGTTGTGAGTTTGCGAGATCGGAATGGAGGCATATGTTTCCAGGCAAATACGGTCGTTTTCATCGGCCGGGCTGAATATCCAGGCCAGACGTGCGCCATAGTCGCTCATCAACGTCAGCAATCCAAGCCCGGAGCTCCCCACGTCGGGGTTCGCGGCATTCGCCTCAATCCGCTGTATCAGCAGGTCCTTTGGGTCGCCAACCGTGATGTCCGCCAGCAGGCTTTGGAACTCGGACGCGATTTCACCATCGACGTCATTCGACACCTTGAGCTTGAAGCACTCGGAATCCATCGACGCCTCAACCACGATTTCGCCTGGTGCGCGGAACTTGACGGCGTTTTCGATGAGTTCGTTGACCAGATATCCGATGCTATGCCGCACCTCCATGTAGTCATTGCGCGACGACTGAAAGCGCAACGCGAAAAGATCGGCAATGAAGTCCGAGGTCGTGGCGCAATGACGCCAACTCAAGTCGAGAGGTCCGTCGAACAGCCGCACGCGACTGACGCTCCCCTTCATCCCTATTGCAATGTCAGGCGTACCGAACAGCGCTGTCATCCTACGTATGCCTTATGATCACGAGTGTGATGTCGTCGTGGATCTTCTGGATTCCGATATGAGCCATCAAATCCTCGATGATCCCGGTCTTGATGTCCTCGGCGCTCCTGCCATGGCGCTTTTGCACGCTCTTGCAGAGGCGATCGAACCCGAACAGTCTTCTGTCTTCATCTTCCGCCTCGGTCACACCGTCGGTGTGCAACACGATTACGTCGCCGCTCCCGAACACGATGTCTCGCGTGTCAACAAACTGCGAGATGTCGTTCTCCAGGCCAACGGGCAGACCCAGATCAAGCGTGTCGATACGTTCGACGTCCCCATCCGCACGCACGACGAGAATGTCCTCGTGCTGGCCGGATAGCGTTACCCGCCCGTCCTCAAAGTCAAGAAAGGCCAGCGAGAGATGCTTGTCGGTGTTCGTCCGCTCGATGTTCTTGTAGATGGCCCTGTTCAGACGAACCAGAAACTGATGCGGATCGCCTTCGTTGGCCTCCTGCAGCGCGCGTGCAACGGATTGGACCATCAGCATCAGCACGCCGCTCTCGAGACCATGACCGGTCACGTCGCCGATGCCTATCTTGACCCGTGATCCGTTCTGGAGGACGTCGTAGTAGTCCCCGCCCACCTCGTCGGCCGGCCGCATGTAGGCCGCGATCTCCAGCCCCGGAATCGCTTCGAGTTCGAACGGTTTCGGCAGGACCATCATCTGGATTTGCCTGGCGACCGCGAGTTCGGCGCCGAGACGGACGTTCTCGTCCCGCAGCTTTTCGTTGAGCGCGGAAATCTCCTGATTTGCGTCGCCGAGTTCCCTGGTGCGTTCGTCGACGAGTTGCTCGAGGTTTTCTGTGTGAAAGCTGATCTGCTCGGCCATGCGGTTGAAGGCGACCCCGACCGCTCCAACCTCGTCGCGCGTTGGAACGCGAACACGGACCGAATAGTCTTTGGACTGTAGCCTCTGGGCGGCGCTGGCAAGCGCCCTGAGGCCGGCCGTGATCCGCTTCGAGATGCCGAGCACTGCCGCAAATACAATCAGAAGCGAAACGACGATGGCGGCGACCTGAAAGAGCAGAATACGATTGGTCGCGCGAGAAATACTCTTTTGCGCGGCGACCAGGGACGCATAGATTTCGCGTTCTGGAACGACGATTCCGACCGACATCGTTTCAGACTTGATCGGTCCCGAGCTCCACAGATTCGTCGGCTTCAATCTTTTGAGGACAACTATGTAGGGTACGTGTTCGCCCTTGTTGTCGAGCATGATATGCTGAATGACACCGTCATTGTTCTGGTCGAGCGGCAGCGACGCGATGGCCGGCTGCGTGCTTCCCCGCAGGGACCTCTCCAGGCCGGTGACGCCCTGCGTGCCCGCATCGTTGGATGAAGTCAGGCCGATGATCGCCTCGCCCGATGGATTGATCGCCACTACATTGCCGGTCGACATCGTGAGGAAGCCGAACCCGGTTTCGGCGATCTTGACGCGCTCGACGACTTCCGCGAGTTGATCGAGAGTGATGTCTGCACCCGCTACACCGGCGATACCGGTACGGTCGCGCGTCCACAGCGGGTGGAAAAAACTGACGATCAGCTTTCCCGTGATCGCATCGGTGTAGGGCGCTGTCTGAGTGATATCGTCGGGGACTGGACGTGAGGCTGGATCCTTCGCCCATTGCTGCCATGACCCATAGATCCCCGGAAAGAAGAACTCCCAGAACTCCGCCTTGTTGTGGCCTGGATAGAGCCGGTCGAAGGTCTGTGCCTGGTCCGTATACGGTACCGTCCTGAAGATCGGCCGTTCCTTCGGACCAATATAGTACATCTGCAGTTTTGGCGATCCGCTGGCCATAAGGGTCGGCGCGACGAGATCCAGAACGGTACTGTCTTCGATTTCCTGCTCAACGCTCGGCAACGGCGTGTGGTCGGCGCCCAGCAGGTAGCCCCAGACGCTAATCACGGAAGGCGCGCCCGGCAGGTTCTGCGCCCAATCGCCCTTCGCGTCATAGACGACCTTCACCGAGCCGGGTGCCTCCTGCGAAAGGGTTGCTCCGACCTGTCGCTGCCGGCTCGGATGGTCGGTCTGGGCCTGCAGAACGCCGGCCAGCGCCTTCACCTCCCCATGAACTCGATCGAGCAGGAGGTCGACGCTTAACGCCGTCGAATCGGCGTAGGAGCGAATGTATTCCTGGTTTGCGGTGGTCAGGCCCTCACCGACTTCCGACGTTGCGTCGCGCGACAGCTTTTGCACGTTCCAGAGCGCCAGGCCGCCGCTCAGCAAGAGATCGAACAGCACGGCGCCGCCAACGACCAATACGAATTTCGCCCGGAAGGAGCGCAGTCCGAAGCGCGGTGTAGGCTGATCGTCGGCTTTCATTGCGGCCTTCGCCCCGATGCGACCCAGATCGGCCAACCCGCATAACCCTTGGGGTGTAGCGCAGCGAATATGTGATCCTGGAAGCCCTGCCGGAACCGTGCAACGAACTCCGGCCCGTCGCCGCGTTTGATGGCCATCTCGCCGGCATAGACATCGGCCCAGGCGACAATGACATCGGCGAAGTCCTGCGGATCTCCGTCCAAGTTGGTGACGGTGAAGGTCTCGACACGTATGTCGTCGAATCCGGCTTCAATCAGATATCGCCGACTCTTGGGCCCGAGCTCGACGTCCATTTCGAAATGCGCGAACAGCTTCGCCACTTCATTGTATGTCCAACGGATGCTTTCGGCGCGCGGCTCGCCGAGGCAATGCGAATTCTTCTCGTTGGTGATGTAGACCCGCCCGCCTGGCTTGCATATGCGGTAGAGTTCCTTGAGGATGAGTTCCGGTCGATTGAAGATTTGAAGCGAATGTCGGCAGGTGACCAAGTCGAACTGCTCCTCGTCGAGCAGCATTTCCGAGGCATCGCCATAAGTATATTCGATGCCCCGGATATCGAACTCCCGCATCACGCGTCGGGCGTAGTCCAGGCTTGATATGGAGTGGTCGAGGGCGACAATCCGCGACGGCTGGAACTCTTTCTGCACGAGCACGGCGAAATCACCGATCCCGCAACAGATGTCGGCCATAACGATCCCGGGTCTCATGCCATGTCGCGGCAGGATTGCACGCTCGTGGCGCCAGGTCATCTTTGTCTGCGTGCGCAGGATTGGAACGAACCCGCCTTCCTCGAGGAAGCCCTGCCCTGGATAGAATTCGCTGTCATACTCCTCGACCGTGATGTTCGGTTCGATTCCGCTCAGCCGACCGAATTTTCGCGAGGTCCATCCGACGACGCTCGACGTGATGACAACAAATTTGAGATCGGGTCGAGCGCGACAGGCATCGATGATGATCCTCGAAAAGGCGTAAAATGCAGCGTTGTTCATCTGCGCCAAGCGCCTGACATTGACGTAGAGAACGCCGCGTACTCGGCCGATCGCATCGCGAAGCAATGCCAGGCTAGGCCCAAGCTCATCGATCGCCTGAGGCCGGACCACCCCAGATATTGAGAACTCCTGGTTGTTCGCATCGTACTGCGCCTTGAAGCGCGCGTGCAGGTTGTAAGGGCTCAATGTTGCAGGCCCTCAAGCGGAAGATCCACGACGAGCGTGATCGCATCGCCGTCGGCTTCCTCGACCCTGAGTGCCGCGTTGTAGTCGACAGCCAGTTCCAGGAGTACCACCTCCCGGCTGGGCGCCAGATCCCCAGACACAGAATTGAGATATCGCTCCTTGGCCTCAAATCCCGCGACTTGCGAAACGGCTTCTTCGTAGAATTGGCGCTCCTCCGGCATGCAGGGAAATGTCAGTTCGATCCTGTCCGTCGCGCCATAGCGAGACACCCTGCATGCCAGTTCGCCGTCGGCGTGGCGGGTACGAAAGGCGACTTCCAGTAATTCGTTGAACGCAGAGGAAAAGAGATTCGAATGCCGCACCGAGTCTGATCTGTTTTGACTGATCATCCGGGCGATGTACGTCGAGACATAATCGCAGTGTTTCCAAGCGGAGACAAAAGTCTTGATTTCCATGTCGATCTGGATCATCGGCTCAAAAGTCGGTTCGCCAACCGGGTCATGATGAACAGATCCCATCCGCATCCTCTCCTATTCCATCCGTATTTGAGCCCAGGTGACGCGATGAACTCCGGGACAGAAATTTGACCGCCTCGTGATGAGCCAGTCCCGCATTGCGCGGCATCTAGCTCGATCGTTTTTACAGCCCTCCGATTTACAAACGGTGCAAGTGGCTAGCGCGCCCGATTTGATTCCTCCATCGCTTCCAGCCCCTTCGCCGGCGACCGCCTGATTAAATCGCCGGTTGCCTCGGATCCGAGCGGCCGTCCCATGAAATTGCCTTGCAGGTAATCGCAATTTTCCTTGATCAGCCACCGTGCCTGCGCCGACGTCTCGACCCCCTCGGCGGTGACGCTTATTCCCAGGCCGTGCGCCAGACTTATGATCGATCGCACAATCGTTTGACTCTTCAGATCCGTCTCCAGGTCCGCGATGAAGTATTGATCTATCTTCAAGGTATCAAACGGAAAATTCTTAAGGTAGCTCAAGGACGAATAGTATGTTCCAAAATCGTCGAGCGAGATTCGTATTCCCAGGACGTTCAACGTATTCAATGTATCTATATTGTCGATAGTCTTCTCAAGAAGAACCGTTTCGGTTATCTCGAGTTCAAGCCTTTCAGCCCGGATTCCAACTGCGTCGATGATCTGAGCGACCGTGTCCGTCAGCGAACCGCTTAGGAACTGAGCCGGCGACAGGTTGACTGCGACTGTCAGCGCGGAAGGCCACGCCAATGCCTGGCGACAGGCTTGCTCGAGCACCCATCGTCCAATTTCGTCCATCAGACCGTCGGCTTCGGCGATCGGAATGAACACGCCGGGCGGAATGATTCCGATCTCGGGGTGCCGCCACCGCAGCAGCGCTTCGAAACCAATCACCGACGAAGGAGGCCTGATGAGCGGCTGATAGTCCAGGTAAAGCTCGCCCCGCTCCAGCGCGGTTCGAAGGCTGCGCCTCAGATTTTCGCGTTGCTCGAGCAACAACAGCATCGAGCGATTGAACGTTCGAGCACAGCCGCGACCATCCGTCTTGGCTGCGTAAAGAGCAATATCTGCGGCTTTCATCAGCTGCTCGCCATCGGTCCCGTGCTCCGGCCCGAAAGCGATTCCGATACTTGAACCGACGAAGACGGGAATGCCGTTGATGACGAAAGGGTCCTTGAACGAGTTGACCAGCGATGTGGCGAGGCGCTCGGCTTCCGCGGGCTGCTCCTTGCCCAATTGGATGACGGCGAACTCGTCGCCGGCATACCGGTACGCAGATTCGCCGTCCTGCAGCGCGTCGCGGATTCGACCTGCCGCGAGTTGCAGAAGCGTGTCGCCTGCCCCATGGCCGAGCGTGTCGTTGACCGCTTTGAAATCGTCAAGATCGATTTGCAGCAGGGCGGCTTTCGGCTGAGATCCGCCGATGGCCGCCAGCGCTTGCTGCAGCCGCTCGCCGAATCGCCGCCGATTCTGCAGTCCGGTCAGCACGTCGTGCGTCGCCTGATGGAGCAGAATCATATGCTCCTGCTCCTGCGCCGCGCTGCGCTCCCCCTGCTCCCGGGATTCGATGATTCCCACACCATCTGCAGTGCCGAAGACGAAAACGGAGCGGGGCGCTTCGCCCGATGATCGCGGCAGGTCAATGCTTGCCGCAGAGCCGCCCTGGAACACCCGAAGAAATTCGTCGCGGCACCTCGTATCGAGGAAGCCAGGATAGATCTCCCAAATGGCTGCGCCTGGCACCACCGCACCTCCGTACAGGCGTTTAAGCCTGGCGGCGTAGTGAGTTAGGCGGAAGTCGCTATCATAGAACGATAGAAGTTCGGTAGTATTCGCCAACAGGTTAGCGAGAAGCGCTTCGCCGGCACGTGAACCATCGCTTGAGGAAGACTCCTCATTCTGCGTGCCGACGCCTGATGCCTCTGAACGCAAAAGCCACCTCCGTAGGCGGTGAAAATTAGCGTCCCCCAGTTTAGAAATAGCATAAGTAACAAGCTTGGCAAACTTTCAGCTCGCTATTTCAACAAGCGGTGCATGCGCTGTAATTGCAATGGATCCTCCGCTGTGATTGGCGGGCAGGTTATTCCACGATGGACGTTCATTCATTGTTAATAAATTGCGAATCGGCAGATAATCGGCGTCGCGCCAGGCGTGATTCGAAATATTGCGATCCACAGGACAGAGCGGAATTCGCGGCCTGGGCTCGATCACAGACCTAGTGTTTCGAGATCGGCTTTCTCAAAAATCTGGTTTTCAGCCACGTTTTCGACGGTCCGCTCTGGTAGGGGCTATCGGCGCGTTTCGAGATGACGCCGTCGAGCTCGGTTTTCTCGGTGGCGCGAAAGATCGCGAGCGCGTCGCCCTCAAAATGCTCGCTGTATTGGATCTTGCCGAGGCCAGGCTCAACCAGTCGCCACAGCGCTTGCTTGCGTTGCAGCAGGGGTAAGGGGATAAGATTGCGACCGTCGAGATGGAGGATGTCGAAAGCGACGAACACCAGCCGGCTCGGCTCGTTCCAGATCGCGGCTTCCAGCTCAGGAGAACCGGGCGAGCCACGCCCGCCTGAGACAATCACCTCGCCGTCGAGAATGGCAGCCCGGCATGGCAGGTCGACAGCTAGCGCGATGGGCCAGTATTTAGTCGTCCAGTCGCGTCCGTTCTTGTTGTAAAGACGCGCGCCGTTCTTATCAATGATGATTTGCGTGCGGTAGCCGTCGAATTTGGCCTCGTGGACCCACCCTTCATCTTCGGGCGGCCGCTCGACAAGAGTTGGTATCTGCGGCGGAATGAACTCCAGCCGTTCGTCGTCGACCTTGTCACGCTGACTCAACTACGCCACCATCTTTGCAGGATAGCGGTGGCGCGAGCGGCACAGGCGATCCGGTATCCATTTGGACTCCTGCCGCCTGTGCCTTGCCCCCACTAAGCCATTCCGCGACGCAATGAACACCGGCCAGCCGCCCCCGGCCATTGGCACGCTACTCAACTACGCCACACCTTCGACGGATAGCGGCAGCGCGAGCGGCACAGGCGATCCGATGTCCCCCAACTTGTGCCGCCTGTGCCGAGCCCCCACTAAGCCATCGAGCCCCCACTAAGCCATTCTGCGGCGGAATGAACACCAGCCGGCCGCCCCGGCCTTGGCACGCTGACTCACTTACGCCTTTGACGGTTTGCGGCGGCGCGGTCGGCACAGGCGGTGCGATATTCCCCCCAACTTGGAAACCTGCCGCCTGTGCCGAGCCCCCGCTAAGTCACAGCGAACATCTACGAATAGGGCCGCGCTGTCGTTAGCTGCGCATCCAGATACTTATCCGGGCGTACATATCTCGATCGGCACGGCATCTCTCGCCAGGGATTTTGCCAATGGGGTACCGCCAGCCAAGGATCGCTTGCCCGGCAAGGATTGTCGCCGGATCCAGTATCACTCCGGGCATACCGATGAAACGTCCGCCGCGGATGCTATGATCAGTTTCCAAGCGCCTTGAGCCATCCTTCAAACGAGGAGGTCTTCTCGTGCTCGCCAAGCGAAACAGAGTGGGCGGGGCGCGGCAACACCGTCGTCCTGCGCCCTTCGCGGGGGCTGTAACCGAACTCCTTGCTGAACGCCCGGCTGAAAGTTGCCGCTGAACTGAACCCGAAGGCCTCCGCAATTTGAACGATGCGCCGGCTGTCCGCCGGATCGCTGAGCGCAACATGGGCCGCTAGAAGTCGGCGACTTTGAATGTAATGAAGCACCCCACCGCTCGGTTCGAACAGCTGGTAGAGACGAGATCGCGAAACACCGAGCGCCCGGCACATGGAATCCGGCGTCAGATGAGCCGCTTCCAGGTTGTTTTGGACGTATCGACGGGCCCGCTCCATCAGCGCGACACTCGCCAGTTGTTCGGCCGCAGCCGCATGTTCGGCCGGCGGCGCTAGGCACGCAATGATCATGCTGCGGGTTGCGTGTACGATGCGAGGCAGGTCGTCAGCGGTGAGACTGCGCAGCCTTGATACGATGCCGTCGACATAGTCGATCAAAAGGTTTGCAAAATTGCCGGAAAGAATTGAGTTGTTGTTTGCGTCGAGGGTTGCCGCCGCGTCGGCGAACAAATCACGCGGCAAATATAGAACGAGACTTTCGGATTCGGTCATCCTCCCGCGAAACGGGTAGCCTAGCGACCTGATCTCAAGTTTGCCCGGCTGGCCCTCCGCGACACGGCGATTGACCTCCGTCCACGACCGGCCGGTATGTGGCAAGACGACATACCAATGATCGATCGAGCTGGACCGAAGCTTTGCGGCGGAACGGATATAACTGTGCGCCGGCGTCCGCTGTTCGACGATCAGCATGCCGCCGAGATTCCAAGCCTTGTGCGCTGCGGGGAAGCCGTCGTCCAGCGATTTGTCATCCGGCAGCCTGACCTCGACAAGCGGTGCCACATGCGCTTGCCAAGCGGGGAATTGATCCTCTGCTGCCAGTTCGAGCGTTGAAAAGGACAGCGGTTCCAGTGCCGGCGCGATTGGCCGAGCCGCCTCATTGTCGGGTTGAACGTCGCGAGGCCAACGCCGTCGCTCGCGCTCCGGTACAGGCCCGGTATGCGCCTCGTCTTGCTCCTTAGCGTCCATCGCGCGTGGTGCCATATCCGATTCCGGTATGCCCATGCCCCCGCAATCATGTGGTGTATCCCGGGATCTGGCAAGCCTGTGGACCGCATCGTCGATCACGCTGGGTTACAATAAGAAATGCATCCCGAGATAAGTTTCTGGATACAAGGCTAACGACACACTTCAGACCGGCGCCTATAGATTCCGACATCGTGAAAGCGACGTTGAGGAGACCAGGTAATGAATGAAAAAGTCAAAGGAGAAGCTCGCCGCAAGATAATTCTTGATGGATATGTCAACAACGAGCCATTGAAAGACATTGCGGCAAAGCTCGGATGCTCACTGGCGAGTTTGAAAGTCAGCGCCAGCAAACTTGGCTGCACTCGCGCCCCGAAAGAGGCGGCTGACTTTCGACGCGGCTTCCGTATACCCGACAACAAACGGCAAGACTATTACCAGCTCATGCGGGTCGGCCAATATAGATCTCGGGACTGCGCACAGATTTTGGGATTATTGACAACACAATCGCCGAGCATGGAGTAACGTTACTAGAAGCTGGGGACAACATCTTTTCAAGCCTCGGTGACAAGGCCCCGCCGCAAAGCACGGGCGGCGGGCGCTGAAAGGTTCGCTCAAATGCTGCGTCGGCGTTTCAATCGCACCTGCCTTAGCCCTCTCGATCTGGCCGTTTGCGAACGCGTGTTCAATCAAGTCTGCGCAGATGAACAGCTCGATCCTTTGGACCCGGACGCCGAAATTCTAGCGGTATTGGTTGTGGCCATCTTTCGAAATGCTCACACCAGCGAACGCGAACTGCTGGAGGCGGTCAAATCTCGCCGGCAAAAGGCCAGGGCAGCCGTCCGCACGCCTAAAATGAACTAGTTGATCTACCCGCCAGCGGCATCTAGCCGGCCATTCATCCCTCTGCACATTGTCCGTAAGGGCAATGCTTCGACGAAGGGCCCGCTGCGCCAAGGCCCCCCGCCCCAAAAGGTCCGGGCGCGCAGCAACGTTTTGCACATCAGCTAGTCGGCTCTGGAATTTCAACCGGAAATCGAGCATGATGCGGCTTGGTATTGGCGTTGGATGCTTCGCGCTCCCATGAAATACCGGAGGACGGGACATGGCCATCGCGCTTGTACTCGTTTTGATCGTCGTGGGCTCGGTGTTGTTCCACTTCCTGAGCCCATGGTGGTGGACGCCGATTGCCTCGAACTGGGACTATATCGACCACACCATCATCATCAGCTTCTGGATCACCGGCGTCGTTTTTGCCGCCGTTGTTCTCTTCATGGCGTATTGCGTGTTCCGCTTTCGCCATCGCGAAGGCAATCGCGCGGTATACGAACCGGAGAACAAGCGTCTCGAATGGTGGTTGACGATCGTCACTGCGATCGGCGTCACCGCCTTGCTCGTTCCCGGCCTGTTCGTCTGGAGCCGCTTCGTCAACGTGCCGAGCGATGCGACCGAAATCGAGGTCGTTGCTCAGCAATGGCAGTGGAGCTATCGCCTGCCAGGCAAGGACGGCAAGCTCGGCACTTCGGACACCCGTGAAGTAGCCGCTGAGAACCCGCTAGGCATCGCCCCAAAGGATCCCAACGGCCAGGACGACGTCGTGGTCGAGGCGGCGGACCTGCACTTGCCGGTCGGCAAACCGGTCAAGATGCTGCTGCGTTCGATCGACGTGCTGCATGATTTCTACATCCCGGAATTCCGCGCCAAGATGGACATGATCCCGGGATCGGTCACCTATTTCTGGTTCACTCCAACAAGGACCGGAACCTTCCAGGTCCTGTGCGCCGAGCTCTGCGGCCAGGGACATCCGCTGATGCATGGCATGGTGATGGTCGACACCGAGCAGGATTACCTGACCTGGCTCGGGCAGCAGCAGACTTTTGCGCAACTGTCGGCGCCTCAGCAAACGGGCTCGGCGAACCCGCTGCCAGGAAAGACAATGGCGTCCGCTTTGGACGTCGGGGCAAAAGTCGAAACTGTCGAGGCCCGCTGAACAGGGAGGTGCTCCCATGGTCGACGTCACACCCGCAGATGCCGTTCCCCCCGCCGAAGTCGGGGAAATGGAACTGTACCATCCGCACAGTTGGTGGACGAAATACGTCTTCTCGCAGGACGCCAAGGTCATAGCGATCCAGTATTCGGCAACGGCAACGGCGATCGGCTTTGTAGCGCTGTTCCTGTCCTGGCTGATGCGCCTGCAGCTCGGCTTCCCCGGCACGTTCGATTTCATTACTCCGGAGGCCTACTACCAGTTCATCACCATGCACGGCATGATCATGGTGATCTACCTGCTCACCGCACTCTTCCTCGGCGGCTTCGGCAACTATCTCATCCCGCTGATGGTCGGCGCCCGCGACATGGTCTTCCCCTATGTCAACATGCTGAGCTACTGGGTCTACCTGTTGGCGGTGCTCGTTCTCGTCGCAAGCTTCTTTGCGCCCGGCGGACCGACCGGCGCCGGCTGGACGCTCTACCCGCCGCAGGCGATCATGACCGGCACGCCGGGTGGCCAGGACTGGGGCATCATCCTGATGCTCTCTTCGCTCATCCTGTTCATCATCGGCTTCACCATGGGTGGCTTGAACTATGTTGTGACGGTGCTGCAGGGCCGCACGCGGGGTATGACCTTGATGCGCCTGCCGCTCACCGTATGGGGCATCTTCACCGCCACCGTCATGGCTCTGCTCGCCTTCCCGGCGCTGTTCGTTGCTTGTGTGATGATGCTGCTCGACCGCGCGCTCGGCACCTCCTTCTTCATGCCGGCGATCGTCGAGATGGGCCAACAGTTGCAGCACAGTGGCGGCAGCCCGATCCTGTTTCAGCATCTGTTCTGGTTCTTCGGCCATCCGGAAGTCTACATCGTGGCCCTGCCGGCCTTCGGCATCGTGTCCGACCTCATCAGCACGCACGCGCGCAAGAACATCTTCGGCTACCGAATGATGGTCTGGGCGATCATCGCCATCGGCGCGCTGAGCTTCGTGGTCTGGGCGCACCACATGTATGTCAGCGGCATGCACCCCTATTTCGGCTTCTTCTTCGCCACGACGACGTTGATCATAGCCGTTCCGACCGCCATCAAGGTCTATAACTGGGTGCTTACCCTGTGGCGCGGCGACATCCACCTCTCGATACCAATGCTTTTCGCGCTCGCCTTCATCGTCACCTTCGTCAATGGCGGGTTGACGGGGCTGTTCCTCGGCAATGTCGTCGTCGACGTTCCCCTGTCGGACACGATGTTCGTCGTTGCCCATTTCCACATGGTGATGGGTGTCGCCCCGATCCTGGTGATCTTCGGCGCGATCTATCACTGGTATCCGAAGGTCACCGGACGGATGCTGGACGAGGCGCTCGGCCAGTTTCACTTCTGGGTCACCTTCCTCGGCGCCTACCTGATCTTCTTCCCCATGCACTATATCGGCCTGATTGGTGTACCGCGCCGCTACGCCGAACTGACAGACATGACGATCATGACGGAGTCGGCCCATCATCTGAATTCGTTCATCAGCATCATGGCCTTCTTGGTCGGCTTCGCCCAGATGGTCTTCCTGTTCAACCTGATCTGGAGCATCCGTCACGGCCGTGACGCCGGCGGCAATCCGTGGCGGGCAACGACGCTCGAGTGGCAGACGCCGCAGACGCCGCCGGCGCACGGCAATTTCGGCAAGGAGCTGCCGATCGTCTATCGTTGGGCCTATGACTATAGCGTGCCGGGCGCGAAGGAGGATTTCATCCCGCAGAACGTGCCGGGCTCCTTCATCCCATCGAGGGAGCCGGCATGAGCGTCATCCTGGTCTTCCTGCTGGTGATCGCCGGCTTTGCCGGATGGTGGCTTTCGCACCAGCGGCTGACCGCGAAGCCGTGGCTCGAGCAAGGCTTGGCCGGGGATTTCGTCGGCCTCGAGCGATCGGCCCTACCCACCGCCAAGATCGGCCTCGGTGTCTTCCTCGCGGTCGTCGGCTGTCTGTTTTCGCTGTTCACCAGCGCCTATTTCATGCGCATGGGTCTGCCGGACTGGCGGCCTCTGCCGCTGCCGCGCCTGCTCTGGCTGAACACCAGCGTGCTGGTGCTGAGCAGCGTTGCGCTGCAATGCGCCGTGATCGCGGCGCGCAGAGGCCAGACGGAAATGGTCAGGCTCGGTCTTGCGACGGCCGGGCTGACCGCCCTCGCCTTCCTGATCGGCCAACTGATCGCGTGGCGGCAGCTGACCGATGACGGCTACCTGCTGGACTCCAATCCGGCCAACAGCTTCTTCTATCTGATCACCGCCATGCACGGCCTGCACATACTGGGCGGGCTGGTCGGCCTTGGCAGGACGAGCATCGGCGCCTGGACGGGCGCCCGGCCGCAGCGGCTTCGCCTCGGGATCGAGCTCTGCGCGATGTACTGGCATTTCCTGCTTTTCGTCTGGCTCGGCATCTTCGCCGTCCTGGCCGGCTGGGCGGCGACATTCGTGAGCATTTGCCAACGGCTGCTGACCTAGGAGACTGGCGATGGCCGAGACGACACTGACGGATAGCAGCCAGTTGGATCGCCCCCAGGGCTGGCGCGGGATTGCGGCCGACTGGGCCTCGGATCAGCGCGCGTTCAAGAACGTGTCCTGGGGCAAGGCCATGATGTGGATCTTCCTGCTCAGCGACACCTTCATTTTCGGCTGCTTCCTGCTCTCCTACATGACCGCCCGCATGTCGACGCGCGTGCCGTGGCCCAACCCAAGCAAGGTCTTCGCGCTGCACATCGGCGGGTCGGAGGTCCCGCTGATCCTGATCGCCATCATGACCTTCGTGCTGATCTCCAGCAGCGGCACCATGGCCATGGCGGTCAATTTCGGCTACCGCCGCGATCGCCGCAAAACCGCGATCCTGATGCTTTTGACCGCCGCGCTCGGCGCAACCTTCGTCGGCATGCAAGCCTTCGAATGGACCAAGCTCATCACCGAAGGAGTGCGGCCCTGGGGCAATCCCTGGGGAGCCGCGCAATTCGGCTCATGCTTTTTCATGATCACCGGCTTCCACGGCACGCACGTCACGATCGGGGTCATCTTCCTGATCATCGTGGCGCGAAAAGTCTGGCGCGGCGATTACGACATCGGGCGTCCAGGGTTTTTCACCAGTCGCCGGGGCCACTACGAGAATGTCGAGATCATGGGACTCTACTGGCACTTCGTCGACCTGGTCTGGGTGTTCATCTTCGCCTTCTTCTATCTTTGGTGAGAGGCAGGCTTTGCTGAGAGGACGAAATGGCTGAAGCAACCGCAAACGGTCTCGGACAACAGGCGCTGCACTCCACCCACGATGCAGCGACCGCCGGCAAATCGGACACGCACCAGGAACACCCGATCAAGCTCTATCTGGTGGTCTGGGTGTGGCTGTTCATACTCAGCGCCTGCTCCTATATGGTCGACTATTTCGGCCTGCACGGCTATCTCAGATGGTCGCTGATCCTGATCTTCATGATGCTCAAGGCAGGACTGATCGTGGCCGTCTTCATGCACATGGCCTGGGAACGGTTGGCGATGATGTATGCGATCATCCTGCCGCCGATATTGGTGCTGGTCTTCGTGGCGATGATGGTCTTCGAGGCCGACTATACGCTGCTGACCCGCATCGCGTTTTTCGGGCCCGGCCCCTGACGCGCGGTTCGGATAAACCGCAGCCTAATCAGCCCGAAATGGCCGGTGCCTCGAAACAACCGGCGGTTTGGTTTTGATATGCGTCGTGAACTCAAGCAAAGGACGCGGAAAATGACGATAGCGAACAGACTGAGGAATTTCATAGACGGCAAGGGAATCCCGTACGACACCGTCGCGCATCATCGGACTGCAACCAGCAGGCAGGCCGCCATTGCCGCCCACGTGCCCGGCAGCATGATGGCCAAGTCCGTGGTCGTTCACCACGAGCTCGGCTATGCGCTGGCCGTGGTCCCAAGCACCCACAGGATCGAACTCGCCAAGCTCCAGGACGTCATGGACAAGCGCCTCGGGCTCGCTTCCGAGGACGAGGTGGTCTCGCTCTTCGACGATTGCGATATCGGCGCCGTACCGCCGATCGGCGCGGCCTATGACGTGCCGGTCATTTTGGACGAAAGCCTCGGCGACGCCGCCGATATCTACTTCGAGGGCGGCGACCACAAGACCCTTGTGCATGTCAGCGGCAAGGATTTCCGCGACCTGACCACAGGCGCGCGTCGGGCACGCTTCAGCCACCCGGCCCTGTGAGAGCACCGGCACTCCAGCCCGTGCTCGACAGGGTTTGCTAGTTCGCCGGTCTTGGGGCGGCGGCCGGCGCTTCCACGACCTTACGATACACGTGCCAGGTGGCATGGCCGAGGACTGGCAGCACAACCGCCAGCCCCGCGAACACCGGCAGCGAACCGACGATCAGCCCAACGGCGACGATCAGTCCCCAGACGGCCATTACGATGGGGTTCGCCAGCACTACGCGTACCGAAGTGTGAATGGCTTCGTAGGCGCCGACATCGCGATCAAGCAGCAGCGGAAAAGCCACCACGGTGGTGCACAACACGACCACGGCGAAGACGAATCCGATGGCGTGACCCAGCACGATCAGGGTCCAACCGCGCCCGGTGGCGAATATCTCAGCGATGAAGCTGGACAGCGATGCCGGGGGCGCGGGACCGAACAGCTGCTCGTAGAAGATTTTGGCGGTCAAAAGCCACGCTATGAAGATCGCGAACAGCATGATCCCGACCGCGGCGATGGCCGGCAGCGCCGGGGAGTTCCTGACCTCGAAGGCATGGCGCCAGGATGCATCGAGCCCGGCTTCCCGTCTGCGGCTGATCTCGTAAAGACCGATCGCCGCGAATGGGCCGATCAGCGCAAAACCGGACACCAGCGGAAACAGCAGTGGCAGCGCGTTCGCTCCCGATGTCCAGGTAGCAAGCACCACGCCGACGAGCGGATAGATCATGCACAGAAACACGATGTGCGAGGGTTTCACCATGAAATCGTCGACACCGCGCCTGAGCGCGTCGAAAAGATCGGAAAGGCCGATCTTTCTCACTCTGGTATGCTCGAGCGTTTCGCTAGCGCCTGCAATGACGTGAAAGCTTGCCATGACCATTCCTCCAGACCAGGGTCCGGCAAGGTCGCGGATTCGCGGTGCTACCGCTCTGCATGTTTGGCCACGCAAAACCGCGACCTGCACCGGCAGCCAACATACTCCATTGCGCCCGATTTGTCTCTTTTCATTGGAACGAGGGTGCGGTGGCCGGCCAGAGCTCCACGCTGGTTCGAGAGGCTTTTTTGCGGTATTCTTATACAACTACAACGCAGTGCCTCCGGTACGCGCAAAGGAGGCTGGATCACTTTGATTGGCCCGTGATCCTTTCCCGATTTCCGGGTCATGCGCCTGGTCGAAGGCGAACGTCATGGACACGCGAACGCTTCTCATACTCGGCCTTGGCATAGCCATTCTGTTGGTGTTGGGATTCTTTGCGCTGCCTGCATGACAGGGCCGGCGGCGGCATTCCAGCAGCGTCATGCCGGCCGCCCTCGGTCGGAGCGAGCCGGCGCCACCGACGGGCCTGGAAGGGCCCGCTTACTTCGAAAACTGTTTCAGGTAAGCAATGACGTTGGCTACGTCCTGATCGTTCTTGAGGCCGGGAAACACCATCTTCGTCCCTTTGATCATGCCCCTGGGGTCTTGAAGATACTTCGTCAGCGTGGGCTCATCCCATTTGATGCCGGATTTTCCGGCCTCGATCATAGCAGGGGAAAAGGTGAAACCGGGATGCGTGCCCGCCGTGCGCCCGATGACGCCGTGCAGAGACGGGCCGACCTTGTTCTGGTCCTGGTCTGCAATGTGGCAGACCTTGCACTTGGTGAAGACCTTCTCGCCTGCGGCTGCATCCTGCGCCCGCGAAGGGCTTGCAATGAAGATCGTGGCCGCCGAGGCGATGAAAAGTGCGATTGCGCGCATGGCATTCCTCCCTGATCGATCGTCATCTGCGCCGGACGATCCGCACCACGCCAGCTGCGCTGGGGCGGCCTGCACGGTACAGCGGAATATCCGTGGTCCCACCAATGGAATTGCGGCATCTACATACCACAGTATCACGCCAATGGGTAGAAACGGCAATTTGTGCGAAGGTGCACGTCGCCCAAGCTGCGCAGCGGTTCTGGCAGAACGACATGCATCAAAACACGGACCTAAAGCGCGTCGCCTGAGTCCGGCTCCTCGCGACGCCCTTTAGGCCGTGTACTGAGACTCACGGCGGATCGGTATTGCAGCTTGCAGCCATCTGTCCGATCGCCTCGGACAGTCCGGCGAGTTCGAAATCGGCCTCGCCGCGTCCCGACAGCAGGCCGAAGCGCCATGACAGCAACAGCCGGCTCGCCGAAACCAGCCGCTTGATGCCATCGGCTCCGTCCCTGACCAGCATTTTACCGCGTGGGCCGACAGACCAGCTTTCATCGAACTTGCCGCCGCCATCGACCATGACCGACATGGTGATCTTGCGGCTGGCGGAGACTGAATCGTTGAGTTGCAGCCATTCGCTCCAACGCGGTTCGCCGCCCGGTCGACAAGCCAGCGTCAGCACCGGACTGTAGCCCAGCGCGCCGCCGCCGGTGATCAGCTTGTTGGTGGCGTATAGCGACGCAGTGACCTGGCCGTCGTTGCCGGCGTCGACGCGCCAGTTGCCGAGATCGGGTCCGGCCTCTGCCACACCGGCCGCGGCAAGCAAGAGCGCCGCGGTAACGACCACGCCCCTCATCGTGAATGCCACACCCACCGACGCCTCCAAACGACCCTGCGCAATGTGATATCGAGCAGATAATCATCAATGTTCGGTATCGCCAGCAGCGTGCATTCATCTGAAGCGGGTGGTGTTGCCCCGCAGCAACAACAGAGAACATGAACGAAAAAGGCCGCCTCGTGGGCGGCCTTTCGAAATCAGCTTATCGCCGGGTTTACTCGGCGTCCTTGGCGGCCTTCTTCTTCGGCGCGGCCTTCTTCTTGGGCTCTTCCGCCTCACCGGCTGCTTCGCCGGCCTTGGCCTCGGCTTTCTTGGAGGAAGCCTTCTTCGCCGGCTTCGCCTTGCTGGCGCTCTCGGCCTCCTCGTCGTCCGCCATCAGCTCTTCCTTGCTGACCTTCACGTCCTCGACCGAAATCTGGCCCAGCAAATAGTCGACGACCTTTTCCTCGAACATCGGCGCGCGGAGCGAATTGATCGCCTCGGGGTTGCTGCGGTAGAACTCGAAAGCTTCCTGCTGCTGGTTGGCCGGGAAGCGGCGAACCTGCTCGAACAGGCCGCGCTGCAGTTCATCGTCCGACACGGTGACCCCGGCCTTCTCGCCGATCTCGGCAAGAACCAAGCCGAGACGCACGCGACGTTCGGCCAGGCGCATATATTCGGCGCGCGCCTCTTCCTCCGTCGTTTCTTCGTCGGCAAAGGTACGGCCGGAGGCTTCGAGGTCGCGGTTGACCTGCGCCCAGATGTTGTTGAACTCGGCCTCGACGAGCTTCGACGGCGCCTCGAAGGAATAGGCGGCATCGAGCTGGTCGAGGAGCTGGCGCTTCACCTTCTGGCGGGTCATGGAACCGAACTGGTTCTCGATCTGGCCGCGCACGATCTCGCGCAGGCGCTCCAGCGATTCCAGGCCAAGGTTCTTGGCCGTCTCGTCATTGATCTCGAGCGCGCCCGGCTTGGCCACTTCCTTGACTGTGACGTCGAAGGTGGCTTCCTTGCCGGCCAGATGCGCTGCCTGGTAGTTCTCCGGGAAGGTCACCGTGACCTGCTTCTCATCGCCCGCCTTGGTGCCGACCAGTTGGTCCTCGAAGCCCGGGATGAACTCTTTCGAGCCCAGGACCAGCGGCTGGTCGGTGCCGGCGCCGCCGGCGAACGCCTCGCCGCCGATCTTGCCGACATAATCGATGCTCACGCGATCGCCTTCGGCGGCCTTGCCCTCCTTGGGCTCGTAGCTGCGAGCCGATTCAGCGACCCGCTTCACCTGGTCGTCGACCTCCGATTCCGGCACGTCGTAAACCTGACGCGTCACCTTGATGTCGGAGAAATCCTTGACCTCGATGGCCGGGATGACCTCGTAATTGAGGCGGAACTCGAAGTCGGCGCCGCCGGCCAGGATCTTCTCCGCCTCCTTCTCGTCCTCGGTCATGATGACTTCAGGCTGCATGGCGGCCTTTTCGCCGCGGCCCGAGATGATCGAGCGGGTCGAGTCGTTGAGGATCTCGTTGACCACCTCGGCCATGAACGACTTGCCGTACATCTTGCGCAGGTGCTGCACCGGCACCTTGCCCGGGCGGAAACCGTTGATCCGCACCTTGCCGCGGGCGTCGTTCAGCCGCGCCATCAGCTTGGCTTCCATGTCACCGGCCGGCACGGTGATCTTGATCTCGCGCTTGAGACCGGAGTTGAGCGTTTCGGTGACCTGCATCCTAAAACCTTTGTCTTCACCAACGAGGCTGCCAAACGGTCCTTAGCCGTTTACAGCCTGCCGGTATATTCTTGCCGGAAATGGCTTTGGTACGGAACCTGGTGATTTGACCGCCAATGCGGCTCAAACTCTCCTGAACTGCGCTTCCAAAATGTGAAGAAGTCTTTGTTTTTCCTACTTCTTCTTACATTCGGCAGAAGCGGATAGTCGCGTCCCGTCACATTCGACACGCCTTTTGTCACAGGCTAGGCTAATTTTCAACCATCTTCGCGATTACGAGAATGACGGTGACTTGGACCCCGACATTGACAGAATGATGGCTACATGGGATTGCCGGGGAACGCGGATGTGGCGGAATTGGTAGACGCCCTGGATTTAGGTTCCAGTGCCGAAAGGCGTGGGGGTTCGAGTCCCTTCATCCGCACCACCCTTCGCCCTGGCGAGCTTCGGGTGGTAGGCCACCCTATGGTCGTCAGAGCGAAGCGTGTCCTCCGAACCCTTGGCAAGGAAGGATCGCAGCCATCAACTCCTGGCGGCGCAAGCAAGGCTCGAGCAGACAATCCGCTTTTTCGGGTCCAATTCCCTTGAAATAGCCCGTCAACAGGTTCTTAGTCGCAGCAACAGGCAGGTTGGGGCTCTGTCAGGCTGTGCGCGTGGTTTCTCTGGTTCTGGCGCTTGGGTCGGCTGTCGCGGCAGCGACATGTCACGTTGAGGCCTTGGAGTACACTTCGGTTTCCTCTCCGGGCCAGCAGCCAATGCTTCTTGTATCCGGTGAGTTTGGCGCCACTGAACCCCTGAACGCCTTCAGCAACGCGGTTGCGAGCAGCAGGGCCAGGATGATCGTATTCAACTCTCCCGGCGGCAACGTCGGCAGTGCTATTCGCTTGGGGCGAATGATCCGTGCGGCGGGGTTGGATACTCTTCAGCTTCGCCAATTGCAGTGCGCTTCAGCCTGCTCGCTGGCCTTCCTGGGCGGCGTCCACCGCATTGCCGAACCAGGTTCCATCGGCGTTCATCGGCCGTCCCTCAAACCGGCTGACGGGATGTCAAATGAAGACGCGGAGGCCCGTTTCCAGTTCGGCACGGCCGCAATCATATCCTATGTGGTCGAGATGGGAGCGGATCCCAAGCTGATGGAATTGGCTTCGAGCTATGACAAGCATGACATACGGTACCTGTCGGCCAGCGAAATGGCAGAGTTGCGTGTGACCAATGCCGGAGCGAACCAGTCGCCAGCGGATGCATTGCAGGTATCAACGACGCCGGATCCTGCGTCCGTGTCCGCTCCTGCGCCCGACGCCAGGCAACAGCCGGAAAGCGTTGCGGTCAACTTCGTCAGGGACCTCATCGAGCATCATGGCGATAACAACGATTTCGCTCTTGCTCAGGCTCAGGCGGCCTACGCTCCCACGGTCGACTATCATGGCAAGTTGACGAACCTAAGTTCGATCATTGAGGACAAGAGGAGCTATTACCAGCGATGGCCTGAACGCGGATACAACGTCCGCAATGACAGCCTTGCGGTCAGCTGCGCCAACGATCGCTGCAAGGTCTCAGGCATCTACGACTGGATTGTGCGCAGCCCCTCGACACACAAGCAGGAGAAAGGCGTAGCGGACTTCAGCTATACGATATCGATCGGTCCCTATCCCAAAATCATCGCCGAGACGGGCGATGTCCGGCCATAACCAGGACCGTCGTTAACGCGGACCGTCGCGCTGACGCCCAGGCCCGAACACACTAATAAAGCGGCTCCTCGAACAGCGTCTTGTCGCCGTCCATGAGCGCCTTGATCTGCGCCTTGCCATTGGCGGAGAGCGCCAGCTTGACGCCGAACGCCCGCACGCGCATGTCGTTCTGGATCGCCATCCCCTTGCCCTCCGGGAGGTAGAAACGCTCGATCCCGTATTCCGGCGTGATCGTCATCTCGGGCGAGCGCAGATCCCAGCCATCCGCTACATGCCCGACAATGTCGGCCTCATCGGAAGCGGCAGGCGCCGGCGCCTGATCGAACCATGCCGCGCTCGGCTGCCAGTAGCCGTCCACAGCCTTCTTCAACCTGACGACGATCTCGGAGTCATTGCTGGTGAACTTGCCCGGCGGAATGTTGGCGATAAGCTTCACCGGGATGCGCGAGATGTCATAGCCAAGCGAGATATAATCGCCGCGCAGAAGATCGCGCGGGTCAACGGGCTCAACCTTGAGCAGGACCTCCTTGCCGTTGCGCAGGATCGCCGCGCGTCCGGCGATGATCCAGCCCAGCAAGCCGATTTGGACAAGAGCCGTCACCAGCGCCGCGATGATCAGTCTTTTGCCGCTCATGCCGCTGCTCCTCCGGCGGGCGTCTTCATTCGTTTTTCAACGCGGATGATGACCAGCGCCAGTATTCCCAGCAGCACGGCCGCGGACAGGAAGAAGCCCGCCGTGTCGAGCATCGACTGCAACATCACCACATAGATAATGGCGAGCTCGAAGGCAAAGCCGGCATACGCCACCCAGCGCAAGCCTCTGCTTTCACGGCCGCCGAGCATGATCGCCGCGACGATGCCGGCAAGCGCGGCTGCCGAGGCAATGGCAAAGCCGCTGTTGTAGCTCGCCTCATCGGCCAGTTCGAACTGGACCATTGCGAGGCCGGCAAGAAAGCCGATGAGCGCATGCAAGGGCAGCCTGCCGCCGAGTTGCACGACGCTGTCGACGGGTTCGGCGACAAAAATCGCTGCCGCGAACAGCAGCATCGAGACGAGCACGAGCGGAATCGCGACCTGGAGCGTGTTGTGGTCGATCGCCAGCAGCAGGAGATAGAATACGATCGAAAGGATGATGACGTGCCGCGCCGCCTGGCTGCGTGTCCAGAATGAAATGGCGAACAGCACCAGCACGATAGCGGCGAAGAGATGCGGGAACTCGGCCCGGCGGAAAAATCCTCCCCATTTAAGGAACAGCCAGGCATCGGCGATGCCGACGGAGGCGACGGTGAGCGGGTTCGAGCGCAATGCGACCGCCGCCAGCGCCGTGCCGGCGCACCACGTCAGCAATGCCGAAGCCTCGTCGCCCGACAGATGATACATCTGACCGATCAGCGCGATTGACCCGCCAAAGGCCGCGGCGGCGATGATCCATAGCGCCTCACCGATCGCCGCATGGTCGCGTGTCTTCAGAACGGCGCCAGCGACATAACCGCCGAGGATGACAGCAAACAGCGCCGTCACGCGCGCCAGGCGCGGAATGGCTTCCCAGTTGGCGGCGACGAAGATCAGGATCGCGGCACCGAACAGTAACGCCGCCATCATCGCCAGGATAGAGCCGAAGCTCAGCGAGGCGCGATCGTTGGCGGCAACGTCACGCGTCAATGCGTCCGCCGTCGGCGCGTCGATCAGGCCCGCCTGCCGCCAGCGGGCAATATCGGCCCTCACCTTCGTCGCATAGCCCGCCATCCGTTCCCCCGAGCTTGGCCATTTTACTACCTCGCGCCGCAAATCGTTGACGCAACGGCATTTTCCGATTCGGTCTTCCTTATGACGCAAGCGTGAATCGCCGTTAATGTTGCATTGCACAATTTGCATTGCTGCCATGCACCAATGGCACTTTTAAACCGATATGACCCTGCCTATTTTCCGTTCGTACACAAACGGAATGATCCGAACCAAAGACGAAACGAGCACTACCATGAACCTGATCCGCAACTACCGCAACTGGCGCCGCTACCGGGACACCGTTTCCGAGCTGAGCCGCCTGCCGAACCGTGAACTGACCGACCTCGGCATCAGCCGCAGCGACATTCACTACGTCGCTCGCAAGGCGGTCTAATCCGCTTCGGACCGCGAATGGTCCGAACCAGTTTTTGAGAAGAGCAAGACAATGAACCTGATCCGCAGCTACCGTAACTGGCGCGTTTATCGCGAGACGGTTTCTGAGCTGGGTCGGCTTTCGAACCGCCAGCTCAATGATCTCGGCATCGTTCGCGACGAGATCAAGATGATCGCCCGCAAGGCGGTTTGACAAGGAATCTCGCCAGGGTCGACCTCCTCCCCGACCCTGACGGATACGGTCAGCCTTTACCTCCTCCCGAAGGTTGACCACCGAAACGGCGCCCGCCGGACCTCCTCCCCCGGCGGGCGTTGTTCTCCGAAAGGATCCGCCCCTTCAATTGGCGGAAGGAATTTCGTCAAAGCCGACCTCCTCCCCGGCAATGACGAATATGGTCGATCTTCACCTCCTCCCGAGGATCGACCCCCAAAACGACACCCGCCGGACCTCCTCCCCCGGCGGGTGTTGTTGTTTTGGAGGTAGTCGGCCCGTCGAGGCCGGCAATTGCATTCGCCGCGCCAAGCGACTATCTCGGCGCTCATGAGCAAAGATCCCGTTCACGTCATCGGCGGCGGCCTCGCCGGCTCCGAAGCCGCATGGCAGATCGCAGAAGCCGGCGTGCCGGTCGTGCTGCACGAGATGCGCCCGGTGCGCGGCACCGACGCGCACAAGACCGACGGGCTCGCCGAGCTCGTCTGCTCCAACTCGTTCCGCTCGGACGACGCCGAGACCAATGCGGTTGGATTGCTCCATGCCGAAATGCGGCTCGCCGGCTCGCTGATCATGAGCGCCGGCGACGCGCACCAAGTCCCGGCCGGCGGCGCTTTAGCCGTCGACCGCGACGGTTTTTCCGAGGCAGTAACCGCAAAAATCGAAGCGCATCCGCTGATTGCCATCCAGCGCGAGGAAGTGCCTGGACTTCCGCCGGCGGATTGGGACCAGGCGATCATCGGCACCGGTCCGCTGACCGCACCTTCGCTTGCGCAGTCGATTGCCGAAGCAACCGGCGCCGATGCGCTCGCCTTTTTCGACGCCATCGCGCCGATCGTGCATTTCGACACCATCGACATGAACACCTGCTGGTACCAGTCGCGCTACGACAAAGTTGGCCCCGGCGGCACCGGCAAGGACTACATCAACTGCCCGATGGACAAGGAGCAATATCTCGCCTTCGTGGCGGCGTTGCTGGAGGGCCAAAAGACCGAGTTCAAGCAGTGGGAAGGCACGCCCTATTTCGACGGCTGCCTTCCGATCGAGGTGATGGCCGAGCGCGGCGTCGAGACGCTGCGCTACGGGCCGATGAAGCCGATGGGGCTGACCAACGTCCACAATCCGTCGGTCAAAGCCTATGCAGTGGTGCAGCTTCGCCAGGACAATGCGCTGGGCACGCTCTACAACATGGTCGGTTTCCAGACCAAGCTGAAGCATGCCGAGCAGGTCCGCATCTTCCGCACCATTCCCGGACTGGAGAATGCCGAATTCGCCCGCCTCGGCGGCCTGCACCGCAACACTTATATCAACTCGCCGACGCTGCTCGATCCGTCGCTGCAGCTGAAGTCGCGCCCCGGCCTGCGTTTTGCCGGCCAGATCACCGGTTGCGAAGGCTATGTCGAAAGCGCCGCGATCGGCCTGCTCGCCGGCCGCTTCGCCGCGGCCGAACGGCTCGGCCGGGCGGCCTCACTGCCGCCGTCGACCACGGCCTTCGGCGCGCTGCTCAACCATATTACCGGCGGCCACATCGTCTCCGACGACGAGCCGGGCAAGCGCTCCTTCCAGCCGATGAACGTCAATTTCGGCCTGTTCCCGCCGGTCGAGGCTCCAAAGTCCGAAGGCAAGCGCCTGCGCGGCAAGGACAAGACCGTTGCCAAGCGCCGCGCGATCACGGCGCGCGCATTGGCCGATTGTCGCGTGTGGCTGGGCCTGCCTTCGCAGGCGCAGGCAGCGGAATAGCTACTCCGCCGGCTCGGCACTCGCCGCCGGCAATCCCGGCTTTCCTGCTTCGGACGGATTCCTCCGCACATAGGCCGCCTTCAACGTCTCCGACGTATCGCGCGAGCCGTCATGGCTCCAGCCTGGCGGCCGGATCAGATAGCTGAGACGCTGGCCGAGCGTCAGTCCCGGCATCATCGCATCCTTGAACATGCCGATCCATTCATGGAAGGCGACCTTCAGCGGGTTGAAGGTGCCGATGTTCTTGACAATGCCGTAGCGCGGCCGGTCCTCGTCCAGTTCCGCAACGAAAGTGCCGAACATGCGGTCCCAGATGATCAGCGTGCCGGCATAGTTGGCGTCCAGATAGCGCGGATTGGTGGCGTGGTGGACGCGGTGGTGCGAGGGCGTGTTGAAGACGAATTCGAACCAGCCCCACATCTTGCCGATCGTTTCGGTGTGGATCCAGAACTGCCAGACGAGGTTGAAGCCGAAGACGAACGCAATGACGGCCGGATGGAAGCCGAGCAGCACCAGCGGCGCCTGCAGCACGAACATGAAGGTGAAGAGACCGGTCCAGCTTTGCCGGAGCGCCGTCGAGAGATTGTAATGCTGGCTGGAATGATGGTTGACGTGCTCGGCCCAAACCCAGCGCACCCGATGCGCGATGCGGTGGTAGACATAGTAACGCAAATCATCGAGCAGGAAGGCGGCGACAAACACCCAGATCGACAGGCCGAGATTGAAGAAACGGAACTGCCAGAGCCGCAGCAGCGCCCAGTAGGATACGACACCGAGCAGCAGGCCGGCGACGACATTGCCCGTCCCCATCATCAGGCTGGCCAGCGTGTCGCGCGTCTCGAACGATCCCTTGGCGCGGCCGGTGCGTACCAGCCAGAGCTCGATCAGGATCGCCGTGACGAAGAACGGGATGGCAAGCTGGGTGACCTGCGGGAAATTGTAATCGTCCATCACGCCGCCTCTCGGATCTGATCGTGCCTCAGCAGCACCGCCGCCACGGTCAGCGCGTCTGCCTCGTCGGCGAGGGCAAACCGCCCGCCTTTCCAGGTGAAATCATCCATTTTCAGCGACAAGACATTACCTTCCCGCACCAGGGCGAGCACATCCCGCGGCGTGACGATGCGGGTTAGGAAACAGTCGCCGATGCTCTGGACGATGCCGCAGCGCTGCGGGTCGAGTTCCAGGATGGCGGCTTGCCTGTCCGATGTCAGCCTGACCGCCCCAGGCTTTTCGTCTGGAAAGTCTTCGGCAAAACGTGCGAGCGCGTGTTCAGCCCCGGCAAGCGTCGCGGTCGCCGTACCGCCGGTGAAATGCACGGCCGCCACCGACAGCGCGATGCCGAACACGACAAGGACGACCAAAACTGGCAGGCTCATGGAAAGGCGGTCCTCCGCTGGCTCGCATTTCTCTGATGCGAGTCCACGCGCAGAACCCGTAGCATGGTTGACGTTTACGTCAAAGGGGCGTCCAGCCATGCATGGCATGACGCAAGAGCAGCCAGTGCCGGCGCAAGGTTGAGAGGGTCGAAGTGCCCCCGAGTGGAGACCGACCCGGCTTTTCCATCCTGTCGAGATAGGCCTGTGTGAGCGCCAACGGCAGGAAGGCGGGGCGCAGCGACGCGGGGAGAGCCGACGCGCCCTTCTCGAAAGCGCCGAGATGCTCTCGCGCCAGCGCGATCATCGCCCCGACCGCGCGCTCCGCGGCAGCATCGCCGTCGCCCTTGACGAACTCTTCCGGCGAGGTGCCGGCGGCTGCCAGGATATCGGAGGGGATAAAGCACTGTCCACGGCGACGGTGCAGCGGCAACAAAAGCAGCAAGCCGGTGATGGCCTGCGCGCAGCCCGCCCTGCCCGCCAGTTCGGCAAAGCGTGGCGCGGCACTCGGATCGAGCACCATGGCCGCAAGCTGGATGATCGCCGCGGCCGTCTCGCCGCAATAACCCTCAAGGTCGGTCCGCGACGGCATCGGATCGTTGTAGAGATCGAAGATACGCGCTTCGAGCATGTTCTCGAAAGCGGCCTTCGGCAGATGGTTGGCGGCGATCGCCGCCCTCAGCGCGTCGGCGGTCGGATGACCTGTCTCCGCCTCGCCCTCGGCCAAGAGGACATCGCGCCACCATTGCAGCCGGACCTCGCCCGGCAGCGGCTCGTGGATGCGGTCGCGAACGCCGGCGACCTCGGCATTGAAGGCATAGAGCGCAAGCAACGCGTCACGCCTGTCGGCGGGCGCGTAGAGCGCGGACAGATAGCGATCATGGTCTGCGGCACGCACCGCATCCATGACGATGTTGGACATGTCGGCCATCAATCGACGGCAATGAGCGCTGCGGCCACGGCACGGTCCTCGGCCAGCAGCACGTTGTAGGTGCGCACGGCCGCGCCCGTCGACATCGGGTCGGCCGAAATGCCCGCCTCTTTCAGCGCGGAGCGGAGTGCAGCCGGCAGCGGCCGCAGATCCTTGCCGGTGCCGACCAGCAGGATTTCTACCTTGTCGGCCTGGGCGAACAGCTTGTCGAAGTCCGAAGCTTTTAGCGCCAGCGGATCGGCCGGCTCCCAGCCATGGATACCGGACGGCAGGCACAGCAGCGAGCCTCGATGCGACATGTCGGCAAAGCGGAACCCGCCATTGCCATAGGCCTCGACCGGCGCCCTGCCCGGGAAATGCGCCTCTCGGATGACGATGCCTTTGGCCATGGGGCTAGAGCATGATGCCGAAAAGGGTGGAGCGGTTTTCGGACGACATTATGCTCTATCTCTTTGATTTAGAGCGGATTCAGATCTCAGTTCGACTCGACCTGAGATCATCCGGCTCTGACGGCTTCAGGTCGCCACGGCCTTGCCGTTCGCCGGCTTGGTCTCTTCGGCGGCTGCGGCCTGCGGCCTGAGCTTGAAGAGGATCAGCAGCGGCGCGGCGATGAAGATCGACGAATAGGTGCCGAACACCACGCCGAACAGCATCGCCAGCGTGAAGGAGCGGATCACCTCGCCGCCGAACAGCACCAGTGCCAACAGCGCAAGGATGGTGGTCACCGAGGTCAGCGTGGTTCTGGACAGCGTCTCGTTGATGGCGTTGTTCAACAGTTGCGGCAACGGCATCTTCTTGTATTTTCTTAAGTCTTCGCGGACGCGGTCATAGACGACGATGGTGTCGTTGAGTGAGTAGCCGATGATGGTCAGGATCGCCGCGAGCGACGACTGGTTGAATTCCAGTCCGGTTATGACGAAGAAGCCGATGGTCATCACCACATCGTGCACCGTGGCGATGATGGCGCCGACGGCGAACTGCCACTCGAAGCGGAACCACACATAGAGCAGGATGCCGACCAGCGCGATGAGCATGGCGATCGTGCCTTGCTTGGCGAGCTCGCCGGAGACCGTCGGTCCGACCACCTCCACGCGGCGGAAGTCATACTGGTCCTGCAGTTCGCCGCGCACCTTGTCGATGACGGTCTGCTCGGCATTCTCGCCGGCGTCCTGCGTGCCGACGCGGATCAGAACGTCGTTCGGCGCGCCGAACTGCTGCACCTGGATCTCGCCGATGTTGAGCTCGGAGAGCCTGTTGCGGATGTCACCGAGATCGGCGTCGCCCTGCTTGGACTGCACCTCGATCATCGAGCCGCCCTTGAAGTCGATGCCGTAATTGATGTCGATGGTGAGGAACCCGACAACTGACAGGATCGACAAGATGCTGGACAAAGCGAACGTCCAGCGGCGGATACCCATGAACGGGATCCTGGTGCCGGGCGGAATGAAGGTGACCGGCGCGCGCGGCAATTCCTTCGGACGGGCGCGGCGCAGCCAGATCGACACCAGCATGCGGGTGAAGGTGAAGGCGGTGAAAACGGTGGTCAGAATGCCGATCGCATAGGTGATGGCGAAACCCTTGACCGGTCCTGTGCCCAGCCAGAACAGCACCACGGTGGCAATCAGCGACGTGACATTGGAGTCGACGATCGTTGCCAGCGCCTTGGCGAAGCCGGTGTCGATCGACTGGATCACCGAGCGGCCAAGTCGCCGCTCCTCTCGAATGCGTTCATAGATCAGAACGTTGGAGTCCACCGCCATGCCGATGGTGAGCACGATGCCGGCGATGCCGGGCAAAGTGAGCGTGGCGCCCAGCAGCGACAGCAGCGCAACGATCATCGCCACGTGGACGGCCAGCGCGATGTTGGCGAGGAAGCCGAGGAAGCCGTATGCGACGAACATGAAGGCGACGACGAGGATCGAACCGATCACGCCCGCCACCTTGCCGGCATGGATGGAATCCTGGCCGAGGCCTGGACCGACCGTTCGCTCTTCGATGACCGTCAGCGTTGCCGGCAACGCGCCGGCGCGCAGCAGCACGGCAAGGTCATTGGCGCTCTGCGGGGTGAAATTCCCGGAAATCTGCCCGGTACCGCCCAGGATCGGCTCACGGATCTGCGGCGCCGAAATCACCTGGTTGTCGAGGACGATGGCGAACAGCTTGCCGACATTCTGCGCCGTCGCCTGGCCGAACCGTGTCGCGCCCTTGGAATCGAAACGGAACGAAACCACCGGCTCGTTGGTCTGCGAATTGTAGGTCGCCTGCGCGTCGACCAGATTTTCGCCGGAAACGATGACGCGGTTTTCGATGAGATACGGGACCGGCGGATCGTCTTGCGAGTAGAGGACGGAAGAGCCTGCGGGCGGACGGCCCTTCAGCGCATCCTGCACAGGCATCGACTGGTCGACCATCTGGAAGGTCAGCTTGGCGGTCTGCCCGAGGATCTCCTTCAGCCGCTGCGGATCCTGCAGGCCCGGCACCTGGACAAGGATGCGGTCGTCGCCCTGCCGCTGCACGATCGGCTCGGTCGTGCCGAGCTCGTTGACGCGCCGCTCGACCACTTCGATCGACTGCGACAGAGCCGTCGAGGTGCGGTATTTCAGGCCGGCGTCGGTGACCGTGAATTTGAGCAGGCCGGGCTCGGAGTCATCCAGCGACATTTCCTGGATGGAGCCGCCGCTGAACAGTCCCGCCGCCACCGGATCGGTCAGCGGTTTCAGGACCTTCTTGGCCTGGTCGAGTTGAGCCTGGTCCGTGATGCGAACCTGCACGGTGCGGCCGGAACCGGAAAGGCCGGTGTAGTTGATCTTGGGATTGGCCTCGCGCAGCAGCGTCCTGATCTCGTCGCGCGTCGTCTCCATCCTATCCTTGATCAGATCGTTCTGATTCATTTCAAGCAGGATGTGCGAGCCGCCCTGAAGGTCGAGGCCGAGCGTCATCTGCCGCTTCGGCACCCAGCTCGGCAGTTGCGCCAGCATGCTTGCCGGAAACAGGTTGGGCGCGGCGAGGACCACTGTCACGGCCACGGCCAGCCAGATCAGGATCATCTTCAGGCGCGAGAAATAAAGCATTAGTTCTTATCCGTTCAGGCGTACAAGCGGCAGCGTTCCGCCATCGAGGTGGTGATTACTTCTTGGCGTTCTGGTTCGCCACCGGCTCGCCCTTGACGCGCACGTCGGAGATCGTCGAGCGCAGCGCCGTCACCTTGGTCCCGCCGCCAAGGTCGATCTCCAGTTCATTGTCGTCGATCACCTTGGTCACCTTGCCGACGAAACCGCCGCCGGTCACCACCGTATCGCCGCGGCGCACTGCGGCCAGCATTTCCTGGCGCTTCTTTAACTGCGTGCGCTGCGGCCTGATGATCAGAAAATACATGATCACGAAAATCAGGACAAACGGCAAAATGCTGATGAACATATCGGGCGAGGTGCCGACGCCTTGGGCGTATGCCGGTGTGACGAACATCAAGAAACTCCTGGATGGTGAAATACCGCCGGGACGGCCCCGCGAAATTTTGGCCGGAATATAGTCGGTAAAGTTGCCAATGCAACTGCGCGACCCGCCGAATCCGTTGCTTTTCCAGCCGTTTGGCGCGTGCTAGAGCGTCGCAGCCGGAAGCCGGTTGGAGCCGGCCGAAAAGATCGTGCTACAACAGAAGCTTGCAGTTGGTTCTTGGTGCGCAGCCGCGGATCCGTTTCACGTTCCGTGATTGCCAAGTTAAAAAGACCGGAAATGACCGATAGCCTGGATGCCCTGAACAAAAAGCTCGACCGCCTGATCGACGCGGTCTCCCGTCTCGGGCCGCCACCGGTTCCCGAGACCGACCTCGGCGTGGCCGATTGCTTCGTCTGGCAGGCCGATCCCGGCTACCTGGAGCCGGTCCATAAGGTCAATCGCGTCGACATCGGCCTGATCCGCGGAGTCGACCGGGTCCGCGACATCCTGCTCGACAACACCGAGCGCTTTGCGTCCGGCTTCGCCGCCAACAATGTGTTGCTCTGGGGCGCGCGCGGCATGGGCAAGTCGTCGCTGGTCAAGGCCGTGCACGCCAAGGTCAACGCCTCGGACAAGCTCGACCGGCCGCTGAAGCTGATCGAGATCCATCGCGAGGACATCGACACCCTGCCCAAGCTGATGAGCTTGTTGAAGGCGGCGCCCTACCGCTTCATCCTGTTTTGCGACGACCTTTCCTTCGACCATGACGACACTTCCTACAAGTCGCTCAAGGCAGCGCTCGAAGGCGGCGTCGAGGGCCGCCCGGCCAATGTCATCTTCTACGCCACGTCGAACCGGCGGCACCTGCTGCCGCGCGATATGATCGACAATGAGCGCTCGACCGCGATCAACCCGTCGGAAGCGGTGGAGGAAAAAGTCTCGCTCTCCGACCGCTTCGGCCTGTGGCTCGGCTTCCACAAATGCTCGCAGGACGAATATCTCGACATGATCGACGGCTATGTCCGTTACCATGCCCTCGCGATTGATCCCGAGACGTTGCGCGCGGAAGCCTTGGAATGGGCAACGACGCGCGGCAGCCGCTCCGGCCGCGTCGCCTGGCAGTTCACCCAGGATCTTGCCGGACGGCTCGGCAAGCCGCTCAAGGACTGATAGCCCATCACCGGCTGCAGTGAAAAAGCCCGCTCCTGGCGGAGCGGGCTGAAGCCGGCGGGCCGGACTGGAGGTCAGGCGGCCCGCAATTTGTTCTTGTTCTATTCGAGATAGCCGCTCGGATCGACCGGGGCGGAGTTCTTGCGCACCTCGAAGTGCAGCTTCGGCGAGTCCGTGGTGCCGCTCATGCCGGACAGCGCGATCTCCTGGCCGCGCTTGACCTTCTGGCCGCGCTGCACCTCGATCGAGCTGGCATGGCCGTAGACGGTGACCAGGCCGTTCTCGTGGCGCACCAGCACCGTGTTGCCGAACTCCTTGAGGCCGTCGCCGGCATAGATGACAACGCCGTTTTCGGCCGCCTTGATCGGCGTTCCTTCCGGCACCGCGATGTCGACGCCGTCCTTGCCGGAGCCGAAGCCGGAGATGACGCGGCCGCGCACCGGCCAGCGCATCTTGCCGATCCCGGTCGCATCCGGCGCCACTGCATCGTCGTCCTCGGCCTGCTGGATGACCTTGGCGTCCTTCTTCGGCGGCGTGTAGGAAGCGAGCGTCTCCGATGGCGTGGTCTTTGCTGGCGGCTGCGTGGTTGCCGTCGTCACCGGATCGACGGTCGGCTTGGTCGCGACAGGCTTCGCGGCAGCGACGGCAACGGTGCCGCCGGCCGGAACCTTGAGCGTCTGGCCGATCTTCAAGAGGCCGTCCTTCATGCCGTTGGCCTGCTTGAGCGCCGTGACGCCGACGCCGGTCTTGCGAGCGATCGAAGACAGGGAATCGCCCTGCTGAACGGTGTAGGTACCGCCGGCGCCGGCCGGCTTTGCCTCGGCCATCTGGGCGGGCGTGGCGTTCTTCGAACCGCTGGCCGCCGCCGACGCATCGACCTGTGCGGCGGATTTGCCGTCCTTGAGTTTTGGCTGCTGCGGCAGCACGGCAAGCTTTTCCGGCGCGCCGGCGGGCTGCTTCGGTGTGTTGGCGGGCTTGGTGCCGTCGGCAACCTTCGGCCCGCCCTTGCTCGAATAGGCATAGGCCGGAATGACGATCTTCTGGCCGGTTCTGATGCCCTTGTTGGCATCGAGCCCGTTGACCTTGATGATCGCATCGGCCGGCACATGATATTGGCGGGCGAGACCGGAAATCGTCTCGCCTTCCCTCACCACGATCTCGGTCGCGTGCGGCGCCGCGCTTGCGTTGCGCACCGCGTCGGGCTCGGCGGTCTTGAACGGCTTGGCCGGCGCGACTGTGTTGGTGGCCGTCCTGTCCAGATGAGGCGCGGCGGGGGCCGGCGCAAGTGCCGGGGCCGAGGCGGTGCGCATCGGCTTGGCGGCGGCCGGCGCCGAGGGCGGCGGCAATTGCTGGGACGTCACCGGCTCGAGACTGGAGCGGCTCACGGACTGGGTGTGACTGCCGTCGACAGGCGCCGGCGCGACCGTATCGCCTGGATAGGGCTGGTCGACATTCTGCTTGTTGATGATGGCGCGCTGATTGTTGGTGGACGATGTGAAGACGTCGTCGACACCATTGAAGCGCATCGCCTGGGAGCTGCAGCCTGCCGCGGCACCGGCGATCATGAGGACGGCGCAGCCGCGCGCCAGATTGCGTCCGTTTGCCTTCAAACCATTGAATTGCATCGCACTAACCCGCACAGACCCGGTACAAACTGGTCATGATTAAAGCGCGTTAATGTTACTGGCCGGTTAACCCATTAGAATCCGCCGAAAATTTTCTTAAAACATTTTTCGACAGGCGCGACCAAGTCCGGACAGATCGTGCCGGCCGAGACGAGACGGACGTCTCGGGAACCGGCGAATCGCACGAAATGAGACCGGGCGAGCAGCGGCACCACCCTCACACGACCACGCCTTCGCTTGGTTTGGCTTGCTGACCGCCCAAGTCGGGTACAGCGTCGACAACGCCCTCTTCTACGTCAAGGGAGGCGCGGCCGTGACTCACGACCGTTTCGATGTTCTCTTTTCACCCGACACGACCGCCGGCGAGACAGACGATCAGACCCGCTGCGGCGGTGCCTTGGGTGCCGGTCTTGAATATGGCTTTGCCCCGAATTGGTCACTCGCGATCGAATACGATCACCTGTTCATGCCCGACAAGACCACCACCTTCACGGTCGTTGGCGCGCGCGGGGGCCCCTTCAGCACCGAGCGCATCGATCAGGATGTCGATCTCGTTGGTTTGCACCTGAACTACCGCTGCGGCGGCTGACTGGAGTGATGGTCGCAGGCGCGTTCGACGCGGTTAGCCGTCGATCGCAGGGCTGGCGCGCTAGATCACCGCAGCAACGCTGGGCAGGACCGGCTGCAGCCTGACCAAGCCGATGTCCTCGCGCTCGAAACGGCTGCCGACCTTGGTGAGCTTGGCCAGCACCTGCTCGCCCTCCTCCGGGCCGATCGGCGCGATGACGACGCCACCGCTCGACAATTGATCGAGCAGGAAGCGCGGCAGACTGTCGAAGGCCGCCCAGGCGATGATGCGGTCGAACGGCCCTTCGTTGGGCAGGCCGTTGGAGCCGTCGGCCTGGCGTACGATGACATTGCTGATGCCGAGCGCCTCGAAACGCTGCTTTGCCTGCTCGGTCAAGGTCTTGTAGCGGTCGACGCTGACGACGCGCGCGGCAAGCCTGGACATCACGGCTGCCGTATAGCCGGACCCGGTGCCAATCTCGAGCACGCGGTTGCCCGGCTCGATGGCCAAAGCCGCAACCACCGCCGCCTGCAGGTCCGCGCCCTCGATCGCCTCGCCGCATTCGATCGGCAGCATGCCTTCCGACCAGGCCATCGAATGGAACTGCGCGGATAGGAAGCCGCGCCGCGGAGTCGCCTCGAAAGCAGCGACCAGTGCCTTCGGCGCCGTGCCCCTGCCGCGCAGCCGCAGCAGGAAAGCGGCGAAACCTTCACGGTCGTCGATAGCCATGGTCATGACAGCGCCTTGGTCAGCTGGTCGCGGAGTTCATGGGCGGTCAGGTCGAGCTGCAGCGGCGTCACCGACACCAGCCGGTTGCGCAGCGCGTAAAGATCGGTGCCCTTTTTGCCTTCGACCGGCTCCCGGCCGAAGCGCAGCCAGTAATAAGGCAGACCGCGACCGTCGCGGCGCTCGTCGACCCAAAGGCTGTGCACGAGCTTGCCCTGCGCGGTGACGACCGTGCCCTCGATTTCGTCGGGTGCGCAGTTCGGGAAATTGACGTTGAGCAGCACGCCTTCCGGCAGCGGCGTTGCGATCAGCTTTTCGAGCAGCGCCGGCGCCAGCGCTTCGGTCGTCTCGTAAGGGACGACGCGGTCCTCGCCCAGATAGGAATAGGCCTGGCTGACAGCGATCGAACGGATACCGAGCAGCGCCCCCTCCATGGCGCCGGCAACCGTGCCCGAATAAGTAACGTCGTCGGCGATGTTGGCGCCGGAATTGACTCCCGAAAGGATGAGGTCAGGGGGCCCGGGGAGGATCTTCTTCGTGCCCATGATGACGCAGTCGGTCGGCGTGCCGCGCACGGCGAAATGCTTCTCGCCGACCTTCCTCAGCCTGAGCGGCTCCGAGATCGACAGCGAATGCGCGTAGCCGGACTGGTCCTGCTCGGGCGCCACCACCCAGACGTCATCCGAGAGCGTTCGGGCGATGCGTTCGAGCGACGCAAGGCCTTCGGCGTGGATGCCGTCATCATTGGTCAGCAGGATGCGCATGAACTCATTTCGATTCGATCTTGGCAAGACCACCCATGTAAGGCCGCAGCACTTCAGGAATGGTTACGCTGCCATCCTCATTCTGGTAGTTTTCGATGACGGCGATGAGAGCGCGGCCGACCGCGGTGCCGGAACCGTTGAGCGTGTGCACGAAGCGGTTGCCCTTGCCGTCCTTGTCCTTGTAGCGGGCATCCATGCGCCTGGCCTGGAAATCGCCGCAGACCGAGCAGGACGAGATTTCGCGATAGGCGTTCTGGCCGGGCAGCCAGACCTCGATGTCGTAGGTCTTGCGTGCGCCAAAGCCCATGTCGCCGGTGCAAAGCGTCACCGTGCGGAAAGGCAGGCCGAGCCGCTTCAGCACCTCCTCGGCGCATTGCGTCATGCGCTCATGCTCGGCGAGCGAGCTTTCCTGGTCGGTGATCGACACCAGCTCGACCTTGTAGAACTGGTGCTGGCGCAGCATGCCGCGCGTGTCGCGGCCGGCCGAGCCCGCTTCCGAGCGGAAGCACGGCGTCAGCGCCGTGTAGCGCAGCGGCAGCTTCTCATGCGGCGTGATCTCCTCGCGCACCAGGTTGGTGAGCGGCACTTCCGCGGTTGGGATCAGGCCCAGCCGTCCGTCGCCATGCGGCGTGAAGAACAGGTCCAGTTCGAATTTCGGCAGCTGGTTGGTGCCGAAGAGAACCTCGTCGCGCACCATCAGCGGCGGCTGGATCTCCTCATAGCCGTGCTCTGTCGTGTGCAGGTCGATCATGAACTGGCCGAGCGCGCGCTCCATGCGCGCCAGATGGCTCTTCAGCACCGTGAAGCGCGACCCGGACAGCTTCGCCGCACGCTCGAAATCCATCATGCCGAGCGCTTCGCCGATCTCGAAATGCTCCTTCACCCAGTTCGGGCGGGTCGGCGCATCGCCGACGACGCGCTTGACGACATTGTCGTGCTCGTCCTTGCCGACCGGCACGTCGTCGAGCGGCACGTTGGGCAGGACCGCAAGCGAGTCGTTCAGCGCCTGGTCGAGCTCGCGCTCGCGCGCCTCGCCGTTCTGGATGAACGCCTTGATCTCGCCGACCTCGGCCTTGAGCTTTTCAGCAAGCGCGGCCTCGCCCGAGCGCATGGCATTGCCGATCTCCTTCGAAGCGGCATTGCGGCGCTCCTGCTTGACCTGCAATTCGCTGAGATGGGTGCGGCGCTCCTCGTCCCTGGCGATCAGATCCTCGACGGCGGACTGGGCGTCTTCAGCCGACCACGAGCGCTTCACCAGCGCTTCGATAAGGGCCTTCGGGTTGTCGCGAATCCATTTGATGTCAAGCATGGCTTTCCGTCCTCGAGTAAGGTTCGAGGGCGTAAACCGCATCCCTGATCGATGCAAGACAGCAGCAGCCGGCAGCCGTGTTTTTCAGGCCTGGGACCAGGTTTAGCGCTAGGTTGACGGCGCGTCCGGCGTCTTTCCGGCGACAGCGCTGCCTGCCTCTTCCTGCCTGTCGCGCGCCAGACGGTCGCGCTCCCGGCTGCGCTCGATCAGGCGCGAAGTGAAGATCGCGACCTCGTAGAGCACGATGGTCGGAAGAGCGAGGCCGATCTGGCTCATCGGATCGGGCGGGGTCAACACCGCGGCGACGACGAAGGCAATGACGATCGCCCATTTGCGCTTCTCGGCCAGCGCCTGCGACGACAGAAGGCCGACGCGCGTCAGCAGGCTGGTCACCACCGGCAGCTGGAACACTAGGCCGAAGGAGAAGATCAGCGTCATGATCAGGCTGAGATATTCCGACACCTTCGGCAGCAAGGAGATCTGCACCTGGTCGTTGGTGCCGACCTGCTGCATGGCGAGGAAGAACCACATCACCATTGGGGTGAAGAAGAAATAGACCAGCGAGGCGCCCATCAGGAACAGGATGGGCGACGCAATCAGGAACGGCAGGAAGGCGCTGCGTTCGTTCTTGTAAAGACCCGGCGCGATGAATTTATAGATCTGCGTGGCGATCAGCGGGAAAGCGATGACCATGCCGCCGAACATGGCGAGCTTCACTTGGGTGAAAAAGAACTCCTGCGGCGCCGTGTAGATCAGCTCGACCTTGTGCGGGTCGAGCCCAGCCCATTGCGTCGCCCATTTGAACGGGACGACCAGAAGGTTGAACAGGCGCTTGGCGAAGAAGAAGCAGGCGAGGAAGGCGATGAAGAAGCCGCCCAGCGACCAGATCAGCCGCCGGCGCAGCTCGACAAGGTGCTCGATCAGCGGCGCCGAGGATTTTTCGATCTCTTCCCTCTCCTTGTCCGAGACGCTCACTTGGCGGCTCCTGCCGTCTTCTTGGCATCGGCGGCCTTTTTCACGGCCGGCTTCTTCGCCGCGGGGTTGGCCTCAACCTTGGGTGCCGCTTCCTTAGCAGGCGCTGCGGCCTTTGCCGCCGCCGGCGCAGATTTTGCCGGGACTTTAGGCGCCGGAGCCTTGGCCGATGCCGCTTTCGCCGCTGCACCGGCGGCTTTCGTCTTCGACGCGGCCACTTTTTTCGCCGGCTGGGCGGACCCGGCGGTCTCCGCAATGGGCGTGGTCACGGAGGCCTCATTCAAGGCCGGGGAGATCGGCGCAGCTGGCGAGGACATCGGCACAGCCGGGGCGACGTCGGTTCCGTTGATGCCCGGGATCTCCGTCGCGCCGTTCTTCAGCGGCTCGGCAGGCTGCGGGGTCGTTGCATCCGAGGGCGCCTGATCGGAAGCCGGCTTGGGCTTCATCATCGTATCGACGCCGGCCCGAACGTCGGCCGCCGCCTGCTCGAACGGATTGAGCTGCTTGCGGATTTCGTTCATCGGGCTGAGCCCACGAAGGCTGTCGACCGAGTCCTTGACATCGTCAAGCTCGGCTTCCTTCAGGGCGTCGTTGAACTGCTTCTGGAAGTCGCCCGCCATGGCGCGCAATTTGGCCGCGGTGCGGCCAAACGTGCGCAGCATGTTGGGCAAATCCTTCGGCCCGACGACCACGATCATGACGACCGCGATCACCAGCAGCTCGCTCCAGCCGACTTCGAACATGGCAATCTATTCCAACGAGAGCCTGTCGCCCAAAAACACGAAAGGGTTCTGGGACAACGACATGCTCAAAGCAACAACCGGACTCAGCTCTTGCTGACCTTTTCCTTGCCCGGCGATACGGTCTCGTCGGCGCGGTGCTCGACGGTCCGCTTGTCGTCGGTATCGTCCTCAGCCATGCCCTTCTTGAAGCTCTTGATGCCCTTGGCCATGTCGCCCATCAGCTCCGGCAGCTTGCCGCGGCCGAACAGGAGCAGCACGATGACCAGAACGATCAGCCAGTGCCATATCGATAGTGAACCCATAACAATCTCTCTCGAATGTTTTCCCTCGGCGATGATCTATGCGTTTTCGCTCGGGGATTCAAACACAACCGCAATGAAGTTGGTAAAATGGCTAGCGGATGTCACGCACTTTCGGCGTGAGCGCCTTGCTACGAATCCGCGCAGCCCCTGCTAATAAACCATTCGTATCGGTTTCGCACTCACTCTTCGGTGACGCGCGGCGTGAGCAATCCGAGCTCCTCGAGGTCGATATCGGTCAGCGCATCCTCGTCCTCGGCCAGCGCGTCCGGATCGGCCGGTGGCACCGGCATCGAGAAATTGGACGGCATGCGCGTCGAAAGCAATCCGGCGCCCTTCAGCTCTTCCATGCCGGGCAGGTCGCGGATCTCCTCCAGCGCGAAGTGATCGAGGAAAGCGTCGGTCGTGCCGTAGGTCACGGGACGGCCGGGCGTGCGGCGGCGGCCGCGCATCCTGACCCACTCCGTCTCCAGCAGCGTGTCCAGCGTGCCCTTCGAGGTCTCGACCCCCCTGATATCCTCGATCTCGGCGCGGGTGACCGGCTGATGATAGGCGATGATCGCCAGCACTTCGAGCGCCGCGCGGGAGAGCTTTCTCTGCTGGACCGAGTCCCGGCTCATCAGGAAAGCCAGATCGCCGGCGGTGCGGAACGCCCAGGCGTCTCCGACCCGCACCAGGTTGACCCCGCGCTTGGCGTAGATTTCCTGCAGATCGGCCATTGCCGCCGCGATGTTCACGCCCTCGGGCAAACGCGCCGCCAGTTGCCTTTCGCTAACCGGCTCGGCACTGGCGAAGATGATCGCCTCGGCCATGCGGACGGCTTCCGACAATTGCAGCCGCTCGGCGGGGTTCTCGATAGAACCCTGTTCGGCCATCTCGTCTTCCGGTTCGTCCTCGACCTTGAACGGGATGACCGAAGCGTTGGCGCGTTCACTCATGATGCCACCTCGACTGCCTTGACCCCTTGTGCACGGCCGCGCAGATAGATCGGCGCGAAGACCTGATCCTGCCGCACTTCCAGCCTGCCCTCGCGCACCATTTCGAGTGTCGCGGCGAACGAACTGGCGACTGCCGTGCGCCTTTCTTCCGGCGCAGCCAGATACTGGATCAGGAAGCTGTCGAGCGCCGTCCAGTCGCCAATTGTTCCGACCAGCAGTGCCAGCACGTCGCGTGCGTCCTTCAGCGACCATACGGCGCGCCTGGCGATCGTCACGTTGCTGATCGCCTGCCGCTGGCGCTGCTGCGCATAGGCGGTCAGCAGATCGTAGAGCGAGGCCGAATAGGCATTGCGCTTCTCGACGATCACCATTTCCGGCATGCCGCGCGCGAAGACGTCGCGGCCTAGCCGGTTGCGGTTGACCAGCCGCGCAGCGGCATCACGCATCGCCTCCAGCCGCTTCAGCCGGAACTGCAGCACCGCTGCCAGTTCCTCGCCGCTCTCGCCCTCTTCGCCCGGCTGTTTCGGGATCAACAGCTTCGACTTGAGGAAGGCAAGCCATGCCGCCATGACCAGATAGTCGGCCGCGAGTTCCAATCTCAGCGCCCTCACCTTCTCGATGAAGGCCAGATATTGCTCGGCGAGCGCCAGGATCGAGATGCGGGCGAGATCGACCTTCTGGTTGCGCGCCAGATGCAGCAGAAGATCGAGCGGGCCCTCGAAGCCGGCGACATCGACCACCAGCGACGGGTCGCTGGTCAGACGTGACTTGTCGTTCTCGGCCCACAGACGGTCCATCGGTGCGGCCTTCGCGGCCTTGCTGTCCAATGTTTCCGCCACTTGCCTTGCTTTCCCTTCGGTTCAGGCCACCGCGTCGAAATAGGTGGCGAATTCCGCGCGTATGGTGCTTTCGTCCGCGACGTCGCGGTCCTTTATATAGGCCAGCGCCCGCTCCGCTCTCGCCAAGGACTTGCCTTCGAGCATCGTCGTACGCGACGCGATCCCCGACATTTCCTCGAAAACGCCGTTGCAGTGAAGGACGAGATCGCAGCCCGCCGCAAGGATCGCGGCCGCCTTTGTCGGGAAATCCCCAGAAAGTGCCTTCATCGAGGTGTCGTCGCTCATCAGGAGCCCGTCGAAGCCGATCTCGCCACGGATCACCTCGTTGACGACCTTGGCCGAGGTCGTCGCCGGATTGTCCGGGTCGATCGCGCTGTAGACGACATGCGCCGTCATCGCCATCGGCAGGTGGTTGAGCGCCTTGAACGGGGCGAAATCATGTTGCCGCAACTCGGCGAGGGGCGTGTCGACCGTCGGCAGCGCGAAATGCGTATCGGCAAAGGCGCGGCCGTGGCCGGGAATATGCTTCATGACCGGCAGGACGCCACCCGACATCAGACCCTCGGCCGAAGCCCGGCCAAGCTCGATCACGGCATTGGGCTCCATACCATACGCGCGCGCGCCGATGACATCGCTGGCGCCCGCAATGGGGACGTCGAGCACCGGCAGGCAGTCGGCGGTGATGCCGTGGCGCAGCAGATCGAAGGCGTGAAGCCGCGCGAGCAGCCACGCGGCACGGCGGCCGGCCTCGCGATCGTCGCGCCAAAGCGCGCCGAGCGCTCCGCCTGCAGGATAGTTCGGCGCCAGCGGCGGTCGCAGGCGCTGCACCCTGCCGCCCTCCTGGTCGATGAAGACCGGGGCATCCGGGCGTCCGACGCTCTCGCGCATCGAGGCGACCAGGTCGCGGATCTGCTCGGTCTCGCCGACATTGCGCGCGAACAGGATGAAGCCCCAAGGACGTTCGTCGCCGTAGAAGCGGATTTCATCTTCAGTGAGGGATTTCCCGGCGCAGCCGAGGATCATGGATTTTGATTCGGTCATGGATCGAAGCTTAGAGCAATTCCAGGAAAAGTGTGTAACGGTTTTGCGTCCGGAATTCCGTAAAAACAAGGAGTTATGCGGGTTCGGTGATTCTGCCGGCGCTGAACCGCTCTAAGATTTTGCGAACCAAAGGGGAATCACCCCTGACCGGTGCCGCATGAATGACGACAGCCGTCCACAACGAAAAAGCCGGCGCGGCCTCGCGGCGACGCCGGCTCTGAACGGTGGTAAATGATCAGCGCGACACGAAGCAGGTGCCGCCGGCCGCCTTGTAGTTGGTGCACAGATTGATCGCGTCGTTGCGCGACTGGGCCGGGACCCGGACTCGGTAGAAAGTGCCCTTGCCGGCGATCTGCGCCTTGACGATGTTGGCTGTGCGTCCGGCGAGCACACTTCCGTAACGGCGCTGCAGGTCCTGGTAGGTGGACTGGGCGCTTTCAACCGTCGGCTGCGAAGCGATCTGCATCGACCACGAGCCGCCGCCTGCCGCCGCCGGATCGATGGAGGCGACCTGGTCGGGCTTGACCTCGCCGACGATATCGACCGGCTGATCGGACGGACGCGGCGGCGCCACCGGCACCTTCGCCGGCGTGTTGGCGGACTGGACCCTGGCTTCGGTCTTCGCCGCGGCGGCTGGCTTCACCGCGGCGGCAGCGCTTTGGTCATCACCGCCCTGGTCGGCAGCCTGATCGGTTGCCGGCGTGACGGCGCCTGTCGGCTGGGCATCGCCCTGCCCGGCGGAAGCGACGTGCTGCGGCGCCGGATCGGTCGGTTCGGTTGCCGCGACCTGCGGCGCGGGAGCCGGATCCTCGCGCGGAACCAGCGAGCCGTCAGGCTTCACCATCATGGTCTTCACCTTGCGCGGCGCCACGGCGACGACATCGTTGTTGGTCCCCTTGTCTGCCTCCTGCAGAACCTGGGCGATGCGGTCTTCCGATTTCGGCGCCGGAGCGGCCTGCTGTGGGGTTGCGGGGGCGGCGGCCTGGGCGTCAGCCGGCGCTGCTGCGTCCGGTGCGGGCGCTGCGGCCTCCGGTGCCGGCGCTGCGGCTTCCGGAGCCGGCGCTGCTTCGGCCGGTGCCGGCGCGGCTGCGGCCGGAGCTGCTGTGTCCGGAACCGGCGCTGCCGCGGCCGCATTGCCGGCTGAGTTGGTGCCAGGCGCGGCGTCGGCGTCGTCAGGCGAAAGGTCGACGATCCGGCTCTGCGCCGGTTCTTTCGACGCCACGTCGATAGGTTCCTCGGTGTTGGTCACCAGTTTCTGCTGCGCCGGTTCGGCGGGCTTGGCCGCCCCACCCTTGGCCACGGCGTCATAGACTTTGTTGTCCTGGTTCGGCACCACGGTGCCGCCCGGGTTTTGCGGCTTGACCTTGATCGGCGAATTGTCCGCCTTCACGATCACGGGCGCTTCGCTGCCGCCCTTGCCGCCAAAGGAGAAGGCGAGAGCGCCGAGACCGCCCGCGACCACAACGGCGCCGACGAGCGCGGCAAGCATCATGCCACGGCTTCGCGGCTTCGCGGCTTCGCGCTCGGCAAAGCCGGGCACAGTCATCGCTTCGTCGAGCTCAGGATCGTAGTCAAGTTCGTCGACGGCGAAGTCGTCCGCCTGCGAGACCGGCCGGCTGCCGGGCAAATCGTCTGCATCGAATTGGCTTGCAGCTGCGGCATAGGACAGGGTCGCCGGTGCAGCGGCCGTCTCGGCCCGCAACTCGCGGCGGTCGTAGCCGGTCTTGAGTCCGGCATTGTGGGAGTCGTCCTCATAGCCCCGGCTCTGCACAGGCGCCTGAGCGATCTCGGTTGCGTTCATCTCGCTAAGCAGACCGGCAAACTCGGCATCGAGATCGTCATAGGCGGGCGCCGCAGGCTGATCCTCCTCGAAGCTGAGCTCCGGAATGTCGAGGTCGTCGGCCAACGCCACCACGCGCTCCGGCACGTCGACCGTCTCGACATCGGGCATTTCCTCCTGCTGGCGAGACTGCGGCGTCGCGGCTGGCTTGGCGTAAGCGGAATAGTCCCTCGCCGGCTCCTCACGATAGGCAGGCGCCGACATCTGCGGCGCCGGGGCCGGCGTGGCGTAACCGGCATAGTCCTTCGCCGGCTCCTCACGATCGGCAGGCGCCGACATCTGCGGCGCCGGGGCCGGCGTGGCGTAACCGGCATAGTCCTTCGCCGGCTCCGCACGATAGGCAGGCGTCGGCATCTGCGGCGCCGGCTTGGCGTATGCGGAATAATCCTTCACCGGTTCGTAGGCAGGGGCCGCGGTTTGCGGCGCCGTAGCCGCAGGCTGCGTGGCATAAGAGGCGTGCACCGGCGCTGCGACCGGGGTCACGCGGCTCCACGACTTTGGCGGCTCGGCAGGCGCGACAGGCGCGTCCATCTCGATGCCCTTGGCGAAGGCGGCGTCGAAAGCCTCGTCATCGAAATCTATGCTGGGTTCGGCATCCTGTTCGGAAGCCGCGCCTTCGAAGCCCTGCCGGTCGAGTTCGCCGGCGAGCAGCCTATCGAGATCGGCATCGGCGGACTGGGCGATCTGCGTGCCGTAGGCGGGCTCGTTGCGTGCGTCGAGGTCCCAATCGAGCTCATCGCCCACGCCAGCCTTCTGGTCGGTGTCGCCAGCCGGCTGAACGACCGACCGCGGTGCCGATGCGGCGGCCGGCACGGGAGCAACCGGGACCGGCGCAACCGGAATTGGCCGCGCCGTCATGGCGCCAAGCAGCGCATTGAGTTCGTCTTCCAGGCTGCGCTCGCCTGCGGCCGGCTTAGCCGGGTCGACTGCCGCAACCGGCGGAACCGGTGCCGATGCAGAAGGAGCAGGCTCGGCAAATGGCGGCTCCGCCGCGGCGACGGCCTCGGCAGCCGGCGGTTCCGGATCCCCGAACGGCACGTTGTCGAAATTGAGTTCGAAATCGTCTCCGAAGACCTCCTCGGCCGCGGCCTCGTGACCGGCGACCGGTTCAGGATCGACAGCCGGACCTTCCGGCTCCTCGGCAAGCGCGTCACGGAAGCTGAGCTCGAAATCGTCTTCGAAGACCTGATCGGCTACAGATCCGTGATCGGGTTGGGGATCGAAGGCGGGCTCGGGATCGGCGGCGAAATGCTCGGCCCCGACAGGCGCCTCGAGGGCCGGCGATGGCTCGTCGTCGACCGACAGTTCCTGTTCCAGGATCAGGTGCTGCGGCTGATCGATATCCATGGCGATATCAGCCGTCGCCTGCTCAAATTGGGCCTGATCAAAATGAGCCTGATCGAGATGGGCCTGATCAACTGCGGCCCGAACGAATTCGGCCTGATCGGACCCACTCTCGTAGTCTTTAGCGGCGATCGGCTGGTCGACAGCGGCGTGAGCCTCGATCGGCTGCACGTCGGCGCCTTCGGGCTCAATATCACGGTCATCGAAGGCCAACTCGTCCTCGAGCGACATCTGGACCGCAGTGTCGAAATCGGCGTCGAACGCCGTCTCGTCCGCAGGCTCAAGGACAGCAGGCTCGACAGCCGCAGGCTCGGCGGCCGCGGCGGCGCTCTCGTCCGTGTCAGGCTGGTCGTCGATCCAGAAGCCCTCATCCAGCGAGGCCGCCATTTCCTGGTCGACGGAAAGCTCGTCCTGCACGGGCGAGACTTCCAACGAACGCGCGACCGCCTTCTCGAAATCATCGTCGTATGCCGTGTCCGCGGCCGGCTCCGGCGCTGGGGGCGTGGCAACAGCGGGCGTGGCAAAATGGGCGTGATCCGCCGCATCGTCGAAGACGAAATCCCGTTCGAGAGAAGCGGCGAGCTCGTCGTCGCTGAGAGTGGCAGCCCAGTAAGCCGGCGCAGCCTGGGCAGCCTGCTGCGCCACCGGCTCGCTTTCCTCGGCAATGTCGAAGTCGCCCATCAGCTCCTTTTCGAGGTCGATGTCGAAGTCGGCCCCATCGGCAGCCTGGTTCGCGGGCGCAGCCTTTGCGGCCGCCGGCGACTGCGGCCTGACCGGTTGACGCGGATCGAAACCCATGATGCGGGTCAGTTCGGCGAACGGATCGTCGTCGGCGATATGATTGCTTGCGGCTACTTTCAGCTGGGTTCTGTCTGCCATTATTGTTCCCGAACTCGCACACAGTCGGACGCCATGGACGTCGCGCAGGGTTGGCCCTTACCAGCGCAATGTGGGCAAAAGGTGACAGGCTTTTTAGTCAAACCTAACGCATTTCGGTAGGCGCATCAGCTCCTATCAGCGTCAGGCCGGAGGTCAAAACATCCGAAACAGCCTGCACCAGCCCCAGTCTGGCATACGTCAATTGTGGGTCGTTAACCTTAACAAAACGTAAGTCTGGGTTGTCGGTGCCCCGATTCCAGTGTGCGTGGAAGCTCGACGCCAGATCGTAGAGGTAGAATGCCAGCCGGTGCGGCTCCAGCGCAAGCGCCGCGGATTCGATTAGCCGTGGATATTCAGCGAGTTTCCGGATCAGGCCGATTTCGCCCTCGTCCGTCAGCGACGCAACCGAAGCCACAAGCCGGTCGCGGTCGAAATTCGCTTCGCCCAATTGCTCGCTCGCCTGCCGGAACACCGAGTGGCAGCGCGCGGAAGCGTATTGCACGTAGAACACCGGATTGTCCTTGGACTGCTCGGTGACCTTGGCGAAGTCGAAATCGAGCGGCGCATCATTCTTGCGGTAGAGCATCATGAAGCGGATCGGGTCGCGGCCGACCTCCTCCACCACGTCGCGCAGCGTGACGAAATCCCCTGACCGCTTCGACATCCGGACCGGCTCGCCGTCGCGGAACAGCTTCACCAGTTGGCAGAGCAGGACCGTGAGCTTGACCGTGTCGCCGGCGACCGCGCGCGCCAGCGCTTCGAGCCGCTTGACGTAACCGCCATGGTCGGCGCCGAGCACATAGATGAGATCGACGAAGCCGCGCTCGACCTTGTCCTTGAGATAGGCGACGTCGGCGGCGAAATAGGTGAACGAGCCGTCCGACTTCACCAGCGCCCGGTCCATGTCGTCGCCGACCGCGGTCGAGCGGAACAGCGTCTGCTCGCGGTCTTCCCAGTCGTCCGGCTTCTCGCCCTTCGGCGGCGGCAGCTTGCCCTTGTAGATATGGCCCTTCAGCGTCAGGTCGGCGATTGCCGCGCGGATCTTCTTGGCGTTGTCGGCATGCAGCGTGCGTTCGGAGAAGAACACGTCATGATGCACGTTGAGCAGCGCCAGATCCTCGCGGATCATCGCCATCATCGCGTCGACCGTGCGATCCTTGACGATCGCCAGCGCCTTGTCTTCCGGCATCTCCAGCAGGCCGAGGCCGAACTGTTCGGCCAGCGCCTGCCCGACGGGTATCAGATAGTCGCCTGGATAAAGGCCTGGCGGAATCTCGCCGACTGCTTCGCCGAGCGCCTCGCGATAGCGCAGCATGGTCGAGCGTCCAAGCACGTCGATCTGCGAGCCGGCATCGTTGATGACATATTCCTTGGTCACATCGTAGCCGGCGAAGGCCATCAGGTTGGCTAAAGTGTCGCCGACGACGGCGCCCCGGCAATGGCCGACATGCATCGGGCCGGTCGGATTGGCCGAGACATACTCGACGTTGGCCTTGCGGCCGCCGCCGATTTTGGAGCGGCCATAGTTGCGGCCCTCGCCGAGCAGCACTGCCAAATGCGCCTGCCAGAAGCCGTCCTTCAGCCGGAGATTGACGAAGCCCGGGCCGGCAACATCGGCGGAAGCGATGTCGGCATCGCTGCGCAGCGCTGCGGTCAGCTGCTCGGCCAGCGCGCGCGGGTTCTGGCCGGTGGGCTTTGCCAGCACCATCGCCGCATTGGTGGCAAGGTCGCCATGACCGGCGTCGCGCGGCGGCTCGACCGCGATGCGCGACAGATCCAGCGCTCCGCCATCCTTGTCCTTCAGATCAAGGGCTTCGACGGCTCTTACGATCCGCGCGTTGAAATCGGCGAAGATATTCATCGGGTATGCTCTGGGCTTTAAGAGGGACCGGCTGCTTGGCCGACAAAATCGTGGCTCGCCCTAGCCCAAATCCGGCGTATGGTCAAACAATCGCCTGTGCTCCTTGAGCGCATAGGTATCGGTCATTCCGGCCAGGAAATCGGCGACGCTGCGCGCCTTGATGCGATCCTGCGCCCTGTCGAGCCCTTCGCGCCAGCCGTCCGGCATGGCGCGCGGGTCGGCGAAATAGACATCGAACAGGTCGCGGACGATCTGCTCGGCGTCGGCCCGCACGCGCATCACTTCGGCATGCCGGTAGAGATGCTTGTAAAGAAAGGCCTTCAGCTCCTTTTCGGCTGCCGCCATTTCGGCCGAGAAGGTGACCATCGTCTCACCCGCGGCCCTCACCGCATCGGCGCTGTCCGGCTTGAGGCGCTCGATATTGTCGGTAGCGGCAGCAATAACATCCTCCACCATCAGCGTGATCTGCCGCCGCATCAGCTCGTGGCCGGTGCGAACGTCGTCGAGTTGTGGGTAGCGGGCGCGCACGCCACTCAGGATCGAGCCCGGCAGGCCGATGTCTTCCAGCATGTCCAGCGTCAGCAGGCCGGCACGCAGGCCGTCGTCGATGTCATGCGTGTTGTAGGCGATATCGTCGGCGATCGCGGCGCACTGCGCCTCGATGCCGGCGAAGCGGTCGAGCTCGAGGTCGTGCAGTGCGGAATAGTCGCGGATCGCCTGCGGCACGGGGCCCTTGAGCCCCTTCCCGCTTGCATCGGTAAGCGGCCCGTTATGCTTGACCAGCCCTTCCAGCGTCTCCCAGCTGAGGTTCAACCCGTCGAACTCGGCGTAGCGCCGCTCGAGCCGGGTGACGACGCGCAACGACTGCGCGTTATGGTCGAAGCCGCCCCAGCCGGCCATCTTTTCGTTCAGCGCCTCCTCGCCGGTATGGCCGAAAGGCGTGTGACCGAAATCGTGCACCAAGGCCACTGCCTCCGCCAGATCCTCGTCGCCGCGCAGCGCGCGTGCCAGGGCGCGGGCAATCTGCGCCACCTCGATCGAATGCGTCAGCCGGGTGCGGTAGTGATCGCCCTCATGCGCAATGAACACCTGCGTCTTGTGCTTCAGCCGGCGGAAGGCGGTGGAATGGATGATGCGGTCGCGGTCACGCTGGAATGGCGTCCGGGTCGGACTTTCCGGCTCATCGAACAGGCGGCCGCGCGAGCGCGCCGGATCGCTCGCGTAAACGGCGCGCGGCCGGTAGCCGAAACCGATCTCACCGAGAGCATCCTTGCCCATTCGCCCACCAGTTGACTTGCCCCCGTCCGCTTCATACCTATCATGGGAAACCGAAAGCAAGGTGACGCCGATGGGCGCGGATGCCAAGACTGCCATGAAGGTCGAAATGACCGAAGCGGCCGCGAAGCGGATCGCCAGGATTCTGGCCGGCGAGCCGGGCAAGAATGCCTTGCGCGTTTCCGTCGAAGGCGGCGGCTGCTCCGGCTTCTCCTACAAGTTCGATCTCGTCGATAGTCGCAACGACGATGACGTAGCCATCGAGAAGGATGGCGCCACGATCCTCATCGACGACCTCTCGCTGGTCTATATGGGCGGCTCGGTGATCGATTTCGTCGATGACCTTATGGGTCAGTCTTTCCAGATCCGAAACCCGAACGCCGTCGCCTCCTGCGGCTGCGGCACCAGCTTCTCCGTCTAGCGGGCCGCCATGCCCACGGTCGGCGCGGTCCGTCAGGTCGCGCTGTCGGCCGGGCGCGATCTCGATAGAACGCTGGCTTTCTGGCACGATGTGCTCGGCATGAGCGTGCATGCGCGCTACGATCCGCCGGGCATCGCCTTCATCATCGCGGGCGGCGTGCGGCTGTTTTTTGGCGACGGCGTGCCCCCCGGCACCGTCTATCTCGATATTGCCGGCCTCGAGGCCTTCCATGCTGAGGCGAAAGCCGCCGGTGTTCCTTTCACCGCGTCGCCGGCGCTGGTCCATCGCGACACCGAGGGCCGGTTCGGTCCGGCGGGGGAAAGCGAATGGATGGCCTTTCTAAAGGATCCGGCAGGCAATACGATCGGCCTCGTCGAGCGCCTTGCGCCGGAAGAACATTGAGGTCCGCATGAAGATCGTCACCTGGAACATCAACGGCGTTCGCGCCCGCATCGGCAACCTCACCCACTGGCTGACCGAGAGCGCGCCGGACATCGTGTGCCTGCAGGAGATCAAGACGGTCGACGACCAGTTCCCGCGCGCCGAGATCGAGGCGCTGGGCTATAATGTCGAGACCAACGGGCAGAAGAGCTTCAACGGCGTCGCTCTCCTGTCGAAGCTGCCCTTCGACGAGGTCAATCGCGGTTTGCCTGGCGACGATGCCGACGACCACGCGCGCTTCATCGAAGGCGTCTTCTCGACCGATAAGGGCGCGCTGCGGGTCGCCTCCCTCTATCTGCCAAACGGCAACCCAGTCGAGGACGAGCGGAAGTTTTCCTACAAGCTGTCATGGATGGCGAGGCTAGAGCGCTGGGCGGAAGAGCGGCTGAGGCTCGAGGAAGCGCTGGTGCTGGCCGGGGACTACAACGTCATCCCCGAGCCCGCCGACGCCAGGTTCCCCGAAAACTGGCGTAGTGACGCGCTATTCCAGCCTCAGACGCGGCAGGCCTTCCGGCGCCTGAAGAATCTCGGGTTCACGGAAGCCGTGCGCGCCGTGACCGATTCGCCGGATGTCTATACTTTCTGGGACTATCAGGCCGGGGCCTGGCAGAAGAACAACGGCATCCGCATCGACCATCTATTGCTGTCTCCCGAAGCCGCCAACCGCTTCTCGTCGGCCTCGGTGGAAAAGCACGTCCGCGCCTGGGAAAAACCTTCCGACCACGTGCCGGTGGCCATCGATCTGCGCTTGCAGCCGGCCTGAAGGCGCTGCTTGCGGGCTCTTGCCGAACCCTGATGTCGCCACAAATCGCGCGTTTGATGCGGGATTGTTGCGGGGTTCGATGGCGATCCGATTTGTTCTTTGCCCGGTCGGCCTTGCGCTGGCATTTGCCGCGCCAGCGCTCGCGGCCCCGGAGTGTCTTGCCAACGGCAAATCGTTCAAGCTCGGTGAGACGGCCTGCCTGACCATTGCCGGCGAAAGTCACCTCGCCCGCTGCGATATGGTTCTCAACAACACGTCCTGGACGAAGGTCCAGGACGACTGCCCCGGCGAGAATCAGGCGCCGAAACTGCACCCGACCTCAATCACGGCGCCGACGGAACCTACCGAAAATTGAAGCCGAAGCTGCGGCCTACTGGTCGCCGTTGTTGCCCTTGGTCAGGATGTCGTCGGCGAGCGAAATCGCCGTGCGACGGTCGGCTTCGCCAGCCGCGGCGAAGGCCTCTTCCTGCATGCTGCGGATCCAGGGCTGATCCGCCGGCGGGGCACGCTCCAAGGCAGCCGTCATCATCGCCAGGCCGCGCACGATCTTGCCGCTCTGGAACAACAGATTGCCGAGCGTCGCCTGCGCGCCGGCATGGCCTTTTTCGGCCGCGAGTTGCAGCCAGCGCCCGGCCTGCTTGACGCTGGCCTTCACGCCGCCCTCGCCTTTCAGGAACATCTGACCGATCTCGAACTGCGCGTTCGGGTTGCGGTAGTTGGCGGCGGCGCGCATGTAGTATTCCTGCGCCGCAACCTCGTTCTCCTCGACCGGGCTGCCGGGGATACCTTTGCGCAGATAGTCGCCGAGCGCGACAAGCGCATCGGAGACATAGCTTTCCTCGGGCGAGCCGGGCTCGACATCCTGATCGACGATCTCGGAGAAGAACTTGAAGGCCGCATAGTCGTCGCGGGCCACGCCGTCGCCCTGGGCATACATGCGCGCAAGCTTCCAGGTGGCGCCGATCTGGCCGTTCTCGGCGGCATATTTATAGGCCTCGACCGCTTGGTCCTTGTGGCCGTTCTTGTAGGCGGAGAAGCCGAACTGGAACACCGCCCACGGGCTCGACTGCGGCTTGACCCCGGTCTTGTCGTCGAACACCTTGTCGTCGAAGGCCATGACCTGCCCGACGGCGCCCAAGGTCGCCACCGCGACCAGTGCCGGCAAGACAAATGACCTCAACACCTCAAATGTCCGCATAGCAGTGTGTTTCTTTTGCGCCGCCCGGATGGGTGACCGCGCCGTCGCGGGCCGACCCTACGGTCTGCGCATATTTCCAGATCGCGCCGGACTGATAGTCGGTCTTGCGCGCCTTCCATTTCTTGGCCCGGGCCGCCAGTTCGGCATCCGACAGCGCCACCTCGATCGTGCCGTTAACGGCATCGATAGAGACCACGTCGCCATTCTTGATGAGCCCGATCGGCCCGCCGACCGCCGCCTCCGGCCCGACATGGCCGATGCAGAAACCACGTGTAGCACCGGAAAAACGCCCGTCGGTGATCAGCGCCACTTTGCCGCCCATGCCCTGGCCGTAGAGCGCTGCCGTCGTCGACAGCATTTCGCGCATGCCCGGACCGCCGCGCGGCCCCTCGTAGCGGATGACGAGAACCTCGCCCTCCCGGTAATTGCGCTGCGTGACCGCTTTGAAGCACTCCTCTTCCGAATCGAAGCAGCGCGCCGGGCCTGAGAATTTCAGCTCCGACATGCCGGCGATCTTCACGATCGCGCCTTCGGGGGCGAGGTTGCCCTTCAAGCCCACAACGCCGCCTGTCTTGGTGATTGGCCGACTGGCGGGACGCACAACATCCTGGCTCTCATTCCAGGCAACGTGCTCCATGTTTTCGGCCAAAGTGCGGCCAGTGACCGTCATGCAGTCGCCATGCAGATAGCCGTGGTCGAGCAGCGTCTTCATCAAGAGCGGAATGCCGCCGGCCTCGAACATGTCCTTGGCGACATATTTGCCGCCGGGCTTGAGGTCGGCGATATAAGGCGTCTTTTCGAAGATCGCCGCCACGTCGAAGAGGTCGAACTTGAGACCCGCCTCATGCGCGATCGCCGGCAGATGCAGTGCCGCGTTGGTCGAGCCGCCGGTGGCCGACACGACCGTCGCGGCATTCTCCAAAGCCTTGCGGGTAACGATGTCGCGCGGCCGGATGTTTTTCGCGATCAGCTCCATGACCTTTTCGCCGGAGGCGAAATTGAACCGGTCGCGCATTTCGTAGGGCGCCGGCGCGCCGCAGGAATAGGGCAAGGCCAGCCCGATCGCCTCGGCGACCGTCGCCATGGTGTTGGCGGTGAACTGGGCGCCGCACGACCCTGCCGACGGACAGGCCGCCTGCTCGATCTCGAGCAGCTCGGCATCGGAGATCGTGCCGACCGAATGCTGCCCGACCGCCTCGAACACATCCTGCACGGTGATCTGCCTTCCGCGGTAGCTGCCGGGCAGGATCGAACCGCCATAAATGAAGATCGACGGCACGTTGAGCCGCACCATCGCCATCATCATGCCGGGCAGCGATTTGTCGCAGCCGGCAAGCCCGACCAGCGCGTCATAGCAATGGCCGCGCATGGTGAGCTCTACTGAATCGGCGATCACCTCGCGCGACACCAGGGACGACTTCATGCCCTGGTGGCCCATGGCGATACCGTCCGTGACGGTGATGGTGCAGAATTCGCGCGGCGTGCCATTGGCGGCCGCGACGCCCTTCTTCACCACCTGCGCCTGGCGCATCAGTGAGATGTTGCAGGGAGCGGCCTCGTTCCAGCAGCTGGCGACGCCGACCAGCGGCTGCGCGATCTCGGCCGCCGACAGTCCCATGGCGTAAAGGTATGAACGATGTGGTGCGCGCGCCGGACCTTCGGTCACGTAGCGGCTGGGCAGCTTGGCCTTGGAGATTGCCTTGGCGTCCATCGTCGTCCTTGCCGCACACCCCGCGGCCGGTCCCATCGCCGAGCCAACCTGGCACGCATCCCGAGACCTATTCGAGTTGCCCCGGGTTTATGGCGGGAAATGGGCAGTTCCCTCGGCTAGCCTTTTAGCTTCGGGGTTGTTCATAAACTGTTGCTGAAACGTCACAATCGTCTGAAGCGCCGGCTGTGCAGCTAATTTGCAACACAGGATCGGCCAACCAGCCCAGGCGTTGATTGCCCAACAGAAAAAGGCCGGGCGGTGCCCGGCCTTCTTCGCGGAATTGCGGGAGCGGCTTAGAACTTGATCTTTATGCCACCCGAGATCGCCGTGACCAGATCGTTGCCGAAGTCGTAGCTGGCGTCGGTGCCGGCCTGATAACCGTTGTCTCCGGTCACGATGCCGGAATGCCCGCTGGTCAGCACACCGAATGCACCAGCCAACCGAACCTCGATGTTCGGCCGCGGCGTGTAGGCAACGCCGCCCCCGAGTGTCCAAGTATCGGTCTGCGCGCCATAGCCGTGCGAAGTGCCGCGATCCCAGGTGAGCTGACCGGCGGCGCTCCACTGATCGTTGAACTTATGGCCTATGCCGCCGGACACCGTCCAACCGTCGCGATACATCAGGTCCAGCGAGGTGGCCTGAAGAGAGCCGGAAGCATCATTGCCCGTAAAACATGCGGCGGTGGGAGTCCCGACAATACAAATGGGAACGCTCTGCAGCACGCTCCAGTTCACCCATTTGATCGAACCGAAAGCAAGCCAGCCTGGCGCGATGCCGGATTGCAATTTCAACTCCACGGAGTCCGGCATGTACTGAGTGCTGCCGTAGATCGGCGCAGAACCCGTGGGTAATGTCGGTGACGTCAGGGTGCCGGAGATGTTGTCGAGCTTGACCTGGGAATTATAGACCAAGCTGGCGCGGAGTGCGATCTCAGGGATTTCGTAGGCAACGCCAGCGCGCCAGCCCCAGCCGCTGGCCTCCAGGTCGACGCGGCCAATCGGTGACGGCCCAACTGGATTGAAACCCACTAAGCTTTGCTTGAAGCCTGAAATATCCTGGTAGAACGCGCCGCCGATAAAGCGGAGCTGGCCCTTACCGACATCGAACTTGTATGAACAGGTACCAGCGTAGTTATTGCTCTTGATGTCCGTTTCAACGTTGGAAAAAGCGCCATTCCACGACGCGCCAGGGGCGGTGTGAGCGCCCCACGGCTGTGAATAGTCGATCATACAGTCGACGCCCGGCACAACCTGAACCTTGCCCCCGATGCGCGGCACCCAATAACCCTCGGCGCCATCCGCCGTGGAACTGAGAAAATTGAATGTCCCATTCAGACCAGTCGCATTCTTGTACTTGCGATCCGGCATCACATAGGTAGCTTCCGCTTCCGTCGCGAACGGCGCCGGGTCGAACAGCAGGTCGATGTCGTAGCCGCCGCGCTCGAGCCCACCGGCATGCACCGGGTGCATCGCCGCTCCGATCAAAGCCAGCGAAAAGCACCCTGCCCCCAGCAGTGCTTTGAGCCGCAAAACGTTCATGGAAATCCTCCCCGAAACACGAAGTGGGGCAAGCTAGAACCAATTCAGGTTAACGGCGCAACAACGAATTCGTGAGCTGTACATGTACACCTTGACAGCTCGTATTTTCGCCATGGTCATCGACCGCCCATTGAGCCTAAAAGCGGCTCACTCGGGATCGGCGCGAGAGAAAAAATTGCAAAAACGGTCCGAAACAGCTCAAAAACGGGCCATTTTGAACGGAATAGGCCCCATTGTTACATTACGGCAACAATGGGCCAAAACTTTCCGTTTACGTCAAAATTAACCCAACGGCAGGCCCTTATCCGAGTGTAGTGACGCTTCGTAAAGCGCCCTCCAGCGGAGCCGAATCTTGCCGGTCACCCGGCGTCTCGGACCCTGGTCAGGGCGACTGAAAGCTTCTCTTGCGCCTCGCGATATTCGGCGAGCTTTTCGCGCTCTGCCTCGACCACCTCCTGCGGCGCGTTGGCGACGAACTTCTCGTTGGAGAGCTTCTTGTGCAGGCGGGCGATCTCCTCGGTCACCTTGGCCAGTTCCTTCTGCAGCCGCGTTGCTTCGGCCTGAAGGTCGATCAGGCTGCCGAGCGGCAGACAGACGGTCGCCTCGTTCAGGACGATCTGGGCCGAGCCTTTCGGCGGCGCATCGACCAGCGCGATGTCGCCGACGCGCGCCAGCCGCTTGATGGCCTGGGCGTGGCGCTCCAGCCTTTCCTGTGTAAGGGCATTGGCGCCGATCACCATCAGCGGCGCGATCGCCGCCGGCGGCACGTTCATTTCCGAGCGCACCGAGCGAATGCCGGAGACGAGCTCGACCAGCCAGTTGATGTCGGCGGCAGCCTCGTCATCCTCGAAATCGGGTGCGGGCCAGGCGGCGTGGCAAAGCAGGGAGGTGCGTTCCTTCCCCTCGCCCGCGGTCTGCGCCCACAGCTCCTCGGTCATGAACGGCATCATCGGGTGCAGCAGCTTGTAGATCTCGTCCAGCACGAAGGCGACACAGGCCCGGCTCTCCGCCTTGGCCGCCTCGTCCGTGCCCATGAACACCGGCTTAAGCAGTTCCAGATACCAGTCGCAGAACAAGTTCCAGACGAAGCGATAGGCGGCGCCGGCCGCCTCGTTGAAGCGGTAGGTGGTGATGCCCTCCGTGATCGCCCGCGCCGCCCGCGTCAGCTCGGTCAGGATCCAGCGGTTGACCGCGAGCTTGGCGTCGTGCAGCCAGAAATCGTCGTTCCTGGCGACCTCGTTCATTTCGGCGAAGCGCGTGGCGTTCCAGAGCTTGGTCCCGAAATTGCGGTATCCGGCGATACGCGCCGGGTCGAGCTTCACGTCACGCCCCTGCGCCGCCATCACGGTCAAGGTGAAGCGCAGCGCGTCGGCGCCATACTCGTCGATCAGGTCGAGCGGGTCGATGACGTTGCCTTTCGACTTCGACATCTTCTGCCCGTTCTTGTCGCGCACCAGCGCATGAACATAGACCGTGTGGAACGGCTCCTCGTTCATGAAATGCAGGCCCATCATCATCATCCGGGCCACCCAGAAGAAGATGATGTCGAAGCCGGTCACCAGCACGTCGGTCTGGTAGTAGGTCTTCAGCTCCGGCGTCTGGTCAGGCCAGCCGAGCGTCGAGAACGGCCACAGCGCCGAGGAGAACCAGGTGTCGAGAACGTCCTCGTCGCGCGTCAGGATCTCGCCCGGCTTGAAATTCTCAAGCTTGTCCTCGACCCAGGCCTTCCACGGGCCTTCCAGTGCCAAATAATATTCGACCGCCGCAGCCAGCGCCTCCTCTTCGGTCTTCTCGACGAAGACGCGTCCGTCCGGCCCGTACCAGGCCGGAATCTGGTGCCCCCACCACAGCTGCCGCGAGATGCACCAGGGCTGGATGTTCTCCATCCAGTCGTAATAGGTCTTCTCCCAGTTCCTCGGCACGAAGTTCGTGCGGCCCTCGCGCACAGAGGCAATGGCCGGCTTGGCGAGCTCCGCCGCGTTGACGTACCACTGGTCGGTGAGGAACGGCTCGATCGGCACGCCGCCGCGATCGCCATGCGGCACGGTGTGGCGATGCGGCTCGACCTTTTCCAGGAAGCCGCCCGCTTCCATCAGCTCGACGATCTTCTTGCGCGCCACGAAGCGATCCAGCCCGTCGAGCTCATCCCAGACGGCCTGGCGCTGCGGCGTCACTTCAAGACCTGCAAGGAACTCCTCGTTATCCTTGAGCTTGATGTAGGCTTCGACGGTCAGGATGTTGATCGCCGGCAGCTTGTGGCGCTTGCCGACCTCAAAGTCGTTGAAGTCATGCGCCGGGGTGATCTTGACCGCGCCGGAACCCTTTTCCGGATCCGAATACTCATCCGCAACAACCGGTATCCTGCGGCCGACGATCGGCAGGATGACGTTCCTGCCGACCAGGTCGCGAAACCGCTCGTCGTCGGGGTGAACCGCCACCGCCGTGTCGCCCAGCATGGTTTCCGGGCGTGTCGTGGCGACGGTGATGAACGTCTGCGGATTCTCGGGATCGAACGCCAGGCCTTCGACCGGGTAGCGGAAATGCCAGAGATTGCCGTTGACCTCATGCTGCTCGACCTCGAGGTCGGAAATGGCCGTCAACAGCTTCGGATCCCAGTTCACAAGGCGCTTGTCCTTGTAAATCAGTCCCTGCTTGTAGAGGGTGACGAACACCTCCAGCACCGCCTTGGACAGACCCTCGTCCATGGTGAAGCGCTCTCGGCCCCAGTCGGCCGAGGCACCGAGCCGCCTCAGCTGGTTGAATATCGCGCCGCCGGATTCGGCTTTCCACTCCCAGACCTTGTCGATGAACTCCTCGCGCGTCAGGTCGCGGCGATGGATCTGCCTCTCCATCAGCTGCCGCTCGACCACCATCTGCGTGGCGATGCCGGCATGATCCATGCCCGGCTGCCACAGCACATTTTTGCCGCGCATGCGCTCGAACCGCACCAGGATATCCTGCAGCGTGTTGTTGAGCGCGTGCCCCATATGCAGCGAGCCCGTAACGTTCGGCGGCGGGATGACGATGGTGAAGGCTTCCGCCCCTTCCTCCGCGCCGGCGCCGGCGCGGAACGCATCGGTCTCTTCCCAGATTTTGGCGATCTTCGGCTCGACGGTCTTGGCGTCGTAGGTTTTATCAAGCATGGAGGAAGTCCGAACTGTCGGGAACAAGCGTCCGGTGTAAATCGGAAGCTCTTGGCCGAGTCAACCGCGAGAAGGATGAGCCGCCTTGCCCAGATAGGCTTGCGGCGATCAGCGGCAAGCCCACGACTCATCGCAAGACAAATCGCGCGGCCGCATTTTCGCGGAGATAAAAAGCATGGCCCGACGGCGGCGCTTTTACGCTGAAAGCCCAGACGAAATCACTGCGCGCCGCGCGCCACGCGCTCGATTTCCTCGCGCACCAGCCGTTCGACCAGTGTCGGCAGGTTGTTGTCGAGCCAGTCCTGCAGCATCGGTCGCAGCATCTCCTCGGCCATCTCGTCGAAGCTCTTCTTGCTGCGGCTGGCGAAGGCATCGGAAAGCTCGCCGAAGGCCGCCGCGACCTGACGGCCCGCATGCTCGGACAGGATTGCCGGCCGGGCTGGCGGCAGGTCGGACGAGGATGGCGCCGGAACGTTGCCAGGCGCCGCGGTTTCGGCCGTTGGCGCCGCAAGATCCTCCTCGTCGATCTCGACTTCGGGCGCCACTTCCGGAGTTGCTACCTTCGCCTTGACGGAACCTCCGCCAACGGCGGCGATCTCGCGCCGCCAATCGGCGACGATGGTATCGGCACCTTGCGGCACGCTCGCCGCGCTCCCCGCAACCGCCGGGGTGTCCGGCTCGGCGGCTACCCTGGCCCCGACTTCCGCCAGGGTGGTGGGAGCGGGCGCGGTCTTCACCGGTTCAGGGCTCGTCTCGGCGATCGTCGGATCGGACGCCGCAAGCTGGGCCTGTATTTCCGCCAGACTCACCGGCTTGCTGGGAGCGGATCCGACGTTGAGCTCGGAACGGAAGGCATCATCAAGGTCGGCCGTCTGCGCCGCCGGCGTCGGCCGGAGGTCCTGGCGAACGTCACCGTTGTCCGCCGCCGGTTGCTTGCGGCCGGTGTCGCTGTCCTCGATGATCCTTCGGATGGAAGCAAGTATCTCTTCCATGGAAGGTTCGCGCTGCGCGCTGCTCGCTGTCGCCATCGTCACATCCGCCGCCCTTGTGACCATTCAAGATTTCCATTCCGGCTAGACCGGAATTCGAATCAATGCGGACAGCGTAACCGACCGATCGTCATCCGAGAATCCCCAATCTGGGGAGACGTTGGATTTCAACAGATTAGCTCGCCATGCCGCCGACAGCCGACCGTTTGGTTCCAATGCAAAAGCGCCGCGCATCCATTGGACACGCGGCGCTTTTGGAAATGCCAAAGGATCAGCGACCGTCCGGCGTGCGCAGCCCGATCCACTTGTCCTTGACGGCGTTGTAGTGCTCTTCCGGGTTGTATTTCGTGACCGCCAGGCCGAGTTGGCCGGCGGACAGGCGGCCAATCGCCGACAAGATGGCGTAGCTCGCCACGACGACATCGCGCTCGGAGCTCGCCTGGTTGATCCTGGCGGTGATGACGGCGTTCTGCGCGTTGAGCACGTCGAGCGTCGTGCGCTGGCCGACATTGCGTTCTTCGATGACGCCGTTGAGCGCCAGTTGCGCGGCGGCGATCACCTGCCTGTTGGCATCCACGCTTTCGCGCGCGGCGGTGTATTGCGTCCACGCCGAAGCCACGGCCTGGCGCACCTGGTCGCGACTGACGTCGACCTCGATGCGGGCCTGGCTGAGCGATTCCTTCGATTGGCGGACCAGCGCAGAGGTGCGCCCGCCCGAATAGATCGGCACGGTAAGCGTTGCACCGATATTGGCCGAATTGGTCGTTCCTTCGGAACCCGCCGATGCAAAAACGCCGGGCGAGGTGTTGCGATACTGGCTCGAAATCCCGGCGCTGGCGGAAAGCTGCGGCAAAAGCGCCCCTTCGGCCGACTTAACCGAAAAGGCCGCGGCGTCGACGAGATGCTCGGTGGCAAGGATGGCCGGATGCTCCGCGGCGGCGATGGCGAAGGCCGAATCGAGGCTTCCCGGCAGCAGCTTTCCAACCGGCGCGGCAGCCCTGAGCTTGCCCGGCTCGTCGCCGATGATCTGGTGGTAGGTCGCAGCGCTTGCCAGCGCCGTCGCGCGAGCGCTGGCGAGTTGCGCCACCGCGGTCGCCCGCGAGGCATCGGCCTGTGCGACGTCGGTGCGGGTGCCCTCTCCGACCTCGAAGCGCGACCGCGCGGCGCGCGCCTGCTCGGTCAGGAATTGCAGGTTCTGTGCGGTCAGGACCGCGATCTGGCGATCGCGGATCACATCCATGTAGGCGCTTGCCGCGTTGAACAGGATGTTCTCTTCGGTGTTGCGGAGACTTTCTTGCGAGGCCCTGACCTGCGCTTCGGCGGCGGCGACATTGTTCTTGGTTTGAAAGCCGTCGAACAGCGTCTGGTCGATCTCAACCCCGAAATTGCCCGTAGTGATATTTAAGGTTTGACCAAGGTTGTTGTTGCGGCTGCTCGTGTAGTCGATGCTAGCCGATCCCCTGATCGTCGGGCGGTAGCCGGACTTGGCGATGGCCACGCCCTCGTCGGTGACACGGGTGCCCGCGCGGGCGGAATTCAGCTGGGAATTGTATTGATAGGCTTTGGCGAGCGCGCCGGTGATGGTTTCGGCGGATGCTGCCAGCGGCGAAAGCGCGGTCGCCGAAACAAGTATGGCTGATAGAAAAGTCTTGTGTAGGGGCGGCACGTATTATCCCTCATTCGTTTGCATGGGAACCACGCCGCGCACCTTTTCCTTCCGGATCAGCTAGCGCCGCGTGTTTATCGTCCCCCGCTGACAGCCCCCGAAAATGCACGTGAAGCAAATCAGCAACGATTGTTCAAGCGCAAGCGATCATGTCAGCGCCTTCGCTGCAAGGCAAAACCGCTCAAAATTCGAACGCATGAGCACGTTCGAACCCCGGTAGTGGCTTAATTGCCGCATTAAATGCGCGTCTGCCGGTTACAACCCCCCCGGCCTTGACAAAAAGACGCGCAACGCCGGAGTTGCCCTGCCCCTCGACCACAACCAGCCGTCCGTCCTCGGCGAGCTGGCCGAGCAATGCCGCGGGCACCTCCTCGACGCTGCCGCCGATGAAGATGACGTCATAGGGCGCCGCGGCGGCATGACCCTGCGGTAACGGCCCGATCACTACGGTGGTGTTCTGGCAATTCAGTGCCGAAAGGGTCGACTTCGCGGCTTCGGCAAGCGCCGGGTCGCTTTCGAGCGCAACCACCGATTTTGCGATTCGGGAAAGCAGCGCGGCCGAATAGCCGGTGCCGCAGCCGACATCGAGCACCGAATCGGTGTCGCTGATTTCGGCCAGTTGCAAAAGCTTGGCGAGCGGTGACGGTTCCATCAGATAGCGGGCACCGCCGCCACTGACGCCATCGGTGATGCGGATGTCCTCGTCGATATAGGCTAGGTCCCGCTGCCCGGCGCCGACAAAAGCCTCGCGCGGCACGGAAAGCATCGCTTCGATCAGCGGCGCGCTGGTCACATCGGTGGTGCGGATCTGGCCATCGACCATCTTCACGCGGCGTTCGGAGAAATCAGCGTTCATGTCCCAACCAACCCGCTTCCCGCGCCCAATTCGCTGCCCGCGCCCGATCCGATTTCCAGGCAAATGACGCGGGCCAATTCGACCGGAACCTAGCGCCCCGGCGCGACAGCGCCGGAGCCCGGGCATTGGAGGCCTCGCCCGGAATCGAACCGGGGTGCAAGGATTTGCAGTCCTCTGCGTAACCACTCCGCCACGAGGCCTTCCATGCTCCCGGCGTTCCGGGGCAACTCAATATGTTGGCGGTGAAAGGTCGTCAAGCACCGGCAAGTCATTCCCGATGCTTTCCCATCCGTCATCGAAGGCAGTGGTTGCCGATTGCTTGCGGCCGATCCCGATGGCGTCGCCGGCACCTGCCGGACCTTCTACCTGCAAAGCGCTCAATCCGGCCGCCGGCGGCGTTCCCACCAGACGACGAAGCGGCGCCTGTGACGACGCACCAATGCGAATTCGTAGGACAGGACCAGCAGGCCGATCGGAACCATCCAGAAACCGAGAATCGGCAGAAAGCCCAGAATCCCGCCGATTGTGAGCAGCACGCCGATCGCGATCCGCAATCCCCGCGAGCGCGGCATGGAGAAGTCGCGGCCGAAGACCGTGATCTTGCGCGCCGGTGGGTTATCGTCGTCAGTTGCCGTCATTCAAAGCCAGATCCCATCTGCGCGGCCGATGTCATAAATACCAAAGGACGACCAGCCGCATTGTTCCATGCCGGTGTCAAGCCGCTCATATGTGGGCACGCCGAGACGATGCCACAAATCGCCGCACGAAAAACTGCAGAAAAATTGCGAATTGCTGCTTTGCAAAGCCGAAAGGTGTTTGCTATAGGCTGCGCCACTCACGTCAGAGCCTCCGTTCCCCGGTAGCTCAGTGGTAGAGCAACCGGCTGTTAACCGGTTGGTCGCTGGTTCGAATCCGGCCCGGGGAGCCAATTGCCATTGAATTTCACTGAATAAACTTCCGATTCTGCAAGCGCGCGGCGCTGGATCCGGCAGCATGCGGCAACGGTCAAGCCGGGCCGGGTCAGTCTGAGAAAATTTCGTAGTAAAGGATTTCGGCGTCGTCGAGGGACGATCTCCGTCCAGGCGAGATGACGCCGGAGCCGAAGAGAAGAATATCTTCGCGGCGCACGAATACCTCATGGTCGGGTCCCATCGACACAAAGGTGCCCGACGAGCTTCGCTCGATAAGCACGGCCTTGCCATTCGAAATGGTGAAGGTCGCGTGGTGCCTTGAGACCCAGGGCCGCTGGATGACGATGTTGCATTCCGGGGATCGGCCGATCGTCACCAACTCGTTGTTTCGGCAGGATCGCAACTGATCTCCATAGCGGATGACCAGATTGATCTGCCGCGGCGGGGCGGAGCGTCTCTCGATAACCGTGCCCCGGCTGACGATTTGCGTACTGAGGGCCCGATCCTCGCTCCCCAGGGTATAGACATCGAAGAGTTCTTGCTTTCCCTTGAAAGCCATTTTGTCGAGGAGCCGCAGGGCACTGCGGCTATCCGCGCAAAGGGCTTCGAAGAAGCTCTGGCTGATCAGCACCTCCCCGGGGTTGGCCGTGGTGGACAACCTTGCGGTGACATTGATAACGTCTCCGAATACCGCGCCCCGCGCGCGAATGACCGCCCCGAAATGCAATCCGATCCGGGCGTGCAACGGCCCTTTCGTCAGTTCGCTGCTGATTTGGAAGACGGCCCTCAGCGCCGCCTCCGAACTGTCGAACAGGCTGAGCACGTCATCGCCCTTCGAGTAAATGAAGTCACCGCCGTGCCGGGCGACGATCTCGCGTATCGCGTCGAGGCAATCCGAGATCTGCTGCAGAGCTGCATCGTCGCCGATGCGCTCATAGAGCGGCGTGCTGCCCACGACATCAGCTAGGAGGACTGCGGCCAGAAGTCTTTCCTGATCCATCGGCTCGTATCCGACCAAGAACGCAACGTATAGCATAAGTCGCCCTCCTTGCCCGCCTGGGAGCCGGGTGCTGTGGCGAGACCACCTTGCACGGACAACCCGGCCTTGTTGCCGCCCTGGCAACTGCACAAGACTTTCCACGGCTATGACCAAGGCTGCCAAGCGCACGTTGAAGCGCAAGCGGACGATGCGGTCCGGAACAGCATTCCGAAAGCGACGAGAGGATAGCGACGAATAGGCGCGGCATACGGGCCGGTTCAGGGTAATGCTGAGCGGCGCCCGTGAGACGAGCGGGTGGAGTGTATCATTTTAATACAATCCTCAATTTGTAGACTCCTGCGATGCATCGGCAGCTAGTGTTCTCCGTCCAGGCTAGTGGAGGGAGCCGCGGACCGGGAGGAAAAAGATGTCCATCCAAAAGGAAGACTATCGCACGAACCGAGCCGACTATGCCTTTGCCGCGAAAGGCCAATCGGCCGTCGATGTGGGCCGCAACGAGATTCTAGAAAGAAGAAAGAAGACTCTCTGGCTAAGAGATCCGCGAATCGCCAGATTGGCCGCAAATCCGTGCGAAAGCCTTCCAGGACCAAAACCCAGACCGCGCGGGAATTAGCGACGTTGCTTCACTTATGGATGCGTGCCCCATCATAGCGGCAGGAGCGTATAGCCGGTGCCGTATTTCGTTTCCTAGGCCCGCCGGCTAGGCCCAGCCCTGTTGGCCTGCCCGCTTTGTGAAGACGAAATCACGGACGCGTTCCTTGCTGCTTCAAGTCCTCCGAGTTTTGTAAGTTGTCATGCTGTTTCGCTGCGCGATCGAGATCGCCAACGGTATAGCCGGTGGATTGGATGCGGTAGAGTCACGAACGTTCTGCTCTAGGTCTCGGGCCTTGTATCAAAGGGGAGATGGTTCCAGGCCGAGACCTGTGGTCCGCGCCGGCGATCGCGCCTGCAGCGAACCGAGTCTGAGATAGATGGCAGGCACGACGAAGAGGTTCAGAAGCGTTGACGTGATCAGCCCGCCCAGAATGATGATGGCCATCGGATGTTCGATTTCCTGCCCGGGAATGTTGCCGGTGACAACCAGGGGGACGAGCGCAAGACCGGTCGCCAGCGTCGTCATGAGAATGGGCGAAAGGCGTTCACGCGCGCCGCGCAGGACAAGTTCCGGTCCGAAGGGCTCGCCCTCCTCGCGCTCCAGATGCAGGAAATGGTGGATCAGAAGCACCCCGTTGCGGGCCGCGATGCCCAACACCGTCAGGAACCCCACGAGGCCGCCTAGCGAGATGATGCCGTCGCCCAGATACGCGGCGATGACCCCGCCGACCATAGCGGCCGGCAGTGACAGGAAAACCAGGGCAGCGAGCCTCCAGCTTCTCAAGGAGGCCTGCAGCAGCATGAAGATTACGACCGCGGCGACAACAGAGGCATAGACGAGCCTGCTTTGCGCAGCGTTGCGTTCCGCCGCCTCGCCCAGCAGCTGGGCATGATAGCCGAGCGGAAACTCGAACTTGGCCAGGCGCTCCTCAACCTCATGGACGACCGAGCCCAGGTCGCGGTCGCGCACGTTGGCATGCACGTCATGGCGGCGCGAGGCGTTCTCACGTTTTATGGTGCTGGCCACCGGGGCAATCTTGACTTCGGCAACGTCGCCGAGCCGGACCTGACCGCCGTCGGGAGTATCGAGGAGAACGTTCTGTACGTCGTCGAGGCCGCGCCGCGATTTGGGCGTCGACCATACCATGACGTCATACACCTTTCCGATGCGATGAACGTCGCTCACCTCGTGACCGGCGAAGATCACGGCAGCAGCGCGACGAACATCGCCGGGCTTGAGACCCCTGGAAGCCGCCTTGGCGATATCCACGGTGACCTGAATTTGCGGTACCGTCTTCTGCGGCTCCTCGTGTAGGTCGATCAGGCCCTCGATGCCGGTCAGGGCGTCGCGGACCCTCACCGCCTGCTCCCGCAACATCGCCGCGTCAGGCCCGAAAATCCGAACCACTATCGACTCGCCCGACCCGGTGAGCACTTCCTTCACGCGCTCGCGAAGGTAGGTCTGGACGTCGCGATAGATACCGGGATAGCCGCCGACCGTGTCCTGAACCGCTTTCAGGGTCTCGTCATAGTCGACCTTCGGATCGACGCTGATCCAGTTCTCCGTGAAGTCGATGCCCACCACCTCGTCGGCCACCAGCGCCCGGCCGATGTGAGCGCCGAAGTTGCGCACCCCGGGAATGGATCTCAGTTCTTTGCTGGCAGCCACCGTCATCCGGTACATCTCTGCATGCGATGTCCCGGGCGGCGTCAGCCAGTGCATGAGGAAGTCACGTTCCTTGAAGGAGGGCAGGAGCGAGGTTCCGAGCAGCGGCCAAACGGCCAATCCCGCGACCACGACGAACGCGGTGATCCCAAAGATCGTGCGAGGAGCCGCGATGATCCGCGACAGCATGGCGGCATAGCCTCGCTGCAACCGCCCGACAAGCGGCGAGACGCGCTCGATCGGCGCTCCTTGAAGCAGGATAAGGCAGAGTGCCGGCGTCACCGTCAGCGCCACGGCCATCGAAGCGAGGAGCGCGATGGAATAGGACGTCGCCAGCGGTACGAAGAAAGTGCCCGACAGCCCCCCCATGAAGAACACAGGGACGACCGAGATGACGATGATGAGGGTCGCGGCGACGATCGGGCTGCGGATCTCGAGCGATGCTTCCAGGATAACTGATGCCACCGATTTGCCAGCGCCGCTGCGGCGATTCTCGCGCAATCGCCGCGTGATGTTTTCAACGTCGATGATAGCGTCGTCCACCACCGATCCCACCGCCACGACGAAGCCGGCCAGCACCATCGTGTTGATGGTCGTTCCGAGCCAGTAGAGAACAAGTCCCGCCGCGACCAGGGAGAGCGGGATCGCCAGCAGGCTGATGAGCGCCACCCGCCACTCGAACAGGAAGGCGCCGAGAACGCAGACCACCAGGACCGATCCCACCAGCAAGGCCATTGTCAGATTATGGATCGAGAGCTCGATGAACGTCGCCGGGCGGAAGATCTGCAGGTCGACGTCGATGCCCTTGAGGCCGTCCCTCATTTCGGCGAAGGCGGCCTCGACGCCGCGCGTGACCTCCAGCGTATTCGCCCACGGGAACTTCTCGACGATCAGCATCATGCCGGGACCGTCATTGATCACAGCGTCGCCGATCGGCAGCGGTTCCCCCCAGGTGACGTCGGCAAAGTCCGCCAGTACCAGTCGCTCGCCGGCTTTTGACTCGACCGGAATTCTCTTGACGTCCTCCAGCTTCACGCTGGACGCTATGTCGGCGCCGACATACAATCGCTGGTTGTCGGTGTCGATGAAGCCTACGGTCTGGCTCTTGGCTGAGCTCGACATCGGCAGCAGGCCGAAGTCCAGCGCATCGGCCGAAGCCTCCATGACCTCGTTCAGCGTCACGCCGTGTTTCAGCATGCGTGCGGGATCGACCTGGATCTGCAGCTGTTTGAGCTTTTCGCCCCACATCGCCACGTTGGCGACGCCGGGCACGCGCAGCAGGCGGAAGCGAATCTTCCAATAGGCGGTCATCGACAGGTCGAGCTGAGTGAGCTCCTTCGACGAAAGGCCGATCTTCATGGTCCTGCTGGTCGACGACAAGGGCTGCAGCATGACGGGCGGGCTCGAGCCGAACGGCAGTCTGGCCGACGCAAGCTGCACTCGCTCCTGGACGAGCTGCCGGGCGTGCATGATGTCGGTTCCCCGCTTGAAGATCATGACAATGGAGGACAGCGACATCACGCTCTTCGAGCGGATGACGTCGAGTTCCGGTGTGCCGCGCAGTGCATCCTCGAGGGGAATGGTGATCAGCTCCTCGACCTCGGCGGTCGACATGCCGATACCCTCGGTCTGAATCTCCACCAGCGGCGGGGAGAATTCGGGGAAGACGTCCACGGGCATCTTGCGGAACACGTCCAGACCCAGCAGCACCATCAGCGCTGCCGCGGCCAGTACCAGATACCGGTATTTCAGATTCGTGCCGATGATCCAGCGGAACATGGCCCTGTCCTTTGTTCGGATGATTGGACGCCGGCTAACTCAGGCGTTCGCAAGCGACGGAATGTCTTTCACGCCCGCTCAGTGGCCGCCAAACTTCAATTCAACCCCCATCAGCTCGACCGCGCCGACCGACACGACCGGCGTGCCGCGCGCTGGTCCGTCCGACAGCACTGCTATGTCGCCAAGGACGCGCTCGACAGCCACTTTTTGGCGGACGAAGACGAGCGGCTCCGGATTGGAGTAGAGCCAGCTGTCCCCGTGCTCGTCATAGACAACCGACGAGTAGGGCACGATCTTCGCCATGCTGCCGCTCTCCGGCGCCTTCATCGCCACGAACGCATGATCGCCTGGCTTGACGCCGCTGCTTGCCTCGAGGAATTCAAAGAACCGCCCGTCGTCCCGGTCCTTCACCGCCACCGGCCGCGCCGTGTAATATTTACCGGAGCGGCCTTGGCCGGTCAGCAGCACGACCACTAGACCGTCCTTATCCTCGTCCGCCGGGTTGGCGACGCCGAAAATCTCGGCAAACTCGTCGTGGTCGCCGGTCTCGTCCTCGTCATCCTCGTCGTCGACAACCGCGATCAACATCTGGCTCGCCGCGTCCACAGGCACCTTGATCAGGGATTGCCGTGCTTGGCCGCTTTCACCGGCCGGCGCGATGGAAGCCGTCTCCGTAATTGCATTCACCGACGGTTCACCGCTCGCAATCTCGACCTGGGCGTTCATCATCATCCACCGCTTGGCCGTCTCCTCCCGCAGCGCTTCGGTCTGGATGCTCAGTCGTTTGGCAGCCTGTTCGGTCAGAACCACGCGTGGAAATGGCGAACCTGCGACCTCTACCAGCTTGGCAGGCGCGCCTGCGGGCGACTCCGCGACCGCGAGGGGTCCCGTGGCAACCACGACGAAAGCCACACCGGCGACGAGGGATGACTTAAGAAAAAGCCTATTGCGAAGCATGTGCAACTCCTCCAAGGCGTCGTGAAACCGGGCCGGAATGGAGCATCATGGCCGGTAGGACGAACAGATTGATCAGGACTGAAATGACTGCGCCTGCGATCACGACCCATCCCATTGGATGCAAAATCTCCAGACCGGCGGCGCTGCCCATGACCACTGCGGGAAGGAAGGCGAGGCAGGTGACCAGCGTGCTCGTCAGCATAGGCGCAAAGCGCTCGCGCGCGGCCGCCGCGACACGGTCCGGCCAGGATTCGTCACCCTCCCCGGTCTGATCGACGCGGCTGGCCAGAACCAGACCGTTGCGGAGTGCAAGCCCGAGGACGGCGAGAAGTCCGGCAAGCGCCCCAACCGAAACGGTGCCCGTTACCGCCACGAGGATCGCCGCGACGCCACCCGACACTGCCACCAGCGAAAGGAACATGCCGGTCGCCAGTCGCCAGCTTTGCAGCGCCGCCTGCAGCAGGAAGAAGATCAGCACTGCCGCCGACGCTGCGAAGAGCGTCACCTGCAGCATGGCTGCACGGCTCTCGGCATACTCGCCCCGAACGTAGGCATGGTATTCGAAGGGGAGCTGCACCTTCTTGAGCTCTGCCGCCACGTCTTCCGCCACTGCCGTGACGCTGCGGCCTGCGACGCTGGCGTGAACGTCCATGCTGCGCGTGACGCCGTCACGCTCGATGGTGCTCAACTGCGGCACCATCCGCACCTCGGCGATATCGCCAAGGCGTGTATGCGGGCGATCAGGCGTTTCGATCAGAAGATTCTCGACGTCGGCGATGCTGCTTCGTGCGTTGGGAGCCCCCCAAACGACCACTTCGAAGACCTTTTGCTGCTCGAACAGATTGCCAACCTCGAGCCCGGCGAAGACCGTCGCTGCCGCGCGCCGGATGTCTCCCGGTTTCAGTCCACGTGCGGCAGCCTCCGCAACGTCGACCTTGACCTCGATTTCGGGCGAGAAAGCGTTCTTGTCGATGCGTACGGAGTTGATGCCGTCAACGGCGGCGATTCTCGCCGCGACGAGCTTTGCCTGCTCTTCAAGCACGGCCGTCTCGGCCCCTTCGATGCGGACCACCACTGGTTCGCCGGCGTCGGCGAAGATCCGCCCGGCCGTACTGGCCAGATAGCCTTCAACCTTCACCTCGAGGTCCGCGAAGCCTTCCATCGTGTCGCGAATTTGCGACAGTGCGGCGGCTCGGTTCCCCCGCTCGTCGAGCCCAATCCAGAGCTGCCCGGATTCGATGCCGGTGACCTGGTCGCCCGTGATGGCCCTGCCGAGATGGCCAGCGACGGAGCTGACTCCATCGATTGCGCGGACTTCGGATTCCAGTCGCGCCATCGTGCGGATCATGGCGGGCAAGGATGCACCCGGCGCGGCCTTGAACGAAACGCGGACGGTGCCTTCGTCAAAGGACGGCGACGGCGACCACTTCAGGGCGGGCGTCGCCGCGAGTAGCGCCAACACTCCGAGACCCACGATCGCATAGGCAGGACCGGTCGTCGCCGAGAACCTCCCCAGCAGCCGCCCATAGGCCGCACCGAACAGCCGCGCCACCACAGGTTCGGACCTGTTTCCTGCTGCGCTGCCCGAACGGAAAAAAACCATCGCGAGGGCGGGCGCCGCCAAGAGCACGACGACCATGGCAGCGGCCACCGTGACGCCATAGGCCTGAGCCAGCGGCCGGAAGAATGCCGCGGTTTCGCCGTCGAGTCCGAGTATCGGAGCGACCGCCAGCAGACCGATCACCGCTGCATAGATCATTGGCTTGCCGATTTCGCCGATCGCATCGAATAGAGGCGCGGCGAGCGGACGGCCGCCACCGGCACGAAGGCGTCGCCCGAGGGCCTCGGCAGCCACTACCGCAGTGTCGACCACGAGGGAAAGCGCGGCCGCGAGGCCGGCCAGGTGGATCAGGTTGAAGATCGGGCTGCTGAAATAGAGAGCGACAAGTGCCGCGACATACGACAGGACGATCGCGACGACGGCGACGCTCGCCGTGCCGACCGGCGTCAAGGACAGGAAGAGGGCTACGGACACGACCACCATGGCGGCGATCACCATCCGGACCAGATTGGCCAAGGCGCTGTCGACATAATCGGAGGCGCGGTAGAGGGAGGCGTCGATGTCGATGCCCGGCATGCCTTGGCTCAACTCCGCGAGCGCAGCTTCGACCCCCGCTACGACCGCTTTGGTGTCGACGTTGGGAAGCTTCTCGACGACGAGGATGAGGCCAGGCTGTCCGTTGATCATCGCATCGCCGATCAGCGGCGGATGGCCTTCGACGACCTCGGCCACGTCTCCTAGCCTGAGCGCGGAAGACGGGACAGCAACCTTCGTCAGGTCGCTGGCCTTGCTGATCGGTTGCACATGCTGGATGCCGAGCCTCTGGTTCGGCGTGTCGATCCAGCCTCCGCTTCCGAGTACTGACGCTTCCAGATAACTGAGCGGCGAGACCCAGAGCGAATCCCCGGCGCTCTCTACGGCCTCATCGAGCGAGACGCCTGCCGATTCGAGGCGCTGAGGTTCGATTTGCACCTGAAGCTGGCGAGCGCGCTGGCCCCAGATCGCGACGTTGGCGACGCCCGGCACGCTGAGCAGCTTCGGCGTCATCGTCCACCGGGCCAGCACCGACATGTCGATCAGCGACACGGTCTTGGACGACAGTCCGACGATCATGGCGCGGCCTGCCGCCGACTTCGGCTGCAGCATGGTGGGCGGCTTCGAGACATTGGGCAGGGCCCAAGCCATCGTAAGACGCTCCTGCACCATTTGTCGGGCTTTCATCGGATCCATGCCGGGCTCGAAGGTGAGCAACACCGAAGCCATCCCCGGCACCGACTTGGAATGAATTGATTTGAGGAACGGCGTCGCGGTCAGAATCTCTTCGAGATTGATGGTCACCAGGCTTTCCACTTCGCCTGTCGACAAGCCGAGCGCCTCGGTCTGCACCTCCACGACCGGCGCCCCGAACTCGGGAAGAGCATCGGTTTTGGCTTTGGGAAGCAGAACGGCACCCGCCGCTACCAAGAGTAGCGCGGCTGCTAGGACCAGATGCCGAAATTCGAGACTCAGCTTGACGAGCGTTTGCAGCACGGCAACCCCCCGCGATTCCGCGGCGCGCGAAAGCGCGCCTGCGACAGATCAGAGACAGTCCCAAAGCGTATCATGCGGGAGGGCGCCGCATAATTAATCAATATTGCAAGGCGCTATTACCGTATATCCGGCGGGTCTCTAACTTTTGGAGTAGAGAAATAGTTCATACAAATTTATTAGGATAGCCACTCACGCCGTGAGTGCTCGCGTCGGTTGCATGCGCGTGTGTCTGTTTCCAGCGAAAGGCTGGACGTGCTCTGGCGCAATTTGCCTCGGTCGGGGAGTGCCCGAATATTGATTCGAGGAAGGCGAAGCGGGACCGCCAATTTGCTGCGCCGGCGGTCCTCGGGGGAGCGTACCGGGCGCGGAACAGCGAAGCAGTGTTGTAGAGATGCGACACGTTTGCGTTTGTATGAGACAAGTCGCGTTTGTAAGGGACAAAATGACGAAATCGCAGTTGCCACAGTGGAACCATCGGATATCATCGACGCGTGGTGCATCTCATGGGGGCTCGCCGGTCATTCGCCTTTTTATCTTAGCACTTAGTGGCATAGGGCTGCTGTACTCTTCGGCTTCGGCACTGGCGGAGGAGCACGAGCGGGCTCTGGCCGAAGAAACTCTACCGGCTCTGGCCGAAGAATGCGCTGCGCCCTGCGCGGGGTACGAGGCTACCGCGGAGTTGCAGAACGACTGGATATTTGGCGCACATCCGTCTTTCCTGAGATCCGATGTGTTCTTTCCGAAGTTGGAGCTCGATCTTTTCTACGCGCCGACGGATTATCTTCGGTTCGTGAGCGCCATCATTACCGAGCCCGTGGTCGACCCGGAACCCGGGGAGGATGCGGCCTTTCAAGGGATCGGCACCTATGTCGGTGAGCTCTACGCCCTCGCTAAGGTCGATCCCCTGACCGTGAGGGCCGGAAAGTTCGACACGGTGTTCAGCCTGGCCAGCGAAGCCCTGCCGGGGATACACGCCCCGGATCTGGCGTCTGTTTTTGACGCTGACGAACGTCTGGGTGGCGAAGCTGTTGTTGGCTTCGAGGGCTTTGGGCTGAACCATGCCCTGGCCGCGACGGTATTCACGACCGACCGGACGTTCCTCAGCGAGTCGCTCTTTACCAACCGTGGACGGCTCACGCTGGCGGATGGCGGTGCCGGCAACACCACCGGTTTATCCTCATTCTCGGTTACCCTTGATGGCTGCAAAGGCGCAGAAAAGGGCGATTGTTACAAGGACGGTGAATTTGGCTATCGCCTTGGCATCCGATACCAGAAGCCCGGGCTCTCCGCCGACACAGGGGAGGAGGAGGAAGAAGAAGAGGAACCGCTGCCGGGGACCGGCAATGAATTGGCCTACCTTGCTGCCGCCACTGGAAGCTTCGACCTCAACGGGAACACACTGAGGCTTCTCGGCGAATCGGCCTACCTTAAGCATTTCGATGGCGGTCCGGACGACGCTCTGCTTCTCACCGGATCTGTCGCGCTAGAAGTGCAACCTATGACCTACATAGCCACCTACACGCATCAGCGGAACTTTGTCGCCGACGGTCCGGACACCCGCGAGCAATTGGCGGATTTCGAAGTGATTTATGCGTCTGGGGAAGAAGAAGACGCGCCGTCCGGCGCGGCGAAATGGAACCTCGGCGCCGCCTACACATTCGCGGAGAATGCTGAGGACGAGAGAACGCACACCTTCAGTGTGCGCGCGACGCTCCAATTCGGCGGACACGTGAAGTTAGGCAGGTAGGTTCGATCGCCCGGATGTCCGGCGCTTGTTGACGGCTGCCTTCTGCTGAACTCGAGTGAGGTCCGCAAGCCCGTCTGCCTGCGCCGGACTTGTTTCTTCTCTCAGGCTGATTGAAGCTATGTCAGCGACCCTTCAGTGCAAGAGTTTCGCCCATCAGCCCTTCACTTCCTTTCCATCCGGATCGAAGACGGGCTGAACGTTCTTGCCCTTGTAGCTTATCTGGAACTCGTAACTCACCTTGCCGTCGCGCATCAGCTTCTCCGCAAGCTTGATCTTTCCACCTGCGAATTTCGTATCAACGGCCGCACGCACCGATTGAGGCACCGCTTCCATCGGAATTGATTCCTCGACGACGATGACCTTGCCGTCTTTATGGTAGAGCACATCGCGCGTCATTGCGCCCTCGACGCTTGCTATCTCGAAAACCAGTTCTCCGTTCTCGACCTCGCGGGCGCATGCCTTGACCTTGGCGACGGGGAAATCCTTGTGGAACATGTCCCGCACCACCAACGGCACCTTCTTGCAGGCTATCGGCTGTTCCGCGGCCGACGCGCCGGTCGCCCCGGCAAGCACGAGGACGAACGCGCCGGGCGCCAGGCAGTAACGAACAGGTTTCATGGGGGACCTCCTTCATATGATTTCATCGGCTTTCGGAGCACCAACACTGGACTCGACCAGACAAGCACGCAGTGCCGCTTTGCCGCCTCTGCCGCGGCGCCGAGTTCGCTTACTCCTAATGGCTCTGCGGCGGTGTGCGGCTGTACGTACTTGCGCGAGCTTCGCCTGCAGCAATGCGACCCACCAAGTTGACAAGTGTTGCGCAACCGACCCGCCGCGCTAGCCAGCGGAGCGTAGGCTTGGCTAAGGGACCCAGCGCGACCGTTGCCCGACGTTGGAAACCCAAGATAGGACAAAGCGCGCCGGCGGACCGATAGCCCAAAACGGCTTTGCCGGCCTAACCGAAAGCCGTAGCGGCTCACCCGAGGTTCCGGACGCCCCCAGCGGGAGGTGGCGCCGTTCCGGTCGTCGCTCCCGTCGCGAGCATGCTCTTTTGCAGCCGCAGCTCCGGCGCCTGCTCGGCGACGACTTCCTTCAAGCGCTACAATGAGCCGAAATCCCGCTCTCTCAGTTAAGCCCACTCTGGCGTTGATTTCGGACAACACGGAAGAAACCCTTCGCAAAAAAGGGGTAATCCCGTCGCAAGCGAGTCAGCTCAACTGCCGAATCGTAAAGCCTGACGACTGCTGCAATACATATGCGCGTCAACCTGAAACGTGCTCGCAGGCACGAGGGAGCCTGCACTGAATGTCTCGCGGAAGTGTCGCCGTAGCGCCCGGCTCATCTGCTCACGTCTTCGCGCCCGAAGACCCTAACAAGTCCTATGGGTCACGAAAGGCGTTTTGCCTGCAGCGCCGTTTGGGCCGAGGAAGCCAAGAACCCGGCCGGCGCGCAGGGGGAACGATCGACACGGAAGCGACCTCCACCCGCATCCTGACGACCATTCTGCAGCCTATCACGGGAGATTTTGTCAACGGAGACGCGGGCTGGCTGCGCGTCGAGCTTCTTGATCCGACGAAAACACCTCCAAGCCGCCAGCTCAACAACGAAATCCCGAACGTCCTGATCCGCGCCGAGATGCCGATCCTCGCCTTCGAACCCGAGAGCGGGCGGCTCCAGGACGTCTTCCTTCAGCTTACCGAGGAGACGATCCAATGATCGATACCCCTCCTGTTCAACCGCACGGCCAGCAAAGCCTGGCAAGCGCAAGCGAGCCGCATATGGGGGGTGCCGTCAAAATGCGGAGCCCAGAAACGCGGCCCCTTCATTCCCGGGGGCCTCGATGAGAGTTCAGTCAGTCAATCAAAGGATGCGGATAAACGCCGCTCGGGCAGCGGGGCTGGTTGCTGCAACCGTTATCCTGTTTTCGCACCCCGGATTGGGTGGGGGCGTACATGAACTGATCCAGATGGCGGGTCTCGGCCTGGTCCTCACCTGCTTCGTGGGCAGGATGTGGAGCATTCTCTATATCGGTTCAAAGAAGAATCTGGAGTTGATTACCTCCGGCCCCTACTCGTTGACCAGAAACCCGCTCTATCTCTTTTCTACGCTTGGAGCAGTTGGAATCGGATTGATCCATGGATCGATCGCCGTCGCTCTGGCGCTGGGATTTTTCAGCTATTGGATCTTGGTCATCACGGCAGCCAAGGAGGCCGAACACCTGAAGACGATCTTCGGCTCGCAATACGATTCCTATGCGCGCTGTACGCCGCTGTTCTGGCCGAAACTGTCCCAATATACGGACTCTGCCGAAGTTGTCTTCTCCCCGAAAGCGCTCAAGCGCAACTTCCAGGATGGACTGTACTTCCCCGCAGCCTATCCCGCCATCGAAGCAATCGAACAATTGCGAGCAGGCAGTTACCTCCCGATCCTCATGACGATCTACTGAGATCCGCCAAGTGCCAGATCCTCTCTCGGCAGCAGGACCAAATGGCCTGCCGATTTCGGCATCGTCAGCAGTTCGTCGAGCTTGATGAGGTAGCCGCGGGAGTCTTGGCGCTCGTGCCGGGCACCGCGATGGCCATTTTGCATGGCCGAACTGTCGCCCAGATGGTTGACCACCGAGGTCTGTGACCTAGCTTAAACTTTACGATGGAGCGTCCAGACTCCGAAATGGTGGCATGGCGTGCACCGTGGGAGAACTCCCCGGGACGTTGAGGATGGAGAGGCGCGAGCTGGCTTTCGACCGGCGCCCAGCCATGCATCGACAAAATTCCCCCAGTACTGGGGCCGAAGCGGTGACAGCTTCGAAGGCAGGCAGCAAAGTTAGCCAGGGCGAGGAGCCACACACCGCTTCACGAGCTTAAAGTTACATCGGAAACCGCGCAGGTACGGCGATGTCAGATCTTGCCGGGTTTTACGCAGACGACACAGGTCTCGCTCTCCTGGGCGGGATGACAATATTTGTGTTGGTAGGCTTCTTTCTTGTGGTCCGGCGTATCCTCATCGCAGCGAGACGGCGTCACCAGTATGGCTACCTGAGCGAAAGCACGCCTATTCCCCTCGATGAGGCTTCTTGGGCCTGGGATCGCCCACGCAATCTTGCAGCCAAGGCGGCTTCTTCCCGGGCCGCCGTGCCCCCGGCCCCGGATGTTCAGGGTCTAAACTCCGGTAAGTCCGGGGTGCGAAAGGATTATCTCAACACGACGCCCGAAGCGGGCGAGAACTCGCGCGAGGACCTGCCCGATGCTTTCGCTCCGGCGACAAGCTTCGCCATGGCCTTACCTCCCCGTGTTCGCAGGCCGACGAGCCCCTTGTTACGCTTGAGCGTCGCCGCAATTTGTCTGGCCGTGCCGCTTGGCTATGCGTTGACGAAACAAAAGCCGGTCGAAAGCGCCCCCGCTGTTTCGCGGGCCGATAGCTACTCCCTTCCCGATCTTTCACGCCCTTTGGAGATTCCTGCCAGCACGGCATCAACCGACGCACCCACGAACGGCGAATTGCCCAAACCGGATCTCAACGCTGCCGAAGCACAGGTCGAGGCAGCTCGTGCTCAGGCAGCAGCTGCAACGGAATTGGCTGGCCAAGAGCACCGAGCGATGGAGGAGGAGCGCGCCAGGAGTGCCGCTCTGGAGAGTGCGCTCGCTGAGACGCGCAAGCAGATCGAGGTGCTGAAGACAAGCCTGGCAGCCGCCGACGACGCCAAGGAGGAGCGTTTGCGCAACGAACTTGTGGCAGCCCGCACACTCGAGGCATTGCGGTGGATTGCGCAAGATGTCCGCGCGCGGATCAGCGAAACCATCGACCATGTCTTTATACAGATGCCCGCTGCTCGCCTCGAACGGGAGCGAACCGAACGGATGGCGCGCGACCTAGCGCAAGCGCGAGCGCAAATTGAACAGCTGGAAGCCAAAGCCGCCGGGGATCGCGCCAAAGCCGAGGCTTCGCTGGCGCAAGCGAGCGGAATGCTTGACGAGGAGCGCCGGAAGTCGGAGGACCTTCGTGGCGACATCGCTGAAATGGAGCAGTCCAAGGCCGCGATCGCGGACACGGCTGAGCGGGAACGGACCGGTGCCGCTGCGACGCGAGCAAGGGTTGAGCAGACTGCCGCCGAGACGGCGCAGGCATTGGCACGGGAACAGGCTTCAGCAGTCGCGAACCGTGCGGACCTCGACAAAGCCCGGCTCGAGCGCGACGCGGCCGAACAGGAGCGAGCCAAGGCCGTCTTAGCAAAAGAGCGTGCCGAGCGGACTGCCGCCGAGACGGCGCAGGCTCTGGAACGCGAACGCGCTTCAGCAATATCGGCCCAAGAGGACGTCACCAGAGCCCGCCTCGAGCGCGACGCGGCTGAGCAGGAGCGAGCGAAGGCTGTCTCGGCGAAAGTGCATGCCGAGCAGGCTGCCACTGAAACAGCGCAGGCGCTGGAGCGCGAACGCGCTTCGGCAGTCGCGGCCCGTGAGGACCTCGACAAAGCCCGGCTGGAGCGCGACGCGGCGTTGCAGGAGCGAGACAGGGCTGTCGCGGCGAGAGAACGTGCGGAGCAGACTGCTAGCGAGACGGCGCAGGCGCTGGAGCGCGAACGCGCTTCGGCAGTCGCGACCCGGGAGGACCTTGACAAGGCCCGGTTGGAGCGCGACGCGGCGTTACAGGAGCGCACCAAGGCGGTCGCAGCGAAAGAGCGCGCGGAGCAGAGTGCTGCCGAGACGGCGCAGGCTCTGCAACGAGAACGCGCTTCAGCAGTGTCGGTCGGAGAGAACCTCAACAAAGCCCGCCTCGAGCGTGACACAGCCCGCCAACTTTTGGGACAGGCCGCCATGAGGCTGAAGGAGGCTCTGGACAAGCAACGTGAAGCGACGGTTTCTTTCGCCCGCGAGCTGGCCGCCGCGCGTGCCGATAATGATAAACTTCGGGCTCAGCGCCGCGACGCTCAGATAGAGCCGCCGCTGAAGCCGCGCACTGGCCGCGCATCGGCCGGCGCAGGCCAGACGAAAGCTGTCAGCCAAAAGAAGACTACGTCCAGCAAGGTTCGCAAACCGTCGCGCGAAATCCGTGTGCGTGCCATCACGCTTCCGTTTTCCCTCCGGCCAAGCCATTCGACGTTGGACTGAGCTGGAACGACTGCCCTGGAAAATCGGGGCTGGGCAGCCTGAACTCGACGTCTACGGCGAGCGCTCCCACTGTGCGCTATGTCAGCCCGATCACGCTGCCTTTCGCGTTCAATTCGCAGCCGACCGGCGCCTGGCGCGTCTCGACGCCGCCTTGATATCCGTAGTCGATGCTGACCTGGACGGGAGCCGATATCCTCTGTCGGCTCAACCGCCGTACGGAACCTGCACTGCTGACGCGCACACTGGTCGCGCCAAACTGAGCTGCGGCCTGCTCGATTGCCTCACGGCAGGCACGAACGATGTTGTCCGGGACACCCGGCAGCACTTCGATTGGATGGACTGCCAGTGGAATGGCGCTGTCTTCGAAGGGCAGCAGGGCGGGCGGAAGGTCGAGCGACCTTCCGCCGTTGCCGGCTACGCCCGCCCTTGACGTCACTGACCCGGTTGTGGTGGGGCTGCTTCCGTCATCGTTAGACGGTGGGGACGGTGGGTCAGACGGCGGACTGCCGCCGGAGCCACCGGGATCGCCGCTAGTTCCGTTGTGCTGACCGTTGTTGCTGCCAGCGCCATGACCTCCGTTATTCCCGTGATCGCCACCAGCGTTACGACCTTGGCCGCGCTCGCCGGCGGCCGCGGCTCCCGCGCAAGCTATCGCGACAGAGCACGCGAACGCGAAACGGACCAAGCTGGATCCCAGATATTGACGCACGGCACCCTCCAAAGGCGCTTCGGCCAGCCGTCCTTCCGCCGCATGCCGTCAGAACGGCGCAGTACCCTCCAGGCAACTCGCGACTACGCCAGGTAAACTAACTAGGGGATGATTCCGGTCTATCAAGGGACTGGGTGCGGCAGCACCCAAGTGCGGGGCAGATTTGAAGGACCTGGCAGCTGATAGTTCATACAGCCCGGGAAGCCCAAATCCTTTCTCCTTGCGAGTCGACAGCGCTTAGGCGATTTTGCCGATCATTTCGGGAGGAAATCGTGCGAAACATTCCGGCATCGGCGCTGCTGCTGGCGGCCGCTTTTTATGCAACCACCGCCGACGCTCTGGACAGTTCGGCCACACCTGTTGTCGTGACGCCATTGGCGTCCAAGACGACGACGGCATCCGGCCAGCCGATCAAGCTGCCCCAGAAGAATGTCGAGGTCCAGGTCTCGGCCTATCAGATCGCGCCCGGCGCGACGCTGCCGGTGCACAAACATCCCTTCCCGCGCTATGCCTATGTCGAGGCAGGCACCCTCAAGGTCACCAACGTCGAGACCGGCAACAGCAACACCTACAAGACCGGCGATTTCATCGTCGAGATGATCGGCCAGTGGCATCAGGCGACCAATATCGGCAGCGACCCGGTGAAGCTGCTGGTGATCGACCAGGTCGAACAAGGCGCCAAGAACACAATCCTGCAGCAGTAGCGAGGCAATGGGGCTCAGCTGTTCCGCGGTAGGGCGGGCGCTCCAAGGCTTGAGCAATCAATAACTGCGCGCCGAACAAAACCGGAAGCGCAAAGTGACCGCTTCGCTTGCTGGACCGATTGATGCGGCTTTCGCCTCGATCGCCCCAATGCTAGGGCTGCGCTTTCTCTTCAACATGGATAGATGATGGTGACCGACACTCAAAGGCCCCTGATCGAACTCTGCGTCGAAGGCATTGACGGGCTGCTTGCCGCGCAGGCCGCCGGCGCCGACCGGGTCGAGCTTTGCGCCAGCCTCGTCGAAGGCGGCATTACGCCGAGCCTCGGCACGGTGCGCGTAGCCCTCGAACGTGCGACCATCCCGTTTCATGTTATCGTGCGCCCGCGCGGCGGCGATTTTCTCTACAGCGAGGCGGAATACCAATCGATGCTGGCCGATATCGGCGCGCTGCGCGATCTCGGCGTGGCCGGCATCGTCGTCGGCTGCCTGACCGCTGACGGCGCAATCGATGAAGCGAGAATGAGCGAACTGGTGCGCGCCGCCGGTCCCCTCAATGTCACCTGCCACCGCGCCTTCGACATGACGCGTGACCCGGCCGAGGCGCTCGAAGCGCTGATCCGCTGCAAGGTCGGCCGCGTGCTGACCAGCGGGCAACGCGACACGGCGCTGGAGGGCGTCGATCTGCTCGCGCGCTTGGTTCGCCAGGCCGGCGCACGCATCATCATCGTCGGCTGCGGCGGGCTGGCGCCCGACAATATCGGCGAGGTTCGCCGGCAAACCGGACTGACCGAGATGCATTTCGCCGCGCTTGCCGACGTGCCGAGCGCCATGCGCTACCGCAACCCGCATGTCGGCATGGGCGGCACCGATCTCGATCGCGAGTACCGCAACACGGTGACCGACCAGGACTTGGCGGCGGCAACGATCGCGGCCGCGAGGGTCTGATGCGGGAAGTGACGATGTCGAAAGATCGCTCGCCGATCGAACGCGTTTCGCCTGCCGACGAGGCCGCCATTCTCGCTCTCAACAACGAGCATGCCGCCGAGTTGTCCTGGCTGGAGCCGGAGCGCCTGTCATTCCTGATCGGGCAGGCTTTCTACACGCGCCGCATCGGGGCGCTCGAAGCCTTCATCATGTGCTTCGATCAGGATGCCAGCTACGAAAGCCCGAACTTCCTCTGGTTTCGTGAGCGCTACTCCCGCTTCGTCTATGTCGACCGGGTGGTGGTCGCGGCCGAAGCGCGCGGCCGTGGCTATGCCCGCCGTCTCTACGAGGATCTGTTCGAGCATGTCAGGCGCGCATGCCACACGATCGTAACCTGCGAGGTCAATGCCGATCCCCCGAACCCCACATCGGATGCCTTTCACGCGGCGCTCGGCTTTGCCGAGGTCGGCGATGCCGTGATCCACGGCGGCAGGAAGTCGGTGCGCTACTACGCCAAGCCGATCGACTAGCGCATGGCCCTGGAAGCCAGAGGCTTTCAACCATGAGCCAAACAAGGTCTCATGCGGCCGCCGCACTGGCCACAAACAGAAGCTGCAGCTAATGTATCGTCTTCGCGTGCCGGGGGCGTGACATCATGCCAAGCAACGTCTTCCGCTTCGACGAGAGTTGGAACATTCCCGATGCCACGCCGCAGGAAGTGTGGGACGTTCTGTCCGACGCCGAGTTGCTGCCGCTCTGGTGGGGCGACGCCTACAAGGAAGTCGAGCCGCTCGACAAGAAAGGCAAGGCCGTCGTCGGGTCACGGGCAAGAGCCAGGGCGCGAGGCGCCCTGCCCTACGAGCTGAACTTCATCATCGAGGCCGCGGAGCTCGAGCCTGGCCGGCTGGTGGTGGTGAAGACCTTCGGCGATTTCGACGGCCTGTGGCGGGCTGAGCTGTCGCCAGCCGGAAGCGGAACGCATGTGAAGCTCACCTGGCAGGTCATCGTGGAGAGGCCGATCCTCAAACTCCTGGCACCCTTGCTCAGACCGGCTTTCGCGTGGAATCACCGCTGGACCACACCTCGCGGCGAAGCCGGGCTTCGGCGCTATCTCGCCGCACAAAAAACCGGCAAGGCCTGACCTCCTCACCAATTGCGGTTGAGCCAGCCGCGCGCCGGTTTCTCGACGATGTAGTAGCTCGCCAGGGCGCAGGCGAAGACCGCGCCCAGCATCGGGATCGGCGCCACGTCGCGGTCATGGACGAATTTGTAGAAGGGCTGCTGCCACAGATAGAGCGAGTAGGACCACAGCCCCAGCATCACCATCGGCCGCGATGACAGTAGGCCGGTCAGATAGCCGCCGGCGAAGTCGAGCGTGTTGACGGCGAGCGCCAGCAGCGGCACGCCCAGCAGATAGTGCAAGGGCGTCGGCACCGGATCGAGGAACAGCAAGATTCCCCCCACCGCGGCCGCCAGCGCCAGATGCCGGCTCCTGAGGAATGCCGGCAGGTGTCCATCGGCCTTGAGCAGGCAGATCGCCGCCGACAGCAGGATCGAGGCGATATGCACGTCGGTTCGCCAATAGCTGGTTTCGTAGTCCATGCCGAAGACCCAGTAGGAAATAGCGCCGTTGGCCATAGCGAGCAGCGACAGCATGACAAGCAGGCGCACGACATTCGCGCGCCTGGAAACCGCCACGCTGATCAGCGCCAGGATGACATAAGAATGCTCCTCGATGGCAAGCGACCAGATATGGTCGAGCGCGCCCGCGCGATTGATGAGAATGCCGGCATAGTTGTAAGTGAATGTCAGCGCGGTAAGCGCCGCCTTCCATTTGAAGGCAATGAAGGTGCCGGAGAGCCCGATCATGACGGCAACCACGAACACCAGCAGGGCTGGATAGACGCGGGCGAACCGGCGCTTGAAGAACTTCTTCAGCGGAAAGCGCTCGACGAACAGGATTTCCCCCATCAGCCGGCCGCTCAGCACGAAGAAGAACTCGACGCCGAGCACGCCGAGATTGATGCCGCGAATCGGAAAGAAATGGCCGATCAGCACGAAGGCGATCGACAGGCCGCGCCAGCCGTCGAGATAGGCCAGCCTTGCCCGTGCCGCCTTGTCGGCTGCGGCCCGCGGCAGGACGCCGGCCGTCGCGGAGATGTCGGTCATGCCCGTCCCTCGCAACTCGAGGTCCCGGCATAGCCGTGCCTGGAACCGCTTCGTTTTCCCCGCCGCAGTTATTTTGCAGTGCGGGATAATCTTGTGCAAGTGCGAAGCAGCGAATTCACAGGCAGTTCCTGCCAACCGATTGCGAACACAAAAGAAAAAGGGGCCGCGGCGGGTCCTGCCGCCGCTTGGTGAACCCGCCATGGTCGGCAATGTTTCGTGGCCTAATGCCTTGCCCGCCTGCCGAAATCGGCCGAATGTGCGGATCGATTCATTTCCAACGCAGAGACCGCCTATGGCAGACTTCGTCCTCCCTCCGCCCGCGATCGCTTCGGTCGCGGTGACCGGCTCGGCGGAACGGTTTGCCGTGCGCCGCATCTTCTGCGTTGGCCGCAACTACGCGGCGCATGCGCGAGAACTCGGCAATGACGAGCGCGATCCGCCCTTCTTCTTCACCAAGCCGGCCGACGCCGTGGTCGACAGCGGCGCCGAGATCCCCTACCCGCCGCTGACTGGCAATCTCCACCACGAGATCGAGCTGGTCGTGGCGATCGGCAAGGCCGGCTTCCGCATCCCTCGCACCGAGGCGCTCGCGCATGTCTGGGGCTATGGCGTCGGCGTGGACCTCACTCGCCGCGACCTGCAGGACCAGGCGAAGAAAGCGGCCCGCCCCTGGGACTGGTCGAAGGCCTTCGACTTCTCCGCGCCTTGCGGCCCTCTGCTTCCGGTCGCAAGGTCTGGCCATCCCCAAACGGGTCGCATCTGGCTCGCTGTAAACGGTGACGTAAAACAGGACGGCGACCTCGCCGAGCTGATCTGGCCCGTCGCCGATGTCGTCTCGATCTGCAGCGAGTCGGTCGAGCTCCAGCCCGGCGACCTGATCTTCACCGGCACGCCGGCCGGCGTTGGCGCGGTTCAGGCGGGCGACAAGATCACTGGTGGCGTCGACGGCATCGGCGCCGTCGAGGTCACCATCGGGCAGCCGAGGCGATGAGCGACCTCGTCCTCCATAACTATTATCGATCCTCCACCTCATACCGGGTGCGGATCGCGCTGGAGATGAAGGGGCGTGCCTACACCTATGTGCCCCACCATCTGCGCCATGGCGAGCATCTCGAGCCCGCCTATCTCGCGGTCAATCCGCAAGGGTTGGTGCCGGCGCTGGTGCTCGACGACGGAACGCTTTTAACCCAGTCGCTGGCGATCATCGAATATCTCGACGAGATCGAGCCCGAGCCGCCGTTGTTGCCCAAGGATGCGCTGGGACGCGCCAGGGTCCGGATGCTGGCGCAGATGATCGCCTGCGACATCCATCCGGTGAACAATCTGCGCGTGCTCACCTCGCTGCGCACCTTGTTCGGCGCCGGCGACGAGGATGTCGTCAACTGGTTCCGGCATTGGGTGAATGAAGGTTGCCAGCCGCTTGAAAAGATTCTGGCCGCCTCGCCCGAGACCGGCAGGTTCTGCCATGGCGATACACCGGGGCTCGCCGATATCTGCCTCGCCGCGCAGGTCACCAACAATGCCCGCTTCGGCGTCGACATGGCGGCCTATCCGGTGATCTCGCGCATCCACGCCGCCTGCATGGCGCTGCCGGCGTTCCAGAAGGCTGCGCCGCAGAACCAGATCGATGCCGAGTAGGGAAGCCAGGGATCCCGACGAGGCTAAGACGCTCGCCGATATGGAGGAGTATGGCTGTCATATTCTCTGCGTGCTGGAGGACGACGAGCACCCGCCATTCGCTTACTCGGTGGGGATAGAGTACAATTTCAAAGCCCCTGAGCTGGTCGTCATCGGGCTCAAGCCGGAGCTTTCGCAGACCATCATCAACGAGTATTGCCGACGAGTGCGCAGCGGCGAGAGGTTCAAGGTTGGAGAGCGGGCGTCGGGTTTCCTGGGAGGAGGCTTCGACTGTCAATTCGGTGCGGTCCATCCCGACCACTACCCTGAATATTTCGGTTGGGGCATATGGTTTTACGACGGGCCCGTTTTCCGGATTATGCAGCTTATCTTTCCGACAACCTCCGGTGTTTGGCCATGGGATGCCGAAGCCGGCGAGTGGTTTTGCAAGCGGCAACCATCGCTCGACCAACCACCATTGCCGACCTAGCTTGGGACCTACTACCCAAAACCGCACTGCCCTTTGAACTGGATAGAAAGCACTCCCATGAAAGCTGTCGTCTTCGAAAAATTCGGCGAAGCTCCCACGATCCAGACCGTGCCTGACCCCAAGCCGGCGGGGGATGGCGTCGTCATCAAGGTCGAGGCGACCGGTCTTTGCCGCAGCGACTGGCATGGCTGGATGGGTCATGACGACGGCATCACGCTGCCGCATGTCCCCGGCCATGAACTGGCGGGCGTCGTCGTCGCCGCCGGCAAGCAGGTGAGCCGCTGGAAGGCCGGCGACCGCGTCACCGTGCCTTTCGCCGTCGGCTGCGGCCGCTGCTTCGAATGCAACTCCGGCAACCATCAGGTCTGCGAGCACCAGACCCAACCTGGCTTCACGGGCTGGGGCTCGTTCGCCGAATATGTCGGCATCGAACATGCCGACACCAATCTCGTACGCCTGCCGGACGAGATGGAGTTCGCCACTGCCGCCAGCCTCGGCTGCCGCTTCGTCACCTCCTTCCGCGCCATCGTCGACCAGGGCCGGGTGACGCCCGGCGAGTGGGTGGCGGTGCATGGCTGCGGCGGTGTCGGTCTCTCGGCGATCATGATCGCCAGCGCCATGGGCGCCAATGTCATCGCCATCGACCTCACCGACGAGAAGCTGGAGTTTGCGAAAAGGATCGGGGCGGTCGCGACCATCAACGCTTCGACCACGCCCAATGTCGTCAAGGCCGTCAAGCAGATCACCAACGGCGGCGCGCATATGTCGATGGACGCGCTCGGCCATCCAACCACGTGCTTCAACTCGATCGCCAATCTGCGCCGGCGCGGTCGCCATGTTCAGGTCGGGCTGATGCTGGGCGACCATGCCCGCCCGCAAGTGCCGATGGACAAGGTCATCGCCTTCGAGCTCGAAATCCTCGGCAGCCACGGCATGCAGGCCTACCGCTATTCCGCCATGATGGACATGATTCGCACCGGCAAGCTGAAGCCCGAACTGTTGGTCGGCAAAAGGATCAGCCTCGATGAGGCGCCAGCCGCATTGATGGCGATGGGCGGCTTCGAGGGCATCGGCATCGGCGTGGTGACGAAGTTTTGAGTAGGCTCCCTACCTGGCGAACTTCTTCGCCCCGAACACGCAGGCCACCACGCCGAGCGTGACCACCACCATCAGCGGGCTGACCTGCTCGTGCAGCAGACTCGCCGCGAGCGCCAGGCCGAAGAAGGGCTGCAGCAGTTGCAATTGCCCGACCGCGGCGATGCCGCCCTGCGCCAGGCCGCGATACCAGAACACGAAGCCGATCAGCATGCTGAACAGCGAGACATAGCCGAGGCCGATCCATGCGCCGGAGCCGACAGCGACAAAAGACGGCGGCAGGGTCGCAAAGCTCAGCGCTAACATGACCGGCAGCGACAGCGCCAAGGCCCAGCAGATCACCTGCCAGCCGCCGAGCTTGCGCGACAGCGCCGCACCTTCCGCATAGCCCAGCCCGCAGGCGATGATGGCGGCGAGCATCAACCCGTCGCCGACCGGTGAGGCGGTCACGCCTTGCGACAGCGCGAAACCCGCGACGAGCGTGCTGCCCAGGCAGGAAAACAGCCAGAAGGCCGGGCGCGGACGGTCGCCGCCGCGCAGCACACCGAAGATCGCCGTCGCCAGCGGCAGCAGGCCGACAAAGATGATGGAATGCGCCGCCGTTACATGTTTGAGCGCCAGCGCCGTCAGCAGGGGAAAGCCGACCACGACGCCTAGCGCAACGACGACCAGCGAGACCAGATCCCCGCGATCCGGGCGCTTCTCGCGGAACAGGAACAGCATTGCGATGCCGAGCAGGCCGGCGATCGCCGCACGGGCCGACGTCAGGAAGGTCGGGTCGAAATCGACCACCGCCACGCGCGTCGCCGGCAGCGACCCGCTGAAGATCAGCACGCCGATGAAGCCGTTGAGCCAGCCGTTGAAACTCTTATCCATCATCCGCTCCGTTTGCGCTTCTGTACCGGCGCAGCGCATGGCTTTGCCAGAGACAATGGGGTACAATTCCGCAAAACTGTATTGGTCAACAGGGAAGTACAGATGGACACGCCCGACCCGAAGGCGACGAATGCCGGAACGCTCGTCGAAGCCGTCATGTCGGCAATCCGGCAGCGGATCGCCGCGCGCATCCTGACGCCGGGCGCGCGCTTGCCTTCGATCCGCGCCTTCGCCGGCACGATGCAGGTGTCAAAATCTACGGTGGTCGAGGCCTATGAGCGGCTTGCGGCGGAAGGCACGATCCGCTCGCGGCCGGGCTCCGGCTTCTTTGCCGCCGGCCCGCTTGCGCCGCTGTCGCTGGCCGAGATCGGCCCGCGGCTCGACCGCGCCGTCGACCCGCTCTGGGTCTCGCGGCAAGCACTGGAGGCATGCGACGATATGCTGAAACCGGGCTGCGGCTGGCTGCCGGCTTCCTGGATGCCTCAGGCCGCGTTGCGGCAAGCACTGCGCGGCGCCGCCCGAGCCGACGATGCGACGCTTGCCGACTACGGCACGCCGCTTGGCCTGCCGGCACTGCGGCAGCTGCTTGCCCGCCGCCTGTCGGCGCACGGCGTCGAGGCTTCGCCGGACCAGATCATGCTCACCGAGTCCGGGACGCAGGCGATCGACCTATTGTGCCGCTTGCTCCTCGAGCCGGGCGATACGGTTCTGGTCGACGATCCCTGCTATTTCAACTTCCATGCGTTGCTGCGCGCGCACCGCGCCAAAGTGGTCGGTGTCGCGATGACACCCTCAGGGCCCGATATCGACCTCTTCGCGCAAGCGCTCGCCGAGCACAAGCCGCGCCTCTACATCACCAATTCCGCGCTTCACAACCCGACCGGCGCGGTGCTCTCGCCGCTTATAGCGCACCGGCTGCTCAAGCTTGCCGATCAATCGGATCTCGCCATCGTCGAGGATGACATCTTCGCCGATTTCGAGCACGCGCCGGCGCCGCGGCTGGCGGCCTTCGATGGCCTCGGCCGCGTCGTCCAGATCGGTTCCTTCTCCAAGACGCTGTCGGCTTCGGTGCGATGCGGCTTCATCGCCGCGCCCCGCGACTGGATGGAACGGCTGATTGACCTCAAGATCGCCACGACTTTCGGCGGCGGGAGGCTCTCCTCGGAACTGGTGCTGACTCTGCTGAAGGACGGCAGCTACCGCAAGCATGTCGAGCAGTTGCGCACCCGCCTGTCGCGCGCAATGGCCGAAACAGCCGGCAGGCTGAAAGCAATGGACGTTATGCCCTGGATCGATCAGGGGGCCGGTATGTTCCTGTGGTGCCGCCTGCCCGACGGCATCGACGCCGCCGATGTCGCCCGCCATGCGCTGGCGGATAATGTCGTGCTGGCGCCCGGCAACGCCTTCAGCCTGTCGCACTCCGCCGGCCGCTTCATGCGTTTCAACGTCGCCCAATGCGCCGATGAGCGCAACTTCAGAGTGCTTGAAAGGGCAATGGCCGCGTCCCGTCGCAAAGGCGCGTCGCAGCCCGGCAGCGGCAGAGCTTAGGCGCCTGCCCGCTTGCGGCGCTCATACATCATCACCAGCGTCTCGGCAGTCAGCGCCGGCTTCTGCTCGCCCTCGATCTCGACGGTGTTCGCGGCCTTCATCAGATATTGGCCGGGGCCGCGGTCTTCCATGGTGAGCAGCGTCGTGCGCAGCCGGATACGTGCGCCGGACTTCACCGGCGCCAGGAAGCGCACTTTGTCGAAGCCATAGTTGAAGGCGGCTTGCGTGTTTTCCGGCACGATGCCCATTTCCAGCGCCAGCGCGCCGATGATCGACAGCGTCAGATAGCCATGCGCGATCGTAGTGCGGAACGGACTCTGCCGCTTCGCGCGCTCCGGATCGACATGTATCCACTGGTGGTCGCCCGTGCATTGGGCGAACTGGTCGATGCGCTGCTGGTCGACCGTCGTCCAGTCCGACACGCCGATCTCCTGGCCGGCCATTGTCCGCAACTGTTCAAAGGTCGGCGGCGTCCTCGGCCGATTTTCCGTCATTCCTGCTTTCCTGCTGGCTTCTGCCAATCTCCCGACCATGAACCGGCGGCTCCTGTCAATTCGCGGCCCCTCGATTTCACCCTCAGAGTTGACGGTTTTACGGCAAGCCGCGAACGCGCAGCCGCACGCGCCGCCGATTGCTCAGCCGCCTGAACCCGATCCGGAAAACCCGAATAGGCGCCCTGGATTGCTCACTTCCCGTCGTAGCCGGCCCGGATTTCCGCCATCGCGTCCTTGATCCTGTCGCGCAGGATTTCGACCGATTCGGTGCCGGATTTCCGAACCAGGTCGGCGACCTCGCCGGCATTCTTCAGCGTTGTCTCGAAGGATTTCCTGGCGAAATCCACCTGCTTCGTCATCAACTCCTGCGGATTGCCCGGAGGCTGGTAGTTGCGTGCCATCCGGGTAATTTCGCCGAGCGCCTCCTGCACCATTTCGTGCTGTCTCGACAGAATGGATGACGCGCCGGCGGCGCTTGCCCGGGCCGACTTCTCCAGAGCCTCGAGATTCCTGCGGTGGTGATCGAGGATCGCCTGGATGTCGACCTTCGGCAGCTTCAAGTCGCGGCCGAACCTGCTGAAGATGTCCAGAAAAGAGTCGGATTCCGGTTGTTTTGCCATGTCGTCGCCTCCCGATCTGCCGCTCTTACAGCGCCCACTAGGGAGAATAGTGCGCGCCCGGTCCGCGTCAATTGAGGAGAAGCAGCCGCTCCGCCGTATAGAGTGCCAAGCCGGCCAGACCGCCGATTACCATGCCGTTGAAGCGGATGTACTGCAGGTCCTTGCCGATATTGATCTCGATCAGCCGCGTCAGCTGGGCCAGATCCCAGCGCTTGACCTGATCGGCGATGAATTTCGACACGCCGCTCTTCTGGCTTTCGACGAAGGAGGCGAGCGCCACAACAAAACCCTGGTTCATGTCGGCCCTGATCTGGGCATCGTCGGCCAAATGTCGTCCGACCTCGACGAACAGGTTGGCGAGGTGCTCGCGGATCGTCGAATTGGCCGCGTTGGCGTCCTGCTCGATGAACAAGCGCAGGCTTGCCCAAGTGTCGCCGGCGAGAGCCCTGACTTCCGGACGGCCCAGGAAATCGCGCTTCAGCTTTTCGGCGCGCCTTGCATATTGCTTCGAGGTCCTGAGCCGCTCGACGAAGCGAAGTACGAAACGGTCGAACTCGGCGCGCGCCGGATGATCGGGATCGGCCCGCACCTCCTCCAGTAGCAACCCGGCGGAAGCGACAATCTTCTTGAGCAGATAGGCGTCGGCGCGAAACAGGTTGAACAGCGACGGCAGTTCCTCACGGATCTTTTCGCGCATCGTCGCCAGCGCCTTCTCGTCGTTCAGGAAGCGCCCGACCACCCTGGTGAACTCGTCGAACAGTTTCTGGTGGCGCCGGTCGTCGGTGAGCGCCGACAACAGCTCCGCGGCTAAAGGCGCCAGCGGCACTTTTTCGATCTGCTCCAGCAAGCGGCTGGTGACGAAGTCGCGCAGCCCGGACTGCTCCACGGCGGTCAGCGTCTGCGGCACCAGGCGGGCGACGAATCGCGACAGGTCGGCGGCGCGTTCGGCGTCGGCCAACCAGTCGGCGACGAGGGCCGCAAAGTCGACCTCGGCGAGCTTTTCCCGCACGGGCTCCGGCGCAAGGAAATTGGCCTCGATGAACCGGCCGAGATTGTCGGCGATGCGGTGCTGGTTCTCGGGAATGATGGCCGTGTGCGGGATCGGCAAGCCGAGCGGGCGCCTGAACAACGCCACGACCGCATACCAGTCGGCCAGCCCGCCAATGATCGCCGCCTCGGCGAACGCGGCAACAAAGCCGAGCCACGGATGGGTGATCTCTAAAGACTTGGCGAGCGCGAAGACAAGGATGCATAGGCCAAGCGCCGCGGCGGCGACGAACTTGGTCCGCCGCAATGCCGAGAGCTTTGCCTGCGCATCGGCGTCGAATCGAACCGGCGCAAGGGCCTGAGCTGATTGTGACATGGAAAGGTCTTCCCTATTGCACCCGGACTTATCTAGGGCCTGCGCCGGGGAAACGCTCGCTCAAAGCGCATTGCGGTGCGATGCGGCGGAGTCGCACAAAAAGTTGACAAGATTATTCAGCTATGTAGCGGTCCAGTCTGGAATTGTTCCAAACTATGGGCCATATATTCGGCCCAAGCTAATTTCGCGAGGATACCATGCGGCTCACGCGCCAGACGAACTATGCGATGCGCATACTGATGTATTGCGCCGCGAACAGCGACCGCCTGAGCCGCATCCCCGAGATCGCCACCGCCTATTCGGTTTCGGAGCTGTTTTTGTTCAAGATCCTGCAGCCGCTGGTCGAGGCCGGCCTGGTCGAGACGGTGCGTGGCCGCAATGGCGGCGTCAGGCTCGGCCGCCCGGCAGAGCAGATCAGCCTGTTCGACGTCGTGCGCGTCACCGAAGAGAGCTTCGCCATGGCCGAGTGCTTCGAGAACGACGCCGCCGAATGCCCGCTGGTCGACAGCTGCGCCTTGAATTCGGCGCTGCGCGAAGCGCTCAACGCCTTCTTCGCCGTGCTCTCCCGCTACACGATCGCAGACCTCGTTGCGGCGCGTCCGAACGTGCGCCACCTACTTGGCATCGACCTCCTGGAGCAGCGCGCCCCGGCTGCCTAAGCTGCCGATTGCGGCAACACGAACGGAACGCTTCCAGCAGGCAGTGCGCCGACCTTGAGCCGACAATCGAACACCTTTTCGATCAGCTCGTCATTGAGCACGTCTTGCGGCGAGCCGGCGGCAGCCAGCTGGCCACGAGAGAGCACGAAAATCCGGTCGGCATACATGGCCGTCAGATTGAGGTCGTGCAGGATCGCCACCACGCCGCCGCCGCGCCGCGCGAAATCGCGCGCAACGTTCATGATGATGAGTTGGTGCTTGACGTCGAGGCTGGAGACAGGCTCGTCCAGGAAAAGGTAGCGCGGCCTGCCCTCGAGAACCGGCGCCCAGACCTGGCAGAGCACACGGGCAAGCTGGACGCGCTGCTGCTCGCCGCCTGAAAGCTCCTGGCAGAAGCGGCCGGCAAAGCCGTCGAGATCGACACCCGCCAGCGCCCGCTCGGGCAAGCGCGCATCCTCGCCGGGCAGCACCCCGGAACGCCCGCCGATCAGGCCGAGACGAACGACCTCTAGCACCGTGAAGGGAAAGGACAGCGTGGTGGACTGCGGCAGCACGGCGCGATGCGTCGCTGCCTCCACCGGCTTCATGGAAACCAGGTCTCGGCCATTGAGGATGACAGTGCCGGTATAGGAGAGCTCGCCCGTCAGCGCCTTGAGCAGCGTCGTCTTGCCTGAGCCATTGGGCCCGACGATTGCCGTTACCTCGCCCGGCCGCGCCGTGAAATCGACATGCGACACGATGCGCCTGGAGCCGATCGCTACGGAGATGTCCCGGGCTTCGATCATCGGCTGCTCACAGATCAATGACGCCGCGCTTGCGCAGCAGGATCCACAGGAAGAACGGCGCGCCGGCCACTGCCGTGACGATGCCGATCGGCAGTTCGGCGGGCGCGACGACGGTACGGGCGACCGCGTCGGCAAGCAGAAGCAGCGAGGCGCCGAGCAAGGCCGAGGCCGGCAACAGGTAGCGGTTATCCGGACCGATCGCGAGGCGCAACAGATGCGGCACGACGATGCCGATGAAGCCGATGCCTCCGCTGACGGCGACCGACGCACCGACCGCCGCCGACACGCCGACGATAGCCGTATATTTCAGCCGCTGGACCGGAATGCCGAGATGGCCGGCGGTCGCCTCGCCGAGCGCCAGCGCATCGAGGCCGCGCGACAGGAACGGCATCGTCGCCAATGCCAGCAAGATCACCGGCCCGACCGTGCCGATTTTCGGCCAAGCGGCGCCGCCAAGCGAGCCGAGTTGCCAGAAGGTGAGGTCGCGCAATTGCCTGTCGTCGGCCACGAAGACCAGTATGCCGGTGAGCGCCATGGCAAGGGCGTCGATCGCCAGGCCGGCGAGCAGCATCGTGGCGACTGACGTCCGGCCGTGGCGCGTCGCAATGGCATAGAGCAGCAGCGTCACCGCCAGGCCGCCGAGGAAGGCTGCCAGCGGCAGGGCGAGCGTGCCAAGGGCGAGCGTGACAGGCGCAAGCCAGGTTGTGCCGAGCACGATGATTGCCACCGCGCCAAGGCTCGAGCCGGCCGAGACGCCGATCAGGCCGGGATCGGCGAGCGGGTTGCGGAACAGTCCTTGCATCACCGCGCCGGAGACGGCGAGCGCGGCGCCGATCAGCACGCCGAGCAGCACGCGCGGCATGCGGATGTCATAGACGATCAGCCGGTCGCGCGCGGCGAGCGCCGTATCGGCCGGCACGCCTCCGGTCAGCCAGTCGCGGATGACGCGAACGGCGGACGCGTCCGAAGCGCCCGAGGTCAGCGACAGGAATATGGACAGCGCAAGCGCGACAGACAAAAGCAGGATGACGATCCTTGCCCGCGCCGAGCGGTCGCCATCGGATGCCCTCACCCTGCCCGCCGGCCCCGCAATCGACTGTTCGGCCATCACCGCTCAGTCCGTGACCTGATTGCCGTAAAGCGAGACGGCGAGGTCGTGGATGGCCGCGGCCGTGCGCGGCCCGAAGCCCAGCAGGTAGCCGCTATCCATGCTGATCAGCTTGCGAGCAGCTCCCGCGGGCGTCGAGGTGATCGATGGATTGGCCAACAGCTCATCTTCCGAGATCGGCGGACCGGCGTTTTTCATGGTCAGGATCACATCCGGCCTTGCAGTGACGATCGCCTCGTCGGACATCTGCTTGTAGCCCGAAAAACCCTCGACCGCGTTGACGGCGCCGGCAAGCCTGATGATGCCGTCGCCGGCCGTATCGCTGCCCGCGGCCAGGATCTTGCCGCCCTGCATCGACAGCACGAACAGGACGCGCTTGCGCTCCTTGATCGCGGCCGTCTGCTTTTCGGCCGACTTCAGCTTCGCGTCCGTCTCCGCAGCGAGCTTCTCCGCCTTGGCCTCGACCCCCAGCGCCCTCCCGACGGTGCGGATCTTTTCGAGGATGCCTTCATGGCTGTAGCGCTCTGGCACCTCGATAAAGGGCACGCTCGATTTCTTCAGCACGTCGACGGTTTCCTTCGGGCCGCTCCCATGCAGGGCTAGAATCCCCGATGGATTGACCGACAGAACGCCCTCCGGCGACAGCGCGCGCATATAGCCCACATCGGGCAATTTCTGCGCGGCTTGCGGGAAAGAGCTGGTCGAATCACGGGCGACGAGGTGACCTTCCTCGCCGAGCGCATAGACGATCTCGGTGATCGAGCCGCCGATGGAGGCAATCCGCGAGGTGTCGGAGAAGACGGCCCTACCTTCATCGGCTCCGGCAGGCAGAGCGGCGGTGGCAAGCAGAACGCCGACCAGCAGCGCAAGCCCAGAGCGGAAACGGTGAACGACACGCATCGAGTCTCGCCTCATGCAGCGGTCGGGCTGGGGATGCGGGGCAGGTTCTCGGCCAGGAAGCGCCAGTCTTCGCGCTCGCCCTCGCCTTCATGGCGCTTGCCGAAGAACTGGATGATCATGCCCCCCTTGGCGTCGTAAGCCTCGAGCGAGGTGACATGGCCATCCTTGGTCGGCTTGCGCACCGCCCAGACTTCATGGATGTGATCGGTCCTCAGGTGCAGGTGGAAGGTCTCGTCGAGCACGTTAATCCATGGTCCCATCGGCTTGACCGACTTGATCGGGCCGGAATGGATCTGGATGCAGCCGCGGTTGCCGACGAAGCACATGATCGGCATCTCGCCTTCCGCCGCGTGGTGAAACATGGCGCTGACGGCATCATTGTCGAGCAGCCATGCATAGTCCTGGCCCACCATGCGCACCGCCTCACGGCGGCTGAGCTTCAGCGTCTTCAGCATGCCGAAGAACTGATGCACGTCGGTCATCCGGCTCCAGCGGTCGCGGAGGTCGTCGATGCTGGCTACCGAGGCTTGCACCTCCACTTCGTCCTCCGGCGCGCTTGAGGGGATTGCGATCGTCGGCTCCTGGTTCGACGATTCAAGGCTCGCCATCAGCTTCTGGTAAGCATAGAGGTTCGAGGCCGCCCGCAGATGCACCTTGTGAACGGCCTCGCCGGCCGCATCGAAGAACTGCAGGCTGCGGCGGATCTCGCCCCCGTCGCGTTTCTCGACGGCAAAGCCATGTGCCCACACTTTCGGGAAGATGCGCAGGTCGATGTTCTCGCCGAGCACCATGGCGTTGTGATTGCCAGTGACGACCTTGTCGTAGACGCCGATCTTTTCGTGCACGGCGCTTTCGTTGCGGGTCAGCGCCATCACTTCGCCGACCGCTTCGAGGCCGCTCAGCAAGTCATTGACGCGCGGCTCGACGCGCACGGCGCCATGGCCGCAATGTGCCGCGACCAGCTCTGCTTCCGAAATGCCGAGTTGGGCCGCCAAATCGCGCTCGCGCATCTTCGGATTGTCTTCCCGCGAACCCCGGATCTCGTCCGGCGACGGCTTCACGCGTTGGTCCATATCGTCCACCTGCCCACTTTTTGTCTGCCCTGTTCGTCTGCCGATCGTGCTTACTTGTTGAGGATCAGCTTGCCCTGGCGGGTGATCTTCAGACGGTAGAGAGCACCATGATGTTCGATGCCGATCTCATGCTCGCCCTGGAACAGCGCGTTGCTGGAGAGCGTGCGCACTGACATCGCCACGCGGTCAAAACGCGCGGGCACGTCGTCGGAGCGGCGGCCGCGGTAGCGAAAGTCGCTTGGATTATGGCTGTTCATCTCATTCGGTCCCTTTTTCCTGTGCCGGCCACCGGGCCGGTCGCCTCGTCAAATGCCGATTAAATTCTTGACTCGATTTCTCATGTTTAATAGTCGTGCATTACCGGACTAAATGAGTCAACATTTAAGACGCCGGACGCGATCAAAAATGCGAGCGAGCCCCGCGCCAGCCAGCATCGAGCCTGAGAATCTGGAGTTGGGGCATGGGGTTGGTGAATTGGGGACGGCCGACAGATCGGCCGATGGCGAAGGAAATGGCGGCCTTGCTGGCTGGCGCGGCGGCAATCGCGCTCTGTATGCCGGCGGCCAAAGCGCAACAGGCCACCCAGCCGGCGGCTGACCAGCAGAGCGACCAGACAAAGAAGACTGACCAGAAAAGTGCAGGCGACTCGACGCTGCTCGACAAGATCCTCGTCATTAGCCGCACCGGCGAGACGGCGATCCAGTCGCTGGCCTCGGCCAGCCATGTCGACAAGGAACAGCTTGAGCGCCGCATGGCGACGACGCCGAACGAGATGCTGCTTGGCGTGCCGGGAGTTGCAGTGCAGGCCGACGCGCGACGCGTCAGCTCCAGCATCAACATCCGCGGCCTGCAGGATTTCGGCCGCGTGGCGGTGATCGTCGACGGCGCCAGGCAGGATTTCCAGCGCTCCGACCACGGCACGCAGTCGACCTTCTATGTCGATCCCGAGCTCATCAAATCCGTCGACGTGATCCGCGGCCCGGTCGCCAACACCTATGGCTCCGGCGCCATCGGCGGAGTGGTGTTCTTCGAAACGAAGGACGCCGGAGATTTCCTCAAGCCGGAGGAAAGCTGGGCGGCTTCCGCCACCGGTCGCTATGAAACGAATGGCAAGGGCTGGACCACCAGCGCTAGCGGCGCCTATCGCTTCAACGAGAACTGGGACGTTTTGGGTAACATCGTCTACCGCGACTACGGCGACTACAAGAACGGTGGCGGCGACACCGTTGCCGGCACCGGCTTCGACGTGCTGAGCGGCCTGCTCAAGACCACCATTCGCCCGACCGAGAACAGCGAGTTGAAGCTCGGCTGGGTCGGCGCGAAGGACGGGTGGACGGAGACCAGTGGCGGCGTTCCGGCCAACGATGTCGACCTGAAATCGAATACCTTCACCGCCCGCTACAACATCACCGACGATGCCAAAAGCTGGCTCGATCTCCACATCAAAGCCTCTTACAACAAGACGCTTCTCGATCTGACGACGCTCGTCCCGCAGAACCGTTTCGATCCGACGACCGGCCTGCCCGTGGTGCTGCCCGCCGGGTCGCTCTCGACTTTCGATGTCGGGACGACCGGCATCGACATATGGAACACGTCGCGATTCGAGACCGCCGGCATTGCGCATGAGTTGACTTACGGCGGTGACTGGGTCGGCGACGACGTTGAAACCGGGGGCACAGCCGGCGGCGACAGCTTCTACACGCCGTCAGGTAAGCGCAACGTGTCCGGCGCCTATGTCCAGGACAAGCTGACCTGGGAATGGCTGGAGGTCATCACCGGCCTGCGCTACGACAATTACAGCCTGAAGGACTCCGAGCACGAGACATCGGGCGACCGGCTGTCGCCGCGCATCACCGTCGGCGTATCGCCCTTCGAAAGCGCTGACCTCGCCGGCCTGCAGTTTTACGGCACCTATGCGGAAGGCTACCGCTCACCCTCGCTGACGGAGACGCTGATCAGCGGTAACCATCCGGCCGGCGTCACCTTCCCCTTCCTGCCCAATCCAAATCTCAAGCCTGAGACCGGCAAGACCGTCGAGTTCGGCGTCAACTACAAGCAGAACGATATTTTCGAAGGCGGCGACGCTCTGCGGCTCAAGGCCGCCTATTTCAACAACAATGTCGAAGACTATATCGACGGCGTCACGCTGTCGGCCTTCGACCCGACCAGCGGCTGCCCGTTCGGCCCCGGCATCCCGATCTGCTTCCAGTACCAGAACTTCGCCAAGGCCAAGATCAACGGTTTCGAACTGGAAAGCGTCTATGACGCCGGCTGGGGCTATGCGGGCTTCTCGGCCTCGATCATCAACGGCCACACTATTTCGTATGAAGGCGAGCGGGCCGACCTTGCCACTATTCCCTCCTCGCAGGTGACGGCGCAGCTCGGCCTTCGCTTCCTCGAGGACAGGCTCACCGTCGGCGGTGAAGTGCAATATAACGGCAAGCCCAAGGGCAATCCGGTGGCCAAGGACTATACGCTGGTCAATGCCTTTGCCAGTTACCAGGCGACCGACAACCTCAAGCTCGACGTCCGCGCCGACAATCTGTTCGATGTCAAATACACCAATCCGCTCAACGCAAGCACGACTGCCGTCCTCTACGAACCGGGCATCACGCTGAAGCTTGCGGCAACCATGCGCTTTGGAGGCTGAGAACCATGAACTTGACGACATCGCTCCGTCTCTTGACCTCGGCGCTGGCGATGTCGCTCGGCCCGGTGCCGGCGCGGCCAGTCTGCGCCAGCGCCGGCCCTTAATCTCGAACTCAACGCCGTGCAGCCTTCGGACAAGGGCTGCCGGCTGACCTTCGTCGTCAACAACGCGCTCGGCGCCGACCTGTCGAAGTCCGCTTTCGAAATCGCGCTGTTCAATGAGTCCGGCGTTGTCGACCGCCTCACCGTGCTCGATTTCAAGGACCTGCCGGTCGGCAAGACGAAAGTCACGCGCTTCGATCTCGCGGGCGCCGACTGCGGCAAGCTCGGCCGCGTGCTGATCAACAGCGCGACGGAATGCGCTGGAACCGGCGTCGAGCCGACGGCCTGCATGCGCGACCTGAAGACCTCGACTAAAACCGCCATCGCCTTCGGCGTATAGAGGTGGGGATTGCATCCGGCCCGCCAGGAGACGCCATGGCGTGGGCCATGGGCGGCAACCGATCTTGATCTGACAATTTCTTATCGCGTACAGCAGGTCTCGGCGCGAGACATGCAGGACATCAATCACTCCTCCGATGCAGGCAGCGAACCGGCGATCACGCCGGCCGAGCCGCTCATGCAGCCGCGGCACTCGGCCGGGCATCGCAAATGGCCGGTGGCGATCATCGCTTCCGGCCTGCTCCATGGCGCTGCGGCGGCCGCGTTCCTGTTCGCGCCTGCCGGGATATTCGACTCCATGGACGCGATTCGGGCCGAGGGCACAGATCAGTCCGGCGCCAACGTCACCGGCAGCGCCCTGGACGACCAGTCGTCCGGCGCCGTGGATGTCACCTTGGTGCCCGATCCGCAGCCGGTGAAACGCCAGGCCGCGCAGCCCGCACCGCCGGTCGAAGCGCAGGAACCAGCAAGCGAACCCTCGACGCCTCAGCTTCCGCCGCAAGCCGTCAAGGAAGCCGCTTCCGCGCCGGATATCGTGGCGGCCACCAGCCCACGCCAGGATGACCAGACTGTCCCCGACGACAGCAAACCTACGCCCGCGACCGAACTGCAAAGCGCTGAAGCGCCACTTGCCGAGCCTCAACAGCCACCGGTCCCCAGTGCGACATCGAGCGCCCCAGCCCCATCGGCAGCGGCAGACCAGACCAATGCAACCGGCGGCACGGCGGATGGCGATACACGCGACGCGCCTGTTGCCGCCAGCAAGGGCAAGAAACAGGCCGCTGCCGGCAATGCCCTGGAATCCCACTACAGCGGTGAAATCCAGAAGAAACTTGCGCGCGCCAACCGTCGCGTTTCGAAATCGATCCAGGCCAAGGCTCGCAACAACGCCAGGGTGGTTTTCGTCGTCGCGGCCGACGGCAGCGTCAGCGACCTGCAGCTCACTGAAAGTTCAGGGTCCGCCGAGCTCGATCAGTTCGCTTTGACGCTGGTGCGCAAGCAAGCCCCGTTCCCTCCCATTCCACCCGAGACCGGCAAATCAAGTTGGGTGTTCAAGGCGCGGATCGGCCCTTTTTAAAGCCTCCGCGATTTCATCGCCTGGACGAAGTCGGAGAACTTCCGCGCCGCCCATCGCAACGCCGGCACCGCCAAGGTGCATTATCTTGGCCACCCCGAGTTCGAAGGGTTTTTGGTCGTCGAGGGCGCCTGACCGCCGCTAACGCGGCGGCCTTCCCGCACCTGATTAGGCTGCCGCGAGCAGGCTGGCATTGCCGCCGGCCGCCGTCGTGTCAACGCAGACCGCGCGCTCATGCGCATAAGCCGCCGGATTAAGCACTTCGCTGACCAGCGGCACGATCGGCCCGGCGCGCTCGGCAACCACCTTGCGCACGATGCGCGCCGCTTCCGGCGTGCCGGAGAAGGCAACGACGTCGACGCGCAGCGAGCGCGCCTCGACCGGGTCCGGCCGACCGTCGATCGCCGCCAGTGGCAGGCCCTTGCCGGTCAGCGCCGACAGCGCCGCCGGCGCGCCTGGCGCCACTGCCAGAACGGCATTGCCGGCGGCTAAAGCCTGGATTGTCTGCGCAAGCAGCGTCTCGGCATCCGGCCCGAGGCAGAGCACCCGTCCGCGCGGCGCCAGCGACAGCGTGTTGGCCTCGCCGGTCGGGCCCGGCAGGTCGACCTGCCCGAAATCGAGGCCCGCTGCGGCGGCGATGGCCGCAGCCCCCTTGCCGCGCAGATGTTTTCTCAGAATCGCCACGCGATCGGGTCGCGTCGACCAACCGCCAAGCGTCGGGTCCGGCAGATTGTCCGCGAGTTCCGTCGCCGTCACCTTGTGGCCGTCGCCGACTTCCGTTCCGGCTTGCGGGCCCTTGCGGAAGCGGCGCAGATAATGTGGCCCGCCGGCCTTCGGCCCGGTGCCGGACAGACCCTCGCCGCCGAAGGGCTGCGAGCCGACGACGGCGCCGATCTGGTTTCGGTTGACATAGATGTTGCCGGCATGGATGCCGTCGACGAAATGCTGGACGCGGCCCTCGATGCGGGTGTGCAGGCCGAAGGTCAGGCCGTAGCCCTTGCGGTTGATGCCGGCAATCACCGCGTCGATGTCGTCGGCGTCGAAGGTGGCGACATGCAGCACCGGACCGAACACTTCGCGCTCCATCTCCTCGATGCCTTTGACCCGAAAGACATGCGGCGCGACGAAGCGGCCGGCAGCCGGCGCTTCGAGCTTGGCGATGAGGCGCCCCTCCAGCCCCTTTTTCTTGCAGTAGTCGCCGATCGAGGCCTGCGCCTCATCGTCGATGACCGGGCCGACATCGGTCGAGATCAGCCACGGATCGCCGACATTGAGGGCTTCCATAGCGCCCTTCAGCATGGCCAGCATCTTCTTCTCGACATCCTTCTGCACGTAGAGCACGCGCAGCGCCGAGCAGCGCTGCCCGGCGCTCTGGAAGGCGGAGGCGAGGATGTCGCGCACCGCCTGCTCGGGAAGCGCCGTGGAATCGACGATCATGGCGTTCAGCCCACCCGTCTCGGCAATCAGCATGGCATCGGGCGCCGCCGTTTCGGCCAGCTGTTTTTCGATCAGCTTGGCGACCTCGGTCGAGCCGGTAAAGCAGACACCTGCGATGCGCGGGTCGGCGGTGAGCGGCGCTCCGACCGACGCACCGTCACCCGGCAGGAGCTGGATGATATCCTCCGGCACGCCGGCCTCGCGCAGCATCTCGACGGCGCGGAAGGCGATCAGCGGCGTCTGCTCGGCGGGCTTCGCGATCACCGAATTGCCGGTGACGAGCGCCGCCGCGATCTGGCCGGTGAAGATGGCCAGCGGGAAATTCCACGGCGAGATGCAGACGATTGCGCCACGGGCTTCAGTGCCCGCTTCGGCATTCGCCGCCTCGGCCGCATAGTAACGCAGGAAATCGACCGCCTCGCGCACTTCGGCGACGCCGTCGGCCAACGACTTGCCGGCCTCTCGAGTGGCCAAAGCGAAGAACTCGGCGGCATTGGCCTCGTAGAGGTCGGCGGCGCGGTTGAGGATCGCGGCGCGCTCGGCAACCGGGCGTTTTGCCCAGGCCGGCTGCGCCTCCACAGCGATACGCACGGCGGTCGCGACCTGCTTGGCCGCCGCCTCATGCACTGTGCCGACGACCTCATCGGGCTTGGCCGGGTTGACGATCTGGCGCGGCTTGCCGTAGCCGGCGGCGGGCGTGATCGGCTTGGCATGCCAGCGATCCGCTCCCGCGAATTCCGCCCGTGCCCTGTCGATGGCTGCAAGAGTCACCGCATCACTGATGTCGAATCCTTTTGAATTGCGCCGGTGGGCGCCGAAGATCGCGGCGGGCCGCGCGATCGCCGGATTGGCGGCGGGGCCTTGTTTCTCTACAGCCTCCAGCGGGTCGCGGGCGATTTCTTCCGGCTCGACCTCCTCGTCGGTCAACTGGTGGACGAAAGAGGAGTTGGCGCCGTTTTCCAAGAGCCGCCGCACCAGATAGGCGAGCAGGTCGGAATGCGCACCGACCGGCGCGTAGATGCGGCAGCGCGTCCTTTCGGCCTTGCGCACCGTCTCGTGCAGCGATTCGCCCATGCCGTGCAGACGCTGGAATTCGAAGGAGTCGCGATCCTTCGCCATCGACAGGATGGCAGCCACCGTGTGCGCGTTGTGGGTGGCGAATTGCGGGTAGATGCGGTCGGTCATCGACAGCAGTTTTCGCGCGCAGGCCAGATACGAGACGTCGGTGTTGGTCTTGCGGGTGAAGACCGGATAGCCGGCAAGCCCAAGCGTCTGTGCCCGCTTGATCTCGGTGTCCCAATAGGCGCCCTTCACCAGCCGCACCATGATCTTGCGGTCGTATTTTTTGGCAAGCGCATAGAGCCAGTCGATGACGAAGGCCGCGCGCGGGCCATAGGCCTGGACGACGACGCCGAAACCATCCCAACCGGCAAGCTCCGGTTCGGCGAGCACGCGTTCGATGACGTCGAGCGACAGATCGAGCCGGTCGGCCTCTTCGGCATCGATGTTGAGGCCCATGCGCGAATGCCGCGCGGCAAGCGCCAGCGACAACAGCCGCTCGGCCATTACCGGCAGCATCTTCTCCTTCTGCGCCACCTCATAGCGCGGATGCAGTGCCGAAAGCTTGACCGAAATGCCGTGGTTGTAGCGAATGTCCGGGCCATTGGACCCCGCGTCGAGCGAGGAAATCGCATCCGCATAGGCGCGGTGATAGCGCAGCGCATCAGCCTCGGTGCGGGCCGCCTCACCCAGCATGTCGAAGGAATAGAGATAGCCCTTCTGCGTCATCGGACGGCCGCGCTTGACCGCTTCGGCGATGGTGCGGCCGAGCACGAACTGCTCGCCCATTTCGCGCATCGCCGCCGCCACGGCCTTGCGGATGACCGGCTCGCCGAGCCTGCGCACCATGGCGCGCAGCGTGCCTTCGATACCGCCCTCGCCTTCATCGAGCACGCGGCCCGTCAGCATCAGCGCCCAGGTCGAGGCGTTGACGAAAATGGAACTCGAGCTGCCCGAATGCGCCGACCAGTCATGGGGCGCGATCTTGTCGGCGATGAGATCGTCCATCGTCTCGGCATCGGGAACGCGCAGTAGCGCCTCGGCGAGACACATCAGCGCCACGCCTTCCTTGGTCGACAGGCCATAAGCCGAAAGAAAAACCTCCATCAGCCGAGGGTCGCTCGAGCCGCGCACCGCGCGCACCAGATCGGCCGCACGCGCCGAGATCGCCTTGCGCTCTTCCGCCGAAAGCCTGGCAGCCGCGGACAGTCGCCTCACCGCCTCGTCTTCGTCGGGCAAATAGTTGGCGCGGATCTGCTGGCGGATGGCATCGAGCGGCATGTCGGATCCTGAGAGCAAGCGTTAGCGAGCAGGTCTGGCGGGTCGCCGGACCGATTGGCGCAACGCTAGCACAGCTGGGAGCCCAGGTCGGTCCAAAGAAATCGACGAGACAGTCCATTCGAGCTATCGTATAGGCCCGCCATTTTGACCGTAAGACCGATGAGCGAAGACCAATTGGACCGCATTGACCGCAACATCCTGGCCGCGCTCGGGCGCGACGGCCGGCTTTCAATGTCCGAGCTGGCTTTGAAGGTCGGGCTGTCGAAGACCCCGGTGCAGGCCCGTGTGAAGCGTCTTGAGAAGGAGGGCTACATCAGAGGCTATCGCGCGATTATCGACCGGGAGCGCATGGGCGAAGGACATGTCGCCTTCGTCCAGGTGAAGCTGTCGGATACGCGCTCGGCGGCGCTCGACGCGTTCAACCGCGCGGTGCAGGGCGTGCCGGAGATCGAGCAGTGCCATATGATGGCGTCGAGCTTCGACTATCTCCTGAAGGTCCGCACCACCGATATCGCCGCCTACCGCCGCGTGCTCGGCGAGCGCATTTCGGCCCTTCCCCACGTGGCACAGACTTCCACCTTCGTCGCGATGGAAACGGTGAAGGATCGCTAGCGCAATTCCAGGAAAGGTGCGCAGCCGTTTTCCGTCCGGAATCGCGCAAAATTAAGACTCTACTCCGACAGAGTCTTCAGGAACGCCACCAGAGCCGCGCGCTCGCGATCGGAAAGCTCGAGCGGGTGGATCTCCGAAACGCCTTCAACGCTGGGCGCCGCTTTCGAATAATGCGCCACCACCTCGTCGAGGGTCGAGAACTGCCCGGCATGCATGTAGGGCGCACGCGTAGCTGCCCCCCTGAGCGACGGCGTCTTGTAGGCGCGCACGAGTTGCTGCCCGTCCTTCACCATGAAGCGCAATTCGCGGCAGGCGCTTTCATCGCCGTCGCGGAACTTGCCGAAGCAGTTGAACGGGTCCGCCTGCACTTGAGCCACGGCATCGACCCGGCCGCGGTCGGGCGGCAGATCTTTGACCGGCGGCACGCCGGTGTTGTGGAACGAACTGTCGGTGAAGCGCGGCCCGTTATGGCAGGTCACGCAATTGGCCTTGCCGATGAACAGCTTCAGCCCGAGGATCTCTTCCGGCGAGAAGGCAGCATCGCCTTGCGGCTTGGTGCCGGTCGCGAGGTCGATCGCGAAGCGGTCGAAACGCGTCTGCCCAGGTTCGATCGAGCGCTCGAAGGCCGCGATTGCCTTGCCGATATTGGCAAAGACGCGGTTGACGTCTTCGGCCTGCCTGGCGGGCATGGCGTTCCATGCCGCCTTTTCGGCCTCGGTGCCGAGCGGGCTGGCATTGGCCGGCACGGTGGAAAGATCGGGCAGCGGCCCGAAAATGCGCTCATAGCGCTCGCCGAACCGGTCCTTGATGTAATGCGCGAAGGCCGCGCGGTTGCCGGCCTGCTCCAGCGGGTTTTCGAGCGGCGTCAGCGCTTGCGCCCACAAACTGTCGTGACGTCCGTCCCAGAAGAACCAAGGATCGCGCGCCACGCCGGCCAGCGGCATGGTTCGGCGATTGGTGTGGCCGACGCCGACCGCCCGCGGCAGGTCGTCCTGGAACTGACGGTCGATCTTGTGGCAGGTCGAGCAGGACACCGTGCCGTCGCGGCTCATGCCGACATCGAAGAACAGCGTCGATCCGAGCGCCGCAGCGGCCGGCACATCGGCATACTGGTTCGTCATGTCCGCTTTGAGCGCCGGCAGCGTGTTCAACGCCAGCGAGGCGATGGCCTTCTTCTCGGCGTCGCTGAACTCGGGCTCGCCGCAACCGCCAAGCCAAGCGAGCGCAGCCAGAGCGGACAGGTTTGCGAGGCGGAGAAGACGCTTCATCGGCCGCTCACAACACGATGTTGAAGACGACGGAATCGGAACCCGCCGCCGCCGAGATCGCGAAGCGCAATTGCCACCAGCCGGTCATGGTGAATTTCACGCCGTCGATGCGGTAGCGTCCCGCCCCCATATAGTCGGTCGCCTGCGGGCTGGTCGGCAGGCCGTGATTGTGCTGCGGCATGCCGCCGGAAACGGTGATCGCGGCGCCCTCCACCGGAGCGCCGGCGGAGGTCTTCAGTGTCAGCAGCCAGGATTGCAGCTCGCCCTGCCGGATGACGCCGCGCTCCGGCTCGAAGCTCGCAACGAACAGGCCGCTCGCCGTCTTTTTCGAACGCGACGTATCGGGGCCCGGTGCCGAATGCGGCGCCGTCAGGTAGACGACAGTCAGAATGCCGACCAGCAGGGCAGCAAGACCGAGACCCGCAAGAATGTAACGCCATATCGATGCCAAACCGGCTCCTCTTCGGCTGATAACGTCACGGGCTGCGCGCAGCATCCCTCCCGCCTGTGGGAAATCGCTTCTGGCGCAAAAATCGGCCTGCGCCAAGCATGGCGCTGCCGGCTGCAAAAAGCTACAGCACCAAAGCTTTAGGAGGACAAGGCATATGGAAGCCAATGGTGTCGCGTCGATCGGCGAATGCATGCTCGAACTGTCGGGCCAGGCAGGACCGAACTGGCGTATGGGCTTTGCCGGCGACACCTTCAATACGCTATGGGCGCTGCATGCGCTCAGCCCCGGCCGGCCCGCGACCTATGTCTCGGCCTTCGGCGACGACCCTTTTTCCCGCGATCAGATCGCGTTCTTAGCCCAGAACGGCATCGGTATTGGCAGCAGCCCGGTCATTGCCGGCGCAAGACCGGGCCTTTACGCCATCACGCTCACTGGAGCCGAGCGCGCCTTCACTTACTGGCGAAGCGATGCTGCCGCGCGCCAGCTTGCCTCCGATGCAGCGGCACTGGCGAAAAGTCTTGAAAACCAGGCGCTTGTCTATTTTTCCGGAATCACTTTGGCAATTCTGGATGATGCCGCGCGCAAAACCCTGCTTTCGGCCGTCGCGACAGCACGCGCGGCGGGTTCGCTGGTCGCCTTTGACCCGAATTACCGTCCCAGGCTGTGGCCGAGCCGTGAAACCGCGCAGGCTGCGATCTTGGAAGCGCTCGCCGTCGCGGATATCGCATTGCCCACTTTTCCGGATGAGCAGATGCTGTTTGGCGATGAGGCGCCGGAAACAACTGCCAGGCGTCTCGGAGGAGTGGTCGGCGAGGTTGTCGTCAAGAACGGCGAGCAGCCGGCATTGATTGCCGTGGACGGCGCCTCGGAAACAATCGAGGCAGTGCATGTCGCCTCGCCTGTCGATACAACCGGCGCCGGCGATTCCTTCAACGGCGGCTATCTCGCCGCCCGGCTTGCCGGTCACGCCCCAGTCGACGCGGTTCGGCGCGCGCATCGGGTGGCTGCGGCCGTCGTACAGGTGCGCGGCGCGCTCGCGCCGTTCGAGATTCTAAGAACAGCCTTTGGGATCTAGCTAGGGAGCCGGAACCTGTATTCCGTCACCTGATGGTAGATCTGGCCCGGCCAAAGCGTGGCCTGTGGGAAATAGGGCCGGTTCGGCGCGTCGGGCCAGGTCTGAGCTTCGAGGCAGAAGCCTGAAAAGGCTTTGTAGCCGCGCCCGTCCAGCCCAGGGGAGGACGGCGCGACATACTGGCCGATATAGAGCTGCAGGCCGGGCTCGGTGGTCCAGACTTCCATTTCGACGCCGGAACTGGCGCCCTGCACCCAGGCTGCCTGGTGCAGCGGTCCACGGCTGGAGGCGAGGCAGTAATTCAGATCGTAGGGAAGCTGCTCGCCTTCCGATTCCATGCGCAGCGGCCGCGCCTGGCGGAAGTCATAGGGCGTGCCGTCGACGGGCTTCACCGCGCCGGTCGGGATCATCTCTGCGTCGACGGGCGTATAAGCGCCGGCATTGAGCATCAGCCGGTGGTCGAGAATGTCGCCCGCGCCCCCGTCGTCGAGATTGAAGTAGGAGTGCTGCGCAAGATTACAGAGCGTCGGCTCCTCGCATGTGGCGGTCAGTTCCATGCTGAGCGTGCCGGGGATCTTCAGCCGGTAGGTGCAGGTGACGTCCAGCGCGCCTGGAAAGCCCATCGTGCCATCGGGATCGTGCAGTGTCATCGTCACGAAATCGCGCCCGTGCAGCGAGACCGACCATGGCCGGTGGAAATAGCCCTCCGAGCCGCCATGCAGCGTGTGTTTCCCTAGAAAATTGCGCTCGGTCTGGTAGCGCTTGCCGGCGATGGTGAAGCGGCCGTCGCGAATGCGATTGGCGAAGCGGCCGACGACGGCGCCGAAATAGGCGCGGTCGGTCTCATAGGGCTCGAACTGGTCGTAGCCCATCACCAGCGGCGCATCATGGCCGGCGAGCCGCAGATCCTGGATGATCGCGCCAAGCCCGATGATGTTGGCCGTGAGACCACCGCCACGGATGGTGAAGCGGCGAACGGCCTCGCCCGCCTGCGTCGTGCCGAAGACCTCGCCGTCCTTCATCGCTGTGCCCGAAAACGTCAGTTCATTGATCTGTGGACTACGCCGGCCATCTCCGGCAAGGGCAGGCCTGATGCCTGCCCCGCCAGTCGAGCGGTGTCAGAGGCCGAGGCCACCGAGGCAGACATATTTGGTGTCGAGATAGTCCTCGATGCCCTGATGTCCGCCTTCCTTGCCGAGGCCCGATTCCTTGACGCCGCCGAACGGCGCCTCGGGCGTGGTGATCAGGCCTTCATTGACGCCGACCATGCCGTATTTCAGCCCTTCCATGACGCGGAAGGCGCGGCCGAGATCGCCGGTGTAGAAATAGCAGGCGAGGCCGAACTCGGTGTCGTTGGCCAATGCGATCGCTTCTTCCTCGGTCTCGAACCTGAACACCGGGGCGACCGGCCCGAAGATCTCTTCCTTCATGAAGCGCATCTTGGGCGTGGCGTCGGCGATGACCGTCGGCTGGAAGAACGAGCCGCCGAGCGCATGGCGATTGCCGCCGGCAACGACCTTGCCGCCCTTCGAGGTGGCATCGGCGATCAGTTCCTCGACCTTCTCGACCGCTTTCTCGTCGATCAGCGGCCCCTGCTGCACGCCTTCTTCCAGGCCGGAGCCGACCTTCAGACTGTTGCTGGCAGCGGCGAGCTTCTCGACGAACTTGTCATAGATACCCGCCTGGACGAGGAAGCGGTTGGTGCAGACGCAGGTCTGGCCGGAATTGCGGTACTTCGCGGTGATGGCGCCGGTGACGGCGCGATCGATGTCGGCATCGTCGAAGACCAGGAACGGAGCATTGCCGCCGAGTTCCATCGATACTTTCTTGACCGTCGTCGACGACTTCTGAATCAGGATCTTGCCGACCTCGGTCGAGCCGGTGAAGGTTATCTTCTTGACCAGCGGGTTGGCGCAGATCTCGTCGCCGATCTCGCCGGCCGAACCGGTCAGGATGTTGATGACGCCCTTGGGGAAGCCGACCTCTTCGGCAAGCGCGCCCCAGGCGAGACCCGAATAAGGCGTCTGCGAGGCCGGTTTGACCACGGCCGTGCAGCCCGCGGCCAGCGCCGGTCCGAGCTTGCGGGCGAGCATCGAGGACGGGAAGTTCCATGGCGTGATGGCGGCAATGACGCCGACCGGCTCCTTCGTCACCAGGATGCGGCGGTCGCCCCAGGGCGACGGCACGATGTCGCCATAGGTGCGGCGGCCTTCCTCGGCGAACCAGAGGATATAGCTCGCGGCCGAGCCGATCTCGCCCTTGGATTCGAACAGCGACTTGCCCTGCTCGATGGTGAGCAACTCGGCCAGCACGTCCTGATTGTCCATCATTGCGTCGTGCAGCTTGCGCAGAAGCTTCGAGCGCTCGAGCGCGGTGGTCTTGCGCCAGCTCTTGAATGCTTCATCGGCGGCCTCGATGGCGCGGCGGGTTTCGGTCTTGCCGGCCTTCGGCACGGTGCCGATCTTCAGGCCGGTCGCCGGATTGTTGACGTCGATGGTCTGGCCGCTGTCGGCCTGCACCCATTCGCCGTTGATGAGATTGGCCTGGCGCATGAAATGACTGGTTTTCTGAAGCATGGTCTGGCCTCCGTTTCGGCGCGCTGATCGGCCGTTTTTCTGGATATTCGGGGGCGTGCAAGGCTGCACGCTGGCGCATTGCTCTTACCTAGGGAAAGCCCGGCAAGCAATCACAAGATGGCATATAGGGGTTGGGCCAGCAAAGACGAGCGCTAGCCGAACACATGCAGGACCACCGTCAGCCAGAAGGATGTGGTGAGCACCGCGCTGGCCGTGGCGATCGTCATCTGGTTGGACGCCAGCGCTTGTCCGGTGTTGAACTGAACGGCGATGAGATAGGAATTGATGCCGGAAGGCAGCGCCGCCACGACCACGGCGACCTTTGCCGTCAGCGGCGGCAGGTCGAGCAGCCAGACCGCGAGCAGCACCAAGGCCGGCATCAGGAAGAGTTTCAGCGCCGACAGCGCGAGTGCCGGGCGGATGTTGCCGGATATGCCGAAGCGGCACAGGCTGAGCCCCATCGCAAACAGCGCCACCGGCCCGGCCGTATCGGCCAGCGCGTCGACCAGCCGCCCGATCAGCGGCGGCATCGGCGCGCCGGTGAAGCGCCAGGCGAGCCCCGCGAGAATGCCAATGATAAGCGGGTTGACGAACAGCCGCCTGAGGAAATTCCGGATGACGCGCAACTGATGCACGGACTGCTCGCCGCGACGGCCGAACATCTCGAACAGCACGATTGAGGCCATCATCATGACAGGCAGATGGATCGAGACCAGCAGCGACAGCACCTCGAAGCCGCTGGTGCCGAATATGCCTAGGATGAAGGGCGCGCCAAGCAGCACGACATTGGAATAGGCCGAGGACACGCCGCCGACGATGCCAGCACGGGCATCGCGGCCGAAGAGCCGCGTCATGACCAGGTGCCCGGCGGACCAGGTGATGGCAACCGCCGCAAAATAGGCGCTCCACAGCGACCATGGCGCCACGCCATGGAAATCGGACTGCACCATCGTCTGGAACAAGAGCAGCGGCATAGCCACGTTGACGGCGAACTCGGATATGCCCTCACCACTCACCGGCTTCAGATAGCCGGTAAGGCCGGCGAAATAGCCGAGCGCAACGAGACTGAAGACGAAGAGGACGGTTTCGGTGAGCGGCGTCATTGTTCGGGCGGAGACATCTTTCCCGTGATAGGCAAGCCCCGAGCGCTGTGCAATCGGCCGTTCTCCGGCCGACCGTTGGTCCTCTGCTTGTTTTTCAGCCGGCTTTGCGGTCCCTATATGCCGATCATGGCCCCGGCCTCTCCCGGCCGCCATAAGGACTTCACATGCTGCGACTTGCCCTGGCGCTTTTCCTGCTTGCCGTTCCCACCCTCGCCCACGCAACCGACGCCGGCTGGGCGCTGCTGCGCGATGGCGGCCATATCGTCCTGCTTAGGCATGCCTTCGTCACCGGGACCACCGATCCGGCGAATTTCGACATCGGCAATTGCGCCACCCAGCTCAACCTGTCCGAGCGCGGCAAGCAGCAGTCAAGCCGCATCGGGGCGCTGTTTGCGGCGCGCGCGGCGCCCATCGAGCGTGTGCTCTCCAGCCGCTACTGCCGCTGCCTTGATACCGCCCGCATCGCTTTCGAGGCCGAACCGAAACCATTTGCGCCGCTCGACTTGCTCAAGACCGATTCGGCTGAGAAGGCCGCTCAGATGGAGGCGGTGATGAAGGAGATCCGGGGCTATTCGGGCTCTGACAATCTGGTGCTGGTCACGCATCTGGAAAACATCCAGGCGCTCACCGGCGTCTCGCCGCGCGAGGGCGAGGCCGTGGTCGTGGCGCCTAATGGAGACGGCCTCAAAGTGCTCGGCCGCGTCACCTTCTGACGGCATAGGTCTGCCCAGCTCAGCACTGTGTCCGAAATGCCACAGCCGCAAGAAGCCGCAAGCCCCCGCGATAATGCCGCTTGCGACAAGCCGTCGCAGGGTCTATAGGCGCGCTCCCGGTCACGAAAACCGAAGCGAGCACAACGGTTGGAGCTTTCGTCTCCGCCCGCGCAGCCAGCTTTGCCGCGCTGTGTACGGCGCCGTTTCGGAGTGTTGGGATCGCCGATGTAGCTCAGAGGAAGAGCGCCGGATTTGGGTCCGGAGGTCAGGGGTTCGAGTCCCTTCATCAGCACCACGGATAGCTCAGTTTGGTTAGAGCGTCAGACTCATAATCTGATTGTCGAAGGTTCGATTCCTTCTCCAACGGCCTGTTAAGCCGACACCTTTGGGTGGTGTTATCCAAAACGGTCCGGGGACCGGAATGCAGAAGACCTGACAGACGGCTAAGCCTTCGGGCCGAGGCCGTATCGAACGGTCCGATGCCATCGGCTCGCGGCCAGGCTCGCGGTGACGATCAAGGCGCGGCAATGCCGGCAAAGGAGCCTTCGGGCGCCGGCGCCCGCCTTGCCGCCCCGCGATCCGCTCCCGAAGGCCCGCCGCCTGGCGATGCCACCGGTCTCCGGATCATCCGTGCCGGGAAACGAAACGAGAAACGAAAGGACGATCGACGCATGACGTGACGCCTCGCACGGGGCCATGCCCGACAGGAGTAACGACAATGAAGACCATTCTCGAAAAGGTTCTGGGACGCCAGCGCGTCCTCGTGAAGGAAAATGAACGTGCCGTCGCCCTCTACAAGGGCGAGATCCAGGCTGTCCTGATGCCGGGCGAACATTGGCTCGACAACCGGCGCGGAAACCTGGAAATCTCCAGGCACGACCTGAAGAACCCGGAATTCGTTTCGGCCTACGAGAAGGCATTGTTCGACAAGCTCCCGGATGTGGCCGCGCGTCACTTCACCGTGGTTCGCACCGGGCGCACCGACATTGCCGTGATCGAGCGCGACGGCGCCCTTCATGCCGTTCTCGCTCCGGATCGCAAGCTCGTGCTGTGGACGGATGCCGGCCCGTGGGCGGTGACCTCCGTCGACGCGGCGGCCGATCTGGCCGTCGATCCGGCCTTGATGCGCTGGATCGGCCAGGCCCGAAAGACGGAACACATGTTCCTGCATCCGGTCGTGGACGGTCAGGTCGGTCTGCTGTTCGTGGACGGCGTCTACACCCGCACGCTTGCCGCGGGGGTGCACGCCTTCTGGAATGTCGGGCGCATGGTCCAGGTGAAGGTCGTCGATCTCAAGCGGCAGTCGCTTGATGTCGCCGGGCAGGAAGTGCTGACCAAGGATCGCGTGACGATCCGCGTCAACATCGCCGCCGAATACCGGGTCGTCGATCCGGTGACGGCGGTGAGCACGGTGAAGGACTTCTCCGAAGCCCTCTACCGCGCCCTGCAGTACGCCTTCCGGAAGACGCTCGGCGCGCTCACCCTCGACCAGATCCTCGACAAGAAGATCACGGTCGATGAGGAGGCAGCCGCCAAGGTGCGTTCCGACATGGCCGCGATCGGTCTCGAGGTCAGCGATATCGCGCTCAAGGATGTGATCCTGCCGGGCGAGATGCGCGAGATCCTCAACCAGGTGGTTTCGGCCGAGAAGCAGGCCGAAGCCAACGTCATCCGCCGCCGCGAGGAGACGAACGCCACGCGTTCGCTGCTCAACACGGCCAAGGTGATGGCCGAGAACCCGGTGATGCTGCGGCTGAAGGAACTCGAGGCTCTCGAGGCCATCGCCGGCAAGGTCGAGCGCCTGACTGTCCACAACGGGACGGGCGGGCTGCTCAACGATCTGGTCAAGCTCCGCGAAGGCTGAGCTTACGTCACGTAAAATGGGCCGGGCCGCGGGTGGCCGGGCGGCCCTACTTGCGTCCACAAAGCCGGCATCCCATCTGCGCCCGGCGTGTCAGGCCTTTTCCTGCCCGGAAAAACCGATTAGACAGCGGCAAAACAAGATGCGGACAGATTCCGCCCGCAACCGAAGGAAGAGCCCTTGTCCACCACGTTCGAGAAAGTCGCCAAGATCATTGCCGACACCAGCGAGATCGATATCGACACCATCACGCCCGAAAGCCATACCATCGACGATCTCGGCATCGACAGCCTCGATTTCCTCGACATCGTCTTTGCCATCGACAAGGAATTCGGCATCAAGGTGCCGCTCGAGAAGTGGACGCAAGAGGTCAATGACGGCAAGGCTTCGACCGACGACTACTTCGTCATGCAGAACCTGTGCGCCAAGATCGACGCGCTGGTCGCGGCCAAGGCCGCCTGAAGAGCGCGACCTTGCCCCGCCTCCAGCCTGACCAGCAAAGCCGCTCATGAGCAGCCCGCGCGACGTCGTCATCACCGGCATCGGCCTTGTCTCTTCGCTGGGAGAAGGACCGGACGCGCATTGGCAGAAGCTGACCCGGCCGGGCGTTGAGCCGGTGCTCGATGCGACGCGCTTTGCGCCCTACACAATTCATCCCCTGCCCGAGATCGACTGGAACCTGCAGATCGCCAAGCGCGGCGACCAGCGCCAGATGGAGACCTGGCAGCGGCTCGGCACCTATGTCGCCGGCCTGGCGCTGGACGACGCCGGCATCAAGGGCAATGACGAGCTTTGCGCGACCATGGACATGGTTGTGGCGGCCGGCGGCGGCGAGCGCGACGAGGCCGTGGACAGCGCGATCCTGGCGGCGTCCGAGAGCCGCAACGACCGCGACGTGCTGCTCAACGAGAAGCTGACCACGGAATTGCGGCCGACGCTGTTCCTCGCCCAGCTTTCCAATCTGCTCGCCGGCAACATCTCCATCGTGCACAAGGTCACCGGCTCGTCTCGTACCTTCATGGGCGAGGAAGGCGCCGGCGTCTCTGCCGTTGAGACGGCCACCGCGCGCATCCGCTCGGGCCAGTCGACCCATGTGCTGGTCGGCGGCGCCTTCCAGACCGAGCACTCAGACATGCTGCTCGGCTATGAGCTCGCCTGTTATCTGCATCGCGGCCCGTGGAGACCGGTCTGGCAAAGACAGGGCGCGGAAGGCGGCGGCGTGGTGACGGGCTCGGGCGGCGCTTTCTTGGTGCTCGAACAGCGAGAGCATGCGCAGAGCCGGGGTCGCAAGATCTATGCTGAGCTCGGTCCTGTGGTTTCCGGCCGGGCGAGGCGCCGGCGCGGCGAGCTGAATGCCGAAATCGCCGCTTTGCTGAAGCAGGCGGCGCTGCCCGCCGGCGAATTGCTGACCATTTCCGGTGCCTCCGGCGCCCATGCCGCCACGGCGGCCGAAAAGGTGGCACTCGATGCCAACCCGGGGCTTGCAGTGCGCGCCTTCTCGACGCTCACCGGCCACATGAAGGAAGCGCAGTTCCCCTTCGCCGTGGCGCTTGCCGCGCTCGCCGTCGACCGCAAGGCCCCCTACCCTGTCTTCGATGCCACAGTGGAGCAACCATTCGAAGGCGCCCCCAGCTCCGTCCTTGCAACGGCGATCGGCTATCACCAATTCGAGGGCCTGGGGCTGATCAAGGCCGCTTAGAGCGAGACAGACAGAACATGGCCAATCTCTGCGATCACATGGGCAGGCCTATCGTCGCCGTGACCGGCATCGGCGTGGTGACTTCGCTTGGCGTCGGCAAGGCCGACAACTGGGCGGCGCTGACCTCGGGCAAATCCGGCATCCATCCAATCACCCGCTTTCCCGTCGATCATCTGAACACCCGCATTTCCGGCATGGTCGATTTCCTGCCGTCGAGCTCCAAGGGTGCCAGTCCCCTCACCTACGAGCTGGCCGAGACGGCCGCCCAGGAAGCGGTGTCGGAGGCCGGCCTCGATTCCGGCGATTTCGGCGGCCCGCTCTTTCTCGCCTCGCCGCCGGTCGAGCTCGATTGGGCCGACCGCTTCTCGCTCTACAATTCCGACAAGAAGGAAAGCGGTTCCGAGAGATTGCTGCGCGTGGCGCGCGGACTGAAGGAGCTCGGCATTTTCGAGACCACCCAGTTCGGCTCGATCGCCGATCGCCTGGCCGATCGTTTTGGCACGCGCGGCCTGCCGATCACGCTGTCGACAGCCTGCGCGTCAGGCGCCACCGCCATCCAGCTCGGTGTCGAGGCGATCCGCCGCGGCGAATGCGACAAGGCGCTGTCGATCGGCGCCGACGGCTCCGCCACGGCCGAAGCCCTGATCCGCTTCTCGCTGCTCTCGGCGCTTTCCACCCACAACGACATTCCCGAAAAGGCCTCGAAACCCTTCTCCAAGGACCGCGACGGTTTTGTCCTTGCCGAAGGTTCCGGCGCGCTGGTGCTGGAATCGCTGGAGGCGGCACTTACCCGGGGAGCCACCATCCTCGGCATCATGCGCGGCTGCGGCGAGCGCGCCGACGACTTCCACCGCACCCGCTCCAAGCCTGACGGTTCGCCGGCCATCGCCGCGGTACGCGCCGCCCTTGCGGATGCCGGCTTGAGCGAGGACGAGATCGACTACGTCAACGCGCACGGCACCTCGACGCCGGAAAACGACAAGATGGAGCATCTGTCGCTGTCGACCGTGTTCGGCGAGCGGATCGGCTCGATGCCGATCTCGTCGAACAAGTCGATGATCGGCCACACGCTGTCCGCTGCCGGCGCGGTCGAGGCCGCGTTCTCGCTGATGACCATGCGCGAAAGCGTCATCCCGCCGACCATCAATTACGACAATCCTGATCCGGCAATCGTGCTCGACGTGGTGCCAAACAAGAAGCGCAACGCAGAGGTCGGCACGGTTCTGTCGAATTCCTTCGGCTTCGGCGGCCAGAACACCTGCCTTGTCATGGCGCGGGAACCGGTCTAAGCGGACGTTTTCCCGCTTCCAAAGTACCGACAGGCCAAATGCGCGCATTGCAACTTATTGAGGACCGCCGCCTTGAAACGGTGGACCTTCCGCCTCCCCCGCCGCCTTCGCAAGGTGAAGTGACGCTCCGCATCAAGGCGGTGGCGCTCAACCATATCGACGTCTGGGGCTGGCGCGGCATGGCCTTCGCCAAGCGCAAGCTGCCGCTGGTCGTCGGCGCCGAAGCCTCGGGCGAGGTCGAGGCTGTCGGGCCAGGCGTCTCCACCCTCCTGCCGGGGCAACTGGTGTCGATCTACGGCGCGCGAACCTGCGGGCTCTGCCGTGCCTGCCGCGAGGGCCGCGACAATCTTTGCGAGCACGTCTCCGGCGTCCACGGTTTTCATCTCGACGGCTTCGCGCAGGAAAAGATCAACCTGCCTGCCCGTCTCCTGGTGCCTGCGCCGCCCGGTGTCTCAGAGATCGGCGCTGCCGTCGCACCCGTCACCTTCGGCACGGTCGAGCATATGCTGTTCGACAACGCGAAACTGGAGCCCGGTGAAACCATCCTCGTCCATGCCGGCGGCTCCGGCATCGGCACCGCAGCCATCCAATTGGCGAAGCGCATGGGCTGCACGGTCATCACTACGGTCGGCTCGAACGACAAGATCGACAAGGCGAAGGCGCTTGGCGCCGACCATGTCATCAACTATCGCGAGGATCGCTTCGAAGGCGTGGTGCGCAAGCTGACGAAGAAAAAGGGCGTCGATGTCGTGTTCGAACATGTCGGCGCCGACACTTTTGCAGGTTCGATGCTATGCCTGAGGCGCGGCGGCCGCCTCGTCACCTGCGGCTCGACCTCCGGCGTCTCGACGCAGGTCAACCTGATGCAGCTTTTCCAGCAACAGCTGAAGCTGCTCGGCTCCTTCGGCTGCCGCATGAAGAACATGGCCGATGCCATGCAGAAAATGGCGGCCGGTCTCGTCGCGCCCGTGATCGACACCGAAGTCGGCTTCGACGACATCGACGCCGCGCTGAAGCGCATGGAAGGCCGCGACGTCTTCGGCAAGATCATTCTTCGCGTTTCCTAAGACAAGATGGTCGGCAAGGTGCTCAAGAAAGCCCGCCGGGACTTCATGTTCCGCTATGGCCGGCGGCTACGCCAAATGGAGCACTGGCTGGTGGCGCGGCTTGCCATGGCGGTCATCGGCCTGCTGCGCCTTTTGCCGCCTGACAGCGCGCTCAACTTCGCCGACCGCGTCGCCCGCCGCATCGGGCCGATGGTCGGACGGCACCGGGTGGCCGTCAACAATCTGCGCCTTGCCTATCCGCAAAAGAGCGATGCCGAAATCGAGGCCATCGCGTCCGACATGTGGGGCAACATGGCCCGGCTTGCCGCCGAATACATCTTCCTCGATGCCCTCTTCGATTTTGACCCGAATGCCGCCAAGCCGGGCCGGGTCGAGGTCAGCGGCATCGAGCATTTCGTCGAAATCGCAGGCGAAAAGAAGCCGCATATCCTGTTCACCGGCCATCTCGGCAATTTCGAGCTTTTGCCGGTCGCCGCCGCCACCTTCGGCATGAACATCACGGCGCTGTTCCGCCCGCCCAACAATCCCTACCTTGCCGACTACATCCACTCGACACGCCGCTCGAGCATGGGAGGCCTGCTGCCGTCCTCGACCGGCGCATCGTTTGCCCTCGCCGCCATCCTGGAAAACGGCGGCAATATCGGCGTGCTGGTCGATCAGAAATTCACGAACGGCGTCGAGACGACCTTCTTTGGCCGCCCCTGCCAGAGCAATCCGGTGCTGGGCATGCTCGCCCGCCACTATGATTGCGATGTCTATCCGGCGCGCTGCGTCAGGCTGCCGGGAAACCGTTTCCGATTGGAAATCGAAGACAAGCTCGGTTTGCCGCGCACCGAAACCGGCAGCGTCGATGTTCACGCGACCACGCAGCTGCTTGCCGACATCGTCGAGCGCTGGGTGCGCGAGGATCCCGGACAGTGGATGTGGTTCCACAAGCGCTGGGAGATGAGCGGCCGCCGACGTAAGCGGCGTTAGCAGGCCAAGGTCAGCTAAAGCGGCCGAGAACGTTCAGATCGCTTTCGTCTGGATCAAACGCGGAACCGCTTTGAAATAGCCTGCTGCTAGGCGTGTTGCGTCCAATGCGCAACGCAAAGCCGCGAGGACCAAGTCCACGCGGCTCCAGGTTCAGCTGTCTCAAAGCGGAGCGGGGATGGTGAAGTTCGGCCGGAACGTATCCATCGTGGCACCGTTGCGATCCTCGGAAAGCAGTGTGTCCGAGCCGAAGCTTGCCCGCAGGCCGACCACGTATTTGTGGATGTTCACGGTGCCTGAAGCTTCCGAGAAGGTTAGGTGATCCAGCTGATAGCGGCCAAATACCGACCAAGGGGTCCCTGAGAACCGATAAGTAGCCTGCAAGGCCGCCGTTACCGTATCGAAATGTCCGCCAAAACCGGACAGCCGCGAGAAGCCGAGTTCACCGTCGAAGCGGAGATTGTCTTGCGCGAAATACCGCACGACACCCCGGCCGCCCCAATTGTCGAAATGTTCGGACTCGCCGCTGGCCCGCAACTGCCCGTAGTAGGCCTGCCCGTAGATCGTCACGTTGCCGAAATAGGCCTGAGCCTCTGGACCGACAGTGAAGGTATAAAGGTCTAAGTCACCGATGCCGTTATCGCCGCCAAATCCGTTTATCGTCGCAAATCCACCCAGCGCATATGAGCTCGGATCGCGCCAGTAACCGTGGATCGCACCGCCGTAGCTGTAGATGTTCGTGCCTTCGACCCAAAGCGAATCGATCACCCCGTCAGTCTGGATGTTCCAGCGGGCGTCGATCGGGAAATTCACCCGAACAGCGCCGCCGGCAGTCGTGCCATCCGAGTCGTCCCCAGGGGTCGCGAAATAGAGACCTCCGAGATAGATTTCGCCATAACCTGACATATGCGGCTGCGCGAGTTCCTGGTCCAGAAGAACGGGTGCATCGGCAGCAAAAGCCGAGGTTGCGGTTGCCGCGATCGCAGCGCTCAATAGAAATCGATACATTAAAGTCCCCAAGCAGCCAGAACAACGCTTCGTACTTACCACTGCGCCGTCATGCAAACCAGCTCCGGCGATGCTCACGCTAGTATAAGCTGCTTGTTTTTGAAGCATGTGCGGCATTGCTGCAACGCTCCGAGCAGGCGCAGCCATCAAATGCTGCCTGCGGCCTAGGCAGCCCTCTCCGGCCCGTTTCAATCGGTGACGACGATTCGCGTGTTGCCGTAGCCGGCTTCCTTCACCATCGAATAGAAAGTCGCGGCATTGGCCGTATGCAGGCGCACGCAGCCATGCGAGGCCGGACGCCCGAGATATTTCACGGCGCCGGTGCCGTGAATGGCGTAGCCGCCGCGGAAGAACACCGAATACGGCATCGGCGAATTGTCATACTTGCGCGAGTACCACATCCGCGCGGTCCATTGCGGCCGGTAGCTGCCGCGCGGTGTGAAGTAGCCCCTTCGGGCCGTCGATACATTCCAGCGATACAGCACCTGGCCGTATCTGCTGACGGTCATCGTCTGCGTCGAGACGTCGATATTGGCGACCAGCGAAGCCGCCCGGCTTGCGATCGACGTGCCGAGCAACGTGGTTGCCAGCACGGCCGCCATGAGGCTGGATTTTTTCATGCGATGAACCCCTTCGATTGCCCCCTGCCATCACGTGGTCTCTTTTCCATCATTTTCGCCGGCAGGTGCGTTAAGTACCACACACTCCTTGACAAATTCGCCAATTCGATTTCGCGAATTTGAATGATTTCCCGTCATAGTTGCTGGGCCGCTGCCCACTCTCAACGGTTTAAGCGCGAGCCTGCCCTCAATCATTGTCCGGCAACCGCGAAAGGCAGCTTGCAAAAGCGCCGCGTTGCTTCTTCAATCAGCAGGATGAATGAACGACTCCTCCGGGCCGTCGATGACCGGGTCGACGACCTGATCGCGCTGACCGCCGAGCTCATCCGCTTTCCGACCGTCAATCCGCCCGGCGAGGCCTACCGGCCATGTGCCGAGTATCTTGGCGCACGCCTCAAGAAGCTCGGCTTCGAAACCGAATTCATTCGCGCAGAAGGCACGCCCGGCGACACCGACCGCTACCCGCGCGTCAATGTCGTCGCCCGCTTCGACGGCCGCTCGCCCGGTGCCTGCGTCCATTTCAACTCGCATATCGACGTGGTCGAGGCCGGCGAAGGCTGGACCGTCGATCCTTTCGCCGGCCTGGTGAAGGAAGGTAAGGTCTACGGCCGCGGCGCCTGCGACATGAAAGGCGGGCTGGCGGCTTCTGTCATTGCCGCCGAAGCCTTCATGGAGGTCTATCCCGACTTTCCCGGCACCATAGAGATATCCGGCACGGTCGACGAGGAATCCGGCGGGTTCGGCGGCGTCGCCCATCTGGCGAAGCTCGGCTATTTCTCGAAGCCGAAGGTCGACCACGTCATCATCCCCGAGCCGCTGAACAAGGACCGCATCTGCCTTGGCCATCGCGGGGTCTGGTGGGCCGAGATCGAGACCAAGGGCGAGATCGCGCATGGCTCGATGCCGTTCCTCGGCGACAACGCGGTGCGCCATATGGGTGCCGTCGTGCAGGCCTTCGAGGACGAGCTTTTCCCGGCGCTCGACGGCAAGGTGACGCGCATGCCGGTGGTGCCCGAGGGCGCCCGGCGCTCGACCATGAACATCAATTCCGTCCATGGCGGCCAGACCGAGGATTTCCGGCCGGGACTGCCCTCGCCCAACGTGCCGGATTCCTGCCGGCTGACCATCGACCGCCGCTTCCTGCTCGAGGAAGACCTCGCCACCGTCAAGGGTGAAGTCACCGGCATCCTCGACCGGCTGAAGCGCGAGCGAGAAAAGTTCGACTACGAGATCCGCGACCTGATGGAGGTGCTGCCGCTGATGACCGAGCGCGACGCGCCGGTGGTGAAAGCCGTCGCCAAGGGCATCATGGAAATCTTCGACCGCGAGCCGGAATACGTCATTTCGCCCGGTACCTACGACCAGAAGCATGTTGCCCGCATTGGCCAGATCTACGACTGCATCGCTTATGGCCCCGGCATCCTCGATCTCGCGCATCGGCCGGACGAATGGGTGGGCATCGCCGACATGGTGGACGCGGCCAAGGTGATGGCGATCGGCCTCGACGTGCTGCTGCGCGGTACGACCGGCTGATCGGGAAAAACATTTCGCTTGGCGCCACCCGGCAGCACGAAACGCAATTTACTCACAGGCCAAATCACGCTTCTATCCGCTGGGCTTGTCCGTTTGACCGCATGGGAGTTCGGCAATGAGATTGTGGAAGACCATTTTGGCCGCCGCTGTGCTTACTTTCGCGGCCGCCACGTCGGCATTTTCGGCCCGTACCGACCTCGTCATCGGCATTCCGCTCGAACCCCCGCATCTCGATCCGACCGCGGGCGCCGCCGCCGCCATCGACGAGGTGCTCTACGCCAATGTCTTCGAAGGTCTCACCCGCATCGGTCCGAACGGCGAGGTGATCCCCGACCTTGCCGAAAGCTGGACCATCTCGGATGACGGCAAGATCTACACTTTCAAGCTGCACACCGGCGTGAAATTCCACGACGGCAGCGATTTCAGCGCCGACGACGTGAAATTCTCTCTCGACCGTGCCCGGGCCGACAATTCGGTCAACGCCCAAAAGGGGCTGTTCGCGCAGATCGACAAGGTCGATGTCGTCGATCCGGCGACGGTAAAGGTCACGCTGAAAAACCCGCAAGGCTCCTTCCTGTACAATATGGGCTGGGGCGACGCGGTGATGGTGTCGCCGAAATCGGCCGACACCAACAAGGAAAAGCCGGTCGGCACCGGCCCCTTCAAGTTCCAGAACTGGGCCAAGGGCTCGTCGATCACGCTTGTGAAGTCGGATAATTACTGGGGTGCCCCGGTTGCGCTCGACAAGGTCGAGTTCCGCATCGTACCCGACGCCGCCGCCGCCGTGCCGGCGCTGCTTTCGGGCGACATCCAGGCCTTCCCCTTCTTCGATCCCGACAGCGTCTCTCAGGTCAAGGACGATCCGCGTTTCAAAGTGGTGATCGGCTCCACCGAAGGCGAGACGATTCTTTCGATCAACAACAAGAAGCCGCCCTTCGACAAGCTCCAGGTGCGCCAGGCCATCTCCTTCGCGCTCGACCGCAAGGCGATCATTGACGGCGCCTCGGCGGGCCTGGGAGTGCCGATCGGCTCGCATATGTCGCCCGCCAACAAAGACTATGTCGACCTCACCGGCCTCTATCCGCACAATGTCGACAAGGCCAAGGAACTGCTGAAGGAAGCCGGCCTAGAAAAAGGCTTCAAGGCGACGCTGAAGCTGCCGCCGCCGTCCTATGCGCGGCTTGGCGGCGAGATCATCGCGTCCGAGCTGCGCGATGTCGGCATCGATCTGGAGATCATCCCCGTCGAATGGGCGCAATGGCTGGATCAGGTCTTCACCAAGAAGGACTACGACCTCACCATCGTCTCCCACACCGAGCCGAACGACATCGATATCTATTCGCGCAAGGACTATTACTTCAACTACGACAACCCGGCCTTCGATGCCATCATCGCCAAGCTCAACCTGACCTCGGACGAGGCGAAGCGGAAGGAGCTGCTAGCAGAGGCGCAGAAGATCCTCGCCGACGACGCCGTGGTCGGCTTCCTTTACGAGTTGCCGAAGGTCGGGGTCTGGGACGCGAAGCTGCAGGGCCTGTGGGAGAATGCACCGATTCAGGCCAATGACCTTACCAAGGTGAAGTGGACGGATTGACGCCGGCGCGGTCGCCTGATCGCCTCCCATGGCCACCTATCTCCTCAAGCGCCTCATCATCGCGACCATCACGCTGGTGCTGGCCTCGATGGTGGTGTTTGCGGTGATGGAAATCCTGCCTGGCGACCCGGCGCGCCTGATGCTGGGCTTCAACGCCAGCGCCGACCAGGTCGAGCTGTTGCGCAACCAGATGGGCCTGAACGCGCCGCTTGTCCTGCGCTACCTGCACTGGGCGGGCGGGTTGCTCAGCCTCGATTTCGGTCGCTCCTACACCTATTCGGTTCCCGTCATCGACCTCGTGGGTGAGCGCGTCGTCGTTTCCCTGCCGCTGGCGCTAATCGCGCTGGCGCTGTCGACCGTCATAGCCATTCCGGTCGGGGTGTTTTCCGCCGGCCGCCAGGGCCGGGCCGGCGACACATTCGCCATGGGCGCTGCCCAACTCGGCGTTGCCGTGCCGAATTTCTGGTTCGCGCTGATGCTGATTTATCTCTTCGCCGTATGGCTGCGGCTGGTGCCGGCGGGTGGATTTCCTGGCTGGGACGCCGGGATCTGGCCGGCCGTGAAATCGCTGCTGCTACCGGCCATCGCGCTGGCGCTGCCGCAGGCGGCGATCCTGGCGCGCGTCGCCCGCTCGGCGCTGATCGAGGTGCTCAACGAAGACTATATCCGCACCGCCCGCGCCAAAGGCCTGCCCTACCGCGCCGTGCTCTGGCGCCACGCGCTGCGCAACGCCATGATCCCGGTGCTCACTATTCTCGGCCTGCAATTCGCGTTCCTGCTTGCCGGCACCATCATCATCGAGAATGTCTTCTATCTGCCGGGGCTTGGACGGCTGGTTTTCCAAGCCATCACCCAGCGCGACCTGATCGTCGTCGAGAGCGTCGTCATGCTGCTGGTCGCCGCCGTGATCGCCGTCAATCTGCTGGTCGACTTCTCCTACGCCGTTGTCGATCCGCGGCTCAGGGGCCGGCAATGATAATGCGCGTCGACCTGCCCGAGGAAACGCTTGCCGGGGTTCTGGCCAAAGCCTTCGGCAACCGCTCTTTTCTGATCGGCTTCGCCATCACGCTGCTGGTGGCCGCGATTGCGCTGCTCTCCTTTGTATGGACGCCCTACGACGTCACCAAGCTGGTCATCGCAGACAAGACGCAGGCGCCCTCGTGGACGCATTGGTTCGGCACCGACCATTTCGGTCGCGACATCCTTTCGATGATCATGGTCGGCGCACGCAACTCGATCGCGGTAGCGCTGGTGGCGGTCGGCATCGGCATGGGCATCGGCGTGCCGCTCGGCGCCTTCGCGGCGGCGCGGGGCGGCCTTGCCGACGAGGCGCTGATGCGCATCAACGATCTCGTCTTCGCCTTCCCGGCACTACTGTCGGCGATCATGATCACCGCCATCTTCGGGCCGGGCGCCGTCAACGCCATCATCGCCATTGGCATCTTCAACATCCCGGTCTTCGCGCGCGTCGCCCGCGCCGGCGCCTTGGCGATCTGGCCGCGCGAATTCATCCTCGCCGCGCGCGCTGCCGGCAAGGGCATGACGCAGATTTCTGTCGAGCACATCCTGCCCAACATCGCGACGCTGCTGCTGGTACAGGGCACGATCCAGTTTGCGCTGGGCATCCTCGCCGAAGCGGGGCTTTCCTATGTGGGCCTGGGCGCGCAGCCGCCAATGCCGAGCTGGGGCCGCATGCTGTTCGACGCGCAGACGCGGATGGTGACGGCGCCGTGGATGGCAATCTTTCCCGGCATGGCGATCATCGTGACCGTGCTTGGGCTCAACCTGCTCGGCGACGGCATCGCCGACATCCTCGATCCGAAATCGCGGCGGCGGCGATGAGCCTGCTCCAGATCGAGAACCTGTCGCTTGTCATCGGCGGAACGCGGATCCTGAAGCAGGTCGAGCTTGCGATTGCGCCTGGCGAGGTGGTCGGCCTGGTCGGCGAATCCGGTTCCGGGAAATCGATGACGGCGCTGACGATCATGAGCCTGCTGCCGCATCTAGCTCAAACCAGCGGACGCGTCACTTTCGACGGCATCGACCTCCTTGCAGCGAGCGAGGACCAGATGTGCGCGCTGCGCGGCGACGACATCGGCATGGTTTTCCAGGAGCCGATGACGGCGCTCAATCCAGTCAAGACCATCGGCGAGCAGGTGGCCGAGGGCATTCGCTGGCACACCAGGGCGGGCCGCGCCGAGGCCGAGGATCGCGCGCGAAAAATGCTCGACCGTGTCGGCCTGCCGGAAGCCAAGTTCCCACTGTCGCGCTACCCGCATGAGCTCTCCGGCGGGCAGCGCCAGCGCGTCGTCATCGCCATCGCCTGCGCGCTGAAGCCAAAATTGCTGATTGCCGACGAGCCGACCACGGCGCTCGATGTGGTGCTGCAGGCGCAGATCCTCGACCTGCTGCGCGATCTGGTCAGCGAAAACCGCATGGGCCTGCTGCTCATCTCGCACGACCTTGCGGTAGTGACCGAGATGGCCGACCGCCTGACCATCCTGCGCGGTGGCGAAGTGATGGAAGCCGGCGACACCGCGCGCACGCTGTCGGCACAACACCACCCCTACACGCGCGAGCTGGCGCTGGCTTCCATGCATGTGCCGGCGCGGCCCAAAAAACACCTTGCCGGTTCGGCAAAGCCGCTGCTCGAAGTCGAAGGCCTGAGCCGCGACTATCCGGGTCGGCGCAAATCACTGTTCCGGGCGGCAGAGCCGATCCGCGCCGTCAACGATGTATCGCTAACCATCGAGCCGGCCCAGTCGGTAGCCCTCGTTGGCTGTTCCGGCTGCGGCAAATCCACGCTCGCCCGCATGATCCTGGCATTGGACAAGTCGACGGCGGGCTCAATCCGCTTTCGCGGCCAGACCATCACCGGCAAATCAGAGGCCGAGCTGAAGCCGGCCAGGCGCGACATGCAGGTGGTCTTCCAGGACCCTTACGGCTCCTTCGATCCACGCCAGAAGGTCGAGAAGCTGGTCGCCGAGCCGTTGCATCTCCTGGAGACCCAGCCGTTGAAAGCCGAGCGGCGCGAGATGGTCGCGAATGCGCTGCATGAGGTCGGACTCGGCCCGCGCGACATGGACAAATACCCGCATGAATTCTCGGGCGGCCAGCGCCAGCGCCTGTCGATCGCCCGCGCCATCATCACCCGCCCGAAACTGGTCGTCGCCGACGAGCCGGTCTCGGCGCTGGATGTGTCGATCCGCGCCCAGATCCTCGACCTCTTCGCCGAGCTTAACCAGAAGCTCGGCATCGCCTATCTGTTCATCACCCATGACCTGACGGTTGCCCGTGCCATGTCGGACGAAGTGCTGGTCATGCATGAGGGCAAGATAGTCGAGCGCGGCAGGACGGCCGATGTGCTCGACAGCCCGCGCTCGGAAGCCGCGCAGGCGCTGGTGGCGGCGGCGCCGGACCTTCACCGTGCGATCGCGCGACGCATGCAGGAACAAGGGTAAGCGGCGAGCCCGCGCTCAGCCCTCCGGTTTGACCAAATCCACCGGGCTGATGTCGAGCAAGTCGAGCGTGCGACGCAGCAGCTTCACCTCGCTCTCGGCAAGCTTGGAATCCGCCTTCGCGATCTCGGCCATGTGGCGCGCAAGCAGCTTTCGCCGCTCGACATCGAGGTCGCGGAACAGCGCGATCGCTTGTGAGCCGTTGGTCTCGTAGCCGTAGTCGTTGAGATATTCGACGACGCTGTCGATCGAGGCTTCGGGAATGCCGAAGGCTTCCTTGCAGATGTGCCGGAAGGCGACCATCTCGCTCTCCGACACCGCGCCGTCGGCCAGGATCATCCGGAACAGCATCAGAAGCTCGGCCGACAGCACCGGATCGTCCGCTACCTTGCGCACGCCCGGGTCGCCGTCGAAGATCGAGCGTATCTGGTCGAGCAGCGCCATCGCCGTAAGCCTCCCCTTGCGATTCCGTTGAAATTGTTAGCGTGGAATCGGTCTTGCGCAAACTGTCTAAGCATGATGGAAGCAGCCGTCCCCCACCTTGACCCACAGCCCGATGATCGACCTTACCTTGCAGACTGTCTTCATGCTCACCGCTGCCGCCTTCGCGGCGGGCTTCGTCGATTCGATCGCCGGCGGCGGCGGCCTGATCACCATCCCGGCGCTGCTTCTGGCGGGCTTCTCTCCGGTGGCAGCGCTCGGCACCAACAAGCTGCAGGGCATGTTCGGGTCCGGCTCGGCCACGATCCACTATGCCGCGAACGGCCAGGTCGATCTGCGCCGACAATTGCCTTCCGCGCTGCTGGCCCTTGTTGGCGCCGCCATCGGCGCCCTGCTGGCGACGATCGTGCCCGGCGACTTCCTGCGTGCCCTTTTGCCGATTCTCCTGATCGCGATCGCTCTCTACTTCGCGTTCAAACCCAACATGAACGACGTTGACCGCGCAGAACGTCTGTCGCCGCTCCTCTTCGGCCTAACGATTGTGCCTGCCATCGGCTTGTACGACGGTCTGTTCGGCCCAGGCACGGGCTCGTTCCTTATGCTCGCCTTCGTCAGCCTTGCCGGCTATGGTCTGCTCAAAGCGACCGCGCACACCAAGCTGCTCAATTTCGCCTCCAACATCGGCGGCTTCGTCGTCTTCGCCGCCGTCGGCGTCATCGACTGGAAGATCGGTCTGATGATGGGTGTCGCCCAGTTTCTGGGCGCCCGCCTCGGCGCAGGCCTCGCCATCAAAATCGGCGCAAGACTGATCAAGCCGCTGCTGGTGATCGCGTGTGTAGCGCTGGCGGTGAAGCTGCTTGCCGACCCGGCCAATCCCCTACGCCAACTCATTGGTGTGTGACTGTCCTGCTGGTAGAATTCGGGTGTTGCGAATCATGTTGGAGGGACCAGACATGAATCTTAGTGCGCCCACGCAGATCGTGTTCATTATTTCGTTGGTCATCGCCGCCATCGGCCTTCTCGCCGCTCTCGGCGTTCTTGCGTTCATTCCTCTCGCGTCGGTGTGGATCATGCTCATCGCCTATGTCGTGCTCGCCGGCGGCTGCCTGATGCGCGGCGCCTAAAGCAATCCAGGAAAAGTGTGGAGCAACTCGGAGCGCCCGGCCCTGCCGGGCGCTTTTGATTTTTGCGAGCGTGTTCTGCTAGGCTCGCGGCATGTCCGACGAGACGGAGCGCCATCGGGAGGATACTCGCTCTCCCGCCCTCCATTCCGAGATGGTGCGGCGCAAACCCGCCGCCCCGCTCGCAGGCATCGTCACGGATATCTGCGGCTATCGGGAAATATTGCCCGGCCATTTCCGCATGGTCGAATATGCCTCGCTGACCGTACCCCTGGTGATCAGCTTCGCCGGAGCCTTCGCCATCGGGCTCGGCCGCAGCCCGGGCGACAACGATTGCCGCGCCAGCTTCGCCGCCGGTCTCTATGCCGGCCCGGTCAAGATCGAATCCTTCGGCGCCGCCTGCTGTGTCCAGGTCAATTTCACGCCGCTCGGCGCCAGGCAATTCTTCGGCCTGCCGATGAGTGAGTTGCGCGACCGCATGGTCGGGTTGGACGATGCGATAGGCTTTCATGGCATCGCGCTGCGCGAACAGCTCGGCGAAGCGTCGGATTGGGACAAGCGCTTCGACATTGCCGAGGGTTTCATCGCAGGCCGCCTCGCGGACGCGCATGCGCTTTCGCCCGAAATCGCCTGGGCCTACCGGACGGTCATCGCATCGGGCGGCCGCACCCGCATTTCGGCGCTCGCCAGCGAGATCGGCTGGAGCCGCAAGCATCTGGCGGCGAAATTCGCCGACGCGACCGGCATCGGCCCGAAGACATTGTCACGCATCGTGCGCTTCAATCGCGCGCTGTCGCTGTCGAAGCGGCAGGACGACAACTGGGCCGGCATTGCCGCCGATTGCGGCTACGCCGACCAGGCGCATCTGGTGCGCGAATTCCGTCAGCTTGCCGGCGAAACGCCGTCCGGGCTCGCCGCGCGGATCTAAGCCTCAGGCGAGGTAATATTTCTTCAAGACGTGGAAACCGCCTTCGCACAGACTGGCATTCATTCAACCGGCACAGGGATATTGTCATGCCAGCAGCAAACGAAGCACCCCGTCTCTATCCAGCCCTGCGATACAGGAACGCCGCTAGGATGATCGACTGGCTCAGCGAGGCCTTCGGCTTCGAACTGCGCGCCCGTTATGGCGATGGCGACATCGTTCACCACGCGGAACTGACCTTTGGGTCCTCGATGATCATGCTGGGCACCGCGCGCGACGACGACTACGGCAAGATGGTCGGCGAGCCCGGCGGTGGCGGCGGCAAGTCCATCTACATCGCCGTCGATGATGCCGATGCCGCCTATGCCAAGGCGAAAAAGGCCGGCGCCAGGATCACCCAGGAACTGGTCGACCGCGACTATGGCAGTCGCGAGTTCATCTGCCTCGACCCCGAAGGCAATGTCTGGTCCTTCGGCACCTACTGGCCGAAGGCGGGCGAGAAGGCGTAGTTGCTATCCGCGCCGGCATTTGCGGCTGGCGAAAACGCCTGAACCTCGTCATCCACGGGCGGAGCGGGAGCGAAGCGGACGCGAAGACCCGAGGATCCATTCCGTGACCTCGATCGAAGGGCGCAGAGGAGCAGAATTCTGCACGGTAGCAACGCCTTACCGTCACGGAATGGATCCTCGGGTCTGCGCCGCGTCGCTTCGCTCCTTGCTCCGCCCGTGGATGACGATGCGGCGGAAGCTTTCGCTAATGGCAAGCGTATGCGCATCGACGGGAGGACCTACCGCGCCAGCCCGAAAATCGCATCGCAGTCGAGATGCTTCTCCAGCTCGGCCGCGACCTCGTCCAGCGCCTTCTCGACCTCGGCGCGATAGTCGATGCCCCCATCCTTGACCCCGAGGCTCGCAAGGTAGGCCGCGCGAAAAGCGTCCGCTGCAAACAGCCCATGCAGATAGGTGCCGATAACCTTGCCATCGGCGGAGACCGCGCCGTCCTCGAGGCCGTTGATGATCGCCGAAGGCCGCGCGGCGTCCGGGCCGGTGGTGCGGCCGAGATGGATCTCGTAGCCTTCGAGCGGCAGGCCGAATTGCACCGAATGAGCGCTCGAGTTGCGCACCGTCTTTTCCGGTTCCATCACCGTCTCGATGTCGAGCAGGCCAAGGCCCTCCGTCTCGATGACGCTGCCTTCGATGCCATCGGGGTCGCGAACCTTGCGGCCGAGCATCTGATATCCGCCGCAGATGCCGACGACATGGCCGCCGCGTTTGCGGTGCGCGGCAAGGTCGCGATCCCAGCCATTCTCGCGGAATTTTATCAGATCGCCGATGGTCGATTTCGAGCCCGGAATGACCACCAGCCCGGCATCTTCCGGGAGCGGCTTTCCCGGCGGCACGAACACCACCTCGACCTGCGGCTCGGCCTTGAGCGGATCGAGATCGTCGAAGTTGGCGATCCGCGCCAGCATGGGCACCGCCACCTTCAGCGCCCGCCTTTCGCCCGAGGCAAGTCGCTCGAGCACAACCGAATCTTCGGACGGCAGCCTTGCCGCGGACTTCAGCCAGGGCACGACGCCGAAACAGCGCCAGCCGGTAAACTTGCCGATGGCGCTGACCCCATCGTCGAACAGCGAGACATCGCCGCGGAACTTGTTGATGAGATAGCCGGCGATCATGCGCCGGTCTTCCTCCGGCAGGATCAGATGCGTGCCGGCGACGGAAGCAATGACGCCGCCGCGGTCGATGTCGCCGATAAGCACCACCGGGACGTTGGTACGCGTGGCAAAGCCCATATTGGCGATGTCGCGGCTTCTAAGGTTGATCTCGGCCGGCGAGCCGGCGCCCTCGACGATGACGAGGTCGGCGTCCTCGCCGACCTTCGCCCAGGAATCGAGCAGCGCATCCATCAGCCTGGCCTTCATTGCCTGATAGTCGCGCGCCCGCGCCTCGCCAAAAACCTTGCCCTGCACCACCACTTGCGAGCCGATGTCGCTTTGCGGCTTGAGCAGCACCGGGTTCATGTGCACGGTCGGCCTCACCCCGCAGGCCAGCGCCTGCAGCCACTGCCCGCGGCCGATCTCGCCGCCGCCGGTCTTGTTTTTGCCGGGGATGTCGGCGACGGCGGCGTTGTTGGACATGTTCTGCGGCTTGAACGGCCTGACCTTCAGTCCGCGTTTTTTTGCTGCCCGGCAGAGCCCCGCCACCAGCACCGTCTTGCCGACATCCGAGCCGGTGCCTTGCAGCATGATCGCCCTGGCCATCAGCCCCTGCCCTCCGCGCCGATGATCGATTTCTGCGCGAGCGGTCCACCTCGCCAGATATAGAGCGCCATCAGTGGCTCCTTGCCGGTACGCATGGCGTGATTGACGTTGGACGCATGGTGGATGATTTCGCCCGCCGCTCGAACCCGAAAGCCGGCCCCGCCCATGCGCCACTCGGTGCTGCCGGTCAGCGGAATGTAGATCTCCTCGGCGGTGTGGTGGTGGTCTGGGTAGACACTGTCGGGCCCGAGGATCAGCAGGCCGCCCGCGACCTCGTCATTGGCGAAATGCCCCCGCGTGCCGAACACCTCCAGCCAGCCGTAATTGTCGATGAAGAGCTGTCCGAAATCGGCAGCGGTATAAGTCTGGCCCCAGCACAGCTCATTGCGATGGTCCGCGATGAACCGCGTCAGCGGCCCGGCGTCCCGCGGCGCAAGCTCCGCAATCCGATCGAGATGGCGAAGGCAACGAAGCGCACGTGGTTCGCGCGAACGAGAGGGCGTGTGCCAATCGATGCGCGCGACGGCGTCCGCAACCAGATCGCTGTCGATGCCGGCGAGATAGAAGTGGAACCGGTCCAGCAGCTGATCGAAAATTGTCGGCACGCAAGACTCCGTTGATCAATCCATGCACAGCCGGTCCACGGCGGGCTGGGTTGCGCGGCGGCATCATTGGTCTAGATTGATCGCTGCGCAAAGCCAAAAACGACAGGCCACAAGGCCTGAAACGACAGGGAGCACGCCATGGACGCGGCAGTCGATGCGGGCACTGGCCAATTCGAACTCACCGAGCAACAGCGCGCCATGAAGGAGATGGCTGAGGCCTTCGCGGCCGATCGGGTCGCGCCGAACGCGCTCGACTGGGACCGGGCAAAGCACTTTCCGGCCGACGTGATCCGCGAGACCGGGCCGCTCGGCCTGGGCGGCATCTATGTCCGCGACGATGTCGGCGGCTCGGCGCTCGGTCGGCTGGATGCGGTGCTGATCTTCGAGGCGCTGGCGCATGCCGATCCGGCCTTCTCCTCCTTCATCTCCATCCACAATATGGCGGCGTCGATGATCGACCGCTTCGGCAGCGACGAGCAACGCCGGCGCTTCCTGCCGAAGCTGACCTCCATGGAATGGCTGGCGAGCTATTGCCTGACCGAGCCCGGCTCCGGCTCCGATGCCGCCGCCTTGAAGACGAGAGCGGTGAGGAGCGGCGGCGACTATGTCTTGAACGGCGCCAAGCAGTTCATCTCCGGCGCTGGCGACAGCGACCTCTATGTCGTCATGGCGCGCACCGGCGGCGACGGGCCCAAAGGCATTTCGACCCTGGTGGTGCCCAAGGATGCGCCCGGCCTCTCCTTCGGCGCCAATGAGCACAAGATGGGTTGGCATATGCAGTCGACCCGCCAGGTCATCTTCGAGGATTGCAAGGTGCCGGCCGAGAACCTGCTTGCCACCGAAGGCGCGGGCTTCGGCATGGCCATGGCCGGGCTCGACGGCGGCCGGCTCAACATCGCCGCCTGCTCGCTGGGCGGCGCGCAGTCGGCGCTCGACAAGGCGCTCGCCTACACGAGCGAGCGCAAGGCCTTCGGATCGAAGATCAACCAGTTCCAGGCCCTGCAGTTCAGGCTGGCCGACATGGAGACGGAGCTGCAGGCGGCCCGCATCTTCCTCTATGCCGCCGCCTCGAAGCTCGATCGCAAGGCGCCGGATGCCGGCAAATGGTCGGCGATGGCCAAGCGCTTCGTCACCGACATCGGCTTCGACATCGCCAACGAGGCGCTGCAGTTGCATGGCGGCTACGGCTATCTGCACGATTACGGCATCGAGAAGCTGGTGCGTGATCTGCGCGTCCACCAGATCCTCGAAGGCACCAACGAGATCATGCGCGTCATCATCGCGCGAACGCTGATCGGCCGCTGAAGCAGCAAATTTCGGGAGACAACGATGGCAACGATCGCCTTCATCGGCCTTGGCAATATGGGCAACCCAATGGCTGCCAACCTCGTAAAGGCGGGGTATGCGGTGCAAGGCTTCGACCTCGTGCCGGAGAACCTCACGATCGCAAAAGAGCATGGCGTCACCGTCATGGCCAATGCCGTCGCCGCGGTGAAGGACGCCGACGTGGTGATCACCATGCTTCCCGCCGGCAAGCATGTGTTGTCGGTCTACGAGGACATCGCGCCCAAGGCGAAGAAAGGCGCCTTGCTGATCGATTCCTCGACCATCGATGTCGAATCGGCACGCAAGGCTCACGCCATTGCCGCCAGGCACGGCTTGCCTTCGATCGACGCGCCTGTGTCCGGCGGCACCGGCGGCGCCACCGCCGGCACGCTCACTTTCATGGCCGGCGGGTCGGATGCAGCATTCGCCTCTGCCGAGCCGATCCTGAAGCCGATGGCCGGCCGCATCGTTCATTGCGGCGGTGACGGCGCCGGCCAGGCCGCCAAGATCTGCAACAACATGATTCTCGGCATTTCGATGATCGGCGTCGCCGAAGCCTTTGTGCTCGCCGAGAAACTCGGCCTGTCGCACCAGGCGCTGTTCGACGTCGCCTCCACCTCCTCCGGCCAGTGCTGGTCACTGACCACTTACTGCCCGGTGCCCGGCCCTGTTCCGGCGTCGCCCGCCAACCGCGACTACAAGCCGGGTTTTGCTGCCGCCCTCATGCTCAAGGACCTGAAATTGTCGCAGGAAGCCGCGCAAAGCGCCGGCGCCGTGACGCCTCTGGGCGCCGAGGCGACGCAGCTCTACGCTCTGTTCAATGCGCAGGGCAACGCAGGCGCCGACTTTTCCGGCATCATAAATTTCCTGCGCGGCGATCAAACCTAAGCAGCTGCTTGCAAAGGGTTATTAGCAATTTTTTTCGACAGAAATCCGGCAAATTTAGATTTGCTTAAGGTCTCGCTAACTCACCGGTAACGATGTGCCTTTAAAACGGACTGCGAGGCGGACATCGCAACCGCCCGGCGCTCCGGATCAGGTCTCGCGTACCGGAGCCCGTAAGTTTCGCAGGTCTCGAGTAGCGAAACGCCATGCGTATCTGGCAAAGCCGCGTTCCCTTCTGGGACGCGGTTTTTGCGTCTGGGCAAGGCTTCGCTGCAGATTCGGGTCGCCGGGCACCCTCTAGCAAGGGCGCCCGGCTGTGTTTTCTCAGCGCTTCCGCAAATCCGCCTCCGCAAGGTCGAGCGCCTTGGCGATGCGCTCGCAGGACATGTCGATGGTGTCGCGCGTCCAGATCAGCGGCGGCGACAGTATCATCGTGTCGCCGGTGGCGCGCAGCATCATGCCCTGCGAGATCGCGTGATCGCGCACGACGACCGCCGCACTTCCCGACGGCAGGTATCGTTCCTTGGTCGCCTTGTCCTTGACGATCTCTATCGCACCCATAAGACCGATCGAGCGCACCTCGCCGACCAGCCTGTGGCCGGCGATGCGCTCCTGCAGCGCCTGCGCGAAATAGGGACCGGTGTCGGTCCTGACGCGCTCGACCAGACCTTCCCGTTCAATGATCTCGAGGTTCTTCAGGGCCACCGCGCACGCGACCGGGTGACCGGAATAGGTGTAGCCGTGGTAGAACTCGCCGCCCTTTTCGACGAGCGTCCTGCTGATGCGGTCGCCGACCAGGAGCGCCGACAGCGGCTGGTAGCCGGAGGTCAGCGCCTTGGCGGTGGTGATGGTGTCGGGCTGGACGTCAAAGGTCTGCGCCGCGAACCATTCGCCGGTGCGGCCATAGCCGGTAATCACCTCGTCGAGCATCAAGAGCACATCGTATTTGCGGCAGATGCGCTGCACCTCCGGCCAGTAGCTGATCGGCGGGATTTTCACACCGCCCGCACCCATCACCGGCTCGCCGATAAAGGCGGCGACCTTGTCGGCGCCGGCTTCGAGGATGGCGTCCTCGACGGCCTTGGCGGCGCGCAGGCCGAAATCGTGGTCGCTTTCGCCGGCCAGCGCGAGCTCATAGGCATAGGGCATCATCACATGGACGATGTTCGGCACCGCGCCGCCGAGCTGCTTGTGCATGGGCTCCATGCCGCCGAGCGAGGTGCCGGCGATCGTCGAGCCGTGATAGGCCATCTTGCGCGAGATGATCCGGTTCTTCTCAGGCTTGCCTTCGAGCGCCCAATAGTGGCGCACGAGCCGCAGCGCTGTGTCGTTGGCCTCGGAACCGGACGAGCCGTAGAAGACCTGACCGACATGCTCCGGCGCCAGTTCCGCCAGCTTCTGCGACAGCAGCACCGGTGTAGGCGTCGAACACTTGAAGAAGGAGTTGTAGTAGGGCAGCTCCTTCATCTGGGCGCAGGCGGCCTCCGCCAGTTCGTCGCGGCCGTAGCCGACATTGACGCACCAGAGGCCCGCCATGCCGTCGAGGATTTCCGTTCCGTCGGAATCATAGATGAACGGCCCTTTGGCGTGGGTGATGATGCGAGAGCCCGCTTCACGCAGTTCCTTATGGTCGGTGAAGGGATGAAGGTGATGCGCGGCATCGATCTGCTGAAGCTGCTTCAGCGAATAGTTCTGATAGGTCATGGGTTTGTCTTTCCTCTTGAATCAATCCGGCGGTGGCCGGGGCGGATTCGTCAGAGGAAACGGGGCGGCGAATAGCCGATGCGGGCGCACAGCCGCAAAAGCTCGGCGCGCAGCGTGCGCGGTGACGGCGTCACCGCGACCCCGAAGGCGCCTGATGTGCTGATGCGGACCATGGCGGCACCTTAAGCCGCCAACGGCCAGCAATTCAAGCTGGACCGGCAAGCGTGCGCTGCAGAAAGACGTAGCGCATCGCCGTTTGCGCGGCCTGGGGCCGGCGATCGCCGCGCCCGCCATGGCCGCCTTCGGTCTCCTCGAAGAACAGCGTCTTGCCGTGACCGGCGGCCTGGAGCCGCGCCGCCATCTTGCGCGCATGCCCCGGATGGACGCGGTCGTCCGCGGTCGAGGTCATCAGCAGCACCGGCGGATAAACGGCACTGGTCGCCACACGCTGATAGGGTGAATAGGCGGCGAGCCATGCAGCCTCCTCCGGCTTTGACGGATCGCCATATTCCGCCATCCACGAGGCACCGGGCGGCAGTTCGGTGTAGCGCAGCATGTCGAGCAGCGGCACGTCGATGATGACGGCGCCGAACAGCTCCGGACGCTGCGTCAGCGAGACGCCGGTCAGCAGGCCGCCATTCGAGCCGCCCTGGATGCCGAGTTGTGCCGCCGTGGTGATGCCGCGCCTGACCACATCCTCGGCGACCGCGGCGAAATCATCGAACGCTTTCTGGCGCTTGCCCTTGAGCGCCGCCTGATGCCAGGCCGGGCCGAACTCGCCGCCGCCGCGGATATTGGCCTGCACATAGGCATGGCCCTTGTCCAGCCAGAGCCTGCCGCGGATCCCGGCATAGCCGGGCAAGAGCGGCACTTCGAAGCCGCCATAGCCATAGAGCAGCGCCGGCACCGGTCCCGTCTGGTCGCGCCGCCTGACGACGAAATACGGGATCATCGTGCCGTCCTTCGAGCGCGCCTCGAACTGCTCCGAAGTATAGGGCGATGCATCGAAGCGCGCCGGCTGCGATTTCACGGTTTGAAGTGTGTCGCCATTGTCGTCCGACCATATGATCGAGCTCGGCGTCAGGAAATCGGTGAAGGAGAAGGAGACGCTGGAGCCGAAATGCTCGGCATGGCTGATGCCGACATTGCCCTTGTCGGGCAGGTCGACCGGCTTCACCGACCAGCCATTGCCGGTGCGGTCGCAAACGACGACCTTGCCGCGCACATTGTCCATCAGGTTGATGAACAGCCGGTCCTGCGTCCTCGCGAGACCTGCGATTGAAACGCGGGGCTCCGGTTTGAGCAGCGTCTCGACCGGTTCGAACGAACCGGTTTCAATCCAGCGGTCGAAATCCACGGAATAGAGCCCATCCGGCAGGCAGCGCGTGCCGTCCGGCGCCGTCCACGGACTGCGGACGCCAAAGACCAGCTGTCCCTTGAAGATCGCGGTGTCGGTCGCGTCGTCGGGCAGCGGGATGCGCCGGTTCTCGCCCGAAGCCAGCCGGAGAAAACTGTGCGAGGTGAAGAAGTCGATGGTCTTGCCGAGCATGACATGTTTCTTGTCGCCATCGAACTCCACGCCGCCGCCGACCGCGAGATGATTTTTTTCGCCCTCGAAGATCGGCGTCGCCTCCTCCAGCTTCGTGCCGCGCCGCCAGAGCTTGATCACCCGCGGATAGCCTGAGTGAGTTTTGTCCTCGTCCTCGAAAGCCGCCGAGACGATCACCGTATCCCTGTCCAGCCAGGAAAACCCCGACTTCGAAGCCGGTGCCCGAAACCCGTCCTCGACGAAGGATTTGGTCGCAATGTCGAACTCGCGCATCTCGCTGGCGTCGCCGCCGTCCGGCGACATGAACAGCAGGCAGCGGTCGAAATCGGGATAGAGCCGGGTCGCGCCGCCGAACACCCATTTCACGCCTTCCTTGGCCGAGAGCTGATCGAAATCGAGGATCGTTTCCCATTCCGGCTTGTCGGTCTTGTAGGAGGCGACCGTCGTGCGGCGCCACAAGCCCAGCGCGTTGGTCTTGTCCTGCCAAAAATTGTAGACGTAACCGGCGAGCGCCGATCCGACCGGGATATTGTCCTCGGCCGTCATCAGGTCGAGCGCGGTCTCGAATGCCGCCTGATAGGATGGATCGCCCTGCAGTTCGGCGACAGTCGTCGCATTCTGGCGATGGACCCACTCAAGCGCTTCCTTGCCGTTGCGATCCTCCAGCCACAGGAAAGGATCCTCGACCGGCAATTCAGGCTGGGTTTGGGTCATCGGGCTGGTCATGCTGGTCTCCGGGTCTGGCGGCCCTGCCTACATCGCGTTCGCCGTGCCAACATTCAAGAGCAGCGCTGCCTGCGCTCAGCCAGCCGGCCCTACATCACCCGCCGGCGAATGACGGTGGCTACAGCCAGCGCCGCGCAGATCGCGCCGAGCGTCACCGGAAGCCCTGCGGCGCCGATCAGGTCCATCACACCGCCGGTCAGCGGCGGCACGAGGATGCCACCGACGCCCCACATCAAGGAGAAGGAGGCATTGCCCGCGACCAGCGCCGAGCCGGTAAAACGCTCGCCGAGCTCGATGATCGACATCGTATAGATCCCGTAGGACACCGCGCCCCAGATGAAGACGCAAGGCCAGATCAGCGGCGTCTCGATGAGCGCCGGCAAGAGCGCGCAGCCAAGAACCGTCACCGAGACACAGCCGAATCGCACGAGGCGCGCCGTCAGTCTTTCGGCGAGCAGGCCGAGCGGCACCTGCATGGCGATGTTGCCGGCGATCATCGTCGACAGCAGCGCCGACATGCGCGTCTCGGGAATGTCGAAGTGGGTGCCATAGACGGGAAGCAGCGCCAGCACCGACTGCTCGAAACCGGCGGCGGCGACGACCGCCGACAGGAGCAGCCAGGCGAGCGGCATGAAGCCCAGCACAGAAACTTTTTCACCTGCCTCGTCGACCCTAGGCAGACGTTTCACCACGACCGCCAGGCAGGCGCCGCAGAAAAGAAAAGCAAAGATGCCGACCAGAAAAGGCGGCCAACCCTCCGTGCCGACCGCCAGCAGGCAGAGCGGTCCGGCCGCGAACCCAGCCGAGATGATGGTCGAATAGATGCCCATGACGCGCCCGCGCCGCGACGGCGGCGCCAGCGCGATCACCCAGATTTCGCTGAGCACATAAAGCGGATTGGTGACCACGCCGACCAGGAAGCGCAGTGGGAACCACAAATAGACGTCCTGGGTCCAGCCGATCAGCGCCAGCACCAGGGCCGAGAGCCCGGCGCAGATGAGCGCAGTCCGCCCCGCTCCGAACCGGCGCGCCAGCCCCGGGATCAGCGGCGAGGACAGGATGAAACCGACCGGCGTCATCGCGGCCGACAGGCCGATCACCGCCGGCGACACGCCCTGACGCTGCAGGATGAAGCTCAGCAGCGGATAGGAAAGCCCCTGCGCGATGGCGAACACCGACACGGTCGCGATCACGCCGGTAATCGCGGCCCACTGCACCGTCTCGCCGGTCTCCGATTTCACCAGAGCCATCATTCCTGCTCCATTCAACGGAGGCTTAGCCGCTGCCGGCGACAGCCGTAAGGGCCAACTGACGGCAAGGGCGCATGTTCCAGCCAATCCTTGTCAGGAACGCCGGCAGGGAATGCTTTGGCGGCGGCAATTCGGCGGGCCAATCTGCCCTTCCGTCATGTCGCTTCCCTCGCCCTAGTGGTCGCCGCCTCCTTACCGGCAGCATTGCCGCCGGTCCATTATGCCGACCACTTTCGCATCCCCACGAGGCCTCTCATGACTGCCGCCCTTCATCCCGCCGAACCGGCATTGGCAACAGATCGCGCCCGCCGCGGCGGCCGTGCTGGCAAACGCGCCGGCGGATCGGCAGCCTTCGAGCAGCCGCCGTTCCGGCAGCTTAAGAACCCGCTGGTGCCCACCAGGCTGGTGTCCGACGACGAACTGGAATCGATCCACCTCGCCTCGCTGCGCGTTTTGAAGGAGATCGGCGTCGACGTGCTGCATGACGAAGCCCGCCGCATCATGAAGGCGCATGGCGCCGACGTTCGCGAAGGCAGCGAGCGCGTTCGCTTCGACAGCGACATGATCCTCGAGCTCATCGCGTACTGTCCGCCGGAGTTCACGCTGCACGCCCGCAACCCGGCGCACAATCTGCGCTTCGGCGGCAACAACGTCATCCTGTCGATGATGGCCTCGGCGCCGAACTGCTCCGACCTCGACCGCGGCCGCCGCCCCGGCAACCAGGTCGACTACCGCAATTTCCTGCGCCTGGCGCAGATGCACAACATCCTGCAGTGCACCGGCGGCTATCCGGTCGAGCCGATCGACATCCATCCCTCGGTCCGGCATCTCGAATGCATCCGCGACCTCGCCACGCTGACCGACAAGGTCTTCCACATCTATTCGCTCGGCAAGGAACGCAATGTCGACGGCATCGAGATCGCCCGCATCGCGCGCGGCGTCAGCCGCGAGCAGCTGATGGAGGAGCCGTCGGTCTTCACCATCATCAACACCAATTCGCCGCTCAAGCTCGACGTGCCGATGATGGAAGGCATCATCCAAATGGCCAGCATGGGCCAGGCGGTGATCGTCACGCCGTTCACGCTCTCCGGCGCCATGGCGCCCGTTACCATCGCCGGCGCGCTGGTGCAGCAGAATGCCGAGGCGCTCTCCGGCATCGCCTTTGCCCAGATGGTGAAGAAGGGCGCGCCGGTCGGCTATGGCGGCTTCACCTCCAATGTCGACATGAAGTCGGGCGCACCGGCCTTCGGCACGCCCGAATACATGAAGGCGCAGCTCGCCGGCGGCCAGCTCGCCCGCCGTTACAATATCCCCTACCGCACCTCAAACACCTGCGCCGCCAACACGGTCGACGCGCAGGCCGCCTATGAAAGCGTCTTTTCGCTGTGGGGCGCCATCCAGGGCGGCGGCAATCTGATGATGCACGGCGCCGGCTGGCTGGAAGGCGGCCTGCGCTGCTCCTACGAAAAGACCATCCTCGACATCGACCTCCTGCAGATGGTGGCCGAATTTCTCACCCCGCTCGATCTCTCCGAAGACGCGCTCGGCTTCGACGCCATCCAGTCGGTCGGCCCGGGCGGCCATTTCTTCGGCACCCAGCACACGCAGGAGCGCTACAAGACAGCCTTCTACTCGCCGATCGTCTCCGACTGGCGCAATTTCGAGACCTGGACCGAGGCGGGTTCGCCGACGGCGCTGGAACGCACCAACAAGGTATGGAAGGAGCGCCTCGCAGCCTACGAAGAGCCGTATATGGACCCGGCCATCCGCGAGGAGCTCAACGACTTCGTCGAGAAGCGCCGCGCCGAAGGCGGCGCGCCGACCGATTTTTGATCTTTCACGCCCCGCTCACTCGATTCAGTCTCTGCAAAAACGGACCTATCTTCATGAAATCCCATGTTAAAGCGGTTGTCATCGGCGGCGGTGTCGTCGGCTGCTCGGTGCTCTACCACCTCGCCAAGGCCGGCTGGACCGACATCATGCTGATCGAGCGCTCGGAGCTGACCTCCGGCTCGTCCTGGCACGCGGCGGGCGGCTTCCACACCCTGAACGGCGACCCGAACGTCGCCAAGCTGCAGGCTTATACCGTCCAGCTCTACAAGGAGATCGAGGAGCTTTCCGGCCAGTCCTGCTCGCTGCATCTGACCGGCGGCGTGATGATGGCCGATACCCCCGAGCGCATGGATTTCCTGCGGCTCGCCCACGCCAAGGGCCGCTATCTCGGCATGGATACCGAGCTGATCACGCCGTCCGAAGCCAAGGCGATGTTCCCGCTGATGGACGAGAAGAATTTCGTCGGCGCCATGTGGGATCCCGTCGAAGGCCATCTCGACCCCTCCGGCACGACCCACGCCTACGCCAAGGCCACGCGAAAACTCGGCGCTGAGATCGTGCTGCGCAACCGCGTCGTCGAGCTGACGCAGGAAGCCGACGGCACCTGGAACGTCGTCACCGAGCAAGGCACGGTGAAAGCCGAGCATGTCGTCAATTGCGGCGGGCTGTGGGCGCGCGAGATCGGCCGCATGGTCGGCGTCGAGCTGCCGGTGCTGGCGATGGAGCACATGTACCTGCTCACCGAGCCGATGCCGGAGGTCGAGGAATTCAACAGATCGACCGGCCGCGAGATGATCGGCGTGCTCGACTTCAAGGGCGAGATTTACACCCGCCAGGAGCGCAACGGCATCCTGCTCGGCACCTATGAAAAAGCCTGCAAGCCATGGTCGCCGGTCAACACGCCCTGGGATTTCGGTCATGAACTCTTGCCACCCGACATCGACCGCATCGCGCCGTCGCTGGAGATCGGCTTCAAGCATTTCCCCGGCATCGAGAAGGCCGGCATCAAACAGATCATCAACGGCCCCTTCACCTTCGCGCTCGACGGCAACCCGCTGGTCGGCCCAGTCCAGGGCCTGACCAACTTCTGGTGCGCCTGCGCCGTCATGGCCGGCTTCAGCCAGGGCGGCGGCGTTGGCCTGGCGCTGTCCAACTGGATGGTGCACGGCGATCCGGGCTTCGACGTCTGGGGCATGGATGTCGCCCGCTTCGGCGAATGGGCGACGCTGCGCTACACCAACGCCAAGGTGCGCGAGAATTATTCGCGGCGCTTCTCGATCCGCTTCCCGAACGAGGAACTGCCGGCCGCCCGGCCGGCGCAGACGACGCCGCTCTACGACACGATGCTCGCCAACAATGCGGTCATGGGCGACTCGTGGGGACTGGAAACCCCGCTCTGGTTCGCGCCAAAGGGCACCGAGCCAAAGGACATCGTCTCCTTCCACCGCTCCAACGATTTCGGCCCGATCGGCGAGGAAGTTCGCGCGACGCGCGAACGGGTCGGCGTCAACGAGATCGCCAACTTTGCCAAGTACGAAGTTTCCGGGCCCGGCGCCGAGGATTTCCTCAACCGGCTGATGACCAACCGGATGCCGAAGACCGGCCGCATTGTGCTCACCCCGATGGTCAACGAGTTCGGCAGGCTGATCGGCGACTTCACCATCGCCAAGACCGGTGAGGACCGTTTCATGATCTGGGGCTCTTCGGCCGCGCAGAAATACCATATGCGCTGGTTCGAGAAGCACCTGCCCAAGGATGGTTCTGTGCGCATCCACCGCTTCGACCAGACGCTGGTCGGCCTGTCCATCGCCGGACCGAGCTCGCGGGATTTGCTGCAGAAACTCGTGGACGTCGACGTCTCGACCAAGGCCTTCCGCTTCATGGACTTCCGCGAGATGGCGGTCGGCGGCGCGCCCTGCATGGTCAACCGCATCACCTATACCGGCGACCTCGGCTACGAGATCTGGATGGCCCCCGCCTATCAGCGCCTCGTCTACAAGGCGATCAAGGAAGCAGGCGAGGAATTCGGCCTCGTCGATTTCGGCATGCGCGCGCTGCTGTCGATGCGTCTCGAAAAGAACTTCCCAACCTGGTTCCGCGAGTTGCGTCCGATCTACGGGCCGTTCGAAGGCTCGATGGACCGCTTCATCAAGCTGGAGAAGAACGACTTCATTGGCCGCGAGGCGGCTGCCAGGGAGCAGGCGCAAGGGCCGAAGCTGCGCCGCGTCTCCTTCATCGTCGATGCTGCGGACGCCGACGTGATGGGCGACGAGCCGATCTGGGCCAAGGTCAGCAAGGATTATGGCACGGTGGAGAAACCGCATGGCTACGGCGCGCCGCGCTTCGACGAGACGGGCAAGGAAGTGCGCGGCTCCGAAGCCGCCGAAGGCGCTTCGGCCGTGCGCGGCATCGTCGATGGCGAGTGGCGCGTTGTCGGCTGGGTGACCTCGGGCGGCTATGCGCACTACGTGCAAAAGTCGATGGCGCAGGGCTATGTGCCGGCGGCCCTTGCCGAGGACGAGAGCGCCGGCCTGTTCGAGATCGAGATCCTCGGCCACCGCCGCCCGGCCCGCATCAACGTCGAACCGCCCTTCGACCCGAGCGGCGAGAAGATGCGCACCTGATTCCAGGAAGCCGCAATGTACCGCTTTCGGATCGTGTTGGTGGCCGGCTATATAGCAACCGGCCACCAACGCATCAGATGAGAAGACGACCCTTGCGGCAGCTGGAGAAATGGACCGACTGGCTCTGCGATGAACGGGGCGGCCCTTTCAGTGCCGCAATCGCGTTTGCACTTGCCTATTGCCTGGTCCAGATCGTGGTTATGCCGCTCTCGTCCCATTTCGTGGGCACCGGCGTCGGCGTCGACGACGCCGAACAGTTGATGGCGATGCGCTTCCTCGCGGCCGGCTATGGCGGCTCGCAGCCGCCTTTATACACCTGGTTCGGCATCCTCACGGCCTCGCTGGTTGGAACCAGCATTCTCGCGCTCAAGATCGTCAAATACACGCTGCTGGCCGGTGGATTGGTCGCGTCCTTCGCCACAGTGCGCCGCCTGGGCTACTCAGCCCGCGCGGCGACCGCCGCCATGTTCGGCCTGCTGCTGTTTCCACAGATCGTATGGGAGATGCAGCATGCCCTCACCCACTCGGTCGCGGTTTTTTGCTTTTCATCGCTGCTGCTCCTGGCAGTCGCCGAGTTGCAGAAACGGCGCTCGACTACCGCGTATGTGCTGCTTGGCTTGGCGACCGCCGCCGCAATGCTGTCGAAATACAATGAGGTGATCTTTCTCGCTGCGCTGTTCCTTGCGGCGCTGTCCGTCCGCGAAACACGTGAGGCGATCTTCGATCGCCGTTTCCTGATCAGTGTGGTTGTGGCGATCCTCGCCTGCCTGCCCACATTCTACTGGAGCCTCACGCATCTGGGAGACCTGCTGGCGCACAGCGGTGGCCTGGGCGTCGCCGAGGGGGGCAGCGCGGCAAAGACCCTGTCTCGCGGCATCCGCGGCTTGGGCAATGCGATACTCAATTTCGCCGGGCTGCCGGCCACGATCTTTGCCGTCGCGTTTTTCCTGGCGCGCAAGCAATCCGCACCACCGCCCGAGGCCGCACCGTGGCCAGAGACGCTGGTCTGGCGAGCGATAGGCTTCGCCTTGCTGATCACGCTCGTGGTGGTGCTGGCGGGAGGCATCACACAGTTTCGCGATCGCTGGATGCTGCCCGTATTCGTGCTGTTGCCGGTCGCCATTGCCATGCGGCTGGACGCGATGGGGGAAAGGGGCAGGAAGACGCAGGCTACAATCGTCTTCGTCGGCGCCGTGATGGCCATCCTGGTGCTTCCGGTAAGCTGGTACATGCAGGTCCACGGCGGCGACAACCGCGGCAGCATCGTGCGCTTGGACTACGCTTCGCTCCATCGTCATCTGACAGCCGACGGACCGGTCGGCACTGTGGTCTCGAGTTGGTTCTGGATCGGCAATCTCCGCCTCGTCGATCCCGATCTCATCGTGCTCGACGACGAGATACCCGATTTCGCCAAGTCGATCCGCGAGCCCGCGGTGCTTGTGCTCGCGGATGACGAGGAACCGGCTTCCGTCATCTTCAAGAGGATCACCGAGGCCGGCTATGTGATGGACACTGTCCATCGGCGCATCGCGGTGCCGCAGTTGGGGAACGCACCGCGCCAGGTCACGATCACCAGGCTGCACATGACGACGCCGCAATAGACAGCCAGGGGACCGCATGGACACACAACGTTTCGGCCGCCACCGCAAGATCATGCCGTTCGAACCCGGCTCCGTCGAGGCGCTGCGCGCCGCCTCCCGCGAGAAGGCTGCCGCGCTCAACCAGCACGCTCTGGGCTATGGCGCGGTAGCCGAAGCCGAATGGGCGGCGGCAGGCATCGCCGCTCCCGACCTGCCTGCCATGCGAACCTATCGGCTCGAGCGCATCCGCGCCGAACTCAGGCGCCGCGACTATGCGGGCGCCCTGCTCTACGATCCGGTCAACATCCGCTACGCGACGGATTCGACCAACATGCAGCTCTGGGTCGCGCACAACCCGACCCGCCACTGTTTCGTCGCCACAGAAGGCCCTGTGGTGCTGTTCGACTATTTCTCCTGCGAGCATTTGTCGGATCACGCCGGCGTCGTCGACGAGGTGCGGCCGGCGGTGTCGTGGATGTATCTTTATAGCGGCGAGCTGACCGACAAGAAGGTCCGCCGCTGGGCGGCCGGCATCGCCGAGCTCCTTGCCGAGCACGGCGGCGGCAATCGGCGGATCGCCGTCGACCACATCAATCCGGAAGGCGTCGAAGAGCTTGCCCGCCGCGGCATAACAGTCGGCAATGGCGAGCCGGTGATGGAGAATGCGCGCCTCATAAAGTCGCCCGACGAGATCCTCGCCATGCGCCGCGCCATTGTCGCCTGCGAGGCGGCGATGGGCGAGATGGAAGGGGCGCTGAAGCCTGGCATTTCCGAGAACGAGCTCTGGGCGGAACTGCATCGCGGCAACATCGCGCGCGGCGGCGAATGGATCGAGACCCGGCTTCTGTCGTCCGGGCCGCGCACCAACCCCTGGTTCCAGGAATGCTCGTCGCGCATCGTCGAGGACGGCGATCTCGTCGCCTTCGACACCGACCTCATCGGTCCCTATGGATTTTGCGCCGACCTCTCGCGCACCTGGCTCTGCGGCGATGGCCGGCCGTCCGACGAGCAGCATGACCTGTTCCGCATCGCCGCCGACCAGATCGCCCACAACACGGTATTGATGCGGCCGGGCATTTCCTTCCGCGATCTCGTCGAACGCTCCGCCGTGCCGCCGGGAGACTGCTTCCCGGCGCGCTACGGCGTGCTCTACCACGGCGTCGGTCTGGCGGACGAATATCCGACCCTGCCGCATGCCAGCGACTGGACGGACGACACGCCGGATGGCGTCCTGGAACCCGGCATGGTGCTGTGCGTGGAAAGCTATATCGGCAGGCTCGGCGGCCGCGAGGGCGTCAAGATCGAGGAGCAGATCCTCATCACCGAGACCGGCAACGAAAAACTCTCAGCCTACCCGCTCGACGAAAAGCTGCTTGGCAACTGACCCGTCCAAGCCAAGCTCGGCGATGGCCTCGCGCATGGACGCAACGACGTCCGCCGATGTGGCCCTGGCCGAGATAAACGGCAATCCCTTCCGCCTGGTCGTCCAGCCGACCACTTTCACGCGCCGCGCCGCCGGCTCGAATCGCTGCGCCAATGCCCAGCTCTGGCAGTCGATGGCGGCGATATCGGCCCTGCCCTCGGCGATGGCGACGATCGACGACCGGTGGCCGCCGCTTTCGCCGCACGAGGCGAAGACGCCCAGACTTTCGCCGATCGCCTCCAGGTCGCGCGTCAGCCCGAGCAGCCCGGACATCGAATCCGGATTGTTGAAGATGAAGCGCTTGCCGCGGATGAGATCGAGCGGGATGACGGCCTTGCCATCCTCGGGCGAGGCAACCGACGTCCCGCCATCAGCCGGCATCACCAGCGCGCTGGAATAGAGCTCGCCCTGCCCGCCCTCGAAGGCGTCATAGCTTGGCTGAGCGACCACCTGCACATGCCTGGCCAGGCCGAGCTCCATCGGCCCCCAGCAGGTCTGTCCGAAAAGCAGCGCCGGGCTCAGCCAGAGCTGGTGAAAATCGAACTCGTCCGGGGGCAATGTCGCGGGGTCGGGCGCTATCAGCTTCCCGGCGCCGTCTTGGATGCCGCCGGACACCGGCGGCAGGTCGCGATTGCTGCGCGCCATTCTTTCCGGCGCGTCGATACCCCTCCGTCGAAAAGCGTCGCGGAGCTGCGCCCATTGCGCGTCGATCTCGCCGCGAACTTCCGGCCAGTCATACATCGGCAGAGCCGCAATCAACTTGCTCATGACGAACAGCTTTCAAAACAGGCGGTCATCGGCGCCTGAATTCCGCGGCGATAAAGCAGTCGCGAAAGTTCGAAATTACTCTTTCGGCGGCTCAGCCGGCACCGGAGCCGTGCCAAGTCCACTCACATTACGCGCTCTGATGCGCGGCTTGAAGGCACGGCCGGGTTCGGGCGCGCGGCGCAGCACCGGATGCACCACCGGCTCCTTGGCCTTGAAGGCAAATGATTTGATCAGCGCGAAATAATTCGGATAGACGTAGCCGTTGTTCATCCGCAGCCATTCTTCGCGGCGATCGCGAAACATCTTCGGCAGTCTGTACCAGGCGACGGTCGGGCTCTTGTGGTGCACGAAATGCAGGTTGTTGTTGAGGAACAGGAAGGAGAGCGGCGACCGCTCGACGATGATCGTGCGGCCCTCCGGGTGTTCCGACCACTGATGCTCGGCATAGGTGCGCACCGAAATCAGGGACTGGCCGAGCCACACCGGCCCCAGTATGTAGAGCCAGAGCGGGATGCCGAAGCCGAAGGTCACGATCGGCACGACCACTGCAAGTCCGACCGCATGCAGCAGCCAGGCTTTGCGGATCGCCTTGTCGCCGGCGGCCATCTGTCTGGCGTCTTCGAGGAAGAAGCCGATCGACGACAGCCAAGGTCCGAGAACGAAGCGGCCGACCATTGTGTTGTTGATCTTGAGCAGGACCTTCATCGCCGGCGGCATTTCCGCATGCATCCAGAGCGCCTGGTAATAGCTTTCCGGATCGTCGAGCGGGTCGGTCAGCCGCTCGTCGGCGTGGTGGCGAAGATGGATCGCCTTGAAACGGCGGAACGGCCAGACCAGCCCGATCGGCAGGATGACGAAGGCTTCGTTGATGCTGGCGTTGCGGGTCGGATGGCCATGCAGCACTTCGTGCATCAGCGAGGATTGCAGGGCCAGTATCAAGGCCAAGGCGACAAGGGCCAGCAGCGGATAGGAAGGCCAAAGCAGGAAGCCGGTGGCAAGCCAGGCGCCATAACAGAACAGTGTGAGGAATACTGTCGGCCATTCCACGGCCGGTGTGCTGCTATGTCTCTTGCGTATGCCAGTCATGCTATCGACCACTGCCTTCCAGTCGCCGGAACCACTTTGATTCCTGACAGCATTGTGTCAGGAGCCTGTCGTTGTCGCAACGCGACAAAGTGAACAATCTGTTGCGAATGCGCATATTTGGCTGCATATGTTATATATTGTAAACAGATTTGGGGATTCATTTGCGCCTGAGCACCTAACCACAGGCCTGGGCGCAAATTTTTCCTCCACTGGAAAGGAGCGGCGTGATGGACAAGCGTGATCTGTCGACGGTCTTCAGAGAGCGCCTGAAATTGCTCTTGACACGCTCGGACTTGAACCAGTCGGCCTTCGCGAGCGCCGTCGGTATCGATCGTTCGGCGCTGTCGCAGCTCCTGTCGGGCGCCTCGACGCGCCTGCCCCGCGCCGAGACGCTTCTCAACATCGCCGCCGAGTTCAAGGTATCGCTCGATTGGCTGCTGGGCCTTAGCCAGGACGAAGGCGTCACCGGCGAGATTCGCGAAAGCCTCGAGATCGAGGAGGCGCCGGACGGCTTTGACCGCACGCTACTTGCCAAGTGGCACGCCGAGGCGGTCGGCACCAAGATCCGCTACGTGCCGGCGGGCATTCCGGACCTCCTGCGCACCGAGGCCCTTGTCGAATACGAGGCCGGCATTACCAACAAGAGCCGCGAGGCGCAGGCCGGCGAAACGCAATACCGCATCGACTACAACAGGCGGCCCGAGACCGACATGGAGGTCTGCATGCCGCGCCATACGCTGGAGATTTTCGCACGCGGGCTCGGCGTCTGGGACCGGTTCCCGGAAGCCGAGCGCCGCCGGCAATTGCTGCACATGGCAACGCTCCTCGACGACCTTTACCCGACCTTCCGCCTCTTCCTCTATGACGGCCGCATGCGCTATTCGATCCCTTATACGATCTTCGGGCCGTACCGCGCCGCAATCTATGTCGGCGACATGTATCTGGTGCTGAACGCCACCCAGCCGGTCCGTACCCTGACCAGCCACTTCGACAATCTGGTCCGAGCCGCCGACATCAACGCGCATGAGGCGGCGAGCTTCACGCAGAAGCTGGCCGGGATCTCCTTCACCTCAGGCTCTGTCTGAACGCGGCCATCATCGCCATGCTGGCATGCGGCGACCAACCTGGCCGACCCGTCCGTTTTAGGAAACTCATGCAAGAGCGGGGGCGCAAATTCATTGACTAGATATAAAGACTTCTTTATATCGTTATTTGAATTCAAGATGCGAAAGCCAGAGCCATGACCGCCACCAATCCGATCGACGCATTGCTTGCCGAAAAAGGCGTGCTGCTGGCCGACGGCGCCACCGGCACCAATTTGTTCGCGATGGGACTTGAGGCCGGCGAAGCCCCCGAGCTGCTCAACGAGACGGCGCCCGACACCATCGCCGCGCTGCATCAGAATTTCGTCGATGCCGGCGCCGACATCATCCTGACCAATTCCTTCGGCGGCACCCGTCATCGGCTGAAGCTGCATCACGCTCAGGACCGCGTGCATGACTTGAACAAGCGCGCCGCCGAAATCGCCCGTTCGGTGTCCGACAAGGCAGGCCGCAAGGTGATCGTTGCCGGCTCCGTCGGCCCGACCGGCGAGCTTTTGGTGCCGCTCGGCGCTATGTCCTATGAGGAAGCGGTCGATGCCTTTGCCGAGCAGATCGAGGGCTTGAAGGCCGGCGGAGCCGAAGTCGCATGGATCGAGACCATGTCGGCGCCGGATGAGATCCGCGCCGCGGCCGAAGCCGCGATCCGCGTCGGCCTGCCCTACACCTATACCGGTTCCTTCGATACGGCCGGCCGCACGATGATGGGGCTGTTGCCCAAGGATATCCACGGCGTTGCGGATGGACTGTCGCAGGCTCCGCTTGGTGTGGGCGCCAATTGCGGCGTCGGCGCAGCCGACATCCTGGCCTCGCTGCTCGACATGACCGACGCGAAGCCGGAAGCCACCGTGATCGTCAAGGGCAATTGCGGCATTCCGGAATTCCGCGGCAGCGAGATCCACTATTCCGGCACGCCCGAACTGATGGCCGACTATGTCCGGCTGGCAGTCGATGCGGGCGCCAAGATCGTCGGCGGCTGCTGCGGCACCTCGTTCGCTCACCTTGCCGCGATGCGCAAGGCGCTCGACGCGCACACCAAGTCGGCGCGTCCGACGGTCGAGTCCATCGTCGAGCGCATCGGGCCGATGCGCAACAAGATAGCGAGCGCTGCCGAGGCAGGCGAAGGCCGTCGCGAACGCCGGCGCAGCCGCGCCTGAAGTTGGCCTGCTCTATTCGCTGTTTTCAGCGTAGCGCGACAGCGCCGTACCGAGATCGGTGGCGGCGCTGTTCTTGCCGTCGCCGCCCATCGTCATCAACGCGCCGGACGCGCGCGGGTCGCTGATCTGCTCCAGCATCACGCGAAAGCGGTCGTTGTTGAGCGCAGAGAGCGCCGTGTCGCGGGCCGCATCGACATTATTCCTGATCCGCGCGGATTCCGCCGACGGAGCGGACGGTGCTCGCGTCTGAAGATTGCCCGCAGTCGGCGTCACGTTGCCGGTGATATGCAATTCCAGCCCCTCACTTCTATCAGCTTTGACTAACAGGAGGGCATTGCGATCAAGTTCCGGAAAAGCCGCGCAATTTAACGATCGGCAAAAGCCGGCAGGTCCTCCGCCGGCTTTTTGTTCCATGGACGGCACCCGCCCTATCTGTTGGTGCCCAGCGACGAGGCTAGCCGCACCAGCGACAGGAATTCCGCCCTGTAGCCGAACGGATCAGCGCCGCGCGCGGCGTTGGCGATCTCCAGGATCCGGTCGTAGCCGAAATTCGCCGTCTGATCCGCGTCGCGCAGCTTCTGCCCGAAAGCCGCGACCGCGACCGAAAAGCGCTGGTCGACGCCGGCTTCATCGAAGGACGGCACCTCGTTGGCCGCGGTCACCGGTGTCGTGATCAGTTTCGAGACATTCTCGTTCGGCAGCTTGTAGCGGATTTTTACGAAGGCATATTCGCCCGCATTGGCAACGCCGCCATTGTCGACCTTCGCCTCGCCATAGCGCAACGGATCGACCTGCTCGGCGCCGCTTCCCTTGGGCGTGACCTCGTAGATCGCCGTCACCGAATGGCCGGAACCGATATCGCCGGCGTCGACGCGGTCATTGTTGAAATCCTCGCGCTTGAGCGCCCGCGTCTCATAGCCGACCAGCCGGTATTCCGAGATCTTGGCCGGGTTGAACTCGACTTGGATTTTCACATCCTTGGCAATGGTGAACAGCGTCGAGGACGCGTCCTCGACCAGCACCTTCTCGGCCTCGGCAAGCGTGTCGATATAGGCGGCCGTGCCATTGCCGTTCTGGGCGATGGTCTGCATCATCTGGTCGTTGAGATTTCCGCGGCCGAAGCCGAACACCGAGAGAAACACGCCGGTCTTGCGCTCCTTCTCGATCAACCGTTTGAGGTCGTCGTCATCGGTCTGGCCGACGTTGAAATCGCCGTCGGTGGCAAGCATCACGCGGTTGATGCCGTCCTTGACGAAAGACTGCTGCGCAAGTTTGTAGGCTTCCTTGATGCCTGCCTCGCCGGCGGTCGAACCGCCTGGCTCCAGATTGTCTATCGCTGCAAGAATCTTCTGCCTTTCCGCGGCCTTTGTCGGCATCAGCACCGTGCCGGCATTGCCGGCATAGGTGACGATGGAGACGGTGTCGTCGGCCTTGAGCTTGCTGACCAGCAACCGGAACGCCGACTTCAAGAGCGGCAGCTTGTCCGGCTCGTCCATCGAACCCGAAACATCGATCAGGAACACCAGGTTTGCCTTCGGCGCCTCGACCGGCTTCACGTCAAAACCCTTGATCGCAACATGCATCAGCTTGGTGCGCTCGTTCCAGGGCGTCGGCATGACGGTGACAGTCGAATTGAACGGCGTCGCGGCCGAGTCTGGCCCCTTCCAGTCATAAGGGAAGTAGTTGATCATCTCTTCGACCCGGACCGTGCCTGGGTCGGGCAGAATACCTTCCTTCAGCGAGCGGCGGACGAAGGAATAGGACGCCGTGTCGACATCGATCGAGAAGGTCGACACCGGATCCTGGGCAGCTTGGTGCACCGGATTGGTCTTGAAGGTCTCGATGCGGTCGCGGTTTTGCTCTTGCGGCTGCATTTGATCGGCCGGCATGGGCGCCGGCTGAACCATCGGCCCGAAACCAGCGACGGCGCCAGCCGGCATCTCTGCAGGCTGCATGGCGGTTGCCGGCGCCTGGGCATTCGCGCGTCCGCCGGCGGCCAGCTGGTCAACCTCCGCAGGTGCAGGCGGCGGCGCAGGCAGCGCCTGTGGTACTTGCTTGGCAAAGTCCTTCAACGCCCCGTATTCCTGCCTGGTCCGATCATCGGATCGGCTCAATTCAGTTTTCGGCGGCGATGCCGGTGCGACCTGCGCCTCGTCTTCGACACGCCTCTCGCTGTCGGCGCCGGTCTTCTTCTCCTTGGCAGGCGCGGCCGCCAGCGGCTCGCTGATCGCGGGCTGGTTCGGTATCGGCTTCTGCGCAACCGGCTTGTCGGCCACCGTTTCGGTGACCTTCCCGTTTGAAATAACGGGCGGCTGCTCCCTCAGCATCTCAAAAGCGGCATAGCCGGCGATAGGCAGCGCGACCAGCGCGGTCAGGGCCGGGGTGGCAATGAGTTTCCGTTGCATGATCTCTCTCCAGAGCCTTTGTGCTCGCTCCGTGAGACGAAGACCTGCCGGCGATCCTTGGGGGGCGGTCGAAATTTTTTCGTTCAAGTCGAAGGCGTGCATCGCGGCGGCCAACGCACGCGTTTGCGCTTCGCTGTCCGGCGCCGGAACTGCCAGATTGCGCAGCCTTTCGAGTTCGTTGTCGTCGACCATGGTCACACTTCCCCGGCTGAGCGCATGAGCAGCTTCAGCCGTTTCTTCGCTTCATGGATGTGCCAGGAAACCGTCGCCTCCGAGATCGCCATCACCTCGGCCGCAGCCGCGTGGCTCAACCCTTCGCCATAGACGAGCAGCACCGCGTCGCGCTGCTTGTCCGGCAGCATGCGCACCGCCGCCCACAGCGCCTCGGCCGGGTCCTGGGCTTCCGCCGAGCCCTCCCCCGCGATCAGCGCATACGTGCCGAAGGCCTCGGTCTTGGCGCTGTCGCGGGCGCGCTTGCGCATCATGTCGCGCGAAGCGTTCAGTGTCATGGCGTAGAGCCAGGTCGTGAACACGCCATTGCCCTGATAGTCGCGGATTGCCCGGCCGAGCCGCACGCAGACATCCTGGGCGATGTCTTCGGCATCGGCCTTGCGGCCGCACCAGCGATAGGCGGCGCGATAGACGAAGCCATAGTGCCTTTCGAGCAGTTTGCCGAAAGCCCCCCGGTCTCCGCCCCTCGCCCGCCCGATCAATTCGGCATCGGAGGCTTCGCTGTCGTCCAGCATCATCGCCGTCATTTGCCTGTTGGACGAAGGCTAATGGCGATTCCTTGGGGCGATGGAAAGATTTTTTTGCGGCAGCCTCCGCACCCTACCCCAAGGTTTCGGCGAACAGCGTGATGAGCCGCTTCCAATGGCGCTCGGCGCCCGCTTCGTCATAGACGCTGTGGTCCTTGACGCACCAGCCATGACCGACGCCGACATAGTTCTCGATCGTGTGGTCGACTTCGGCGACCCTGAGCGCCTCTGCCAGCCGGGCTGATTGCTCCGGCGGAAAGCTGCGGTCCACGCCGGCGACCCCGACGTAGATGCGTGCCTTGATCGACGCTGCCTTCCGGTGCGGGCTGTCGGGCGCATCACTTGCCAGATTGCCGCCGTGGAAGCTGGCCGCGGCAGCAATGCGGTCGGGATAGGCCGCGGCGGCATTGAGAGCCCGAGCGCCGCCCATGCAATAGCCGACGACGCCGACCGGCCCGTCCAGGCCTTCGGCAGTGAGCGCATCGAGGAAGGCCGCGCTGTCGCGGATGGTCATCTCTTGCGTGGTGCCACCGCTCAGCGCCGTCAGTTGAGCCCTGGTCTTATCCTCACCAAACGCAGTCTTAGGGTCGAACGGTCCATAGGGCACGCTGCGATAGAACAGATCGGGCACCAGCACGGCATAGCCATGCGCTGCGAGGCGTTCGGCCATCTGGTCGAGCGTCGGCCGCGGGCCGAAAATATCCATGTAGAGGATGACGCCGGCCCTGGCCGCCGCCGCCGGTCGGAACAGCCCGGCCTTGGCCTTCCCGTCCTGGGTTTCGATCTCGATCTCTTGCTTGGCCATGCTGCTCTCCGTCGTCTGTCCGCGCGATAGATATCCGGCTGGAGCGGCCCGGCAAGACAATCCCGGAGCCTGGCGTTCAAGACTTCGTGCGGTTGGCCTTCATCTTACAGCCGAGCAAAGGCCGCCATATGAAAGGCCTGCACCTCTGGCGGATAGCGATAGTCCGCCCCGTAGGGACATGCGTTGCGGTCGAGGCAGCCGCTCGTGCGGCACAGGCCGCCTCCGGGGCCGCGCACATGCCCAAGACAGGCTTCATGGGCAAAACCCTGTTCGGAATAGGCATCGATCGGGCAGGATTTCATGCAGGGTTTTTCGACGCATGTGTCGCAGAGATGAATCGGTTCTTGAGGTTCGGGGAGGAAAATCTCTTCCTCGAACAGCAGCGCGCCGCGATAGGCATGCCAGAGCCCATACTGCGGATGCATGAGGATGCCGAGCGGCGACGGCTTCAACCCTTCCGCCCGCATCGCCCATTGCTGGAACGGCAGATAGGGCCTGTCGGAGGGCGACACGGCGCGAGCGCCGAACGCTTGCGCCACCGCGCCGATCACCTCCCGCGACCAGGTGTCGAGCGGGTTGACGATCCCGCTGGCCCGCTGCCCAAGCCAGCGCTGGAAGTGCGGCCAGAGTGCGACGCCGGCCTGCCCGACCAGGAGGGCGGACTTGGCAGGCGCGCCTGAAAGCCCCGCAGGCGCCGTTTCATCACTGGCGAAGCGAAAGCCGCCCCGAAGGATCAGGCCGTGGGCGGCAAGCGCGGCCGCGGTCCCTTCGATCGTGCCGCGCGAAAAGATCATCCCTTCTTGTCCGGGTCGGAGAACGCGCTCCGCCAGACTTCCTTATGGATGATGTTGGCGACTTTAGCCCGGCCTGACTCGGGCTCCTTTCAAGTGAAGGCGTCGGCCATCGAGGCCTTCTTCCTGTCGATGAAATCCTTCAGTGCCTCGTCGATCGCCGGATCGAGATGCGGTGCTTCGTAGCTTTCCAGCCAGCGGCGGGCGAGCTCGTTGGCGCGCTGCGGCGCTGTCTTTTCGCCTTCGGCCAGCCACTGCTCGTAGGAATTGTTGTCGGCGATGTTGGAGCGGTAGAAGGCGGTCTGGAAATTCGCCTGCGTGTGGTCGCAGCCGAGATAGTGGCTGCCCGGACCGACCTGGCGGATGGCGTCCATCGCCTGGCCGTTCTCCGACAGGTCGACGCCCTCGGCGAATTTCTGAGTCATGCCGAGCTGGTCGATGTCCATCATGAATTTCTCGTAGCAGGACGCCAGTCCGCCCTCGAGCCAGCCGGCCGAATGCAGCACGAAGTTGGTGCCGGCAAGGATGGTCGAGTTCAGCGTGTTGGCGCTCTCATAGGCCGCCTGCGCATCCGGGACCTTCGAGGCGCAGAGCGAGCCGCCGGTGCGGAACGGCAGGCCTAGCCGGCGAGCGAGCTGCGCTGCGCCATAGGAGACCAGCGACGGTTCCGGCGTGCCGAAAGTCGGCGCGCCCGACTGCATCGAGATCGACGAAGCGAAAGTGCCGAACAGCACCGGCGCGCCGGGCCTGATCAGCTGCGTGAACGAGGCGCCGGCAAGCACCTCGGCCAGGATCTGCGTCAGCGTTCCGGCAACCGTCACCGGGCTCATCGCGCCGGCCAGGATGAACGGCGTGACAATGCAGGCCTGGTTGTGGCGCGAATAGACTTTCAGCGCACCGAGCATGGTCTCGTCGAACACCATCGGCGAGTTGGCGTTGATCAGGCTGGTCAGCACCGTGTTGTTCTCGACGAAATCCTCGCCGAACACGATCTTGGCCATCGCCACCGTGTCCTCGGCCCGCTCCGGCGCCGTCACCGAGCCCATGAACGGTTTGTCCGAATAGCGGATATGCGAATAGATCATGTCCAGATGGCGCTTATTGACCGGCACGTCGACCGGCTCGCATACCGTGCCGCCCGAATGGTGGATCGACGGCGCCATATAGGCGAGCTTCACGAAATTCTGGAAATCCTCAAGCGTTGCGTAGCGGCGGTTGCCGTCGAGGTCGCGCACGAAGGGCGGGCCGTAGACCGGCGCGAACACTGTTCCCTTGCCCCCGATCTGCACCGAACGCTCCGGATTGCGCGCATGCTGGGTGTAGATCGAAGGCGCGGTCTTGAGCAGCGAGCGGCAAAGCCCCTTGGGAAAATGCACGCGCTCGCCTTTCACATCGGCGCCGGCCTCTTTCCACAGCGCGAGCGCCTCGGCGTCGTCGCGGAAGATGATGCCGATCTCTTCCAGCACCGTGTCTGTGTTCTTCTCGATCAGCGCCAGGCCTTCCTCGTCGAGGACCTCGTAGACGTTGATCTTGCGCTTGATATAGGTGAGTTGGGTGCCCGGACCGCCGCCTGCGCGCGCCGCGCGCCTAGCCGCCGCGCCGCCGCTGGCGCCGCGTCCGCGTCGTCCGCCCGACGCTGCCTGCTCGACTGCCGCGTTATCGCTCATGATCGTTCTTCCTATAGATTTTAGATTTGGGCCTGAATTGGCTGGCGGCCGGTTCGCCGCCGCTTCTTTCCGGATCGTAGCCATGCACCCTATTGGAAACGGCCCGCCAGCGCCAACGCCTGTCGCAAAATCGACAAGAAAACCGCCAACTTTTCAGTCGCTTTCCTTTTGCGGGAAGTCGCAAATCAGCTATGGCTACCTTGCCCTCGCGGGTTAGGTATTGGCGCATCGATTTTTGAGCTGCAGCAAGCATTCCGAGCAGCAAGGAGCCCGAGGAAAAAATGTCCGACGACGAGATCATCCTTTCCGAGCTTTCCGACGAGGAACTCGTGCAGCAGATGCATGACGACCTTTATGACGGGCTGAAGGAAGAGATCGAGGAAGGCACGCATATCCTTCTTGAGCGCGGCTGGCAGCCCTACACGGTGCTGACCGAGGCGCTGGTCGAAGGCATGCGCATCGTCGGCGAAGATTTCCGCGACGGCATCCTGTTCGTGCCGGAAGTGCTGCTCTCGGCCAATGCCATGAAGGCCGGCATGGCCATCCTGCGCCCGCTGCTTGCCGCCACCGGCGCGCCCAAGCAGGGCAAGATGGTGATCGGCACCGTCAAGGGCGACATCCACGACATCGGCAAGAACCTCGTCGGCATGATGATGGAAGGCGCCGGCTTCGATGTCATCGACCTCGGCATCAACAATGCGGTCGAGAAATATCTGGAAGCGATCGAGCAGCATCAGCCTGACATCATCGGCATGTCGGCGCTGCTCACCACGACCATGCCCTATATGAAGGTCGTCATCGACACGATGAAGGAAAAGGGCATTCGCGACGATTACGTCGTGCTGGTCGGCGGTGCGCCGCTCAACGAGGAATTCGGCAAGGCCGTCGGCGCCGACGCTTATTGCCGCGATGCCGCGGTGGCGGTCGAGACCGCCAAGGACTTCATGAAGCGCAAGCACAACGTTCGCGCTTCCGCCTGATCCCAGGGCATCAGGATGGATCGAAAAAAGCCGCGCCTTGCAGCGCGGCTTTTTTGTTCCCAGATGATGATGAGGCTGAACGATCAGTTGGCGACAGTGTCTTTGACCGCCCTCGCCGTCGATTTGACGTCCTTGCCGACGCCTCGAATGGTGTTGGCGCAGGCGGTGAGTGCAAGCGCGCAGGCAAGGATGGCAATCGGCGCGATGCGTAGCAGTTTCATGGGTGTCTCCCTCAACAGATAATTAGCCCCGCAGCGAAAACCGGCTCGACTGGTTCATGGTCAAAACGCAAAAAACGAAACCGAATCAAACAGACAGGCTGCTCGTCATCGCCTGCGGGATGATTGCGCGCGAAGTTTTGGCCGTCAAGCAACAGCTAAAGCTCGATCACCTTGAGTTGACCTGCCTGCCGGCCGAGTTCCACTTCTATCCGGACCGCATCGCGCCGGCCATGGACAAGGCCATCGAAAAGGCCAAGGCGGAAGGCTACAAACACATCTTCGTCGGCTATGCCGATTGCGGCACCGGCGGCATGCTCGACCGCGTGATCGAGAAGCATGGCGTGGAGCGCATGGCCGGCCCGCATTGCTTCGCCTTCTACCAGGGCATGGACCTCTACGCGAAGGTCGCCGACGGCGACATGATGTCGTTCTACATGACCGACTTCCTCTGTCGCCAATTCGACGCCTTCTTCATCAAGCCGCTCGGGCTCGACAGGCATCCCGAGCTTATCAAGGACTATTTCGGCAATTACGAGAAGCTGATCTATCTCGCGCAAACCGACGATCCGGATCTCGACAAGATTGCCGAGAAAGCCGCCGCCATGCTCGGCCTCGCCTACGAGCGCCGCTCGACCGGCTATGGCGATCTGACGAGCGAACTGGCGCGGGCGGCAGCCAACGCTTGAGGCTCGAGCAGGGCTGCTTCAACGGCGGCCAGCGGAACGGACGATCGACTTGCAGACGAAGCCCCCTCGCCTCCGCTGGCAAGCCGGATGACAGCGGCCTGCGAACGGGTAAGTTGTGCCCCAAGCAGACCAAACAGCTATTCCAGCCACCGATTCGGGAAACGCCCATGATCCCTCGCCTGCTGCTTGCCGCCCTTTGCCTTATCGGCTTCGCCCTGCCCGCCTATGCCGACGGCGAGTTGCAGAAGCTGATCACCGCCGCAGACAAGGCGCGACTGGATAAATATGGCGAAACGCGCAAGGCGGCTCTCGAGGAGGCAAAGGCCAGCGATCCGGCTGAGGTCAAGCAACTCGATGCGCTGCTCTCCAAGCCGCTGGTCGCTTTCTCCGACAAGGATCTGACCGGCAACTGGAAATGTCGCACCATCAAGGCCGGCGGCTTGAGCCCGCTAGTTATCTATGGCTGGTTCAAGTGTAAGGTCACCGGGGACGGCTCGGGTTGGCGGCTGCAGAAGATCAGCGGCTCGCAGCGCACCACCGGTCGCTTCTTCGACGACGGTGAGAAGCGCGCCATCTATCTCGGCTCGTTTTCGGTCAATGACGAAAAGGCCAAGCCCTATGGCAGCGGCGCCGAAAGCGACCAAGTGGGCTATGCCTTCCGCAACAGTGCCACCGAGTGGCGCATCGAATTCCCCGCGCCCTATTATGAATCGAAGCTCGACATCATGGAATTCAAGCGCTGACTGAGCCCGAAAAGTTGCAGAGTTTTCGGACCAGGATCATGCGCGACCATTGGCTCACCAAGGGTTAACCCGCTCTCCCTAGCATGCGCCCGACTTTGAGAGCGGGTGCTTGCCATGGCAACGTCGGAATCCGGTCCGCGGCGGACTGTTGTCGTCACCGAAGGCGGTCCGCATATCTGGGCAATCGTTAACGCCATCGCCGATCGCGTCGGCCCTGTGAGTGTCATCCTCGAAACCCCTGAATCAAAAAAGCGTTTGCTGCTCGGCCGCGCCCGCCGCCAGGGCTGGATCTCGGCCATCGGCCAGCTCGGCACGATGGTGCTGACCAAGCTTGGCAAGCGGTTCTTTGCCGGCCATGCTGCACGGCTGATTGCCGAGGAAAAGCTCGAGACAGAACCTCGCCCGACCCAGACGATCATCCATGTGCCTTCCGCCAACGGTCCGGAATGCCTTCAGGCGATTGAGAAGATCGGGCCGGGCGTCGTGCTCCTCGCCGGCTGCCGGCTGCTGTCGAGGAATATGCTCGCGAAGATGCCTTGCCCGGTGCTCAACTATCACGCCGGCATTGCCCCGAAATATCGTGGCATGAATGGCGGCTACTGGGCGCTGGCCTCCGGTGATCGAGGGAATTTCGGCACCACTGTGCATCTGGTCGATGCCGGCGTCGACACCGGCGGAGTGCTGAAGCAGGCGCGCGGCAAGTCGAAACGCGGCGACACCATCGCCAGCTACGCGCTGCGGCAGGCGGCATTTTCCCGCGACATCTGCGTCCAGGCAGTGGCCGAGGCGCTGGCGGGAAAACTTACGACGATCGATCCCGGCCTGCCCTCGAAACAGTGGTTTCACCCGACGATTTGGTCCTACCTCTGGACCGGCCTGACGAAGCGCGTCTGGTAATCTGCCGGCGTCGGAAATTCAGCACTCGCTTTGCGTCATCGCCAGCGTCGCTTTTGAAGGCGCGCGCGTCGTCCCATAACAAGCGGCACAAGGGCGCATGCGGCAATGCTCCCAACATCGAGGAGTTGAGAATTCATGGCCGATCTGATCGTCGTCTATTGGCGCGATATCCCTGCGCAGGTCATCGTCAAGAAAGGCCGGCAGAACGCCAAGCGCGAGTTGCCGCTGCGCTTCACCGAGGCGATCGACATGTGCGCCATGCGCACCGGCGCCGGCGGCACCGACGATTACCTCGCCGAATGGCGTAAGGCCGATCCGGTTCCGGTCGGCGACGACATCGAAGCCGAGGTCGAGAAGGCCTACCAGGAACTCGATACGAAATATGACCGCGAGCGGCTGGTCGCTCTGGTCAAGGCTGGCGGGAAAGAAAATGTCTGAGAAGCAGCCGGCGGTCACCCAGGCCACCCTGGTCAAGAAGGCGGCGCCGAAGTCCGACTACAAGCCTGCGGACGTGTCGCCGCAACGCCGCGTTCAGCGCACTTTTGCCGTGAGGTTGTGGTCCATCCGCCATTCGCGACTGCTCGAATGGTTTTATGGCAGGTTCGCCGATGTCTTCCTGCTCTTGCATCCTTTGTGGAAGGGCATCGGCTACGGCCGCGTCGAAGCGCCGGTGAAATTCGTCGAGAAACGCGTCAAGGGCTTCATGTTCGACTGCCGCATGTGCGGCCAGTGCGTGCTCTCCTCCACTGGCATGTCGTGCCCGATGAACTGCCCGAAGCAGCTGCGCAACGGCCCGTGCGGCGGCGTGCGCGCCAACGGCAATTGCGAGGTCGAGCCGGACATGCCCTGCGTCTGGGTCAAGGCCTGGGAAGGCTCCCGCAACATGAAGCATGGCGACAAGATCCTCACCGTGCAGAAGCCGGTCGATCAGTCGCTGCGCGAAACCTCGGCCTGGCTCAGGGTGACCGCGCAGGCGGCCGCGGCGCGTGAAGCCGCCCAGAACCCGCAGAACCCCGGAGCTTCAGCATGAGCATCCGCCACCAGCGCGACGAGAACCCGGCCGGCGTTCACCTGCCGCTCGATCCCCTGCCCGGCCATTCGTCGCGCGGTCGGTTGGAGCGCGTGCTGCGCCGCGGCGAGTTCGCGGTGACGACCGAGCTCAACCCGCCCGACAGCGCCGACCCGGAAGACGTCTACAACCGCGCCAAGATCTTCGACGGTTGGGTCGACGCCATCAACGCGGTCGACGCCTCCGGCGCCAACTGCCACATGTCTTCGGTCGGCATCTGCGCGCTTTTGACCCGCATGGGCTACGCCCCGATCATGCAGATCGCGTGCCGCGACAAGAACCGCATCGCCATTCAGGGCGACGTGCTGGGCGGGGCGGCAATGGGCGTCGCCAACATGCTCTGCCTCACAGGCGACGGCGTGCAGGCCGGCGATCAGCCGGGCGCCAAGCCGGTCTTCGACCTCGATTCCATGTCGCTGCTCGAAACCATCCGCATCATGCGCGACAACGGCAAGTTCCTGTCCGGCCGCAAGCTGACGACGCCGCCGCAGGTCTTCCTCGGTGCTGCCGTAAACCCCTTCGCGCCGCCTTACGATTTCCGTCCCATCCATCTCGGCAAGAAGATCGCCGCCGGCGCGCAATTCGTGCAGACGCAATATTGCTTCGATGTGCCGATGTTCCGAACCTTCATGCAAAAGGCGCGCGACCTCGGCCACACCGAAAAAGTCTTCATCCTGTGCGGCGTCGGGCCGCTCGCCTCTGCCAAGACCGCCAAATGGATCCGCTCCAACGTGCCGGGCATCCATATCCCCGATGCGGTGATCAAGCGGCTCGAAGGCGCGCAGGACCAGAAGAAGGAAGGCAAGCAGCTCTGCATCGACATCATCAACGAGGTGAAGGAAATTGCGGGCGTCGCCGGCGTCCATGTGATGGCCTACCGCCAGGAAGAGTATGTCGCCGAGATCGTCGATGAATCCGGCGTGCTGAAAGGCCGCCAGCCCTGGAAACGGGAGATCCGTCGCGACGACCAGATCGTCGCGGAGCGGCTCGACCACATACTGCACGACGAGATTACCGAAACCCAGGTCGACATGGTGAAGACCGCGCATTGATGTATGTCGCCCAAAAGTGAGAACCGGTTTGGGGCAACGACATACATGAACTTAAAGTCCAAGGCGCGGCCGGCACCCGTCCGCTTGAACAAGACCAGATAACGATATAAAGAACTCTTTATATCCCGACGGAGAGATTGCATGACCCGCACCATCGTCGCCTCGGCGACCCGAGAAATCGTCATCGGCTTCGATCAGCCCTTCTGCGTGATCGGCGAGCGCATCAACCCGACCGGCCGCAAGAAGCTGGCCGCCGAGATGGTGGCCGGCAACTTCGAGACCGTCATCAAGGATGCGCTGGAACAGGCCGCCTGCGGCGCCACCATGCTCGACGTCAATGCCGGCGTCACTGCCGTCGACCCCAATGCGACCGAGCCGGCGCTTTTGGTGCAGACGCTGGAGATCGTGCAGAACCTGGTCGATCTGCCGCTGTCTATTGACTCTTCGGTGACCGCCGCGATCGAGGCGGCGCTGAAGGTCGCCAAGGGCCGCCCGCTGGTTAACTCCGTCACCGGCGAGGAAGAGAAGCTTGAAGCCATCCTGCCGCTGGTCAAGAAATACAACGTACCGGTCGTCGCCATCTCCAATGACGAGACCGGCATCTCGATGGATCCGGACGTCCGCTTCGCGGTTGCCAAGAAGATCGTCGAGCGCTGCGCCGATCACGGCATTCCCGCGCATGACGTCGTCGTCGATCCGCTGGTGATGCCGATCGGCGCGCTGGGCGATGCCGGCCGCCAGGTGTTCGCACTGCTGCGCCGTCTGCGCGAGGAACTCAAGGTCAACACCACTTGCGGCCTTTCCAACATCTCGTTTGGCCTGCCGCATCGCCACGGCATCAACGCCGCCTTCATCCCGATGGTGATCGGCGCCGGCATGACGAGCGCCATCATGAACCCGGTCCGCCCGCAGGAGATGGAGGCCGTGCGCGGCGCCAACGTGCTGAACGGCACCGACGAGAACTGCACCAACTGGATCCGCACCTACAAGGACTACAAGCCGGCCGAAGGCGGCCATGCGGTCGCGGCTCCGGTCGCGGTCACCGCCCCCGGCGATGGCGCCGCCGCTGCCGGCGGGCGTCGCCGCGGCGGTCGTGAAGCCCGCATGGCCAGGGGGTAAGCGCGCAATCGTGAGCCGCATTGCAAACAGCCCTGATCCGGTCGCATCGTCGATGCGGTCGGAGAAGTCTGCTTTGCGGTCAGGCGACGCCCAATATGGCGTCGAACAACGCCATTCCAGCCCAGGATCCGAAGATGCCTGTGCCGCCGCCGACGATGACATCATCGTCGTAGGCGGGCCAGAATGCGTGGAGCAGGAGCGCTCCGACGATCGCGCCGAGAATTCCGGAGGCCAGATATTGCGGATTGCGCAGCCATGGGCCTTTGAGCACGCGCACCATGGTGAAAGCGGTGAAGATGGCGGGCAGCAGAATATCCGACATGTTTGGCCCCTGGACCAACGTACACTCCACCCAACAGTAAAACGATCCGTTAATCGGTATCGGCAATTGCCATCGAGACGCGTGCCAGCATGAATCCCCCGCCCAACATCACCGATCCGCTTGTGCTGTTCATGCCGTCAGGCAAGCGCGGGCGGTTTCCCGTTGGCACGCCGGTGCTGGACGCCGCGCGCCAGCTCGGCGTCTATGTCGAGAGCGTGTGCGGCGGCCGCGCCACTTGCGGGCGCTGCCAGATCGAGGTGCAGGAAGGCAATTTCGCCAAGCACAAGATCGTCTCTGCCAACGACCACATCTCGCCCAAGGGCGCCAAGGAAGAGCGCTACGAGCGCGTGCGCGGCCTGCCCGAGCGCCGCCGCCTCTCCTGCTCAGCGCAGGTACTCGGCGACCTCGTCATTGACGTGCCGCAGGACACGGTCATCAACGCCCAGACCATCCGCAAGGCAGCCGACACCAGGGTGATCGCTCGCGATACGGCAATCCGCATGTGCTATGTCGAGATTGAAGAGCCCGACATGCACAAGCCGCTCGGCGACCTCGACCGACTCAAGATCGCCTTGATGAAGGACTGGGGGTTCAAGAATGTCGAGTTCGACTTCTATCTCATGCCGCAGGTGCAGGGCATTCTGCGCAAGGGCAATTGGACCGCCACCGCCGCCATCCACAAGGATGCGGACAGCGACATCGCGCGCGTCATCGCGCTGTGGCCGGGCCTGAAGAACGAGGCCTACGGGCTCGCCTGCGACATCGGCTCGACGACCATTGCCATGCATCTCGTGTCGCTGCTGTCGGGCCGCGTCGCCGCCTCTTCCGGCACCTCCAATCCGCAGATCCGCTTCGGCGAGGATCTGATGAGCCGCGTCTCCTACGTGATGATGAACCCGGACGGCCGCGAGGGCATGACGGTCGCCGTGCGCGAGGCCGTTTCCGGCCTAGTCGACAAGGTCTGTGCGGAAGGCAATGTCCAGCGCAACGACATCCTCGACGCGGTGTTCGTCGGCAATCCGATAATGCATCATCTGTTTCTCGGCATCGATCCGACCGAGCTCGGTGGCGCGCCGTTCGCGCTCGCCGTTTCCGGCGCCGTGCGCATCAAAGCCTCCGATCTCGGCTTGAAACTGAACCAGGGCGCGCGCCTTTATATGCTCCCTTGTATCGCCGGCCATGTCGGCGCCGACGCAGCCGCGGTCACGCTCTCCGAGGGTCCGCACCGCCAGGACGAGATGATGCTGATCGTCGACGTCGGCACCAATGCCGAGATCGTGCTCGGCAACAGCACGCGCGTCGTTGCGGCCTCCTCTCCCACCGGCCCGGCCTTCGAGGGCGCCGAGATTTCCGGCGGCCAGCGCGCGGCGCCCGGCGCCATCGAGCGCGTGCGCATCGATCCCGACACGCTTGAGCCGCGCTACCGCGTCATCGGTTCGGAACTCTGGTCGGATCAGCCGGGCTTTGCCGAAAGCGTGCAGGCGACCGGCGTCACTGGCATTTGCGGGTCCGGCATCATCGAAGTGGTGGCCGAGATGTATCTCGCCGGTATAATCTCCGAGGACGGCGTCGTCGACGGATCGCTTGGCGCGCGCTCGCCGCGCATCGTCGCCAACGGCCGCACCTTCTCCTATGTGCTGAAGGACGGCGAGCCGAAGATCACCATCACCCAGAACGACGTGCGCGCCATCCAGCTCGCCAAGGCGGCGCTCTACGCCGGCACCAAGCTATTGATGGAAAAGCAGCACACCGACCATGTCGACCGCATCCATTTCGCCGGTGCCTTCGGTTCTTTCATCGACCCGAAATACGCCATGGTGCTGGGGCTCATTCCCGATTGCGATCTCGACAAGGTCTCGGCCGTCGGCAACGCCGCCGGCGCCGGCGCGCGCATGGCGCTCCTCAATCGCGGCTACCGCCGTGAGATCGAGGAGACGGTGAGCAGTATCGAAAAGATCGAAACCGCGCTGGAGCCAAAATTCCAGGAGCACTTCGTCTACGCCATGGCGCTGCCGAACAAGGTCGACCCTTTCCCGAAGCTCGCGGCCGCAGTGAAGCTGCCGCCGCGCAAGACGGTCGGCGAGGACGGCGCCGCAGGTGACGCCACCCCGCGCCGGCGCTCGCGCGAGGAACGGGCGGCGCGGCGTGGGCGCGAATAGGGTCCCCTTCGCCCGACGCCATGCAAATGTTTCCGGATCCATCGATCCGGAAACCGGAACGCTGTTTTCGTGAAATCCGCCGGAAACATGCCGGGCGCATTTAGCCCGCCAGCGAAGGGCTGGCGCGAAATGTCTTCGAGCCGGCGCGACCTTCCGGAGGAACCCACTATGTCGATGTTCGATAACCTCGGCCGCTTCGGCGTGACCATCAGGCAGGCTCATGCCCGGAGCAAGGCGATCCGCGCGCTCAACGACCTGCCCGTGCATGTGCAGAAGGATATCGGCTGGCCGGCTTCGCCGCCGAGCGACCCGCAGGCAGCCCTGCACGCGCTGCTCCTGGGAACCGCCCGCTGATGACCTTCGCCGACAAATGTAAGCTGCTCGGCAAGCGCCGAGGCCGGCAAGCGGCCTCGGCGATCGACGACAACAAGTTGCGCGCCGCGCTGCTGCCAGGGCGCCGTTGACGCGACCGCCGTCGCATCACGCCGATGTGCCCGCTGCGAACCTTGACATTTTCAACCTAACTACAATCTTCGCATAGCAGGGGGAATCTCTCTTAGTCGGCTCGACCGATCCGTGTTCCGTATGCTCAGTTTGAAAAGCCACGTCGTTTCGTTCATTCTCAGGCACAGCCGCAAGAAGGCCTTTTCCAGTCCCGAGAATCTGCAGCGCTGGATCGCCTACGCCCGCAAGACCGAAGACTATCATCCGCCGGCCCTTCTGAAGGCGCGGCTGGGTATCGCGGAGACCAGCGTGGATGGTTTCCCCGTCTATGAGATCGCACCGAAATCGGGCGAGCGCCGGCGCATCCTCTATTTGCATGGCGGCGCCTTCGTCTTTCAGATCACGTCCTATCACTGGGTGCTGATTGCCGAGATGGCGGAGCGGCTGGGCTTCGGCATCACCGTGCCGATCTATCCGATCGCGCCGGAGCACAATTTCCATGACATGTTCGGCATGGTCGGCGACGTCTACCGGCGCATGCTGCTAGAGACCGATGCCGAGAACATCGTCTTCATGGGCGATTCCGCCGGCGGCAACATGGCAGTCGTGCTCACCATGATGGCCGCCGAGGAAGGCCTGCCCTCGCCGGCGCGCCACGTGCTGATCTCGCCCGGCCTCGATATGTCCTTGTCCAATCCGGAAGTGTTCGAAGCCGAACGCAACGACCCCTGGCTGGGCATCCCCGGCGGGCTCGAGGCGATCCGGCTCTACAGCGCCGGCATCGACCGCTCCGACTGGCACATCAGCCCGCTCTACGGCGATCTCTCGGTGCTGCCGAAGACGCTGCTGCTCACCGGCTCGCGTGACCTGCTCAGCCCGGACAATGTGATCTTCGCCGAACGGGCGCGCGCCGCAGGCGTCGAGGTCGATGTCGTCTATGAGGAAGGCATGTTCCACGTCTGGCCGCTGATCGATATGCCAGAAGCGCGGCGCGCACGTGACAGCATTGTCGACTTCCTCACAGCCGAGACCGTACCGCAGCGAGCCCATGCATCGCGCCGAACCACTTATGCGGCGCGACCTGCGCCGGCGGCCGAATAGCTCAGAACTTGCCGGTTTCCCGGAACAGTTCAAAGGTCGCACGGATGTGGTCGGCAACCGCCTTCACCGGCGCGCTGGCATCGGGTGCCACCACCATGGCGAGATTGTAGGTGCCGATATCGGGCATGCCGTCCTTGGCGCCTAGTGAAACCATCTCGTCGCCAAGGAAGGACTTCGGCAGCGGCGCGACGGCAAGGTCGGCCATGATGGCGGCGCGCTGGCCGGCGGTATGAGCGCTCATATAGGCGATGCGGTAGTTGCGGCCTTCCCGGCCGAGCGCTTCCAGGGCGCCGGCCCGCCAGGCGCAGCCTTCTTCCCAAAGCGAAACCGGCAGCGGTTCGCGCAGATGCGCGCAGCCGCCCTTGGCGCCGGCCCAGACGATCGGCTCGGTTAGCAGCACCTCGGCGCCGACCGCGCTGGTCTTGTAGGAATTGGTGAGCAGCGTAATGTCGAGCGCACGGTCGTCCATGCGGCGGCGCAGATTGACGCTCTGGTCGATGGTGACGTCGACGGCGATCGACGGATGCGATTGCGCGAAGCGCTTCAACACGTGAGGCAGCACGCGCTCGCCATAGTCGTCCGGCGAGCCAAGCCTGACCACACCGACAATGTCGGGAATGATGAACTTCGACACCACTTCGCGGTTGATCGACAAAAGCCGCCGGGCATAGCCGAGAAGCATCTCGCCGTCCGTGGTCAGCGTCACCGAGCGCGCGTCGCGCGCGAAGACGGAACGGCCGAGAATGTCTTCGAGCTTCTTGATCTGCATGGAGACGGCCGAGGGGGTGCGGAACACCGCATTCGCGGCGGTGGTGAAGCTGCCGGTCTCGGCGATCGCCACGAAGGTGCGCAGCACGTCGAGATCGAGCAGCGGCAAAGGATGGTTGAGTGGGGCGTTCATCGGAGCTTGCCTTCAATTTTTCTGATGCAAATGATCATTCCATTTCGTTTGATTGAACATCACTTCGAGCGCATAGTCAACTCGATCGATGCAGGATGCTGCCAAAAGCAGCCATCGAACGACCATGATACAGGCCTGCACTCGACATGAAATGAAGCTGAAACAGACCTGACGTAACCAATTGCCGGGCGCCTCCCTGCCCGAATCGAGGAGAAAGAAAATGTCTATCCTGTCGTCTATCGGTCGGCTCGCGACCGAATTCAGTGCCGCCCGCGCTCGCTACCAGACCGAACGCGCAATCCATGCGCTGCCGATCGAACTGCAGAAGGATATCGGCTGGCCGGAAGCCGCCGATGTCAAGACTGGATTGCGCCACGGCGTGGGAACCTGGGCCGGAGCCAAGTAAATAAGTGTGCATCACGTGCTAAGGGCCTGCCGCGTGTCAGACCGGCAGGCCCTTTTGTTTGTACTCAAATGACTTTTCCAGCCATGCGGCCGTCGCATGACGCATATGAAGCACTCGCATAGCGACGTCCGTTTCGAATTAAAGCGCTGTAACTAATAGTAAATTTCGAGCGCAGAGCTCAAAAAAGTCGCATGGGATGTCGCTTTTCATAACAAGCGCTTCGTTTTTGCGATTTAGTTTTGGCTGGAGCAGGCCTATATCACCGCCAGCAAAAACGAGCTGCCCCACTCCATTAAGCGAAGGCGACCCGTCTGAGCAACCAAATGGAGATGATGATGAAGCTGTTTGCCCGCCTGTTCCCCCGTCGCGAAATGAACCTGACGACCGCTCTTGAGCGTCAGCGTCTTGCCAAGACCATGCCCGGCCAGACCGGCGCCATGGCTGCCGCTCGCCTCGGCTTCGTTGCCTGAGACAGCAGTTTCGAACGGCACCTGGTTGCCGTCGCGCTGAATGAAATTCAACGTCGCCCGGCTCCGCCGTGGCGGCGTTTTTCTTCTGACGGCGCATTCGTTGGAACCTGAAGTAGCAACCTTCGGTCTCGCGCCATCGACGATTGCCCGTTTGCGACCCGTGTCGCAAATTTAATCGTCGCTTAGCCGTCTAGCCGATTGACAGGAATGATTTTTCCTGATGTCGCTATGCTATTAGCGACATTCTGTTCGCGTCATGGCCGCGTGAGGTTTCCCGTGAATGCCGTAAAGCACCCGATCAAGAGATCGTTTGTGTTCTTCCTCATCCCCGACTTTACCATGATCGCCTTCGCAACGGCGCTCGACCCGCTCCGCTCGGCCAACCGGATGCTCGGCTACGAGGCTTATAGCTGGCGCCTGGCCAGTATCGACGGCAAGCCCGTGCGCGCCTCGAACGGCGTCGAATGCGCCGTCAACACCTCGCTCGAGGAAGAGCGCAGGAAGATGGCCGGGCCGGACCGCCCGAACATGGCGATCGTTTGCAGCGGCATGAATGTCGAGCGCTATCATAACAAGTCGGCCTTCGCCTGGCTGCGCGAGGAATACAACCGCGGCGTCGCCGTGGGCGGCCTGTGCACCGGCGCGCACATCCTGGCGGCCGCGGGCCTGCTCTCCAACAAGCGCTGCGCCATCCATTGGGAAAACCTGCCGGGCTTCTCGGAGGCCTTTCCCAAGGCCAACGTCTTCGCCGACCTCTTCGAGATCGACCAGAATGTCTACACCTGCGCAGGCGGCACCGCGGCGCTCGACATGATGCTGAAGCTGATCGGCGACGACTTCGACGAAAGCCTCGTCAACCGCGTCTGCGAGCAGGTGCTGACCGACCGCGTGCGCAGCCCGACGGATCGCCAGCGCCTGCCGCTGCGCGCCCGTCTCGGTGTGCAGAATTCCAAGGTGCTGACCATCATTGAATTGATGGAGGCGAACCTCTCCGAGCCGCTGTCGCTGATCGAGATCGCCGACCATGTCGATCTGTCGCGCCGGCAGATCGAGCGCCTCTTCCGCACCGAGATGGGCCGCTCGCCTGCCCGCTATTATCTCGAGATCCGGCTCGACCGCGCCAGGCATTTGCTCATCCAGTCGTCGCTGCCCGTGGTGGAAGTGGCTGTCGCCTGCGGTTTCGTCTCGGCCTCGCACTTCTCCAAATGCTACCGCGAGCTCTATGCCCGCTCGCCGCAGCAGGAGCGCGTAGACCGCAAGCAGTTGCTGGCCGCCTAAGCGACAAGGCTACGAAAACCTACGGCGGCTGTGCGGTCCGTATCGCCTCAATGCGGATGTCTTCGGTCAACTGCGCCTTCAGCGCCGAGAATTCCGGGCTGTTTTTGAGCGTTGCGTTATGACCGCTGGCAGGTTCGACCAGCTCAATATCGGTCGCAATAGCACTCCGCGGACGAGATGCGGTCGTTCCAGCCGGAACCTCCGAAATCGCGGACCCTGCGGTTGAGCTCGATCGAGCGGCCGCGCCTTCCTGCATTCTCATAGGCGACGAGCGTACAGCCCCGCCGCACCAGCACCGAGGAAACGCGGTCGTTCCAGAAGCCGCCCCGGAAATTGACGGCGTCGTCAGGACCCATTGCAAGCGAGCGTCCGCGGAAGTTCGCATTCTCGAACAGCACGCAGGCGGCCTCGCCGTAAAATTGGGCGCTGGCGCTTCCGGCAAATATTGTCGACGCAAGCGCCGCCAGGATGACCAAACGTTTCATGCAATATTTCCTCATTTCATCGCGTTGCGCGATGGCGCGGGCCCGATCACATTTTGCCATTGTGCCACATGAGGAAGCAAGTCCGAACCCCGCTCCGGCGGAGCTTGCCGACCGTCACCGGCTATCCATCATCCAGCCGCGGTTGCGCCACATCTTCTCACCGGCCAGGCAATCGGCGGCCGGCCTGTCGTCGGCAAGCACGACCGGCGGGTGAGCCGCCTCTTCTGCCGCCCATTGCCGCGAGGCCGGGCCGGCGAGCTCGAGCACCAGCTTGCGGCGGATCGCTTCCGGGAATTGCGTCCAGTCGTTGACCGGGATCATGAAGGCGCCCGGCCCGCCGATCACGCAGTCGCTGTAGTAGCGGTCGAGATTGGCGACGTCGAAGGCGCCGCCGTACCCGCCCCTTGTCATCAGCGGCAGTCCGTTGATGGTGATGCCCTGCCTCACCACCTCGTCGCGCGTGATGTCGACCGGCGCGCCCTGGTTGTTGGGTCCGTCGCCCGAAACGTCGATGACGCGCTTGGTCCCCTGAAAGCCGCTTTCGGCGAAAAGGTCGCTGCCGAAGGCAAGTGCGCCGGAGATCGAAGTACGTCGCGCGCTGTCCGGCGGACGCGCGTTCATCTGCGCAACGACCCGTTCGGCGTCGGCGCGATTGGCAATCGCTGTCCACGGTACGACGACCCGCTGCCATCTGGTGCCGGCCCACTCGACATAGGTGACCGCGATCTTGCCGTGGACGCCATCGGCGATGGCCTTGAGCACGTTGTCATCCGTCAGTGCCGCCGCATAGCCACGGCGCTGGATCTCGAGTTCGGCCGGCGACATGGAGAGCGAAACATCGACTGCGAGCACCAGCTCGACATCTACCGGCTCTATCGCACTCGATCGCGTGGGCGGGCCGAGGAGCAGCGCCAGCGCGGCGGCGCCGGAAAGCCAATGCCTTGTTCGGCCCAAAGCGGACATGACGCAACGGTAAGCGATAATCGCGCATGAACAAAGCAAAAAGGCCCGGCGTCGACCGGGCCTTCCACCAATCCGGACGAACGCCCGCTCGCTTAGCTGCGCGGCTTGAGATTCTCCGGGTCGTAAAGCGGCTTGTAGCCGACGCCGGCCACCTCGACCGGATAGGTCTCGCCGAAATACTCCACCTGCAGCTTGCGACCTTCCTGGCAGTAGGCCCAGGGCAGATAGGCGAGCGCGACGTTCTTGCCGATGGTCGGGCCGTAGGCGACCGACGTGGTGAAGGAGCGCCGGCCGAGCTCGTCGACCAGCGTCTCGCCGGTCGCGGGATCCTGCACCGGCATGATGCCGACCGGATAGCGCGCGACGCCCTTGGAATCGGTGTTCTCGGTCATCACCAGCGTGCAGAGCATAGCCGGCTGATGCTCGCGGGCGCGATATTCCAGGTGCTTGGCCTTGCCGCAGAAGTCGTTCTCCTTGACCTTCGGGCGGGCAAGATCTGCCTCGAGCAGATTGTATTCGGTCAAGAGGTCGGCGTTCTGCAGCCGCAGGCTCTTCTCCATGCGGCGCGTGTTGGCGTAGGTCTCGACGCCGAACGGCATCACACCGGTCGAGCGCAGCGCGTCCCAGACGGCGAGCCCGTCCTCATAGCGCATATGCAGTTCCCAGCCCTGCTCGCCGACATAGGAGATGCGGAAGGCCGTGACGTCCTTTCCGCCGATCCTGATCGGCTTGATCGCCGCGAACGGGAAATTGTCCGGCGTCAGCCCGTTCGGGTCCTCGACCACCTTCTGCAGCGTCGTGCGCGCATTCGGCCCCCAGATGCCGATGGTGACGTATTTTTCGGTGACATCGGTGACAGTGACATCGAAACCTTTGTCCTGCGCGGTGCGCTGCATGTAGCGGAAGTCGCGCGGCCCGGCGTCGGCGCCGTCGATGACGCGGCAGCGATCGGCCATGCGGATCACGGTGAAGTCGGCGCGCACCATGCCCTCCTCGTCGAGGAAGTGGGTGTAGATGCCCTTGCCGATATTGTTGTCGCCGCCGATCTTGGCCGCGCACAGCCATTCCAGCAGCGCGACATGGTCCGGCCCCTCCACGTCGTACATCGAAAAATGCGAGAGGTTGACGATGCCGCAATCCTCGCTCATCGCCAGATGCTCGGCATTGGAGACGCGCCAGAAATGGCGGTTGTCCCACTCATTCTCGCGCACCGGGACGCGGTTGGCGTATTTTTCCAGGAGATGCTCGTTGGCGGCATAGCCATGGGCGCGCTCCCAGCCGCCCAGCTCCATGAAGTAGCCGCCGAGTTCCTTCTCGCGCTCCCAGAACGGCGAGCGGCGGATGTTGCGGCCCTTGGAGAACGGCTCGCGCGGATGCACCGGCGGATTGTAGACCTTCATCGCCGTCTCGGTGCAGCGATCCCAGATGAACTCTTCCTTCGTCTGGTGCGGGTAGAAGCGCGCATAGTCGATGGCGTGATGATCGATCGCGGTGCGGCCGTCGGTCATCCAGTCGGCGATCAGCTTGCCCATGCCCGGGCCGTCCTTGACCCAGATGGCGACGGCGTACCAGAGGCCCCTCACCTTCTGGCTTTCGCCCATGGACGGGCCGCCGTCGGTGGTGACCTGCAGCAGGCCGTTGAAGGAATGGCCTTCATTGTAACCGAGCTCGCCGAGGATCGGCGTCAGTTCCATGGCGCGCTCCAGTGGCGCCATGATCTGCTCCATGTCGAGGTCACGCTGCGAGGGCGAGAGCCGCGCCTGGTCTTTTTCCAGCAGGTCGCGCGGATGGCAAAGGCGCGGATTGGTCTCCTCGTAATAGCCCCATTCGATCTGCCCGCCCTCCGCGGTCTTGGGATCCCCGGTGTCGCGCATATAGGCCGAGTTGCCCTGGTCGCGCAGCAGCGGCCAGCCGATCTCCTTGCCGGTGCCGGCGAACTCGTTATACGGGCCGAAGAAGGTCAGCGGGTGGTCGATCGGCATGACCGGCAGGTCTTCGCCGACCAGTGCCGCGGTCAGCCGGCCCCAGATGCCGGTGCAGACGACCACATAATCGGCTTCGATCGTGCCGCGCTCGGTCGCGACGCCCTTGATGCGGCCGTTCTCGACGATCAGGTCCTTGGCCGAGGTGTTGGCGAAAGCCTGGAGTTTGCCGGAAGCGACACCCTGGTCGACGAGCTTGCCGGCCACCGTCTGCGAGCGCGGGATGACGAGACCGGCGTCGGGGTCCCACAACCCGCCCTGCACAAGATGCTCCTCGATCAGCGGGAACTTCTGCTTGATCTCGGCCGGCTCGATCAGGCGCGCGCGGGTGCCGAATGCCTTGGCGGAAGCAATCTTGCGCTTGATCTCGTCCATGCGGCCATCGTCGCCGACGCGCGCGACTTCGAGGCCGCCGATGCGCGCGTAATGCCCCATCTTCTCGTAGAAATCGATGGAATAGAGCGTCGTCCAGCAGGAGAGAAAATCGTGGCTGGTCGTGTAGCAGAAGTCCGAGGCATGCGCGGTCGAGCCGATATCGGTCGGGATGCCCGACTTGTCGATGCCCACGATGTCGTCCCAACCGCGCTCGATCAGGTGATGGGCGACCGACGCGCCGACAATACCGCCAAGACCGACGATGACGACCTTCGCCTTTTTCGGAAACTCTGCCATGCCCGCGACTCCAAAGTGCTAAAGCGGGCGCGCCGGCGCCCGTTCGAATTGCGCCAGAATATGCAGAGGACGCAGATTGAGCTACCGCCTGTTTGCGACACATCGCGGATGCCGCGCGACCCGCCGCGCCGGCTCGGCTCCACATGCGATTTCGCTCAGGCGAAAACCCCGAAGTCCTCGGCCTGGAAGCCGACCTGGCAGCTGGCAGTCTTGAGCTTAGCCACGACGGGAACACTTCCGGCGTTATCGTTAAGCAGCGGCTACCGGAACGATAAAAGGCCGGACAAACGCCCGGCCTTGCCGATCATATTCAAGGAGTTCTTACTTGATCCGCGCGACGCCGCCGGAGATCTCGACCGTTTCCGAACCGGTCAGCGCTTCGAGATCACCATTGGGTAGAGTGACGAAGCAGCCATTCGGGCAGAACTCCACCGTCTCGCCGGCGGCCAGCGCCAGCTCGGTCTTGCCGCCGCCTTCGGTCACGATCAACGTCCGCGTCTGGGCGTCCTTGTTGACCGCGCTGGCGGCAAAAGCCGAACCGCTAAGGGCCAGGAAAGCGACGGCGGCAAGGAAAGACTTCCACATTGCAATTCCGGTGTTTCCACACCGCCTCTGTTCAATTTCGCAAGGCATTCTCGCCCTTTGCGTGAGAGCTTATATGAGATGTAACGTGAACCGCAACTGAATGCCGCATTCATGCCACAATCGGCTTCGGCGGCCGCCAAAGCTAGTCGGGGTCGGGCTTGCGGCCTCTTCTCTTGGTTTTAGCCAGACGCGCCTGCTCGGCCGCGGCCTCCGCTTCCAGCCGCTCGCGTTCGGCGAATTCGGCCTCGATCTTGTCGTCGTCGATCGGCCATGGCTCATGCTTCTTGCTCTCGACCACGGCGCGGGGCGCCGACGGGATCTCGATGTGCTCGTCTTCGAAGATGTCGAAGATCGCGAATCGGATGTCGTTCTGGACGATGCTGCCGTTCAACACGTCGGCCACGAACACGCGGATCTCGAATTCCAGTGCAGCCGGGCCGAAATTGGCAAACAGCACAAAGGGCTCGGGGTTCTTGAGCACCATCGGATGGGCGCGGGCAATGCCGAGCAGGACGGCGTGGACGCGCTTGACGTCGCTGCCATAGGCGACGCCCACCTTGATGTCGACGCGGCCAAGCTTGTTGCGGTGCGTCCAGTTGCCGACCGCATTGTTGATGAGGTTCGAGTTCGGCAGGATCACCGACTGGCGCTGGAACGTCTCGATCTCGGTGGCGCGCACGCTTATCTTTCTGACCGTGCCGCTGATGTCGCCGGCGACGATCCAGTCCCCGACCTTGAACGGTCGCTCGGCAAGCAGGATCAGCCCGGAGACGAAGTTCGAGACGACGTTCTGCAAGCCGAAGCCGATACCCAGCGAAAGTGCGCCGGCGACCAGCGCCAGATTGGAAAGATCGATGCCCGCCGCCGATATGCCGACCAGCGCTGCAAGCGCGACGCCGGCATAGCCAACCGCCAGCCGGATCGAATTGCGCACGCCGGTGTCGACCTTGCCGCGCGCCATGACCGAGCCGTCGAGCCAACCCTGGAACCAACGCGTGAGAAAATAGCCGATGGCGAAAACGACGATGCCGGTGAGGATGCCGAGCACCGAGATGGTCACCGACCCGATGGTCACGCCCGTTGCGAGCTTAAAGGCCCAGGTTTCGATATCGCCGGGCTGGAAGCCCCACATCAAGAGGATCAGCGGCAGGAACACCAGCACGATCATCAGATTGATGGCGATGCTGACCACCAGACCGAGCTGGTCGAGCGCGGTGTCCTCATAGCTGGAATTGGCTGACAGCCAGCGCCCGACCGAAGTGTCGGCGAAGCCGCCCTCCTCGCCGATCGCCCGCGCCGACAGGAAGCCGATATAGGCGGTGATCAGCGTGGTGCCGGTGACGACGACCTGAATAGAGACGAAAAGCGCAAGACCGATATAGCCGAGCAGTGCCGCGGCGATTGTGGAGACGCCGAGCCCGATGGCAATGAAGCGAAGCCAGGCCGGCCACGGGCGCCACGAGCCGTCCTTCGCCCTGAAAGGCTTCAGCACACCCATCAGGATCAGGATGACGCCCACGATGACGGTGGCAACGAAGCTCCTGGCGATCGTCAGCGAAAGCGGCGAGCCCATCTTCTCGTTGACGACGGACAGGAAGTAGTTGAAGCCGAGGACCACGGCCATGGCGGTGGCCAGCCGCACCAGCCAACGCGCCGGTCCGGTTGCGACTGGAATAAGCCGCCAGTTCGGCAGCCGCGGCTCAAGGGCGGCATTGGTCAGCCGGTTGACGCAGAACGCCACCGCGACGACCGAGAGCAGCGCGTTGAGGAATTCGCCGATGTCGCCGCGCAGGACGTTGTAATAGTTGAAGAAGAACACGGTCGAGGCGAGGAACGCGCCGAGCGCCACGGTCGGCAGCAGCGTCGACCAGAACGCCACCGAAAGCCGGCTCAGGTACGACGGCTCTTCGACCGAAGCATCGGCCTCGAAGATGCGGCCGAAGAGACGCCTGCCGCCGATCAGCAGCACGGCCGCCAGCGCCAGCGCCATCAGCGTCGCCGCAAGCATCGCCTGGAACTTGAACTTCAATGCGAAGGTGAGCCAGGACGCCACCGCCTTATAGAGGCCGGTGAACTGGTCGTGCGCGTCGGAAAAGGCCTGCGGGCTCAGCGCATCGCTCAACTCGTAGCGTTTCGTCAGAACGCTGCGGAAAAGCTGACTGCGTAGCGTGGCGATCCTGTCGACCAGCCCGCTGATGCGGATGGACAGGTTCTGCGCGCCGGCGACCACGGCGTTGATCTCGGCCTTCTCGGCCGTAAGCGCCGCGCGCTCGTTGGCGACGATCGCCGGCTCCGGCGGCTGCCCCTGGGCCGGCGGCGGCCCCAATACCTGGATGCGCGCGTTGATGTCGTTGAGGCGCGATCGGAACGCGAGCGCGCTGTTCAGCGCCGCCCGTGAAATATCCTCGAGCTGCAAGCGGATGTCGACAAGGCCGGCGTCGTCCTGGTCTGGGGCGCTTAACTTCTTCTCCAGTCCGTCGGTCTTGGCCGTCAGATCCTGGATGGCCTTGGTCTGGTCGGCGATGAGCTGCGTGGAGCCCTGGCCGATCGCCTGCGCCATCGCGCCGGGCGAGGGCTGCGCCGCGACGGCGACAATGGCGATCAGGATCAGGCGGAGCAGTCGGAAAATCATGACGTGACGGGCGACTCACGGCCGAAAAATCTTCGAAAATCCTGCCCTTGATAAAGACCGGCCTATCAGGCGGCAAGACGTCTCCATCCGCGGGCCTCGGCGCGGATCGAAGTCGGCCTGTCGAAAAGCGATGGCGCAATCTTGGCTTTGCGCTTCTCGCCTGCTCTATAGTCTGCCGGCTCGCACCAAAAGGACGACAGGAAGAATGGCGGAATACTCAGCCTTTTCGCTGCTCAAGAACGCGCTCAACGGCAACCAGGACTGGAAACCGGCCTGGCGCAAGCCGGACCCCAAGGCGTCCTATGATGTGATCGTCATCGGTGGCGGCGGCCATGGGCTCTCGACCGCCTATTACCTCGCCAAGGAGCACGGCATCACCAATGTTGCGGTGCTGGAAAAAGGCTGGCTGGGCTCGGGCAATGTCGGCCGCAACACCACGGCGGTGCGCTCCAACTATCTTTTGCCGCAGAACACCCGCTTCTACGAACATTCGATGAAGCTGTGGGAGAACCTGTCGCATGACCTGAACTACAACGTCATGTTCTCCCAGCGGGGCTGCCTGAACCTCGCGCACACGCCGGCTCAGCTCGACGGCTACGCAAGGCGCGGCAATGCCATGCGTCATCTCGGCGTCGACGCCGAACTGATGAGCGTCAAAGAGATCAAGCGCCTTGTTCCGGCCCTGGACGTTTCGGGCTCGGCGCGATTTCCAATCCTTGGCGGGCTGATGCAGCCGCGTGCCGGAACCGCGCGCCACGACGCCGTCGCCTGGGGCTATGCGCGCGGCGCCGACCGGCGCGGCGTCGACATCATCGAGAATTGCGAGGTCACCGGCTTCCTGCGCGACGGCGACCGCATCACCGGTGTGACGACGACGCGCGGCGATATCCGCGCCAAGAAGGTGGCGCTTGCGGTGGCCGGCAGCACTGGCCAAGTCATGCAGCTTGCCGGCATTTCGCATATGCCGATCGAAAGCCACGTTCTGCAGGCCTTCGTCACGGAATCGCTGAAGCCGATCATCGGCACCGTTCTCACCTTCGGCATGGGCCACTTCTACATCTCGCAATCCGACAAGGGCGGCCTCGTCTATGGCGGGGACCTCGACGGCTACAACAGCTATGCCCAGCGCGGCAGCCTGCCCGTCGTCGACGAGGTGATGAGCGAGATGCTGGCACTCTTCCCGGGCCTGGCGCGGGTGCGCATGCTGCGCTCCTGGGGCGGGCTTTGTGACATGACGATGGACGGTTCGCCGATCATCACCACCGGCCCGCTGCCCGGCATGTATCTCAATTGCGGCTGGTGTTATGGCGGCTTCAAGGCAACGCCAGCCTCAGGATGGTGCTTTGCCTGGACCATCGCCAAGGACGAGCCGCACGAGTTCAACGCGCCCTTCACGCTCGACCGTTTCTATCGCGGCCTCATCATCGACGACAAAGGCCAGGGCGCGACGCCGCGGCTGCATTAGGTTTCGAATCATATGCTGATCACTTGTCCCTATTGCGGCCCGCGCGATGTCATTGAGTTCACCTACCAGGGCGACGGCAACCGCGAGCGGCCGCAGCCTGCCTCGCAGGATCTCGACGCCTGGAATGCCTATGTCTACGACCGGCTGAACCCGGCCGGCGACCACAATGAGATCTGGCAGCATTCCGGCGGCTGCCGCGCGCATCTGCGGGTGGTGCGAAACACCTTAACCCATGAAATCTTGAGCACTGCCTTTGCCCGTGGCGGACACAAGTCCGCGGGCCACAAAGCGGGAGGCCACCAGTGAGCCCTCGCCGCACAGAAACCGGCGGCCGCATCGACCGGCTGCGCACCATCCGCTTCACCTTCGACGGCGCGCGCTATACCGGACACGCCGGCGACACGCTGGCTTCGGCGCTGCTCGCCAACGGCGTGACGCTGTTCGGCCGTTCGTTCAAATACCATCGCCCGCGCGGCCTGCTCGCCGCCGGCGTCGAGGAACCGAACGCTCTGGTGACGGTGCTGCGCGGCGAGGTGCGCGAGCCCAACATTCCCGCCACCATGGTCGAGATCTATGACGGGCTGGTCGCGGTCAGCCAGAACCGCTCCCCCTCGCTCGCCTGGGATATCGGCGCGCTCAACCAGCTCGGCGGCAAGCTCCTGTCGGCCGGCTTCTATTACAAGACCTTCATGGGACCGGTGATCGGCCCGTTGAAAGGCACGCGCTTCTGGATGTTCTGCGAGCATTTCATCCGCCGCGCCGCCGGCCTCGGCAGAGCCGGCACCGCGCCCGATACCTCGCGCTACGAGCGCATGAACGCCTTCTGCGACGTGCTGGTCGTCGGTTCCGGCCCGGCCGGGCTGATGGCGGCGAAGGCCGCGGCCGACCAGGGCGCCCGCGTCATCCTGGCCGAGCTCGAAGCAAAGTTCGGCGGCTCCGCCAACTGGTCGGGCGAAACCATCGACGGGGCGTCGGCAGCCGACTGGGCGGCGCGCATCGTCGGCCAGCTCGAAGGCAATGACAATGTCCGCCTTCTGCCGCGCACGACGGTGTGGGGCTATTACGACGGCAACACGCTGGCCGCGCTCGAACGGGTGACGGACCACAAGGAAGTTCCGGCCAAGGGCGAGCCGCGCCAGCGCTACTGGGCGATCCGCGCCAAAACGGTGGTTCTCGCCACCGGCTCCTTCGAGCGTCCGCTGGTATTCCCCGGCAACGATCGTCCGGGGGTCATGCTGGCGCATGCGGCCGAACGCTACGCCAATGAATATGGCGTGCTGCCCGGTGGACGCATCGCACTGTTCACCAACAATGACAGCGCCTATCGTTCCGCCGTTGCACTGAAGAAGGCCGGGGCCGCCGTCGTCGCCATCGTCGATGTCCGCAGCGACGTGTCGAACGAGATGAGCAGGCTGGCGAGCCTGGCCGAAGCAGAGCTGCTTGCCGGCCATGCCGTGGTTGCGACCGAAGGCGGCAAGGCGCTCACCGGTCTCAAGGTGCGGCGCTTCGAATTGATGAACGGCGCGCTGAGCGGCGACGAGCGCAGCATCCATGCCGACTGCCTGTTGATGTCGGGCGGCTGGTCACCGACGATCCATCTCGCCAGCCAGGCTGGAGCCAGGGCCATATGGAACCCTGCCAGGCAGGCCTTCCTGCCGCCGCAGCCGACGCAGCGCTGGATCGGCGCCGGCGCCTTCACCGGCAGTTTCACGACCGCGGAAGCCATTGCCGAAGGCCGCGCGGCTGGCCTTCAGGCCGCCGGCGGAAGCGCGTCCTCCGCTCCGCTACCCGTCGTGGAGGCCGTCCCCGGCGAACCGGATCCGGCACCGGTCTTCGAGATCAAGGCCAAGGGCAAAAGCTTCGTCGATTTCCAGCACGACGTGACCGCCGAGGATGTGCGGCTCGCGCACCGCGAGGGCTTCGTCTCGGTCGAGCATCTGAAGCGCTACACCACGCTCGGCATGGCGACCGACCAGGGCAAAAACTCCAACGTGCCGGGCCTCGCCATCATGGCCGAGGCGCTGGGCAAGCCGATCCCCGAAGTCGGTACGACGCGGTTCCGGCCGCCCTACACGGCCGTGTCGATCGGCTCGCTGGCGGCCGAGCGCTTCGGCGACCTGAAGCCCGAGCGGCTGACGCCGATGCACGACTGGCACATCGACAACGGCGCGACCATGTATGCGGCCGGTCTCTGGTACCGCCCGATGATCTACGGTCTCGCCGGCGAGACGGTCGAGCAGGCCTATGTCCGCGAGGCCGCGGCAACGCGTGAGAGCGCCGGCATCGTCGATGTCTCGACGCTTGGGAAGATCGCCGTTCAGGGCCCGGATGCGGCGGAATTCCTCGACCGCGTTTACACGAACATGTTTTCCACCCTCGCGGTCGGCAAGGCCCGCTACGGTCTGATGCTGCGCGAGGATGGGCTTGCCTTCGACGACGGCACCACATGGCGGCTTGGCGAACAGGATTTCCTGATGACCACCACCACCGCCAATGCCGGCAAGGTGATGCAGCATCTGGAGTATTTCCTCGACGTGATCTGGCCGGAACTGAAGGTCACCGTCACCTCCGTCACCGACGAGTGGGCGGGGGCCGCGATCGGCGGACCGAAAGCCAGGGCGATCCTCGCTGCCTGCGTGAAGGGCACGGCCGTCGACAACGCCGCGCTTCCCTTCATGGGCATTGTGCACGGTGAGATCGCCGGCGTGCCGGTGATGATCTGCCGCCTCTCCTTCTCCGGCGAGATGGCTTTCGAGGTCTATTCCGGCGCCGGCTATGGAACGCGCGTTTGGGAGGCTCTCATCGAGGCCGGCAAGCCTTTCGGCCTGGTCGCCTACGGGCTCGAGGCGCTTGGCACCATGCGCATCGAGAAGGGCCACGTCACCGGCGCGGAGATCGACGGCCGCACCACGGCGCGCGACCTGCATCTCGACTGGATGCTGTCGAAGAAGAAGCCCTTCATCGGTTCCGCCATGATGGATCGCGAAGGCCTGATCGCCCCGGACCGGCTGGAACTTGTCGGCTTGATCGCTCTCGACAACCGCGCGCTCAACGGTGGCGGACATATCGTCGAGGAACTCGACGAAGCGAACCCGCACGATTCGATCGGCCATATCACCGCCTGCTGCTATTCGCCGGCGCTCGGCAAATACATAGCGCTTGCGCTGGTCAAAGGCGGCAAGGCGCGCCACGGCACGCGCGCCTTCGTCTCCGATCCGCTGCGCAACCGGTTCGGGCCGGTCGAGATCGTCTCCAACCATTTCTACGATCCGGACGGGAGCCGCATGCATGGTTGAACGACAACTTCCCGAGCGGCAATTGCCTGAGCGGCTGTCGCCGCTTGAACCGGTCTATCATCCAGGCTCGCACGGTAATTTCGAGCATGGCGTTGACGTTATCCTGTCCGATACGCGGCCGGGCTCGATCCTGCAGCTCGCAGCATGGCCGGGCGAGGAGAAGCGGCTGATGTCCGGCATATACAAGGTGACAGGCCTTGCCCTGCCGGATGGAGCCGGCGGCGGCGTCGTCAACGGCGCGAAAGCCGCGTTCGGATTCGCGCCGGGCAAATTCACCGTGGTTGACGAGGCCGAGGGCCTGGCTTCCGCGTTCACCGGCCTGATCACGCCGTCCATCGGCACGATTACCGATCTCTCGCATGGCCGCACCGCGATTCGCATCGCCGGGCCGAAAGCGGAGTGGGTGATGGCGAAATTCTTCGCTATCGACTTCGCCTTGCCGGCCTTCCCGCTCGGCGCCGGCCGCTCGACCAACCACCACGATGTCTTTGCACAGATCCAGCGCACCGGTGGCGACCAATTCGACATCTATGTGTTCCGCTCCTTCGCGCGCTCCTTTTGGAAGGCCTTGTGCCACGCGAGCGAGGAAGTCGGCTACGAGGTGCACTAAGCGCAATTCCAGGAAACTGCGCGGCGGTTTTCCGTGCCGAATTTGCCTCTAAGCAGGCAGCACCCGGGGATTGGTTCAGCCGGCGCGTGGCATTATCGACGGCCACAACTGCCGCTTGAGCCTTGGGCCAGCGAAGACGATAGATAAGGAACGCGGCTCTCGGAGCCCTCAGGCAACCGGTTCGACAACATCCTTCCATGACCGCAGAGACTACGGCGACAGCCACGACCCGCTTTGCTCCGGCGGGTGACCCGTCGCTGCTGTTGCCGGCGACCGTCGCCTGCGGCGTGTTCATGACCAGCCTCGACCAGAATGTCATTGTGACCGCGCTGCCCGGCATCGGCGAAAGCCTGGGCCGCCCGCCGAGCCAGCTCGGGCTTTTGATCACCGTCTATGTCGCGAGCCTCATCGTCACGATGCCGCTCGGCGGCTGGCTGGCCGACCGCTTCGGCCTGCGCAACGTCTATTGCTTTGCGCTGCTGGTCTTCGCCAGCGCCTCGGCCCTCTGCGGCCTGTCGGAAAACATCTGGATGCTGGTCGGCTCTCGCGCGCTGCAGGGCTTCGGCGGTGCGCTGATGGGCACCCTCGGGCAGGTCGTGATCCTGTCGAGCTTTCCGCGCGACCGCACGCTCAGGATCAACATGTATATTTCGCTCGCCGGCCAGTCCGGCCCGCTGGTCGGGCCCCTCGTCGGTGGCGCGCTGACCACTTACGTCTCGTGGCGCTGGATCTTCTACATCAACATACCGATCGCGCTGACGGCCGCGTTGCTCGCGGCCTCGCTGTTCCCCACGACCACCAAGCCGGTCCGCACGCCTTTCGATTTTCCCGGCTTCCTGCTAGTCGGCGGCGGCATGGCGCTGCTCGTCTTCGGCATGGATTCGCTTGCCGCGAAGGACGCCGCCGCCAACATTATCGGCGTCGAGCTTGGCCTGGCAATCGCCATCCTCACCGTCGCCGCCTTCTATTGTCTGCGGGCCCGAAACCCTTTGCTCGACCTCAATCTGCTGCGTATCCGCACCTTCCGCATCAGCTTTCTGACCGGCGGCGGGCTCGACACGATAGGGCTAAGCTCCGTTGTCTTCCTGCTGCCGCTGATGTTCCAGCTCGGCTTCGGTATGAGCGCGGTGCAGGCCGGATCGCTGACCTTCGTCGCGGCGATCGGCTCGCTGCTCATGCGCTTCTTCATGCCGCGCATCTTGAACCGCTTCGGCTTCAAGCGGGTTCTGATCGTCAACACGCCGATCGCCGCCCTGCTGGTCGCCGGTTTTGCCTTGATGCAGGAAAGCACGCCTCCCTGGATCGTGCTTGCCTACATCTTCGCCTTCGGCCTTTTCCGTTCGGTGCAGTGGGCCTCGACCGGCAACCTCGCCTACTCGGACATCGCGCCCGAGCAGCTCTCGCGCTTCAGCGCCCTGTACTACATCCTTTGGCAGCTGGCGGTGGCGATCAGCGTCGGTCTGGCCGCTGCGATGCTCTCGCTGCTCGCGGGCGGCGGCCAGGCGAGCGTCAACGACTACCGGCTCCTGTTCGTTGTCGAAGGCTTGATCACGCTTTGCGCGCTGCTCGCCTATTTCAGGCTCACCCCGCAGGACGGTGCCCATGTCAGCGGCCATGGCGGGCATATCGGCACGGATTAGCACATCGGGCTGCGGTCCGCGCCGGAGAGCTATGTCGCGAACGTCACCCAGTCTTCGAGCGGCGCGCGGTCGGTGCGGAATTCGTTCTCGGGCTTGGACGTGTCCTCATAACCAAGCGCCATGCCGCAGACCACGATCTCCTCGTCTGGTATGTCGAGCACCGGGCGGATCTGCCGGTGATAGGGCGCGAAAGCCGCCTGCGGACAGGTATGCAGGCCCCTGCCCCGTGTCGCGACCATGATGTTCTGCAGAAACATGCCGTAGTCGATCCACGAGCCCTTGTTCAGCCGCCGGTCGACCGTGAAGATCAGGCCGACCGGCGCGTCGAAGAAGACGAAGTTGCGGTCGTGCTGCGCCCGCATCCTGTCGACTTCGCGCCGGCCGATGCCGATCGCGCCGTAGAGACCGAAACCGTTGGCGCGACGCCGGCTGAGATAGGGCTCGAAGAACTGGTCGGGATAGTAACGGTACTCGTCCCATTCGGCCTTTTCGGCGCGGATGCCCGAATTGAGGATGGCGTCGCTGATGCGCCGCTTCACCTCGCCCTTGGTCACATAGACACGCCAGGGCTGCATGTTGGTGCCCGAGGGTGCCCTTGCCGCGACCGTCAGGATGGCGCGGATTGTGCTGTCGTCGACCATGTCGGGCAAAAACGCGCGCACCGACCGGCGCGACATGATCGCCTCATCGACGATCGCTGCGTCGAGCGTGCTCCGGTCATTCTTCTCCAGCATGGGCCGTCCCTTCACGCATGGCTGGACCCGGCAACCCGATTCCCGCAACGACCATAGGCAGACACAAATAACTAACTGGTCCTCGACCGGACGCCCCACTCGCGATTCGATGGCGAGGCTTTGCATCAACCGCCAAAATGGCGCAAGCAAATCTTGCGTTGCATGAAAATTCACTTGATTTTTTCATGCACTTGCTTTCTCATGAAATTTGAGCAGATTTTTTCACGAGGAGCGGGTGACCTTGACCGCCATCAGATCGGAGCAGGACAATGGCGAGCGGCTGCTGGCCGGCGACATTCGTGCGCTGCGCAAGGCCCGCGGGTTGACGCTTGCCGAGATTGCTCTGAAGCTCGACCGCTCGGTAGGCTGGGTCAGCCAGGTCGAGCGCGGCTTGTCGATCCCTTCGCTTGGTGACCTGCGGGCCTTCGCCGAACTCTTCGGCGTGCCGCTCAGCCTGTTCTTCAGCCATGACGTGCCTGCCGAAGAGGAGCGCGGCGTGGTTGTGCGCGCCGGCAGCCGCCGCTCGCTTGGCACAAGCGAATCGGGCCTCGTGGAGGAGCTTCTGTCGCCCGATCTTGGCGGTAGCTTCGAGATGCTGCGCTCGGTCTTCGCGCCGGGCGCGGAATTGAAGACCGAAGCGCGCCGCCCGACCGAGGAAGCGGGCTACGTCGCGTCGGGCACTTTCGAGCTCGAGATCGGCGGCGTCTGGCATCGGCTCAGCGAAGGCGACTCGTTCCGCTTCGAAGGCAAGCCGTTCCGCTGGCGCAATCCTGGCGCCGAGCCGGCGATCGTCATCTGGGTGGTTTCGCCACCGGTGTACTGAACCAATGCATGCCGCCCAAAACTGTGCCGCGGTTTTTGGGGCCTGCGTGAAACAAAGAATCAAAAGCGCGTCCTGACGCGCTTTGGACGTTGGAGGAGAACATGGCCGGTTTGCCGACCACGGCACGCGTGGTGATCATCGGAGGCGGTGTCGTTGGCGCCTCCTCACTTTACCACCTTTGCAAGGCGGGCTGGACCGACTGCGTGCTCTTGGAAAAGAACGAGCTGACCTCCGGCTCGACTTGGCACGCGGCCGGCAACGTGCCGACCTTCTCGTCGTCCTGGTCGCTGATGAACATGCAGCGCTATTCTACCGAGCTCTACCGGGGCCTCGCCGACGCGGTCGACTATCCGATGAACTACCATGTCACCGGCTCGTTGCGGCTCGCCCACACCAAGGAGCGCATGCAGGAGTTCCAGCGCGCCAAAGGCATGGGCCGCTATCAAGGCATGGACATCGACCTCGTCGGCCTCGACGAGATCAAGCGCCGTTACCCCTTCATCGAGACGCATGAGCTGAAAGGCGCGCTCTACGACCCGAGCGACGGCGACATCGATCCCGCGCAATTGACGCAGGCGCTTGCCAAGGGTGCGCGCGACATGGGCGCGAAAATCATCCGCTTCTGCCCGGTCACCGGCGTTCGCCGCGAAAACGGCGAATGGGTGGTGGCGACGCCGCAGGGCGAGATCCGCTGCGAGATCGTGATCAATGCCGCCGGCTATCGCGCCGCCGAAGTTGGAAAAATGTTCGGCCGCGAAGTGCCGATGATGGTGATGAGCCATCAATATATCCTGTTCGAGGAAATCCCCGAGCTGGCCGCATGGACCAAGGAACAGGGCAAGAAACTGCCGTTGCTGCGCGACGTCGACACCTCCTACTACCTGCGCCAGGAAAAGACCGGCATGAATCTCGGTCCCTATGAGCGCAATTGCCGCGCGCATTGGGTCGGCCACAACGATCCGATGCCGGAGGATTTTTCCTTCCAGCTTTTCCCGGACGATCTCGACCGTCTCGAGCATTACCTTGCCGACGCCGTAGCCCGTGTGCCGATCCTCGGCACCGCAGGCCTTTCCAAGGTGATCAACGGGCCGATCCCTTACGCGCCGGACGGCAATCCGCTGATCGGTCCGATGCCCGGCGTGCCGAATGCTTTCGAGGCCTGCGTCTTCACCTTCGGCATTGCGCAAGGTGGCGGCGCCGGCAAGGTGCTGGCCGAATGGGTGACCGAGGGCCAGACCGAATGGGACATGTGGTCCTGCGATCCGCGCCGCTTCACCGCCTTTGCTTCGGCACCCGACTATTGCGTTGCCAAGGGCATGGAGATCTACGGCAACGAATACGCCATCCAGTTCCCGCGCCACGCCTGGCCGGCCGGCCGCGACCGCAAGCACTCGCCGCTGCATGAGCGCGTCAAAGCGCGGGGTGGCCAGTTCGACGCTTATAACGGCTGGGAGCGCGCCACCTGGTACGCGCAACCGGGCGACGACATTTCGGAAGAATCAACGCTGACTTTCCGCCGCGACGGGCCATGGCAGCAGCGCGTTCGCGAGGAATGCCTGGCTGTGCGCGACGCAGCCGGCATCCTCGATTTGCCCGGCTTCTCGCGCTTCAATCTCGAAGGTGAAGGCGCCGCCGAGTGGCTGGCCCTGCAGGTCACCGGCCTCGTGCCGAAGGCCGGCCGCATCGGCCTGGTTTATTTCGCCGACGATAAGGGCCGCATCGTTACCGAAATGTCGGTCGTGCGCCATGGCGAGGACCAGATGACGCTAATCACCGCGGCCGTCGCGCAGTGGCATGACTTCGAATGGTTGAAGTCGCGCATGCCGGCCGATGCGGCCTTCAGGCTGACCGATCGCACGGAGGAATACTCAACCCAGATTCTCGCCGGCCCGAACTCGCGCGCTATCCTTGCTGACGTCGGCGACGCCGATCTCTCCCTGCCTTGGCTGACGCATCAGGAGACGGCCATCGCCGGCCGCTGGGCGAAGCTGGTGCGCGTCTCCTTCGCCGGCGAGCTCGGTTGGGAGATCCACACCAAGGTCGCGGACACGGCCACTGTCTTCGACGCGGTTTGGGCCGCCGGCCAGAGGCATGGCCTAAAGCCCTTCGGCATGTACGCGCTGGATTCGCTTCGGCTGGAAAAAGGCTACCGCACCTGGAAAGGCGACCTCTCGACCGACTATTCGATCCTGCAGGGCGGGCTCGAACGCTTCGTCAAATGGGACAAGCCCGACTTCCGCGGCAAGGCGGCGCTGCTCAACGAAAGGCAGCAGGGCGTGAAGAAGCGCTTCGTCACGCTGGTCGTAGAAAACCCCAGCGATTGCGACGCGCCCTATATGTCGACGCTCTGGCATGACGGCAAGATTGTCGGCGAGACGACGTCGGGCGGCTGGGGCCATCGCGTCGATAAGTCGATCGCGCTCGGCATGCTGCGTTCCGACCTGACGGAGCCCGGCACGGCGGTCGAGGTCGAAATCTTCGGCGACCGTTTCAAGGCGGTGGTGCAGAAGGACGAGCCGTTGTGGGATCCGAAGAACGAAAGGTTGAGAGCATGACATCCGTCATTCTTACCGATGGCGGCATGGGCCAGGAGCTGGTCCGTCGCAGTCAGTCCGAACCGACGCCTTTGTGGTCGGCCAGAGTGCTGATCGACGAACCGGAACTGGTGCGCGACCTGCATGCGGCATTCATCCGTGCCGGCGCCCGCGTCATCACCATCAACACCTATTCGGCCACGCCCGAGCGCCTGGCGCGCGAGGGCGCGGAAGAGCTGTTTAAGCCTCTGCAGAAGCGCGGCATCGAGCTCGCCCGGCAGGCGCGCGACGAAGCGGGTGAAGCCGCCATCGCCGGCTGCCTCTCGCCTCTGTTCGGCAGCTACGCGCCGGCGCTGACCATCTCCTTCGAGGAGACGCTCGGCATCTACCGCCGCATCGTCGCCGAACAGGCAGAAGGCGTCGATTTGTTCCTGTGCGAGACCATGGCTTCCGCCGACGAGGCCCGCGCGGCGGTCACCGCGGCATGCGAGAGCGGCAAGCCGGTCTGGGTATCCTGGACTCTCGCCGACCACGGCACGCCCCGCCTGCGCAGCGGCGAGAGCATTGCCGCCGCGGCTAGCGCCCTCGGCGATCTGCCGGTGGCGGCACGGCTGCTCAACTGCTGCCGGCCCGAAGCCATTGCCGCCGCATTGCCGGAACTGCTGGCCCTCGGCGGTCCGGTTGGCGCCTATGCCAATGGCTTCACCTCGGTCGAGGCGCTCAAGCACGGCGGCACGGTCGACGTGCTGCACGCGCGCCATGATCTCGATCCGCACGCCTATGCCGACCAGGCGATGGGCTGGGTCGAGACTGGCGCCAGCATTGTAGGCGGCTGTTGCGAAGTCGGGCCGGCGCACATCGCTGCGCTACGCGACCGGCTCATTGAGGCCGGCCATCACATCTCGGGAGCAGCCTGATGCCAAAACCATCAAAGCGCATTACCGGCATCGTGCCATCGGGCAAGGATGGCTGGGAAGTCCACTTCGCCGCCTGGACCCGCAGGGCAGCCGGCGAGGACATCATCGTGCTCTCGGTCGGCGACCATGATTTCGACACGCCGCCGCAAACGATCGAGGCCTGCGTCAACGCCGTCCGCGGCAGCAACCACCACTACACGCCGCTTCCCGGGCTGCCGCGCCTGCGCAAGGCGATGGCGGCTGCCTCCACCGCCTGCACCGGCGTCCTGACGGAGCCCGACGAGGTCATCGCCACGGCCGGCGGTCAGGGCGCACTCTATGCCGCCGTGCAGGGCGTGCTCGACCCCGGCGATCACGCGATCGTCGTCGCGCCTTACTATGCCACCTACCCCAACACCTTCAGCGCCGCCGGCGCCAGCTTCACCGTGGTCGAGACGCCGGCCGAGGACGGTTTTCAGCCGCGCGCCGACAGGATCCGCGCGGCGCTCAGGCCCAACACGCGCGCCATCCTGATCAACACCCCGAACAACCCGACAGGCGCAGTCTATTCGCGCGAACGGCTCGAGCAATTGGCCGAAATCTGCAAGGAGCACGATCTCTGGCTGCTGTCCGACGAGGTCTACTGGACGCTTGGCGGCGGCGAGCACATCTCGCCGCGCTCGCTGCCCGGCATGTCCGAGCGCACGCTGGTCATCAATTCCATGTCGAAAAGCCACGGCATGACCGGCTGGCGCATGGGCTGGCTCACCGGCCCGAAGGCGATGATTGCGCTGATGACCGATCTCAACCTGGTGACCACCTACGGCCTGCCGGCCTTCATCTCGATCGCTTGCGCCGAGGCGCTTGAAAACCACTACGGCGTGGACGAAATAGCCGAGCGTTACGCCGGGCGCCGCGCCGTGTTCCTCGACGCCATTCGCGGCGCAAATGAAGTCACCGTGCGCGGCTCCGAAGGCGGCATGTATGTCATGGTCGACATATCGGCCATCGAGCCCGACGACGAGAAATTCGCCTGGGCGCTGCTCGACAAGGAGAAGATCGGCGTCATGCCTGGCTCGAGCTTCGGCGAGGCCGCCGCCGGCCACATCCGCATCAGCCTCTGCCAGCCTGAACCTGTCCTTCAGGAAGCAGCGCTTCGCGTGCGCCGCTTCGCTTCCGACTACCGCCGCGAGGCCGCATGACCAAAACCATTCCAACCAAAGCTCGCGCGGTCATTATCGGCGGCGGCGTCTCCGGCTGCTCGGTCGCCTATCATCTGGCCAAGCTCGGCTGGACCGACATCGTGCTGCTTGAGCGCAAGCAGCTCACCTGCGGCACGACCTGGCACGCCGCCGGCCTGATCGGCCAGTTGCGCGCCTCGCAGAACATGACCCGGCTGGCGAAATACTCGGCCGACCTCTACGTCAAGCTCGAGGCGGAGACCGACGTCGGCACCGGCATGCGCCAGGTCGGCTCGATCACCGTGGCGCTGACCGAGGAACGCAAGCATGAAATTTATAGGCAGGCCTCGCTAGCCCGCGCCTTCGATGTCGACGTGCGCGAGATTTCGCCAACCGAAGTCAAGGAGCTGTACCCGCATCTCAACGTCTCCGATGTGGTCGGCGCGGTGCATTTGCCTCTCGACGGCCAGTGCGACCCCGCCAATATCGCCATGGCGCTGGCCAAGGGCGCGCGGCAACGCGGAGCGACGGTTATCGAAAACGTGAAGGTCACCAAGGTCCACACCAGGAACGGCGGCGTCTCCGGTGTCTCCTGGGCTCAGGGCGAGGACCAGGGCACGATCGAGACCGACATCGTCGTCAACTGCGCCGGTATGTGGGCGCGCGAGCTCGGCCGGCAGAACGGCGTCACCATCCCGCTGCACGCGTGCGAGCATTTCTACCTCGTCACCGAGCCCATCCCCGGCCTCACCCGCCTGCCGGTGCTGCGCGTGCCGGACGAGTGCGCCTACTACAAGGAAGACGCCGGCAAGATGATGCTCGGCGCCTTCGAGCCGGTGGCGAAACCCTGGGGCATGGACGGCATCCGCGAGGATTTCTGCTTCGACCAGTTGCCCGAGGACATGGACCATTTCGAGCCGATCCTCGAAATGGGCGTCAACCGTATGCCGATGCTGGGCACGGCCGGCATCCACACCTTCTTCAACGGCCCCGAGAGTTTTACTCCCGACGACCGCTACTATCTCGGCGAGGCGCCGGAACTCTCCGGCTACTGGATGGCGACCGGCTACAATTCGATCGGCATCGTTTCCTCCGGCGGCGCCGGCATGGCCCTGGCGCAGTGGATCAATGACGGCGAGGCGCCTTTCGACCTCTGGGAGGTCGACATCCGCCGCGCCCAGCCCTTCCAGAAGAACCGTCGCTACCTCAAGGAACGCGTCTCCGAAACGCTCGGCCTGCTCTACGCCGATCATTTCCCCTATCGCCAGATGGCTACCTCGCGCGGCGTGCGCCGCTCCCCCTTGCATGAGCACTTGAAGGCGCGCGGCGCCATCTTCGGCGAGGTGGCCGGCTGGGAGCGCGCCAACTGGTTTGCCCGCGAAAGACAGGAGCGCGAATACCGCTATTCCTGGAAGCGGCAGAACTGGTTCGACAACCAGCGCGAGGAACACCTCGCCGTGCGCAACGGCGTCGGCCTGTTCGACATGACCTCGTTCGGCAAGGTCCGCGTCGAGGGCCGCGACGCCTGTGCCTTCCTGCAGCGGCTCTGCGCCAACGACATGGACGTGGAACCGGGCAAGATCGTCTACACGCAGATGCTCAACGCCAAAGGAGGCATCGAGAGCGACCTCACCGTGACGCGGCTCTCGGAGACGGCCTATTTCCTCGTCGTGCCGGGAGCCACCTTGCAGCGCGATCTCGCCTGGCTGAGGCGGCACGTCGCCGACGAATTCGTCGTCATTACCGATGTAACCGCTGCCGAAGCGGTCATCTGCCTGATGGGCCCCGATTCGCGGAAACTGATCCAGAAGGTGAGCCCCAACGATTTTTCCAACCAGGCCAATCCGTTCGGCACCTTCCAGGAGATCGAGATCGGCATGGGGTTGGCCCGTGCCCATCGGGTTACCTATGTCGGCGAGCTCGGCTGGGAACTCTATGTCTCGACCGATCAGGCCGCCCATGTCTTCGAGGCGATCATTGAAGCCGGCGCCGATGTCGGGCTGAAGCTCTGCGGCCTGCATACTCTGGATTCCTGCCGCATCGAAAAGGCCTTCCGCCATTTCGGCCACGACATCACCGACGAGGACCATGTGCTGGAGGCAGGCCTTGGCTTCGCGGTGAAGACGGCCAAGAGCGACTTCATCGGCCGTGACGCGGTGCTCAGGAAGAAGGAAGCCGGGTTGAGCCGCAGGCTGGTGCAGTTCCGCCTCAAGGACCCGCAGCCGCTGTTATTCCACAACGAAGCAATCCTGCGCGACGGCATGATCGTCGGTCCGATCACCTCGGGCAATTACGGCCACCATCTCGGCGGCGCGATCGGGCTCGGCTACGTGCCCTGCGAGGGCGAGAGCGAGGCTGATGTGCTGGGCTCATCCTACGAGGTCGAGATCGCAGGCGAGCGTTTCGCCGCGGAAGCCTCGTTGAGGCCAATGTACGACCCGAAGGCTGAACGGGTGCGGATGTAGCGCAGTGTTCCCTTCTCCCCGTTCAACGGGGAGAAGGTGCCCGAAGGGCGGATGAGGGGCAGCGCCACACCTTTGCGACGCCGCCCCTCATCTGCTGCCGCCGTCTTCTCCTCATTTAACAGGGAGAAGAGAGCTATCCTCAAAAGCTTTCCAGCCTCGCCCTTACCTTCGCCAGAAACGCCGTCCGGCTCTTCGGCGTTGAGGAATCCATCAGGTAGTGCGCCAGGAAGAATGTCTTGCAGCGGGGGGCGCAGATGGCGCGCATGCCGCGCAGGATCGTCTTGCGGCCGGGCTGGCCGACAACGACGCTCCACCACGTCGGCGCGCCACAGGTGGTGATGACGCCGACCTTGGTCACATGGGTCATCAGCGATTGGATCCGGCCTCTGCCGCGCGGCAGCTTGAAGGCGATGTCGGTCGCCCACACGCGATCGAACCAGCCCTTCAGCATCGCCGGCAATCCGTACCACCAGGTGGGGTAGATGAAGAGGATCGCCTCGGCCCATTGCAGATGCTCGAAATGCGGCCTGAGCTCGGGATCCTCAGGCGCGCGCTCGTTGTAGGAGCGCCGCTCTTCGCAGCTCATCACCGGATTGAACTTCTCGGCATAGAGATCGAGCAGCCGCACGTCCCAGCCTCGTCGCGTCAGCACCTCTATCGCCATGTCGCGGATCGCGGCGCAATAGCTCTCCGGCACCGGATGGCAATAGACCACCAGCACGCGCATCAGAATTGATCCATGCTGGCGGCTACCTTCGCCATGAAGGCCTTGCGCGTCTGATCCGTCGAAAGGTTCATCGAATAGTGTGCGAGGTAAGAGACGGAGGCGCCTGGCTTGATGGTGGCCCGCAGCGTGCGCTTCACCATTTTGCGCGGCGGATCGCCCATCAGCATGGCGCGAAAACGACTGCCGCCGTAGGTGGTGATGGCCGCGAGCTTGCGGATGTTGTGCAGCGTCGGCCGAACCTTGCCGTCGACCAGCTTGAACGATACGCCGGGCAGGAAGACGCGGTCGAAGAAGCCCTTCAGGATAGCTGGATAGCCGTAATTCCAGACCGGAAACGACAGCACCAACGCTTCCGCCTTCTGAAGCCTTGCGATGTAACCGGCGACCGCCTCGTTCGGCCCGCGCTGATCGTGGTAGCCGAGCCGCTCTGCGCGCGTCATCCGCGGATCGAAATCCTCGGCATAGAGGTCGCAGTCGTCGATCGTGTGGCCCGCCGCGCCGAGCCGCTCGACGATCGTCCGATGCAGTCCGGCGTTGAAGCTGGTCTCCACCGGATGTGCGTAGAGCACGAGGATGTTCACGGGAGTGGATCCCGCAGGTCAGCTCGACAAACCCCTGTTGTCCCATGCCACATCTCCTCCCTTGTGCGGGAGATGTCGCCAAAGGCGACAGGCCAGAGGAGGGTGCAGCGCCGGGCGCTCATCGCGATCACCTCGCCTTTTGCAGCCCCTTGAACAGGAACGGCTTGCCGGAGCGATAGTCATAGCCCGGATTCTCCCAGGCAATCATCTTGCCGGGGTTGAGCAATCCTTGCGGGTCGGTCTCGCGCTTGAAGGCAAGCTGAACCTCGTCAGTCTGCTTCATGCCGCCCTCTTCCAGCGTGTAGCGATGGGGGTTGAAGATCCAGCAGCCATTGTCCTCGTGGATACGGATGATCTCGTCGAGCCTTTCTTCCGTGGTGAAACGGACCAGCGGCAGCCCGGCGGCGCCGATCGCGCCGTCGAAGCGGATGAATTCGAGATGCGCCGGCACCTCGTCGCCGAAGCGGTCGACCATCGCCTTGACGTGCGCGAGATGGTCCGGCGACGGATAGCGCGCCTGCAGATAGGTGATCGTCGGATCGACTCTTATGGCGCGCAGCGTCGTGTGATTCCAGGTCAGCTCGTAGGCCGGCGGCAATCCCTTGAGGTCGGTCTCCTGGTCGGCCCGGAAGACGATTTCGCCTTTGCTGGCCCGGACGAACGCGAGGAACCCATCCATCGCGTGCGGCGCGATCATGCACACCACGATGCTCTGCTCGCGCCGGAAGAACTTCTGGTGTCGCTTGAAATAATCGTAAGGAATGGGTGCCGCGATCGGCGTGATCAGCTTCGCCAATATGCCGTCCTGCTCGGCGAGGTCGTTGCCGAAGCCCGCTGCACCCATGAAATCGTCGAAGCCGACGATGACATCGACCCAATCGTAGGACGCCGTCAGCGGCATCTCAACCTCGGTGATGATGCCGTTGGTGCCATAGGCATGCATCACCTTGAGCACGTCCTCGCCCGAGAGGTCCATGACGCGCGGCTCCGCCTCCATCGTCACGGTCCGCAGCCGGATGACATTGCCGAGATCGCGCAATCCGCCCCAGCGGATCGAGCCGACGCCGCCAGAGCCGCCTGCGACGAAGCCGCCGATGGAGGCGGTGTTGTAGGTGGAGGGCGACATGCGCAGTTCCTGCGCGGAATGCGCCCGCGCGGCGCGATCGATGTCGGCCAGAACCGCTCCGGGCCCGGTCACCACGCGGCCCGGCGCGATCGCCTTGACTTCGTTCATCTCGGCGAGGTTGAGCACCACGCCGCCCGACAGCGGCATCGCCTGTCCGTAATTGCCGGTGCCGCTGCCGCGCGGTGTGACTGGAACGCCGTGCCGGTGGCAGGCGGCCAAAATGCGGATCACCTCGTCCTCGTTCTTTGGCGTAACGATCAGGTCGCCGGTGACGTGGTCGAGCTGTTGTTTGAGGACGGGGCTGTACCAGTAGAAGTCGCGGCTCTTCTGCTGGACGATGGCCGGATGGTCGTCGATCTTGAGGCCTTCGAGATCGCGCTTCAGCGCTGCGATATCCATCATCACACCATCAATTCGTCGAGTTCAGCATAGTCGGGCAGCCGGCGCTCGATCGCCCTGCCCTCGCGCACCACGATGCGATCCGATTCGGGCCGCGACAGCAATTCGGTCCAGCTGCGTCCCTTGAAGACGATGAAGTCGGCGCTACCGCCGGCGGCGAGAGTGCCGACACCTTCCAGCCGCATCACCTCGGCCGGCGTCGCCGCTATCGCTTTCGGCCAGTCACCGACAGGGTGATCGAAATGCAGGATGCGTGTCGCCATGCGATAGACCTCCAGCATATCGAGGTCGCCATAGCCGTAGAACGGGTCGCGCGTGTTGTCGGAAGCGACAGCCACTTTGATGCCGCGTGCCTTGATCTCGTGCAGCAGCGTCACGCCGCGCCAGCGGGGCGTCGTGCCGTTGTTGCGCCGGTCCTGCAGATAGAGGTTGCACATTGGCAGCGACACGACCGCCAGTCCGGCCTTCGCCACCTTGTCCAGCGTGTCGAGAACTTCGAGGTCGGGCTGGCGCGCCAGCGAGCAGCAATGCCCGATCAGGATATTGCCCCCAAAACCGTTCCACAGCGAAGCCTCGGCGATCTTCTTCAGCGAGACGGCCGCGACATCGTCGGTCTCGTCGGCATGGAAATCGAGGTCGAGCCCATGCTTGATGGCTTCAGCGAACACCTTGTCGAGCAGTTCCTCGAGGTCGGGCACCATGTAAGTGACAACGCCGAGCACGCCCTTGGCCGCGGCGACGCGTTTTGCCAGACGCTCGAACCAGGCCTTGTCGCGCACGCCTTCGATGCCAAGCAGACAGGCGGCCTGCAGCTCGATCCGGCCTCGCCATTTTTCCCGCATCGTCTCGAACACCGGCCAGGAAATTTCCTCCTGCGGCGCCACGCTGTCGAGATGCGTGCGCAAGGCCCTGGTACCGTGCGCGTAAGCTGAGCGCAGCGAGAAATCCATGCGCCTCGCCACGTCCTCCGCGCTCCAGCGAGCGGTGCGATCGGCGCCAGTTGCGTTGAGCGCGCCTATGAAGGTGCCGTCGGGATTTGGCTTGCGCGGCCAGATATGGCCCTTGTCGATATGCGTATGGCAGTCGACGAAGCAGGGCAGCACGATGCGGCCGCCAAGGTCGATTGCGTCGAATGGCGGCTCGGCTTTGCCGTGCGCAATGATGCTAGCAATCTTGCCGTCGGCGACGGCAATGTCGGCGAGCGCAAAACCATCGGCATCGAAGCTTGCGGCAAGACCGGGCGTCAGCGATTGATGAACGCGGACGTTGGCGAGTTGGTAACGACCAGAGGCTGGGATCAACATTCAGGCACCCTAGCGCTCCTGCTTCAGCGCGCTCTCGTGCCAGCGGCGCAGGATGAGATGCGACACCAGCGACAGCACGAGGAAGATCAGGATGCCGGTGAGCGAGATCAGGATCAGCGCCGCGAACAGCCTGGGAGCATTGAGCCGGTAGCCCGCCTCGATGATGCGCGAGGCAAGCCCGGACGATTGCCCCTGCGCGCCGGCGACGAACTCGGCCACCACGGCGCCGATCAGCGACAGGCCGCCGGCGATCTTCAGCCCACCGAGGAAATAGGGCATCGCCGCCGGCAGGCGCAGATAGCGCAATTGCTGCCAGCGGGTCGCGCCGTTGAGCTTGAACAAATCGCGCAGGTTGCGGTCGACCGAGTTCAGCCCGAGCGTGGTGTTGGAGAGGATCGGGAAGAAGGCGACGATCCAGGCACAGAGCAGGAGTTTGGTCGTCTGGTTGTTGATGTAGATGTTGATCAGCGGGAAGATCGCCACGATCGGCGTCACCTGCAGCACGATGGCGAAGGGGAAGAACGACATCTCCACCCATTTCGACTGCGCGAACAGCACCGCCAGCCCGACGCCGCCGATGACGGCAAGCAGCAGGCTGAGGAAGGTGATCCTGAGCGTCACCAGCAGCGAAGAGAACAACAGCCCGGCATCGTCATGCAGCGTCTGCAGGACCACGCCCGGGCGCGGCAGGATGTATTGCGGGATCCCGTTCCAGACGCAGATGCGATCCCACAGCCAGATCGCAAGCACCATGATCGCCAGCGGCAGTACCCATTTGCCGATCCGCTCCAGCCGCTCCTGGCGGACGCGGCGCGCCTCTTCCGGGTCGAGCTTCAGGGCATTGTTTTCAATGGCCGTCATGATGAGGTCCGGCGGTTGAGTTGATGGCATTGACCAGCACGTCCGAGGCCTGCCGGCAGAGCGCCGCATAGTCGGGCGAAGTCCGGAATGCCTCGTCGCGCGGGTAAGGCGCTTCGATTGCAAGCTCGCCGTGGACGCGGCCCGGTCGTGCCGCCATGACGACGACACGGCTGGAGAGGAACACGCTTTCGAAGACGCTGTGGGTGACGAAGACGACGGTAAACCGCTCGTCCTGCCAAAGCTCGAGAAGATCGTTGTTGAGCTTGAAGCGGGTAATCTCGTCGAGCGCCGCGAAGGGCTCGTCCATCAGAAGAATGCGCGGCTTGGTCACCATAGCCCGTGCGATCGAGACACGCATCTTCATGCCGCCGGAAAGCTCGCGCGGCACGGCATTCTCGAAACCGGTGAGGTGCACGCGCGACAGCATTTCCATCACCGCGGGCTTGGCCTCCGCGCGCGATACGCCTTTCAGCCTGAGCGGCAGCCAGACATTGTCGAAGACGCTGGCCCATGGCAGCAGCGTCGGCTCCTGGAAGACGAAGCCGATATTCGAGCGGTCGATCGAGCCGCGCCAGTCGAGCTGACCGGAGGTCGGCGTCGACAGGCCGGCGATCAACCTGAGCGCCGTCGACTTGCCGCAGCCCGAGGGCCCGAGCAGGCTTAGGAAATCGCCTTCGCGGATCGTCAGGTCGACCTTGCTCAGCGCCGTGACGCCGTTGGAAAAGACCTTGCCGACATTGCGTAAGGAAAGCAGCATCGGGCTCTCACCCGATGCCGTTGCCTGCGCCACTTTCTCCTGGATCATCTCAGGCAGGCCGCCTTACTTCTTCAGCTCCCGCCCGACCCCCTTGTTGATGAAGGCGAGCGTATAGGCCTTCTTGATGTCGATGCCCGGCTGCGCGACCTTGGCCTTGACCATCTTGTCGTAGAAGCTCTGGATGCGCGCTTCGGTCATGCCGCCGATACCGAGCTTTTCCGTATCGCCGGAATCGACAATGCCGAACTTCTTCAGCTGTTCGATCGAGAAGGCGATCTGCTCATCCGTCATGTCCGGATTGTCCTTCTTGATCATCTCGTTGGCGGCCTTGTTGTCGCCGTAGAGGTAGTTGTACCAGCCCTTGGCCGAGCCATCGACGAAGCACTGCACCACCTCCGGCCGCTTGTCGATGGTGTCCTGCATCACTTCGATGGTCGTGGCATAAGTATCCCAGCCATTGTCGGCGAGCAGGAACTGGTTCGGCACGAAGCCGCCCTGTTTCTGCACCGCGTAGGGCTCCGACGTGACATAGCCCTGCTGGATCGACTTCTTGTTGGCGTTGAAGGGCGCCGGATTGAAGGTGTATGGCACGCGCTTGGCGGCATCGAAGCCGAGATCGGTCACCATCCACTGGAAGAAGGTCTGTGCGCCCTCGTCGCCGAGGATATACTGGTCGGCGTTCTTCAGGTCCTCCCACTTGTCCAGCCCTTCGCCCGGATGGGACATGATGACCTGCGGGTCCTTCTGGAAGTCGGCGGCGACGACGCGCATCGGAATCCCCTGCTGCACGGCGTCGAAGGCCGAGAGCAGGTTGCCGCCCATGTAGAAATCGATCTTGCCGGCCAGCAGCATCGGCCGGCCGCTGACCTGCGGGCCGCCCTGCATGATGGTGACGTCGAGGCCGCAGGCGGCGTAGGTTCCGTCGGCGATCGCCTGGTAGTAGCCGCCATGTTCCGGCTCGGCCAGCCAGTTGGTGCCAAAGGTGACCTTCTCGTTGGCCGCAGCGCCCAGCGTGCTGGCAGCAAGCAGCGCGATCGCACCCGCCAGGATTTTTTCTTTTCCGTACATAAACATCACCCTCTCTTGGCTCCGGCGCGCTGCGCGCTGGGCTCCACTCCATTGGTTCAAGAAGCAAGACACATGCCACCGCCTTGGGCCGCCTGCTTGCGCGGCAGTCATTGCCGAGACCGGACGGGTCATGCTGTACAAATGGCATCGTGCCCATTTTTTGGACGCCTGTCCATAATCGCCCGGGCGGCATGCACCGCATCTTGAAGCTTTCATGAATCCGGCCTTAGTCTGCCTGCCGACAGGAGAATGCCATGCTCAATTATCTCGCCCCCAAGTCGATCAAGCCGCCCTTTGCCCGTTATAGCCATGGCGTTGAAATTCCAGCGGGAAAGCGCCTTGTGCTATGTTCGGGTCAGTTGGGCATCGCGCCGGATGACGCCGTCCCGGAGGATGCCGGCGCGCAGACCGAGCTTTGCTTCAAGAATATTGCCGCAATCTTAAGCGAAGCCGGGCTGACGCTGAACGATGTCGTGCGCATCAACGCCTTCGTCACCGATCGCGCGCATCTGCAGGCCTATATGGACGTTCGCAATCGCCTGTTTTCCGATCCGGCGCCCGCTTCGACGCTGATGATCGTTTCAGGTTTTGCCCGCCCGGAATTCAAGGTTGAGGTGGAGGTTCTGGCAGCAGGCTAGCTGTTGCCCGGAATGCCCAGGCGCTTTAGACCTTCGGGCCGAACAGCAGACCATCGGGAGACGACAGTGACGACAAGACGTGTGTGGTGGGGCGACTATCGGACGACCGAATACGCCTCGATCGACGCGGAAGCGACGATTGCCGTTCTGCCGGTGGCCGCGGTCGAGCAGCATGGCCCTCACCTTCCCGTCTCGACCGACACCTCGATCATGATGGGCATGCTGGAGACGGTGATTGCGCGCCTGCCCGAGGACATCGACATCCGCCTCCTGCCGGTGCAGGCGGTGGGCAAGTCGAACGAGCATCTGCATGCGCCGGGAACGCTCACCTTGCCGGCCACCACCCTGGTCGACGCCTGGACGGAGCTTGGCCTCTCGGTCGCCCGCGCCGGGGTCAGAAAGTTGATCGTCGTCAACTCGCATGGCGGCAACGAGGAGATCATGGGCATTGTCACGCGCGAATTGCGCGTGCGCGCAAAGATGCTGGCGGTGAAGACGAGCTGGCAGCGCTTCGGCCGTCCCTCCGGCATGTATACCGAGCTCGAGGACCGTCACGGCATCCATGGCGGCGATGTCGAGACCTCGCTGATGCTGCATTTCCGGCCAGATCTCGTCGATATGGGCAAGGCCGACAATTTCGTCTCCAATGTCGGTCGCGCCGAAAAGGAATTCGCCCTGCTGCGGCACACCGGAACGCACGCCTTCGCCTGGATCGCCAGCGACCTCAATCCGAACGGCGTGGTCGGCGACGCCAGCATCGCCACCGCCGAAAAAGGCCGGCTCACGGCCGAGCATCAGGCCGATGGCTTCATCAGCCTGGCCAGGGATGTGCGTAAGGCGAGGCTTGCCGACTGGCTGGCGTAGCGGAACAGTGCGAGCTCAATCTCTAATGCTGAGTTCGAACGGAATCCCTTCAAATGCATCTGCACCGCGCCCGATTGCTTCGACCGCCGCGATCATCCGGCCTTCTCGCCCAAGCAACATATCCGCAACGGCAATCAGCCTTGGATTGGGCGTCGCTGACGGCGAGAGAAAGCGCAGCGTCTTCGCCAGCTCCGCCTCGTCGCGTTTGGGCGCCAGTGCCGCCGCGATAATATAGGCCGATGCCGTCGAGCGGCTGATACCGGCATAGCAGTGCACGACCATCGGTTTGGCCCTGTCCCAGCGATAGGCGAAGTCGAGCAGCGCGCGCACATGCTCCTCGCCCGGCATGGTCATGCCTTCCTGCGCGGCGACGATGTCGTGCATGACGAGATGCAGATGGTTTTCGGCCAGTATCGAGGCCGGACGGATCATCCCGGTGCCGTCGGCGAGCAGCGACAGCAAGCGCTCCGCGCCGGTTCTCGCAACGGTCTCCTCCACCTTCGACAGCGAACAGACATGGATCATCGTCAGCACTCCTTCGGCGCATAGTCGCGCCGCGAGGCCCACGCTGCAAGCGCGCTCTCGAGCCGCTGCCACTCCTCTTCGCTGCCGGGCAGACCGACGCGCAAGGCGTGCGGACGATCGGCAAAATGGCGGACCAAGATACCGCGTTCGCCAAGAGCGGAGAACAGGGAGGCAGCATCGGAGAACGACAAATAGCGGAACAAACTGGTGCCGCCGGCGACCGCGATACCGAATCGGCTGAGCAGCGCGTCGAGGCGCTTGGCATCGGCTGCCAGGCCCTGTCGCATGTCATCCTGCCACCCGGCATTCGCCAATGCGCGGATTCCGTATTCAAGTGCAGGACCGGCGACAGCCCATGGCCCAAGCTGCGCCTCCAGCCGCTCGGCTGTCAGTTGGTCGGCCAGCGCGAAACCAAGCCTGACGCCGGCAAGGCCGAAGAATTTGCCGAAGGAGCGCAGAACCACCATACCACCCTGGCCCACATCGCCGGCAAGGCTGTGTTGGACCGGGCCGACATCCATGAAGGCTTCGTCGACCACCAGCAGGCCGCCCTTCGCGCGAAGCCGCGCAGCAAGGCCGACCAGGCGGTGCCTTTCGATCACTCGCCCATCCGGATTGTTCGGGTTGACCAGCACGGCAAGGTCAGCGTCCGCCAAGGCGTCGAAGTCGCCCACCTCCACAATCGCATGGCCTGCAATCGCGGCCGCCCTGGCGTGTTCGGCATAGGTTGGACCCAGCACCAGTGCCTTGCCGGGCCTCACCAGCGAAGCGACCCGCGGCAACAGGATCTGCGTGCCGGGCGCGGCCACGACATGCGCCGCCGACCGCGCGCCATACGCCTTGGCCGCAATTTCGGCCAATTCGCGCAGTCGTCCTGGCTCGGGCAATCGTGACAGGGCGGTGGCGGGCAGATCGAAAAGCGGATAGGAGTGCGGATTGATACCTGTCGAGAGGTCAAGGAAAGGCTGTGGCGCATGAGGAAAGAGCGCGCTTGCCCGGCCAAGGCTGCCGCCGTGATCAACCGCTGCAACCGCTCCGCTTAGAAGCTTCATGTCGATACTGATCGCTTTCCTGTCACTCGCCATCGAACGTGCCCTTGGCTACCCGGACTGGCTGTTTAACGCCATCGGTCATCCGGTAACCTGGATCGGCAGGCTGATATCCTTTCTCGATCGCAGGCTCAACCGCGCCACCGATTCCGACGAATTGCGTCGCCGCCGCGGCCTCCAGGCGCTTCTGGTCGTCCTGCTGGTGCCGGCGGCCATAGGCCTGGCGCTGCATGTCCTGCTCTGGCTGATCTTTCCGTCCGGCCTGGTCATCGCGGCCATTCTCAGCTCCTCGCTTCTGTCGCAGAAGAGCCTCGCCGAGCATGTCGAGGATGTCGCCGATGCGCTGGAGACCGGCGGCCTCACGCTCGGCCGCATCGCCGTTTCGCGCATCGTCGGCCGCGATCCGGACAAGCTCGACAGGGCGGGCGTTGCCCGAGCCGCGATCGAAAGCCTGGCAGAGAATTTCTCCGATGGCGTCGTCGCGCCTGCCATATGGACCGGTGTCGGTGGTTTGGCCGGGGGTGCTGCCTACAAGGCCGCCAACACCGCCGATTCCATGATCGGCCACCGCACGCCGAAATACGAGGCCTTCGGCCGGGCGGCCGCTCGCTTCGACGACCTGGTCAACCTGCCGGCATCGCGGCTCACCGGCCTGCTGATTGTGCTGGCGGCCTTCATCGTCAAGGGCGCCGACCCCCGCAACGCCTGGCAGGTCATGCGGCGTGACGCGAAGAAGCACCGTTCGCCCAATGCCGGCTGGCCGGAAGCCGCCATGGCCGGCGCGCTGGGGCTCGCCCTGGCCGGACCGCGCAGTTATGGCGGCGAGGTCGTCGAGGATGCCTTCATGGGCGAAGGCGGCAGGCGCGAGGCCGAAAGCACCGACATAAGGCAGGCGCTGGAACTCTATCGCGTCGCCGACGGGCTGCTGATCGGCCTGTTCGCGATTTTGTCGGCGACGGTGATCTATCTGACCATTTTGATCGGCGGCTAAGGCGCCTCAGAACTCGATCCCCTGCTGCGCCTTCACGCCGGCCGCGAAATGGTGCTTGGTCAGCCCCATCTCGGTGACGAGATCGGCCGCCTCGACCAGCAGCGGCTTGGCGTTGCGGCCGGTGACGACGACATGCAGGCCCTCGCGGCGCGCCTTCAGCGCCGCGACCACCTTTTCCAGCTCGAGATAATCGTAGCGCAGAGCGATGTTGAGCTCGTCGAGGACGACGAGGCTGATCGAAGGGTCGGCAATCAGCTCGAGCGCCTTCGCCCAGGCAGCCTCGGCGGCGGCTATGTCGCGCTTCAGGTCCTGCGTCTCCCAGGTGAAGCCCTCGCCCATCGCGTGCCAGACGACGCGATCGCCGAAGGCGGCGAAGGCATCCTTCTCGCCCGTGTGCCATTTGCCCTTGATGAACTGGACGACGCCGACGCGCTTGCCGTAGCCAAGCATCCTCAGCGCCAGGCCGAACGCAGCCGTGGTCTTGCCCTTGCCCGGCCCCGTATTGACGATCAGCAGTCCCTTCTCGATCGTCTTGCCGGCCACCTCGGCATCCTGCACCGCCTTGCGCTTGGCCATCTTGGCTCGATGGCGTTCGGCATCCTTGTAGTCGATGATCGTGTCTTTGATCTCGCCCATGTCACTTCGCCTTGAGCGGCAGCCCCGCCACCATCATCAGCACGCTGTCGGCGACAGCCGCGACCTGCTGGTTGAGCCGCCCGGCGGCGTCGCGGAACCGGCGCGCCAGCGCATTGTCCGGCACGATGCCGAGCCCGACTTCGTTAGACACCACAAACCACGGTCCGCGCGGCTGCGAAAGCACATCCGAGAGCCGCCGGCACTCGGCCTCGATATCGTGGTCCGCCAGCATATGATTGCTCAGCCACAATGTCAGGCAATCGATAAGCACCGGCTGGTGATCGGGCAAGGCGTCGATCGCGCCGACCAGGTCGAGCGGCGCATCGACGGTGACCCAGCCTTTGCCGCGGCGCGAGCGATGCAGCGCGATGCGCTCGCGCATCTCCTCGTCATAGGCCTGCGCGGTGGCGATATAGGCCCAAGGCGACGGGCTTGCCGCCACCAGGCACTCGGCATGCGCGCTCTTGCCGGAGCGCGCACCGCCGATGATGAAGGTCAGATGGCCCTCCGCGCGATCAGGCAAAGCTGTCGCGCAGGCTGGTCGACGTACCGGTGAAGCGGCCGCGCACCACACCGACGGCCGCACCGAGCACCAGCCAGAAGACCAGATCGGTGAGGGTCACCGCCACCACGAACTGATGGTGCAGCCCCTCGGGAATCGCCGTCTCGAAGCTGACGGGCTGCGGCGCGCCGACTACGTGCGGAGCGACGATCAGCACGACCGCCAGAATTGCCAAGGGCAGCGACTTGCGAAAGGCGATCAATCCAAGGCCGACCGCGGTTGCGGCCACCGTCGAAATCCACCAGATCTGGCGCGGCAGAAGTTCCGCCGCCGGCATGGCCGGCAGTTCCGGCGGCAGGCCGAGGCCGGGCGCGAGCGTGAAAACCGCAAAACCGGCAAGGCCCCAGAACACGCCCTGGCGCCAGCTGCCGATGCCACCGGCGAATTCCGAGACCGCGACCAGGATCAGCGCGAAGCCGATGCCGGTGACGATGTTTGCGACAACGTTGAAGGCGAAGCGCTCGAAGCCGTCGGCCGGAGCCCAGCCCTCGTCCTCGGTCGGAGCCGCCGCTTCCGTCGACGCAGGAGCGGCGCTGCTCATCGCATTGCCCGCCGGTTCGGCCGAGCTCATGGCAGTGCCAGTTCCAGTGTTGGCGGCATGGTCGTGGTGATGACCGCCGCCCGCCTTTTCATAGACTTCCGCTTTGAGGATCAGCGGCACGGTCGCATAGGCCTGCATGCAGGCAAGCGCGATGCCCGCCACGAGCCCTGCGATCGCCGCGACGAACACGACGTTGCGAAACAGATTCATGATATCGGGCCTTCGTCAGTGGCAGGGAAAAGCCATCGAGTGACGATAGTCGTGGGCAGCGTTGTGGACCGCATCGATGTGCGAGAAGCCGACGAAACCGACGACGAAAATGCCGAGCAGCGCGGCGAGAGCCAGCTGCATGATGCGCGACTGCGAGGAGACGGAGGCGCCGAGGGCGACGGAAGCGGTATTCATGTCTTGTCCTTTCGCCCTCCACCCGAGGGCATCGAAGTCAACTTTCCTGTCGCCGGCAGGTCTCCTGGCTCGCGGATTCGCACCCTTCCCCACCTTCCCGAGGACAAACCTCAGTGGTCTATGGAGAGGACTACCGCACACAGTTGCGGGGGCAGCCACGGCTTAGGGCAAAGACTCCACCCTCACCGCATTCCCTCTTGGCTCCAAAAACGGAACCGACGACGCCAGCGACTATAGGCAGAATCGTCGCGACCGGCAAACCAAATTCCGTCACGCCGCAGCGTGATTGCGGCACCGGTTTCGAACTAAGATCCGGCGATCCGCTCGGCGACGAGCTTCTGCAATCGCCACAAATGGCGGTCGTGAATACCGCGCTGTTCGAGGTTCTTCACCGTGTTGTAGAGATAGTCGGCGCCTGAACCCCAGTGGCCGCACGAGGTCGCCAGCCTTTCGACCACCTCGTCTTCGTTGAGTGGGCCGGCATAGGTCGTGCCTTTGCGATTGATGACGAAGGCAAGCGCTCTCAACGGCCCCTTGTCGGTTGCGAGTTGCAGCAGGCGCGGCCGGTAGCTGGTCGGCTTCAGCGTCATCTCGCGGCGAAAAAGCCTGTCCAGCGCCTGCCGGCGGTCACCACCGTTCAGGCGGAAAGCAACGCCCTTGCATTGGCCGCCACGATCCAGCGCCATCATCAGCCCGGGGCTTTGCTTGGTGCCGCGCCAGCGCGTCATCTTCATGCAGAAGGAGCGATGCCAGCCGCGAGCCACGGCGACGCGCTCCTCAAAATGCTCGATTTCCGGTTTCCAGATCAGCGAGCCGTAGCCGAACAGCCAGAGAGGCTCGGTTGCAGGTAGCTCGGCCTCGAATGCATCCAGCATGGCTTCATAGTCGCTGTCCACGAGATGCTCGGCATCCGGGTCGGGCCCCGGGTCATCGACCGCGCGAAAACAGCGGGCGACCAGTTCCACGGTCAGCGACATCGTTCTTGCAGGCATACTTTGCAATCCTGGGCAGCCGGCGAAACCGCAGGCGATTACGAAGTGACCTTAAGGGCAGCACCCGGAAGCGACAATGGCCGCGCAATTGACAACGGTCCTGCCCGGGTGTCGGCTGTCATCAGCCAAGGGGAGCCGCTCATGCAGCCAAATCCTAGCGAACACAGCCGCTACAATGGCCTCACCAGCCTCGAGCCGACGTTGCCTGCAAGCGCCTATCGGGAAGCCGACGCTTACCGGCTCGATCTCGAAGCGATCTGGTATCGGAGCTGGCTCATGGTTTGCCGCGAAGCCGATCTCGCGGAACCTCTTGCCTTTCGAACCGCGCGTATCGGCTCGCAGCAGGTCGTCGTGCTGCGCGACGAGACCGGGAGCTTGCGCGCCTTCCACAACACCTGCCGGCATCGCGGCTCGCAGCTCTGCCTGGAAAGCGAAGGGCGGCTGAAGGCAAGGCTGCTCACCTGCCCCTACCACGCCTGGTCCTATTCGCTGCGCGGCGATCTCGTCCGTGTCCCATCGAAATCGCTGCCCGAAGGCTTCGACAAGGAAAATTATCCGCTCTACCGGGTGGCGCTGTCAGTTTGGCGCGGCTTCGTCTTCATCAATCTCGCAGAGGATCCCGATGGCTCGGCGGAAGCCTCCTTCGACTCCGCCTCCCGCGATCTTTCGAACTGGCCGCTGGAGACGCTCGTCCCCGGGCACCGGTTCACCAAGGTGATGAACTGCAACTGGAAAATCTTCTGGGAGAACTTCAACGAATGCCTGCATTGCCCGGGCGTGCACAAGGACCTGTCGCGGCTGGTGCCGATCTATGGCCGCGGCCTGATGGCGAGGCATGACGATCCGGAATGGGCGCGCTATGCGGATAATGATGCGCCGGAGTTTTCCGGCGGCCTACGCGCCGGCGCCGAGACCTGGTCGCGCGACGGACGCGTCCATGGGCCGGTCTTTGCCGGGCTGACGCCGGCCGAGCGAGCCGCCGGCCAGACCTACGCTACCTCGCTGCCCTCGATGTTCGTCGTCGGCCATGTCGACTATGTCCGCACGGTGCGTCTCGCCCCGCTCGGGCCGGAGCAGACGGAACTCACCGCCGAATGGCTGTTCGCGCCCGATGCCCTGGCACAAACCGATATCGACAACATCGTCGCCTTCGGCACCCAGGTGCTGGAGGAGGACGCCGCGATCTGCGAGATCAACCAGAAGGGCATGCACTCGATCCGCCACCAGGCCGGCGTGCTGATGCCCGAGGAGTACGATTTGCGCCGCTTCCACGAGTGGGTGCGTGGGCGCCATGCCGCGTTGCAGCCGGTCAAAACGACTTCGGCAGATAGCGCCAGGTGAAGAAGCCACAGAAGGCGGCCAACAGGCCGAGCGTGACGAACACCGAGCCGAGACCGAAGAAGGAGAGCACCACCGAATAGACCAGCGGCGGCGTCAGCTCGGAGAAATCGAGATAGGTTCGGTAGACAGCCGCCATCTGCGCTCGTTCATAGGAACGCACTGAGCCCATGAAGGCTGTCGAGCCCAGCGCGTCGAGCGCAATGGTGAACAAGGCGCCGCCGAGCAGGAAGGCGGCGGTGAGCAGCGGCGTCGGCGCCGCCGGCCACGAAGAGCATCGCCGCCATGGCGAAATAGGCGAAAGCCATGGTCCGACGGCCGCCGAAGCGCTTTCCCGCCCTGCCCCAGAAGATCGCCATGAACAGAAGCGCATTGCCGGCCGAAACCAGCAGCCCGCCGGCAAGCTTGCCCTCGCCCGTGATCACCATGAACAGCGGGCCATAGACGAAGAAGGTCGTCCAGAACACGAGCGCCCGAAGGCGATCAGCCACGCGAGGCGCAACCGCGGCTGCGCGACGAAGCGGCCGATATTGGCGAGCGGGTTGATCGGACGGCTCTTGCCGGGACGGATCGAAGGGTTGTCGCCCAGCCGATAGGTCCAGAACAACGCCAGCAGCGCCAGCGCGAAAGCCACGACCGCGCCGTTTGCGGCATAAATCCCGAAGCGCGTATAGAGGAAAATGCCGAGCGTCGGCCCGCCGGTCCAGGCGAACATCGACCAAGCCATGCGCAGCGATTCCGCCTGCATGAAGTCGGTCTTGCGGATATGGTCCATGATGTAGAGGTTAAGCGTGATGGACAGCGCGCTCGCCCCCATGACACGGCACAGCATCCCGGCGAGTTGTCCCGGCAGCGTGTGGGTGACGAAGAACACCGAGCCGATCGCCAGCATCAGGCAGCCGGCCGTGTAGACCCAGCGCCGCGCGAAGCGGCGGATCAGCATCGGCATGAACAGCGTCACCGACAGCCCGAGCAGCGACACGATGGTGTAGAGGATCGAGACGATCTGCTCGTTGTGCAGGATTTCGTAGGCCTGGATCGGGATGACGCTGGAGATGGTGGCGCGAGCAAAGGATTCGACCGCATAGAGCGAAGCGAAGGTGCGCGCATCGGCGGGCCTGAGAGCCGGAAGCCAGATCGGATGGCGCACATGGGTGGACATCGGCCCTCCGAAAAGTGAATCGCTCGCCAAATCTGGCCGGACCAATCGCGGACCGGTAGCAGGAAACCGACTCCGAGAGGCCGAAAAGCGAAGCCGGCCAGAGGCTTTCCGCCGCTGGCCTAAAGCGGCTTGCCATGCCGCCTGAATGGCAGCAGCCGATCCACCCTCTGTTGTTCGCCCGAACCGTGATAGTCGTTTGGCACGACTGAATCGGATTGCGAGATCAATGACCCTTCAGACGACCGGCGTCGCCGTTCAAGACGCGCCGAAACACGGCCGCATCGTCGCCATCGACGTCCTGCGCGGCATCGCGCTGATCGCGATGGCGAGCTATCATTTCACCTGGGATCTCGAAAACTTCGGCTACACCTCGCCGGGCCTCACCGCCTTTGGTTGGTGGAAGCTCTACGCCCGCTGCATCGCCTCGACTTTTCTGTTCCTGGTCGGTGTCAGCCTTTTCCTCGCACATGGCCGCCATATCCGCTGGCCTGCCTTCTGGAAGCGCTTTGCAATGGTTGCGATTGCGGCGATCGCCATCTCGGTCGTCACCTATATCGCCACGCCGGACGGCTTCATCTTCTTCGGCATCCTGCACGAGATCGCGCTGGCAAGCCTGCTCGGCCTGGCTTTTCTCAGGCTGCCGACATTGCTGACGGCGATCGTCGCCGCGGCCGTGATTGCGGCGCCCTATTATCTGCGGTCGGAAGTCTTCGACCATCCGGCGCTGTGGTGGGTCGGACTGTCGCCGACCAACCCGCGCTCGAACGACTATGTGCCGCTGTTTCCATGGTTCGGCGCAGTGCTTGCCGGCATCGCGGTCGTCAAGCTCGCTTCGGCATCCGGGCTTCTCGCCCGGCTGGCGACCTGGATGCCCGGCCGCTGGTCGACCCCGCTGACTTTTATCGGCCGGCACAGCCTCGCCTTCTATCTCATCCACCAGCCGCTTCTGTTCGGCGCGGTGTGGCTGTTCTCGCAGGCCATGCCGGCCGCGCCACAAGACAAGGACGCTGGTTTCCTGTCGGCTTGCCAGGCGCAGTGCGAACAGCAACGGGACAGCAAGTTCTGTTCCAGCTATTGTGGCTGCATGCTGGACACGCTGAAGGGCGAAGGGTCTCTCGACAAGCTCTACAGCAACGACCAGTCCAGCGCCTGGAAATCGCATCTGGCCGATCTGGCGAGCACTTGTACCGCCGCGACCGAGGACGAGATGGAAGGAGGGCAGCAATGACAGGCATCGCAAAGCCCGGACACGGGATCATCCCCTGGCCACCTGTGATCTATGTCGTGGCGATCGCACTGAGCGTCGTGCTCGGCATGCTCTACCCGCTGCCCTGGATCGGGGACATATTCGGCGCTATCCTCGTCGGCGCCGGCTGGGTAGCGCTCTTTGGCGTGGCAGCGCTCTGGGTTACCGCGATCCGCGCGATGGTGCGCGCCAGGACGACGCTCAATCCCAATGCCGAGCCCGACCATCTGGTGACATCGGGGCCCTTCGGCATCACCCGAAACCCAATGTATCTCGCCAATACGCTGCTGTTGATCGGCGTCTCCTTCATCACCGGTATCGTATGGTTCCTGCTGTTTGCCTTCCTCGCTGCCTTCGCGACGCAGAAAATGGCGATCGAGAAGGAGGAAAAGATACTGGCGGCAAAGTTCGGCAAGAAATACCGCGATTACGCCAAGCGGGTCCGGCGCTGGATCTGAGGCTGTATCGACAATGAAGGTTGCTGGGTGCGAGCAGGGCCGCACCTCGGCGATTAGCAGAAGCATCCGTGACATCCTAGGGCGAAGCAAGCCGCGACGCCGCTTCGCGGCTGCTCCGCCGTGGGATGACGAAGTTCGAAAGCTCCGGCCAATCTCGAACGTCTGCGACGGTTAGCCTAGCTGAATTCTTTGGCTGTCAGCGGGCTACGTGTTCACGCCCAGCTCCGCCAACCGCTCCACGCAGGACTCCTCGGCCTGGTCGAGCTCGGCAAGCGTCTCCTCGAGGTCGCGCCGTTTCTGGCGTAGGTCCTCGCGCTTTTCCTCGATGCGCTTGATCATCAGCTTGAGCTGGCCGACCTCGCCGGGCGGTTCCTTGTACATCTGGATGATTTCGCGGATTTCGGCGATCGAGAAGCCGAGCCGCTTGCCGCGCATGATCTGGCGGATCAGATGCCGGTCGGACGGGCGAAACAGCCGCGTGCGCCCGCGCCGGATCGGCTGTACCAGCCCCTCGTCCTCATAGAACCGCAACGTCCGGGTTGACACGTCGAATTCGCGCGTCAGCTCGGTGATCGTGTAATATTCCCGCATTCTGGCTCCCACGCCCAAACGTCCAGGCATCGCCACGCAGAAGCGTCGCCCTTCTCCAATCAACCCCGTCTGTGCCGGAATCGGCATCTGACCCCAGGGCAACGTCGCACGGCATTTACGTAAAAGTCAATTATAGCACTGTCTCAGGGAACGCCAAACCACCACGTGGCCAATCCGAGGAATGCGAAGAAGCCGACGCAGTCGGTGACGGTCGTGACGAAGACGGCGGAGGCTACCGCCGGGTCGATCTTGAAGCGGTCGAGCAGCAGCGGGATGAGAATGCCTGCCAGGGCCGCCGCGAACATGTTGATGATCATCGCCGCCGCGATAATGCCGCCCAGGTTCGGGTCGTGGAACCAGAGTCCAGCAACCATGCCGATCAGCACGGCAAAGACGATGCCATTGATGAAGCCAACCCCCACCTCACGGCGGATGATCCGGGCGGCGTTGTAGATGTCCAGATCCCTGGTCGCCAGCGCCCGCACCGTGACGGTCATCGTCTGCGAGCCGGCATTGCCGCCCATGCCGGCAACGATCGGCATCAGCACAGCGAGCGCCACGATATGCTCGATGGTCTGGTCGAACAGGCCAATCACCGAGGCCGCGAGGAACGCCGTGACCAGATTGACGAGCAGCCACGGCACACGCGATCGCGAGGTCGCAAGCACGGTGTCGGATAGCTCTTCGTCGCCGACGCCGCCCATGCGCAGAAGGTCCTCCTCTGCCTCCTGCTGGATGACGTCGACCACGTCGTCGATGGTGAGCACGCCGACCAGACGCTCGTTCTCGTCGACCACGGCGGCCGATAGCAGGTCGTACTGCTCGAATTCCCGCGCCGCCTCTTCCTGGTCCATGGTGGCGGGGATGGCATGGCGCGTTTCATGCATCACCTCCTCGACCTTCACCGCGCGCTTGGTGCGTAGGATCTGGTCGAGATCGATGGCGCCGAGCAGTTTGAAGCTCGGGTCGATGACGAAGATCTGGCTGAAGCGATCGGGAAGGTTCTTGTCCTCGCGCATGTAGTCGATCGTCTGGCCGATGGTCCAGAACGGCGGCACGGCGACGAACTCGGTCTGCATGCGCCGGCCGGCCGTCTCTTCCGGATAGTCGAGCGCGCGCCGCAGCCGGATGCGCTCGGTGAACGGCAGTTGCGACAGGATCTCGTCCTGGTCCTCCTGGTCGAGGTCTTCCAGGATGTAGACGGCGTCGTCGGAATCGAGTTCCTGCACCGCCTGCGCGATCTGTTCGTTGGGCAAATTGTCGACGATGTCGAGCCGGATCGCCTCATCGACCTCTGTCAGCGCCGAAAAGTCGAAATCCGAGCCAAGCAATTCGACCAGCGCGCGGCGCTGCTCGGGATGGAGTGCTTCCAGCAGATCGCCGAGTTCCGACTGATGCAGGTCGTCGACTTCGCGTTTTAAGATGAGCGTGTCGCGATCGGCGATGGCCGCGCCGATCTGCGCAAGGAAGGCAGAACGGACGGCGCCGTCCTCGCCATAGATGTCAGCGCCGCCTTCCTCGACGGTCCTGGCGCCGGTCGTCTCTCTGTCCTGGCCTTCCACCAGCGCCTCCCGCCAACAGCAATCCGGAAAGGGTGTGAATCAGGTCTAGAGCATGAGCCCGAAAAGTGGAAACCGCATTTCGGGAAACCCGATGCTTATGCGGCAGATAGGGTCGAGACACGATTCGTCCTGAGAAAATATAGCCGTAGCGCGCGGAATATTCAGAGAAATGTCCCCGCGACGCCTCCCGGTAAAGGCGGGTCGCGCCGCATTTGCGGGTTCAGCCGCCGCGACAGCGCATGTCGCTGCGGAAAGAGCGCCCTTTTGCTGTTGGGGCAGAATTGCCATGATGCAGGTCCAGGTGGATCGGCAAGCGCGAGATCGACAGGACAATCGGCAGGCCTTGAACCTCAAGTCCCGGAAAACGAACGAAGCAGTTGGCGAGCAGCGCGTGCGTGTTATCGTCGCCGAGCGCAATCCGCTTGTCGTGTCTGCGCTTCGCGAGATGCTGGAATGCGACGGGCGTTTCGAGCTGTTGAGCTCCGTGCCGAGCGGCAAGCAATTCTTGGAATTGGCGGCGAACACCGGGTTCGACGTCGCCGTCATCGGCTGGAAGCTCGCCGACATGGATGGCGCCGATGTCCTGGCGGAAGTCCAGATCCGCAAGCTCGACCTGCGCATCACGGTCTTTTCCAATGATCATGACATCGGCATCCTGAAGCAGTGCGTGCGGCTCGGCGCCCAGGGCTATTGCTTTCAGTTCGACGATCCCTCGATCATATTCGAGACGATCCTGGCGGTCGCGCATGGGCGCATCTGCATCCCTTACATCGACATCAACAAGGTCAACGATACGCCGCTGTCGCAACTCACCGTGCGTGAGCGCGAATTGCTTGCGGTGCTTTCCGACGGCTGGACCAATCTCCAGATCGCGACCCGCACCGGGATCTCCGAGAACACGGTGAAGTACCATCTCAAAAATCTTTACGACAAGCTCGACGTGCGCAACCGCGCCATGGCTGTCGCGCTCTATGCCAACGAGAGGAGACGCGGCTCCAAATCGCCTTTCGGGTAGGCGGATCGGGTAGGCTCGACCTACCCGCGCGTGGCGACAACTTACCCGGCAAGGTGTTGTTGCTCGGCGCCATCGACACGAAACTTCCTCCAGCATCCCAAAACGTAGGAGGAGTTTGCGCATGGCCGGGTTTACCCATCTTTTCATCCCTGGACCCACCAACATTCCTGAAGAGGTCCGGCAGGCGATGAACCTGCCGATGGAAGACATGCGCGCCGCCTCCTTCCCCAATCTGACGCTGCCGCTGTTCGAGGACATCAAGAAGGTTTTCAAGAACGAGACCGGCCGCGTCTTCATCTATCCGTCGTCCGGCACCGGCGCCTGGGAGGCGGCGATGACCAACGTGCTCAACCCGGGCGACCGGGTGCTTATGTCGCGCTTCGGCCAGTTCTCGCATCTGTGGGTCGACATGGCCGAGCGCCTCGGCTTCGATGTCGACGTCATCGACTGCGAATGGGGAACCGGCGTCCCGCTCGACCTCTATGCCGAAAGGCTGCGGGCGGACAAGTCGCACCAGATCAAGGCGGTCTTCTGCACGCAAAACGAGACCGCGACCGGCGTTACCAGCGACGTCGCTGGCTGCCGAGCGGTGCTCGATGCGGTGAACCACCCAGCGCTCCTCTTCGTCGACGGGGTCTCGTCGATCGGCTCGATCGACTTCCGTCAGGAGGAATGGCGCGTCGACTGCGCGGTAAGCGGCTCGCAGAAAGGTTTCATGCTGCCCGCCGGCCTCGGCTTCCTGTCGGTCAGCAAGAAGGCGCTGGCGGCGTCGCGAGTCGCGACCCACCGGCGCTGCTACTTCTCCTTCGATGACATGATCCGCGCCAACGACGCCGGCTATTTCCCCTACACGCCCGCCACGCAGCTGCTGCGCGGCCTGCGCGCCTCGCTCGACCTGATCGCCGAGGAAGGGCTGGACAACATCTTCGCGCGCCACCATCGCCTGGCCGAAGGCGTGCGCAAGGCGGTCGACGCTTGGGGGTTGAAGCTGTGCGCCAAGGCGCCGCAATGGCACTCCGATACGGTGAGCGCGATCCTGGTGCCGGAAGGCATCGACAGCGGCGACGTGGTCAAGCGTGCCTACCGCACCTATCAGACATCGCTCGGCGGCGGCCTCAACAAGGTCTTCGGCAAGGTCTTCCGCATCGGCCATCTCGGCTGGCTGAACGAGGTGATGGTCTGCGCCTCGCTGTCGGCGGCCGAAATGGCGCTGCTTGATTGCGGCGTGCGCCTGGCGCCGGGCTCGGGCGTGGCGGCTGCGATCGAGCATTTCCGGCGCACGGCCGCAATGCCGGTCGCCGAGGCGGCGTGAGGAACGGACGATGAGCCACACCATCAACCACCTCAAGAAGCTCAGGCTCCAGCGCAGCGAGCTGGCGGTTCCCGGCTCCAGCCCGGAAATGATCGACAAGGCGGCGAACAGCGCCGCCGACTTCGTCTTCCTCGACATCGAGGACGCGGTGGCGCCGCCCGACAAAGAGCGCGCGCGCAAGAACATCATCCAGGCGCTGAACGACATCGATTGGCGCGCCAAGGGCAAGACCGTATCGGTGCGCATCAACGGCCTCGACACCCACTACATGTACCGCGACGTGGTCGACGTCATGGAACAGGCCGGCGACCGGCTGGACACGATCCTGGTGCCGAAGGTCGGCGTACCGGCGGACCTCTATATGGTCGAGGCCATGGTCAACCAGATCGAGATGGCCAAGGGTTTCAACACCCGGGTCGGCCTCGAAGCGCTGATCGAAACCGCGCTCGGCATGGCCAATGTCGAGGCGATCGCCGCCACGCCCGGCCGGCTCGAAGCGATGCATTTCGGTGTCGCCGATTACGCCGCCAGCAACAAGGCGCGCACCGTCAACATCGGCGGCCTCAACCCTGACTATCCCGGCGATCAGTGGCATTTCGCCCTGTCGCGCATGACTGTCGCCTGCCGCGCCTATGGCTTGCGCGCCATCGACGGACCGTTCGGCGATTTCTCCGACCCCGAAGGTTACACAGCAGCCGCCAGGCGCGCCGCCGCACTCGGCATCGAAGGCAAATGGGCGATCCATCCCTCGCAGATCGCTCTGGCCAACGACGTGTTCTCGCCGCCGGAAAAGGAGGTCACCCGCGCTCGCCGCATCCTTGAGGTGCTCAAGGAAGCGGAGGCGCTCGGCAAGGGCGCGGCGGCGCTCGACGGCAAGATGATCGACGCTGCCTCGGAACGCATGGCACGCAATGTTCTGGTGGTGAGCGAGGCGATCGAGCGCGCCAGCCAGGCGCATAGCGCAGCGCATTAGATTACCGGGAGGACAAGATGGACATTCACGAATACCAGGCCAAGGAACTGCTCGCCCGCCACGGCGTGCACGTCCCACGCGGCGGCCTTGCCTACAGCCCCGAGCAGGCGACCTACCGGGCGCGCGAGATCGGCGGCTCGAAATGGGTGCTGAAGGCGCAGGTCCATTCCGGCGCGCGCGGCAAAGCCGGCGGCATCAAGCTCTGCTCCAACGACGAGGAGATCTCCAACGCCGCCGAGGGAATGCTCGGCCGCAAGCTGGTCACCCAGCAGACCGGCCCGCGCGGCAAGCTGATCTCGCGCCTCTATCTCGAGGAAGCCGTCGACATCGCGCAGGAGCTCTATCTCGGCTTCGTGCTCGACCGCAAGGAAGAGCGCGTCATGATCGTGGCATCGGCCGCCGGCGGCATGGAGATCGAGGACATCTCCGAAAAGAAGCCGGATTCCATCATCCGCGCCACCGTCGATCCGGGCGTCGGCATGCAGGGCTTCCAGGCGCGCGAGATCGCCTTCGGCCTCGGACTTGAAAGCAACCTGATCGGCAAGGCGACCGAGACCATCCTCGGCTGCTATCAGGTGTTCCGCGACTACGACGCCTCGATGCTGGAGATCAATCCGCTGGTGGTGACCCGCGACGGCAGCCTCGTCGCGCTCGACGCCAAGATGTCGTTCGACGAGAACGCGCTGTTCCGCCGCCCGGAAATCTCGGAACTGCGCGACAAGAGCCAGGAAGACCCGCGCGAGACTTTTGCGAGCGATCGCGGTCTCTCCTATGTCGGGCTGGACGGCAATATCGGCTGCATCATCAACGGCGCAGGCCTCGCCATGGCGACGATGGACATGATCAAGATCGCCGGCGGCGAGCCCGCCAATTTCCTCGACATCGGCGGCGGCGCCTCGCCCGAGCGGGTGGCGAAATCCTTCCGCGCCGTGCTCGGCGACAAGAATGTCGAGACCATCCTGGTCAACATTTTCGCCGGCATCAACCGGTGTGACTGGGTCGCCGAAGGCGTCATCAAGGCGATCCGCGAGGTCGGCGTCGACGTGCCGCTGGTGGTGCGCCTCTCCGGCACCAAGGTCGAGGAAGGACGCAAGATCCTGGCCGACTCCGGCGAGGCGGTGATCGTCGCCGACACGCTGGCCGAAGCCGCCGAAAAGGCCGTCGCCGCCTGGCGCGAAGCCACCAAGAACAAGAAAGCAGCCTGAGGGAGGTCGAGAAATGGCAATCCTGCTCAACCGCAGCACGCGCGTCATCGTCCAGGGTTTCACCGGCAAGATCGGCAGCTTCCACGCCGACGACATGAAGCGCTACGGCACCAAGCTGGTCGGCGGCGTCACCCCCGGCAAAGGCGGCCAGACGCATCTCGGCCTGCCCGTCTTCAACACCGTCAAGGGTGCTGTGCGCGAGACCCGCGCCGAGGCGAGCATCGTCTTCGTGCCGCCGCCCTTCGCCGCCGATTCGATCATGGAGGCGGCGGACGCCGGCATTAAGCTTTGCGTCTGCATCACCGACGGCATCCCCTCCCAGGACATGATGCAGGTGAAGCGCTACATGCGCCGATACCGCTTCGAAGACCGCATGCGGCTCGTCGGCCCGAACTGCGCCGGCGTCATCACGCCCGGACAGGCGCTGATGGGCATCATGCCCGGCAGCATCTATCTCCCCGGACGCGTCGGCATCGTCGGGCGCTCGGGCACGCTGGGCTACGAGGCCGCCTCGCAGATGAAGGCGTTGGGGATCGGTGTGTCGACCAGCGTCGGTATCGGCGGCGATCCGATCAATGGTTCGTCCTTCAAGGATATCCTTCAGCTCTTCGAGCGCGACGAGGACACCGACGCCGTGGTGATGATCGGCGAGATCGGCGGACCACAGGAAGCCGAAGCCGCGATCTGGGCGCGCGACAACATGCGAAAGCCGCTGATCGCCTACATCGCCGGGCTCTCGGCGCCGAAGGGCCGCCGCATGGGCCATGCCGGCGCCATCATCTCCGCCTTCGGCGAGTCGGCGCAGGAAAAGGTCGAGATCCTGAAAGACGCAGGCGTCGTCATCGTGCCGACGCCTGCCTCCTTCGGCGAAGTCGTGGCTGATACGCTGGCGCGGACCAAGAAGGCGGCGTGACGGCCGGGCGACGGCCGCATAGTCCACAAAATGTGAAGTCTGGGCCGCCGTAAACGCCGCGGCGGCCCGTCGATCAGCAGGAAACTCGATGAAACCGCGTTTGATTGTCACCCGCAGATGGCCGGCCGCCGTCGAAGCGATCCTGGCCGAGCGCTTCGACATGACGTTCAACGACAGCGACGAGCCGCTGAGCCCTGCCGCAATGACTTGCGCCTTCGCGCATTTCGACGCGATCCTGGCGACGGTCAGCGACCGCTTGCCGGTTGCGGTGTTCCCCGAGACCGCCGCCCGCACCCGCATCATCGCCAATTTCGGCGTCGGCTTCAGCCATATCGATGTCGCGGCAGCCCGCGACCGCGACATCGTGGTGACCAACACGCCTGGCGTGCTGACGGATTGCACCGCCGACCTTGCGCTTAGCCTGATGCTGGCCGTCGCGCGCCGGACCGGCGAAGGCGAGCGGCAGCTGCGAGCCGGAGAGTGGCGAGGCTGGTCGCCGACCCACATGGCCGGGGCAAAAGTGTCGGGCAAGACCTTGGGTATTGTCGGCATGGGGCGCATCGGCAAAGCGACGGCCAGGCGCGCGCATTTCGGCTTCGGCATGAAGATCGTATTCTTCAACCGGTCGCCGGTCGATGATGACGAGACGCGCGCTATGGGCGCGGAGCAGTTGCCGACTTTGGACGATGTGCTTACGGCATCCGATTTCGTCTCGCTGCACTGTCCGGGCGGCGTGGAAAACCGCCATCTCATCGATGCTCGAAGCCTGGGGTTGATGAAACGCGGCGCCTTCCTGATCAACACCGCGCGCGGCGACGTCGTCGACCAGGATGCCCTGATCGGTGCACTGCAACGGCGCGAGATCGCAGGTGCAGGTCTCGACGTCTTTGCCGACGAGCCCGCCGTTCCGGAAGCGCTGAAGCAGTTGGAGAACGTCGTGCTGTTGCCGCATCTCGGCAGCGCGACCGAGGAAACGCGGGTGGCGATGGGCATGAAGGTGGTGGAGAACCTGACCGCCTTCTTCGAGGGCCGCCCCGTCCCCGATCGGGTCGCCTGACAGCCGGCGCCGCCCTCCATTCAAGGCGCTGCTGCAGTTGCAATCGATGCAGCCGAGGAAAGCGGTTTGGAACAGAGCAGACGCATCAAATTTCGCGAGGACGAGCGCAGCCTCCTGTTGCGCCTGCTGCTTCAGGTCGCAAGCGCTCGTGAGCCCGAGGTCGCCGCCGTTCTGAGCGGGCGTCGGTCGCTTGTCTCTCTCGCCGCGGAACAGCGCATCCCGGCGCTTCAGGCGAGCGGCGTGTGGTTCCAGTTGCTGACGATTGCCGACGAGTTGCTTGCCATGCGGGCGCGGCGCGAACTCGAACAAGGCGCGGGCGCCGACGAGGTGCCCGGGTCTTTCGCCAGCGTGGTCGCGCAGATGGCGGCGAACGGCCGCTCGGCGGGGGAAGTCCAGGCCACGCTCGATGAGCTATGTGTCGGGCCGACCATGACCGCGCACCCCACGGAGGCCAAGCGCGTCACGGTGCTGGAGATCCATCGCCGCATCTATCGCAAGCTGACCGAGCTCGACCAGCCGCGCTGGGCGCCGCGCGAACGCGACCTGTTGGTCGCCGATCTGGAAAGCGAGATCGAGCTTCTGTGGATGACGGGCGAGCTGCGACTTGAGCGCCCGACGGTCGAGGGCGAAATCGCCTGGGGCCTGCACTTCTTTCGCGAGGTCATCTTCGAGGCAACGCCGCAGCTCTACGGCAAGCTTCAAGGCGCGTTCGAGCGCCACTATCCGGGAGAGCCGATCAGAATCCCGTCCTTCATGCGCTATGCCTCGTGGATCGGCGGCGACCGCGACGGCAATCCGAATGTGACGGCCGCAGTCACCGCTCATGCCCTGGCCGAATACCGCAATACTGCCATGGGCTGGTATCTGACGCAGGTGCAGCGGCTGGTGACGGTGCTCAGCGCCAGCTCCAACGTCATCGACCTGCCGCCGGGCTTTAAGCCGGTGCTGCAAACGGCGCTTGATAAAAGCGGACAGGCGCAAGCGATTGCCGCCCGCAACCCCGATGAACCGCTTCGCCAATTCGCTTCGGCCATGCTTGCCCGGCTGGCGGCGACGCGCGACGGCGGCACGGCGGCATATCTCTCGGCGGAAGCGTTTCGTGTCGATCTCAACGCACTGTCTTCCGTTCTCGAAGCGATCGGTGGGCGCGCGGTCGCCAGGCGCTTCGTCCAGCCTCTCATCTGGCAAGCCGGAAGCTTCGGCTTCCGTACGGTCTCGCTCGACATCCGGCAGAACTCCACGGTCGTCAACCGGGTGCTGGCCGAGCTGTTTGCGCTGACAGACCCGGCCGACCCGGTCTCACCCGGCACGCCGCGATGGTCGGCGCACCTCCGCTCAAGCCTCAGCCAGGGCGAGCAACCGGAGATCGACGCAGGCCGGCTCTCGCCTGAGGCGGCCGAACTGCTTTCGACATTCTCTGTCATCGCCAGGCACAATTCGGGCGCGGATGCCGACGCCGTTGGCTCGTTCGTGCTCAGCATGACCCGCTCGGCCGACGACCTGCTCGCGGTCTATCTGCTGGCACAATATTGCGGACTTTCGACCGCCCCTGGTAGTAGCGGCACGATCAGGCTGCGCATCGTGCCATTGTTCGAGACCATCGCCGATCTGCAGGCCGCTCCTGCCGTCCTGAATGATTTGCTCGGCGTTTCGCTGGTGCGGCGGACTGTGCGCGATTTTGGCGCGCGCCAGGAAATCATGCTTGGCTATTCGGATTCCAACAAGGACGGCGGCTTCCTCGCCTCCAATTGGGAACTGGCGAAAGCACAAAAGCGCCTTGCCGCGATCGGGCGCAAGCACAAGGTCAGGATCAGTTTCTTTCACGGTCGCGGCGGCTCCGTCAGCCGTGGCGGCGCGCCGACCGGCCGGGCGATCGCGGCGCAGCCGGCGGGCACTGTCGCCGGCAGGATGCGGGTAACCGAGCAGGGCGAGGTCGTTTCTTCGAAATTCGCCAATCGCGGCACCGGCCTCAACCAGCTCGAGGTTCTCGCCGCCGGCGTTCTGGCCCACAGTGTCGGATCGCCCGCTGATGTCGGGCCGAAGGAAACGCCGGAGTTCGACGAAGCGCTCGAGGCTCTGGCGGGCATGTCGCAGGCATCCTATGCCCGGTTGATGGCCGAGCCCGGCTTCCTCGATTATTTCAACCAGGCGAGCCCCGTTGCGGAACTGGCGCTGCTGAAGATGGGCTCACGGCCGGATCGCCGTTTCGGCGCCAGCGGCATTGCCGACCTGCGCGCCATTCCATGGGTGTTCGCCTGGAGCCAGAACCGTCATCTGTTGACCGGCTGGTATGGCATCGGCAGCGCGCTGAACGCCTTTGTCACGGTGCGCGGCGAGGCCGGGCGCGAGCTTCTGGCCCGCATGTTCGAGCGCTCGCGCTTCTTCCGTCTGATCGTCGACGAGGCCGAGAAGACGCTCTACCAGTCCGACATGGAGATCGCGCAGCTCTACGCCGGCCTGGTAGCCGACGCCGATGCAGCTTGGCGAATCTACGGCCGCATCGGAGCCGAATACGAGCTGACGCGACGCCTGATCGGTGACCTCACCGGCGGCGATCTTTCCGCGCGCTTTCCGATGTTCAAGCGGCGTTTCGACAATCTGCGGCGACAGATGGACGACATCCACCGCCTGCAGGTCGATCTGCTGCGCGAGGTTCGGACCAGTCCCGGCACGGCGGATCGAAGGCGGACGACCGACGCCCTGCTCGTCTCGATCAATTGCATCTCGGCCGGCCTTGGCTGGACGGGATAGGCCCGGGTTTTTTCAGAACGGAAGGGCTTGAAACCCAAAGCGGCGGCGCGGTCCGCAGGATCTGGCGCCGCTTTTGTTTTGGCCCGCAGAACGTCGGACGCGCCGCCTCACGGGCTCATCCAAGCAGTGCCTTTTTGGGGGAGAATGGTGCGGTCGAGAAGACTCGAACTTCCACGGGTTGCCCCACAGCGACCTCAACGCTGCGCGTCTACCAATTCCGCCACGACCGCACGTGGTAGGAGCCGGAACCGTCCGGCCCGGGGCCTGTAGCAAATCGTTTCCGGCGAAACAAGGGTGCCGTGCGGAATATTCGCTAATGCATGTCGCCCAAAAGTGCATGACGGTTTTGGGAGAACGACATGCATCAGACAAAGCTCCTGGCGCAATGCTCCACAGCCTCGACACGGGCCGGCCGAAACTGGACGTTTCAGCTAATTGCCGCCATATGAGGGGAGCATCGAGAAAGTTCCATGACAGAACGCAGCCAGATCGCCACGTCGTTCCTGCCCCTTCCCGGTTCGGCGCCGGTCGAGTGGGTCATCGAGCCCGGCCTGACGTCTTATCCCGACGCGCTCGCCTTCATGGAATCGCGCGCCGAGGCCATCCGCAATGGCGCTGCCGGCGAGATGGTCTGGCTGGTCGAGCATCCGCCGCTCTACACCGCCGGCACCAGCGCCCGTATCGAGGACCTCATCGACCCTGACCGCTTTCCCGTCTTCGCCGCAGGACGCGGCGGCGAATACACCTATCACGGCCCCGGCCAGCGCGTGGCCTATGTCATGCTCGACTTGAAGCGCCGGCGCGAGGATGTCCGCGCCTTCGTCGCCGCGCTCGAAGAGTGGATCATCGGCACGCTTGCCGCCTTCAACGTGCGCGGCGAGCGCCGCGAGGATCGCGTCGGCGTCTGGGTGGTGCGGCCGGATCGCCCTGCCATGCCTGACGGCAGGCCCGCCGAGGACAAGATCGCCGCCATCGGCATCAGGCTCAGGCGCTGGATAAGCTTTCACGGCATTGCCATCAATGTCGAGCCGGAGCTTTCCCACTTCGGTGGCATCGTGCCCTGCGGCGTTTCGGACCATGGCGTGACCAGCCTCGTCGATCTCGGCCTTCCGGTCACCATGGCCGATCTCGATCTTGCGCTGAAATCCGCCTTCGAGGACGTGTTCGGGCCTGCCGCGGCCCCGGTCGCCGAGCCGGCCCGAAAGGCAGGGTAATCCGGCGCGGCTACATCAGTTGCGCGGAGGCCCAGAGCACGCCATAGCCGTGAATGGAAAAGACCGCCAGCAGCGCGCCGGCCATGGCCAGGCGATCGAAGGCGTGGATCGGCTTCAGCTCGTGACGCGGTTTCACGCCGCTGCCGACCGTGAGCAGGCTGAGGACCGAGAACACCGCGCCGGCGACGAGCAGAAAGCTTGGCGAGAAGCCGGCGCGCCAGCCGAGCGCCAGCAACGCGAACAGCAGCAGGAAGGAGGCCAGCGCCAGCGCGATCGGGCCCGGGCAGATTTGGCGCAGCACTTGGCCGCCGTCGAACTTCCACACCGGCACCAGATTGGCGATGTTGAACAGCGACGCGCAGCCGGCAAGCGTCGCCAGCAGCACTGCCGCCGGGCGGTGTCCTTCGCTGCCGGCAAGGCCGCTGGCGGCGATCAGCAGAGGCACCAGGAAAGCGGAGAAGCCCCCACCCATCAGCGCCACGAAGGCGACCTCGAAGCGGCTGTCATACGGCCTGCCGCCCATGGCGATACCGCCGAGCAACGGAATGAAGATCATGCGCACCCGGCGATGCCCCGTCAGGCGGAATGCCGCCATGTGGCCAAGCTCGTGCAGCGCCACCACCGAAGTTAGGATGACAGCCAGCGCCAGTCCCCCGAGGTTGAGGCCGAAGAACGGCCACAGGATGAAGGCCGAAAGCACGGCAAAGCCTATCTGGCTCACCGGATGCTCGAACCAGCCGCCCCTGCGATACGTTCCGGTTCTCGCCCAGACCTGCAACTTGGCGAGCTCGCGGCGCATGGCGAAGTAGCGGAAGATCAGGAAGGCGACACCGCGATAGCGGTCGGTTTGCGTGAGCGTAACGCGCGTCGCATCGCCTTCGGGCGCGAGCGCGGTGGTTTCGCGATAGTCGGCCCAGAACGAGGGATCGAGAGCCGTGTCCTCAACGACTCGCATCGAGAACCGGCTGCCTTCCACCACATCGTCGAGCCGCGCCTTGCGTTCGATCGGCCGCCCGTCGCGCCCTTCCCAGGACAGTTTGATCAGCGCCGTCCCCTCGCCGTCCAGCGGTTCGACGGAAAGGATTTCACCCGACCAGCCGGCGTCGCTGCCGAACGGCCACAGCGCCTGCCACAGGCGATTCCGGTCAGCCTCGATCACGCGGCTGACCGTAACCGTGCGCAGCCCGAGCGGCACCGTCATCAAGAGAAAGATCAGTCCGAGATTTCCGGCCACGAGTGTGACCGTGGCGATGACCGACACTGCCCCTGCTCCCTGTTTTTGCGAGCCAAGCTAGCGGGGGTGCGGCCAAGAAAAGCTTAACAATGGGCGAGCTCGTGCCCGTCCCAAACAGAGAGCGGGCCCTTCGTCCGCCCAAGGGGGCGGCCGCCAGCCGCCTGCTCACATGGCGCCAATCCAGATCGCCATGGAAATGAGAAAGGTGCTCATGCAGACCAGCGAGACGACATCCTGAACCAGATCGGCCATAACTCTCTCCTGTTGTTAATATGTTCGCAATTTGTTCTAATTTTGTTCGAATGTCAACGATCAGCCGAGAGGCATGCTGGCGAATTCAGGCGATCCGTTTGCGCACGGTTAAGGAAAGGTTGACGAGACGATAGGCTCTTTTTGAGCGCGCGGAGGGCAAGTCGAGATCGGGCAGAGCCGAGGATAGTAAGTTCCGAGGACCGGAGACGGCGGTACTGTACGCGCAAGAAACTGCGGTCGAGGCCGGCCCCAGCCTAATATCGGCTTGCCTTAAAGCGGCACCACCTTGCCTTCTGCCAGCGTCACCCGCCGGTCCATGCGCGAGGCCAGCTCGTGATTGTGGGTGGCGATCAGCGCCGCCAGCCCCGACTGCCTGACCAGCGCCTCCAGCGCATCGAACACGTAAGAGGCGGTGGCCGGGTCAAGATTGCCGGTAGGTTCGTCGGCCAGCAGCACCAGCGGCGCATTGGCGACCGCGCGCGCGATCGCCACGCGCTGCTGCTCGCCGCCGGATAGCTCGGCCGGCCGGTGCTGCGCCCGCTTGCCGATCTGCATGTAGTCGAGAAGCTGCGCCGCCCGCTCGGATGCCTCCTTGCGGCCGAGCCCCTTGATCAGCTGCGGCATCATGATGTTTTCGAGCGCGGTGAACTCCGGCAGCAGATGATGGAACTGGTAGACGAAGCCGACATCGTTGCGGCGGATAGCGGTGCGCTCGTCATCCGACAGCCGGCCACAGGCGCGGCCGCTGAGGATCACGTCGCCGGCGTCCGGCCGCTCGAGCAGCCCCGCCGTATGCAGCAGCGTCGACTTGCCGGTGCCCGACGGCGCCACCAGCGCCACCATCTCGCCACGCCTGAGCGAGAAGTCGGCGCCGTTCAGAATGGTCAGCTTGCGCGCCCCCTGGACATAGTGCCGCTCGACGCCCTTCAGCTCGATAATGGCTTCGGCCATCACTCGTACCTCAAGGCTTCGACCGGATCGAGCCGGGCTGCCCGCCAGGCCGGAAACACCGTCGCCAGGAAAGACAGGGTGAGCGCCATGATGACGACATAGGTGGTCTCGCGCGGGTCCATCTTCGCAGGCAACTGGCTGAGGAAATAGAGCTCGGGATTGAACAGGATCCTGCCGGTCATCCAGGAGAAGAACTGGCGGATCGATTCGATGTTGAGGCAGATGACGACGCCGAGCAGCACGCCGGCGATGGTGCCGGTGACCCCGATCGCAGCCCCCGTCATCAGGAAAATGCGCAGGATCGCGCCGCGCGACGCGCCCATGGTGCGCAGGATCGCGATGTCGTGCCCCTTGTCCTTCACCAGCATGATGAGGCCGGAGATGATGTTGAGCGCCGCCACCAGCACGATCAGCGTGAGAATCATGAACATGACGTTGCGCTCGACCTGCAGCGCCGAGAAGAAGGTCTCGTTGCGCTGGCGCCAGTCTACGAGGTCGACCGGCCGCTGCGCCGCCTGCTCGACCAACGGCTTCAGCGCATCCACATTGTCCGGATTGTCGACATAGATCTCGATGGTCTGCGCCCGTCCGTCCATGTTGAAATAGAGCTGGGCTTCCGAAAACGGCATGTAGACGATCGAGCTGTCATATTCCGACATGCCGACCTCGAAGATCGCCGCCACCTTGTAGCCCTTCATGCGCGGCGTGGTGCCAAGCGGGGTAACGTCGCCTTCGGGTGAGATCAGCGTGATGGTGTCGCCGAGCACCAGCCCGAGATTCTCGGCCATGCGCTTGCCGATCGCCACGCCATCGCCGGTGTCGAAACCGTCGAGCGTGCCCTGCTTGATGTTGCTGGACACAATCGAGATCTTGTTGAGATCCTCGGCGCGAATGCCGCGCACCAGCGCGCCGGTGCCGCCGCCGACATTGCCTTGCGCCAGCACCTGCCCGTCGATCAGCGGGATAGCGTATTTGACGCCGGCAACGCCGTTGATGCGGCTCGCCACCTGCGCATAGTCCTCCAGCGGCGAATCGAGCGGCTGCACGATCAGATGGCCGTTGACGCCGAGGATGCGGGTGAGCAGCTCGGCGCGAAAACCGTTCATCACCGCCATGACGACGATCAGCGTGGCGACGCCCAGCATGATGCCGAGGAACGAGATCGAGGCGATGACCGAGATCACCGTCTCCTTGCGCCGCGAACGCAGGTAGCGCCACGCCACCATGCGCTCGAAGCCTGAAAAGGCGCCTGCCGGCGATCGAGCTGCAGCCGCCTCGCCCATTACGCGATACCCAGTCGTTTCTGGGCCTCCGCGATCGGCAGCGTCTCGCGCTCGCCGCTCCGGCGGTTCTTGATCTCGACCTCGCCGCTAGCCACCCCGCGCGGTCCGACGATCACCTGCCAGGGCAGGCCGATCAGGTCGGCGGTTGCGAACTTGCCGCCCGGCCGCTGGTCGGTGTCGTCATAAAGCACGTCCTTGCCGGCCGAGGTCAGCGCTGCGTAGAGCTCGTCGCAGACGCGGTCGCATTCGGCGTCGCCGACCCTCATGTTGATCAGACCGATATCGAACGGCGCGACCGCTTCCGGCCAAATGATGCCGTTCTCATCATGGCTTGCCTCGATGATCGCCGCGACCAGCCGCGACGGGCCGATGCCGTAGGAACCGCCCGAAGCATAATGGTCCTTGCCATCGGGACCGGTGACCTTCGCGTTCATCGGCTTGGAATACTTCTCGCCGAAATGGAAGATATGGCCGACCTCGATGCCGCGCGCCGAGAGCCTCTCGCCTTCGGGCACCTTCTCCCATGCCGCTTCGTCATGCATCTCGTCGGTGGCGGCATAAGGAGTCGTCCATTTCGTCACGATGCCGCCGATCTCGGCATCGTTGGAGAAGTTCGTATCCGCGCTGGGCACGTCGAGCGACAGATAGGCGCGATCGCAGAACACCTGGCTCTCGCCGGTCTCGGCCAGGATGATGAACTCGTGGCTGAGGTCGCCGCCGATCGGGCCGGTATCGGCCCGCATCGGAATGGCCTGCAGGCCCATGCGCGTGAACGTCCTCAAGTATGAGACGAACATGCGGTTATAGGCGGCTCTGGCGCCTTCAAAATCGAGATCGAAGGAGTAAGCGTCCTTCATCAGGAACTCGCGCGAGCGCATCACGCCGAAGCGGGGGCGCACCTCGTCGCGGAACTTCCACTGGATGTGATAGAGGTTTAGCGGCAGGTCCTTGTAGGACTTGACGTAGGCGCGGAAGATCTCGGTGACCATTTCCTCATTGGTCGGACCATAGAGCATGTCGCGGTCCTGCCGGTCCTTAATGCGCAGCATCTCCTTGCCGTAGTCATTGTAACGGCCGCTCTCGCGCCACAGATCCGCCGACTGGATCGTGGGCATCAGGATTTCCAGCGCGCCGGCTCGATTCTGCTCCTCGCGGATGATCTGGCAGACCTTGTCCAGCACGCGCTTGCCGAGCGGTAGCCAGGAGAAGCTGCCCTGCCCCTGCTGGCGGATCATGCCGGCGCGCAGCATCAGCCGATGCGAGACGATTTCGGCCTCACGGGGGTTTTCTTTCAGAATGGGCAGGAAGTAGCGCGACAAACGCATGGACTGGTCCGTTGAATGAAAAAATGGCGGCGCGGGGAATCGGCGCAACCGAGGCTGCTTGCCCGGGCTTCATAGCCATTTCATGACCGAATGGAAACCCGAGCGCTCCAAAGTGTTGCGGCGTTCTGCGCATGATCAAAAGGGCCCGTTTTGGCCACCAAAGTGCCGCATATGGCCTTTTGATCGATTCACAAGCAAGCCCTGCCCCACTATTGTGCAGTGCAGCACGATATTGCCTATTTGGGGGCAAAATTCTTCGTGACATTTTCACCTGCCTTGGTCTAGTGTGCGCCGATAACCGAGAGGGCGGAGAAAAATCTGCTCTCCTACGCGGTCAAAGTCTTGGGAGGATGCGATCTAGGCGCGGTTACTCGCTGCCGCCGGACACCGGAAACAGATCGGACGCGTTTAAATTGCAAGGCCTCGTGCCTTGCATTTTTTTTGTGCAATCATCTGCTTAGGACGACGACCTGCCAAACAGCATTATGCTGCGTTAGCCCTCAAAATCGGAAGTCGGTTTCCGATTTCAACCAGCACGGGCGCGGGTTGATCAATACTTGCGGAACTGTGCAGGGCGCTAGCGGCCGGCAGTATGAGTAAAGTCCGGCACGATGTGCGGGATGTCGTCGAAGCCGAAGCCGAGCCCCCTTGTCAGGCCGTAGAAAATGCCGATCACGATCGCGGTGACGACCGTCGTGCGGATCGCCGCGCGCAGCATGTGCGGTCCCTTCGGCGCGCTCGACACCGTGCCGAGCGTCACGTCCTTGTCCTCATCCTGGGTGCGCAGGCTGAACGGCAGCACCGCGAACAGCACCAGCCACCAGGTGACGAAGAACAGTGCGACAAAGGAAACCCAGTTCATGCCTGCTCCAATTCGACCAGCGTGCCGAAGAAGTCCTTGGGATGCAGGAACAGCACCGGCTTGCCATGCGCGCCGATCTTCGGATTGCCGTCGCCGAGAACACGCGCGCCGCTCGCCTTGAGATGGTCGCGCGCGACGAGGATATCGTCGACCTCGTAGCAGACATGATGCATGCCGCCCGACGGGTTCTTCGCGAGGAAAGCCGCGATCGGTGAAGCGTCGCCCAGCGGCTCCAGCAGCTCGATCTTGGTGTTGCCGACATCGACGAACACAACCGTGACGCCATGTTCCGGCAGCGCCTGCGGCTCGCTCAGCCGAGCGCCCAGCGTATCGCGATACGCAGCTGTCGCCGCAGCCAGGTTCGGCACGGCAAGCGCGACATGATTTAGGCGTCCGAGCATAAGCGCTCCGAAAGTTAGGGGAGTAGGGGGTAGGAAAAACTCCGAGCTATTTGCTATTCCCTACTCCCTTATTCCCGTACTCCCCTACTCCCTTATCTAGTGACAAACACCGTCACCAGCGGCTTCTTGCCCCAGGCTTCGTTGGCGGCGCCGCGGACGGCGCGGCGCACGGCCTCCTGCACAAGGTCGAGGTCTTTTCTGCGCTGGCGGGGGATCGAGTCCACCGCGCCGATTGCCGCATCGAGCATCAGGTCCTCTAGCGTCTCGCCGCTGGCATCGGCCTCGGCGACGCCGATCGCCACCAGATCGGGATCGCCGGCTAGCTCGTATTTCTCGTCGAGCACGACGTTGACCGCGACATGCCCGGCATAGGACAGCTTGCGCCGGTCGCGTATGCCCATCGCCTGGTCGGTTCCGATCAAGTATCCATCCTTGTAGAGGCGGCCGAACGGCACCTGGTCGATGATCGTGGCCGGACCGGGCCAGAGCCTCAGCATATCGCCGTCGCGCACCTGTGCCACGTGGCCGATGCCCGACATCGACATCAGCGAGCCCTGCGCCACCAGATGCGCCGCCTCGCCGTGCACCGGCACGCCGATCTGCGGCCGCACCCATTCATACATCTTCCGCAATTCGCTGCGGCGCGGATGGCCGGAGACATGCACCAGCGCGTCGCCGTCCTCGATGATCTTCATGCCGAGGTCGATCAGCCGGTTCTTGATCTCCAGGATCGCCTTCTCGTTGCCGGGAATGGTGCGCGAGGAAAACACCACCGTGTCGCCGGCCGTCAGCGCCACCGACTTCATCTCGTCGCGCGAAAGCTTCGCAAGTGCGGCCAGCGGCTCGCCCTGGCTGCCGGTGCAGATGACCACCAGATTCTCGCGCGGGATATAGCCGTAATCCTCCTCGGCAATGAATTCCGGCAGGCCGTCCATGTAGCCGAGTTCGGTCGCGACATCGATCACGCGCTTCAGCGAGCGGCCGAGCACAAGGCACTGGCGGCCGGCGTCCCGCGCAGCCTTGGCGATCGAAACGATGCGCCCGACATTGGAGGAAAAGGTGGTGACCGCGACGCGGCCCTTGGCGTTTTCGATGACGCCTTTCAGGCCCTCGCCGACCGCCACTTCCGACGGCGACTCCCCTTCCCGCAGCGCATTGGTGGAATCGCAGATCAGCGCCAGCACGCCCTTGTCGCCATAAGCGCGGAAGCGCGCCTCATCCGTCTTGGGGCCGATCGTCGGCGCCGGATCGATCTTCCAGTCGCCGGTGTGGATTACCGTGCCGGCGGGCGTAGCGATCGCCAGCGACATCGGCTCGGGAATGGAATGCGCAACCGGGATGGCTTCGATCTCGAACGGCCCGATAGTGAACGTCTCGCCGGCCCTGTAGATCATTGCCGGGATTTTTGGCGCGTTCTGCTCGCCCTGCCGTTTGGCCTCCAGCAGGCCGGCGGTGAACGGCGTCATCCAGACCGGCACTTTGAGCTTCGGCCAGATATCGAGCAGCGCGCCGTAATGGTCCTCATGCGCATGGGTTATGACCACGCCGCGCAAGCCGTCGAGGTTCTCCTCGATGAAGCGTGTGTCGGGCAGGATCAGATCGACGCCCGGATGCGCGCTGTCCGGAAATGTGACTCCGACATCGACTACGATCCATTCGCGCGCGTCCGCGGGCCCGTAGCCATAGAGGGCGAAGTTCATGCCGATCTCGCCGACGCCGCCGAGCGGCGCGAAGACGAGTTCGGCGTTCTCAGTATTCGCCATAAATCCTTTCCTTCCTGGCCAGTCAGGCCAAGCCAATCAAATCAAGTCGTCAAAGACGGGCCGACGCGACCGCGCCGAAATGCACGTCGCCGGCCGCGATCGTCAAAACAGTTCCGTCATCGTCGCGGATCACGAAACGGCAGTCCTCGTCAATGGTTTCGAAGACGCCGCGCACCACATTGCCGTCAATTCTGACAGCAACCTCACCGCCGAGCCCCGCGGCGCGAGCCAACCAGCGTTTCCTGATCGCGCTAAGTCCCCGCCCGTCGTCCCACAATCTGAAATTCTCGCTCCACGCATCCGAGAGCGCCAGGAACAGCATCTCGGCATCGCAATTGGCGCCAAGTGCCTGCAGCGACGTCGCCGGATAAGGCAGATCCTCGGGGTATGCCACGACATTGACGCCGATGCCGACGGCAACCGCGAAACGGCCGCCTTCGAGCAGAGCCGATTCCAGCAGGATGCCGGCAAGCTTGGCGCCGGTGGCGAGCACGTCGTTCGGCCATTTCAGCTCGAAGCGGTTGCGTCCTTCGCTGGCTCCGTCCAGGCCAACGGCGATCCGCCCTTGCGGCACGACGGCATCGAGCGCGTCGGCCAACGCAAGCCCGGCGACGAAGCCAAGCGTCGCGGCGAGCCGCAGCTCGCCATTCGGAACCAGAAGCAGCGTCGCCGCCAGATTGCCTTCAGGCGTCGCCCAGGCGCGGCCGCGCCGACCGCGTCCGCTTTCCTGCTTCTTCGAGACGATCCAGAGTTTTCCCGGATCGCCCGCGCGTGCCTGCTCAAGCGCCAGCGCGTTGGTCGAGCCGACGCTGTCATGGGCCTCGAGCCGGAACCCCTCCGACGCCGCGGTTGGAGCCAGCCGAAATGCCATCCCGTCAGAAGAAGGTCTTGGCGGCGGCTTCGGCATAGCTGCCGATCGGTCCGCCGATCAGCACATAGAACAGCACGAAGGCGCCGCTGACGCCGAGCACGAGGCGCAATTCGCTGGCCATCGGCACGAAGCCGCCGACAGGCTCGTCGAACCACATGATCTTGATGATGCGCAGGTAATAGTAGGCACCCACCACCGAAGCCAGCACGCCGATGATCGCCAGGGCATAGAGATGCGCGTTGATGGCGGCGAGGAACACGTACCATTTCCCCCAGAAGCCGGCGAGCGGCGGAATGCCGGCCAGCGAGAACATCAGGATGGTGAGGATGGTGGCCATGATGGGATTGGTCGAGGCGAGGCCCGCCAGATCGCCGATCTGCTCGACATTGCCCTCCTTGCGCCGCATGGCGAGGATGAAGGCGAAGGTGCCGAGCGTCATCACCAGATAGATCAGCATGTAGATCGCCACGCCGCGCACGCCGGCCTGGCTGTTCGCGGCAAGGCCGACCAGCGCGTACCCCATATGGCCGATCGAGGAATAGGCCATCAGCCGTTTGATGTTGGTCTGGCCGATCGCGGCGAAGGCGCCAAGCGCCATCGAGGCGATCGAGATGAAGACGACGATCTGCTGCCAGTCGGCGGCGATCGGCTTGAAGGCGCCCATGGTGACGCGCACGATCAGCGCCATCGCCGCCATCTTCGGGGCGGCGGCCAGGAAGGCGGTGATCGGCGTCGGTGCGCCCTCATAGACGTCCGGCGTCCACATGTGGAACGGCACCGCCGAGATCTTGAAGGCGAGGCCGGCGAGCACGAAGACCAGGCCGAAGACAAGGCCGAGCTGACGTTCGCCGCTGCCCAGCGCCGTCGCGATCTCGTGAAAGCCGGTGTTGCCGGTATAACCGTAGACCAGCGAGATGCCGTAGAGCAGCATGCCCGACGACAGCGCTCCGAGAACAAAATATTTGAGGCCGGCCTCGGTCGAGCGGACATTGTCACGGTTGATCGCCGCCAGCACATAGATCGCCAGCGACTGCAGCTCGAGCCCGAGATAAAGGCCGATCATGCCGTTGGCCGAGATCATCAGCATCATGCCGAGCGTGCACAGCACGATCAGCACCGGATATTCGAACTTGTCGAAATGCTCCTGCCTGGCAAACCGCATCGACATGACGAGCGTGACGGCCGAGCCGATCAGCGCCAGCATCTTCATGAAGCGGCCGAAGGAGTCCTGGACGAAAGCGCTGCCATAGGCAGACCCCTCGCCGCCGGAGAAAGCCAGCCAGAGGCCGGCGATCACAAGCACCGCGACCGCGAGCCCGGTCACCGTCGTGGTGTTGTTGGAGCGCGAATAGGCACCCACCATCAGAAGCGCCAGCGCGCCGATGGCGAGGATCAGTTCCGGCGTTGAGAGCGAAAGGCTGGAGAGAAGGTCCGGCGTCATGGTATTTCCCCGGTCAGTTCGCCGCCGCGGTCTGCGCGGAATTGATGGATGCGGTGACGTTGGTGACGAGCGCCTTGACCGACTGCGTGGTGGCATCGAACACAGGCGCCGGATAGACGCCGAAGAAGATCACCAGCACCACCAGCGGGTAGATGATCGCCTTCTCGCGCGTCGACAGATCGAGCAGGTTCTTCAGGCTCTCCTTGGTCAGCGCGCCGAAGATCACGCGGCGGTAGAGCCAGAGCGCATAGGCTGCCGACAGGATCACGCCGGTAGCGGCGAAGAACGCCACCCAGGTGTTGACCCGAAACACGCCGAGCATGGTCAGGAACTCGCCGACGAAGCCGCTGGTGCCCGGCAGGCCGACATTGGCCATGGTGAAGATCATGAACGCGGTCGCGTATTTCGGCATGTTGTTGACCAGCCCGCCATAGGCGTCGATTTCGCGCGTATGCATGCGGTCATAGATGACGCCGACGCACAGGAACAGCGCGCCGGAGACGAGCCCATGGCTGAGCATCTGGAACATCGCGCCCTGCACGCCCTCCTGATTCATCGCGAAGATGCCCATGGTGACGAAGCCCATATGGGCGACCGACGAATAGGCGATGAGCTTCTTCATGTCCTCCTGCATCAGCGCCACCAGCGAGGTGTAGATGATGGCGACGACCGAGAGCGTGAAGATCAGCGGCGCGAACATCTCCGACGCCAGCGGGAACATCGGCAGCGAGAAGCGCAGGAAGCCGTATCCGCCCATCTTCAACAGGATGCCGGCCAGGATGACCGAACCCGCCGTCGGCGCCTCGACATGCGCGTCGGGCAGCCAGGTGTGCACCGGCCACATCGGCATCTTCACCGCGAAGGAGGCGAAGAAGGCGAGCCACAGCCAGGTCTGCATGTTGGCCGGGAAGTTATGCGTCAGCAGCGTGGTGATGTCGGTCGTGCCGGACTGGAAGAACATCGCCATGATGGCGAGCAGCATCAGCACCGAGCCGGCAAGCGTATAAAGGAAGAACTTGAACGAGGCATAGACGCGCCGCTTGCCGCCCCAGACACCGATGATGATGAACATCGGGATCAGGCCGCCCTCGAAGAAGACGTAGAAGAGAACAATGTCGAGCGCGCAGAACACGCCGATCATCAGCGTCTCGAGGATCAGGAAGGCGATCATGTAGGCCTTGACGCGCTTCTCGATCGCATCCCACGAGGCCAGGATGCAGAGCGGCATCAGGAAGGTGGTCAGGATGACGAACAGCATCGAGATGCCGTCGACGCCCATATGGTAGGAGATGCCCGAATCCAGCCAGGCGTGCTTCTCGACGAACTGGAAGCCGGCCTGCGAATTATCGAAGCCCTTCCAGATGAACAGCGACACCACGAAGGTGAACGCCGTCGTGATGAAGGCGATCGAGCGGATGTTGCGGCGCGCGTTTTCGCTGTCGTCGCTGATCGGCAGAATGAGCAGAACACCAACCAGCGGCAGGAAGGTGACCAGCGAGAGGATTGGCCAGTCGGTCATCAGAGCATCATCCAGGTGACGAGAGCGGCCACGCCGATCAGCATGGCGAAGGCATAGTGGTAGAGGTAGCCGGTCTGCAATTTGACGACGCGGTTGGTGACGTCGACGACGCGCGCCGAGATGCCGTCGGGGCCGAGCCCATCGATGATGGCGCCGTCACCCGTCTTCCATAGGAACCGGCCGAGGCGCTTCGCCGGCCGCACGAAAAGGAAGTCGTAGAGCTCGTCGAAATACCATTTGTTGAGCAGGAAGCCGTAGAGCAGGCGATGGTTGGCGGCGACGCTCCGGGGCAGTTCCGGCGAGCGGATGTAGAACTTCCACGCGACCGCAAAGCCGATGACCATGGCGATGAACGGAGCCAGTTCCACCCACAACGGCAATTCGTGGATCTCGTGCAGGATGTGGTTGTCCGGCAGCGTGAACAGCGAGGCCTTCCAGAACTCGGCATAGCCCTCGCCGATGAAGGCGCCGTCGAAGATGATGCCGGCAAACAGCGCGCCGGCAGCCAGCACGTAGAGCGGCACCAGCATCACCGGCGGCGATTCATGCACGTGATGCATGACCTCGTGGCTGGCGCGCGGCTCGCCGTGGAAGGTCATGAAGATCAGTCGCCAGGAATAGAAGCTTGTGAAGGCGGCGGCGATCACGAGCAGCACGAAGGCAAAGCCCGCGACCGCGTTGTGGCTGGCAAAGGACGCTTCGATGATGGCGTCCTTGGAGAAGAAGCCGGCGGTGCCGATCACCGTCGCCGGGATGCCGACGCCGGTCAGCGCCAGGGTGCCGATCACCATCATCCAGTAGGTCTTGGGGATGAGCGTCCTCAACCCGCCCATCAGGCGCATGTCCTGCTCGTCGGAGACGGCGTGGATGACCGAGCCCGAGCCGAGGAAGAGCAGCGCCTTGAAGAAGGCATGCGTGAACAGATGGAAGATCGCCGCGCCATAGGCGCCGACGCCAAGCGCCACGAACATGTAGCCGAGCTGCGAGCAGGTCGAATAGGCGATGACGCGCTTGATGTCGTTCTGGACAAGGCCGACGGTGGCCGCGAAGAAGGCGGTGAAGGCGCCGATGAAGGTGACGACGGTCAGCGCCGAATGCGACAGCTCGAACAGCGGCGAGAGCCTCGCCAGCATGAACACGCCGGCCGTCACCATGGTCGCGGCATGGATCAGCGCCGAGACGGGCGTCGGGCCTTCCATGGCGTCGGGCAGCCAGGTGTGCAGCGGCACCTGCGCCGACTTGCCCATGGCGCCCATGAACAGCAGCAGGCAGACCACCGTCAGCGCCGTGTGCTTGTCGAGCGCATGGCCGAGGAAGGTAAGCACCGCGGCCCCCTCCGGCGCGCCTTCGGCCGGAAGGAAGGAGGCTGCGTTGGCAAAGACTGTGCCGAGATTGACCGAGCCGAACAGCACGAAGACGCCGAAAATGCCGAGCGCGAAGCCGAAGTCGCCGACGCGGTTGACGACGAAGGCCTTGATCGCAGCGGCGTTGGCGGAGGGCTTCTTGTACCAGAAGCCGATCAGCAGATAGGAGGCGAGGCCGACGCCTTCCCAGCCGAAGAACATCTGCACCAGATTGTCGGCCGTCACCAGCATCAGCATCGCGAAGGTGAACAGCGACAGATAGGCGAAGAAGCGCGGCCGGTTCGGATCGTGGTGCATGTAGCCGATCGAATAGATATGGACCAGCGCCGACACGGTGTTGACGACGACCAGCATCACCACCGTCAGTGTGTCGATCCTGAGCGCCCAGGCGACGTCGAGCCCGCCCGCCTGGATCCAGCGCAGCACCGGCACGGTGAACACTTCGCCATGGCCGAAGCCGACGGTGAAGAAGGCGATCCACGACAGCACCGCCGCGATCACCAGGAAGCCGGAAGTGATGTATTCGGATGCCTTGGCGCCGAGCGAATTGCCGAACAGACCGACAATCAGGAAGCCGAGCAGCGGAAGGAAGACGATGGCCTGGTACATGGTTGTTCCCGTCAACCCTTCATCTGGTTCACGTCTTCGACCGCTATCGAGCCGCGGTTGCGGAAGAAGACGACAAGAATGGCAAGTCCGATCGCGGCTTCCGCCGCGGCGACCGTCAGCACGAACAGGGCGAATACCTGCCCTACGAGGTCATGCAGCGCCGCCGAGAAGGCGACGAAGTTGATGTTGACCGCGAGCAGGATCAGCTCGATCGACATCAGGATGACGATGATGTTGCGGCGGTTCAAAAAGATGCCGAACACGCCGAGCGTGAACAGGATCGCCGATACGGTCAGATAATGCGCGATGCCGACGACCATCTCAGATACCCTCGCCCGACTTGACCTTGCGGATTTCCATGCCCGTTGCCGGCGTGCGGCCGACCTGGGCGGCGATCGACTGCCGCTTGACGCCTTCCTTGTGGCGCAGCGTCAGCACGATGGCACCGATCATGGCGACCAGAAGCACGAGGCCGGCGATCTGGAAATAATAGAGATAGTCCGTGTAGAGGATGTCGCCGAGCGCCGCCGTGTTGGAGCGCGCGGCGAGGTCCGGCGTTGCCTTGGCCACCGTCGAGGCAAGCTGCGGCGCGAAGCTGTAGCCGCCGAGCACGACGATCAGCTCCGCCGCCAGGATCAGCCCGACCAGCGCGCCGATCGGCGCATATTGCAGCGCGCCCTGCTTCATCTCCGCGAAGTCGACGTCGAGCATCATGACGACGAACAGGAACAGCACCATCACCGCGCCGACATAGACGACGAGCAGGATCATCGCCAGGAACTCGGCGCCGGTCAGCATGAACAGGCCAGCGGCATTGAAGAAGGTGAGGATCAGGAACAGCACGGAATGCACGGGGTTGCGCGACGAAATGACCATGAAAGCCGACGCCACGGCGATAAAGGCGAAGAGGTAGAAAAAGACCGCCTCTAGTCCACTCAGCATGGGGTTCCCTCGGGTTCCTGTCCGAACACTGGCTCAGCGCCCCTGCTCGATGTCGCCGCCGCCTCCGGCTGGCAAAGTTGCGTGTTCCTATCGCATGTTCCGATCGGGTTGAAAGACCCGATCGAAAGAAACATGCGACACTCTTTTCATTCCGGAGGATGATCTGGTCCGAAAGTCTGCAACTTTTCGGGGACCATCCTTTGGACGAGGCCCTCGCCCCGTCCATGCGTCAAATGTCAGCGATAGGGCGCGTCCAACGCGATGTTGCGCGCCAGCTCACGCTCCCAGCGATCGCCGTTCGCGAGCAGCTTTTCCTTGTTGTAGTAAAGCTCCTCGCGCGTCTCGGTCGCGAATTCGAAATTCGGCCCCTCGACGATGGCGTCGACCGGGCAGGCTTCCTGGCAGAAGCCGCAATAGATGCACTTCACCATGTCGATATCGTAGCGCACGGTGCGCCGCGTACCGTCGTTGCGGCGCGGGCCGGCTTCGATGGTGATCGCCTGTGCCGGACAGATCGCCTCGCAAAGCTTGCAGGCGATGCAGCGCTCCTCCCCATTGGGGTAGCGGCGTAGCGCGTGCTCGCCGCGGAAGCGCGGGCTGGTCGGTCCCTTCTCGTGCGGATAGTTGATCGTCTCCTTCGGCGCAACGAACTGGCGCATCGACAGGAAGAAGGCGCTGACGAAATCCTTCAGCAACAGGGCCTTTGCGGCTTGGGCAAGAGCGGACATCACGCAAACCCCGTGATCTTGAGGAAGGCCGCGGTGGCGACGACCATGAACAGCGAGATCGGCAGGAAGACCTTCCAGCCTAGCCGCATCAGCTGATCATAGCGGTAGCGCGGCACAAACGCCTTCACCATCGAAAACATGAAGAACACCAGGCAGACCTTGAGCACGAACCAGATCAGGCCCGGCACCCAGGTGAAGGGCGCGAAATCGAACGGTGGCAGCCAGCCGCCGAGGAACAGGATGGTGGCCAGCGCGCACATCAGGACGACGGCGACGTACTCGCCCAGGAAGAAGAGCAGGAACGGCGTCGACGAATATTCGACCATGTGTCCGGCGACGAGTTCCGATTCCGCTTCCACCAGATCGAAGGGCGGACGGTTCGTCTCGGCCAGCGCCGAGATGAAGAACACGATGAACATCGGGAACAGCGACAGCCAGTGCCAGTCGAGGAAGGTGTTGGGCAGGCCGAGCTTGGTGCCGAGGCCATCCTGCTGCGAGAGCACGATGTCGGAGAGGTTGAGCGAGCCGACGCAAAGCAGCACGGTGACGATGACGAAGCCGATCGACACCTCGTAGGACACCATCTGCGCGGCTGAGCGCAGCGCGCCCAGGAACGGATATTTCGAGTTCGACGCCCAGCCGCCCATGATCACGCCGTAGACCTCGAGCGAGGAGATGGCGAAAACATAAAGGATGCCGACATTGATGTTAGCAATAGCCCAGCCTTGATTGACCGGAATGACCGCCCAGGCCGAGATCGCGAGCACGGCTGAGACCAGCGGCGCCAGCAGGAAGACGCCCTTGTTGGCGCCCGACGGGATCACCGGCTCCTTGAAGACGAATTTCAAAAGGTCGGCGAAGGCCTGCAGCGTGCCCCAGGGACCGACCACGTTCGGGCCGCGGCGCAGCTGCACCGCAGCCCAGATCTTGCGGTCGGCATAAAGCACGTAAGCCACAAAGATCAAAAGAACGACGATCAGCACGACCGACTTCAACAGGATCAGCAGCGCCGGCAGCACGTAGAAGGAAAAGAAGGTGTCCATGCTTATTCCGCCGCCTGCTTGAAGCCGCTCTTGGCCAGCGCCGAGCACTCAGCCATCACGGCCGAGGCCCGCGCGATCGGGTTGGTGAGATAGAAGTCCTTCACCGGCGAGGTGAAGGTGCCCTTGTTCAAGCGTCCGCCGAGCTTCGCCGCCCTGGCAACGCCGTCGGCGCTGCCCGCCGCGACATGATCGACGCGGGCAAGATGGGGGTATTCGCCATAGAGCTTCGCGCGCAGCTGCGCCAGCGAATCGAACGGCAGCTTCTTGCCGAGCACATCCGACAGCGCCCGCAGGATCGCCCAGTCCTCGCGCGCTTCGCCCGGGGCGAAACCGGCGCGGTTGGTCTGCTGCACGCGGCCTTCCGTGTTCACATAGGTGCCGGACTTTTCGGTGTAGGCAGCAGCCGGCAGGATGACATTGGCGCGGTGCGCGCCCGCATCGCCATGCGTGCCGATATAGACGACGAAGGCGCCGCCGGTCTTGGCCATGTCGATCTCGTCGGCGCCAAGCAGGAACAGGAGATCCGTCGCGCCCAGCATGCCGGCGACATTCTTGCCGCCCTCGCCCGGCACGAAGCCGACGTCGAGCCCGCCGACTCTGGCCGCCGCGTTGTGCAGCACCGCGAAGCCGTTCCACTCGGCCGTGACGGCATTGACGGTCGTCGCCAGCCTTGCCGCCTGGCCGAGCACTGCCGCGCCGTCCGAGCGCGCCAGGGCGCCCTGGCCGACGATGATCAGCGGATGCGCTGCATTCTTCAGCACCTCGAAGAACTTGCCGTTGCCGTCGGCCAAGTCCTTCAAGGATTCTGGGCCGGCGCCGATGAGCTCGTAGTCATAGCGCGTGTCGCCGATCTCGCCGATGACGCCGATCGGCAGGTTGCCGACGCGCCAGCGCTTGCGGATGCGGGCGTTGAGCACGGAGGCCTCGAAGCGCGGATTGGCGCCGACGATCAGCACCGCGTCGGCCTGCTCGATGCCTTCTATGGTCGGATTGAAGATGTAGCTCGCGCGGCCGAGCGACGGATCGAGCGCGGCGCCGTCCTGGCGGCAGTCGATGTTCTTGGAGCCGAGCGCCGCCATCAAAAGCTTGAGCGCATAGATTTCCTCGACCGCGGCGAGGTCGCCGGCGATCGCACCGACGCGCTCAGCGGCGGTCTTCGACACCTCGTCCTTGATCGCCGCGAAGGCTTCCGCCCAGCTTGCCGGAGCAAGCTTGCCGTTCTTGCGAACGTAGGGACGATCGAGGCGCTGGGTGCGCAGGCCATCCCAGATGAAGCGCGTCTTGTCCGAGATCCACTCCTCGTTCACGGCCTCGTTGACGCGCGGCAGGATGCGCATCACCTCGCGGCCGCGGCTATCGACGCGGATCGCCGAGCCGACGGCGTCCATGACGTCGATCGACTCCGTCTTGGTCAGCTCCCACGGCCGCGCCTGGAAGGCGAACGGCTTGGAGGTCAGCGCGCCGACCGGGCAAAGGTCGATGACGTTGCCCTGGAGCTCGGAGGTCATCGCCTGTTCGAGATAGGTGGTGATCTCGGCATCCTCGCCGCGGCCGATCAGGCCGAGTTCGGAGATGCCGGCGACCTCGGTGGTGAAGCGGACGCAGCGCGTGCAGTGGATGCAGCGGTTCATCACCGTCTTGACCAGCGGACCGATATACTTGTCTTCGACCGCCCGCTTGTTCTCATGGTAGCGCGAGGAGTCGACGCCGAAGGCCATCGCCTGGTCCTGCAGGTCGCACTCGCCGCCCTGGTCGCAGATCGGGCAATCCAGCGGATGGTTGATCAGCAGGAACTCCATCACGCCTTCGCGGGCCTTCTTGACCATCGGCGTGTTGGTGAAGATTTCCGGCGCTTCGCCATTCGGGCCGGGGCGCAGGTCGCGCACGCCCATGGCGCAGGAGGCCTGCGGCTTGGGCGGGCCACCCTTCACCTCGATCAGGCACATGCGGCAATTGCCGGCGATGGACAACCGCTCATGGAAGCAGAAGCGCGGCACTTCCGCGCCGGCGTCCTCGGCCGCCTGCAGCAGCGTGTAATGGTCGGGTACCGTGATCTCTTTCCCGTCGACCTTGAGCTTTGCCATTCGCCTCAAACCCTCGCGGATTTCCCGCAATCTTTCGTTCCGGGGCGCGACTGCGCCCGGCATTTCATCTCACTACTTGGCGGCCAGCGCCGCCGCTTGGCCAGTCCAGTCGTCGCGGCCGACGCGGCCGGCGAGCGACAGGTAATCCTCGACCCAGGCGATCTCTTCCGCGGTCCAGGCAGCGATCTGGTCGTAGGACCAGATGCCAAGACCATTCAGCACCTTCTCCAGCTTCGGCCCGATGCCCGATATCGCCTTCAGGTCGGACGGCTTTGCCGGCTTGTCGATCGCCTTGGGCTGCCTGAAATCTTCCGGCATCAGACCGGTCGCGGCCGTTCCGGCTACCGTGTCGCCTCTCGCGTCGAGCGCCTTCTCAGCGCTGGCGTTCGCCGCGATGTCGGTCACATCCCTGGCGAAGGTCTGCGCCTCGGCGATCAGGGTCTCGGTCGCCTTGCGCGCCTTGGACGAATTGTTGGCGGCTTCGGTCCGCGCCTCGAGATCGTCGAGGAACGGCTGGAGCATGCGCTGCGAGGCTTCGACGGCGCCGGAGAACGCGCCCATCCAGACACCCAGGGCATGGTTGGCGAAACCGATGCCTACCGCCGATAGTGCAGCCACGCCCGCGACAGGATGCGCCATCAGGTTGACGGCGCTGGCCATCTCCCTCGGCATCATCTTGGTCAGGTCCGGGTTCATCTTCTCGAGTTCGTCCAAATAAGGCATCAGCGGGTAGGCTATCGAATACGGCGCCATAGACATCTCCTGGTCGTTTCTTCGTACGCCCCGCCCCTGCTTTCCGTCCCGGGCAATGCCCGTCTTGCAAATCTATTCCGCCGCCGCCATCACCGGCTCGACCCGGTGCGCGTTGCGCGAAAACTCGTCGATGCGGCGCTCCACCTCGCCACGGAAATGCCGCATCAGGCCCTGGATCGGCCAGGCCGCGGCATCGCCCAGCGCGCAGATCGTGTGACCTTCCACCTGCTTGGTGACATCGAGCAGCATGTCGATCTCGCGCTTCTGCGCTTCGCCGCGCACCAGCCTTTCCATCACCCGCCACATCCAGCCGGTGCCTTCGCGGCACGGCGTGCACTGGCCGCAGCTCTCATGCTTGTAGAAGTAGGAAAGCCTGGCGATCGCCTTCACGATATCGGTCGACTTGTCCATGACGATGACGGCCGCCGTGCCGAGGCCGGATTTGAGGTCGCGCAGCGCATCGAAATCCATCGGCGCGTCGATGATCTGCTCGGCCGGCACCAGCGGCACCGAAGCGCCCCCCGGGATGACCGCGAGCAGATTGTCCCAGCCGCCGCGAATGCCGCCGCAATGCGTCTCGATCAGTTCGCGGAACGGGATCGACATCGCCTCTTCGAAGGTGCACGGATTGTTGACGTGGCCGGACACGCAGAAGAGCTTGGTCCCGGCATTGTTCGGCCGGCCGAAGGACGAGAACCAGGCAGCACCCCGGCGCAGGATCGTCGGCGCGACGGCGATGGATTCGACGTTGTTGACCGTGGTCGGGCAGCCATAAAGGCCGACATTGGCCGGGAACGGCGGCTTTAGCCGCGGCTGGCCCTTCTTGCCCTCGAGGCTTTCGAGCAGCGCCGTCTCCTCGCCGCAAATATAGGCGCCGGCGCCGTGGTGCATATAGACGTCGAAGTCGTAGCCGGAGGTGTTGTTCTTGCCAATGAGCTTGGCCGCATAAGCCTCGTCGATGGCGCGCTGCAGCGCCTCGCGCTCGCGGATGAACTCGCCGCGCACATAGATGTAAGCAGCGACCGCGCCCATGGCGAAACCGGCGACCAGCGCGCCCTCGACCAGCGTATGCGGATCGTTGCGCAGAATGTCACGGTCCTTGCAGGTGCCGGGCTCGGATTCGTCGGCATTGATGACGAGATAGCTCGGCCGGCCATCGCTCTGCTTGGGCATGAACGACCATTTCAGGCCGGTCGGGAAGCCGGCGCCGCCACGGCCGCGCAGGCCGCTTGCCTTCATTTCGTTGATGATCCAGTCGCGTCCCTTGGCGATCAGGCCGGGTGTATCGTCCCACATGCCGCGCGCCTGCGCTCCGGCCAGCGACTTGTCGAAGAGGCCGTAGATGTTGGTGAAGATGCGGTCTTTGTCCTGAAGCATTGTTCGTCCCTCAGACCGGCTTCTTGCCGAAGACGCGGATGTACTCGGCGACGCCGCCCTTGGCGAGCGCCTTGGCCTGCTTCACCCAGTCGTCGCGCTCGATACGGCCGCGGAAATTGAGATAGCCGTCGACCCATTCGCGCTCGGCCTTCCTCCACGCAGAGACCTGCGCGAAAGTATAAATGCCAAGCGAATGCAGGACGCCTTCGATCTTCGGACCGACACCGGAGATCAGCTTCAGATCGTCGACCGTTGCCGGACGCGCGATCCCGGCCGGGCGGTTCTTGTCCTCGAGCGAAGGCTTGGCCGTCTTGGTCGCAGGCTGCTTCGCTTCCGGCGACTTGAAGGCGGACGCCGGCTCGGCCTTGGCCTTCGGCCCGCTGCGCGGCTTCGAAACCGCCTCGACTTCCGGAGAAGCCTGGTTGGCATTGGCTGCGGAGTGGCGCGGCGCCCTGACGCTGGCCGCCTTCTCGATGGCGGGCGAAACCTTGACCGGCGACGGTGTCCTTAGTGCCGGACTGGTTTCGGGCGCGTCGGTTTTCGGCTTGCCGGATTTCGATGGCCCGACAGGGGCCGAGGGCGGCGCGGCAGGCACCTGCGAGACGACGGCGGCGGATGCAGTAGCCGGCGCTGCGGCAGCGGCTTGTCTGGCTGCCTTCGCGGCGGCCTTGGCTTCCTTGTCGCGGGTGGATTTCAGGATTGCCTTCTCGCTCTTCAGCGTCGTCAGGCCCGTGGCCGGCTCCGAACCGATGCGGCCGTTCTGCGGACCGGGCTTCACCTCGGCGCCTTTGCCGGCTTCATAGAGATCGATGATCTCGGCAAGGCGCTCCGGCGTCAGGTCTTCGAACGTGTCCTTGAAGATCATGACCATCGGCGCGTTGACGCAGGCGCCGAGGCATTCGACTTCCTCCCACGACAGCGTGCCCCTGTCGTTGGTATGGAACTGGTCGTGATGGATCTTAGACCGGCACACATCCATCAGCGCTTCCGAGCCGCGCAGCATGCAGGGCGTGGTGCCGCAGACCTGGATATGGGCGCGGGTGCCGACCGGATTGAGCTGGTACTGCGTGTAGAAGGTGGCGACCTCGAGGCCGCGGATGCGCGGCATGCCGAGCATATCCGAGATCGTCTCGATCGCCGCTTTCGTCACCCAGCCTTCCTGTTCCTGAGCGATCATGAGCAATGGGATGATGGCCGACTGCTCGCGTCCCTTCGGATATTTGGCGATCCACTGCTGCGCCGCCGCGGCGTTCGCCTCGTTGAAGGCGAAGGAGGCTGGCTGGACGCTGGCATCTGCGAGACGGCGGACTGACATTTAGCGATCGACCTCACCAAACACGATGTCGAGGGAGCCAAGCACGGCGGTGACGTCGGCCAGCATGTGGCCGCGGCACAGGAAATCCATGGCCTGCAGATGCGCAAAACCCGGCGCGCGCAGCTTGCAGCGATAGGGCTTGTTGGTGCCGTCGGAGACGAGATAGACGCCGAACTCGCCCTTCGGCGCCTCGACAGCCGCATAGACCTCGCCGGCCGGCACGCGATAGCCCTCGGTATAGAGCTTGAAATGATGGATGAGCGCTTCCATCGAGCGCTTCATCGCCGCGCGCTTCGGCGGCACCACCTTGCCGTCGAGGTTCGACACCGGTCCGGCGCTCTCCTTGCCGAGCAGAAGTTCGACGCACTGGCGCATGATCTTGGCCGACTGGCGCATCTCTTCCATGCGCACGAGATAACGGTCGTAGCAGTCGCCGTTCTTGCCGATCGGGATGTCGAAATCCATCTCGGAATAGCATTCATAAGGCTGCGCCTTGCGCAGGTCCCAGGCCGCGCCCGAGCCGCGCACCATCACGCCCGAAAAACCCCAGGCCCAGGCGTCGGCGAGCGACACCGTGCCGATGTCGACATTGCGCTGCTTGAAGATACGGTTGCCGGTGAGCAAGGCATCAAGGTCGTCGACCGACTTCAGGAACGGATCGATCCACTTGCCGATATCCTCGATCAGCTTCTGCGGCAGGTCCTGATGCACGCCGCCTGGCCGGAAGTAGGCCGCATGCATGCGCGAGCCGGAGGCGCGCTCATAAAACACCATCAGCTTCTCGCGCTCGACGAAGCCCCACAGAGGCGGCGTCAGCGCGCCGACGTCCATCGCCTGCGTCGTCACATTGAGGATGTGCGACATGATGCGGCCCATTTCGGAATAGAGCACGCGGATCAGCTGGCCGCGCTTCGGCACCTCGATGCCGAGCAGGCGCTCGGCCGCGAGCGCGAAGGCATGCTCCTGGTTCATCGGCGCGCAATAGTCGAGCCGATCGAGATAGGGCACCGCCTGCAGATAGGTCTTGGCCTCGATCAGCTTCTCGGTACCGCGATGCAGCAGGCCGATATGCGGATCGACGCGATCGACCACCTCGCCGTCCAGCTCCAGCACGAGACGCAAAACGCCGTGCGCAGCAGGGTGTTGAGGCCCAAAGTTAATGTTAAAATTGCGGACGGAGGTTTCAGCCATTGTGGCGCCTCAATTTGGCTTCGCCTTTTCATCGCCCGGAAGGACGTAATCCGTTCCCTCCCATGGGCTCAAAAAGTCAAAGTTTCTAAATTCCTGCTTCAATTCCACCGGCTCATAGATGACTCGCTTGGCCTCGTCGTCGTAGCGAACCTCGACGAAGCCGGTCAGCGGGAAGTCCTTGCGCAGGGGATGCCCTTCAAAGCCGTAGTCGGTGAGGATGCGGCGCAGGTCCGGATGGCCGGAGAAGAGCACGCCGTAGAGATCATAGGTCTCGCGCTCGAACCAGTCGGCGCCGGGATAGACGCCGGTCAGCGACGGCACCAGCGTCTCCTCGTCGGCCTGGACCTTGAGGCGGATGCGGACGTTCTGCTTCGGCGACAACAGGTGGTAGACGACGTCGAAGCGCTTGGCACGCGACGGATAGTCGGCGCCGCAAATGTCGATGATCGAGACGAACTGGCAGCGCGGGTCGTCGCGCAGGAGGGTCGCGACCTCGGTCAGGTTGCCCGGCTCGACGCAAACCGTCAGTTCGCCATAAGCAAGCACCGTTTCGCCGATGCGGCCGGAGAGCTTCTCGCCGAGATAGGTGGAGAGTTCGTGCAACGCCAAGGCCATTGGTTCACCGTTCGATCGTGCCGGTGCGGCGGATCTTCTTCTGCAACAGGAGAATGCCGTAGAGCAGCGCTTCGGCGCTCGGCGGGCAGCCGGGGACATAGATGTCGACCGGCACGATGCGGTCGCAGCCGCGCACCACCGAATAGGAATAGTGATAATAGCCGCCGCCATTGGCGCACGAACCCATCGAGATGACGTAGCGCGGCTCCGGCATCTGGTCGTAGACCTTGCGCAGCGCCGGCGCCATCTTGTTGGTCAGTGTGCCCGCGACGATCATGATATCGGACTGGCGCGGAGACGCGCGCGGCGCGACGCCGAACCTCTCCGAGTCATAGCGCGGCATCGAGGTGTGGATCATCTCGACCGCGCAGCAGGCGAGACCGAAGGTCATGAACATCAGCGAGCCGCTGCGCGCCCAAGTGATCAGCGCCTCGGTCGAGGTGACAAGGAAGCCCTTGTCGGCCAGCTCATTATTGATCTCGAGGAAGAAGGGATCGTCCTCCCCCACCGGCCTGCCGGTGTTGGGATCGATGATGCCCTTGGGCTTCGGCGCGACGAGGGTGCCTGAACTGTCGTTCAATCCCATTCTAGCGCTCCTTTTTTCCATTCATAGGCAAAGCCGATGGTCAGCACCGCCAGGAACACCATCATCGACCAGAAGCCGAGCATGCCGAGCTTGGCGAAGGACACCGCCCACGGGAACAGGAAGGCGACCTCGAGATCGAAGATGATGAACAGGATCGACACCAGGTAGAAGCGGATGTCGAACTTCATGCGGGCGTCGTCGAATGAGTTGAACCCGCATTCATAGGCGGAAAGCTTTTCCGGATCGGGATTGCGGTAGGCAACCAGGAACGGCGCAACGATCAGCGCCAGGCCGACGACCATCGCCACTGCGATGAAGAGCACGATGGGCAGATACGAACTTAGGAGTGCGCTCATGCGGCGACTTTCCTTCGGCGGCCAGTTCACTTTGATTACAGCAACGGACTCTAAGGCGGAAGCGTGACAGTTTAACCCGCTGAACCGTTTTAGGTGGCCTATGCTGCGACGCGGCGAGGGTTAGCGCAGCGGTTTCGGCGACGCAAGTCAAACCTTGTTCAAAATCCGGCCCTGGACGCCATATCGGAACAAACTGGTCCGATCCGCTCCTGTTTGATTTCCTTCATCTTTTACTCCACTTTTCTATCCTGACATATCTCCCGCCATTTGCCTGCTAGCATGGCCGGAATCACCGACTGGAAACCCCGGCAAAGGATCAGGGCAAGGTAGCTGGATGAAAGAAAAGATCTCGCTCGCCGCAGCAAGGCGCATTGCGCTCGGCGCGCAGGGTTTTACCGATGCGCGGCCGGCCGGCACGCCCGATCGTCGCCATCTCGCCCGTGTGCTTTCCCGAACTGGCCTGCTGCAGATCGATTCCGTCAGCGCCGTGGTGCGCGCCCACTATATGCCGCTCTATTCGCGCCTCGGCCCCTACCCCCTTGCGCTGCTCGACAACGCGGCCGTCACGCGCAAGCGAACCGTCTTCGAATACTGGGCCCATGAGGCTTCCTTCCTGCCCGTCGAGACCTATCCGTTGATGCGCTGGCGCATGCAGCGGGCCGAGAAAGGCGAGGAAATGTATCTCGGCCTCGCCAAATGGGGCCGCGAGCGCAAGGCGATGATCGAGGAGATCTACGGGCAAGTCGCGGAACGCGGGCCGATCGCCGCCTCCGACATCGAAGGCCACAAGGGCAATGGCGGATGGTGGGGCTGGAGCGAGGCCAAGCACGCTTTCGAATGGCTGTTCTGGGCCGGGCGCATCACCACCGCCTACCGGCGAGGATTCGAGCGCTATTACGACCTGCCCGAGCGGGTTCTGCCGCAGGCCATCCTCGACCTGCCGGTGCCCTCGGTCGAGGACGCGCATCGCCAATTGCTGCGCATTTCCGCCCGCGCCCATGGCATCGCAACCTATGGCGATCTGCGTGACTATTTCCGCCTGGCGCCTGGCGATACGAGAGCCAGAATCGAGGAACTGGTCGAGATGGGCGAACTGCTGCCGGTGAAGGTCGAAGGCTGGGACAAGCCCGCCTATCTCCACAAGGACGCCCGCTTTCCGCGCCGGATCGAGGCCCGCGCCCTGCTCGCGCCCTTCGATCCGGTGGTATTCGAACGCACCCGGACGGAAAAACTCTTCGGCTTCCGCTACCGCATCGAGATCTACACGCCGGCCGAGAAGCGCCAGTACGGCTACTACGTGCTGCCTTTCCTGCTCGGCGACCGGATCGTTGCCCGGGTCGATTTGAGAGCTGACCGGCCGGCCGGCGTGCTGCGCGTCCATGCGGCTTTTGCCGAAGCCGGCGCTCCCGCCGAAACGGCCGCACAGCTCTTCGATGAGTTGAAACAGATGCAGGCATGGCTCGGCTTGGAAACCATCGAGGTGACGCCGGCCGGCGACCTTGGGCCGGCGTTGGCCGACATTTCGGTGTCGTAGCCGCGCGTTGACATGCCAGCACCTCTAAGCCTAAATCCGCCGCAGACGGTCTCCTCCCGGCAAGGGGAGGAGCCAAGAGGGAATGCGGTGCGGGAAAACCCAAATCCGCGGCTGTCCCCGCAACTGTGAGCGACGAGCCTCAGCCGAAAACCACTGGGATGTTTCCCGGGAAGGCGGCGTAAGGCGACGACCCGCGAGCCAGGAGACCTGCCGTCTGAGACATGAGAATCCGATCGCTCGGCGGGTTTTCCGGGCAAGGAGCCTGGTTTTGGATCGCAACGTCAGTTTTCCGGCTAATACCGCGGACACTTCGTCCGAACCCCGCGACGCGCTATCGGAAGTGACCGTCATCGTCTGCTCCTCCTGCCGCGATGAGACCGGTTCGGACGCGCATCCGCGCGCCGGCGCCCTCCTTGCCGAAGACGCGCGCCGCGCCGCGCCGGACGAGAAAATCCGCATCCGCATCGTCGAGTGTCTCGGCAATTGCAAACGCCGCCTGAGCGCGGCGCTGCTGCGCGACGGCTGCTGGAGCTATGTCTTCGGTGATCTGGAAACGACCAGCGGCGCCGACCTCGTCACCGGCGCAAAGCTCTTTGCCACCTCGACCGACGGCCTCATCCCCTGGCGAGGCCGGCCCGATTCCCTCAAGCGCGGCCTGGTTGCCCGCCTCCCTCCCCTCGACCTGCTGAAGGACTGACATGACCGCATCCCTCTCCCGTGTTCCCTGCACTGTCGTCACCGGCTTTCTCGGCGCCGGCAAGACCACGCTGATCCGCAACCTGCTCGAAAACGCCAAGGGCAAGCGGCTGGCGATCATCGTCAACGAATTCGGCGATGTCGGCATCGACGGCGAGATCCTGAAAGGCTGCGGCATCGACACCTGCCCAGAGGAAAATATCGTCGAGCTCGCCAATGGCTGCATCTGCTGCACCGTCGCCGACGATTTCGTGCCGGCGCTCGACCAGATCCTGTCGCGCACGCCGAAGGTCGACCACATCCTGATCGAAACCTCCGGCCTCGCTTTGCCGAAGCCGCTCGTCCAGGCCTTCCACTGGCCGACGGTGAAGAGCCGCGTCACCGTCGATGGCGTCATCGCCGTGGTGGACGGTCCGGCGCTGGCCGACGGCCGCGTCGCCTCCGACATGGACGCCCTGCAGGCGCAGCGCGCCGCCGACGATTCCCTCGACCACGACGATCCGGTCGAAGAGGTGTTCGAGGACCAGATCGCCTGCGCCGACCTCATCATCCTGTCGAAGAGCGATCTGATGGACGCGGCGGGCTCAGTCCGCGCCAATGCCGTCATCGGCGAGCATGTGGCGCGCGCCGTCAAGGTCGTGCCGACCGCGCAGGGCAAGGTCGATCCCTCCGTGCTGCTCGGTCTTGGTCTCGCGGTCGAGGACGACATCGAGAACCGCAAGACCCATCACGACGACGAGCTCGACCATGAGCATGACGATTTCGACTCCTTCGTCATCGATATCCCGTCCATCGCCAGTCCGGACGAGCTGGCCAAGCGCGTCGCCCTCGCCGCCGAGCAGGAAAACGTTCTGCGCGTCAAAGGCTTTGTCGAGGTGGGCGGCAAGCCGATGCGGCTGCTGCTCCAGGCCGTCGGCCCGCGCGTCAACCATTATTACGACCGCGCCTGGACGCCGGACGACGACCGCCGATCGCGGCTCGTCGTCATCGGCCTCAAGGGGCTGAACCGCCCGGCGATCGAGCGTATCCTCGCCGGCTGAGGCAAGACCGAACCGCGATGCACATCCTCACCACGACATCCGCCTCGCTCGACGATCTCGCCGAGCCGATCGACCTCAGGCAGACGCCCGCGGATGTCGTGGCCCTGTCCTTCACCGACAGCGATCTCGCCGGCCTCGCCGCTGCGTGGAAGGCCGACGCCGCGCGGCTGCCGTCGATGCGGCTGGCAGCACTTCGCGATCTCCGCCATCCGATGTCGGTGGACCTCTGGATCGACAGCGTTGCCCGTCACGCCAAGGTGGTCCTCGTCCGCATCCTGGGCGGCTACGACTGGTGGCGCTATGGCTCCGAGCAGCTCGCCGCGGTCGCACGCGAGCGCGGCATCAAGCTGGCGCTGCTGCCGGGCGGAAGCCATGACGAGGACCAGCGGCTGATCGAAGCCTCGACCCTGCCGCGCGCCGAACTCGACGCCCTGCTCGGCTATTTCCGCGAAGGCGGCCCGGCGAACATGAGCGCGCTGGTGCAAAGACTGGCAAGGCTCGCCGGGTCGGATACGGCCGTGGCCGAGCCGGTGAGCGTGCCGAAGGCAGGGTACTATCAACCAGGAATCGGAGCTGTCGCGAAATCAGTCTTCTTGAACGTCGGCGATCCGTCACACCTCCCTCTGTCCGGCAGGAGAGAGGGGGGTGTGGCGGAGCTCAACATCGACAGCGTCGGTGCCCCCGTCATCCCCATCCTCTTCTACCGCTCGATGCTGCTTGCCGCGGACGTCGCGCCAATCGATGCACTCGCAGATGCCCTTCGCTCGCAGGGCATGACGCCAATGCCGATCTTTGTTTCGAGCCTCAAGGACCCGGTATCGCTGGCTTTCGTCGAAACCGCCATCGCCTCGCTGAACCCGTCCGCGATCGTCACTGCAACCGCCTTCGCCTCCGGTGCCGAGCCGGGTGCCGAAACGCTCTTCGACCGTGCCGGCGTGCCCGTGTTCCAGGTCATCGTCGCCACGACGCGGCGCGAAGTCTGGGAGAAAAACCAGCGCGGCCTGGCGCCCGCCGACCTTGCCATGCATGTCGTGCTGCCCGAGCTCGATGGCCGTATCCTCGCCGGCGCGATTTCCTTCAAGGGCGAGATTGACACCGATCCGGCGCTGGCCTTCCGCGCCTTCGCCAACCGTCCCGAGGCGGATCGCGTCGCCCAGGTCGCCGCCCGCATCGCCGCCTTCCTCCGCCTTCAACGGACGCAGCGGGCGGAACGCAAGCTGGCGATCCTGATTCCGGATTATCCAAGCGCGCCCGGACGTACAGGCTATGCCGTCGGCCTCGACGTTCCGTCGAGTGTGCTCGCCATGCTGCACGACCTCAAGGAACAGGGCTATGCGGTTGATGGGATTCCACAATCGCCACGCGGGCTGCTGGATGTGTTGGAGGTGGGTGGACTTGGTCTCACCTTACAGGAATATCTCGCCTTTTCGGCAGCGCTTCCCGAAGGTGCACGCGACACGGTTGAGGCAGCGTGGGGGAGAGCCAACGACAAAGCTCACGTCAATGCGCCCCCCTCTGTCCTGCCGGACATCTCCCCCTCTAGGGGGGAGATTGCGCCTGCATCGATGCTTTCGCCAATCATCAACGCTGGAGGAGAAGCGCCGTTAGCGAAACTGCCAATCTCCCCCCTTGAGGGGGAGATGTCCGGCAGGACAGAGGGGGGTGTTCAAGGGCCTCCTTCCGCAAGCTTCCCCTTCCGCGCCGCCACCTTCGGCAACGTCACCGTGGCGCTGGCCCCCGACCGTGGCCGCTCCGCAGACCGCCGCGCCGACTACCATGACCCGACCCTTCCCCCGCGCCACGAGTTGATCGCCTTCGGCCTGTGGTTGCAAAAGTCGCTCGGCGTCCACGCCATCGTCCATGTCGGCGCGCATGGCACGCTGGAATGGCTGCCGGGCAAGACGGTCGCGCTCTCCGACAACTGCTTCCCTGAGATCGTCACCGGCTCTCTGCCCGTCATCTATCCTTTCATCGTCTCCAATCCCGGCGAGGCGGCGCAGGCCAAGCGCCGCATCTCGGCCGTCACGCTCGGTCACCTGCCGCCGCCGCTGACCGGCGCCGGGCTCGACGAGGCGCAACAGAGGCTTGAGCGGCTGGTCGACGAATACGCACAAGCCGACGGGCTCGACCGCCGCCGCCGCGACCGACTTGCAAGGCTGATCGTCGAAACGGCGCAGAAGACAGGCCTTGCTTCTGAAGCCGGAGTTGCCGGAACCGATGCGCCGGACGAGGCGCTGCGCCGCATCGACGCGTGGCTGTGCGACCTCAAGGATTTTGCCGTCAAGGACGGGCTGCATGTCTATGGCCGCGCGCCCGATGACGAAGCCGATCCGCTGCGCCGCCAAAGCGTCGAGACCGAAAAAAACGCCCTGCTCGCTGCGCTCGACGGCCGTCACATCAAGGCCGGACCGGCAGGCGCGCCGGCGCGCGGTCGTTCCGACGTGCTGCCCACCGGCCGCAACCTTTTCACCTCCGATCCGCGCACCATGCCGACGTCGACGGCCTATGATCTCGGGCAGGCGGCGGCGGAAGAAGTCGTGCGCAGCTATATGCAGAGCCATGGCGACTGGCCGCGCTCGCTGGTCATCGACCTCTGGGGCTCGGCCTCGTTGCGCACCGGCGGCGAGGAGATCGCGCAGGGCCTGGCGCTGATGGGCTGCCGGCCGCAATGGGATGCCGCCACGGGTCGCGTCACCGGCATCGAGGTGATGCCGCCGGCCGCCCTCGGCCGCCCGCGCGTCGACGTCACCTGGCGCATCTCCGGCCTGTTTCGCGATATGTTCCCGACCCAGATCGCGCTGATCGACGCCGCGGCCAGCGCCGTCGCCGGCCGCGACGAGGACGATTGGGAAAATCCGCTTGCCGCCGCGACCCGTGCCCAAGGCAAAATCGGTCCGCGCATTTTCGGCACCTCGCCCGGCACTTACGGCGCCGGGGTCGAGGAATTGCTGTCGCGCGGCGAATGGAGCGCGCGCGAAGAGATCGGCCGCGCCTATCTCGAAGCAACCTCGCATGCCTATGGCGGCGCCGAAGGTGAGGCCATCTCCGCGCCCGGCGTCTTCGAGGGCCGCATCGCCGAGGCGGACCTGCTTGTCCACACCGGCGACGACCCGGGCCGCGACATCCTCGAAGGTTCGGCCGATGTCGCCTTCATCGGCGGGTTTTCGGCCGCACTTGCCGCGCTTGGCAGGAATGCCGATGTCATCGTGCTCGACACGACTGATCCTAAGAAGCCGAGGCCGCGATCGGTCGGCGAAGCGGTGTCGCGCGTGGTGCGGGCCCGCGCCGTCAATCCGCGCTTCATTGCCGGGCAGATGCGCCACGGCCCCCGCGGCGCCTCGGAATTCGCCGAGACGGTCGACCGCCTGGTTGGCTTCGCCGAGACCACGCATGCCATATCGGGCGCGCTGATCGAGGCGGTGCACGACGCCTATATCGGCGATGCGGAAGTCCGAGCCTTCCTGCTGCGCGAAAATCCCGCCGCCGCGAAGGTCATCGCCGAGCGATTCCTGGCCGCTCGGCGGCGCGGTCTCTGGCATCCGCTCAGGAATTCCATCGACGACGATCTCACGGCCTTGATCGCCGAGTCGCAGGCAAGCGAGGTGGCGGCATGAACGCCTTCTCGCGCCGTGGCGCCTGCCCTGCTTTGTCTGCGCCGATGCAGACCGGCGATGGCCTGCTGGTGCGGCTCAATCCGGTTGCTGGAGGGCTTGCACCCAAGTCGCTGATGGGTCTTTGCGAATCCGCCTTGCGCCACGGCAACGGCATCATGGAAGTGACCGCTCGCGGTAGCCTGCAGATCCGGGGCCTGACCGCAGACAGCGCTGGGCTGCTGGCGGCGGAAGTGGATGCGCTGGGCATTGCCATGCGGACGGGCGTGCCGGTGGAGACCGGGCCGCTCGCGGGTATCGACCCGCAGGAGATTGCAGATCCGAGCCCGCTGGCGGAACGGATCAGGGCGGCGGCTGACGAGGCCGGGCTGACTCGACGGTTGGGGCCGAAGGTGTCCGTGGTCGTCGACGGCGGCGGGCAGTTGACGTTGGACGCAGTGACAGCTGATGTGCGGTTGAAGGCAATGCACACTGCTGCTGGCGTGAAATGGGGCATGTCCGTTCCGGGCGACGCGCACCACGCAAGACCGCTCGCGACAGTCGACGCGGATGCGGCACGCGACATCGCCGTCGCAGCGCTCAGGATGGTCGCTGAGAAAGGCCGCGAGGCGCACACAAGGGATCTATCGGAGCGGCAGTTGGCCTCTCTCGCAGGCTGGCATTCCTTCGCGCCCCCCTCTGTCCTGCTGGATATGTCCGGCAGGACAGAGGGGGGCGCCGTAGGGCGCCAGCATTCGCCCATCGGCCTCTTCGACCTGAGCAGCAGCCACGCCCTCGGCATCGGCCTGCCCTTCGGAAGTATGCCGGCGCAGAACCTCATCGACCTCGCCGCCAGGGCCTCCGATCTGGGCTCGGCTGAAATCCGCATGGCCCCAGGCCGCACCCTACTTTTCCTCAACCTCTCCCCATTCGCCAGCGCCTCTCTCCAAGCCTCCGCGTCCGCCCTCGGCTTCATCACCGCCCCCACCGATCCGCGCACCCGCATTGCCGCCTGCCCCGGAGCGCCCGCCTGCGCCTCCGGCCGCATCGCCACCCGCGCCATCGCCGAAGAAATCGCAACGGAAAGCCCCGATCTCTTCGATGCCTCCCTCACCCTCCACATTTCCGGCTGCGCCAAAGGCTGCGCCCATCCCGGCCCAGCGGGGCTCACCCTGGTCGGTGACGAAAACGGAGCCGGACTTGTCGTGGACGGGACGGCAAAGACCCTTCCTGCCGGATACAGGCCGGGCCATGACGCCGCGCGCGGGGTCGCCGGCATTGCGGCGGCGATCCGAAACGCACGGCATCCCGGCGAGACTGCCGCCGCTTGCCTCACAAGGCTCGGCGCGACTGAGATCGCCGAACTCTATCGACGGAACTGAAGAATGGCCGCCTACGACTATATCCATGACGGGATGGCGATCTACGAGCGCTCTTTCGCCATCATCCGCGCCGAGGCGGACTTGTCGCGCTTTTCCGAGACAGAGGCCGATGTCGCGATCCGCATGATCCACGCCTGCGGCCAGGTCGAGGCAGCCAGCCAGTTCGTGTTCTCCAGCGGTTTCGTTGAAGCGGCCCGTGCCGCCCTTGCCGCCGGGGCGCCGATCTTCTGCGATGCCGAGATGGTCGCCCACGGCATCACCCGTGCCCGCCTGCCGGCCGGAAACGAGGTGATCTGCACGCTGCGTGACCCGCGCACCGTCGAAATCGCCAAGGAAATCGGCAACACGCGCTCGGCCGCCGCTATCGACCTTTGGAGCGAGCGCATGGCAGGTTCGGTGGTCGCCATCGGCAACGCACCGACCGCGCTGTTCTATCTGCTCGAAAAACTGCGCGTCGGCGCGCCAAAGCCGGCCGCCATCATCGGCATGCCGGTTGGTTTCGTCGGTGCTGCCGAATCCAAGGATGCACTGGCGGAAAACTCCTACGGCGTACCTTACGCCATCGTGCGCGGCAGGCTGGGCGGCAGCGCCACGACGGCCGCAGCACTCAACGCATTGGCGAGGCCAGGCCTGTGAACGCTTTCCCCAAAGGCCGGCTCGTCGGCGTCGGCACCGGTCCCGGCGATCCGGAGCTGTTGACGCTGAAAGCCGCGCGGGCATTGGCTGAAGCGAATGTCGTCGCCTATTTCGCCAAGCGCGGCAACAACAGCAACGCGCGCGCCATCGTCGAGGCGCGCTTTCGCCCGGATATGGTCGAGCTGCCCTTGCTCTATCCGGTGACGACCGAGATCGACAAGGATCACGACGACTATCGCTCGCAGATCACCGATTTCTACGAGCGGTCCGCCGAACAGGTCGCCGGGCATCTCGGCGCCGGCAAGATGGTGGCCGTGCTGTCGGAGGGCGATCCGCTTTTCTACGGCTCCTATATGCATCTGCACGTGCGCCTCTCGCACCGATTCCCGACCGAAGTCATTCCCGGTATCACCGCCATGTCCGGCTGTTGGTCGGCGACCGGCCTGCCGATCGTCCAGGGCGACGATGTGCTGACCGTGCTTCCCGGCACGATGAGCGAGTTCGAGCTGACGCGACGGCTGGCCGATACCGATGCCGCCGTCATCATGAAGGTCGGCCGCAACCTGCCGAAGATCCGCCGCGCGCTGGAAGCGACCGGCAAGCTGACGAAGGCCGTCTATGTCGAGCGCGGCACCATGCCGGGCAGCGTGTCGATGCGGCTCGCGGAAAAGCCGGACGACAAGGCCCCCTATTTCGCCATCGTGCTGGTCGCCGGCTGGTCGGCGCGTCCCGGAGTTCCCGGAGCCAAGCCTTGAGCGGCCGCCTCACCGTGATCGGCCTCGGCCCCGGCAATGCCGATCAGGTCACGCCGGAGGCGATCCGCGCCGTGACGGAGGCTTCCTTCTTCTATGGCTACAAGCCCTATCTCGACCGGCTCGAGCTGCGACAGGACCAGACCCGCATCGCCTCCGACAATCGCGAAGAGCTAGCCCGCTCGAACGAGGCGCTGGCCAAGGCAGCCGAAGGTCACAGCGTCGCTGTCGTGTCCGGCGGCGATCCCGGCGTATTCGCCATGGCGGCCGCCGTCTGCGAGGCGATCGAAGCCGGTCCGCCAGAATGGAGGTCAATCGACCTCGCGGTCGTTCCCGGCGTCACCGCCATGCTCGCGGTCGCCGCCCGCATCGGCGCGCCGCTTGGCCATGATTTCTGCGCCATCTCGCTCTCCGACAATCTAAAACCCTGGGAGCTGATCGAGCTGCGTCTGCTGGCGGCGGCCGGCGCCGGCTTCGTCATTGCGCTCTACAATCCGATCAGCAAGGCCCGCCCCTGGCAGCTCGGCCGCGCCTTCGAATGCCTGAAGGCCATTCTGCCGGGCACCACCCCGGTGATCTTCGGCCGCGCCGCCGGCCGGCCCGAAGAGCGCATCGAGGTGTTTCTGCTCGCCGACTCCGATGCGGCAAAGGCCGACATGTCGACCTGCGTCATCATCGGCTCGCCCGAGACCCGCATCATCAAGCGCGGCGACAAGCCCGCGCTGGTCTACACGCCGCGTTCGGCAACTGGGTCGAGAAAATGATCGACCATCGCAGCCAGCTGATCGACGGTCTCGGCCGACGCAACGTCGGGCAGCGGCGGCCTGCGCACCATGATCACCTCGATGCCGAGCGCGCGCGCCGCGGCGATCTTGCCGTAGGTCGCGTCGCCGCCGCTGTTCTTCGAAACGACGGTATCGATGGCGTATTTTTCAAGCAGCGCGCGCTCGTCCGCTTCGGGGAACGGCCCGCGCGCCAGAAGGTAAACTGCGTCAGGCACAGCCAGCTTTGGCTCGATCGGGTCGACGCTGCGAATGAGATAGCGATGCTGCGGAGCGGCCTCGAACGCGCCGGCTTCCTGCCGGCCGATCGCCAGCAAGACTCGTCGCGGCGCCGTGCCAAGCGCCTTGGCCGCTTCAGCGACGCTCTCCACGAAAGTCCAGCGATCACCCGCGACAGGCTCCCAGCCGGCACGCCGCAGCGCAACCATCGGCACGCGGGTTTGCCTGGCCGCCTCAGCGGCATTGGCCGACATACGGGCCGCGTAAGGATGCGTGGCGTCGACCACCAGATCGACCTGTTCCCGATGGAGGTAGGCGGCCAATCCCTCCATGCCGCCAAAGCCGCCGCTACGCATGGGGACGCCTTGCGCCATGGGGCTTTCGGTGCGGCCGGCGAGCGACAGCGTGATCGAGAAATCCTTCCGGCGAGCCAGCTTGCCCGCCAGCTGCCGGGCCTCCGTGGTTCCGCCGAGAATCAGAATACGGTGGGTCATCATGCCTGCTGAGGGTTCGCGCGCTGCCAAGCCGGTCGCAAGATGGCTGACCATCGTCGGCATCGGCGAGGACGGTGTAGCGGGTCTGGGCGACGAGGCCAAGCGCAGGATCGCCGAGGCCGAAGTCATCTTTGGCGGCAAGCGGCACCTCGCGCTCGTCTCAGACTTGGCCAAGGGCAAGGCGCGACCGTGGCCGACGCCGTTCGATGCCGAGATGCATGATGTGCTGGCGCTCGAAGGCAGAAGCGTCTGCGTGCTGGCTTCCGGCGACCCGTTCTTCCACGGCGTCGGCGTCACGCTCGCGCGCAAAGTGAAACCGGATGAGATGCTCGTCCTGCCGGCGCCGTCATCGCTGTCGCTAGCCGCCTCCCGACTCGGCTGGGCGCTGCAGGATGTCGAAACCATCTCGTTGCATGGCCACTCGATCGACCTCCTCCGCCCGCTGCTCCACCCCGGCGCACGTATCCTTGCGCTCACATCCGACAGCGACGCGCCGGCCGCCATCGCCGCGCTGCTCGACGAACTCGGCTTCGGTCCGTCGCGGTTGACGGTTCTCGAAGCGCTTGGCGGCCAGGGCGAAACGCGCCGCGCTGTCCGCGCCGACGCCTTCGATCTCAAAAACATCAATCCGCTCAACGTGCTGGCGCTCGAAATAGAATCGACTCCGGATGCGCGCATCCTGCCTTTGACCGTCGGCCTTGCCGATCATCTGTTCGAGCATGACGGCCAGATCACCAAGCGCGAGATCCGCGCCATGACGCTGTCGGCGCTGGCGCCGCGGCGCGGTGAACTGCTCTGGGATATCGGTGCCGGCTCCGGCTCGATCGGCATCGAATGGATGCTGGCCCACCCTTCGATGCGCGCCTATGCCATCGAGGCCGACAGCGAGCGCGCCGCTCGCATCCATCGCAACGCCGCGCATTGCGGTGTGCCCGGTCTTGTCGTCATCGAAGGCTCGGCACCGAAAGAGCTGGCAACACTGGAGACACCAGACGCCATCTTCATCGGCGGCGGCGGCAGCGATGCCGGCGTGCTGCAGACAGCGATCAAGTCGCTGCGCGCCGGCGGCCGGTTGGTCGCCAATGCTGTGACGCTGGAAATGGAGGCGCTGCTGCTTGACCAGCATACCAGGCGCGGCGGCGACCTACTGCGCATCGCCCTCTCGCGTGCGGCGCCGGTCGGATCCATGCAGGCCTGGCGTCCGGCCATGCCGGTCATGCAATGGAGCTGGGTAAAGCCATGATGGTCGCGGGTATCGGCTGCCGGAAGGGTGTGATGGCGCGCGACGTGCGCGCCGCGATCGAGACCGCGCTCGAAGCGCATGGGTTGCCAAAGACCGCGCTTTCAGCGCTGGCAACGGGCGAAATGAAACGCGACGAGCAAGCGATCTTTCTTGCCGGTCGCGACCTCGACCTGCCCGTGCTCGTCGTCTCCGACGACGCCTTGCAAACCGTCTCATCCGGCACGATCAGCCAATCCGAATGGTCACAGGCTCACGCCGGCACGCCGTCGGTTTCGGAAGCGTCGGCCCTGGCCGCGGCCGGCAAAGAGGCGAAACTGCTTGGACCACGTACTGTTCTTGGTCCTGTTACCTGCGCCATCGCCCTTGGTGGAGGCCCAAAATGACCGTCCATTTCATCGGCGCCGGCCCTGGTGCTGCCGACCTCATCACCTTGCGCGGCAGCCGCCTCCTGGCCTCATGCCCGGTCTGCCTCTATGCCGGCTCGATCGTCGCGCCAGAACTGCTCGAACACTGCGCGCCCGGAACCAGGCTGATCGACACCGCGCCGATGTCGCTCGACGAGATCGAGGCCGAATATCTTGCCGCCCACAAAGCCGGCCAGGACGTCGCGCGCCTGCATTCCGGCGACCTTTCGGTGTGGAGCGCAGTGGCCGAGCAGATCCGGCGGCTCGAGAAGCGCGATATCCCCTACACGCTGACGCCGGGCGTGCCTTCCTTCGCGGCGGCGGCGGCGGCGTTACGGCGCGAGCTTACCATTCCCGAGCTCGGGCAGAGCCTCGTGCTGACCCGCGTCTCCGGCCGCGCCTCGAAAATGCCGCCCGGCGAGACGCTTGCCGGCTTCGGCCGCACCGGTGCAACTCTAGCCATCCATCTCGCCATCCATGCCATCGCCCGCATCGTTGCCGAACTCACGCCGCTCTACGGCGCAGAATGCCCAGTGGCGGTCGTCTTCCGCGCTTCCTGGTCGGACGAGCGCATTCTGACCGGCACGCTGGGCACGATCGAGGCGCAGCTTGCGCAAAATCCGATGGAGCGCACGGCGATCATCTTCGTCGGCAGCGCATTGGCCGCGCAGGATTTCGGCGAGAGCTCACTTTACGACGCCCACTACCAGCGGCGTTTTCGCGGACGGGACGGATTGTGAACGCCAGCACCAACAGAAACGGACGGGCAACGGTGGAGCAGGCGCTGGCGCGGCTGAACTTCAAGCCGCGCGCGCTGGAGCCCGGCCATGTCTGGCTGGCCGGCGCCGGCCCCGGCGATCCCGGCTGCCTGACGCTCGAAGTGCTGGCGGCACTCGGGCAGTGCGATGCGCTGGTCTATGACGCGCTGGTCTCGCCCGATGTCGTCGCGGTTGCTGCAGGCGCGGAGCTCTTCTACGCCGGTAAACGCGGCGGCCAGCCCTCGATGAAGCAGGACGACATCAACGCCCTGCTCGTGCGGCTGGCGCGCGAGGGTCGCCGCGTCGTGCGGCTCAAGGGCGGCGATCCCTATATTTTCGGCCGCGGCGGCGAAGAGGCGTTGTCGCTGGCACGGGAAAACATACCATTTCGGGTGCTCTCCGGCCTCACCTCCGGTCTCAGCGCATTGGCCGCCACCGCCATCCCTGCCACCATGCGCGGCATCAACAAGGCGGTCATCCTTGCCACGGGCCATGCCGCCGGCACCGATGACGACATCGACTGGGACGCAATCGCGCGCACCGGCCAGCCGGTCGTCATCTATATGGGCATGGCCAATCTGCCGGTGATAGCGGCAAAGCTGCTCAGCGGTGGCCTCGCGCCGTCGACGCCTGCCGCCGTGATCGTCGCAGCGACCACGCCGCAGGAGCGCATCGTTGTCGCCACGCTCGCCACAATCGCCGAGGAGGCCGCTGCCGCCGGGCTCGCCTCCCCGGCGCTGATCGTCGTCGGCGGTATCGTCGCCATGCGCGCGGCACTGGCGGGCGGGGCATGACGGCGCGCGCGATCATCATCGGCGCGCCGCGCTCCGGCTCGGGCAAGACCAGCGTCACCATAGGCCTGTTGCGCGCGCTTGCCCGGCGCGGGCTGAAGGTGCGCGGCGCGAAGTCCGGACCGGACTATATCGATCCCGGCTTCCATACCGCCGCCACCGGCCTCTCCGGCGTCAATCTCGACAGCTGGGCGATGCCGCCTTCCCTGCTCAACGCGCTGGCGAACCAGGCAGCGTGTGGTGCCGAGTACGTCATTCTCGAAAGCGCGATGGGCCTTTTCGACGGCATTCCCGCGCCGGAAGGCCGTTCGGGTTCGGCCGCCGATCTCGCCCGGCTCTATGGCCTGCCGGTGCTTCTGGTGCTCGACGTTTCCGGTCAGTCGACCACGGCCGCCGCCGTCGCCAAGGGTTTTGCCACCTACGATCCGGATGTGCGCATGGCCGGCGTCGTGCTCAACCGCCTCGGCAGCGAGCGCCATCGCCGGCTGGCGGGCGACGCGATCGAGGCCATCGGCCTGCCGGTGGTCGGCGCCATCATGCGCGATCCGACGCTCAACCTGCCGGAGCGGCATCTCGGCCTCGTCCAAGCAGGGGAGCACGAGAACCTCATGGCGCATCTCGACCGGCTTGCCGACATGGTCGAGAAGTCGCTCGATATCGACGCCATTCTCGCGCTGGCGAGCCCGCTCGAACCCACGGCCGGCGACTTCGGCGAGGCGTTACAGCCGCCAAGCCAGCGCATTGCACTGGCCGAGGACGCCGCCTTCACCTTCCTCTACCCGCATGTCGCCTCATACTGGCGAAACGCTGGCGCCGAGATCGTGCCCTTCTCACCGCTTGCCGACGAAGCGCCGAGCCAAGATTGCGATGTCTGCTGGCTGCCAGGCGGTTATCCAGAACTGCATGCCGGCAAGCTTGCGGCCGCTGGCAACTTCCGTGCGGGAATGGCCCGTTTCGCCGCGACCAAGCCAGTGCATGGCGAGTGCGGCGGCTTCATGGTGCTGGGCGAGGTGCTGGAGGATGCGGACGGCGAGAGCCATAAAATGCTTGGCCTGCTTGGCCATTCGACCAGCTTCGCCAGGCGCAAGATGAACCTCGGCTATCGCGAGGCGCGGCTGCGCGCCGGGTGTCCGCTTGGCAGCGAAGGCATGCTCATCCGCGGCCATGAGTTCCACTATGCGCAGATCGCTGCCACAGGCAATGACGAGCCGCTGGCGGACCTCGCCGACGGCCAGGGCAATCCGCTGGGCGCGTCGGGTTACCGGCGCGGCCATGTCAGCGGCACTTTCTTCCATGCCATTGCGAGGGGCGCATGAGCGGCGGCCTTTCCGAGCCTCGGCGATTGCTCGACGACATAGGCCTCAGCCTTGTCTTCTTGACGCGGCTGAGGCTGCCGTCGAGCGATTTCGGCGGCCGCAGCCTAGCCGAAGCGATCTGGGCGGCACCCTTTGCCGGTCTCGCCGTCGCCGTCATCGGCGCGCTTGTCTACGCCATCGTTGGCGCCCTGGGCCTTGCCGCCGGTCCGGCTGCGGCGCTCGCGCTTGCAGCGACGATGCTTGTCACCGGCTGCCTGCACGAGGACGGGCTCTCCGATATCGCCGATGGACTCGGCGGCGGCCGGACGCGCGAGAAGAAGCTGGAGATCATGCGCGACAGCCGCATCGGCGCCTATGGCGCCGCGGCGCTCGGCATCTCGCTGCTCATCCGCTGGAGCGCGCTTTCGGAACTGGCCGGCCCTGGCCACATCTTCCTGGCGCTTTTGGCAGCGCACGCCGCCTCGCGCGGCCTGTTCGGCGCCTTTATGCATCTTCTGCCGCCGGCGCGCTCCGATGGGCTGTCGGCCGACGCGGGCTCGGTCACTGCCGAAACCGCCGTCGTTGGTGCCGCGCTCGGAGCCGTGGCGCTGTTGGCGCTCGGCCTCGGCGGCGCAATTGCCGCGGTGATCCTGCTTGGCCTGCTGTTTGCCGCCTTTCGTGCGCTCTGCCTCAGCCAGATCGGCGGCCAGACCGGCGATACGATGGGAGCGCTGCAGCAGCTCGGCGAGATCGCCGTGCTGCTTGTCGCTTCCGCTTGCCTTTCCTGATTCTTCTTTCGGAGACCTTACCCTCATGTCCCCTCAAACAACGTCGTTCAAATCGCTCGAAGACCTTCGCGCCGCCTGCCTCGATCTGTCCGCCGGCAGCGATACGGCCGCCGCCGCCGTTGCCCGTCGCCAGGACACGCTGACCAAGCCGCAGGGCAGCCTTGGCCGTTTGGAAACGATCGCCGCCTGGTTGGCCCGCTGGCAGGGCCGCGACATGCCGAAGCTCGACGCGGTCAAAGTCTTCGTGTTTGCCGGCAATCACGGCGTCACCGCGCAGGGCGTTTCGGCCTATCCTTCGGAAGTCACGGTGCAGATGGTGGCGAACTTTGCTGGCGGCGGTGCTGCCATCAACCAGCTCGCCCGCGTCGCCGGCGCCAGGCTCGACGTCATCCCGCTCGATCTCGATCATCCGACAGGCGATTTCACGCAAGCGCCGGCGATGGACGAGCAGACCTTCCTCGCCGCGGTCTCGGCCGGCTACGACGCCGTGACCAACGATCTCGACCTCGTCTGTTTCGGCGAGATGGGCATCGGCAACACCACGCCGGCAGCAGCGATCTCGGCCGCTCTTTTCGGCGGCGGCGCGGAAAAATGGACCGGCCGCGGCACCGGCGTCGATGATGCCGGATTGATCCGCAAGATCACCGCCATAGAGGCGGGCCTCAAGCGCCATGCCGATTCGCTTTCCGACCCGCTGAAGATCGCCGCCGCCCTTGGCGGACGCGAGCTTGCGGCGATCTTCGGCGCCACGCTGGCCGCGCGCAAGAACAACGTGCCGGTGTTGCTCGACGGCTTCGTCTGCACCGCCGCCGTCGCGCCGCTGGCAAGGCTGCACCCGACCGGGCTGGCGCACACCGTCGCCGCCCATGTCTCGGCCGAAGCCGGTCATCGCCGCCTGCTCGAAGCGCTGGGCCTGCCGCCGCTGCTCGACCTCGGCATGCGGCTCGGCGAAGGCTCCGGCGCCTGCCTTGCCGTCAACATCGTCCGCTCGGCGCTGGAGTGTCATACGAGAATGGCGAGTTTCGCGGAAGCCGGCGTTTCGGAAAAATAATCTTCCTTCAAAATTTCAACGCTGTTGAAATGACGAAATAACGTCGTCTTGATTGATTCGTGCGACAGAGATGTTTCACGGGAGATCGAACGATGTATTTGAAGGGCCTAATATTTTTTACGTTTCTTGCTGGGATGGCACTGCCGGCCCTTGCCCAAGATCAATATGTTCGCCCGCTTCGCCCCGGCGAAGACGGATCTGCCAGAATCCAATCGTCGATTTCGATGACCCTTCCGGTCAAGGACGACGAGGACGCAGCCGTCCAGCAGCAGGCCGCACTTCGCTCTTTCTACAAGGTCGCGGCCGTCAGTTGCGCCATGGTGGCCGAGACTGTCGCCGACACCTGCGAAATCACCGGCATGACAACTAACGTCAATGCCCGGGACCGCAATGTCGGCGGTTATGGCGGATCGCAGGTTACGGTGACCGGCCAGATCACGATGAAGGTCAAGTTCAAGGCCAGCTTGAGCAAGACAGCGCAGTAGGACTGGTGCCCATCTCGCTTGTTTTCTGGCCGCATTATGGAAAGACTTTGGTGGGTGTGCACAGGATCGAACTGTGGACCCGCTGATTAAGAGTCAGCTGCTCTACCAACTGAGCTACACACCCACACCGCCGGGAAATCCAGCGTCGGCGGCGCATATAGCCGCCGGTTTGAACGATGTCCAGCCCTGCCGGATCATTTCCAGACAAATCGCCGAATTGCCGCAGGTGTCACACAAAAATCTGGCCTTCCGCCACTTTGATCGCATGGCCTCCGATGCGCGCGGAGGCCAGTTTTCCGCCGTCGACATTGAGCTCGAGCCGGATGCGCGAGGGTCTCCCCATTTCCAGCCCCTGCTCGATCCAAAGCTGCGAGATCCCGTCCGTTGGACCGTCGAAATGCATGATGGCGCCAGCAAAGGCCGCCGCCGCGGAGCCGGTCGCCGGATCTTCGTAGGAGGGATTGCCCGGCACGATCATGCGCACATGGAAGGCGCTGTCGTGATGCACCGTCTCGCGGCAATAGACGTACGGGCTGGCGAAGGTCCATTCGCTCTTGCGCGGCGCGAGTTCGGACCATGCCTGGTTGTCCAGCCTGACTTTTGCGGCCGCTTCGAGGCCGGCAACCGGAATGGTGACGTAGGGCACGCCGGCCGACCAGAAGGAGACGCGGTGATTCTCGAAGCCGAGCTCATGCGGGCCAAGGCCAAGCGCGGCGCCGATCATTTCCGGTTCGGCGGCGAGTTCCAGCCGCTCAGGCAGTTTCGCCAAGTCGAATTCGGCGAAGGTAGCGCCATCATGCCTGCTGACCGCGCAACGCACGGGGCCGATGTTCTCCTCCAGCACAAAGATGCCAGTCGCTTCGCCAGCCTGCTCCGCAAGCGCGATAGCCGACCCCACGGTCGGATGGCCCGCGAACGGCATCTCATAATCGGGCGTGAAGATGCGTATACGGTTGCGATGCTTGGGATTTTCGGGCGGCAGCACGAACACCGTCTCGGACAGGTTGAATTCGCGCGCGATCGCTTGCATGGCGGCCGAGTCCAGCCCCTCGCTGTCGAGCACCACCGCCAGCGGATTCCCGGCCAGCCGCTCGGTCGTAAACACGTCGTAAAGCAAGTAGTCGCGCGTCATTTGGAAAACCTTCCGCCTCGTCCCGAATTTCTGCTCGATCCCAACATGAGGGAAATTTAATTTGAAATTCGAACGTCAAGGCATGATTTGTTCACGGATAGGGACATCAATTTGTCGTTATAGGGGTCCGTGGTGGACCAGCTTGTCAATCCGCCAAACGCAGAAACCGACGCTTCCATCGAAACGGCCCTCGGGCTCGACCGCAAAGGCGTGAGCCGCAAGCGCCGCCGCTTCCGGCTCTACGCGCTGCTGGCGCTGGCTGTCGTGGCGGCCGCGATCGCCGGCTACCGCTGGAACGCCGTCTCGCCGCCCCGGATCGAATACACGACCGCGCCGGCGACGATTGCCGACCTGACCGTCAAGGTGTCGGCGACCGGCACGCTGCAGCCGCTGACGCAGGTCGACATCTCCAGCGAGCTTTCCGGCATCGTCCGCGCCGTCGCCGTCAACGAGAACCAGCAGGTCAAGAAGGGCGACGTGCTCGCGACGCTCGACACCGCCAAGCTCGAAGTCCAGATCGAGCGCGCCACCGCCTCGGCAAAGGCGGCGGCGGCCGCCGTCGAGGATGCCAAGGTCACGCTGCAGGAAAACCAGAACGCGGTGGTCCGCGCGAGCGCCCTCACCAAGCGCGGCATGGCGACGGATCAATCGCTTGAGGCCGCGACCGCGACACGCGATCGCTCCAAGGCCGCGCTCGACAGCGCCGAGGCCAATCTCGCCATCGCCGAAGCTGATCTGAAGGCCCAGCAGACCGACCTTGCCAAGAGCACCATCTACGCGCCGATCGACGGCATCGTGCTCACGCGCTCCGTCGATCCGGGGCAGACGGTCGCTTCTTCGCTGCAGGCGCCGGTGCTGTTCGTCATCGCTGCCGACTTGCGTAACATGGAGCTGCAGGCGGCGGTGGACGAGGCCGATATCGGCCAGGTCAAGCCCGGCCAGCATGCCCGCTTCACCGTCGATGCTTTCCCGGACCGTCCCTTCGACGCCGAGATCCGCGACATCTCCTATGCCTCCGTCACCACCGACGGCGTCGTCACTTACAATGCACGGCTGGAAGTCGACAACGGCGAACTTCTGCTCAGGCCAGGCATGACCGCCACGGTCGCGGTGGTGACCCGGCAGGCCAAGGGCGTGCTCACCGTGCCGGCCACAGCCTTCCGTTACCGCCCGGCGCAACAGGCGGCCCGCGGCTGGAGCCTGCGCGACCTCTTTACCGGCCGCATGGGGCGCCCCAACCGGCAGCGCGAGGCGACGAAAGCGCCGATCGACGGGTCGCGCACGCTCTATGTGCTGGACAACGGACGGCCGCATGCCCTCAACGTCAGGATCGGCTCGACCGACGGCGAACTGACCGAGATCACGTCCGGCCTCGAGGAAGGCGCAGAGGTCATCACCGGCTCGCCGCAACGGAGCTGACCGTGTCCGCTCCCCTGCTCATCACCTTCGACAGTGTATGGAAGAGCTATGGCGAGGGCGAAGCGTGCGTGCACGCACTTGCCGGCGTCGATCTTGCCATCCGCAGAAGTGAGTTCGTCGCCATCATGGGACCGTCCGGCTCGGGCAAGTCGACGGCGATGAACATCATCGGCTGTCTCGACACGCCGACGGCCGGAACCTACCGCTTCATGGGCGTCGATGCCGGCCGGCTCGACCGCAACCGCCGCGCCCTGTTGCGCAACCTTTATGTCGGCTTCGTCTTCCAGGGCTACAATCTCCTGCCCCGCACCACGGCGGCGGAAAATGTCGAGCTGCCTCTGATCTATCGCGGCGTTTCCGCCCGCGAGCGCCGGGAGCTGGCCATGCAGGCGCTCGCCCAAGTCGGACTTGTCGGGCGCGAACATCACACGCCGGCCGAGCTCTCGGGCGGCCAGCAACAGCGCGTGGCGATAGCGCGTGCCATCGTCACCAAACCGACTCTGCTTGTTGCCGACGAGCCCACCGGAAATCTCGACACCGCGCGCACGCACGAAATAATGGAATTGCTGACCAGGCTGAACGCCGAACTCGGCCTCACCATCGTCATGGTCACGCACGAAGCCGACGTCGCGGCATATGCCGGGCGCACGGTGCGCTTTCTCGACGGCCACGTCGCTTCAGATACAGCGAAAGCCGAGGCAGCATGATTTGGGAAACCGTCCGCCTTTCGCTGATTTCCATCCGCCGGAACGTGCTGCGCTCGTTCCTGACCCTGCTCGGCATCGTCATCGGCGTCGCCGCGGTCATCGCCATGCTCACCATCGGCTCCGGCACCACCGAGAAGGTCAAGGCCGACATCTCGAAACTCGGCAGCAACCTGCTCGTCGTCCGCTCGGGCCGTCCGGCAGGGCCTGGCGGCCCGGGCGGGCTCGACCAGGTCACCCGACCGCTGGCCGCCAAGGACCTCGAAGCACTGGTTGCCCATCTCAGCGGCGCACGCGCCATCGCACCGGCGTCGCAAAAACAGGTGCGGGTCATCTTCGGCACGGAGAGCCTGACGTCGGGCGTTACCGGCACCGACAGCGCCTATCTCGACGCGCGCGACTGGAAGCTGGTGTCGGGCCGTCCCTTCAGCGATTCCGAGACGCGCGCCGGCGCAGGCGTCTGCCTGATCGGCGAGACGGTGCGGCAGCAGTTCTTCGGCGCCGGCGATCCGGAGGGCGAGACGATCCGCGTCAACCGCACCTCCTGCCGGATCATCGGCTTGCTCGAGCCCAAGGGTTACACCGGCTTCGGCCAGGATCAGGACAATGTCGTGCTGATGCCGCTGGCCGCCTACCAGCGGCGCATCGCCGGCAACCGCGACATCGACTCGATCTACATCGCCGCCGACGACAGGACGCCGACCACCGAACTGCAGCCGCGCGTCGAGGACATCCTGCGCGACACGCGCCGCATCACGCCGGACCGCGATGCCGATTTCTCGATCCGCGACATGACCCAGATCGCCGACGCCATGGCCAGCGCCACCACCACCATGACCGGCATGCTGGGTGCCGTCGCCGGCGTCAGCCTTCTGGTCGGCGGCATCGGCATCATGAACATCATGCTGGTATCGGTCACTGAGCGCACGCGCGAGATCGGCATCAGGCTGGCGATCGGCGCGCACGAAAAACACATCCTGATCCAGTTCCTGGTCGAGGCGACGGTGCTGTCGCTGGTCGGCGGCATCATCGGCATCCTGATCGGACTGGCGCTCGCAGGCCTGGCCTCGGTGGCGCTGACGATACCCTTCGCGCCGAGCCCGGCGGTCATCCTGCTCGCCGTCGGTTTTTCGGCGCTGATCGGCATGGTGTTCGGCTTCTTCCCGGCATTGCGCGGCGCGAGGCTCGATCCGATCGAGGCGCTAAGGCACGAGTGAACCGCCGCGTCGTCGGCCCGTGACCGAGTCAGACCAGCTCGTTGGCGAAATGCCACTCGATCAGCGGCTTCATGTGCCCCATCAGCCCGACCGGCAGGTCGGTTGCGTTGCGGATGATGACCGGACCTTCGATCTCGGGCTGCGCTTCAGTTGCAACGAAGGCGCTGATGCGCCGCGCAAGCTCTTCCGCCGGCTCGGGAACGTGATAGCGGCGGAAGATCACCGTGCCGCTCGAAGTCGACAGCGCATAGTAGCGCTGTCCGCGGGCGGCGCCCGACAGATCGATCCCGGTTTCCTCGCCCACCTCGCGGATCATGTTGAAATCGATATCGACGACGCCGTCGCGGAAATCGATCGGCTCGAAGGAGCCGGCGGCGAAATAGACGCGGCCGGCGTTCACCGTGTGCGAGCCCATCCGGATCGCCACCAGCGCATTGTCGCCGGCAACCAGCACGGCGTGCGCATAGGCATGTTCGGCGCCGCTCAGCTCCCGGTTTTTGCGCCACAGCATGAAAGTCGAGTACTTCACCGCATGACAGCGACCGATGAGCCGGCTGTCGCGATAGCTCAGCGCTGAAAGCAACACCACGGTGCCGTCATATAGCGCCGGCTTCATCTCCATTTCGCGGCGCCAGTTTTCCGCGATCGCTGTCTGATTGTCGCGCTCGAACGGATGCGGGCTGGCAACGAGCCGTACGTCGACCGCGTCGACCGGCAAAATGACATTGCGCGGCAGGTCGAAGCTCACGGGCTCAGGCCATGTCCAGGTTGATCACCACCGGGCAATGGTCGGAGGCCTTCGGCCTGTCCCACCCGGCACGCGGAAAACGCTCTGCTTCCTGGCCAGGCGGAAAGATGGTGCGCCAAGGCTGACCGTTGCGGATGATCTCCGGAACCGCAGTGGCGTTCTTCGCCGCCAAGGCCTTCGACAGCAGGATATAGTCCAATTGGCACAAATGCCGCTCTTGCGGGCCGCGCGTGTGATAAAAACTCCAGCGGTCCATCTCGGGCCGCCGCTCGACGACATTTTCGCAAAAGCCGCCGGCGGTCAGAACGTTGATCGAGGACTGGGCTTCGTCGACGACGTGGAAGCGATAGCCGTCGAAGCTGTCGCCTTCGATCTTCACGCGCTGCCGATAATCATTCATGTCGCCGCAGATTGCCCAGCGCTTGTCGGCCGCATGGTCCTTGCCGAAGCGGTCCTCGATGATGCGGCGCACGGCCTGCGCCTCGGCGATGCGCAGTGGCATCGTCGCCTCGCGGCCATCGAGACCGTTGCGCGGCGAGCCCATTGACTTGAAATGCACGAGGTACAGCGTAAGCGGCACGCCGCCGACCGTTATGTCGATTTCCAGGCAGTCGCGCCGGAAGACGCGTTCGGTGGCCAGGTGCCCGAACGCCGCCAGTTCCGGCGTGAACAGTCCGAACTGCTCGAACGTGACATAGGCATGGCTGGTCATGCGCACGAATTCGATCGGCTGCCCCTGCGCGGTCTCGTTGCGCATCATCACGGCGACGTCGATGCCGCGGGAGTCGTTGCCGGCGGTGGTGTATTTCTGACGGTAGCCCTGCCCGATCATCTTGAAGAGATAGCCATATTCGAAGGCCTTCAGCCCCTCGATATTGTCCACCTCCTGCATGCAGATGACGTCGGCGCGTGTCGCGGCTATGGCGAGCGCGGTAAGCTGGCGGGTGTCATCGGACTGGGCGATGGCGCGCGCCTGTTCGAGCAGCCTGTATTCTGCTTCGCTCTGGATGTCGAACAGCGCCAGCGTTCGGTCCTCGTTGAGCTGGTTGCGATAGCCGGAGAAGTCGAACCTGTTCATCAGGTTCTCGACATTGAAGGTGGCGAGGCGCAGCGACATGGCCGAGACCTTTGCCCGCAAGCAATGGCGAACACAAGAGCATACGCACGCCCGCTATGGTTGACGGAACCTTTCTGTTCATCTTCCGTTCAGATGGAAAGTTCCATCAATAGGCCTATTCCCGAGCGTTTTGGGCGTGGGGCCTTACTCGTGGAGAGTGAAATGAAACCGCTCTTGTCTTCCCTTGGATCCGGGCTTCTGGCCTTGGGTCTCTCCGCTGGGCTGACGGTGCCGTCGATTGCCGGCCCGGTCCTGCAGCCCGATATGTCGACCGTGACCAGCACGGCCGCATCCACCATCATCCCCGTTCGCGACAGCTGGGCCGGCGGCAACGACCGGCGGCAGATGTATGACTGGCGCTGGCGGCGCGGCGGTGACTGGCGCGGCCGCGATTTTAGATGGCGTGGCGGCGACTTCCGCGCACGTCATTTCTCCCGCAACTGGGACGGAGATCGCAATTGGCGCTGGCGGCATCATCGCCATCATCGCCATCGCCACTTCGACAGCGGGGGCGCGGCCATCCTTGGGCTCGGCCTAGGCCTCGGCCTCGGCAGCCTCGCCTACAACAATTTCTACAATCCCTATTATTACGATCCCTATCCGCGCTACTATCAGCCGCGGCGCATTTACCGGACCGAGCGGCTTTCCAGGGCCCATGTCCAATGGTGCCACGACCGCTACCGGTCCTATCGGGCCTGGGACAACACGTTCCAGCCCTATAACGGCCCGCGCCGGCAGTGCATTTCGCCCTATATCTGAGCCCCTCGGCACGAAGCTCAACGGCGCCCGGCGGGCGCCGTTTCTTTTTGTCAGGGCGCGCCCGACGGCGACGCGATAACCTTAAATTTAGCAGATGCGTCTATCCGTGATGCGGTGCCCCATATGACAATCGCCAAGCTGCGATCCGCTAGGACGACCCCGCCATGACCGAGAACGAGTTGAGAGGCAAGCGCCGGCAACGCGTGCTGAAGGGCGCGGCGATCCTGACCGGCATCAACAATTCCGGGGTCATGTGCACGGTGCGCAACATGCATCCTGGCGGCGCCGAACTGAAGCTGCCTATCGAGGCGCATGTGCCCGACGAATTCCTGCTTTACGTGACGAAGGACCGGATCGGCTACAAGGCGATCGTCCGCTGGCGCCGCGACGACCGCATCGGCGTGGAATTCGCGGGCACCGAGCCGAAGCCGCATTGGCATTACGGCTGAGCGTGAGAGAAGCCGGCGGATCGCTCCGCCGGCTTTCACGAAGCATGAATAGACCGAATTAATTTTTCGCCTTGTCGACCAGCTTGTTCTTGGCGATCCACGGCATCATCGCGCGCAGCTTCGCGCCAACCTCTTCGATCTGATGACTGTCGTTGTTGCGGCGGATGCCCTTGAAGCGTGACAGGCCGGCGCGATATTCCTGCATCCATTCCGAGGTGAACTTGCCGGTCTGGATGTCCTTCAGGATGCGCTTCATCTCGGCCTTGGTGTCGGCCGTGATGATACGCGGACCGGAGACATATTCGCCCCATTCGGCGGTATTCGAGATCGAGTAGTTCATGTTGGCGATGCCGCCCTCATAGATGAGGTCGACGATCAGCTTCACCTCGTGCAGACACTCGAAGTAAGCCATCTCCGGCGCGTAGCCGGCTTCCACCAGCGTCTCGAAGCCGGCGCGGATCAGCTCGACCAGGCCGCCGCACAGCACCACCTGCTCGCCGAACAGATCGGTCTCGCATTCCTCGCGGAAATTGGTCTCGATGATGCCGGAACGGCCGCCGCCGACGCCGCAGGCATAGGAGAGCGCGAGGTCGAGCGCATTGCCCGAGGCGTCCTGGTTGACGGCAACCAGGCACGGCACGCCGCCGCCCTTCTGATATTCGCCGCGCACGGTATGGCCAGGGCCCTTCGGCGCGATCATGACCACGTCGACCGAAGCCTTCGGCTCGATCAGGCCGAAATGCACATTGAGGCCGTGCGCGAAGGCGATGGCTGCGCCGTCGCGGATGTTCGGCGCGATCTCTGATCTGTAGATGTCGGCCTGCAATTCGTCGGGCGTTGCCATCATCATCAGGTCTGCCCACTTGGCGGCATCCGCCACGCTCATCACCTTCAGCCCGTCGGCCTCGACCTTGTTGGCGGTCGCCGAGCCGGCCTTCAGGCCGATGGCGATCTCCTTGACGCCGGAATTCTTGAGGTTGAGCGCATGCGCCCGGCCCTGGCTGCCATAGCCGATGATAGCGACCTTCTTACCCTTGATCAGATTGAGATCGGCGTCACGATCGTAATAGACACGCATTTCGTCTTCCTTCCCGTTTTTGAAGATCAGAGCATGATGCCGAAAAGTGTGAAGCGGTTTTCGGACGACATCATGCTCTATCTCTTGAATTTGGAGCCGGATTCAGATTTCAGGTCGACTTGACCTGAAATCATCCGTCTCCGGGCCTTGCGGCCGGTTGTTTGCTCTCCCGGTCCTTGAGCCGTAAAGAGCGAGAAACTGCTGCGTCGCGCGGGCGGCATCGCCGCCGATCGTCGCCTCGGTCAATTGCAGCCGGTCGCCGAGCAGAAGCCGTATCTGCACGTCGCGGCCGACCAGACCGAAAAACGTCCGGAACGCCGTCTCGGCGTCGTCTAAGTCGAGCAGCCCGGCCTCGCGTCCCGCTTCGAGCACGGGCTTCAGACGCCTGGCCAGCGCGAAACGCCCATTCTGCAGCACGATCGCGCCAAGGTCATCCTTCCCGGAGCCGGCATGGCCGACCGCGACACGGTTGAGCGCGATAGACGTATCGCTGGAGATGACCCTCAGCCAGTCGGAAGCGAAGCGTTCGAGGCTTGCGGTCAGCCAAGCGAGGTCGAGGCCTTTGCGGTCGACCGGCGCCACGCGCACTTTCGAGGCCTGCCATTGCACTGTCGCCGTCAGCAGCCCGTCGCGGTCGCCGAACCATTTGTAGAGTGTTTCCTTGGAGCAGCTTGCCCGCCGCGCCACCGCGGTCATGGTCAGGTTGTCGCCCTCTTCGACCAGTAGGCGAAGTGCTGCGTCCAGAACGGCCTGCTGCCGCTCGGTGAGCGTTTCGCTGCTGTCGGTGTCGGCGGCGGCTTGCAACACGTTTTCACCCGTTCCCGGTCGCTCAATAATGCGTACCGTACGTTACGGTTCGGCTTATTGCGCATTCGGGTTTCCATCGCAAGGGGCTGCGGCGAAAAAATCTGACGGTACCCACAAACACTCGTGAGCTAATCGCCGGCCGGTGGCTCGCGCAACCGCCCGAGCAGTGCAGCCAGCGTTTCCAGCTCCTTGGCGGAAAGCTTGTCGCCCATCAGTTCGGCTATGGATGCGCCATAGACCGCCCAGATGCGGCGGCGCATCTCCCGGCCGCTTGGCGTGATGCGCACTGTCTGGCCACGGCCGTCATCCGAGACAGGCAGCTTTTCCAGCAGGCCATCCGCTTCCAGCCGGGCCAGCAGTCGCGACACGCTGTACTGCGCCAACAGAACGCGATCGATCAGCTCGAACGGCCGCAAGCCGCCCTCGCCCGCCTCGGCAAGCTCGTGCAGCACGTCGTACCAGGCGAGCGGCGGCAAGCCGCCGGCTTTCAGGGCATACTCGGTCTTTTCGACCAGCTGGCGCGAAACGCGCATCAGGCGGCCCCAGGCTTTGACGGCCTCGGGCGGAAGAGATTTTCTCGTCATCGAGGAACTTTATCCGATAGATGCAATTGCATCAAGCTTGACGGTCGATGCAAATGCATTCATATAGATGCAATTGCATCGATAAGGAGTTCCCGATGAAGCATGAGATCTGTAAAGTGGCCGACATCCCGCAGACTGGCAGCCTGATCGCGCCTTTCTTCGGCCGCGAGGTCCACGTCTGCCGCAGCGGCGAGCGTGTCCGTGCCGCAGCCAATGCCTGCCTGCATTTCGGCGGGCCACTCGACTGCAAGGACGGCGCCTTCATCTGCCAGTGGCACGGCGCCCGCTTCGACATGCAAAGCGGCGAGCGCCTCGTAGGCCCGGCGCCGAAGGGCTCGCGCCCGATGTTCCTGTCGACCCGCGTCGAGGACGGCGCGCTGAACTATGTCTGGGGAGAATAAGATGACGGCCAAACTCACCCTCGTCAGTCATCACCTTTGCCCCTACGCCCAGCGTGCGGCAATCGCCCTCGCCGAGAAAGGCGTGCCGTTCGAGCGCGTCAATGTCGACCTTGCCAGCAAGCCCGACTGGTTCAAGGCTATCTCGCCGCTCGGCAAGGTACCGCTGCTCTGCGTTCGAAACGGCAGCAAGGAGGAGATCATTTTCGAATCCGTCGTCATTCTCGAATTCCTCGAGGAGACGCAGGCCAATCCGTTGCACCCGGCCGATCCGCTCATGCGGGCCAGGCACCGCTCCTGGGTCGAATTCGGTTCGGCCATCCTCAACGCCATCGGGCGCTTCTATTCCGCCGCCGATGAGGCCGGCTTCCTCAAGGAAAGCAGCGGCTTGTCGGAACTGTTTGAGCGTGTCGAGGCGGAACTGTCGGCAAGGCGGAGCGGTCCGTGGTTCGCCGGGAAGCGCTTCTCGATGGTCGACGCCGTCTACGGGCCGATCTTCCGCTACTTCGACACGTTCGACGAGATCGGCGCTAGCGGCATCCTGGACGGTAAGCCTCTCGTCCAGGCCTGGCGCAAGGCGTTGAGCGACCGGCAATCGGTGAAGGAGGCTGTCAGTCCGGACTATCCGCTGCGGCTGCACGCCTTCCTGCGGGCAAAGGCATCTTATCTATCGCGGATGATCCGGCTGCAGGCCATTGCGATTCCGCAAGCCCGATCGGCCTGAACGGATCGATCACCGTTCCCGCGACCATGGCGGCGAGCAACTGCGGCACCGGCGCAAGCGACGTTTTGACGCTTGTATCGGGGAAGGAAAGGCTCAGGCCTGCGCGGCATCGAAGGCGACGCGCGCCTCACGAACGGCATCGTGGTTGAGTTCGGCCCATTGGATCAGCATCTGCAACGGCGCGAACATCGAGCGGCCGAGATCGGTGAGGCTGTATTCAACGCTCGGCGGCTTGGTCGGAAAGACTTCGCGATGCACATAGCCGTCGCGCTGCAGGTCGTAGAGCGTCTGCGTCAGCATACGCTGCGAAATGTCGGGCACCAGGCGGCGCAACTCCCCGAACCGGTACGGCTTCTCGGCCAAAGCCATGACCAGCAGCGAGCTCCATTTGCCGCTGATGCCCTGGATCACATCGCGGACCGGGCAGTCGGCGAAATTGCCGCCGCCGGTCATGGCTTTGTAGACCTCGAGCTTCGATTTCAGACTGAAGATCTTGCTGTCCATCGCGACATCCATTGATCGAAGCGGCGACCCGCCGGTGGTTCCCCGGCTGTGCCTACCTCCCGGAAAACTGCCTTCTTTACGGCCCCTGGTCAATTCTTATTTTAGTGCTGGTCTCTTTTTGAGACCATCGTTCAAATCCCTTCGACGCAATTTTCAGGAACCTCCCATGACCGAAACTCTCCTTGTCACCGGCGCTTCCGGCCATCTCGGCCGCGCCGTGATCAACCATCTGCTCGATGCGCAGAAAGTCGCGCCGGCAAATATCATCGCAACCACGCGCAATCCCGAAAATCTCCGCGACCTGGCAGCCCTCGGCATTGTCGTCAGGCCGGCCGATTTCGACGATCCGGCCTCGCTGGAGCGCGCGTTCAAAGGCGCCGACCGAGTGCTGATCGTCTCGACCGGTGAGCTCGACCTGAAGAGGGACCGGCGCCTCAAGCAGCATCAGGCCGCGGTGGCCGCAGCCAAGGCGGCAAGCGTCTCGCACCTCCTCTACACCTCGATGCCCAATCCCGAGCCGGTCTCGCCGGTGCTGTTTGCCGGCGACCACTACGGCACCGAGCAGGCCATCAAGGCGAGCGGCATTGCCTACACCATCTTCCGCAACGGCTGGTACCAGGAGAACCTTTTCATGGCGCTGCCGCACGCCATTTCGTCGGGCAAGTGGTACACGTCGGCCGGTGACGGTCGGATCGCGCACGCCGCGCGCGACGACATGGCCGCCGCGATCGCCGCGAGCCTCGCTTCCGGCTCGACGGAGAGCCGCGTCTACACGCTGACCGGCCCGCATGCCTACACGACGAACGAAATTGCCGCTCTGGTGAGCGAAGTCACTGGCAAGCCGCTGGAGGTTATCCAATTACCTGACGAGGCTTTGACCGAGGGCGTCAAGGCGGCCGGCCTTCCCGAGGACTTTGCGCGCATTGTCGTATCCTTCGACGCCAACACACGCTCCGGCCGTATCGGCATGGTAACCGACGCTATCGAGACGTTGTCGGGCCGCAAGCCGAAGACGCTCAAGCAGTTCCTGGAAGGGAACAAAGCCGCACTGCTTGGCTGAACCGTTGCGCCTGGGGGGGTACTCTCCCGGGCGCGTCACCTCGACTTTTTGAGCAATCCGAGCCGGACCAGGCTTTCGCCGGTGGCGACGAGCGCTTCTTCGCGCGATCGCGGCGCCCAGCCGAGCATGCGCATGGCCTTGGCCCCGGTTGCGTTTCTGGCCTTGCCCAGTTCCGTCACGATCTGGGCTGCTTGCCCGTCGAACAGTCCGACGGTCCGGACCAGCCAGTCCGGTAGCATTCTCGTCGTAACGCGCGACGCAACGCTGCCCAGCCGCGATTTCAACGTTTGTGCGATCCCCAGCGTCGTCATGAAATCGCCGCTGATGGCGAGGAACCGCTCCCCCTTGGCGGCGGGACTGGTCATGGCGCGCAGATGCAGGTCCGCCACGTCCCGCGCGTCGACCAGGCCGAACACCATGCGCGGCAGACCCGGCATCTCGCCGTCCAGCAAGCGCTTGATGAAGTCCGTCGAGGTCGAATGATCCGGCCCCAGGACCGGTCCAAAGATCCCGACCGGATTGACGACCGTCAGTTCCAGCGCTCCGCCCTGGCTGGCAATGAAATCCCAGGCCGCACGTTCCGCCAGCGTTTTCGACTTCACATAGGCGCTTACCTTGGCCGCCAGGTTGGTCCAGTTCTCTTCCGTGAACGGACTGCCCGGAATTGGCCTCTGGCCATAGCCGATGGGGGCAAAGGACGAGGTGAGCACCACCCGTTTGACGCCCGCATCGCGCGCGGCCCGCAGCACGCGCAGCGCACCCTCGCGCGCAGGAACGATCAGATCGTCCTCGTGTTTCGGCACGCCCGGCGGGAACGGCGAAGCGACATGAAGAACGTACTGGCATCCCGCGACCGCTTCCAGCCAGCCGGGGTCTGTCATCAGATCGGCGTAGGCGAAGGAAAGCGCATCGCCCGGCTCGGCACCGCCGACCCTCAGCATGGCGAGAACATCGGCTTCGCGCTTGGCGGATCGCACTGTTGTGCGGACGCGGTAGCCTGCCTGCAACAGGGCTAGAACGCAGTGCGCGCCGAGGAACCCGGAGCCGCCGGTAACGAGCACCAACTCACCGCTTTAGGCGTTGCAGTCCCTCAAATGGCGACCTGAGTGCCGATCTCGACCACGCGCCCGGTGGGGATCTGGAAATACTCCGTCGCATCCGCCGCCGTCTTCGCAAGGCCGATGAACAGCCTGTCCTGCCAGATCGGCATGCCGGAATTGGGCGAGGCCTTCAGCGAGCGCCGCGACAGGAAGAAGGACGTCGTCATGATGTCGAACTTCCATCCTTGCTTGCGGCAGATCGCCAGTGCGCGCGGAATGTTCGGCTGCTCCATGTAGCCGAAGGTCAGCGTGACCCGCATGAACAGCTCGTTGACCGTCTCCATCTTCACCCGCTCGCTGTCCGGCACCACCGGCTGCGGCGCGGTCACCACGGAAAGAATGACATTCTTCTCATGCAGCACCTTATAGTGCTTCAGGCTGTGCATGAGCGCGGTCGGCGCGCTCAGCGGATCGCTGGTCAGGAACACGGCGGTGCCGGACACCAGCTGCGGCTTTTTCTTCGAAAGGTTCGCCGCCAGGAAGTCGAGCGGGATTTCGTTGCGGCGCGTCTTGTCGAACAGGTAGCGGCTGCCGCGCACCCAGGTCCACATGCCGAGGATGATGGCGAAAGCCACGGCGAGCGACGCCCAGCCGCCTTCGAACACCTTGACGATGTTGGAGGCAAAGAAGCCGACATCGATGAAGGCAAACAGAGCCGTTAACGACACCGCGACCCAGAGCTGCCATTTCCAGATACGGGTCATGACGACGAAGAGGAGCACCGTCGTCACCAGCATATTGCCGGTCACCGAGATCCCGTAGGCCGAGGCAAGTCTGCTGGACGCGCCGAAACCGACCACCAGAAGCATCACCACCAGCGCCAGCAGCATGTTGACGCGCGGCATGTAGATCTGGCCCGACTGTTTTTCGGACGTATGCAGGATCTCCAGCCGCGGCAGCATGTTGAGCTGCACCGCCTGCCTGGTCAGCGAAAAGGCACCGGAGATCACCGCCTGGCTGGCGATAACGGTCGCTGCCGTCGCCAGAATCACCATCGGGATCAGCGCCCAGCCTTCATTCATCTCGAAAAACGGATGGCCGACGACGCCGTTCTTGGCGAGCACGAAAGCGCCCTGCCCGGCATAGTTCAATAGCAGGCAGGGAAATACGATCGCCAGCCATGCCAGCACGATCGGCTTGCGGCCGAAATGGCCGAGGTCGGCGTAGAGTGCCTCCGCGCCGGTGACGGCCAGGAAAATGGCGCCGATCGTGACAAAAGCCACGTCCGGCGAGTGGATCAGGAAGGCGACGATGTAGTGCGGGCTGATCGCCCAAAGGATTTCAGGATCGGCAATGATGTGATTCAGCCCGGACAGGCCGATGGCGAGGAACCACACGGCGGTGATCGGCCCGAAGATCAAGGCGACACCACCTGTGCCGAACCGCTGCACCGCAAACAGAATGGCCAAGATGAGCAGCGTCAGCGGCACCACATAAGGCTGAAAGGCGGGTGTCACGACATTCATGCCTTCGACGGCCGAAAGCACGGAGATGGCCGGGGTGATCACGGCGTCGCCAAAGAAAAGCGAGGCGCCGGCGATGCCGATGGCCAGGATGACCGCCGAACGCGTCGCGAAAGTGCTGCGCGCCAGCGCCATCAGCGAGAGCACGCCGCCTTCGCCACGGTTGTCGGCGCGCAGCACGAACATGATGTATTTGATCGTGACGATGATCGTCAGCGACCAGATGATCAGCGACAGCACGCCAAGGATATCGCCGCGATCGGCGACCTCACCGCGCGAGGAAGCAACGAGCGCCTCGCGGAACGCGTAGATCGGGCTGGTGCCGATATCACCATAGACGACACCCAGCGCACCCAGCATCAGCACCTTGGTGCTGTGCTGCTCTATTTCCGGATGCCCGGTTTGCTCGACGGGTTCTGCCTCAGCACCATTGGCAAGGGCCATGACGACACTCCGATAAAATGCGCGGTGCTCTACGCTTGCTGCAGTGCAATATCAAGTGCCCTGGCGTTAGGGCTCCCATACCGCCAGTGCAAGGCTCGACCTGCAGAGGTGCATTCAAATCTATGGCACAATGTGGATGCTTGAAGCGTCAGATCGCGACCTGCGTACCGATCTCGACCACGCGCCCGGTGGGGATCTGGAAATACTCCGTCGCATCCGCCGCCGTCTTCGCAAGGCCGATGAACAGCCTGTCCTGCCAGATCGGCATGCCGGAATTGGGCGAGGCCTTCAGCGAGCGCCGCGACAGGAAGAAGGACGTCGTCATGATGTCGAACTTCCATCCTTGCTTGCGGCAGATCGCCAGTGCGCGCGGAATGTTCGGCTGCTCCATGTAGCCGAAGGTCAGCGTGACCCGCATGAACAGCTCGTTGACCGTCTCCATCTTCACCCGCTCGCTGTCCGGCACCACCGGCTGCGGCGCGGTCACCACGGAAAGAATGACATTCTTCTCATGCAGCACCTTATAGTGCTTCAGGCTGTGCATGAGCGCGGTCGGCGCGCTCAGCGGATCGCTGGTCAGGAACACGGCGGTGCCGGACACCAGCTGCGGCTTTTTCTTCGAAAGGTTCGCCGCCAGGAAGTCGAGCGGGATTTCGTTGCGGCGCGTCTTGTCGAATAGGTAGCGGGTGCCGCGAATCCAAGTCCACATGATCAGCCCCATGATCAAAGCGACAGTGATCGACACCCAACCGCCTTCGACCATCTTGACGACATTGGCCGAGAAGAAGCCGAGGTCGATGACGCCGAAGAGCAGCGCCAGCGCCAATGCGAGCGCCAGCTGCCATTTCCAGAGCCAGCGCATGACGACAAACAAGAGGATCGTCGTCATCAGCATCTCACCGGTCACCGAAATGCCATAGGCGGAGGCGAGCGCGCTCGAGCTGCCAAAGCCGACGACCAGAAGCATCACGCCGAGCGCGACCAGCAGATTGACCCTCGGCATATAGATCTGGCCGCTTTGCATCTCCGATGTGTGCTGCACCTCGATGCGCGGCAGAAGATTGAGCTGCACCGCCTGTCTGGTCAGCGAGAAGGCGCCGGAGATCACCGCCTGGCTGGCGATGACCGTCGCCGCCGTTGCCAGGGCGACCATCGGCATCAGCGCCCATTCGGGAAGCATCTGGAAGAACGGGTTGGTCGGCTTGCCGCCGTGCGAGAGCACGAAGGCGCCCTGCCCGAAATAGTTGAGGAGCAGGCAAGGGAAAACGATGGAAAACCAGGCCAGCACGATTGGCTTGCGGCCGAAATGGCCAAGGTCGACATAGAGCGCCTCGGCGCCGGTGACCGCGAGGAAAACCGCGCCGACGGTGACGAAGGCGCCCGTCGGCGTGGTGGCCAGGAAATAGACCGCATAGTAGGGGTTTATAGCCAACAGGACGGACCAGTCGTCGACGATGTGATAGAGGCCGGCAACGCCGATGGCCACGAACCATGTCGCCGTGATGGGTCCAAACACTGCCGCCACCTTGCCCGTGCCAAAACGCTGCACGGCGAAAAGCACCGCCAGAATCACCAGCGTGATCGGAACGACATAGGCATCGAGCGCCGGCGTGATGACTTCCAGGCCTTCAACCGCCGAAAGCACGGATATCGCCGGCGTGATGATCGAATCGCCGAAGAAGAGGGCCGCGCCGCAGAGGCCGATCACCAGGATCAGGCTGGAGCCCTGCGGATAGGCGCTCCGTGCCAGCGCCATCAGCGACAGCGTGCCGCCCTCGCCCTTATTGTCGGCCCTCAGCACGAAGGCGACATATTTGATCGTGACGATGATGGTGAGCGCCCAGACGATCAGCGACAGCACGCCGAGCACATCGTTGCGGGCCACCACTCCCCCTGAAGCATGGAGAGCCTCTCGAAAGGCGTAGATCGGACTGGTGCCGATATCGCCGTAGACGACGCCGAGCGCGCCGAGCATCAGAACCTTGGTGCTGTGCTGCCGCTCGGCCTCGGCATGGCCCAAAGGTTCGAGGGATTCTGTTTCGCTGGCGTTGGCTAGCACCATGAACCCCACTTCATCAGATTCGCCACGCTCCGAGGCTGCCGCAAAGCGCGGAACACGCCGGAGCTACGCAAGGCATCCTCGCCCTACCATCCGCAGGCCTTCAAGAACCGCCCAACCGTGCCGGCCATGCCATACTCCAGCGCATCCGCTGTCAACCCATGTCCGATCGATACTTCGGCCAATGCGGGGATGCGTTTGATCAATGCCGACAGATTGTTCACGGTCAAATCGTGGCCGGCATTGACCTGGAGTCCCGCCGCGAGTGCCGCGTCCGCGGTTTTTCCCAGTCTTTCCAATTCCTTGGCTGCCTTGGCGGAATCGGAATGGTAACCGCCATACGGCCCGGTATAGAGTTCGATCCGGTCGGCGCCGGTATCGCGCGCGGCATTCACGCCGGCCGCATCGGCGTCGGAAAACAGCGACACGCGAAATCCGCCCTTCTTCAGCCGCTTGACGATCGGTGTCAGGAACGCGGCCTGCGCGACGAAGTTCCAGCCGTGGTCCGACGTCGCCTGCGCCGGATCGTCGGGCACCAGTGTCACCTGCTCCGGCTGGTTCTTCTCGACAAGCGCCAGGAAATCCTCTGTCGGATAGCCCTCGATGTTGAATTCCGTCTTGGGGAACTCATCGTCGAGCAGCGCCCTGATCTCCGGCAGGTCGGAATGTCTCGTATGCCGCTCATCGGGACGTGGATGGACGGTCAACCCATGCGCGCCGGCGGCAAGAGCGATGCGCCCCAGCCCCGTGACGCTCGGCCACGGCAGGTCGCGGCGGTTGCGCAGCATGGCGACAGCGTTGAGGTTGACCGAAAGCTTTGCAGGCATGAATTGGCATCCAGCTTGGTTTTGGCGGGCATCTATAGCGCCTTTGCAGGGAACAGATAGTGGGTTTCCGGTGTTCCAGAGACTAGCTGATGGCCAACACAAGGATTTGCCAGTGAATTTCCTCGAGGCGGTGCCGGCGATACGCCGCATTGAAACCAACCGTGACGCGCTTTTTGCCATCGACGTCGTCGGCGATGTCTCGCCGGCGGATGCGGAAAACCTGTTCGGCCTGCTGGAAGCTGCCTATGCCCTGCACCCGAGGATCGACGTGCTGGTGCGGCTGACTGACGAGGAGAGCGTCGATTGGGCCAACATCTCGCAAGAGACGCTGCAGCAAGGTGTGGCCGACGCGCTGGAGCATGTCGTCCGTTGCGCAGCTATCGGCGAACCGCGCTGGGCATCGCTTGTCGGCGACTTCTTTCCGAAGGTTCTGCCGTTCGAATTCCGGCATTTCCCCAGTCAGGACGAAGCCGCGGCCTGGCAATGGCTCGATGCGAGGCCCGCGGAATAAGCGGACTGGAGCATTTCCAGGAAAGGTGAGAACGGCTTTCCGTTCGGAATTGCGCCAAAGCAACGAGCTAGAGGGGTTTACCGTTTCCTGACCCGGTGAACCGCTCTATCGCACGATCGTCAGCCGCTCGGCCGCACGCGTGATGGCCGTATAGAGCCAGCGCTGCCGGGTCTCCTTGAAGGCCCAGCTCTCGTCGAACAACACGACGTCGTTCCACTGCGAGCCCTGCGCCTTGTGCGCGGTCAGCGCATAGCCGTAGTCGAAATCGTCGAATCGCTTCTTCTGCTGCCATGGAATCTCGGCATCCGGATCCTCGAACGCCGCCTTCAGCAGCTTGATCTTGGCAACGCCGCGGTCGGGATCGTCCTCCTCCGGCGAGACCAGCAGGTTGATGCCGGGCTTCACCGTCTCGCGCGACGAGGTCATCACTTTCCACAGCGATCCGTTGAGCAGCCCCTTGGCCGGATCGTTGCGCAGGCAAACCAGCTTGTCGCCGGCCTGCGGATAATCGGCGGAAAAGCCCTTCAGCTCGCGCAGGCGCTGGTTGTAGCGCCGCCGCGTGCGGTTGGTGCCGACCAGTACCTGATCGGCTTTCATCACCAGATCCTGCGTGACCCCTTCCCTGCCGATCACCTGCGCCGTGCCGTAGTCGCCATGCATGAACTCGCGGCCTTCTCGCACGTCGAGCGCCAGCCGGATGATCGGGTTGTCGCGAGCCTGGCGATGGATCTCGGTGAGCAGCACATCCGGCTCGTGCTCGGTGAAGAAGCCGCCGCCCGAGATCGGCGGCAACTGCGCCGGATCACCGAGCACTAGGATCGGCGTGCCGAAGCTCTGCAGGTCGCGGCCGAGTTGCTCGTCGACCATCGAGCATTCGTCGATGACGACGAGCTTGGCGCGCGCGATCGGACTTTGCCGGTTGAGTGAAAAGGTCGGCGACATCGACGTCTTGCCGGTCACCTGGTCCTCGACCGATTCCTCGCCCTTCGGCCTGTAGATCAGCGAATGGATGGTGCGGGCGTTGGTCGCTCCCTTGGAGCGCAGCACCTGGGCAGCCTTGCCGGTGAAGGCCGCGAATTGCACCTGCCCGTCGACGTGCTCGGCGAAATAGCGCGCAAGCGTCGTCTTGCCGGTGCCGGCATAGCCGAACAGGCGGAAGATCTGCGGCCGCCCGTCCTTCAGCCAGCGGCCGACCGCCTTCAAAGCCTCGTCCTGTTGGGGAGAGAATTCCATCAGTTCGACAGACCGGATTCGCGAGCGAAACACAAGGTTGGCGTGCCATCACCGGCGTCATCGGCGACGGTCTCATTCATTATCAGCTCGGCACGCTATCAGGCGCAAACAAGAACCTAAGGGAACGAAGTTTGAGTCCGGGCTACCGGTGGGCTCCGGGATCATTCTCCAGCAGGATCGGCTTGCCGTGCGGCGTGGCGTGGGCGGCACGCTCCCAGGCGGCCGCGAGCGCATCGATCTCGTGCTTGCCGGCGACGCCCTTGGTCGCCAGCAATTTTTCCAGCGCCGACAGCCAGTGCTCGTAATAGTCGTGGCCGTCCCTCGCGGCGTCCGGCTTCTTCACTTCGGCGGACAGGGCGTCCGCCCATTCGTTCCACGAAAACAAGCCGCTGTCGTGCAGCGCGACCGTGATGGCGAAAGCCTCCGCCTGCCACGGTTCGGCGAACACCGGATCGTCGAAGCCGCCCGGCAGTTCGGTCTCATGCGGGCTCAAGGTAGCTCTCCCAGGCATCGATCGAGACCTCAAGCGTCGGGTCGGCGCCCTCGCCCCAGATCTCGGCGCCGTCGAAAACCACGGTATAGACCCATTGCGGGTTCTCGCCCTTGCCATGCGCGTTGCTGTCCGGGAACACGAAGCCATCGCGAACGGCCTCGATCCTTCCGTTCTTGCCGCGCGCGTAGCGCGGCAGGCGCGTATGGCCGGTCGGACTGAAATTCTTCGTCCGCACGCGGTCGCCCGCCTGGAAGCGCGCCGGCGCAGCCACGGGACGGTCGCAAGGCCCACCTTTGGCGAGCACGGCAGGCACATCGGCAGCCTTCAGCACGCGTTTGGGTGTCGACGCCGGATCGACAGCCTTGCCGGCGGCAAGGTCGCGTTCCGTCACGAAGCCATGGCGCTTCAGGAGTACCTCAAGCGCCTGGATCCAGATCTGGTAATAGCTCGACGAATAATAATCGGCGGGATGCAGCGACTCTCGCGCATGCCGGCTCTCGTCGATGTTCCAGGCACCCATGGCGCCGGCAGTGAGCGTGACGCCAAGCGCCCGCCGCTCCCAGGCAGCATGGAAGTAAGGCTCGTCCGTCTCGGGCGCGACCGGCCCGAACCCCATCTGCCCGCCGAGATCCTGTGGCCCGTTCATGCCGGCTCCTTCGCCAGCGCCGTGCCGATCATCGCATCGCGGCTGACCAGGCCGGCGAGTTGCTCCTCGCTCCAGCCGTCGGTGCCTTTCGGCCGCATCGGCACCACCAGATAGCGAAGCTCGGCCGTCGAATCCCAGACGCGGATTTTCCTGCCCGCGGGCAAGGTTAGCCCGAATTCTTCCAGCACGCCGCGCGGATCGATAACAGCCCGCGAACGATAGGGCGGCGCCTTGTACCAGACCGGCGGCAGGCCGAGCACGGACCACGGATAGCAGGAGCAGAGCGTGCAGACGACGAGGTTGTGCGTCTCGTGCGTGTTGAACACCGCCTGCATGTGCTCGCCCTGGCGCCCGGTATAGCCGAGCGAGGCAATTGCCGCCGTCGCGTCGCGCTTCAGCCATTCGGCATAGGCCGGATCGTTCCAGGCCTTCGCCACCACCCTGGCGCCGTTGCGTGGGCCGATTTTCGTCTCGTAGGTATCGACGATGACGTCGATGGCCGCCGGATCGATCAGGCCCTTCTCGGTAAGGATCGTTTCCAATGCGCGCACGCGCGCCGCAAACGGATCGAGCTCGTTGTCGTGGTCGTGATCATGGGACATGGCGCAAGGTTACGATCGTGCGCACGCCCCCGCAAGCTCGGCGCCTTGGGCCAGAGCCGAGCCGCCTATTCGGCGGCCAATTTTTTCGGTTCGGCATTTTCTCCGGGGTCGAAGAGCGAGGGCTGCTCGACCGGCTCGACCGCATGCAACGCCGGCCGGCTCTTCTTCGAGGAGAAGCTGAGCAGCCAGCCGGAGAAATGCTCGAAATAGACATAGATGACCGGCGTGACGAACAGGGTCAGCGCCTGGGATGCGAGCAGGCCGCCGACCACCGCAACGCCGAGCGGCTGGCGCAGCTCGGCGCTGGCGCCGGTGCCGAGCGCGATCGGGAACGTGCCCATCAAGGCCGCCAGCGTCGTCATCATGATCGGCCGGAAACGCATCAGGCACGCCTTGTGGATGGAGTCCAGCGCCGACATCCCTTCGCGCCTCAACTCCAGCGCCACGTCGATCATCATGATGCCGTTTTTCTTGACGATGCCGATCAGCATTAGGATGCCGATCACGGCTATGACCGACAGGTCCATGCCGAAGAGCCGCAATGCAACCACCGCGCCCAGTACCGCCGATGGCAGGCCCGTCAGAATGGTCAGCGGATGGATGAAGCTCTCGTAGAGCATGCCGAGCACGATGTAGATCGTGAGGATCGCGCCCCCGATCAGCAGCCCTTGGTTGGCAAGCGAATCCTGGAACGTCTTGGCTGTGCCGGCGAAGGTGGTGCCGATCGCCTGCGGCATGCCGATCTGGTCCTTGAGCTGGTTGATGCGGGTCACCGTGTCGCCGAGCGAGACACCCTGCGGCAGGTTGTAGGAGATCGTCACCGCCGGCAGCTGGCCAAGCTGGTTGACCGTCAAGGCGCCGGCCGTACGATCGACCCGGGCGAAGGCACCGAGAGGAACGAGGCTGCCGCTCGCCGTTCTCACCTGAATGGCCAGCATGCGCTCCGGCGACCACTCGATCTTCGGATCGAGCTCGGTGATGACTTCGTAACTGTCGGCCGAGCCGAAAATGGTTGAGACCTGATCGGTGCCGAAGCCGCCATAGAGGGCGGAGCGCAGCGTGTCCGTGTCGATACCGAGCTGAGCGGCCTTGTCGCGATCGACGACCAGCGACGCCTGCAGCGCGTTGTTCTGCAAATCACTTGTGACGTCAGTGAAGAATTTATGATCGGCGGCCATGGCGTCGTTCAATTTCTGCGCCCAGGCGTCCGTCGCGCCGTTATCGAGGCCTTGGACGACCAGCTGATAGGCGCTGGCCGAGGACCGCGAGCCGAGCCTGAGGTTCTGCACCGGTTGCATATAGGTTTCGATGCCGGCGACGCCGGACAGCTGCCGCCTCAAATCGGAAAGCACCTTCTCTATGTCGGGACGCTTGTCCTTGTCCTTCAGTTGCACGAACAACTGTCCCTGATTGAGCGCATTATTGCCGCTGCCCACCGACCAGGCGACGTGATCGACGTAAGGCGAATGCGAGAAGACGTCGGCGACCTGGCTCTGCAGCTTCGTCATCGCGTCGAAGGAGATGTCCTGGCGGGCGATGGTGGTTACCGAGATCTGGCCTATGTCTTCTTGCGGGAAGAAGCCCTTCGGCGAAACCTGGATCAGCCAGACGGAGGCTGCCGCGGTGCCGACGAAGACCAGGAACACCAGGAAGGTGTGGCGCAGACAGAAGCTCAGGATCCAGTCATAGCCACGCGTGATGAGATCATGTCTGTGACCGTCGGCATGCGCGTCGCGATCGGCCTTGGTCACCGACAAGAGCCGCGAGCACAGCATCGGCGTCAGGGTCAGCGACACGAACATCGACGCCAGGATGGCGACCGTCACCACGACGGCGAATTCGTTGAAGATGCGACCGATGACGCCGCCCATCAGAAGCACGGGGATGAACACCGCCACCAGCGAAATCGAAATCGATATGATGGTGAAGCCGATCTCGCGCGCGCCCTTGACCGCGGCGTCGAAAGCCGACAGCCCGTCCTCTTCCATGTGGCGGAAGATGTTTTCGAGCATGACGATCGCGTCGTCGACGACTAGGCCGACGGCCAGCGTCAGACCCATCAGTGAGATGTTGTCGATCGAGAAGCCGAACAGGAACATCGCGCCGAGCGTCGCGATCAGCGAGATCGGCACGGCCACCGCCGGGATGATCGTTGCCGTGACGCGGCGCAGGAACACGAAGATCACCATCACCACCAACGCGATGGTCAGGAGCAGCGTGAACTGCACGTCGTCGACGGCCTGGCGGATCGAGGTGGATCGGTCGTTGAGCAGTTTGATGCTCGCGGCAGCCGGCATCTGGTCCTGGAAAGACGGCAGCATCGCCTTGACCTTGTCGACGACGTCGACCGTATTGGCGTCGGGCTGGCGCTGCACGGCCATGATAATGGCGCGCGTGCCGTCATACCAACTCGCCGTCGTCGTGGTTTCGACCGAGTCGATGACGCGCGTGACCTCGCCCAGCCGCACCGGATGGCCGTTCTTGGTGGCGATGATAATGTTTGAAAAATCGGCGGCGTTCATCAACTGAGTGTTGGCCGTGATCGTCAGCTGCTGCTTGTCGTTCTGCAGCACGCCGAGCGGGGTGTTGCTGTTGGCCGAGGCCACGGCCGTCTGCAACTGGTCGATCGAGATGCCGCGCGCGGCGAGCGCGGTCGGATCGATCTGGATGCGCACCGCATATTTTTGCTGTCCGTAGATCGAAACCTGCGCAACGCCATCGATGGTCGACAGCGAGGGCGAGATGACGTTTTCGGCGAAGGCGTCGAGGTCGGTGAGTGGAACGGTGTCGCTGACCAGCGACATCAGAAGAATCGGCGCATCGGCCGGATTGACCTTGCGATAGCTTGGCGGCGCCGTCATTTGCGGCGGCAGCGATTTTTGCGTGCGCGCAATGGCTGCCTGAACGTCCGCGGCAGCCGCGTCGATGTCGCGGTTGAGCACGAACTGGATGGCGATCGAGGTCTGGCCCAGCGAGTTGGTGGTCGAAATCGAATCGATGCCGGCAATGGTTGCGAACTGCTTGATCAGCGGCGTCGCGACCGAGGTCGCCATGGTCTCCGGCGAAGCGCCGGCCAGTTGGGCCGAGACATTCACCACCGGGAACTCCGCGCTGGGCAGCGCCGCAACCGGCAGGAACTTGTAAGCGAACAGTCCGCCCAGCACGAGGGCGAACGACATCAGCAGCGTGGCGACGGGCTTTCGTATGCAGAATTCGGAAATCATGGGCGAGCCTCGCCGGCCTTGTCGGCCTGAGCGACCTTAGGCGAATTTTGATCGCCGCTGCTGCTCGCTGTCTTGCCTTCGTGCACCGTCGCGCCGTCCTTTAGCCTTGTCTGGCCTTCGACCACCACTTTCTCGCCGCCCTTGAGGCCCTGGCTGATGGCGCTGTTATCGCCCTCCGTCAGCGCCACCTGCACGGGCCGCATCTCGACCGTGTTGTCCGGCTTGATCACATAGACGAAGGGACCTTTCTGGCTCGGCTGCACCGCGACCGTCGGCACCGAGGTCATCTGCGGCATCGTGCCGGCATCAAGGATGACATTCACATACTGCCCCGGCCAAAGCGAAAGATCGGAGTTCGGTATGCTCGCCCGCGTGGCGATGGTGCCGGAGGCGGTGTCGACGCTGGAATCGACGAAATCGAGCGTGCCCTTGCCGATCGGCGTGGGATCGCCGTCCTTGGTGAGCGTCACGTCGCCTTGCTGTGGGCTCGCCAGCGCCTTGTGCAATAAAGCAAGGTTGCTTTCCGGAAGAGTGAAATTAACCTGCAGCGGGTCCATCTGTGTGATGGTCACAAGCGGCGTCGTGGTGCTTGAGCCGTTGCTGGTGGTGACGAGATCCCCGACCGAGACGTTGACCGCTCCCAGCCTGCCTGAGATGGGCGCGCTGATGGTCGCGTAGCTTAACTGGACGGTATCGGCGTCGATCGTCGCCTTGTCGGCATCGATGGTGGCGGCCGCGGCCTTCTGCGCCGCCAGTGCCTGGTCGTAAGTCTGCTGCGTGCCAGCCTGCTTGGCGACAAGGTCCTTGGCGCGCTGAAGATCCGCCGTGGCGCTCACCAGCAGGGCCTGGTCCTTGACGAGCGTCGCCTGATCCTTGGCAAGCTGCGCCTTCAGTGCGCGGTCATCGAGCGAGAAGAGAAGGTCGCCGGCCTTGACCATTTGCCCGTCCTTCACCGCGATCGACACGATCTGGCTGGAGACACGGGCATTTACGCTGACCACCGACGGTGAGGAGACGAAGCCGATGGCGTAGCGACGGATCGGAAAATCGGCGGTCGTCGCAGTTGCCGAAACGATCGAGGCGGAACGCGCGCCGCCAGCGCCGCCCTTCTGGCTGCCCGATGCCTTGGTCGTGTCGGCGCCGGCTGTGTCGGCCTGCTGGCCGGAGATCAGCTGCTGCACCCTGCCCATTGTGGCGGGCGACAGATAAAGGCCGACACCTGCAAGGCAGGCCAGAGCGACGACTGTAAAGGCGATTTTTCCGCGCATCGACAACTGGCCCTCTATCCGACACGCCGAAACCGGTGGTCTATTCTCAGCTCATTTCACGGCCGTTGCCGCGAATTTCGCCGAATAGATAGGACAAGGCTTTGGCGGAAAAGGGCCAAAACGCGGGATTACGAAGATTTAATATGCACTGCACAATTGTTGTGCAGCCGGCTAACGTGCCGTGGCGATCCCTTAACGCAGCATCGGCCAGAGCGTCGCTGCGAGCAGCAGACCCATTCCTATGTTGAACCATTTCAGCCGCACGGGATCCGAAAGGAAGCCGCGCAGCGCGGTGCCGAACCCGGCCCACACCGAAACGCTGGGCAGGTTGACGATGGTGAAGGCGATCGAAATCAGCGCCACCGAGACGAACGGATGATCCGGATTGGTGTAGACGGCCATGGCAGTGATCGCCATCACCCACGCCTTCGGGTTGACCCATTGGAACGCGGCGGCATCGATGAAGCGCATCGGACGCGCCTTCGCCCCGTCCTTGCCACCCATCGAACGCGACATGGCGATCTTCCAGGCGAGATAGAGCAGATAGGCTGCGCCGGCGATTTTCAGCGCAGCATGCAGCGCCGGAAACGCTGTCAGCACCGCGCCGAGTCCGAAGCCGACGGCCAGCAGCAGAACCAGAAAACCGATGCTGATGCCCAGCATATGCGGAACCGTTCTGACTATGCCGAAATTGACGCCGGAGGCCAGCAGCATGAGATTGTTCGGCCCCGGCGTGATCGACGTCACGAAGGCATAGACCAGGAGTGCAAGGAACGCGTTGACGGACATCATATCCTCCCCGGATAGGTCAGCTATATTGTCCTTTTTCGGCAGGCGCGCAAAAGCCACGGACGGGCGACCGCCGGACCAGCGAGGAGAATTTGAAGCAGCCGGAGCGGTGGGTGGCGCGCCTACATGCCCTGCGGGCCGCGGTTCATGGCTGCGACACCGGTGCGGCAGATCTCGACCAGGCCGAGCGGCTTCATGATGGCAATGAACTGGTCGAGCTTGGAACCCTTGCCGGTGATCTCGAAGATGAAATGCTCGGTGTTGGCGTCGATGACCGACGCGCGGAAGGCATCGGCCAGCCGCAGCGCCTCGACGCGGGCGTCGCCGGCGCCGGCGACCTTGACGAGGGCAAGCTCGCGCTCCAGCGGCCGCTCCTGGCCGAGTTCGTGCGAGCGCACGGTGAGATCGACCACGCGGTGCACCGGCACGATCCGCTCGAGCTGGTGCTTGATCTGCTCCAGCACATGCGGCGTGCCGCGCGTCACGATGGTGATGCGCGACAAATGCTTCTCGTGCTCGGTCTCGGACACCGTGAGGCTTTCGATGTTATAACCGCGCCCCGAAAACAAGCCGATGACGCGGGCAAGCACCCCCGGTTCGTTGTCGACCAGCACGGAAAGCGTGTGCGTTTCCGGCTTTTCGGTTTCCTTGGCGATGAAGTAGGCGGAGCCGGTCGGCTGGAGCTGTGCGTTCATGACGTGAATCTCGATTTCAAACTTTGGCGCTAATTCTATGTTTCCACACGGCTTCCGCCGCAGACGCTGTCTGCCGCTACACCAGTTCCCTGCCCTTGGCGTCGATGGCGTTGGCCACCGCCTCGTCGGTCGCCTCGTCAGGCAGGAGCATCTCGTTATGCGCCTTGCCGGACGGAATCATCGGGAAGCAGTTGGCGAGAGTCGCCACGCGGCAGTCGAATAGCACCGGCTTCGTCACCGAAATCATCTCGCGGATCGCGTCATCCAACTCGTCCGGCTTGTCGCAGCGTATGCCATGGCCGCCATAGGCGTCCGCCAGCTTGACGAAATCCGGCATCGCCTCGGTGTAGGAATGCGACAGCCGGTTGCCGTGCAGAAGCTGCTGCCACTGGCGCACCATGCCCATATACTGGTTGTTGAGGATGAAGATCTTGATCGGCGCGTCGTACTGCACGGCCGAGCTCATCTCCTGCATCGTCATCTGCACCGAAGCGTCGCCGGCGATGTCGATGACCAGCGCATTCGGATGTGCGATCTGCACGCCGAGCGCCGCCGGCAGGCCATATCCCATCGTGCCCAGGCCGCCCGAGGTCATCCAGCGGTTGGGCTTGTCGAAGTGATAGTGCTGCGCCGCCCACATCTGGTGCTGGCCGACTTCGGTGGTGATGTAGGTGTCCATATCCTTGGTCAGCGCATAGAGCCGCTGGATCGCGTATTGCGGCATGATCACGTCGTTGTTCATCCTATAGGCGAGCGAGTCCCGCGCGCGCCATTTCGCGATCTGCTCCCACCATGGATAGAGCGCCTTCTTGTCGGCCTTGGCAGTCGCCCGCCACAGCCGCACCAGATCCTCCAGCACGCGGCCGACATCGCCCAGGATCGGCACATCGGCATGGACATTCTTGTTGATCGAGGACGGATCGATGTCGATATGGATCTTCTTCGAGTTCGGCGAGAACGCGGTCAGCCGGCCGGTGATGCGGTCGTCGAAGCGCGCGCCGATGCAGATCATCACGTCGCAATCATGCATGGCCATGTTGGCTTCGTAGGTGCCATGCATGCCGAGCATGCCGATCCAGTTCTTGCCCGAAGCCGGATAGGCACCGAGGCCCATCAGCGTCGAGGTGATCGGGAAGCCGGTGAGGTCGACCAGCTCGCGCAGCAGATGGCTGGCTTCCGGACCTGAATTGATGACGCCGCCGCCGCTGTAGATGATCGGCCTCTTCGCGCCGGCCATCAATTCGACGGCGGCCTTCACCTTCTCCAGATCGCCCTGGACCTTCGGCTGATAGCTGGTGCGCGGCGCCGTTTGCGGCGGCACGTAGATGCCTTTGGCGAACTGCACGTCCTTCGGAATGTCGACGACGACCGGGCCCGGCCGCCCGGTGGTCGCGACATGGAAGGCTTCGTGGATGGTGGCGGCGAGCTCGTTGACGTCCTTCACCAGCCAATTGTGCTTGGTGCAGGGGCGCGTGATGCCGACGGTGTCGCATTCCTGGAAGGCGTCGGAGCCGATCAGCGAGGTCGGCACCTGACCGGTGAGACAGACCAGCGGAATGGAATCCATCAGCGCGTCCTGCAGCGGCGTCACCGCATTGGTGGCACCGGGGCCGGACGTGACCAGCAGCACGCCGGCCTTGCCGGTCGAACGCGCATAACCTTCGGCGGCATGGCCGGCACCCTGCTCGTGCCTGACCAGAATGTGCTCGACCTCATCCTGCTGGAAGATCTCGTCATAGATCGGAAGGACCGCGCCGCCCGGATAGCCGAAGACATGCTTGACGCCGTTGTCCTTCAGCGCCTGCACCACCATTTCGGCGCCCGTCATTTCGCGCCGCTCGTTATGTCCGTTGCTCATCGGTCTGGTCCCGTACTGTTCGCCATCAGGCGATTTGCTGGTCGTTTAGTTGGGTTTTGGGCAATAAAAAAGGCCCCCGAGGGAGCCTGTGGGATGCGCATGGGAGGTTTTCGCCCGGCGGTTACACCGCCTTGCCCACGCGCCAGCCTACGAGAATGAGTGCTGTTTTCATGGGCGCGGACAATAAGGTCGGTTCCGCGCCGCTGTCAACGGGCAATCTGTCGGTCCCATTGTTCAGCGGCGCGGATTGTTCAGGCCGCCAGCACCACACCCCTTGCCTGGTTGCCGCCAACGCATTTTGCCGGGTATGTCGAGACGCATGATGTTGCCGAGAAACGGCGCACTATTGTAGGCAAGTGTGCCGGGTGGGGCGGCGCCGGTGATCACGTCGCGCTTTGGGCCGCGAACTTTTTCACCACCCGCTCCAGCAGCGGCACGTAGTCGCGAAAGGCGCGCGTCTTCATGTTGGCGACCTTGCCACCCTCGTCCCAGATGCGCACACGTACGGCTTCCTGATGGAATGGATTGCTGCGGAACTCCGCCACCTCCTCCGCGCTCATCGGCCCGCCCTGCAGCGACAGCGTATGGACCGAGGCCGGCGACAGCTTGCCGAAATAGCTCGGATTGGTGGCGCAGAGATAACGCTTGGCCGCAACATGCAGCCTGACGCATTCGACGATGACCGGCGGAAAGAACGGCGCCAGCACCTCGCCACCCGCCTCGTCGTGGTGCTTGTCCTCGACGTCGTCGGGCGAATAGGTGCCGAACTCGCTGGTGTAGTGGCCGATGTCGTGCAGCAGCGCCGCAGCCACAAGCTCCTCCGGCGCGCCATCCTGCTCGGCTAGCCACGCGCCCTGCAGCATATGCTCGGACATGGTGACCGGCTCGCCGAGATAGGATTCCGCGCCGCGACGCTCGAAAATTTCGGCGATGAACTCGACGATGTTGCCGGTGTTCAGTTCATTCGATTTCATTCGGCCGCCTCTCTGACATCGTGTTCGATTGCCGCCAGCGTCGACAGCAGGCCGTCCTTGTCGGCGTAGCAGCCCTGCAGCCAGCGCTTGCCGCTGCCGGAAAAGGCCTTGCGCGCATGCATGACGCGCGTGTTGTCGACGATGAACGACTGGCCCGCCTCGAGTTTGAAGGTCACCTCGAAGGCCGGATCCTCGATCAGTTCGGCGAACCGGCGATAGGCGGCGTAATATGCGTTCATTTCGGCGAACGGCACGTCGATGGTCGGCGCCAGCGAGCGGTTGTTGAAGCGCACGCAGATGAGCTCGCCATCCGGTCCGAGCTCGATCATCGGGCGCTTGGACTGCAGCCGCACGCCCGATGAGCCGGCATATTCGAAGCGCGCCGGATAGGAGGAAAGCAACCGGAAGCCGTTCGAACTCTCCGCCTGCAGCGCGGCCGCCACCGCGAATCCGTCGACGACGCTGGATTCGCCGCCTTCCACCGTATTCTCGATGCAGGCCAGGATCTGCAGCGTCGGCACCGGGTCGCGGTAGGGATTGTCGGTATGCGCCTGCAGGCCAAGGTTGGTGTAGGCAAGATTGTTCGGATTGACCTCGGCGCGCACCTCGAACCAGCGCCCGTAATTGGTCTCCCTGATATATCCGAAGAGATCGGCCACATTGCATAATGCCCCGGATTCGGCCGGCAGACCGTCCATGACGGCAAAGCCAAAGCTCCGTACCGCCGTCAGCCATTGCCGCAGAACATTCCTGTCGTGCCGCGCCTCACTATAGGCCGCGCGCGGCACCGAACTCTGCATCGTCGCCTTGGTCCACCGCCGAATGTCGCTGCCGGTCCAGCCGGGCTGCCGATTTTCTTCGCGGTCGTAAGTATGGGCGCGAAGCCAGCTTGCGGGAAAGCTGACGGTCTTGTCTTCAGGCACGAACGTGACCACCAGCGCCTCGCCCTTGATCGAGGCCTCTCCGATCCGTGTCTCGCCCGGAATGTCCAAAATGGTGACCAGCCGCTGGCCGTTACCGGCGCTGCGGGTCCTGTCGTCCAGTGCGTTGTCGCGCAGCCACATGGCATGGAATCGGCTGCGTGTCCCATCGTCCCAGCCAAGCGCGATCGTTCGCCCTTCGTCGCCAAGGTTTGCTCTCGTCAGCACGTTTCTGAAACTCCCGTCTTCGGGCCGGCGCCGCGGTACCGATTGCATGCTGTCTTTGCCAAAGGCATAATTCAAATTATTGTTTTTCAGCCAATGCCGCCAAAAACCTAATGACTGGAAAAGCTGCCGATCCCATGCCTCCGCTCGACTGGCTACGCAGTTTCGAAGCGGCTGCGCGCCTGTCGAATTTCACCGCCGCGGCCGCCGAGCTCGGGCTCACGCAAGCCGCCGTCAGCCAGCACATCCGCTTTCTGGAAGAGCGTCTCAAGACGCGACTGTTCGCGCGGCTGGCACGCGGCGTGGCGTTGTCGCCGGAGGGCGCCGCCTATCTTCCCCATATCCAGTCGGCATTCGCGATCATCGGCAGCAGCACGCGCGAGTTGTTCGAGCCACGCGTTTTGCAAACCGTCACCATTCGCGTTCCGATTTCTTTCGCGCTGCTGGTGCTGGTCCCGGCTCTTCCCGATCTCGCAAAGGCGCTGCCGTGGATCAGGCTCGATCTGGTGACCATCCATCGACCGACGGACTACGACGACGCAGGCTCGACGCTCGACATCCGCTTCGGCAACGGTTCATTTTCCGGGCGCGACGCCGACCGGTTGACGGTCGAGCGGCTCGTTCCGGTCGCTGCGCCGATCTTGGCCGGAAATGCCGAATGGACATCGCTGCCGCTGCTGTTGGTGGCGGGCGCGCGCGAGATGTGGGCGGAGTGGTTCGCAGCCTCCGGCCTTGCCGGCCACTCCCAACGCTCGCATCGCTTCGACAGTTTTGTCGCCGCGATGGAGGCGGCGAAGTCCGGCGCCGGAGCGCTGCTGGGCTCGCGGCCGCTCATCGAGGCCGCGCTGAAGGACAATCTCCTTGTCAGGCTTTCCGATTTCGAGCTCTCGAGCCCATCGGGTCACTTCCTGACATGGCCATCGTCATCGCGGCTGTCCGGCGCCGAACAGGATTTTCGCCGCTGGCTTTTGTCGCGTCTCGCCAGCATTTCAGCATAGCGCCCGGGCTGGCTCCCCTATCCACTTCCAATAGATGAGCGTGCCGGTGAGCCCACCATGGGGTTTTAGCGCATAGTCCGGAATCTCGCCGGTCAGCGAGAAGTCGAGTTTTTCGTAAAGGCCGCCGGCCCCCTCTTCGCTTGCTGTGTCCAACACCAGCAGGGTGCGCCCTTTCTTGACCGCCAGTTCCTCGGCGGCCCGCATCAGGCCGGTGGCAATACCTTTGCCGCGATAGTCGAGGCGGGTCATCAGCTTGGCAATCTCGGCGCGGTGCGGTTGGTTGGGCGGGCAGTCGAGAAGCAGTGTGACGGTGCCGGCAAGCGTCTTGCCATCCCATGCGCCCAGCACTGCCCGTTCCCCGCGCGCCGCGGCAGCGAGCGATTTGCGCCAGAACTCGTGGGCTGCATCGGGGGACAAGGGATGCATGAAGCTCACCGATCCGCCGGCGGCGACTGTCTCGATCAGCAGGTCGGCGAGCATCCCGCTGGTTTTTGCGTCGTCGTTCAGCGCCCTGATTTCAGGCGGGTTCATGTCGGTGGTCTCCAGTGATGAGGTATCGGGCCGCGGTCATGCGAAATGACTGCTACGTCTTCGGCGGCGCGCCCTTCGGATTTCCGCGATACGCTCGGCTTCGTCCTCGCTGAGGTGCCGCCCGCGCTCCAGGATCTCGAGCGTGTATTCCTCATAGGTGAGCCCAAGCCGCTCGGCCTTTTCCAGCCGCATCAGCATGACGGCGTGGCTCGGCGCCTTCCAGGCTTTGTCGTGGGCGGTGCGCCAGGCAAGAAAGATGTAGGGGTCCCCCTTGCCCCAGGGCGGACCTTCGTAGTCGTCGAGAGGCGGCCCGCCATTGTGGGACCGTTCAGGCCGGCGTGCCATGCGATCAGCCCCGGACCAGCGCCACCAGATACTCGGCGGCTTCCGGTCCCGGAGCGTGGAAGGTGCAGTCCGACGGGGCTCCGAGCGCCAGGCAGTCGCCCGGCTCCAGCCTGTGCACGACATTGCCTTCGGTGAAGTCCAGGCGGCCGCCGATCAGCCAGATCTGCTGCTTGATGAAGGCATAGGACGCTGCCGGGAATTCGACCTTGGCGCCTGCCGGCAGGCTGACCCGGATCAGTTCGAGCGGCATTTGCGTTGCCGGCGACAGATGCCGTCGCACATAGCCGGTCGCCGGATCCTGCCAGACCGGCTGCTCGTCCTTGCGGGACACACTGCCGCCCTGCATTTCGGCGCGGGCAATCAGCGTGGAGAGCGTCATGCCGAAAGCCGACGCGATGCGCACGAGGAGCGCCGCGGTCGGACTTGTCATGCCGCGCTCCATGGCGCTCAGCATCGCCTTGGAAACGTCGGAACGCTCGGCCAACTCGGCCAGCGACCATCCCCGCAAATCACGCTCGGAGCGTATCCGCCTGCCGATCGTGGACGTGATGTCGTTCGATATATCAGTCATTCATCCAATATATCGAAATTCCGGGATGAAGGAAGAGGCTGGTCTATCGCATTTTCGCGAGTGGTTTAACGGGCCCTACACCATCCGACCTCACGCGGCTTTAACCCCGATTGGGATAGCTTTGACCCCGAGGGGAATGGGACAGGTAACCGATGTTTGTTGAACGCGAAGCCTCCATTGGGGAGCCGACCTCGCAGGAGCGCCGCGACGCCCAGCAGAGCGACAAGCGCATCCTGGGCAACGTCGTGCAATGCGACGGTGCGCGCGCTACCATCAGCGCCTATGCCGAAGATGCCGAAGGCACGGTGACCGGCCTGTGGACCGTCGGCAAGATGATTTCCATCAACCTTGGCGCGACGCGAACCGTTGGCCTTGTCTATGCGATCGGCAAGTCTGACCGCGCCTGGAGCAATGAGGGCCAGAACGCAATCGAGGTCAGCATCGAACTGATCGGCGAGGTGCGCGACGGAGCCGAGCCCAGCGCCAAACCGGTCTTCGACCGCGGAATCACCACCTATCCGCATATCGGCGCGGTTGCCCACCGTATCCGCAGCCGCGACCTGCAGGCCGTCTACGATCTCGCCGGCCGCCATTCGATCACCATCGGCACGCTGTCCCAGGACGAGGCGATCGACGCCAACATCGCTGTCGACGACACGCTGGCGCGCCATTTCGCCATTGTCGGCACGACCGGCGTCGGCAAATCCACGGCTGTCTCGCTGCTGTTGCGCAAATCGATCGAGGCGCGGCCCGATCTGCGCGTGCTGATCCTCGACCCGCACAACGAGTTTGCCGCCTCGCTTCCGGAATACTGCGTGAAGGTTGATTCCAAGACGCTCGACCTGCCGTTCTGGATGTTCAGACTGGAAGAATTCGCCGAAGTTCTGTTTCGCGGTCGCGAGACCGTTCCGGAGGAAGTCGACGTCCTGCGCGACCTCATCCCGGCCGCCAAGAACCTCTATCGCAACCCGAGCTCCGGCTCGTATATCAGGCGCGGCAGCGATGCGCTGACGGCGGACACGCCGGTGCCTTACCGCATCGCCGATCTGCTCAAGCAGATCGACGAGCGCATGGGTCTGCTCGAAAGCAAGAACGATCGGCCGACACTGAAGTCGTTGAGGACGCGCATCGAATCGGCCGCTTCCGACCCGCGCTACCGTTTCATGTTTAATTCGCGGCTGATCGAGGACACCATCCACGAGACGATCGGCAACATCTTCCGCGTACCGAACCATGGACGTCCGGTGACCTGCTTCGAGATGGCGGGCATGCCGTCCGAAGTCGTCAATTCGGTCTGCTCGGTGCTGGCGCGCCTCGCCTTCGACCTTGCGCTCTGGAGCGAGGGCCGGCTGCGGCTGCTCCTGCTTTGCGAGGAAGCGCACCGCTACATGCCTGCCGATCCGCGCCTCGGCTTCGCGCCGACCAGGCACGCTTTGTCGCGCATCGCCAAGGAAGGCCGCAAATATGGCTGCTATCTCGGCGTTGTGACCCAGCGTCCAGGCGAGCTCGATCCGACCATCCTGTCGCAATGCTCGACCTTCTTCGCCATGCGGCTCGCCAACGAGCAGGATCAGGCCATCATCCGCTCGGCGATCGCCGATTCCTCGGCCTCGACGTTGGCGTTCCTGTCCTCCATGGGCCAGCGCGAAGCCATTGCCTTCGGCGAAGGCGTGGCGACGACCATGCGGCTCAAATTCGAGAAACTGTCCCAGGAATTCATTCCCGGCACAGCGAAGCGGGAGCAGGCCTTGCCCGCGGATTCCGGCGACGATGTCGATCTCGCCGGAATTGTCGAGCGTCTGCGCAACGTGCCGAAACCGCAGCAGTCGATAGCGTTCGCCGAAGCCGTCGATACCGGGCGCCAGGCTGGCGACCCCGACTACCGCAAGCCATCGGCGCCGCGCGTGCAACCGGACGACGATTTCGACATGCGTTACGGCCTGAGGCCCTCGACCTTCGGCATGCGCCAGCAGAACGACTAATCGTTCTGCATCTTCGCGCCGACTGAGTCCCGGGCTGAGTCGACTGAAGTCGCTTTCGAGAACCGGAGCGGACATATAGTCCGTGAGCACGCGCATGACCCCGAAAATCGAGAACGCTTTTCGGAAAGGATCATAGGAGACGCGCGGCGCGGTAGAAGCGCAGAACACGGCTCCAGGCGGCCAGCGTCAAGAATTTGATCATGGAATTTCAGGCGCAGACGCGGTTGCGGCCCTGCTTCTTCGCCTCGTAGAGCTGCCGGTCGGCGCGGCGATAGAAGTCCTCGGCACTCTCCTTGCGGTCCCAGACGGCGAGGCCGACGCTGGTGGTGACCTTCAGCCGCACATTGCCCGACATGATCGACAGGTTGGCGATCGCCTTGCGGATGCGCTCGGCGAACCGCGCGAGCAGTTCCGCATCCATGTTGGGCGTGACCACGGCGAACTCCTCGCCGCCCAGCCTCGCCACCACATCGTGATAGCGGGTCATGCCCCGTACGCACTGCGCGACGGACCGCAGAACCTCGTCGCCGACATCGTGGCCATGCGTGTCGTTGACCTGCTTGAAATGATCGAGATCGAGGATCATCAGGCCCACCGGCTTGTCGATGCGGCCGAATTCGTCGAGATATTCCCGCAACGCGTCATCGAAGTAGCGGCGGTTCTGCATTCCGGTCAGGCCGTCGGTGAGTGCTGCGTGCTCAAGCGTTTGCGAACGGGCGCTCAGCGACACCGTCATGGCGCGCAACTTGCCCTCTTCCCTCACCTGGCCGCGGATCAGCGGGTAGATGAAGAAGGTTCCAAAGAACAAGGCAGCAGCCAGCAGCGCACCGGTCACGAACAGCAATTTGTTGAGATAGGCGATTCTGTCGAGACGCGATGCGGTGTCGAGAGCGGTCGCGATATCCTGCAATTGGCCATAGGCGTGAAAGGTCACCAGGCCGGCGGCCAGGATCACGAAGATAAAGACGAAAAACGCCGATTCCGCCTTGTGAAAACGCATAACGCCCCGCGGTACTGCGACCGTCGCCGTTATGGCATGCCAGGCCTTACGGACGGTTAACCCGGACAACCGTGACGGGAAGCTGCGCTCACAATTCCAAGCCCTGATCAAATCGCATTCTATCAGTCCGCGATTGACCATTTCTCGCCCGGGCGTAACCTTTGCCACTCCGGCCCCAGTTGGTGTTTGAACCAGGTCGTCTGCCGCTTGGCATATTGGCGCGTCGCGATCTTGGCTCGCTCAATCGCTTGGGGAAAGCCCATATGTCCGGCCATCGCGGCCTGCAGCTCGCGCACGCCGATCGCCTTCATCGCCGGCAGGTTCGGATCGAGGTCGAGTGCCATCAACTGCCTGACCTCGTCGAGCGCGCCCTTGTCGAGCATTTGATCGAAACGCGCCCCGATACGCGCCACCAGTTCGCCGCGATCCGGCTCGATCACCAGGAAGCGTGCGCTGTCGCGGTCGATGAGCGGCTGGCCGCGTGCCGCTTGCCATTCAAGGATCGACCGTCCCGACGCGTCGAGCACCTCCAGCGCCCGCACAATGCGCTGGCCATCGGTCGGCCGGAGCTGCATGGCGACAGCCGAATCCTGATGCATCAGTACACGGTGCAGCCGTTCTGCCCCTTGTTCCTTGAGTTCGTAGCGCCAGCGCTCACGCACCGAAGGCGGAATGTCGGGCATGTCCGAGATGCCTTCGGCTAAAGCTCGGAAATAGAGCCCGGTGCCGCCGACGAAGACAGCCGGCCGGCCGGAGAAAATACCTTCCGCGATCAGCCCGGTGACGTCGCGCAGCCAGGCGCCGGTCGAGTAGGCTGTCGAAGGATGCACGTGACCGTACAGATAATGCGGCACGCGCGCCGTTTCGGCCGCGCTCGGACGCGCCGTCAGCACGTCAAGAACCGAATAGCCCTGCATGGAATCGGTGTTGACGATGACGCCGCCCTTGCGCTCGGCGATGTCCAGCGCCAGCGCCGACTTGCCGCTGGCGGTCGGCCCCGCTATCAGGATGGCGTTTTTCACGCGGCCTTCGCCCGCCTGCCTGCCGGAATTTTCGATGCCTCTGATCGCCACGCTTGTGTCCAATCCCAAAGACCGCCGAGTGTCGGTCCCGCTTGCGAATATCGCCTCGCGAGCGGCAGGCGCAAGCGCCGTTCATTGGCTGGCCGAGGATGTCGCCTGCGATCTGGTTTTGCCGGAGACTCCCGACATCGGCGAATTGACGGCCAATCTGCGCGCGGCATTGGCCTCCGAGCCGGTCGACATCATCGTCCAGCCGGCTGAAGGCAGGAGGAAGAGGATCCTGCTTGCCGATATGGATTCGACCATGATCAATCAGGAATGCATCGACGAGCTTGCTGACGAGATCGGCGTCAAAGACCGTGTCGCTGCGATCACCGCGCGATCGATGAATGGCGAGATCGCATTCGAGCCGGCCTTGCGCGAACGCGTCGCCTTGCTGAAGGGCCTCGACACGGCGGTGGTCGACCGCATCCTCGCCAACCGGCTGACGCTGGCCGCCGGCGGCCGCGCGCTGGTGCAGACCATGCGTGCCAACGGCGCCTGGACGGCGCTGGTCTCAGGCGGCTTCGACGTCTTCACCAACCGCATCGCCGCAATGCTGGGCTTCCAGGAAAACCGCGCCAACCGGCTGATCGAGGACGGCGGCAGATTCACCGGCACGGTGGCCGCGCCTATTCTCGGCCGCGCCGCCAAGGCCGAGGCGCTGCTCGACATCGCGGCAAGGCTGGGCGTGACGACGCAGGATGCCGTTGCCGTGGGCGACGGCGCCAATGACCTCGACATGATCCGCCTGGCCGGCACTGGCGTCGCTCTTCACGCCAAGCCGGCGGTGGCTGAGCAGGCAAGGATCCGCATCGACCACGGCGATCTGACGGCGCTGCTCTACCTCCAGGGCTATCGCCAGGACGAGTTCGTGCAATGAAGCCGATCCGCACCGAGCGCCTCATCTTGCGCAATTGGGAAGAGCGCGACCGCGCGCTCTTCCATCGCATCAACTCGGACGAGCGCGTGATGGAATTTTTTCCGTTCCGCCGCGACCGGGCCGCGGCGGACGCAAAGATGGACGAGCTCCGCGCCTGGATCGATGAGGATGGCTACGGTTTCGCCGCCGCCGAGATTGCCGCCACCGGCGAGTGCATCGGCTTCGTCGGCCTCCTCCAAACCGATCATGTGCCTTCCCTGCCGGCCGGCACGATCGAGATCGGCTGGCGGCTGGCACCGGAATACTGGCGCAAGGGCTATGTCACCGAGGCATCCGAAGCCTGGCTCTCCTTCGGTTTCGAAACGCTGGAGCTGGACGAAATCGTCTCCTTTGCCGTCGTGGAAAACCATCGTTCGATCGCCGTCATGAAGCGGCTCGGCATGCGCGCCGACCCGGGCGCCGATTTCGACCATCCCGCCGTGCCGGACAGCCACCCTCATCTTAAGCGGCATGCGCTGTACCGGCTGTCGCGCGACGACTGGCAGGCGCGAAAAAGGGCGGCCCGCTAGCCGCCCATTCTTGCGAATCAACCCGTTCGGGCTCTCCGGAATCAGTCCATCCGGATCGTGACGAAGCGCAACTCGCCGGATTTCGAGGCGAGCATCAGCAGCGCGTTCTTGCGGCCCTGCTCTTTCAGCGCGCCGATCCGGTCCATGACATCCTTTGGCGTGCCGACCGATTCCTGCGCGATCTCGGTGATCACCTCGCCGGGCTGGATGCCGCGTTCGGCGGCGGCCGAATCCTTGGCGACGTCGGTGATGACCACGCCCGACACATCGGCCGCGATGCCGAATTTCTGTCTGGTCTGCTCGTTGAGCTCGCCAACGGTCATGCCGAGCACCGAAGCCGTCGACACAGGAGCCGCCTTGTCGCCCTTGTCCTCGCCGGTACTGCCGTTCTCGCCGCTGGCCAGCTTCTCGCCGTCCTCGAGCCGGCCGAGCGTCACCTTCACTGTCTGCTCGACGCCCTTGCGCACGATGACGACGTCGACGGCCTTGCCGACCGGGCTTTCGGCGACGACGCGCGGCAGGTCGCGCATTTCGTGGATGTCCTTGCCGTCGAATTTGATGATGACGTCGCCGGCTTGAACCGTGCCGTTGTCGACCGGTCCGCCCTTGATGACACCGGCCACCAGCGCGCCCTTGGCCGTCGCCATGCCGAGGCTTTCGGCGATGTCTTCCGTCACCGGCTGGATGCGCACGCCAAGCCAGCCGCGCCGCGTTTCGCCGAACTGGCGAAGCTGATCGACGACGCCCGCGGCGAGCTGCGAGGGAATGGAAAAGCCGATGCCGATCGAGCCGCCGGACGGCGAGATGATCGCCGTGTTGATGCCGATGACCTCGCCACTGCTGTTGAACAGCGGACCGCCGGAATTGCCGCGATTGATGGCGGCGTCGGTCTGGATGAAGTCGTCATAGGGGCCGGAATTGATGTCGCGGTTGCGCGCCGAGACGATGCCGACCGTGACCGTGCCGCCAAGACCGAAAGGATTGCCGATCGCCATCACCCAGTCGCCGACGCGCATCTTAGTGGAATCGCCGAACTTCACCGCCGTCAATTTGTGGCCCTTCGGATCGACCTTCAGCAACGCGACGTCGGTCTTTGTATCGGTGCCGACAAGCGTCGCCTTCAGCGTCACGCCGTCGGAGAAATTGACCTCGATGTCGTCGGCATCGGCGATGACGTGATTGTTGGTCACCACGATGCCCTGCTCGGCATCGATGACGAAGCCGGAGCCAAGCGACTGCACCTTCTGCCCACCGCCCTTGTCGCCGCCACGGTTCTTGAAGAAGTCATCGAAAAAGTCCTGGAAGGGCGAGCCTTCCGGAAGCTGTGGCATCGGCACAGCACCGGGGCCTTCCGTGCCTTTGACGGTTTGCGAGGTCGAGATGTTGACCACCGCGCCGAGCAGGCGTTCGGCGAGGTCGGCGACGGAAGGCGGCGCGTCGGAGGCGATCGTGGGCGTGACGAAGGACGGGACGGCAATTATGCCGACGACGAATGCGGTGGCGCCGGCGAAAAACCTGCGCCGCGCCGCGCGCAACAGGGTGTCGGATATCATCGTGGCCTCCCGGCGTTTTTGAAAAAGAAAGGCGCTTCCGCAAAGGCGCCCGTCCAATTCATGTTGGCAAGAAATAAGGCACGTTTGCGGCTATAGCTATCGGCGGAAGATAAATCGTCAATCGCCTCGGCACCAAGGAATTTCATCAGCCGCGAACCAGCCAGACGATGGCGACGCCAAGGGCGATTGCAGCCAATCCGGCGATCCGCAGCACATTCTCCGGCAACGACAGCACCTCCGCCGCCAGTTTCCTGGCCAGAGCCGGAAACCCGCCATAGACCAGGCCCTCGATGACGAGGACCAGGCCGATAGCCGCGAGGAAATCCTGCACCGTCCGCTACTGGGCGCTGCCGGGTTGCGTGGCCGGGGCTGCCGGCGCCGCGGGCGCGGGCTGCGGTGCCGCCGGCTGTCCGGGCTCGGGCTTGCTTTCCGGATCGCGGAAGAAACGGAAGAACTCGGAGTCGGGCGACAGCACCATGGTGGTTCCGGTGCTGTCCAAGGCCGTGCCGTAAGCATTCATCGAGCGATAGAAATCGAAGAAGCCCGGGTCTCGCTTATAGGCTTCAGCAAAGGTGGCGCTGCGCTGCGCCTCGCCCTCGCCGCGCAGGATCTCCGATTCCTTCTGCGCCTCGGCGATGATCTCGACGACCTCGCGGTCGGCCCTGGCTTTGATACGCTGCGCCGCCTCGTTGCCGCGAGCTCTCAGCCGCTCGGCTTCCGCCAGGCGTTCGGCTTTCATGCGATCGTAGGTCTGCTGCGATACTTCGGCGGTCAGATCCGTCCGGCGGATGCGCACATCTTCGATGTCGAGGCCGAGCGACGTCGCGTCCGGACGCAGTTGGTCACGCACCTCGCGCATCATGACGCCGCGTTCTTCGGAAAGTGCCGCCTCGAAATCGCGCAGACCATAGACGCGGCGCAGCGCCGCATCGAGACGCGTCTTCAGCCGGGCTTCGGCGAGTTCCACCTGCCCCGATACCGCCGCGCGGAACGTGCGCGGATCCGAAATGCGGTAGGCGATGAAGGCGTCGACCTCGTAGAACTTGCCGCCGGAGACCTGAACGCGGATATTGTCGAGGTCGAAGCGCATCACTTTTTTCTCGATCGTCTGAACGCTGTCGGCATCAAAGAAGGCGAATGGCGCCTTGAAATAGATGCCCGGCTCGGTCTTGACGTCGATGATCTCGCCGAACCTCAGCACGATTGCCTGCTCGCCCGCCTTGACGACGAACACCGACGAATAGAGCAGAAACAGAAGGACGGCCGCGATGACCGCGATGATGGGAAGACGGTTGGCCATCACTGGTTACCTCCCAGCGCAGGCGCGGGCGGCGCCTTGGGCTGCAGTGCCGGCAGCGGCAGATAAGGAAGCACACCCTGCCCGTTGCCCTGCTCGACGACGACCTTGTTCGAGTCCTTCAGGATCCTCTCCATTGTTTCCAGGTAAAGGCGCTTGCGCGTCACGTCGGGCGCCTTGGCGTATTCGTTGTAAACGGAGATGAAGCGCTGCGCCTCACCTTCGGCTTCCTGCACGACCCGGTTCTTGTAGGCGGCGGCATCTTCGCGGATCTGGGCCGCCTCGCCGCGCGCCTGGCCGAGCTTCTGGTTGGAATATTGATTGGCCTGCTCGACGAACTTGTCCTCGTCCTGCTCGGCGCGCTGCACCTCGTCGAAAGCATCGGCGACCTCGCGCGGCGGGGCGGCGTCCTCGATGGAGATTGCGTTGACTTGCAGACCCGTCTTGTAACCGTCGAGCGTGTTTTGGATGATCTCACGCACCGATGTGGCAATACCCTGGCGATCGTCGCGGAAAATATCCTGCGCGGGGCGCCGGCCGACGACCTCGCGCATGGCGCTTTCGGCCACCTGCGTCAGCATGCCGTCGGGATCTGAGACGTCGAAAAGATAGGCCCTTGGATCGGAAACCTGGTAGGCGACCGAGAACTGCACATTGACGATGTTCTGGTCGCCGGAGAGCATGAGCCCGGAGCCGCTGCTCGCCCCGCCGCCGATGCTGACGAGCTGCTCGGAAATCTTTGCCGTTTCGACCGTTTCGATCGGCCACCAGTGGAAATGCAGGCCTGGCTGCGAGAGCTCGGCCTTCGGCTTGCCGAAGCGCAATTCGACCGCGACCTCGTCAGGCTGCACGGTATAGATAGCCTTGAAAGCCCAAAGCACGACAAGCGCGAGCGCGATCAGCCCGAGGACGGCCGGGCTGGCGCCGCCGCCTCCCGGAAGAGCGCGCCGCAGCCTGTCCTGGCCGCGGCGGATGATGTCCTCGAGATCGGGAGGCGACCCGGGCGGGCCGCTCGGGCCTTTCGGTCCCTGTCCCCAGGGCCCCTGATTGCCGCCGCCGCCCCATGGGCCGCCGCCACCGCTCTTGTCGTTCCAGGGCATGAATGTCCTTTCGCTTCGGTTCCCTCAGGCCTTGCGGCGCGATCCTAGCGCATGACCTCGAAAACCGATATCGGTTTTCCGAAAGGAATCATGCGCCAAATCAAAGTTTTACGGCGACCTTCTTGCGCGTCCGGTTGGAAGCGTGGCGCTGTACCCTCGTTCTTCTATAGGGACGCCGTGACGCGCTTTCAACGCGATCCGCTACGCGCGCCTGCGATTTGAGCCGTCAGCGACCCTTTGTCCTCGTCAGTGACCGTCGCCGCGGCGCTCGTAAACCGTATAGCGTGTCGCGTGGCTGTCCTTTTCGCCCGCCGGAAAATCCTCGGATCGGACGATCCGCCAGATCGCGGGGTCGATCGGCGGAAAATGAGCGTCGCCATCGACCGCGGCCAGCACATGCGTGACGTGGAGACGATCGGCCAACGGCAGGGCCTGGGCATAGATCTCGCCGCCGCCGACGACGCAGATCTCCTCGGCACCTGCCATGCAGCGGCCGCGCACCTTGGCCAGCGTGATCGCCTCGTCGAGCGAATGGGCAACTTCGGTGCCCTCGGATCGCCAGTCTCTGGCTCGCGTCACCACGATGTTGAGCCTGCCGGGCAGCGGCCGGCCGATGCCCTCATAGGTCTTGCGGCCCATGATGATCGGCTTGCCCATCGTATCGGCCTTGAAGCGTTTCAGGTCGCTGGAAAGCCGCCACGGCAGCCCGCCTTCGCGTCCGATCACGCCGTTCTCGGCAATGGCGACGTAGATCGCGATGTCCATCAGCCGCCGTTCCCGCTATTGTCCGACGGCTCGAGCAGCAAGATGCCGATATCGTGCTCCGGATAAAAATCCTTGGCCGTCATCTCGAACGTCGTCGGACCCACCTTGCGGACGTTGTCGCCGCAGAAGGAGACCAGATTCTTTGGGCTGCCCTTGTCGATGGTGAGCTTGAAATTGCCGATACTACCGGACGCCCAGTTGCCGCCGGTGGTCAGGATATATGCGATGCGGCTCTCGAAATATTTGGGATAGCCGTCGGGATTTTCCTTCGCCGCCTTGCGCACAGCGTTCTCGAACCCGCCGTCCATGCAGTAGCGGGTCTTGTAAGTGTCGTACTGCCCCTGGAACTTGCCGTCGTAATAGAAGCTGACCGATGACGTGCCGCCGACGCTCGGCTTGTAGCGGTGCGAGACATGGACTTGCTTGTTGGCCGGGAAGGTGGAGCGCCACCAATAGGTCGAGCGCAATTGCCAGAACGGCGCGTAGGCAGTTTGCATGCCCGAACTGTTGTCGGCGGTGTCTTCGATGATGATGCCGCGATCTTCCCAATCCTCCGCGACGTCCTTGGGCAGCTTTGCCAGCGCCGCCTTGGCGGCGTCGCCGAACGGATAGAGCGGCACGTCGTGCGCCTGGAGTTCCGCGGTGATGTCGATGCCCAGCGCGAACGCCTTTTGTTCGAGCTGCGGGTTGGCGTCGACGCCGTCGATCGTCACCTCGAAGCCGAGGAAATTGTCGCTCTGCGCTTCCGGGATCGCCGGCATCTCGTTCGGGTCGCCTTCGATGTCCGGCATCGGGAAGGCGACGATCGCGCTGACGTCCTTGTCGGTATTGTTGCGGAAAACGTAGTCGACGGTCACTTTTTCCGGCGAGATGAAGAGATCCTCGCTTTCCATGGCAACCGCATCGCTGCGCGACAGGATCAGCCCGCCGGTGCCAAGCTCGGCAACGGAATCGTTGGCGAAGGCAGGTGCAACCGAGAATGCCAGCGCTGCGGTCAGGATAGTGCGTAACATGGCTCCCCTCTCGACGGCATGACCGGGATCATGCGGATGCGCTTCCATCTAGAGCAATTCCAGGAGAAGTAGCTAGAGGCGTTCAACGTTTCTGCCAATCGGTGGAAGTTTTGCGTTCCCGCATGCCTGCCTGCCCCCGTCTGGACACCGGCCGCCCGATCGGGCAGGAGGACGCCTATGCGCAAGCTTCTCGTCATCGGCATCGGGGCCGGCAATCCCGACCACATGACCGTACAGGCCATCAACGGCCTGAACCGGGCCGACGTGCTGTTCGTTCCCGACAAAGGCGCCAGAAAGAACGACCTCGCGGAACTCCGCCGGCAGATCTGCGACCGCTTCGTCACAAACCCGAAGTCGCGCCGCGTCGAATTCGACGTCCCGGTTCGGGCCGAGCCGACATCGTCCTATCGCGTGACCGTCGACGACTGGCACGAGGCGATCGCCGAAATCTATGAAGGGCTGATCCGCGACGAGCTTGCCGAGGACGGCTGCGGCGCGTTCCTGATTTGGGGCGACCCCTCGCTCTACGACAGCGCGCTGCGCATACTGGAGCGCGTGCGCCTGAGGGGCAATGTCGGTTTCGAGCTCGAGGTCATTCCGGGCATCACCGCGATCCAGGCGCTTGCCGCCGTCCACGCGACCGCGCTCAACCGCATCGGCGATTCGATCCTGGTCACCACCGGCCGCCGGCTGACTGAGGAAGGCCTGCCCGCGAATGCCGGAAGCACCGTTGTCATGCTGGACGGCAAGTGCGCCTTCAACACACTGGTCGATCAAGATGTTTTCATTCAGTGGGGCGCTTATCTCGGCACGGCGGACGAGATCATCCTTTCCGGCCGCCTCGGCGATGTCGGCGCCGAAATCGAGAAGGTCCGAGAGGAAGCTCGGCGCAAAAAGGGCTGGATCATGGACACCTATTTGCTCCGCAAGCCCGGGGAGCCGGAGGAATAGGCCCCTTACAGGCCCAATCAACCGGCGTCGATCTCGGCCTGCAACGCCTGCATATGGACGGCCGCCGCTGAAGCCGCCGCGCGCTCGATCGCTCTGAAACGGCTGACGACGGCGAGACCCACGGCGGTCAATTGCGCGCCGCCGCCTTTTCGGCCGCCGGTCTGCGCCGCCACCAGCGGCTTGCCGAACACCCGGTTCATGTCCTCGACCAGGTCCCAGGCATGCTTGTAGGACATCTCCATGCCGCGCGCCGCGGCCGAAATCGAGCCGAAAGCGGCGATCTGCTCCAACAATTCGATCTTGCCCGGACCAATTCGTCCGTCAGGGTCGAGATTTATCCGCAGGCTCAGCGATGGCATCCTTTGTCCTCTGCGATCATGTCGAGATTACCCTCTCCGCCGCCACATCGCTATTCCAAACCAACATAGCGATATTGCCCTTCGTCAACCATCGGCCTCCACCGGCAGCCCAGCACCTGTCGTCGCGCTGTCAAAGCTCACCGTCTTGATCACCGCGAAGACCTCGCGGCCGAGCGCGAGCCGAAGGCTCTGCTTCGACTGTTTGGTGACGCGCGCCAGCACCGTTGCTCCGTTGCAGTCGATGGCGATCTCCACCGTAGGCCCGACGCCCGGCCTGACTGCGGCGATTTTGCCCGGCAGTATGTTGAGCGCGCTAAGACCCGACGGCTGTTCGGTCGCGATCATGACATCGCGGGCGCGGATGCGGAGCCGCACCAGAGCTCCCGCCGGGCGTGAAACGCGTGGCACGCGGATCTCGCCGGCCGGCGAGCCGAGCACAGTCATGCCGAAAGCCTCGTCGTGACGCAAAACCCTGGTGTCGAGCACCGCGCCGCCCTCGCCGCGCTCCTCCGCCGGCAAGAGGTCGAGCCGCTGCATGATCGCCTCGGTCGGGCCGAAAGCCGCGATCTTGCCTTGGGACAGCACCGCCACGTCGGTCGCCAGCCGCGCCACCTCGGCGACGGAATGGCTGACATAGGCGATCGGGATCTTCGTCTCATCGCGCAGCCGCTCGATATAGGGCAGGATTTCGGCCTTTCGCGCCTCGTCGAGCGAGGCGAGAGGCTCGTCCATCAAAAGCAGTTTCGGGCTGGCAAGGAGCGCGCGGCCGATCGCCACGCGCTGCTTTTCACCACCCGACAATTTCGCCGGCCGCCGGTCGAGCAGGGGACCGATGCCAAGAAGTTCGACCACCGCATCCATACTGGCGTAGCGCTCGGCAACCGGCGTGAACCAGCGGCCATAGCGCAGATTGCCGGCGACGCTCAAATGCGGGAAGAGCCGCGCATCCTGGAACACCATGCCGATCCGTCGCTTGTGCATCGGCACGAAGATGCCGGCGGCGGTGTCGACCAGCACGCGCCCGTCCACCGCGATCCGCCCTTTCCGCGGCCGGATCAGCCCGGCGATCACATTGATCAGCGTCGACTTGCCCGAGCCCGAAGGCCCGAACAGCGCCGTCAGCCGGCCGGCGCTTTCGAAACTCGCCTCGATGGCGAAATCGCCGAGACGATGACTGACGTCCACCGAGAGCGTCATTCGATGTCCATCCGCTGGCCGATCCGGCGCGCCAGAACCTCGGAGGCCACCAGCGCCACCATCGAGATGACGATCGAAATCAGCGTCAGGCGCAGCGCTCCGGGATCGCCGCCCGGCACCTGCGTGAAGGTGTAGATCGCCGAGGGCAGCGTCTGCGTCTCGTTGGGGATGTTGGAGACGAAAGTAATGGTCGCGCCGAACTCGCCCATCGCCTTGGCGAAGGACAGGATCGCGCCGGCGATCAGGCCGGGCAGGATCAGCGGCAGCGTGATTGTGGCAAACACCCAGATCGGGTTGGCGCCGAGCGTGCCGGCGGCCGCCTCCATCTTGCGGTCGACCGCCTCGATCGACAGCCGGATCGCCCGCACCATCAGCGGAAACCCCATCACCCCGCAGGCAAGTGCTGCCCCCGTCCAGCGGAAGGAAAAAACGATGCCGAAATGCTCGGCGAGGAAGGCGCCGGCGGGCCCGCGCCGGCCGAAGGTGAGCAGCAGCAGATAACCGGTCACCACCGGCGGCAGGATCAACGGCAAATGCACCAGCCCGTTGAGCAAGGTCTTGCCCCAGAACCGCCCCCGGGCCAGGACCAGCGCGATCAGGATGCCGGGCGGCAGGCTGGCGATCATCGCCACAGTCGCCACCTTGATCGACAGCCGGACCGCATTCCATTCGTCGGGAGTGAGGTCCAGCAGCCAGTTCATTTGCGGTGTTAGGTCTTTCTCAGTTGCTCGGCGCGAGCACCGTAAAACCCTGTTCCTTGAAGAGCGCGGCGGCCTTGGCTGACTCGACGCATTTCAGGAAGGCAGCCGTATCCTTGTCCTTCGAATCCGCGGTCTGGGCAATCGGGTAGATGATCGGCGGGTGCGAATCCTCGGGGAAGGTGCCGACGACCTTGACGCCCTTTTCGGCATGGGCGTCGGTGGCGTAGACGATGCCGAGCGCGGCCTCGCCCGTCGACACCAGCTTGAGCGCGGCGCGGACATTCTCGGCCTGCGCGACCTTGCCTTCGACGGAGGACCAGACGCCCAGCCATTCCAGCGCCGCCTTGCCATATTTGCCGGCGGGCACCGCCTTGAAATCGCCCATGGCGAGCCGACCGTCGCCGATGAGCCCGGCGAGGTCGAAGCCCTTCTCGACCTTCGCCTCGACCTTGGAATCTTGCGGCGCCACCAGCACGATCTGGTTGCCGAGCAGTTTCACTTCGGTGTCGGGCCTGGTCAGCTTCTTGTCGGAGAGATACTTCATCCAGTCGAGGTCGGCCGAGACGAAGACATCGGCCGGCGCGCCGCCTTCGATCTGCTTGGCCAGCGCCGAGCTTGCCGCATAGGAAATCGTGGCCGCCTCGCCGACCTCCGGCTCGCAGGCCTTGTTGACCACATCGAGCGCGTCCTTGAGACTGGCCGCGGCGAACACGATCACCTTGTCGTCGGCGTGGGCTGCCGGCACAGCCGCCATCAACGCTGCCGTCAGTCCGCCAATGGCCATCGCCTTCAATCCAAAACCCTTGCCCGTCATGAAACCTCGCCCTCTTCTGAAAATCCGTTCGGTTCGAGCCCTGATTCGATATATCCGGATGAACATAACAAGAAAAGGATTTTTAGGCTCTGCGCCGTTGTACGTCAGGATCCCACCAGCCCACGGTGAAGTCCGTTCGATACAGCGAGGCATAGGCAGATGTAGATCAGCGCCGGCAATATCCTGAAGGGCAAGGTCATCGTCGAGGGAGCGACCACGTCGCATGTCCGGATAGCTATCGGCGGCGACGTCCTCGACACGGCTTCGATCACCAACGAAGCGGTTGCCGATCTGCGACTGGGCAAGTAGGGCCTATGAGGTGATCAAGGCCTCCGACGTCATCGTCGCGACTGGCTGACGACTTGAGCGCTGGCAGCGCTCAAAGCGGGCCTTATACCGCGATCGGCGCCTTGATATTGGCGTCCGCAAAATAGTTCTCGAGGCGGAAATCCTCGAAGCGGAAGGCAAAAAGATCCTTCACATCTGGGTTGATCCACATCTTCGGCAGCGGCTTCGGCGTGCGCCGCATCTGCTCGCGCGCCTGCTCGAAATGGTTCGAGTAAAGATGCGCATCGCCGAGCGTGTGGACGAAATCGCCAGGCTTCAGGCCGGTGACCTGCGCCACCATCAGGGTCAGCAGGGCGTAGGATGCGATGTTGAACGGCACGCCCAGGAAAATGTCGGCCGAGCGCTGGTAGAGCTGGCAGGAGAGCCGGCCTTCCGAAACGTAGAACTGGAACAGACAATGGCAGGGCGGCAGCGCCATCGCCTCCACTTGGGCCGGATTCCAGGCTGAGACGATCAACCGGCGCGAATTGGGATTCTTGCGTACCTCCTTGAGAAGGGCGGCGATCTGGTCGATCTCGCCGCCGTGCCCATCCGGCCATGAGCGCCACTGCTTGCCGTAGACAGGGCCGAGATCGCCGTTCTCGTCGGCCCATTCGTCCCAGATGGTGACGCCGTTGTCGTTGAGATATTTGATGTTGGTGTCGCCCGCCAGGAACCACAGCAACTCGTGGATGATCGACTTCAGATGCAGCTTCTTGGTGGTGGTGACCGGGAAGCCGCGTGAAAGGTCGAAGCGCATCTGGTAGCCGAACACCGACCGCGTGCCGGTGCCGGTGCGGTCGCCGCGATCGGCGCCGTTCTCCAGCACATGCTTCAACAGGTCGAGATATTGGCGCATCGGCTCGGCCTCGATTCGGATGACAAGCGATCATAGCCGACTGGCGGTCGGTCGAATACCCAAAGCCTACAGATGTCGATCCGGCGCCGAAAAATCCACGGCGCCGGCACGTTGCCATGCTGGCTGCCGATAGCCTTGCCTCAGAGAGAACCCAGTTTGCCCAGGTCCTTCGCCACCAGATAGTAAAAAGTCACGCGGCTCTTGGTGTTGTCGGCGGCCATCGCCTTGCATGCCTTCTCGATCGAGGCGTCGGCCTTCTTGGCGTCGACAATCCCAAGCTTCTTGGTCACCCAGTTGTCCCGGACGCGCTCGAGCTCCTTCGGGTCTGCGCAGGAGACCAAGGAGGAATCGCGGTTCCTGAGCGCGATGCCCAGATGCTTGACGATCTTCTCGACCGCATCGGCGCTGGCGCCGGCATCGTATTTCTTCACATCCGCAAGATAGTCGGCCATGAAACTTCCCCTCGTCGGCGCCACGGATCCGATCGATGAGGCTTGTGGCGCGCCGCGCAACTTATGCGCTAGGTCAGGATATTCCTCATCGCCGGCGGAGCTTCGATTGAGTAGACGCGCAAGTCAACCCTCGGCTGTCGAGTTTGGCGCAGGGGACAAGCCTCGACTTGGCCCTTTCATTTTTCGTAACCGCTCCCTATATTCGCTTCGTCGGCTTGACCGACTATGGCGATAAACAGGCGATGAAATAAGCCGTTCGGACCCGGGGGCGGTACCCGGCGCCTCCACCAAAAACCGCTCTTCCAAAGGGAGCGGCTTTTGCTGGGGGCGAAATAGGATCGACGAAGGTGTAAAGATCGTACTTTTGCCCGGCATTGTACCACCGTCATCGGGCTAAACTTATAGTTGCCAACGACAACTATGCGGAAGCTCGTCTCGCTGCTTAATGCAGTGCGAACGCTTCAAATGAAGCCCTAGAGGTTCGCACTTCTAGGCGGGGTTCGGAGGTACCTGGCAACAGAAACCTCCACCTTCCCCCTCGCCTTCCAAGTCAATTGAACGGCCAAGCATGCTTGGCGCGCCTGCTTGCGGTCCTGCCTGGGCTGAAAAAGGCCGGGCAATCCCGGCCTCTCCGATTTTCTATCCGCGTCTTACTCGGCAGGCGCTTCGACCGCTTCGCGCGCACGGCCGAGCGTCAGCTTGGCCAGCGTGAAGGAAATCACCGCGCAGAGCGTGATGCCGGCCACCATCGGCAGCGGCGTGCCGTCGAAGAAGAGGCCCGCCACGCCCATCGCCAGCGCGCCGATGGCGAAGTGCAGCGTGCCCATCAGCGCCGATGCCGTGCCGGCGATCTCGCCATGCTCTTCCATCGCCAGCACGGAGGTGGTCGGAATGACCAGGCCAAGGAAGCCGTAGCCGACAAAGAGCAGCGCCGCCATCACGTCGAGCCGGTCGACACCGGATGCCATGATCGCGAACAGCGCCACCATCACCGTGGCATAGCCGGTCACCGCGACCCACACGACCCGCTTCAAGCCGAAGCGATCCGCCAGCATCCCGGTCAGCTGCGACATGCCGATGAAGGCGACCGCGTTGATCGAGAAGAACACGCTGTAGACCGACGGCGACAGGCCGTAGTGGTCGATCAGGATGAAGGACGAACTCGACAGATAGACGAAGAAGCTCGCAATGCCGAAGCCGGCGATCGCCGTCAGGCCAAGGAAGTTGCGGTCGCTCATCAGGTAGCGGTAACCGGCAAGTGCCGTGCCGAAGGACGAGTTGGCGCGCTCCTCCGCCGAACGCGTCTCTTTCAGCGAGGTCGCGAGCAGGATGGTGGCTAAAGCGGCGGCGCCCGTCACAGTCCAGAACACGGCACGCCAGCCGAAGCTCTCGATGATCTGGCTGCCCGTGAGCGGCGCGAGGATAGGCGACACCGAGAACACCAGCATCAGCAACGACATCAGCTTGGCGGCCTCGTTGCCGGTGTGCAGGTCGCGCACGATGGCGCGCGGCACTGCCATGCCCGCGCTGGCGCCGAGCCCCTGCAGGAAGCGGAAGGCGATCAGCCACTCGATATTGGGCGCCATAGCCGAGCCGACGCCGCCAACCATGAACAGCGCGAGTCCGACATAAAGCGGCAGCTTGCGCCCAACCATATCTGAGATCGGTCCGACGACGATCTGGCCGAAGCCCATCGACAGGAAGAAGATCAAGAGGCTCATCTGCACGGCGGCGGTGCCAGCTTTCAAATCCTCACCGATCGAAGGCAGCGCTGGAAGGTACATATCGATGGCGAAGGGGCCGATTGCGGACAACAAGCCGAGCACGACCGCGATGCGGAGGAATTTGGGACTCATGGTAGGGCTTCTTTCGGATCTGGTTGTCGCCGTGGTCCGGCGCTACCCGAGGACGTTCCATCCCGTGGAACCCCGACATCCGGGATGTGAAATCATCGTCGCTTCAAAGCGCGAATCTGTCGTTTCCCGGGAGCGGACTTCGCTTTATGGTGTCTATAAATTTAGACAGGCTTGTCCAATTCGTCAATCATCGCTATATAGATTTTTATGAAGGTCGGCGTTTCTCCTGACACTTTCCCGCCACGCAGCCACGAGGCCAAGCGCATATCGGTGGTTGATGCTGCCGCTTCGGTCTTCTGCCGCGAAGGCTATGCCGGCGCCAATATCGACCTGATCGCGGCCGAGGCCGGCGTTTCGCGCCAGACCGTCTACAATCACCATGGCGATAAGGAAAAGCTGTTCATGGCCATTGTGCGCGACCTGACGGAGCGCTGCAATGCCGGCATCTTCGCCACCATTGCCACCTTTCCCGACCAGCCCGCCGATCTCGAAGCCGATCTTGTCGCCTTCGCGGTGCGCATGAACCGCAACTGTATCTGCAACCGCGACGGCCGCTTCCTGCGCAAGCTGATCCAGGCCGAGGGCGAGCGCTATCCCGAGCTTTTTGCCGAGTGGCGCGAACAGGGACCGGGCCGCACCTGGTCGGCGCTTGCCGCCCGCTTCGCGCGGCTGGCCTATGCCGGGCACCTCTCGATCGACGATCCGGACGTGGCGGCGCGGCAGTTCCTCGCACTAGTCAACGCCGAGTTGCAGACAACCTTCATGCTCGGCGGCATACCGACGGAGGAAGAGGTGTTGCGCTCAGCGACCAATGGCGTGCGCACCTTCCTGGCCGCCTTCGGCAGGAAGAAAGCGGCAGCCGCCCGGCAGGCCGCCCTCGCCCACGCCTGAGCGATCAAATCGCCGCCAGCCCTCTTGGCCTTAGCTTTCGGCGCCTATATGCGGTTTACGCCGCGCCCAAGCTTGATTACAGCTATGCGGACGATTCAACGGAACCCGACCGTCACATGGCCGACGACCACATCCGCTACGACATTCTGGCCCAGGAGGCATTGCGCGGTGTCATGCGCAAGGTCCTGGCCGAAGTCGCGCGCACGGGCCTTCCGGGCAACCATCATTTCTTCATCACCTTCCTGACCGGCGCGCCGGGCGTGCGCATCTCCTCGCGGCTGCGCGAGCGTTATCCGGAGCAGATGACCATCGTCATCCAGTTCCAGTACTGGGACCTGAAGGTGACCGACACCGGTTTCGAGGTGGGACTCTCCTTTTCCGACGTGCCCGAAAAGCTCGAAATCCCCTTTTCCGCCGTGCGCGGTTTCTATGACCCATCAGTGAATTTCGAACTCGAATTCGACGTCAAGGCGGACAACGCCGCGGAAGACGACGACGCCGCGCCGGCCCCGGAGCTGCCGATCGCGGTCGTGACCGAAAAGAAACCGGAATCGAAGAAAAAGGCCACCGAGGCCGAGAAGAAGCCGGCTGCCGCCGATACCGGCGGCAAGGGTGCCGAAGTGGTTTCGCTCGACGCCTTTCGCAAGAAGTGAGCCGGGGAAATGGGCGAGGTCGTCAATCTCCGCCAGGCCCGCAAGCAGAAAGCGCGCATCGAGAAGGAACGCCTGGCCAGGGAAAACCGGGCATTGCACGGCCGTTCCAAAGCCGAGCGCGAGCGTGACCGGCTGACGTCCGACATGACGGAAAAATTCATGGACGGCCATCGCCGCGAAAAGCCCGGCGATCCGGACCGGCGCTGAGCGCCCGGATGGCCGCTGTCGAAAAACGCTCGGTGACGATCCGCGGCCACCGCACCAGTTTTTCCCTGGAGCAACCCTTCTACGACGATTTGGTGGCGATCGCGACGCAGCGCTCGCTGTCGCTCGCGGCCCTCGTTGCCGAGATCGACGAAACGCGGACACGTGACGCCAACCTCTCCTCCGCGCTCAGACTCTACGTGCTCGCCTGGGCAAAGCGCGGCGGCAAGGCATCTTGACCGGCCTCAGACCGGATCGCCGAGGCTTTCCTGCGCCTTGCGCTTGGCGCCGAAGCAGAGCAGGGCCGAACGGTCGCGTTCCTCGGCCTGCTTTTTCGACCGCACCCGCATCAGGTCCTTCCAGCCGATATAGCCGACCAGCCGTGCATCCTCGCGCGAGACGACCGGCAGATGCGAGACGTTGGCCAGGAGCAGCTTGTCTGACAGTCCTTCCAGATATTCGTCGGGATAGGCGAGCGTGACCTTGCTGCCGGCCAAAAGTTCGCCGAGCGTCGTCTTGCGGTGCTTGCCGGCGCGGCGCCAACGCAGGATCGCCGGCGGATCGATGAGGCCGAGCACATGGCCTTTCTCGTCGATCACAGGAAAGCTCGGATGGCGCGTGTCCGGGGCGGTCAGGAATGCCGCCGCGCCGTGCAGCGTCATCGTCGCCGGCACGCTCTCGACCTTGGTCGTCATCACCTCGCGCACCCTGGTCAGCGCGAAGGGATCGACGCGGTATTCGCGAACGAGGTGGTGTCCGCGCCGCGCCACCTTTTCGGTCAGGATCGATCGCTTCATCAACAGCACGGTGACGGCATGGGCGGTGGCGCAGGCTGCGATCAGCGGCACCAGCATGTGGGTGTTGCCGGTGAGTTCGACCGCGAAGAAGGTCGCGGTCAGCGGCGCGCGCATGGTGCCGCCCATGGTCGCGGCCATCGCCAGCAGCGGCCAGAAGCCGGGCGTCGCCTCGGGCAGGATGCCGGCAAGCACCGCGCCCATCGCGCCGCCCATGATCAAGAGCGGCGCCAGCACGCCGCCCGACGTTCCCGAACCCAGCGCCACCGACCAGATAATGGCCTTGACGACCAAAAGCGTCAGCGCTGCCGCCGCCAGCACATGGCCATCCAACATGTTGGCGATGTTGTCGTAGCCGACACCGAGCGCCTGCGGCTCGATCAGTCCACCGATACCGACCACCAGGCCGCCGATCATCGGCCACCACATCCAGTGTATCGGCAGCTTCTGGAAGGCGTCCTCGCAGGCATAGACCATTTGCGTCAGCAAGCCGGAGAGCAGGCCGGCGCCAATCCCGACCAGCACCCAGCCACCCAATCCGGCGATCGACGCTTCCATGCTGCCCGAGAACGGGAAGATCGGTCCGGGCAGGTGCAGCAAGGTGCGTTCGACCTCGGCGATGATGGCGGCGACGGCGACCGGGATGAAGCTGCGCGGCGTCCATTCGAACAGCAGCAGCTCGACGGCAAGCATGATTGCCGCGATCGGCGTGCCGAACACGGTCGTCATGCCGGCCGCCGCGCCCGCAACCAGCAGCGTCTTGCGTTCATTGTCGCTGACCGGCAGCATCTGCGCGATCAGCGAGCCGATCGCCCCGCCGGTCATGATGATCGGCCCTTCGGCGCCGAACGGTCCGCCTGAGCCGATCGAGATCGCCGACGACAATGGCTTCAATACCGCCACTTTGGCGTCGAGCCGCGAGCGGCCGAGCAGGATTGCTTCGATGGCTTCCGGAATGCCGTGGCCGCGGATCTTTTCGCTGCCGAAGCGCGCCATCAGCCCGATGACCAGCGCGCCGATTACTGGAACCAGCACGGCGGCATAGCCGAGCGGCGTGTCCTCGAGCCTGAGCTCGGCCAGTGTGAACTGGCCGAAATAGGCGATGTTGGTGGCGAGCCTTATCAGCTTCAACAGCGCGATGCCGGCAAACAGCCCGGCGGTCGCCACAACGACTGCGATGGCGGCGATGATGAGCACCCGCGGATCGGTGGTGAAGTCGCGGAGATGGCCGTTTCCGGCATGAGCGGATTTCATTTGGGAGCCTGAGCTTTCTGGCGGCGCGGTACCGTCCGGTTGTCGGGCGGCTACATATCGTAACACGATATAATTCTTCAAGGCCGTTTTTGGTGGTTGCTCCGCGTCATTTTGGTCATGGATGCGCCAGGCTTTCATTAGAGTTGAGCTTTGGCCGGAAAGGGCGATAAGTCGTGGCATGACGCATCCGAAGAAACCACGTCCCGCCATCAGCCAGGCCGACTATCAGCGGCTTTCGGAGTTCCGCTACCTGATCCGCCGCTTCCTCGAATTCAGCCAGTTGCAGGCGAATGAGGCGGGCTTGACCCCGCGCCAGCACCAGGCGCTGCTGGCGATCAAGGGCTATCCCGGCGGCGGGCCGGTGGCAGTGGGCGATCTGGCGGAGCGGTTGCGCATCCGCCACCACAGCGCCGTCGAACTGGTGAATCGGCTGAGCGAGGCCGGCTTGGTCGCGCGGGATCAAGACAAGGCCGACCACCGCCGCGTCCTGCTGCAACTCACCCCGCTCGCCGACGACCGTCTCGCCGAATTGTCGGCCGCCCATCTCGACGAGCTTGCCCGCATCGAACCTATGCTCAAGCGCCTGCTTTCGCGGCAGGAGCCGGTTTGAGCGCTACATCCAGTGCTGTCCTTCGCGACGTCTTGGGTGTTTTGTTCGCCCGCGATTCCGGGCGGAACCGCTATGCAGTTTTCCTGGAATAATGGGTTTCAACCGCCGTCCAGCGACTTCAGGAGGTTGTCGATCGTGAACGGATTGGACTTGGGCTTCGGCGGCTCTGGAACGGAACCGTCGTTGACGCCGGGAAGCGACCGGTCGACTTTTGGCGCCTGCTCAACCGCCCTGCGTTCAGCTTCCAGCCTCGCCTGCTCGGCACGCTTGCGATCCGCCTCGGCCTGGGCTTTCGCGGCTGCGGCCTGTTGTTCGGCCTTTGCCTTGGCGTCGGCATTCGCCGCTGCTTGCGCATCAGCCTCCGCCTTGGCACGCGCCTCGGCCTCGGCCTGAGCCTTGGCATCGGCTTCCGCTTTTGCCCTTGCCTCTTCTTCCGCTTTGGCTTGCGCCTCGGCTTCTGCCTTCGCTTGCGCTTCCGCTTCGGCATTCGCCCTGGCTTCAGCCTCGGCTTTCTGCCGCGCCTCTTCCTCTTGCCGGCGCAGTTCCTCGGCCGCCCGGTCGCGCTCCGTCTGCAGCGCAGCGTAGTAGCGCACCTCGCGCCGCAGCCTCTGCTTCTCGAGCAGCGCCGCCTGCATCGCCTCGACGCGCTGCTGCTCCTTCTCCAGCGCGCGCTGGGTCAGGAACTGCGCCAGCGGCGCGCTGTCGAACTGGAGCGACGTCGCCCCGATCTGGCCTGCAAGGCTGAAGTTCACAGCCGGTTCGGAGCCGACAAGCGCCTCGTCGCCCGGTCGATAGGTGATCGCTCCCTTGGCGGCCAGCGTGCTCGCATCGAGGTCGGCGGTAACTTCCGCCGACAGCGTCGCCGCCGGATTGTCGAGGCTGATCGGCGGCGCCCGCAGCGTGCCATTGGCAACGGTGAAGGGGATATCGGTGTTGCCGGCCGCGAAACTTCCCTGTCCGGCGATCTCAGGCGCGAAGCCGGCGGTCTTGGCGGCATCGATGTCGCGTCCGATTGCATCGGCCTTGGCGATGACGGGGGCAAAAGCATCGGGATTGATGCCGGCGATGGTCAGTCCCTTCAGCGCGGCCGTGCCGGACCCTGACAGGGCGGCGATCATCGCATCGACAGACTTGCCGCTGGTCGACAGCGCGGCCGAAATGTCGCCGCTGCCGCTGATTCCGGCGCCAGGCAGCACTGCGGCAAGATCACTGCCCGCCAGCTTCAACTGACCCGATAACAGGCCGGTGCCCTCCGTGTTCTTGAGCTCGAACAGGCCGGTCAGCGTGCCCTCATAGAGCTTGGCTTTGAGGTCCGAGACACGGATGCCTTCCCGGTCGAGCTTCAGCGACAGCGTCGCGTCATGCGCAGTCGCGAACGGTCCGGCGGCAAGGGCCGCCGTGTTGAGGTCGAGATCGGCGCTGAACGGCAGGGTCGATTTCCGGCTGAACGGCGTCGTCGGCCAGCCACCGTCCTTCCCGGCGAGGAAGGACTGGTCGCCGAACAGCGACACCGCCAACGGATCGAGGTCGAGCTCATCAAGCGCCAGCGCGCCGGCAAGATGCGGCAGTCCGTCTTTCATGTCGGCGTTGACGTCGCCGGACACAGTCGCCTTGTTGATGGCGCCGCTGAGCCCGCTCAGCACCAGAAGCCCATTGCCGAAGTCGGCATCGCTGGCGAGCGAAGCCGACGTCCCGGTGCCCATGCCGGGCAGCCCGACGCCGGTCGTCATCAGCCATGGCTCGATATCGACGGCGTCGAGATTGACCTTGCCCTTGGCGGTGGCGCCTTGCTCTGTCTCGGCGATCGTCCCGTCAAAGCTCGCCCTGAAATCGTCGGCCGTCAGGTTGAAGCTGGTTGCCAGACCGCCGCCCAGCGAGCCTTTGGCCGTGATATCGGTGGTGGCCTGTCCAAGCATGCCGAGCGGCAGCGCCGGCAGGCCGTAGAGTGCAAGCAGCGTGGCGGCGTTCTCGTTCCTGGCATTGAAGGTGATCGATACCGGCGCATCGGGAAGCCGATCCCGCGTCCCCCTGCCCGAAAGCGAAGCCGAGAAAGCGGAACCGCCGGCCTTGCCTTGCGCGGAGAGCGCGAGTCCGGTGGTGCCGTCGCCATTGTCGGCGGCACTTGTCACCAGGTCGATCCGGGCGTCCTGGAACAGCTCCGGATAGGCAGCAACACGGGCAGCAAGGCCTTTCAGAACCTCATTGTCCGGATAATGCTGGGCTGCGACATCTATGAGCGGCTTGAGATCGACGGCCACCACGGATGCGTCGAGCTTGCCGGTCGGGCTTTCCGGAAAATCCTTGATGCGCCCGGTGGCGCTGATCGAAGCGCCGGCGAGCCCTCCGACCGAGAGCCGGTCGATCTCGAGCAGGCCCTTGCGCAGCCTCAACGCCGTATCCACTCTGTCGGCGGTCAGCCCGGCGGCGCTGACCGGGCCCGCCTTGATCTGGAAATCGAGGTCGCGGTCGGAGAAGCGGTTGGCGCCCTTGTCGCTGACGAAGATCGAGGCGAAGGCCGCCAGCCCATCGACGTCGAGCTCGCCGCCCTCCAGCTGCATCAGCACCGAGGGCCTGGCGCCATCGGGCTGGCTGGAATCGATGCGGCCGGAAAATTTCGCCTTGCCGAGGATCAGCTCGAGGTCGCTGAACGACTGCCGGTTCTCGCTGAGATCGACCTTGGCCTTGAAGCCCGCCGCCGGCAGACGGCGGATCGCGTCGTCGACATCCTTCGACAGCCAGGCGGCGAAACCGGACGGCTGTCCGACAGCAAGCAGCAGGGATCCGGTGAAGCCGAAATGGTCCTCGACGTTCAGCATGCCGTCGGCTTCAAGCGTCGCCCGGCCCGGCAGTGTCGCGGCGAGCGACTTCACCGACCACCCGCCTTCGGCCGGCTCCGCCGAGAGCCGCACGTCGCGAACCGTGGTATCGCCCGCCACCACGGCCGGCAGCCTGACCTCGACCGTGCCCGGTATCGTCGGCTTCGGCATGTGCTGAAGCGTCTGCTCGAACGCCGCGATACGCTGGTCGAGCGTCAATCCGGCACCTGCGGATGCGCCCACCGCCTCGTCGAACTGCACCTGCGCGCCGTTCGCTTCGATCGAAAAATGCGGTTTCAGGCCGAGATCGACCGAGGCCTTGCCGTCGGCGGTATAGGGGTTGTCGAGCGGTCCGGTCTCGAAGCGGAATTCATCGACACCGAGCTTCTGATGGTCGAGCGCGAATTTGCCGTTCAGCCGGAAGCCGGGATCGGGCTTGCCGGCGCTGACCTTCACGGGCTCGCCGTCAGTGCCGCGCAATTCGGCCGAGCTCCTGTCGGCCCCATTCTTGTCAGAGGCCGAAACCTTGAACTGACCGGAATAGACCGCCGCGCCTCTGACGATGCCGGCATTGCCGTCCGTCTCGATGATGAGCGGATAGGCATCCGGGTCGGCTTTGAGTCTGACCCGCATCTGGCCGTCGGCTTCCGCTCTGCCGGTTGAGGCCGAGACTTCCGTGCGCAGTCCGTCGAAGCGCAGGGAGCCATCCATCCGCCACGGACCGGCGAGCGACTTTGCCGACACGGTCGAGTTGATCTCGGAGATGAAATGGCTGCGCCCGCCGGCGGCATGGCGCAATTCGATCTGCCCTTCGGTCACCGTCAGCTTCTCGATCGCGATCTGTCCGGGATCAAAGGGCGTCGACGGCCGGATCGCCCAGTCGACCGTGCCGTCGCCGGCAACATCGATGGTCGCCTTCGGATGCACCAGCCGCATGTCGAAGATCAGCAGTTCGCCGCGCAGGAACGGCGCCAGCTCCGCGTCCATGGAGAAGGTCTCCATCGTCATCGCCGGCTGTCCGCCAGGGCCGCCTGCGACCTCGACATTGGAGAAGGTCACCGAAGGGAATGGCAAGAGCCGCGCGGTCGCGTCGCCTTTCACGGTCACCTTGCGACCGAGGATGGTGCTCGCCTCGCGCTCGAAATCGGCGCGGTAGCCGGTCCAGTCGACGAAATACGGCACCACCAGCGCCGCGCAAAGCACCAGCACGAACAGGCCACCGAAGATCACGAACAGGCGAGCGAGCATCGGCTCCAAAGCCTAGGGTTAAAGTCAGCCGCACTCTACCCGCATCCGCGCGGCGATAAAGAGGCAATTCGGCTGCAACCCTCGGCGTCTAGGCTCCCGGCAAGATCTTGCCGGGGTTCATGATGTTCAGCGGGTCGAGCGCCTGCTTGATGGTGCGCATGACGTCAACGCCATGGCCGAGTTCATGGCGCAGGAAGCCGACCTTGCCCTGGCCGATGCCGTGCTCGCCGGTGCAGGTGCCTTCCATGGCGATCGCCCGCATGTTGAGCCGCGCGACGAATTTTTCAGCGAGTGCGATCTCCTGCGGGCTGTCGACATCCATCAGCACCAGCACATGGAAATTGCCGTCGCCGGCGTGGCCGACGATCGGCGCGATCAGGCCCATTTCGGCAATGTCGGCTTCGGTCTCGGTGACGCATTCGGCAAGCCGTGAGATCGGCACGCAGACATCGGTCGAAAGCCCCTTGGCGCTGGGGCGCAGCGTCAGCGACGACCAGTAGGCGTCGTGCCGCGCCTTCCAGAGCTTCGTCCGCTCCTCGGCGACGCTGGTCCACAGGAATGGTCCGCCGCCATTCTCCTCGGCGATCATGCCGAAAGTCTCGGCCTGTTCGGCGACACCGGCGTCGCTGCCGTGAAATTCGACGAAAAGGCACGGGCTCTCGGGGTAGTCGAGCTTCGAATAATTCTTCATCGCCCGCATCTGCAGCGCGTTGACCAGTTCGATGCGCGCCACCGGGATGCCCATCTGAATGGTCGCTATCACTGCGTTGCATGCGGCCTCCAAGGTCGGGAACGGGCAGACGCCGCCGGAGATCGCCTGCGGAATGCCCTGCAGCCTGAGCGTCAGTGCTGTGATGATGCCGAGCGTGCCTTCCGAGCCGACCAAGAGCCGCGTCAAGTCGTAGCCGGCCGAGCTTTTCTTTGCCCGCTTGCCGGTCGTCACTGCCTCGCCGTCGGCCATCACCGCCGTCAGCGACAGCACGTTTTCGCGCATCGTGCCGTAGCGCACGGCATTGGTGCCGGACGCCCGTGTTGCCGCCATGCCGCCCAGCGAGGCATTGGCGCCGGGGTCGATCGGGAAGAACAGGCCGGTGTCGCGCAAATGGCGGTTGAGATCCTCGCGTGTCACTCCGGGCTCGACCGTGCAGTCGAGATCCTGCGGATTGACCGAGAGGATGCGGTTCATGCGAGAGGTGTCGATGGATATGCCTCCGCCCGGCGCATTGGTGTGGCCCTCGAGCGAGGAGCCGACGCCGAAGGCGATGACTGGGACGCGGTGCGCGGCGCAGGTGCGCACGATCTCCTGCACCTCCGGCGTGGTTTCGGCGAAGACGACGCCGTCCGGCGCCTGGGTCGGGATGTAGGTGGTGGTGTGCGCATGCTGGTCGCGGATCGCCTCGCCGGTCTGAAAACGCTCGCCGAACCGCTGCTTGAGGATGCCGAGTGCGGCGGCGATGCCTTTCTCGTTGCGCTCGACGGGGTTGAGGTCGCTCAAAGCCATGAATTCCTCCGCGAATGGACCAGCGGCCACTCTTGTAATGCAGCTATGGATGATGCCTAAAGCAATTCCAGGAAAAGAGTGAAGCACCGGAATTGCGCCAGAGCGAAGAGAACCTCACCAGCCAGGCCATGTCCAGCGACGATCAAGGAAAGCCAGATGACGATGACCGCGCCGATCATTTCCAAGCCGATGGCGATCGAGAAGGATTGGATCGACTATAACGGCCATCTCAATATGGCCTATTACAACGTGCTGTTCGACCGCTGCTCGGACGAAGCGTTCGAGCTGATGGGCATGGGACCGAACTATGCCAGGGACCGCCGCCTCACCATCTACACGGCGGAAGTCCATGTCTGCTACGTGCAGGAGCTTCACCTCGACCACAAGGTGAAGGTCTCGTTCCAGCTCATCGACCACGACGAGAAGCGGCTGAGGGCCTATCAGGAGATTCGCCACGTCGATGGCTGGCTGGCCGCGACGTCCGAGCAGCTTGCGCTGCATGTCGACATGGCCGGGCCGAGGGTCGCTCCCTTCCCGGCCGATGTGATGGCACAGGTTGAAGCCATGCGCGCCGCCCACGCCGCGTTGCCGATGCCGGAGCGTGCCGGCCGTTCGATCGGCATCAAACGCAAGAGCGCTTGAAAACCCGCACACCCGCGTTAACCTTACCAAGGTTTTAACGTGAACAAGCCGATTGAGTCTGTTGAACGACTCAGTGGCGCGTTCGAAAACCGCCGCACCGGGTTTACGCGCGGGCGGCAGGCGGAATGCGGTGCGAGGACAGTGCATGAAAACCGACATCAAGGTCGAAGTGGAGCGGTTGGCGGCCGATCCGCGCATCACCGACTATGATTTCTGGCGATCGTTGAAGAACGTCAACAACGAGATCTTCCACATCGCCAACAACAACGAGCCCATCCCCTTCGACATGATCCGCTGGCGCGCGATTCTCAAGCAGGCGCGCATCAGACGCGGTCACACTGAGCCTTCAGCGCTCCCTTAAACTGCCAAGCGGCGAGCGCGCCTCGACCGGCGACGACTGTATGATGGCGGTGTTGGTCATCGCATAGGGAATAATTTTGTCGATCACCCGCTCCAACTCGGCCACCGAGCCGACATGCGCGAGCGCGATGAAGCAATCCTCGCCGGTCACTCGGTCGCATTGGGCGATTTCCGGCAGGTCGCGAATGATCCCGGCCACCACGGCAAGCTGCCCCGGGACCGGCCTGATTCGCAGCCATGCCGACAGCTTCATGCCGAGCGCCGTCGGATTGATCTTCACCGTATAGGCTTCGATCACGCCATTCTCCTGCAGCTTGCGAATGCGTTCGGCCACGCTCGGCGCCGAGAGCCCGACGGCGCGCGCCAGCTCCGCCGTGCTGGTGCGCGCATCCTTTTCCAGGAGTCGCAGGATTTTCAGGTCCGCCGCATCCAGCTCGCCATTTTCATTTCGAAGGCGTTTCAAATAATTCTCTTTTCTTCAGAAGGTGAACGGCGATCGGAGCCGTGCATCATCCATATAAGTCGCGAAGTTCGCCTGCGATAATGACCTATGAATTCTGAAGCGCAAGTTCGTCCGACAAACCGGGCCGGCAGCGACACCGACGCTGCACGCCCTGCCCTCGCCGGACTGGCCGATGCGGTGCCGCCGCATGTCTGGTTCTGCGTCAGCGCGATCTTCCACTATCTTGGGCCGGCCTTCGCCGTGCTGCTGTTCGCTCAGGTCGGCGTGCTCGGCATGGCCTGGCTGCGCATCGCCACGGCCGCGCTCGTCTTCGCGCCGCTTACCAGGCCATGGACGGTTTTCACGCGCGCCGACCGCTCGGCCCGCCTGCTGCTGTTGGCCTTCGGCGCCTGCCTGGCGGTGATGAACTGTGCCTTCTATCTGGCTCTAGACCGCCTGCCGATCTCGCTAGTCGCCGCGATCGAATTTGTCGGCACCATAGGCGTCGCGATGGTCGGCCTCAGAACCCCGCGCAATTTCGCGGCGCTCGCCATCGCTGTCGCCGGCACGTTGCTGCTCATCGATGTCAAATGGTCGAGCGATCCCGTCGGCCTGTTCTGGGCTTTTCTCAACGGCGCGCTGTTCATCGGCTATATCGTTTTGGGCCACCGCATCGCCCGAACTGGCCTCGGCATCGCCGGCCTCGGCACCGCCATGGCGATCGCCTTGCTCGTCGTGCTGCCGGTCGGCTTCAGCGAGGCGCTGCCAGCCTTCTCGGCGCCGCAACTGCTGATCGCCGGTATCGGCGTCGGCCTCTGCTCCTCCGTCATCCCCTACATTTGCGATCAGCTCGCCATGGCGCGGCTGCCGCGCGCGAGCTTCGCGCTCATGCTATCGCTCTTGCCGCTCACCGCGACCCTGATCGGCGTGGTCGTGCTCAGGCAGGTTCCGAGCCTCACCGATTGCCTCGGCATCGCGCTGGTTGTGGCGGGCGTCGCCATGCACAAGCCAGCGCCGGAGTGATCCGCCGCCGTCGAGGTGTGTTGAGCTTCAGGTCAGGCCGAGCCGAGAATGGTGGATTCCGAGAACCGGAGCGGAGCGTACTTTGAAGTACGTGAGCACCGGAAGCGCAGGAAGCCGCCATTCGCAGGCCGGGCTCACCTGAATATCAACACACCTCAGGCCAGTTTCTCCTTAAGGAAGGCGACCGTCCTCCCCCAGGCGAGATCGGCCGCCTTCTTATCGTAGCGCGCGGCCGAGGTGTCGTTGTTGAAGGCGTGGTTGGCGCCGTCATAGACATAGACGGTGTATTCGATATGCGCGGCGTCGAGCGCCTTTTTGTAGGCGTCGATGCCGGCATTGATGCGCTCGTCCAGCCCGGCATAATGCAGCAGCAGCGCCGCCTTGATCTTCGGCACATCCTCGGCCTTCGGCTGCATGCCGTAATAGGCGACGCCGGCGCTGAGGTCCGGCGCATTGACGGCGAGCGTGTTCACCGTGCCGCCGCCCCAGCAGAAGCCGACCGCCCCGACCTTGCCGTTGCTGTCTTGGTAAGCCTTGAGATAGGTGACCGTGGCTACGCCGTCGGCCGCGACTTGGGCAGCATCGAGCTTGCTGAACATGTCGCGCGCCTTGTCCTCGTCGGCTGGCGTGCCGCCGAGCGGCGACAGGAAGTCCGGCGCCAGCGCGACGAAGCCTTCCAGCGCCACGCGCCGGGCGACGTCGCGGATATGCCCATTGAGCCCCCGGTTCTCATGGACGATGATCACCGTGCCGAGTTTGCCGGAGTGATTCGCCGGCTTGACCAGATAGCCCTTCATCTCGCCGCGGCTGCCGGGATAGGTGATGTCCTCGCCCTTCACCCTCGGATCGTTCTCGGCGACGATCGCCGCCTTGGCCGAATTCGCAGCCAGCATCGGCGCGATCGCGGCGGCCGCGGCGCCCGATCCAGCGAGCCGAGTCAATTGCTCCATGAAGCGCCGCCGGTCGAGCGTCAGATGCGTATATTCGTCATAGGCATCGATCATCGCCTGAGTGATGATGGGCTGTGTGACGACAGGCTTGGCGACAGGTTCGGTCATGGCTCTCCTCGACGACTGTTTGACGCGCAAGATAGGGTTAGAACGCGCACGGTCCAGTCATCCGCCGGCGACAACGGCACTCGATCCGAACTTCGACCATGACGATTGCCGGTGGCTTCTGCATCCATCATATTTTGGTCATTCCGAAAAAGTTGATGGTGCTGTCACGGTGGGACGGGAAACTGCGGAGCGGCCCCGCCCGGTCCGAAAGGCAAAAAGGGGAATGCCGGGAACGTGATGGCCGCCGGCGTAGCGGCTGGCTGAGGCGGCGCTTGCTGTCGTCGCTGCAGGCGCTTGGCCACGTGCTCGGCGAAGAAGGCCGGCGCGATTGGATGTCCTCGTCTACTTGGGCAGCGTGTAAGCCATCACATAATCGCCCGGCTTGGTACCGACCGAGCCGTGGCCGCCGGCGACGATGACCACGAACTGGCGGCCGTCGGCGACGGTGTAGGTCATCGGTGTCGACTGGCCGCCGGCCGGCAGCCTCGCGCGCCAGAGCTGCTTGCCCGTCGTAAGGTCATATGCACGCAGATAGTCGTCGACGGCGGCCCCGAGGAAGGCGACGCCGCCGGCCGTGATCATCGGCCCGCCGATGCCTGGAACGCCGACCTTGAGCGGCAGGGGCAGCGGCGTCATGTCGTAGACGGTGCCGTTGCGATGCTTGTAGGCGATCTGGCCGGTTCTCAGGTCGACGCCGGCGACATAGCCCCAGGGCGGCGCCTGGCAGGGAATGCCGAGTGGCGACAGGAATGGCCCCATCACCACCGCGTAAGGCGCGCCCTCATTGCGGTTGAGCCCCTGCTCGCTGCCCTTGGTGTCGCCGGGCGGCGGCACGTCCGCGCGCGGAATGAGTTTCGACGTGAAAGCGAGATAAGTCGGCATGCCGAACATCACCTGTCGCACCGGGTCGACCGCGACGCCGCCCCAGTTGAACACACCGAAATTGCCGGGATAGACCAGCGTGCCCTGCAGCGAGGGCGGCGTGTAGCGTCCCTCGTAACGCAGTCTCTTCAGTTCGATCCGACACGCCAGCTGATCGAACATGGTGATTCCCCACATGTCGGCGCCGGTCAGCGGCTTCGGGTTGAACGACAGGTCGGAGGACGGCTGCGTCGGCGAGGTATGGTCGCCTTCGATCGCTCCGCCCGGTGCCGGCACTTCCTTCACCGGAATGATCGGTTCGCCAGTGCGCCGATCGAGCACATAAAGATCGCCCTGCTTGGTCGGCCCTACCAGTGCCGGCACCACGCCGCTCCCCGTCGTGATGTCGACCAGCGTCGGCTGCGCCGGCACGTCCATGTCCCACAGGTCGTGATGCACCGTCTGGCGCACCCAGCGCAACTGTCCGGTGTTGAGGTCGAGCGCAGTGATCGAGGAGGAGAATTTTTCGACATCGGCGCTGCGGCCCATGCCGAGCTGGTCGGGCGTCTGGTTGCCGAGCGGCAGGTAGAGCAGGCCAAGCTTCTCGTCGGCGCTCGCCGTTGACCACATGTTGGGCGAGTTGTTGGTGTAGTTCTGCCCCGCCGGCAGCGGCGTCGTCTGATCCGGTTTGCCGGAATCCCAATTCCACAACAGCGCGCCGGTGCCCGCGTCATAGGCGCGGATGACGCCCGACGGCTCCTCGGTCGAATAATTGTCGTTGACCGCGCCCCCAACGATGATCTTGCCGGCGAGGATGAGCGGCGCCGAGGTCGAATAGTAATAGCCCGACTTCGGAAAGGGCATGTTGGCCATCAGGTTCAGCGTGCCGCCTTCGGCGAAGGACGGACAAACTTGCCCGTTCGCGGCATCGAGAGCGATCAGCCGGGCGTCCGAAGTCGGCAGGTAGATGCGTGCCGCGCAGGGCTGGCCCGCCGCGATCTTCGCATCGGCGTAATAGGAAACTCCGCGGCAGGTCTGGTGCTGGCGGTTGGGATCGAGCTTGATCTTCGGGTCGTAGCGCCATTTCTCCTTGCCGGTCGCGGCATCGATGGCGATGGCGAAATTGTGGGGCGTGCAGATGTAGAGCGCATCACCGACCTTGAGTGGCGTTACCTGATAGGTCGTCTCGCCGATGTCGTCCGGACCCTTCATGTCGCCGGTGCGGTAGGTCCAGGCCGGCTGCAGCTTGGCGACATTATCCGGCGTGATCTGAGCGAGCGGCGAGTAACGCTGGCCGAACGGCGTGCGGCCGTAGAAATGCCATTCGCCCGCCGGCATGTCGCCGCCGAGATTGGCCGTCGGCGTCACCTTATCGGTGTTGAGCGTGCCGCCGATGTCCTTCGGATCGGCGGTCATCGAATAGCCAGCCACTGCAAGCGATGCGAGCACCGCCAGGATGAGCGGAGCGCGTCCGTCCGGACCGGTGAATCCCCGCCTGGCCCATGGCGTCAGCAGCCAGAGCGCGATGAGAACGATGATGCCGCCGCGCGGGCCGAGCTGCCACCAATCAAAGCCGGTTTCCCACACCGCCCAGCACAGCGAGGCGAGCACGATCGCGGCATAGAGCCAGAGCCCTGTCGATCTGCGGCGGAAAACGAGCCAGGCGGTGATCAGGAAGGCCAGTCCGGCAATCAGGTAGTACCAGCTGCCACCCAACGTCACCAGCCAGATGCCGCCGCCGCCGAGGACCAGGCCGATAAGCAAAAGGACGAGGGAGGTGATGGTGACAGCCAAGACGATACTCCTTCGACTGTTGCGCCGTGCGGCGCCTGTGAGGCAACGGCTTGCCGTCCCTGCCCTGCTGGCAGCTTTCTCTCGCAAGTTGCGCCTGTCAAGCCGGCCCCGAACAGGAACAACTAGAACAAAACGGAGACACTTCTGGCCTTTCGCTGCCGAATCACTACATTCGGGGGCGATGTCCGGCTTTTCGGAAGACATGCCCTTTTTTGACGAACCGAATGCGCGGCCCGCCGCCCCATCCGGCCTTGCCGCGCGCGCCATGGCCGCACGCAACGCGCAGAACCGTGCGCCCGATTATCTGAACGGCCTCAATCCCGAACAGCGGCTCGCTGTTGAAACGACCGAAGGCCCGGTTCTGGTGCTGGCCGGCGCCGGCACCGGCAAGACGCGGGTGCTCACCACGCGAATCGCCCACATCCTTGCCACCGGCAGGGCCTTCCCCTCGCAGATTCTCGCCGTCACCTTCACCAACAAGGCCGCGCGCGAGATGAAGCAGCGCATCGGCTTGCTGATCGGCGAGCAGAATGTCGAGGGCATGCCCTGGCTCGGCACCTTCCACTCGATCGGCGTCAAGCTGCTGCGCCGGCATGCCGAGCTTGCCGGATTGAAATCCGATTTCACCATCCTCGATACCGATGACGTGGTGCGGCTGATCAAGCAGCTGATCCAGGCCGAAAATCTGGACGACAAGCGCTGGCCGGCCAAGACCTTCGCGCAGATGATCGACAACTGGAAGAACAAGGGCCTTGGCCCCGACGAGATTCCGGAAGGCGACGCGCGCAGCTTCGGCAACGGCAAGGGGCGCCAGCTCTACAAGGCCTATCAGGAACGGCTGCAGACGCTGAATTCCTGCGACTTCGGCGATCTCCTCTATCACCCGATCCGCATCTTCCGCGCCTATCCGGACGTGCTGAAGGACTATCACCGCAAGTTCAAATACATCCTGGTCGACGAGTACCAGGACACCAACACCGCGCAATACATGTGGCTGCGCTTGTTGGCGCAGAGGCCGCAATACTCCCCCCTTGAGGGGGAGGTGTCCGCGAAGCGGACGGAGGGGGTCGCCGCGGAAGGCGCCGCCCAGTCATCAGGCGCCGGAGCGTCGAGCACTGCCGCGAGGACCCCTCCCGACCGGGCTTCACCCGGCCACCCTCCCCTCAAGGGGGAGGGAAACCGGCGTCGATCCACTGTCAACATTTGCTGCGTCGGCGACGACGACCAGTCGATCTATGGCTGGCGCGGCGCCGAGGTCGACAATATCCTGCGCTTCGACAAGGATTTTCCGGGCGCCACCATCATCAGGCTGGAGCGCAACTACCGCTCCACCGCGCATATACTGGGTGCGGCTTCGCATCTTATCGCCCACAATGAGGGCCGCTTCGGCAAGACGCTGTTCACCGACCGCAACGACCCCGAGGACGACAAGGTGCATGTCCATGCCGCCTGGGATTCGGAGGAAGAGGCGCGCGCCATCGGCGAGGCGATCGAGGCCTACCAGCGGCAAAAGCACAACCTCAACGATATGGCGATCCTGGTGCGCGCGTCCTTCCAGATGCGCGCCTTCGAAGACCGCTTCATCACGCTCGGCTTGAGCTACCGCGTCATCGGCGGTCCGCGCTTTTACGAACGGTTGGAAATCCGCGACGCGCTGGCCTTTTTCCGCGTCGTCGCCAACAGCGGCGACGACCTTGCCTTCGAGCGCATTGTCAACGTGCCGAAGCGCGGGCTCGGCGAAGCCACCATCCGCCAGATCCACGACACGGCGCGCGCCATGCAAATCCCGATGCTGGAGGCCGCGGCGACGCTCGCCGAAAGCGACGAGCTGAAGCCGAAGCCACGCGCCGCGCTGCGCGAGGTCGCGGCCAATTTCGAGCGCTGGCAGAAGGCGCTGGAGACCACGCCGCACACCGAGCTCGCCGAGACCATCCTCGAGGAGAGCGGCTACACCGACATGTGGAAGAACGACCGTTCGGCGGAAGCGCCTGGGCGGCTGGAGAACCTCAAGGAACTGATCCGCTCCATGGAGGAGTATGAATCCCTGCGTTCCTTCCTCGAGCATGTCGCGCTGGTCATGGAGGCCGAGCAAGGCGAATCGCTCGATGCGGTCTCGATCATGACGCTGCATTCGGCGAAAGGGCTTGAATTCGAGACCGTATTCTTGCCCGGCTGGGAGGAAGGTCTGTTCCCGCATCAGCGCGCGCTGGACGAAGGCGGCCGCTCCGGCCTCGAGGAAGAACGCCGCCTCGCCTATGTCGGCCTGACGCGCGCGAAAAAGAACCTGCACGTCTGGTTCGTCTCAAACCGCCAGATCCACGGCCTGTGGCAATCGACCATTCCGTCGCGTTTCGTCAATGAATTGCCGGAAGCCCATGTCGATGTCGCCGATGGCGGCAATTCCTATGGCGGCTATGGCAATCCCTATGGCGGCGGCTCCTTCGCCTCAGGCCGCGGCGGCGGCCGGCAGAATCCCTACGGCGCCTCGCGCTTCGACAATATCGGCGCGGAAAAACCCGGCAGCTTCTCCAACACCTATGCGACACCCGGCTGGCAGCGCGCGCAGGCGAACCGCACCGAAGCGACCGACCGCAACTGGGGCACACGCTCCGGCCACCAGGTCGAACGCATCGGCTATGGCGAGACCGACAGCGGCTATGGCGCCGGCCGCACCTCGGTGAAAGGCCGCACCATCGAAGGCGAGCTGGTCGCCAAATCGGTCGCCGACACACCTTCGCCATTCAAGCTCGGCGACCGCGTCTTCCACCAGAAATTCGGCAACGGCAACATTGCCGCCATCGATGGCAACAAGCTGACCATCGATTTCGACAAGGCCGGCCAGAAACGCGTGCTGGACGGGTTTGTCACCAGCGTTTGAGCGGCGGCCGCCAACGGATCACCGTCCGAAAACCGCAGCCTCTCAGCGATACCGCGCCTGGTTCCATTTGTGGCCGAGCAGCGACAGGATGATGATCAGCCCGTTGAAGAACTGCACGTAGAAGCCGCTGAGGCCCGCGGCGACGACGCCCGTCTGGATGAACGACACGGTGACCGCGCCGATCGCGCCGCCGACCACTGTACCGATACCGCCCCAGGTCGGAGTGCCGCCGACGAACACCGATGCCAGCACCGGCAGCAGATAGCCGTCACCCGCCGTCGGCCACCAGGTGAAGTTGATCATCACCGAGAAGGTTCCGGCGATCGCCGCCCCGATGCCGGTGAAGACGAACACCTTGACCCGGACGCGCTGGACGTCGATGCCCATCTGCTTGGCGCTGTCCGGATTGTCGCCGACCACCTTGACCTGGGCGCCGAAGCGGTGGCGGTTGTAGAGCAGCGCCGAAAACACGACGAAGGCGATCGCCCAGAAGATCTGCACCGGGATGCCCCAGAGCTGGCCGGAGAAGATCGCGTAAGCTGAGCTGTCGGCCAGACTGGTCAGCGCCGTCGACTTGCCCTCGTTGATGATCTGGATCAGCCCGCGCAGCAGGAAGTTCATGCCGAGCGTGGCAATCAGCGACGACAGGCCGCCATAGACCACCAGCGATCCGACCAGGAAGCCGAGCAGCGTGCCGGTGAGAAGCGCCGCGGCGATGCCGAGGAACGGATCGTAGCCGGCCTGCACGACGATCGCGAAGGCCCATGAGGCGAAACCCATCGTCGCCGGGAACGATAGGTCGATCTCGCCGCAGGTGACTACGAAGACCAGCGGCACGACAACGAACAGCGCGACGGGAAGCGTCGTCAGCACCGAGCTGTAAAGATACCAGGTGGTGAAGACGGTCGGGTTGGCGATCATGAAGATCGCCATCATGACGATGAACACGGCGAGCGTGCCTAGCGCCGCGCGATTGTCGAGGACGAAGCCGCGCAGCCAGTGATCGGAAGGATGACTCCACTGCTTGCCTGATTCTGTCGGGCCGCTTGCCCTTCCCAGAGGTGTTTGCAGATCGGGTTCCATGGCCTTGCTCATCACGCTCTCTGCTCCGCTCCGCCCGCCTCGTGTAGCCCTGGCAGGCCACCCGGATGCGCGATCTCTTCCATAAAGTTGATGAGGTCGTCGGCTGACTTGACCTCGCTGCGGTCAGCCGTCAGCGCCACCTTGCCGCGGTCGAGCACCACGAAGCGGTCGGCGATGTCGAAGACATGATGAATGTTGTGGCCGATGAACAGGATCGAGCGGCCACTCGCCCGCACCTGGCGCACGAAATGGAAGACCTTGGCGGTTTCCGTCAGCGACAGCGCCGTCGTCGGTTCGTCGAGGATGATCAGCTCCGCCTGCTTGTAGATGGCCCGCGCGATGGCCACGCCCTGACGCTCGCCGCCCGAAAGCTGGCCGACGATGGAATGCGGCGTGAACACTTTCGAGGTGAAGCCGATCTCGCGCATCAGCCGGCTTGCCTCCTCGATCTCCTTGTTGACTTTCAGCCAGCCCATGAAGCCGGTCAGCTCGCGGCCCATGAAGATGTTGCGCACGATCGTCTGCTGCACGGCCAAAGCGCGGTCCTGGAAGACTGTCTCGATGCCGGCATCGCGCGAGCGGGCGGCACTCCATCCGGTCACCGGCTTGCCGCGTACGAGGATGTCGCCGCTTGTCGGCTTGACCACGCCGGATAGGATCTTGATCAGCGTCGATTTGCCGGCGCCGTTGTCGCCGATCAAGCCGACCACCTCGCCGCGTTCGACGCTGAGGTTGACGCCGCCCAGCGCATAGACCTGGCCGTAGGATTTCTTGATATCGCGCAGTTCTATGATGCGTTCGCCCATGCGATCCTCGCTCGGGTTGTCTGTCTTGCCGGTCTCCTCGCCGGCGGCCCCGCCGGCCGGGCGAAATCCCGGCCGGCGGCTTGGGAGGTCAGCGCAGCGCCTGCTTGGCCAGCTCGGCGACGATCTCGTAGTTCTGCGGCGTGACGAAGCCGGCGCCGGTATCGACATTCATCGGCGCCAGGCCCAGCACCACCTGCTGGCAAAGGCTCAAAATCGGCAGATAGCCCTGCAGGAAAGGCTGCTGGTCGGCCGTCAGCTGCACCCAGCCGCCCTTGAAGCCTTCGACGATCTGCGGGCTGGTATCGAAGCCGAAGTTGAAGACGTCGCCGGGCTTGCGTCCCGCCGCCTGCATATAGGTGGCGACGTTGCCGAGCATCTGCCCGCCGGGATAGCCGACCGCCTTGACGTCGGGGTGGTTGAGCAGAGCCGCCGTGATCACCGGAATGGCGAGGTTCGGATCGGACGCCCACTCGCCGCTCGGCGGCGAGGACAGCTGGATCACCTCGACGCCCGCCTCCTTCAGCGCCGCGACCGTGCCGCGCTCGCGCGCGCCGCGATTCTCGTTCTCGAACGGGCCGATCATGATCGCCTTGTCGCCGGACTTGAGCTTGCCGAGCTTGAACGCCTCGGCGCCGAGCGCGCGGCCCTGCTGCTCCTGCTGCGCGCCGACATAGCCGCCGCCGAATGCTTCCACCACCTTCGGCACCGGCACGTTCTGGTACATCATCTTGATGCCGTCCTTATGCGCCTGCTCGGCCAGCGGCATGATCGCGGCATCGCCCGGATGGCCCATCATGGCGATGCCTTGCGGCTTGACCGCGACCGCCTCGCGCAATTGCTGCACCATCTTCTCGACATCCCACTGGGAGAAGATGTAGTCGACCTTCGGCCCAAGATCGGCCGCCGCCTGCTTGGCGCCATTGTAGACGATGGTGCCGAAGGCGTCGCCCTCGGCGCCGCCGACGAAGAAGCGGATATGGACGTCCTTGCACCATTGGGCGTCAAGCGCCTTTGCCGGCAAGGTGGAGATCGAGGCGCAGAGCGCCGCGGCGGCCGCCACGACGGTCGAGCGCAGAACAGTCCTTCTGGTCGTGATGCTCATGCACGTTCCTCCCTTTTGGTCCCTCGCAACGGAGGGTTTCGACGATTGCTTCGGCCGTAGTCTTGGTGGCCGGCTCCTCCCGCCGGCCGGTCCTCACACCGGATTGGGCAGGTAGCTGGCTCCTCCCCTGCACTGCTTCAGATAGCCCAGCGCCCGCACCTGACCGGTCATCTCGAGGTCGCCGCGATAGACCGGGTCGTGCCAGCCTTCGATGTCGATGGCGCCCTTGTAGCCGGCCAGCCGCAATTCGCTGATCACCCGGGTCCAGTCGCTGTCGCCGAAGCCGGGGCTGCGCATCTGCACGAATGGCAGGCGTCCGAACACGCCGTGCTCGCGGATCACGTCCCAGCGCACGGTGGCGTCCTTGCCGTGGACGTGGAAGATACGCGGCGCCCATTTGCGAATCTGCGGAATCGGGTCGATCAGATAGACGAGCTGGTGGCAGGGCTCCCATTCGAGCCCGAGATTGTCGTCGGGCAATTCGTTGAACATCAGCTCCCAGGCGTCCGGGTTGTGGGCGATGTTCCAGTCGCCGCTCGCCCAGTTGCCGTCCATCGCACAGTTCTCGAAGGCGATGCGCACGCCCTTGTCGGCGGCGCGCCTGGCCAGCGGCCCCCAGACCTCGCGGAAACGGGGCAGGCTGTCGGTCAGCGGTTTGCCGCGCAGCCGGCCGGTGAAGCCGCAGACCATCGTGGTGCCGAACAGATGTGCGTTGTCGATGACGGTCTCCCACGCCGCGAGCACGCCGCGGTCGACCTCGCCGTTCTCCAGCGGATTGCCGAACACGCCGATCGATGAGACGGCGACGTCCGCATCGCCGATCGCTTCGCGGATTTCGCCCGCCAGGCGCTTTAGGTCCTTGCCGCCCAGCGTCTGCCAGAAAAAGGGCTGGATGCTCTCGAAGCCGAGCGGCAGGATCTGTTTCACATAGGCGGCCGGGTCGTCGAGATTGGCTCGCACCATGGTGCCGATCCTGATGTCGAGAAGCGGGTTCGGCATCACGGCGTTTCCTTTGCGATTGCGACGCGGCGTGCGGTCTCTGCGCTTTCGATGGCGCCAAAGACCATGGCTAGGCTTTTGATGTTGTCGGTGCCGCGCGTCTCCGGTTCGGTGCCGGTCTCGATCGCGCGCATGAAATCCTGGATGATGCCGAGATGGCCGTCGACTCTGTCGGCCGCGTCGAGCGCCGGCACTTCGATCGACTGGGTCTTGTCGATGATACCGTCGCGGCCGGACGCAACCACCTCGGCCTTCAACCCGTCATGCCCGTCCCACAACAGGCTGCCGCGCTCGGCGACGATGCGCCAGCTGCCTTCCCAACTCGTGCGGAAACCGTCCGCGCACCAGGAGCCGGCATAGGTGAAGACCTTGCCGCCGCCGAAATCGAACACCGCGCTGGCCGACGAGCCCTGACGGTACCAGGAATTGGCAGGCTCCCACTCCTGGCAATAGACGCCGGCCGGTTCGCCGGCGACCATGTAGCGGGCGGCGTCGAACGTGTGGATCGCCATGTCGAGCAAAAGCACGTGGCGCATCTCCTCGCGAAAGCCGCCGAAGTGCGGCGCGACGAAGAAGTCGGCATGGATGCTGGTCGGCTTGCCGATGGCGCCGGAATCGAGGAACCGCCGGATCCGCCTGACATTGGCGACATAGCGCCGGTTCTGAACCACGGCATGGACCCGCCCCGCGCGGCGCGCCGCTTCGATGATGGCGCGCGCATTTTCTGGGCTGTCGGCAAGCGGCTTTTCGGTGAGCAGATGGCAGTTATGGGCAAAGGCTGAAAGCGCGACCTGGCGCCGCGCAGCAGGAACCACGACATCGAACACGGCATCGGGCCGGGTCTGATCGAGAACGGCATCGAGGCTGGTGCCGATGACGGCATTGGGGAGCTCGTACTCGCGCGCCCTCGCCTGTGCCCGCTCGGCATCGAGATCGACAAGGCCGGCAATGGCAAGCCCGTCGATCTGCCTCGCGGCATCGAGCCACTGCCTGCTCATGGCTCCGCACCCGACCAGGACGACCTTCATCATCCAGCGCTCCTCCTCCGCTCGGCCCCTCCAGGCCGAGTGTCACGGCATTTCCGGCTTCACCGTAAACGTTTTTCCGTAAACGTTTACGAGAACACACCCGATGGCGTAGAATGTCAATCACCTGCTCGCGAAAATCACTTCCACTGCTTGGCCTGAAGGACGGCCGGTGCTAGCGAGGTCAGGGGGAGAACCTGCCTTGGCGTCCAGCATCCACGATCTCGCGCGTCACCTGAACATTTCGATCGGCACCGTGTCGCGCGCGCTGAACGGCCGCGCCGACGTCAATGCGGAGACGCGCCAGCGCGTGCTCGAGGCGGCCAGGAAGCTGAACTATTCGCCCAACCAGTCGGGCCGCAGCCTGCGCCAGGGCGCCACCCGCTCGATCGCCTTCATGCTGCAACCGCATCCCGGCGACCAGCAATATGGCGAGCCATTCTTCATTCCGTTCCTGACCGGCCTGCAGGCGCGGCTCGCCGAGCATGAGCTGGATCTGATGGTCGTCATGGGCGAGCCCGGCCAGTATCAGCAGGAGCGGCTGCGCCGCGTGGTTGAGACGCGCCGGGCCGACGCGGTCGTGTTGGCCAATACACGGCGGGAAGACGATCGGATCGACTATCTCAGCAAGGCCGGCTTTCCCTTCGCCACGCTTGGCCGAAGTCAATCCGGCGGCGACACCTATCCTTCGCTCGATATTGATTTCGAGAGGGCGGGTGATGAAGCCGTCGACCGGCTGGTTGCGCGCGGCCATCGCCGCATAGCTGCCATCCGCCCTTCGCTTGATCTCAACTTCGGCTACCTGTTCCTCGACGGCTACCGCAAGGCTCTGAAGCGGCACGGCATCGAAGTCGACCCCGGCCTGATCGCCGACGGCTTCATCAACGAGACCGGCGGCTACCAGGTGACGCCGCGTGTCATGCTCTCCAAGGACCGGCCGACAGCCATCATCTTCAACAATGACGCGATGGCGCTCGGCGGCTGCAAGGCACTGGCCGAGATGGGCATCAGGCCCGGCCACGACATCGCGGTGATCGTCATCGTCGACACGCCGCTCTGCCGCTACTTCTCGCCGACGCTGACCGCCTTCCGTCCGGCGCTGGAGCCGATGGGCCGGCGGCTGGCCGAGATGCTGCTGGCGTCACTCCCGGCCCATGCCGGTCCGGAGGGGCCACGCACGATCCGCGAAGTCTGGCCGCTGGAACTCGTCGCGCGCGAGAGCGATTGAGCACCCTCTCCTTCTCTGGGAAGAAGGCAAGTACCCCACTCCTGTCACGCAAGTATCATGTTCGCGTCCTAGACCCGATGTCTTGCCATTCCGGCTCTGCTCGTCACATGGGGGACATCATGAAGCACCTCAACCGAACCGTCGCGCTTGGCGCGGCACTCGCCCTGTTCACCGTCCTCAGCCCTGCGCTCGCCGAGGGTGTTGGCTATGTCAACAAGGGGCTGGTCGGCGTTGGCCGCATCCCCGCCAGCCAGAAGGACAAGTTCGGCGAGACCTTTGGTTCGGGCTCCGGCATGGCGATCGAGGCCAAGAGCTGGGCGCGTGACGGCGCCGGCTACAAAGGCTCGCTCTGGCTGCTGCCGGACCGCGGCTACAACGTCGCCGGCACCACCGACTACCGGCCCCGCTTGAACACAATTGCAATCGAGCTGACCCCGACCGCCCCGGGCGCGGCGCCCGCCGCCAGCCAGGAACAGTCGGGCGTCAAGGCAACGCTCGCCGACACCATGCTTCTGACCGACGACAAGGGCGCCGACGCCACCGGCCTCGACCCGCTCAACGGCGTGCGCCCCGCTGCCGGCGACATGCCGATCCTGCCGCAGGCCGACAACGGCAAGCTTTCGCTCGACGACGAGGCGGTCGTGCGCCTGCCCGACGGCACCATGTTCATTTCCGACGAATATGGCCCCAACATCTATCGCTTTTCGGCCGACGGCCGCCTGATGTCGGCGACGCAGCCGCCGGCGGCCCTGGTGCCGATACGCCATGGCAAGCCAAACTTCGCTTCCGACAATCCTGGCCCGGGTGCCGCCGAGCCGGATCCCAAGGATCCCGAGACCGGCCGCCAGAACAATCAAGGCCTCGAAGGCATGTCGATGACGCCGGACGGCAAGTTCCTGATCGCCGTGCTGCAGTCGGCGCCGCGCCAGGATGGCGGCGATTCCGGCTCGACCCGCCGGAATGCCCGCGCGCTGGTCTATGACGGCTCCGACCTTGCCCACCTCAAGCTGGCGCACGAATATGTCGTGCCGCTGCCGGTGTTCAAGGACGCCAAGGGCAAGACCAAGGTGGCCGCGCAGAGCGAGATCGTGGCGCTGTCCGACAAGAGCTTTTTGATGCTGGCACGCGACAGCGGCAACGGCCAGGGGCTGAAGGACGCCGAGTCGGTCTACCGCAAGATCGAGATCGTCGACCTGTCCGCGGCCACCGATATCGCCAACGGCCCATTCGACGCCGCCGACAAGCCGGTTGCGCCGAAAGGCGTGCTCGATCCGTCGGTGACGCCGGCCAAGCTCACCTCGTTCATCGACATCAACGACAAGGGCGAACTCGGCCGTTTCGGCCTGCACAACGGCGCGCCGAACGACAGGAACAACCTCTCGGAGAAGTGGGAGGCGATGTCGCTGGTGAGCGTGGTGGACCCGAAGCTGCCTGACGACTATTTCCTGTTCGTCGCCAACGACAACGACTTTCTCACCCAGGACGGCTTCCAGGTTGGTGCCCCGTACAAGGCCGAGGATGGCGCCGATGTCGACACCACCTTCCTGGTCTATCAGGTTACCCTGCCCGGACTGTCGGGGAACAGTCTCGCCGCAAACTAGTTGCGATTACCTGGTTTACGCTGGACAGGCGGTTCGAGCGTCTCGTGGAAAGATAGCGGGTTCTTACTGCCGCATCGCTTTCAGTTTTTCTGCCGCCGAGGCGGCAAGGTCGGCATAGCGCTCTTCCAGCCGCTCTGCGGCCTTGATGACGGGAAAGTCATGGCCGAACTTCTCCAGCGCCAGGCGCAGCTTTTCCGCGAAGTCCGCCTGTTGCTCCAGTGCCGAAAACAGGGTCTTGACCTGCGCCTCGCTGATATCGGGGTTGGCGAGCATCTTCGGCACATCCCGGCCCATCTGTTCGCCGGTGGCGGTCTGCTCCTTCAGGATTCCGATCCAATCGGTCAATGCCGAACTCCTTTTCCGGCAGCATGCGCGGGGCAAGCTGCTGCCGTCAACCCATTGGCGGTACCGCCGTCGATCATTGCAGCGATCAAGGCTTGCCTCGCCCCTGACCGGCGTTAAGTTCGGCTCGACCCGGAACAAGGACATCAACCATGACCAGCGACGCCGAAATCCAGACCGCCCTGCCCGCTTTCGCCTCCGGCAATGTCGCCGTCATCACCGGCGGCGCCAGCGGCATAGGCCTGGCCGCCGCGAAGCGCTTCGCGGCCATGGGCATGAAGACCGTGCTTGCCGACATAGGCGGCGTGCGCCTCGACCAGGCCCGGCAGGCGGTCGCCGTCATTGCCGGGGACGATGCCGTTCTCCCTATCCCCACCGATGTCTCCAAGGCCGACGAAGTCGACCGGCTCGCGGAACTCACCTACGGTGCATTCGGTGCGGTTTCGGTGCTGATGAACAATGCCGGCGTCGGCAACAATCCCGGCAAGCCGTGGGAAAACCGTGAAGCCTGGAAACGGCTGCTGGACATCAATTTCTGGGGCGTCGTGCATGGTGTCGAGGCCTTTGCGCCGCGCATGCTGGCTGCGGGCGAGCCCGGCCTGATCATCAACACCGGATCCAAGCAAGGCATCACCACGCCGCCCGGCAATCTCGCCTACAACGTCTCCAAGGCGGGCGTGAAGACCTTCACCGAGGGCCTGGCCCACACGCTGCGCAACGAGCCTGGGGCCAAGCTTTCCGCGCATTTGCTCATCCCCGGCTTCACCTATACCGGCCTGACCGAGGGCGCGACGGAAAAGCCGGCCGGCGCCTGGACGGGCGAGCAGGTGATCGATTTCATGCTGGCATCGCTCAAGCAGGACGACTTCTACATCCTTTGCCCGGACAACGAGGTCGCTCGGCCCATGGATGAAAAGCGCATGGCCTGGGCGATCGGCGACATCATCGAAAACCGCCCCGCTTTGTCGCGCTGGCATCCGGATCACAAGGACGCTTTCGCCGCCTTTATGAACCGCTGACGGGCCGTTCAGGCGGCGCCTTCCTCTTAGAGCTTGCCTTCCGTGGCACGGTCTTGTTGGCGGCCGCCTCAGCGATCTTGCGGTCGCGCCCGGAACCGTTTTTTATCGTCATAGCCTGCTTGGCCGCTGTTTCGGCGATTTTGCGGTCGTGCCGTTTTGCCGCCGCTTCGCATTTGGCGCGGATCTCCTCGACCTCCGATTCCGTCAGGTGCTCGATGCCGATGAAATGGTTGTGGGCCTCGCTGACGCGAATCAACTCGTCGAGCTTGGTCTGGATTGCCGCGCCATCGCGGTTCTGCGTGTTCTGGATCAGGAACACCATCAGGAAGGTGATGATGGTTGTCCCGGTGTTGATCACCAGTTGCCAGGTATCCGAGAAGCCGAAGACCGGGCCAGTCGCGGCCCAGATCACTACGATCAGAACGCAGACGGCAAAAGTCAAAGGCATACCGGCCAGGTGAGCCACCCAATTGGCAACCTTGGTGAAAAGCTTTTCGATCATCCAGTCCTCACAAAACGCAAGAGCGCGGCATTTCGAGAGAAACAAGGGCCGGCCTCTCCGGTTCCCGCCGGCCCGATTTTCCGCCTGCAATCGCATACACGCGAGAGGCGCATGCCGACGAAAAAACACCTTATGCGTTGTTGCCATGGTGCCGGTGCGGGTCGAAAAGCCTGCTCGTTCCGCTTCACGGCGGCTTACCTCCGGCCCCTTCAGCTGCTCCCCCCGCATGGCGGAGGGGCGCTTCACGGGTTCAGGTCGCGGCGTTTTCCCAACGATCGAGGAAGGCCTCGATCGGCAACGACTGCATGTCCGGGATCGCCCTGGCGAGTTTTTCCGGCGTCCAGTCCCACCAGGCGAGGTCTTCAATGCGCGCCGCCACGTCGGCGCTAAAGCGCCGGCGCAAGGGTTTGGCCGGAACGCCGGCGACGACAGCGTAAGGCGGCACGTCATGCGTCACCACCGCGTTGGCACCGATGACGGCGCCATTGCCGATCGTGATGCCTGGCATGATGACGGCGCCATGGCCGATCCAGACATCGTGCCCGATGCTGACCGGCTTTGCCTGCCGCCGCTCTCGAAATGCCGCGTCGACGCCAAGCCAGCGGAAATATTCGTTGGGCCGGTAGCTTACCTTATGCTGGGTCAGCCGCTCGATCGGATGCTCGAGCGCGTTGATGCGGCTGTTGGCGGCGATGGAGCAGAACTTGCCGATCGTCGTGTAGATCGCTTCCGAATGACGCTCGAAATAGGAAAAATCGCCGATCGTCACGTCGCGCAGGATAACCCGCTCGCCGATCGATGCATAGCGGCCAAGCTTGCACCCCTTCAACTCCGCGGTCGGATGGATGCGCGGCTCGGGATCCTTCGCAACGAGATGTTCAGGACGGTCCATGGCGCGGCTTTACGCCCGAGCGATTGCCCCGGCAAGCGGGACCAATCATCATTGCGGCTTGCCCTTGGCCCACACGACGTTCTGGCCATAGAGCGGCACGGTCGTGACCGACATCTTCGCTGAGCCGTTCTGGACCTGGCGCGAATGCGAGAGATAGATCAGCGTCTCGTTCTTCTTGTCGTAGATGCGGTTCACCACCTGTTTCTTCCAGATCAGGCTGAGGCCCTGCTTGAACACCTCTTCGCCGCGCTCGCTCATGTCGATGTCGCCGATTGTGATCGGTCCGGTCTGCCGGCAGGAGATCGACGAGTCCGACGGATCTTCGAACCAGTTGCCCTTGTGCAACCGATCGATGATGCTGCGGTCGAAATAGGCGACGTGGCAGGTGACGCCGTCCACCTTTGGATCCTTGATCGCATCGATCATGATGTCGTTGCCGACCCAGTCGACGCCGACCTTGCCGACCTCGTCCGGCATCGCTGCGCCGGCGCCGAGGGCAACGCAGGCGGCAATCAAGCCGATCAGTTTTCGCAAGGAAGCCTCCTCGGGTTTTGCGTTTAGCCGATGTCAGGTGGGACAGGACAATGGCATTTGCAAGCCATTCGATGATCGTCGCGACGGAGGCGGCAGGTCTCGTGGTTGCGGCAACGCGACCTCTTTGCGCGCGCGCCGCCAAACCGCTAAGACTGTCGCCGAACAGGCTCGCGCCGGATCCGCCGGGCCGCGACGATCGCGACGGATAGTTTCTGATGATGCGCTCAATTCTGGTCGGCATCCTCGTCCTGATGGCGGCGGGCATCGGCTGGCTCACTTTCGACTGGTATCGCGGCCATTATGGCGGCCAGCCCTACGGCGCACCGTTCACACTGATCGACCAGAAGAACGCGCCGATCACCGAGGCCGCGTTCCGGGGCCACCCAAGCGTGGTCTTCTTCGGCTTCACGCATTGTCCGGAAGTCTGCCCGACAACGCTGTTCGAAATGGCCGGCTGGCTGAAGACGATGGGCGACAGCGGCAAGAACCTCAACGCCTACTTCGTCACGGTCGACCCGGAGCGGGACACGCCGCAGATCGTCAATTCCTACGTCGGCAACTTCTCCGACCGCATCACCGGCATCACCGGCGACCCGGACAAGGTGCATGCAATGGCCAAGGCCTTCGGCATCTACTGGAAGAAGGTCGACACCGGCGACGGCGATTACACGATGGACCACACGGCCTCCGTGCTGCTCCTCAACGCCAAGGGCGAGTTCGCCGGCACCATCGCCTATGGCGAAAGCGCCGACACGGCTATTGCGAAGCTGAAGCGGCTCGCAGCAGGCGGCCAGGCCTGATCCCGAACCGAAGGTTTGCGTAGCAACAAGTGGAACCGGTTCTCGGAAATGATCACGCTCAAACATGAGTCGTCCTGATGGGGCAGACCAGGTTCCATTTCACCACGGGCAAGGCCGAGGTTGACCGCATCTTCGCGGCGCTTGATGCAGCTTTCGAGGACGAAGGCCTGCCGCTTGCCCTGCTGGAGGTCGATGAGGCCAATGACATCCACGAAGTGTCGCTCTATGCCGATGGCGATGTCGATGCCGTCGCAGTCCGGATCAACGGCATACTCGCGGACCTGGGCCTGCCGAAGCAGGTCGAGCGCGAGGCGCTCCCCGACATCGACTGGGTTGCACGCTCGCTCGAAGGACTGAAACCGGTCCGCGCCGGGCGTTTCTTTGTCCACGGCGCGCATGATCGCGACAAGCGCCGCAGCGGTGACCTCGCCATTGAGATCGAGGCGGGTCTTGCCTTCGGCACCGGCCATCACGGCACCACGGCCGGCTGCCTCGAACTGCTGGAACAGGTGGTGCTGCGCGAACGCCCCGGCAACGCGCTCGACCTCGGCACCGGCAGTGCCGTGCTGGCGATAGCGCTGGCCAAGCTCGCGCACATCCCGGTGCTGGCGACCGACATCGATCCGGTCGCCGTTCGCGTCGCTGCGACCAATGCGCGACTGAACCGAGTGAAGGCGCTTGTCGAGACGGTGACGGCGCCCGGCTTCCACCATCCGATCTTCTCTAGGCGCGCGCCCTTCGACCTCATCGTCGCCAATATCCTGGCGCGCCCGCTGATGCGGTTGGCGCCTGAGATGGCCAGGCACATCAGGCTCGGCGGCTCGCTGGTGCTCTCCGGCATTCTCGACCGTCAGCGCGATGCGGTGATCTCGGCCTATGTCGGCCATAGCTTCCGCCACGTCCGCACCTTGCACCGCGAGGGCTGGGTGACCATCCACCTCAAGCGCTGAAAACCGGATCGTTCAAGACTGGCCCTGTCGAAATCGATTCCGGTTTCGAAGACCTTGCGCTACGGTCGCGCGAGCCATTCCAGGAGATGCGGCAAAATGTTCCAGACCTTTGATTCCGCCGGCGATCCGGCTATCGGCAAGCCGCGCGTGGCGACGCTGCGCCAATGGCTGGCCGAGAACAAGCTGGACGGCTTCATGGTGCCGCGCGCCGACGAGCATCAGGGCGAATATGTCGCCGACCGCTCGGCCCGGCTGAAATGGCTGACCGGCTTTTCCGGCTCAGCCGGCGTCGCCATCATCCTGCGCGACCGCGCCTTCATCTTCGTTGACGGCCGCTACACGCTGCAGGTGCGCAATGAGGTCGATCTTTCGATCTTCACCGTCGAGAGCCTCGTCGACAATCCGCCGGCCTCCTGGATCAAGGACAATCTCGGCAAAGGGGCCAGGCTCGGCTTCGACCCTTGGCTGCACACGATCGGCGAGATCAAGGCATTGAAAGCCTCGGCCGAGCAGTCCGGCGCGAAACTGGTGCCGCTCGACAAGAATCCGATCGACATCATCTGGGAAGATCAGCCCGAGCCGCCGCGCGCACCGGTGGAACTCCACCCGATCGCCTTCGCCGGCGAGCTCGCCAAGGACAAGCTGGCGCGGCTGGCGGGCGCGATCGAAAAGGAGGGCGCGACGCACGCCGTGCTCACCGACCCTTCTTCCATCGCCTGGGCCTTCAACATCCGCGGCGGTGACGTGGCGCATACGCCGCTGGCGCTCGGCTTCGCGATTCTTGCCGCCGACGGCAAGCATCAACTCTTTATGGACCAGCGCAAATTTTCGCGCCAGGTCGCGGCTTATCTCACCCAGCTCGCCGATCCGCACGACCCAGGCGAATTCGAATCGGCGGTCGCCAACCTCGCCAAGGGCGGCGCAAAAATCGCGCTCGATCCCGTTTTGGCGGCGGAAAAGCTCAAGATGCTGGTCGAGGGCAATGGCGGCATCGTTGTCTCTGCGCCAGACCCCGCTCGCATTCCGCGCGCCACCAAGAACCACGCCGAGGTCGCCGGCAGCCGCGCCGCGCATCGTCGCGACGGCGCCGCTATTGCCAAGCTGCTCTGCTGGCTCGACCGGCAGCAACCGGATACGCTCGACGAGATCGACGTCGTGACCAAACTCGAGGAGGTGCGGCGGCAGACCGGCGAGGAAACACAGATGCCGCTGCGCGACGTCTCCTTCGACACGATTTCCGGCGCCGGCCCGAACGGCGCCATCATGCACTACCGCGTCTCCCGCGCCACCAGCCGCAAGCTGCAAAGCGGCGAGCTGTTCCTGCTCGATTCCGGCGGACAATACCAGGACGGCACCACCGACATCACCCGCACCGTGCCGATCGGCCAGCCGACCGAAGAGATGCGCGAGCGCTTCACGCTGGTGCTGAAGGGCATGATCGGCATCTCGACGCTGCGCTTTCCGGCCGGCACGCGCGGTTCGGAAATCGATGCCGTTGCCCGCGTGGCGCTGTGGAAGCATGGCTGCGACTTCGCCCACGGCACCGGCCATGGCGTCGGCTCTTACCTCGCCGTGCATGAGGGCCCGCAGCGCATTGCCCGCACCGGCACCGAGAAACTGCTTGCCGGCATGATGCTGTCCAACGAGCCGGGCTATTACAAGGAAGGCTCCTACGGCATTCGCATCGAGAACCTGATCCTGGTCACGCCTGCCGAGCAGATCGAGGGCGGCGACATCGCCATGCACGGCTTCGAGACGCTGACGCTGGCGCCGATCGACAAGCGCCTCATCCGCAGCGACTTGCTGACCCGCGACGAACTGCACTGGCTCGACCAGTATCACGCGCGGGTTCTGGCCGAGATCGGTCCGATGGTGGACGGCGAGACGCTGGCCTGGCTGGAGAAAGCCACGGCGCCGCTGCCGCACGACGCCAAGATCTGACTTCTAGCCGACGAACTGCCTGGCCAGAATCAGCACCGCGGCACCGGCCAAAAACATCGCCATCAGGCCGCCGCGCAGCGACACCAGCGCGGTGACGATCAGCGCTGCCCATTCGGCCGGTCCGGCGCCGAGCGCGGCAGGTGCCACAAGTGTCGTCAGCACAGCGGCCGGCACGGCGTTGAGGCCGGCCTCGACGCGCGGGTGGACGGTCTCGAAGCGCGAGATGACGAGATGGCCGCCGACACGGGTGAGATAGGTGGCGACGGCGCCGGCGAGGATGATCCAGAAGGTCGTGCTCATGTGCGCTGCCCCACGCCGCTATGATGCGGCGGCAGAATCACCGCTAGGAGCACGCCGGCAATGGCGCCGATCGAGACATGCCAGGGCGAGCCGACCGTCTTGTAGGCGACGATCGAGGCGGCCGCGCTGGCGACGACCACCGGCAGCCACAGTGGCCGCTTGCGGAAGCCGAGAACCAGGCCGAGGAAATAGATCGGCAGCAGGAAATCGATGCCCAGCGCATGGGTGTCCGGGATCATCTTGCCGAAGACCGCGCCGAGCGCGCTTTCGGCCACCCAGAACACATAGACCGGCAGGCCGAGCCCGAGATACCAGACGAACCCGACCGATCGGCCGGAGGCCGCGCGCGCCTCGGCCACGGCATATTGCGGATCGGTCAGGATGAAATAGCCTAGCGCCTGCTGCAGCAGCGGCCAATGCGCCATGCGCCGGCCGATGCCGGCGGAATAGAGCACGTGACGGAAATTCACCGCGAAGATCGAGAGCACGATCAGCCAGGGCGCGACATGCTGGCCGAACAATTCGATGCCGACCATCTGGCTGGCGCCGCCGAAGATCAGCGCGCTCATTAGGAATGCTTCCAGGACCGAAAACCCGTTGTCCACGGCAATCGCGCCGAACAGGATCGCGAACGGCGCGGAGGCGACGACGACCGGCATCGACAGCCGCACGCCGTCCCAGAAATCGCTCCTCGCACGGCTTTCGGAGATTGCTTCCGCCGTCATCCAACTGCTCCCTTGAGCGGCTTGATTTAGGGAGCGTCGCCCCGCTTGTCACACCAATTCGCTTGAGCCGACGATCAGCGGAACTGATTGCCGGGCTTTGAGCGGCTCAGGCAGCCTTGCCCTGGATCGCCCTGCCCCAATCGAGCAGCGGCTTGGCGCGCAAGGTGAAGCCGACGAGATCGTCAACTAGCGCCGCCATGCAGATGGTTTCGGGATCAATATTATGCCGCACCACGAAATGGCGGTTGCGGACTGCTTGCGCGAGATCGGCTTCGCTGACGTCCTCGAAACCACGCGGCGCGCGCTTCAGGCAATCTTCCCTATCCAGCTCCAGCCCAGTCTTTTTCAGCGCTGAAACCATGGCGCGGAAGGCGGCCGGCTTCGTCACGATCGCCTTGCGCATCGCCTGCAGCAACTCCGGTCCGGGCTGCCACCAGGCGACGCCGGCAAAGCAGCGCTCGAGGCCGATATGCACATAGAACACGCCCTGCTCCATCTTGGTGCCGTCTGGCGACAGGATTGCCGACAGGTGCCGATTATAGGGGCGCTTGTCCTTGGAGAAGCGAACGTCGCGATTGATGCGGAACAGCGACTTCTTGCGGTCGCCGCGCAGGCCAAGTCCCGCCGCCGCGAAACGCTCGCTGAGCGCTTCGACGAGATCGCAGAACGGCTCGTGCAGCTCACTCTCGTAGAGACCGCGGTTTTCCTGAAACCATTCGCGGCTCTGGTGGAAGTCGAGCGCCTTGAGGAACGGAATGGCCTTCTCGCCAAAACCCTTGAACGCTCCGGCCATCAGCCGCCCCTGCCGATGCGCTGCAGCCAGGTGTCCTCGTCGATCACCTCGATGCCGAGATCGCTCGCAACCTTGAGCTTGGAGCCGGCGCCCGGACCCGCCACCACCAGATCGGTCTTGGCCGAAACCGAGCCGGCGACCTTCGCCCCCAGGCGCTCCGCCATCGCCTTGGCCTCGGAGCGCGTCATCTTTTCCAGCGTGCCGGTGAACACCACCGTCTTCCCGGATACCTCGCTGCCGGCCGAGATCTCGACCACATAGGGCTTGGGATGGACTTGCGCCAGCAGCGCATCGAGCACGTCGTCATTGCGCTCATTGCCGAAGAAGTCGCGCAAGGCGTTGATCACGGTATCGCCGATGCCGTTGATCGACGGGAACACGTCATGCGGATCCTGCGCCTTCGCCGTCTCCTTGCCGACGCGGATCAGTTCCTCGATGGTCGAGAACTGGCGGGCAAGCACCGCCGCCGTCGTCTCGCCGATATGGCGGATGCCGAGCGCGAAGATGAAGCGGTCGAGCTCCGGCTCGCGGCGCGCGTCGATGGCTGCGAACAGTTTGTCGAGGCCTTCGTAGTTGCGATCTTCAATGCTGCGCACATTCTTGCGCGTCTTGCCCGATGCGGCCTCGCGCAGTCTGGCCTGCTCCTCACGCCGCTCCGCCAACGCCTTGGTGACGGCCGGCCGGCGGTCCTTCAGCGTAAAGATGTCGGCGGCGGTCTTCACCAACCCGGCATTGAAGAACAGGTCGATGTTCTCGGCGCCGAGGCCCTCGATATCGAGCGCGCCGCGCGACACGAAGTGGCGCAGCCCCTCCACGGCCTGCGCTGCGCAGATCAGCTCGCCGGTGCAGCGGCGCCGCGAATCCTCCTTGCCGGTCTTCTCGTTGATCTCGCGCGTCGCCGGCGAGCCGCAGACCGGGCAGGTGTGCGGGAACTCATACGGCACCGCATCGGCCGGCCGCTTGTCGATGAGGACCCTGACGATCTGCGGGATGACGTCCCCTGCCCGCTGGATCACCACCGTGTCGCCGATGCGAACGTCAATGCCGTCGCGGATCGGCTGCCCGTTGCTGTCAAAACCCTTGATGTAATCTTCATTGTGCAGCGTGACGTTTTCCACCACCACGCCGCCGACCGTCACCGGCGCCAGCCGCGCCACCGGCGCCAACGTGCCGGTGCGGCCGACCTGGATGTCGATCTTCTCAACCGTCGTCATCGCCTGTTCGGCCGGGAATTTGTGGGCAACTGCCCAGCGCGGCTCGCCGGTGACAAAGCCCCAGCGGCGCTGCAGCTCGAGCTGGTCGACTTTGTAGACAACGCCGTCGATGTCGTAGCCCAGCGAAGAACGCTGCTCCTCGATCCGATGGTAGTGCGCGATGAGTTCGTCGATCGACCTCGCCCGCACCATCAGCGGACTGACCTGGAACCCCCATTCCTTGAACTTCTGCACGGAATCGTACTGGGTCGAAGTGGGATCCGCCGTCGTGTAGCCCCAGGCATAGGCGAAGAATTTCAGATTGCGGCTGGCGGTGACGGCTGGATCCTTCTGGCGCAGCGACCCGGCCGCCGTGTTGCGTGGATTGACATAGTCCTGGCCGCCGATAGCTGCCGAGCGCTGCTTCAAAGCCTCGAACTCCGCGTAGGTCATGTAGACCTCGCCGCGGATTTCGATCACCTTCGGCCAGCCCGAGCCCTGCAACTTCTTCGGGATGTCGGCGATGGTCTTGAGATTGGCAGTGATGTCCTCGCCGACCGCGCCGTCGCCGCGTGTCGCGCCTTGCACGAAGATGCCGTTTTCGTAGCGCAGTGATGCCGATAGCCCGTCGATCTTCGGCTCCGCCGTGAAGGCGATATCGAGGTCCTTGTCGCGGTCGAAGAAGCGCCGGCCACGCTCGATGAAATCGGCCACGTCCTGGTCGGTATAGGCCTTGGCGAGGCTCAGCATCGGCACGGCATGCCGCACCTTGGTGAAGCCTTCCGCCGGCGGCGCGCCGACCCGACGCGACGGCGAATCCTCGCGAACGAGATCGGGAAAGCGCCCCTCGATGGCAAGGTTGCGCCGCGCCAGTGCGTCGTATTCGGCGTCCGAAATCGTCGGCGCATCCTCCATATGGTAGCGCCGGTCGTGCTCGGCGATCTCCGCCGCCAGCCGCTTCAGCTCCTCCGCGGCCTCGCTTTCGCTCAGCGAATCGACTGGTTTTTCAGACATGAAGCGCGGTCCTCGAATTGTGGCGGGCCACTATAAATCAGGATTCGGTATGGAGGAGTCGGCTTGCGCAAAAATCATTGCCGAACAGCAGGATGCAGCCACCTGCTGACTCGGCATTCCAGCCGGGGAATCAAGAAGCCTAGGCTGCCGCCGTGTTCTCGCGCAGCAACCGCTCAGCGGCGGCGCGCGCTTCATCGGTGATGGTGGCGCCGGCCAGCATGCGCGCGATCTCTTCCTGGCGCGCCGCGCGATCCATTTCGGCAATGCCGGTGGCGACACGGTCCTTGCCGCCGGACTTCGAGATTAGAAAATGCGTCGCAGCGCGCGCCGCCACTTGCGGCGCATGCGTGACCGAAAGCACCTGCACCCGCTTCGACAGCCTCGCCAGCCGCTGACCGATGGCGTCGGCCACGGCGCCGCCGACGCCGGTGTCGATCTCGTCGAAGACCAGGGTCGGCGCCGAGCCGCGGTCGGCAAGCGCCACCTTCAGGGCCAGAAGGAAGCGCGACAGCTCGCCGCCGGACGCAACCTTCATCATCGGCCCGGGCCGTGTGCCCGGATTGGTGCGCACCCAGAACTCGACCTGGTCGATGCCTTCTTCCATGCGGCCATCGGCATCGCTCACCATCTCGACGATGAACTCCGCCCGTTCGAGCTTGAGGGCCGGCAGTTCGGCCATCACCGCCTTGGTGAGGCCCGCCGCCGCCGCATGGCGCAGCGAAGAGAGCTGCGCCGCGGCTATGTCGTAAGCTTCGCGCGCGGCGGCTGCTTGTTTCTGCAGCCCGTGCAGGCGTTCCTCGCCCGCATCGAGATCGGCAAGGTCGGCCGCCATCGTGTCGCGCAGCTGCGCCAGATCGTCGACCGCGACATTGTGCTTGCGTGAGGCCGCGCGCAGCGAGAACAGCCGCTCTTCGGCCTTTTCCAGGCGCTGCGGATCGTATTCGGTGGCGCGTAGTGCTGTCTGGACGCCGGACTGCGCCGCGTCGAGCGAGATCATTGCCTCGTCCAGCGACTTGACCACATCGTCGAGCAGGCCCGGCACCTCACCCGATTTGCGCTGCAGCCGCCTGAGCAGGCTGGCGAGCTGCGGCAGGGGCGAAGACGGCCCCGACAGCACATCCTGCGCATCGTGAATCTCGGACGCGATCTTTTCGGCGCGCATCATCTGGGCGCGTAATTCGGCAAGCTCGGTCTCTTCGCCCGGCTGCGGATCGAGCTTCGCCAACTCGGCGACCGAGGCCCTGAGATAATCGGCCTCGCGCGCCGCCGCCTCGACCTTGGCGCGGTGCCGCGAAAGCTCCTGTTCGCAGTTCCGCCAATAGCGCCAGGCTTCGCCCGTCCCGCGCACGGCGCCGAGATGGCCGCCGAAACTATCCAGCAATTCGCGGTGGGCGCCGGGATCGACGAGCGCCCGCTCGTCATGCTGGCCGTGTATCTCGACCAGCGCGCGGCCGACGTCGCGCATCAGGGTCACGCTGGACGGCTGATCATTGACGAAAACGCGGGTGCGGCCGTCGGCGGTCTGCACGCGGCGCAGGATGATGTCGCCATCATCCTCGATGTCGTTGTCGGCAAGCAGCGCGCGCGCCGGGTGGTTGCGCGGCACGTCGAACACGGCGATGACCTGGCCCTGCGCCGCGCCATGGCGGACGAGCGAAGCGTCGCCGCGCGCGCCAAGCGCCAGCGACAGCGCATCGAGCAGGATGGATTTGCCGGCGCCGGTCTCGCCGGTCAGCACCGAAAGCCCAGGCAAGAAGTCGATGTCCAGCTTCTCGATCAGGACGATATCGCGGATCGACAGTCTGGACAGCATCAGAAGTGTCAGGCGCCGGTGATCAGCTTCCCGGCCTTGGAGATCCACGACCCAGCATTCTCGCGCGGTTCAAGCCCGTTGCTCTGCAGGAGCTTGTAGGAATCCTTGTACCACTGGCTGTCCGGATAGTTGTGGCCGAGCACCGCTGCGGCTGTCTGCGCTTCCGAAGTCAGGCCCATCGCGTAGTAGGCTTCGGTCAGTCGCGCGAGCGCCTCCTCGACATGGCGCGTGTTGGAGTAGTTCTCGACCACGGTGCGGAAGCGCTTGACGGCGGCGATATATTCGCGGCGTTCCAGATAGTAGCGGCCGATCTGCATCTCTTTGCCGGCGAGCTGGTCGGTGGCAAAGCGGATCTTGTCCTTGGCGTCGTCGACATACTCGGAATTCGGCCAGCGGGTCACCAGGTCCTGCATGGTCTGCACCGTCTGGCGCGCTTCCTTCTGGTCCTGGGTGACGTCCTTGATCTGCCGGTAGTAGCTCAAGCCGATGATGTACTGCGCATAGGCGGCATCGTCGGTTGACGGATAGAGCGTCAGGTAACGTTTGGCGGAACCGATCGCCTCGTCATAGTTGCCGGCGCGATAATCGGCGAAGGCGCCCATCACCATCGATTTGCGGGCGAATTCCGAGTAGGGATGCTGGCGGTCGACGGCGTCGAACTTCTTGCTCGCCTCATCGAGGCGGCCGGCATTCAGATTGGCGAGGCCCTGGTTGTAGAGAACGTCTGCGGGTTCGGTGTGGTCGACATAGGTCGCCAGATTGACGTCCTTTTCGGAGGACATGCAGGCCGACAGCATGAGCGACGGGGCGACCAACGAAAACGCCAGGAAAACAGCCCGATACGGCGCCTTCGATTGACCAACTCGCGAAAAAAACATGTTTGGATTCCGCCCTTTCGGCGTCGTTTCGGTCCCGGCCGCAGCCATAAACCATTATCCCCTTGCCCGGCAACGCTATGTCCGGCCAATCGCACATTTTTGTGGCGGTTTGGGACCGTCCCCAAAGCCGCTCGATTTCACGGGTTTGTGATGCATTTGCGCAACACCGGCTTCGCTACAAAGCCAGAAAATCGTTAAAAATCAGATGACCCAGGGCGCGTAGACCGGTCCGCTGACGGCGATCATTTCGGCGACCCGGCCGCGCTCGCGGCGCCGCGTCTCGACGATCTCGAAGGCCGTACGGTCCGAAAGCAGGCGGCGCAGCGCCGCCGCGTTCATCCGATGGCCGCCACGATAGGAGCGGAAGCAGCCGATGAAGCGCGCGCCGGCAAGCGCCAGGTCGCCCATGGCGTCGAGCGTCTTGTGGCGGGCGAATTCGTTCGGATAGCGCAGTCCGCCGACATTGATGACGCGGTTGTCGTCGCCGATGACCAGCGAGTTCTCCAGCGACGACCCGAGCGCGTAGCCGGCGGCCCACAGCCGCTCGACATCCTTCATGAAGCCGAAGGTGCGGGCCCGCGCGATGTCGCGGCGGAAGATGTCGGGGTTGATGTCGGAGGCGAAGAGCTGGCGGCCGATGGCCGGGCTCTCGAAGTCGATCTCGACCTCGAATCGCGTGCCGTCATAAGGACGGAACTCGGCCCAGGATGCACCGGCTTCGACGCGGATCGGCTTGACCACGCGGATATAGCGGCGCTTCACCGAAAGCGTCTCGATCCCCGCCTGGTCGAAGGCTTCGACAAAGGCCACCGCGCTGCCGTCGAGAATGGGAACTTCCGGACCGTCGATCTCGATGATGAGATTGTCGATGCCAAGTCCGAACACCGTCGCCATGAGATGTTCGACGGTTCCGATATGCTGGCCGACCGGATCGCCGAGCATGGTGCACAGGTCGGTGGCGCCGACCTCGGAGACCAGCGCGCGGAACTCGCGGAACTCGCCGCCATTCGCGAGGTGGAACACGATGCCGGTATCGGCGTCGGCGGGCAGGAAATGAACGGTGACGGGCTTGCCGCTGTGGACGCCGGTGCCAGTCAGCGTCACGCGCGCCTTAACTGTCGTCTGATAGTCCTGCAAGACAAACCCCATAAGCCCAAACCGCCTGTGTCCGCTTGTCAGCCTTAGGCATTATGGCCCGACGGATCATCTGGCCTGCGCGCAAAAGCGGCGAATGAGCAAGGCAGCGGCTCTGATGTATCGGCAGGCAGGGCCAACTCCCCGAATCCCGGCAAACCGACTTTAGTCCGACGCGAAGATAGTGGCCCGTCTGGGAGACTCCAAATCACGGTTTCTTACCCCGTGTAACCGCTGCCCTGAGCGAAAAAACACTCGTAATGCGTTGTTTTTCTATAACTTTTAAAGGCAACAGACAGACGATCTCTCGCCCGCCTGTTAACAGCTGTTATATATCGTTAGTGTATGTTCCGCCCGAAAGTGCACAGCGGTTTTGGGAGAACGACATTATCAAACATTGCTTAAAGCGCGCCGCATAGGCGGCGCGCTTTAACGATTAGTTCGCCTGGCGACGCAGGAACGCCGGGATCTCCAGCTGGTCGTCTTCCTGCACCGTGCGGCTTTGAGGCGTGAGGCGCCCCTGGTCGTCGAGCTGGCCGCGGCGCGGCGCATAGAGCTGCGGGTCCTGGCTGGCGAGGCGGCGCATTTCCGGTGCCGCCTGGCGCAGTTTCGGCTCGCGCGGCTGCGCCGGCTGCAGCCGGGCCGGCTCTTCCTCGCGGCGGGTCAGGCCGTTGGTCAGCCGCTTGATCAGCCCCATCGGTCCGCTGTTCTCATGATCCGCAGGGCGGCTCTTGGCCTCCACCTCGGCCCTCACAACCGGTGGAAAGTCCTCGACGCGCGGCATGCGCTGCGGCGCTGCAGCCACAGGCTGCGGCATCTCGCGCTGCGGCGCGGGCTGCATGACCGGCTGCTGGGCGATCGGCTGCGGCTGAGGCTGGGCCGGCGGAGCCTGGAAGATCTTGCTCTGCGGGCGGAAGTCGTCGACCGGCGCGGGGCGCGGCTGTGCCATCGCGGCGGCGTTCGCCTCTGCAAGCTGGATCGCCTCGGCAACCGGATCGACGGCGCGCGGCTCGTAGGCCTGCTGCTGAACCGGTGCGGGACGGCTTTCCTGAACAGGTGCCGCGGGACGGGCGACCGGCTTCTGCGGCGCGCGGATGGAGATTGGCGCTGCGGCGATTTCGGCCGCCGACTTGTCGATGCCGGTAGCGACCACCGAGACGCGGATCACGCCTTCCAGTTCCTCGTCGAAGGTGGCGCCGAGGATAATGTTGGCGTCCTGGTCGACCTCCTCGCGGATCCGGGTCGCAGCTTCGTCGACCTCGAACAGGGTGAGGTCGCGGCCGCCGGTGATCGAGATCAGCAGGCCCTTGGCGCCCTTCATCGAGGTCTCGTCGAGCAGCGGGTTGGCGATCGCCGCCTCGGCGGCGGCCATGGCGCGGCCCTCGCCCGAAGCCTCGCCGGTGCCCATCATCGCCTTGCCCATCTCGCGCATCACCGAGCGGACGTCGGCGAAGTCGAGATTGATTAGGCCTTCCTTGACCATCAGGTCGGTGATGCAGGCTACGCCGGAGTAGAGCACCTGGTCGGCCATGGCGAAGGCATCGGCGAAGGTGGTCTTGTCGTTGGCCAGCCGGAACAGGTTTTGGTTGGGGATGACGATGAGCGTATCAACGCATTTCTGCAGTTCCTCGATGCCCATGTCGGCCGTCTTCATGCGGCGCTGGCCTTCGAAGTGGAACGGCTTGGTGACGACGCCGACGGTGAGGATGCCCTTTTCGCGCGCCGCGCGGGCAACGACGGGTGCAGCGCCCGTGCCGGTGCCGCCGCCCATGCCGGCGGTGACGAAGCACATATGCGTGTTGGACAGATGATCGATGATCTCGTCGATGCACTCTTCCGCCGCCGCGCGGCCGACTTCCGGCTGCGAGCCGGCGCCGAGGCCTTCCGTGACATGCGCGCCGAGCTGAATCAGCCGCTCAGCCTTCGACATCGTCAGCGCCTGCGCGTCGGTGTTGGCCACCACGAACTCGACGCCGCGCAAGCCGGCTGTGATCATGTTGTTGACCGCGTTGCCGCCGCCGCCGCCGACACCGAACACGGTGATGCGTGGCTTAAGCTCGGTGATGTCCGGCTTCTTGAGATTGATGGTCATACTCTCCGTCCTTTGCCTTTCCCGCCGCCTCGCCGCTGCGGCCGCCTTTGGGGCTGTCCCCGTCAAATTAAAAACTGTCTCTCAACCACTGACTCATGCGATGCAGTTTTCCGCCCGTTCCGGTCATCCTGAAACCGGAAAGTCCTTTCGCCGAATGGCTCTCGAAGCTCGCCATTTGAGGATAGATCAGAAGCCCGACCGGGGTCGAAAACGCCGGCCCCTTGGCCGCTTCCGGCAGGCCTGCCACGCCGAGCGGCCGGCCGATGCGCACGTTGCGCCCAAGAATGCGGCGCGCCGCCTCCGGCAGGCCCGCCAGTTGGCTGGCGCCGCCGGTGAGGACGACCCGTTTGCCGACGGCGTTGCCGTAGCCCGATTTGTTCAGCCGGTCGCGCAAAAGCTCGAGCGTCTCGTCGATGCGCGCCCGGATGATCCGCGTCATCACCGAGCGCGGGATCTGTAGCGGCAGCTCGCCCTCCTCGCCGATCGGCTGGATGGAAACCAGGTCGCGGTCGTCCGCACTGCCCGGCAGCGCAGAGCCATGCATCACCTTCAGCCGCTCGGCGGCGTCGAGCGAAGTCGACAGCCCCTTAGCCATGTCGAGCGTCACATGATTGCCGCCGATGGCGATGGCGTCGCCATGCACGAACTTGCCTTCCGAGAACACCGAGATCGTGGTCGTGCCGCCGCCCATATCGATGCAGGCCGCGCCCATTTCGAGCTCGTCGTCGACCAAAGCCGCGAGACCGCTGGCATAGGGCGTCGCCACCATGCGCTCGACCGACAGATGCGAGCGGTTGATGCAAAGCTCGAGATTGCGCATCGGCGCAGCATCGCCGGTCAGCACATGCATATCGACGCCCAGCGTCTCCCCGACCATACCGCGGGGATCCCGCACGCCGCGCTCGGCATCGAGCGAGAAGCCGACGGGAAGCGAATGAACCACCTCTCGCTCGGCCCGCAGCGCCTGCTTCGCGCCGGCAGCGAGCACGCGCTTGATGTCGGCTTCCTCGACCTGATGGCCGCCGAGATTGATGGTTGCCGAAAAGGCCTCGCTCTTCAGCCGGCCGGCCGTCATGTTGACGATAAGGGAATCGACGGTGAGCCCCGCCATGCGCTCGGCGGCGTCGACAGCGAGACGGATGGCATGCTCGGCGCGGTCGAGATCGACCACGACGCCCGACTTAACTCCCTGCGACTTCTGATGGCCGATGCCGATCACCTGGATGCGATGCGAGCGTCCGCGCAACAGCTTGCCGTCCTCGCGCGGCTTCAGCTTCGCCACCACGCAGCAGACCTTGCTCGAGCCGACATCGAGCACCGTCAGCGTGCCCGACCGGCGCGAAGAGGCATCACCGCCGCCGCCAAGCCAGCTCATATCTTCGTCTCCGGCTTGCGTTTCGTCGGGCTCTTCGGCTTGTCGCTGAGCGCGGCTTCGCGCTGCGTCGCCGCTTCCGGCGAGAGCTCGACCACCAGGCGATCGGACAACCGCATGTCGACGGCAGCGATGTCGCGCGTCAACAGTCCGTTGTCATGATCAAGCTTGATGAGCTCGGCGATGGCCTGATCCTCGCCGTCTTCCGGCAGCTTCACGGTGATGCCGTTCTCCAGCTTGAGATCCCAGCGCCGCTCGCCGACACGGATATAGCCTTTGACCCGCGCCGCCAGCTCGGGATAGCGCTTGATCCTCTCCAGGAAATCCGGTGCCTTGGCCGGCGCGCCCGTGCCGATGATCAGCGGCAGCAAAGCCTGCTTGCCGCCCGAGAACGGCGCGATCACCTCGCCCGACCGCTCGATGACCGAAAGCGAATTGCCCTGCTGCCAGAGCGCGAAGGGCTCACGCTCCTCGACACGGACCTCCAGCGTGTGAGGATAGATCTTGCGCACCGCCGCAACCTCGACCCAGGGCAACGTCGCGATGCGCTCGCGCGCAGCCTCGGCATCAAAGCCGATCAGCGACGTCCAGCCATCGAGGCCGAGGCGGTCCAGTATATCGATCTCGGAAGTCTGGCGATTGCCGACGACCTTGATCTGGTCGACGGCAAAACCGGTTCGGGCCGTCACGCCCTGCACGATGATGTCGGCGTAGCCGCCGAGATAGGCCCCATAGGCGCCGGCGGAAACCAACAAGGCAGCCGAGAGGATCGCAGCCGAAAAACGCGGCGCCTCGTACTCGCCATCGCAGAGACGGGCAAGCAAACGCACCGGCCGCCGCAGCTGGCGCGGCAACACGAAATGATCGAACGACAGCGGCACGCCGAACAGCGCAGGCCCAGTCCCGCGACCTTTGCCCTGGCCCCACCTCAACGCAGACACGAAGCGTCCTCCACCATCCAACTCAACAATTCGCCGAACGAATGCCCCGCTTGCGCGGCGATTTCAGGCACCAGAGACGTCGGCGTCATGCCCGGCTGGGTGTTGATCTCGAGCCAGACAACCTCGCCGTTTTCGGAGTGACGGTCGTCGTAACGGAAGTCCGACCGGGAAACGCCCCGGCAACCGATAGCAAGATGAGCCTTGAGGGCCAGTGTCTGTATTTTTTGGTAAATATTCGGTGAAATTTTTGCAGGGGTTTCGTGTTTTGATCCACCCGGGACGTACTTTGAATCGTAGTCGTAGAAGGAATGACCGGTCGGGATGATTTCACAGACCCCAAGCGCCACGTCACCCATCACCGCGCAGGTCAACTCGCGCCCGTGGATGTAGCGCTCGACCATGACGATCTCGCCATACTTCCATTCGGACGAGCCGATGACTTGCGGCGGATGCGACTGCCCCTCGTGCACGATGACGACGCCGAAGCTCGAGCCTTCATTGACCGGCTTCACCACGTAAGGCGGCTTCATCGGATGCTTGTTCTGGACGGAGAAGCGGTTGACCACCTTCGATTCCGCGACGGGAATTCCGGACGCCTTGGCGACCTTCTTGGCCTGCTCCTTGTTCATGGCCAGCGCCGAAGCGAGCACACCCGAATGGGTGTAGGGAATTCCGAGATATTCGAGAATTCCCTGGATGGTGCCGTCCTCGCCGAACGGGCCATGCAGGGCGTTGAAGGCGACATCGGGCTTGAGCTCGGCAAGCACAGACCCGACATCGCGCGAAACATCGACGCGGGTGACCTGATAGCCTTCATTCTCGAGCGCATCCGCACATGCCTTCCCCGACGACAGAGACACGGGCCGCTCCGAGGAAAATCCCCCCAGGAGAACAGCCACATGCTTCTTCTTCATCCCGCCTTCCCCTCTCACGCCGGGCCTGCAACCAATATTTCCGCACGCAACATTTCCGCACATTGAGTCCGAGTCTTCCGGCAGGTTGCCCCCCAGACGGAAAACGCGGGTAACGCGTCAAACGACTCAAATCAGGAAACGCTTTAGAGCAGAGAATCAGAGAGTTGATTCCCTGGCAAGTACCTATGATTCCGAGAGATTCACTTTCCGCGAAAACGGGCGAGAAAAGTGTGTTGTTGAGTCTTTGCGGTAACGCTTGACGGCGTCGCCGACGACGCAAGTTCAAGCACTACTTGAACATCACAGCGAGCTAAAGAAGCTGGCCCAGGAACTCCTGCACCGCGTGACCCGGCCGGAAGTTGCCCAGCCGCTTGATCTCCCAATGCAGGCGGATGCCCGAATTTTCCAGCACCCGCGCGCGCACCGTCTCGCCGAGATATTCGAGATCGTAGCCGGTCGCCGTGCCGGTATTGATCATGAAGTTGCAGTGCATGGGAGACATCTGCGCGCCGCCGATCATCAGCCCGCGGCAGCCGGCCTTGTCGATCTCTTTCCACGCCGACGAGCCTTCCGGGTTCTTGAAGGTCGAACCGCCAGTCTTCTCGCGGATCGGCTGCACCGTCTCGCGATGGTTCTGCACGGCATCCATCGCCGCCTTAATCGCAACCTTGTCTTGCGGGATGCCCTCGAAGATGGCGGAGGTAAAGATCAACCCGCCAGGCGCCGACGAATGGCGGTAGGCATAGCCCATATCCGCATTGCTCAGCGTATGAACATTGCCTGCGCGATCGAGCGCCCGCACCTCGACCACGCGCTCGCGCGTCTCGACGCCATTGGCGCCAGCGTTCATCCTCAGCGCCCCGCCGACAGCGCCCGGAATGCCGTGATAGAAATGGAACCCGCCGATGCCGGCTTCATAAGCCACGGCGGCCAGACGCTTGTCCGGCGTTGCCGCGCCAGCCTTGATGGTGGTCGATCCGGTGACTTCGGCCTCGCCGAAGCCCTTGGCGGAGAGCCTCACCACAAAACCGAGGATGCCGCCGTCGCGCACCAGAAGGTTTGAGCCGACGCCGACGACCGTAATCGGGATTTCCTCCGGCACCGCGCGCAGGAAGGCCGCGAGGTCCTCCTCGTCGGCCGGCTGGAACAGCGCTTCCGCCAGCCCACCGGCACGGAACCAGGTGATCTTGTCCATCTCGGCATTGGGCGTGACGCGGCCGCGCAGGCCGGCAAGCTTGTCGCCGAGCTTGTCGATCAGGTCCTGGCCGCGCATCATGAGGCACCGAGTTCCTTGGGCAGCGCATAGGCCCATTGCGTGATGTTGCCGGCGCCAAGGAAGATGACGAAGTCGCCGGGCTTGGCAAGTTCGCGGACGGCCGGCGCGACCGCCGTCGGGCCTTCGATATAGCGCGCGTCGCGATGGCCGCCGGCACGGATGCGCGACACCAGCGCGTCCGAGGTCACGCCCTCGATCGGTTCCTCGCCGGCCGCGTAAACGGGCGCCACCATGACCGTGTCGGCATCGTTGAAGCAGACGGAAAACTCATTGAACAGGTCGTGCAGCCGGGTGAAGCGGTGCGGTTGCGCGATCGCGATGACGCGGCCCTTTGTGGCCCCGCGCGCGGCCTTGAGCACCGCCGCGATCTCCACCGGGTGGTGGCCGTAATCGTCGAAGACCTCGACGCCGTTCCAGGAACCGGTGTGCGTGAAACGCCGCTTGACGCCGGCGAAGGATGACAGGCCTTTCTTGATGGCTTCGGCGGACAGACCGAGCTCGTGCGCGACCGCGATCGCCGCCGTCGCGTTGGAGACATTATGGCGGCCGGGCATGGGCAGTCGCAGACCTGTGATCGTCGTCGTGCCCCGTCCCTTGCGGTCGCGGATCACCACGTCGAACTCGGATGTAGCTCCGTCCATGCGATGATTGGCGAAGCGCACGTCGGCCTGGGCGTTCTCGCCATAGGTGATGACGCGCCGGTCCTCGATGCTGCCGACCAGCGCCTGCACCTCCGGATGGTCGGTGCACATCACGCCGAAACCGTAGAACGGTACGTTCTCGACGAACTGGCGGAAGGCCTCGCGTACCTTATCGAAGCTGCCATAGTGGTCGAGATGCTCGGGATCGATGTTGGTGACGACGGCGATGTCGGCCGGCAGCTTCAGGAACGTGCCGTCGCTCTCGTCGGCCTCGACCACCATCCACTCGCCGTCACCCATGCGGGCATTGGTACCATACGCGTTGATGATACCGCCATTGATGACGGTCGGATCGAGCCCGCCGGCTTCGAGCAGCGTCGCGACCATGGAGGTGGTCGTCGTCTTGCCATGCGTGCCGCCGATGGCGACCGCCTGGCGGAAGTGCATCAGCTCGGCCAGCATCTCGGCGCGGCGCACGACCGGCAGCAGTTTCTCGCGCGCCGCCTTGAGCTCTGGGTTGGATTTCTTGATGGCGGTCGACACCACGACCACCTCGGCCTCGCCGATGTTCTCGGCCTTGTGGCCGACGAAACATTCGATGCCCTTGTCGCGCAGCCGCTGCACATTGGCGCCGTCCGCCTGGTCCGAGCCCTGCACCTTGTAGCCGAGATTGTGCAGCACCTCGGCAATGCCGCTCATGCCGATTCCGCCGATGCCGATGAAATGCACGAGGCCGATCGTCTGCGGCATCTTCATGCGCGCGTCCTCCTGTAGTCGGAAACCGTTTTGCCGGACGCAATAGCCTCTGTGAGATCGCCGAGCAACCGCGCCGCGTCGGGTTTTCCGGCCGAGCGGGCAGCCGCGGCCATTGCGGTCAGCCGGCCGGGATCCTCCATCAGCCCGCCGACCAGCGCGGCGATCCGCTCGGCCGAGAGCGTCGATTGCTGATGGACCTCGGCCCCACCGGCGGAGGCAAGTGCCGCGGCATTCGCCGCCTGGTCGTGATCGAGCGCATGCGGGTAAGGCACCAGCAGCGCCGGGCGTCCGATGACCGCGATCTCCGATACGGTCGAGGCACCGGACCGCGACATCACCAGATGTGCGGCCGCCATGCGCGCCGCCATATCGGTGAAGAAGGGCGAGACCTGCGCGTCGACGCCGAGATCGGCATAGGCGGTCTTCACTCGCGCCACGTCTTCCGCGCGCGCTTGCTGGGTGATCGCCAGCCGCTTGCGCTGCGCTTCGGGCAAAAGCGCTATCGCCGCCGGCACAGCATCGGAAAAGAACTGCGCACCCTGGCTGCCGCCGAAGACCAGGAAGCGGAACGGCTCGCTGGCATCCGACGCGACATAAGGCGATTTCGCCGCTTCAAGTATCTGCGGCCTCACAGGATTGCCCGTGGTCACCGTCTTGGCGCCGGCCGCGCTTTCCCCCTCGGGCAGGAACCCGCCGGCAATCACATCGACCCGGCTCGACAGCGCCTTGTTGGCACGTCCCATGACGGCGTTCTGCTCATGGATCAGCGTCGGCACCTTGCGCCGTGTCGCCGCATAGAGCGGCGGCAATGTCGGATAGCCGCCGAAGCCGACGACGACGTCGGGCTTGATCCTGGCGATGACACGCCCCGCTTGCCGCACGCCTTGCCAGATCGCCCAGAAGGCGGCGAGCACGGCGAAGGGATTCTTCGAGCCCAAAGTCGCCGATCGGATGGAGTGGATCGCGGCGGCGGGAAAGTGGCCGGAGTAGCGCTCCGCGCGGCGGTCGGTGGCAAGATGCACCTCCCAGCCCCGCTCGATCAGCTCATGCGCAAGCGCCTCGGCTGGGAACAGATGTCCGCCCGTTCCGCCGGCCGCCAGCAGGATGACACCCCTCGACATCCCGCCTCATTCCGCCGGCATGGCGCGCTGCGAGAAGGCGTAGCCAATCTGCTTGCGCTTTTCGGGATGCCTGCGCGTCAGCGCCAGCACCATGCCCATCGAGACGGCAATCGCGATCTGCGAGGAGCCGCCGTAGGAAATGAAGGGCAGCGTCATGCCCTTGGCCGGCATCAACTGTAGGTTCACGCACATGTTGATGGCCGACTGCAAGCCGAAAATGGTGACGAGCCCGCCGACGGCGTAACGGGTGAAGTCGTCATGCTCCTTGAGCGCGATGCTCAATCCGCGCAGCACGATGAAAGCGAAAATCGACATGATGAAGAAGCACATGATCAGCCCGAACTCCTCGCCCGCGACCGAAAACACGAAGTCGGCGTGGCTGTCGGGGATGACCCGCTTCACCGTGCCCTCGCCTGGGCCGACGCCGAACCAGCCGCCATTGATCAGCGCCTCGCGGCCCATGTCGACCTGGAAAGTGTCGCCTTCGCCGGTGAGGAACTTGTCAATGCGGGCGGCCACATGCGGAAACACTGTATAGGCCGCGAACACGCCGCCGACGCCGGCAGCCCCCAGCGCGACGATCCAGAACCACGGCAGGCCGGCCATGAAGAACATCACGCCCCAGGTGCCCAGCACCAGCATGGTCTGGCCGAGATCCGGCTGCGCGATCAGCAGCGAGATCACCAAGGCCAGCAGCAGCATGGCGAACAGATTGCCGGGAATGTCTGGCTGGCGCTTGTGCTCGGCAAACAGCCAGGCGCAAATGATGACAAAGGCCGGCTTCAGGAACTCGGACGGCTGGATCGAGAGCCCGGCGAGCGATACCCAGCGCCGCGCGCCCTTCACCTCGACGCCGATATAGAGAACCGCCACCATCAGCACCAGCATGATGCAGATCATCGCCAGCGACATGCGCCTTATTTGTCGCGCTTCCAGGAAGGAAACCGCGAGCATCACGACGAGCGCCGGGATGGTGAAGATGATCTGTCTTGTGGCGAAGTGGAAGCTGTCGAGACCGATGCGCTCGGCGACCGCCGGGCTTGCGGCGAAGGACAAGACGATGCCGAGCCCCATCAGCGACAGGAATGCCGCCAGGAACCAGCGATCGATCGTCCACCACCAGGTTGCGACCGGACTTTTGTCGAGACGGCTTTGCATCAACGTGGCCCTCCGATGGGTTTCACCCCATCAATAGCAGTCGCAGCTTGCCTGAAGGCTTCGCCGCGAACCTCGAAATTCTTGAACTGGTCGAAACTGGCGCAGGCCGGCGAAAGCAGGACGACGGCCTCGCCGCCGGTGTCGCCCGCGGCGTCATGGGCGGCGTGCTCGACCGCGGCCGCCAACGTTCCGGAAATTTCGTAAGGCACCGCCTCGCCGAGCGTGGCGGCGAAAGCGGGAGCGGCCTCGCCGATCAGATAGGCCCTGGCGATGCGTGGGAAGAAACCGCGCAGCGGCTCTATCCCGCCTTCCTTGGGTAGGCCGCCTGCGATCCAATAGATGCGGTTGAAGCTCGACAGCGCGGGAGCCGCCGCATCGGCATTGGTCGCCTTGGAATCGTTGACGAACAGCACATGATCCTTGCGGCCCACCTGCTCCATGCGGTGCGCCAGCCCCGGGAAGCTTTCCAGCCCCGCCTGGATCTCGCCGAGTTCCAGCCCGACCCTGAGGCAGGCGGCCACGGCGGCGAGCGCGTTCTGCGCATTATGCTGGCCGCGCAGCGAGCCGATGCCTTCCAGGAATGCGATGCGGCTGTAGCGACCGTGCACGGCTTCCATCAGATTCGTGCCGTCAGCGAAATAGCCGTCGGTCAGCGGCAGGCGCTTGGAAATGCGGATCACTTGCCGGCCTGCCCGCTCCAGCCGGTCGGCGATCTGGGCGCACCAGGAATCGTCGACGCCGATGATCGCGGTGTCGCTGCCGGCGACCAGCCTTTCCTTGATCGAGGCGTAATGCGCCATGGTGCCGTGGCGGTCGAGATGGTCGGGCGTCAGATTGAGCAGGATGCCGGCGGTCGGATTGATCGAGGGCGCGAGATCGATCTGGTAGGAAGAGCACTCCACCACATAGTGCCGTTCGGCCTCGGGCGGATCGAGCGTCATGATGGCGCGGCCGATATTGCCGCCCATCTGGGTGTCGCGTCCGGCCGACTTCAAGATGTGCGCCGTCATCGCTGTGGTCGTCGATTTGCCGTTGGTGCCGGTGATCGCGACGAAGGGTGCGGCCGGCGCGCGCTGGATGCGCTCGCGGCAGAACAGCTCGATATCGCCGATCACCTCGACGCCGGCGCCGCGCGCCAGTTCCACCGTCCAGTGCGGCTTCGGATGCGTGAGCGGCACACCGGGCGACAGGACGAAGGCCGCAAAGCGCGACCAGTCGGCGCCGCGCAGGTCGCCGGTCGCGATCCCGGCGGCTGCTGCCTTGGCGACGCTGTCCGGATTGTCGTCCCAGGCGAGGATCTCGGCGCCGCCGGCGATCAGCGCATGCGCGGTGGCAATCCCCGACCCGCCGAGCCCGAAGAGCGAAACGCGTTTGCCTGCAAATGAAGCGGCGGCGATCAAGCGGGCATCCTATCTGAGCTTGAGGGTGGAGAGGCCGACCAGCGCCAGGATGACGGCGATGATCCAGAAGCGGATCACCACCTGGCTTTCGGTCCAGCCGAGCTTTTCGAAATGGTGATGGATCGGTGCCATCAGAAAGACGCGCTTGCCGGTCATCTTGAAATAGCCGACCTGGATGATGACCGACAGGATCTCCACCACGAACAGGCCGCCTACAATGACCAGCACGATCTCGTGCTTGGTGGCGACAGCGATGGTGCCGATCAGGCCGCCCATGGCAAGCGAGCCGGTGTCGCCCATGAAGATTGCGGCCGGCGGTGCGTTGAACCATAGGAAGCCGAGGCCGGCGCCGATGACGGCGCCCAGCACGACCGCCAGTTCGCCGGTGCCGGGAACGAAATGGATCTGCAGATACTCGGCGAACACCGCGTTGCCGGAAAGATAGGCGATGACGCCGAACGACGCCGCAGCGATCATGATCGGCACGATCGCCAGCCCGTCCAGACCGTCGGTCAGGTTCACCGCATTGCCGGCGCCGACGATCACGAAGCAGGAGAACGGCACGAAGAACCAGCCGAGATGGATCAGGAATTCCTTGGCGAACGGGAAGGTCAGCGACGACGAGAACGGCGCCTGGCCGTTATGCATGATCACCCAGGCCGCGATGCCGGCGACAACGAATTCGATCGCCAGCCGCGCCTTGCCGGAGAAGCCCAGATGCGACTGTTTCGTCACCTTGAGATAGTCGTCGTAGAAACCGATCGAGCCGAAGCCGACGGTGACCAAAAGCACCACCCAGACATAGATGCTGGAGAGGTTTGCCCACAGAAGCGAGGAGCCGATGATGCCGGACAGGATCATCAGCCCGCCCATCGTCGGCGTTCCGGCCTTCTTGAAATGCGTCTGCGGTCCGTCGGCGCGGATCGGCTGGCCCTTGCCCTGGCGAAGCCGCAGCGAATTGATGATGGTCGGTCCGAATATGAAGACGATCAGCGCCGAAGTGATCAGCGCACCGCCGGTGCGAAAGGTGATGTAGCGGAAGACATTGAAGGCCGAGATCTTGTCCGCGAAATCAACGAGTAAAGTGAGCATCGGTCCCCCGGATCCCGACCTCAGGTCGGTTCAATGGTTGCGGCTTCCGCCGGAAATTTGCCGAGCAATGCCTCGACCAGCTTTGAAAAGCCGATGCCTTTCGACGACTTGACCATCACCACGTCGCCCGGCCTGATCGCCGACATGACGACGGGCTTCAGCTCTTCGGCTCCTGGCCGGTACTCGGTTTCGACATCCGAAGGCAAAACCTCGGCCAGTGCCCGCATCTCCGGGCCGCCGAGAAAGACGTTGCGCGTTTCTGTGCCGACAATAAGTTCGGCAAGGGCCGCGTGGAGCTTCGCCGAATGGCTGCCGAGTTCCAGCATGTCGCCAAGCACGGCGATGCGCCTGCCCTCGCCCGATACCGGCGTGGCGTTGAGCAGCGCCATGGCTGCCGCCATCGACGCCGGATTGGCATTGTAGCTCTCGTCGATCAGCGTGATCGGACCGTTCGGATGGCGCAAAATGTGGCGCCGGCCGCGCCCGCGCTCGGCCGAAAGATCGGCGAGCGCCGCCGCGACCTTGTCGAGATTGGCGTCGACCAGTTGCGCGGCGCCAAGTACCGCCAGCACATTCTGCACGATGTGGCGGCCGGGCGCCCCCACACGGGCCGTCACGTCCCTCTTGCCGATCTTGACCGCGATATCGGAGTGATCGGCATAAAGGTCGCAGCCAATAAGACGAAAGGCCGAGCGGGCGCTCTCGCCGAAGCCGAAGACATGCTCGACACCTGCATCCTTGGCCACTTTCCCGAGCAGCTTCCAACGCGGATCGTCGCGATTGAGCAGCGCGGCGCCGCCGGCCTCTATGCCCTCGAAAATCTCGGCCTTGGCCATGGCGATCTCGTCGAGATTCTTGAAGAAGCCGAGATGGGCGGCCGCGATCAGCGTGACGATCGCGACATGCGGCCTCACCATCTTGACCAGCGGCCTTATCTCGCCCGGATGATTCATGCCGATCTCGAAGATCGCGTAGTCGCAGTCTGCGGGCATGCGCGCCAAGGTAAGTGGCACGCCCCAGTGATTGTTAAACGACTGCGCCGAGGCGTGCACCTTGCCCACCGCCGACAGCACATGGCGCAGCGCTTCCTTTGTGGTCGTCTTGCCCGCAGAGCCGGTCACCGCGATGATCTTGGCCCGTGAGCGAGCGCGCGCCGCAATGCCGAGCTTTTCCAGCGCCGCAAGCACATCCTGCACGACGATCATCGGCGCCGTCAGCCGGCCGAGCGACGGCAGCTTGCCCTCGGCGACGACCAGCACGGCAGCGCCCGCCTTCACTGCGGCGGTCGCGAAATCGTGGCCGTCCATCGTCTCGCCCTTGATGGCGAAGAAGGCGTTGCCCGGTTCGAGGCTGCGGCTGTCGATCGAAATGCCGGTGATGCCTTCCGGCAGCGAGCCGATCGGCCTGCCGCCCATGGCCTCGACAAGCGCTTGCGACGTCCACAGCAAGCTCATGCGGCGCGCTCCTGGAGCGCCTCGCGCACTTCCTCGTGATCGGAAAAGTGGAAGGTTTCGGTGCCGATCGTCTGGCCTTCCTCATGCCCCTTGCCGGCAACGATCAGCGTATCGCCGGCATGGAGCATGGCGACGGCCTCGTGGATCGCTTTGCGGCGGTCGCCGATCTCGATGGCGCCGGGCGCCGCGGCAAGGATTGCCGCGCGGATGGTTTCGGGGATTTCCGTGCGCGGATTATCGTCGGTGACGATGACGACATCGGCGAGCCGGGTCGCGATCTCGCCCATGATCGGCCGCTTGCCGCGATCGCGGTCGCCGCCGCAGCCGAAGACGACAACGACCCGGCCCGTGGTGAACGGACGAACCGAGGTCAGGACATTTTCCAACGCGTCGGGCTTGTGCGCGTAGTCGACATAGACCGGAGCGCCGGCGGCCGTCGTGCCCACAAGGTCGAGGCGGCCCGGCGCACCTTTGAGTTTCTCCAATGCGGCCAATGCCTTATCAACGGATGTTCCAGTCGAGATGGCGAGGCCGGCCGAAACCAGGGCGTTGGCGATCTGGAAATCACCTGCCAACGGCAGGTCGATCTCGTGAAGCACACCATCGGCCTCCACCTCGGCACGCTGGCGCCGCCGCTCATGCTCGACGCGCTTCAGCGTCAGGAATTCGCCGTGGCGGCCGACGGTCAGAACATTGAGGCCCGCTGCCCGCGCGGCATGAACCGTCGGCTGCGACCAGGGATCGTCGGCGAAGATCACGGCCGGCGCCCCCTTCGGCAGCAGCGTGTCGAACAGACGCAGCTTGGCGCGATGATAATCCTCGACCGTCGGATGGTAATCCATGTGGTCGCGGCCGAGATTGGTAAAGCCGCCGGCGGCCAGTTTGACGCCGTCGAGCCGACGCTGGTCGAGACCATGGCTGGAAGCCTCCATCGAGGCGTGCGTTACCCCTGCCTCCGCCAGTTCCTTGAGCAACTCGTGCAGCGCGACCGGATCGGGCGTAGTCAATGAGCCATATTCGTTGCGGCCCGGCGCCACCACGCCGGTCGTGCCGATCGAAGCGGCGGCAAAACCTGCCTGCTCCCAGATCTGGCGGGTGAACGCGGCAACCGATGTCTTGCCGCTGGTCCCGGTTACGGCGACCATCGTCCGAGGCTGCTTGCCGAAGAAGCGCGCCGCGCTCAGCGCCAATGCCAGACGGGGATCATCGACGGCAAGAACCGGGATCGACAGACCGGAGATTGTATTGCCTTTGGCCGCCACGATTGCGGCAGCGCCGCGGCCGGCGGCATCGGCGGCATAGGTCGAGCCATCAGCCTTGCTGCCGGCGAGCGCGAAAAAAACGACGCCCGGTCTTACCTGGCGGGAATCGGAGGAGAGACCGGTAACCTCCAGATCGGGGGAAGCTGTTCCCTCGACAGGCAGGATACCGGCTAGATTTTTCAGATACATTGAGTCCCGTTCACCGCAACAAAATAGCGCGCAGTTGCCGGCGCGCCCCAAGAATCACTGATAGGAAACCAGCGTTGCACCATTTTCATGGCTGAAATCTGGCTTCACGCCAAGCATCGAAGCCGCACGCCTGATGATGTTGCCTGCCATGATGCCGGCATTCGAGGCGGCGGTGGCGCCCATGCCGGGCTTTTCCGGCTTCGGCTCATCGGCGATGGTCAGCACGATATATTGCGGATCGTCCATCGGAAAGGCGGCGACGAAGGCGTTGAAATTCTTCTCTTTCGAATAACGGCCGTTGACGACCTTTTCCGCCGTGCCCGTCTTGCCGCCGACGCGGTAACCCGGAACCCTGGCGCTCTTGCCCGAGCCTTTCTCGGCGTTGAGTGCGTAGAGATAGCGCATCCCTTCCACGGTCGTGTCCTTGACCACCCTTTTGGCCACCTCCATCGCCTGCTCGGCCGTGCGCGGCAGAAAAGTCGGCTCGATCAAATAGCCACTCATCAATGCGGCGCAGCCGACGGCAGTCTGCAGGGGCGTTGTCGAGACGCCATGGCCGAAGGCGATGGTGATCGAATTGACCTGCTTCCATACTTTCGGTTCGGTCGGGCGCGCCACTTCCGGCAATTCCGTCTGCATCTTTTCGAGCACGCCTAGCCGATGCAGGAACTCGCGATGCCCTTCGATGCCGACAGCCTCGGCTTCTTTGGCCGAGCCGATGTTGGACGAATAGATGAACACTTCGGGCACCGAAAGCACACGGCCTTTGCTGTGGAAGTCATGGATGGTCTGGCGGCCGATCCTGATCGGGCGCGACGCATCGAAGCGACTCTCCAGCGTCACCTTGCCGGAATCGAGCGCCATGCCGGTGGTGAAGCTCTTGAAGGTCGAGCCCATCTCGTAGAGCCCGGCCGACATACGGTTCAGCCGGTCCTTTTCCTGAGCATTGTAGGGATTGTTGGGGTCAAAATCCGGCACCGAGGCCATGGCCAGGACTTCGCCGGTCTTGATATTGAGGACCACCGCGCCGGCCGCGATCGCGTGGAACCGTTCCATGCCGGTCGCCACCTCGTCGCGCACCACATGCTGGACGCGCAGGTCTATCGACAGCTTCACCGGCTTCAGATCCCTGGCCACCGCCAGTCCTGACGCCTGCAGATCGGTCAGGCCCTGGTCATCGATGTACTTCTCCATACCGGAGATGCCCTGATTGTCGATGTTGGTGAGCCCGACAATGTAGGATGACGTTTCGCCGCTCGGATAGAAGCGGCGCTTTTCGGTGCGGAAACCGAGACCCGGGATGCCGAGCGCCATGATGTCGGCCTGCTGCTTCGGCGTCAGCTGCCGCTGCAGCCAGACGAAGCCGGCGCCGCTCTTCAGCTTGTGATAAGTCTGCTCGTAGTCAATCTCGGGAAGCACGGTCGAGAGCTTCTCGATCGCCTCGTCGGCGTCGACGATACGGCGCGGCTCGGCGAACAGCGACGCCGTCTTGATGTCGGTCGCCAGCACCTCGCCGTTGCGGTCGACGATGTCCGGCCGCGATGCAGTGACGCGGCTCTGCGGACCACCTGAATTGTCCGGATTCTGCAGGCCGAGATAGACCAGTCGGCCGGCAATCGTCGAATAGATGGTGAAGAACACCGCCATCGTCATGACGATGCGGGTCTTGGCCTTGCCGCCGGTTGCCTTGCGGGCGGCGTCGACGACGATCGAGCCGTCCTCAGCTGCCTTGCTTCGGCGCTTCAGCAGGTTGCCGATCCCTGGAAGCCTGCTGCTCATTGCACGGTGCTCCCGGTCACCACCGGATCCTTGCCGTCCGACGGCCCTTTGCCCGAATTGTCGGCCATGCCGCCGAGCGGCTGCGACGACAGGTCCTCGATATTGAGCGGCTTCATCGGCACGTCGTCGAGCCCGCCGATTTGGTGGGCGTTGAGCGGCTCGAGCCCGAGCTGCGACTTGTAGATTTCGGCAAGCTTCTGCAGCCGCGCCGGCTGGGTGAGCAGGCTCCAGTCCGCCTTGAGAAGATCGATTGTGTCTTCCTCGTAGCGGATCTGCGCCTGCAGCTTCTGCACCGCCGCCAGCTGGTCCTCGGCCTCGCGCTTGGTCTTGTAGGTCAATGCCGCCGCCGAGACCATTACGGCGATCAGGACTATATCGCTGGTGCGAAACACGTGCTTACCTCTCCCCCGGCCGCTCGACGGCGGGAAGCTTTGGAAGGCCGAAAATCGAAAAGTCGCCGGCGCGCGCAGGCGCGCCGGTGCGGATTGCCGCGCGCAGCCTCGCCGAGCGCGCCCGCGGATTGCCGGCGATCTCGGCCTCTCCCGGCGTCACCCCGCCGCCGGATTTGCGGAAGGTCGCCAGCCGCGCCGGCGCGTCCGGCATATGACGCGATCCGCTGGCCGCATCGGCGCGATCGGCGATGAAGCGCTTGACGATGCGATCCTCCAGCGAATGAAATGTCACGACGGCGAGCCTGCCGCCCGGCTTCAGCACCCGCTCGGCGGCGAACAGCGCGCTCGCCAACTCGCCGAGCTCGTCATTGACGAAGATGCGCAGCGCCTGAAAGACGCGGGTGGCGGGGTGGATCTTGTCCTTCGGCGCGCGGCCGACATGGGTGGCGATGGCGTCGGCAAGATCGAGCGTGCGCTCGAAGGGCCGCTTCTCGCGCCGGGCCTCGATCATGCGGGCGATGCGGCCGGCATGCCGCTCTTCGCCGAGAAAGCCGAAGATGCGGGCAAGGTCGCCCGCCTTGAAGGTGTTCACGACGTCGGCGGCGCTCAGGCCAGCCTGCGCCATGCGCATGTCGAGCGGTCCGTCGGCGCGAAAGGAAAAGCCGCGCCCGGCCTGGTCGAGCTGCATCGACGAGACGCCGATGTCGAGCACGACGCCGTCGGCGCTTTCGACATGCTTGTCCAGGGTCGAGAACGGCTCCTGAACGAGCTTCAGCCTGCCGCCGGCCTGCTGTTCCAGAGCCTTGCCCGCGGCGATCGCATCCGGATCGCGGTCGATGGCCACGACCGAGGCGCCGCGCTCGAGGATGGCGGCGGTGTAGCCGCCGGCGCCGAACGTGCCGTCGACGATCGTCTCGCCCGCCTTGGGTTCAAGCGCCTCCAGCACTTCGGCAAGGAGGACCGGAATGTGACGGACCAGTCCGCCAACGGCGTGAGGATCATCGCCGTGGCCAGTCATCATTCCGGTCGCTCCCCGGGCTTCGTCCCCTGCCGAAGCTGCAAAAGCCTGGCTCGAGCCTGCGCCCCATAGGCGGCAAGCCGGCCCGGCTCCCAGATCTGGAAGAAATTGCCGCGGCCGACAAAGGCCACCTCGTTCGAGATGCCCGTGTGCTCGCGGATGAAATCGGTCATCGTGATGCGGCCGTCCTGGTCGAGTTTCAGGAACGTCCCGTCGCCATGGCAGAAGAAGGACATATCGTCCGCCGTCTGCAGGAAGGGATCTTCCAGCGCGATCCGCTGCTCGTAGCGGTCGAGCAGATCGAGCCCGCCGACGTCCATCGCCGGAAGGTCGAGGCAGCGTAGCGCATAGAGTTCCGCATAGCCACGTTTCTGCACGACCGAACGGAAATGCGCCGGAACGGATACCCGCCCCTTCGCATCGATCCTGTTTACTGCGTTTGACAGAAATCGGTCCACTACGCCTTACAGCCGCTGTCGCCGCCGCACCCCTGCCCATGTTTTTCTCCGCGCCGCCGCGCATCGCCTCGCGACAAATCGCTTCATTCACCAAGGCGAAAACCGGCAAACGCGCAGCCGCCGCGACTGCCCGATTGGCGTACGCTTCACCCTGACGCGGAACGAAAGCTTGATGGGAATGGGATATCATGGGGCAATATGGGCGTCAACGGGAAGAGGCATCACAAACACGCATGCCACAACCTGAAAGCGCAGGCTCGCGGCACGTCTCGTCTTTATCGTCCATTAAGCCTAACGAAGCGTTTAGAAGGCTCTGGCCCAAAAGGACGCGGCTTGCCGCGAAGGGCCGCCACGCCTAGCGTTCGGACGTCAGTTCAGCGAAGGAATGCGCCCAATGTCCGAAACCGCGAAGTCACGCGCCGCGACACTTGCCCATCTGCGCAGCGGCGATTTCGCCAAGGGCGATCCCATCCCTTTGCCGCTGACAATGGCCTCGATCTTTCATTCGCCGGGCGACGCGACGGGCTTCGATCAATACGGCCGCTTCAGCAATCCGACATGGCACGCGGTCGAGCATGCGCTTGGTCATCTCGAAGACGCGCAGTGCGTCGCCTTTCCGTCGGGCATGGCGGCGATTTCGGCAACGTTCTTTGCGCTGGTCAAATCTGGCGACCGCATCCTCTTGCCCTCGGACGGCTACCACACGACGCGGGCTCTGGCGGAGCGTTTCCTGAAACCGCTCGGCATCGCCTATGACGTGAGGCCGACATCGAGCATGCTCGACGGCGGCTTCGCCGGCTACCGCCTGGTCTTCGTCGAAACCCCCTCGAACCCAAGGCTGGATATCTGCGACATCGCCGCCGTCGCCAAGACCGCCCACGAACAAGGTGCGCTCCTCATCGTTGACAACACGACGATGACGCCCTTCGGCCAGCGCCCGCTCGACCTTGGCGCCGACATCGTGGTCTCGGCCGACACCAAGGCGATCAACGGTCACTCGGATGTGCTGTTCGGCCATGTCGCCAGCCGCGATCCGGATATTATCGCCAAGGTCAGGGACTGGCGAGAAACCGCCGGCGGCATTCCCGGGCCGTTCGAGGCCTGGCTCGTGCATCGCGGCCTTGAAACACTTGAGGTGCGGTACGATCGCATGTGCTCCTCGGCGGAAACGATCGCCCGCCGGCTCAAGGGGCATCGCGCCGTGAGCGGCTTGCGCTTTCCAGGCCTTGAGGGCGACCCCTCGCACAATCTGGCGCGTGCCCAGATGGAGCGCTTCGGCTTTCTCATCTCGTTCGAACTGGCTTCGGAAGAGAAGGCCGAGGATTTCATCAACAACTGCGCGCTGATTGAATCGGCGACCTCGTTTGGTGGCGTCCATACATCGGCCGAGCGGCGATCGAAGCGCGGCGATGCCGTGCCGCCCGGCTTCGTGCGGCTGGCCGTCGGCTGCGAGCCGGTGGAAGAGCTCTGGCAGGCGATCGAGGCGTCTTTGGACCGGCTTGGCGGCTGAGCGGCTCGGAGCGCTGTGGAGGAAAATGCCAGCTGGCCTGTAAGCCGGGTTCTGTATGGCCCCACGCCTTGCGGCGCGGGAACGTGGCGGCCATTCATCTTGGGCGCATGTCGCCATGCGCCTCACGCAACCTACCCGGGCGGTGGGCCGGAAACAGCCCTCGAAGGTTTCCCTTCGCACCGCCCCTATTCGGTCTTGCTCCCGGTGGGGTTTGCCGTGCCGCTTCTGTTGCCAGTCGCGCGGTGGGCTCTTACCCCACCCTTTCACCCTTGCCGCGGCGAATGCCGCGGCGGTTTGCTTTCTGTGGCACTTTCCCTGGGGTCTCCCCCGCCGGCCGTTAGCCGGCACCGTGTCTCCATGGAGCCCGGACTTTCCTCACCCGCAGCCTTTCGGCTCTTGTGGGCGCGGCCGCCCGGCCAGCTGGCAAGGGCGTATAAAGGGATTCGCGCCTGAAAACGCAACAAAAAAGGCAACTGTCCCGCTTAGACAGGCGAACCGAGCGCTGCCATCTGCACCTTCACCTTGCTGCAATAGGCGGCCGAAATCGGATTCATCCGCGTCGCCCCATGGCCGGCATTGTATTTGAGGATGGTACCGCAGGTGGTGCCGCCACCTAGCCCCTGCGCCATGGCGAGGTACTTCATGCCGTATTTGATGTTGGTGTCGGGATCGAACAGTCCCTTGACCGAACCGGTATAGCCCATCATCCGGGCCGTCGCCGGCTTGATCTGCATCAGGCCGATCTCGCCGGCGCCGCCGACCATGTTGGGCCGGAAGTTGCTCTCGATCGTAATGACGGCCTTGGCCAGCGACACCGGTACGCCGTAGCTTGCCGCATAGCGGGCGATGATCGCCGAATATTGGCCGTCGCCAGTTGCCGAAGACAAGGCGGGCTTTTCAGGACGGATGGAAGCTGTCGCGGTCAGGTCGATGGTTTGCCTGCTGCGCTTTGCGTAGCGTTTGACTCTTGATTTCGCGGACCGCGCTGCGGCGGCTTTCTGCACCTTCGCCGGGGTAGCTCTCTTGGCCGTCGAAGTCTTGGCGCTTAGCGCAGCCTTGGGCTTTGAGGGGGTCGCAGCAAACCCATTGTCCGCCGCCCGGAGGCTCAGGGGGGCGCTGTTCGCTGGGCTGAAGGCAAAAGTCATCACTCCGGCAGCAACGGCTGCCGCTACAACGGTCAATCTTTGCATGTATTCCTGTTCTGTTAGAACCGCGCGAAGAATTTCACGCGGCGAGGCCAATCCAACACCGGAGCATCTTGGAGGGATAGATGCCCGACAACTTGCGGGAGATGCGTTTGGAGACCGAATTGGCGCCAATAAAGGCGAGGCAATTCACTTTGTATGACAAATTGTAATTTAGTCAGCTTGACCGGCTATTTGGAAGAGGCTGCCTTTACCGCAGCCAGCAGCCTTTGGAGCGTGCTGATCGTCGAACCGTCCGCCACGCCGTCGACGAGCCGCCGTCGAAAATGCCGCTGAAACGCCGCCACCACGATTTCCGTCTGGCGGTCGAAGACACCCGATATCTCGGCGCTGTAGCCGTAAAGCGCCAGCATCGATTGCAGGGCTTCCACGTCAGCACCTGCGTCGCCCGCCCTCAGCGCCGCGCCCGTCCTGATCGGAGCCGCGGGAACCAGATGGCCGACACCGGCGGCAAAGAGCGCCTTCCAGGGAAACTTCTCGCCCGGGTCGACCTTGCGTCCCGGCGCCACATCGGAATGCGCAAGCACCCTTTGCGGTGGAATGGAATGCCGGCCCGCGATCCCCGCGCATAAATCGATCACGGCCTTGACCTGCCGCTTCGGGAAGGTTTTGTAGCCCAGCGAATGCCCGGGGTTGACTATCTCGATGCCGACAGAGCAGGAGTTGATGTCGGTGCACCCGAACCATGAACTCTTGCCGGCATGCCAGGCGCGGTCGCTTTCGCGCACCATTTGCACGATGCGGCCGTCCTCATGCACAAGATAGTGCGAGGATACCTCGCTTGCCGGATCGCACAGCCAGGCCTCGGCCCCGGGCCCCGTCGGCATGCCGGTATAGTGCAGCACGATCATGTCGGGCCTGAGCGTCTCGCGTCGCGGACCGAAATTCGGCGATAGCCTGACCTCGGCACCCGGCTGGTCGGGCAAGAAACCGCTCATACGTGCCTGAGGCCCCGTTCGATCATCTCATAGGCGGCATTGATCGCAGCGACCCTTGTCGTGGCGATCTTGATGAATTCCTGCGGCAGGCCGCGCGCGATCAGCCGGTCGGGATGGTTGTCGGAGATCAGCTTGCGATAACGCTTCCTGACCTCCTCGAATGGCTTCCCGCGTTCGACGCCGAGAACCACATAGGGATCGGCGGCGCCCAGATTGACGTGGCGCGCCAGGATCGCCTGGTAATGCGCCTCATCGATCTGAAAAATCTCGGCGATGCGATGCAGGAATTGCCCTTCCCTCTCGTGAACCAGGCCATCCGCCTTGGCGATGTGGAACAGCCCGTCGAGTATGTCTTCCAGCATCTTGCAATTCGCATGACCGGAACCGCAAAGCTGCGACATGCGCTGGGCGTAGATTTCAAATCCGGCAACATCGCGCTTGGCGAGGTCATAGAGGCGCGCCACATTGCGCGTTTCGCTCGGCGGCACCTCAAAGATTTCCTGGAAGGCCCTCACCTCGTCCTGGGTGACGATGCCGTCGGCCTTCGCCATCTTGGCCGAAAGCGCGATCATCGCCACCGAGAAGGCCACGCGCCGGCGTAGATCCGGGTCGCCCGAGTACACGGTCCGCACGGCCTCGACGACATCGCCGACGCCCGAGGACGCCGACGACGAAACACGAGCGATGAAGTCGCCGAGGCGGTCCCAAATCGACATGCGGCTTCTTAGTGCGAACCGGGCACCGCTATCAAGCCGGGACGATGCCGCAGGTCGAACGACTTTGAGAACAGTCCCGCCAAAAAGGAAGGCCGGCACAGGGGCCGGCCTTCCTGATTTCAGTGGATGAACTTCTACTGCGCGGGCGCAGCAGGAGGTGTTGCCGGAGCCGGTTCAGCAGGCTTCGAAGGGTCAGGGGTGGCCGGCTTCATTGGCTGTTCGTTGGCCGGCGGGTTGGTGCTCTGCGTGGTGGTGTTGTCGGTGCTGCTGTCGCTGCAAGCCGCGACCCCCAGCAGGGCGAGCGCCGAAACAGACGCCAGAATAAGCTTCTTCATGGTATCTCTCCTTCAGCAAACGCTCACGTTTCGGTGAACGTCGCAGAAGAAATGCAGAAATCAGACCTGGGTTTCGTAACGTTGCGTTTCCATGTGTAACACCAGGCGCATGGTTGCCGGGGCCAAAACGGCGAACTAACAGAACGGGTTGTCGCAGATAACGGATAAGCAGCATGCAGGACGCCGCAGCCAACAAATGGGATTTCTGGATCGACCGGGGCGGGACCTTCACCGACATCATCGGCCGCGATCCGCAAGGCCGACTGCATCCCCGGAAGCTTTTGTCGGAGAACCCTGAGGCCTATGCCGATGCCGCTATCCAGGGCATCCGCGAACTGCTTGGACTGAAAACCGGCGCCGCCATCCCCGCGGAGCGCATCGGCGACATAAAAATGGGCACCACTGTCGCTACCAACGCGCTGCTGGAGCGCAAGGGCGACCGCGTGCTGTTGCTCATCACCAGGGGTTTTCGCGACGCGCTGCGCATCGCCTATCAGGCGCGGCCGGATATTTTCGCCAAGGAGATCATCCTGCCCGAACAGCTCTATGAGCGGGTGGTAGAGATCGACGAGCGCGTGCGCGTGGACGGGTCCGTCGAGCGCCTGCTCGACATCGCCGCCTGCCGCCCGGCCATCGAGCAGGCCAAGGCCGACGGCATCGACGCGGTCGCCATCGTCTTGATGCACGCCTGGAAATATCCCGACCATGAAAAGGCAGTCGCGAAAGTCTGCCGCAAGATCGGCTTCAGCCAGATATCGGTCAGCCACGAGGTCTCGCCGCTCATCAAGCTGGTCGGTCGTGGCGACACCACGGTGGTCGACGCCTATCTGTCGCCGATCCTGTCACGCTACGTCGAAAGGGTGGCGGGAGAATTGGGCGCCGGCCCGCGGCTGATGTTCATGATGTCATCGGGCGGGTTGACCGCCGCCGACATGTTCCAAGGCAAGGATGCGCTGCTTTCCGGCCCAGCCGGCGGCGTCGTCGGCATGGTCGAGACGGCGAAGCTCGCCGGCTTCGACAAGGTCGTCGGCTTCGACATGGGCGGCACCTCGACCGACGTCGCCCATTATGACGGCGAATACGAGCGCGCCTTCGACACTGAAGTCGCCGGCGTTCGCATCCGCGCGCCGATGATGCGTATTCATACCGTCGCGGCCGGCGGTGGCTCGATCCTGCACTACGAGGCCGGTCGCTTCCGCGTCGGCCCGGACTCCGCCGGCGCCAATCCCGGCCCGGCCGCTTACCGACGCGGCGGCCCGCTCGCCGTCACCGACGCCAATGTCATGCTCGGCAAGCTGCAGCCCGATGTCTTCCCGGCGATCTTCGGCCCCGGTCAAGACCAGCCGCTCGACGTCGCCGCCGTGCGCGAAAAATTCGCGGCTTTAGCCGCCGAGATCGGCGATGGACGCTCGCCCGAAGCGGTGGCCGAGGGTTTCGTCACCATCGCCGTCGAGAACATGGCCAACGCCATCAAGAAGATTTCGGTGCAGCGCGGTTACGATGTCACTGAATATCTCCTGAACTGTTTCGGTGGCGCCGGCGGCCAGCATGCCTGCCTCGTCGCCGATGCGCTCGGCATGGAAGCGGTGCTTATCCACCCCTTCTCCGGCTTGCTTTCGGCTTACGGCATCGGGCTGTCGACGGTTTTCGCCTCGCGCCAGCAGGCGTTGCTGAAGCCGCTCACCGAAGAGTCCCGCTCCTCGATCGAGGACCTGATTGCGACCTTGCACCAGGGCGTCATCGCCGACCTTGCAGTGCAAGGCATTGCGCAAGACGCCATCGCCTCAAAGCCGGTCCTGCAGATCCGTTATGACGGCACCGACACAACTTTGCCGGTCAACTTCGAGCACGGCTCGATTTTTCGCGCCAGGAGCGATTTCGAGGCCGCCCATCAAGCGCAATTCGGCTTCGTCTACGAAGACAAGCCGATGATCGTCGAGGCAGTCGGCGTCGAAGGCAGCGATGTCGGGACCGCCAGCCGCGACGAAAGTGAATCAGGGCTCGAAGACCAGGTGGGAAGCCCCTGGCAGTCCCGGCAATTCTTCGCCGACGGCGCCTGGCGCGATGCCGGCATCTTCCGTCGCGAGGATTTGAAGCCTGGTCACAAGGTGGCCGGCCCCGCGCTCGTCATCGAGCCGAACCAGACCATCGTCGTCGAGCCGGGCTGGCAGGCCGAGATCACGGCCAGGAACCATGTGCTGCTGCGGCGTATAGAGAAAAAGGCCCGACAGGCGGCGCTCGGCACCAAAGCCGATCCGGTGATGCTCGAGGTCTTCAACAACCTTTTCATGTCGATCGCCGAGCAGATGGGCGTCACGCTGCAGAACACCGCCTATTCCGTCAACATCAAGGAGCGGCTCGATTTTTCCTGCGCCGTGTTCGACCGCCATGGCGCGCTGGTCGCCAACGCGCCGCACATGCCGGTGCATCTCGGGTCCATGGACCGCTCGGTCGAAACCGTCATCCGCCTGAATTCGGGCGATATCCATCCCGGCGACGTTTTTGCTCTCAACGCGCCCTACAATGGCGGCACGCATCTGCCCGACATCACCGTGGTGACGCCGGTGTTCGACGACGCGCGCACGGAAATCCTGTTCTGGGCGGCCTCGCGCGGCCACCATGCCGATGTCGGCGGCACCGCGCCGGGCTCGATGACGCCTTTGGCCACAACCGTCGACGAGGAAGGCGTGCTGTTCGACAATTTCCGCATCGTCGATCGCGGCCGCTTCCGCGAGGAGGAGCTCGAGGCGCTCCTCACCGACCATCCCTATCCTGCCCGCAATCCCGCCCAGAACATCGCCGACCTCAAGGCGCAGATCGCCGCCAACGAAAAGGGCGTGGCGGAGTTGCGCAAGATGGTCGCGCATTTTGGCCTCGCTGTCGTCGAGGCCTATATGGGCCATGTTCAGGACAATGCCGCCGAGAGCGTGCGCCGCGTGCTGGAAAGGCTGCCCGACAGTTCCGACTACGAGTATGCCACCGACACCGGCCAGGTGATCAAAGTGAAGATCACCGTCGATCGGCAAAGGCGCGACGCGACGGTCGATTTCACCGGCACCTCGAAGGTCATGAAGAACAATTTCAATGCGCCGGAGCCGGTGGCGCGAGCCGCTGTGCTCTATGTCTTCCGCGTCATGGTCGAGGACATGATCCCGATGAACGCCGGATGTCTCAGGCCGATCAACATCGTCATCCCCGACGGTTGCATGCTCAAACCCTCCTACCCTGCCGCCGTCGTCGCCGGCAATGTCGAGACCTCGCAGCATGTCACCAACGCGCTGTTCGGCGCCATGGGCGCGATGGCCAACGCGCAAGGCACAATGAACAATCTCACCTTCGGCAACCGGCAATACCAATATTATGAGACGATCTGCTCCGGCTCGCCGGCCGGCCAAATGAATTCGGGCCGCGGCTTTGCCGGCACCTCCGGCGTCCACACGCATATGACCAATTCGCGACTTACCGATCCCGAAGTGCTGGAACTGCGCTTCCCGGTCGTGCTGGAAGACTTCCACATCCGCGACGGTTCCGGCGGCAAGGGCAAATGGAACGCCGGCAACGGCACCAAACGCACGATCCGCTTCCTCGAAAAAATGGAATGCGCCATCCTCTCCTCACACCGCAACCGCCCGCCGCAGGGTCTGAACGGCGGCGGCGACGGCGAGGCCGGCTCGACCAAGGTCAGACGCAACGACGGCTCGATCGAGGTGCTGAAGGCCTGCGACCAGACCACGCTCGACGCCGGCGAGGCCGTCATCGTCGTCACGCCGACGCCCGGCGGATTCGGCAATGCCTAAGACTCAGCGTCAGCAGCCTGTCACCCGCCTGTCACAACGCTGCGCTACCCGCTTGCGCAATGCAAACGGGAAATCAGCTTGCCATGTCGGATGTATCGGGAGAACTCGTTTTTCGACGCGGCAAGGAGGTTGGAAAAGCCGTCTACCAGAACCGCGCCCTGTCGAAGGACGGCATTTCCGAGCGGCTTTTCGCCTTCCTGTTTTCCGGCCTCGTCTATCCCCAGATCTGGGAAGACCCGGAGGTCGACATAGACGCCATGCAGCTTGGCGCCGGCCACCGCGTCGTCACAATCGCATCGGGCGGCTGCAACATTCTGGCTTACCTCACCCGTTCGCCGGCCCGGATCGACGCCGTCGACCTCAACGCCGCGCACATCGCGTTGAACCGCATGAAGCTGGAGGCGGTGCGCCATCTGCCCTCGCAGGGCGATCTGTTCCGTTTCTTCGGCGCAGCCGACACCAGCCACAACTCGGAAGCTTACGACCGCTTCATCGCGCCGCATCTCGACCCGGTCAGCCGTCACTACTGGGAGCGCAGGAACTGGCGCGGCCGCCGCCGCATCGCGGTTTTCGACCGCAACTTCTACCAGACCGGCCTGCTTGGCCTCTTCATCGCCATGGGCCATCGTGTGGCAAAACTGTTCGGTGTCGATCCGGCCGGCATCATGAAGGCCGAGAACATCGGCGAGCAGCGCCGTTTCTTTAACGAGGAGCTGGCGCCGGTCTTCGACAAAAAGCTGCTACGCTGGGCGACATCGCGCAAGGCCTCGCTTTTCGGTCTGGGTATCCCGCCGGCACAGTACGACTCGCTGATCACGTCCGGCGACGGTTCGATGGCGAGCGTCTTGAAGGCGCGGCTGGAGAAGCTCGCCTGCGATTTCCCGCTGAAGAACAACTATTTCGCCTGGCAGGCCTTTGCCCGCCGCTATCCGCAGCCCGGCGAGGCAGCCCTGCCCGCCTATTTGGAACAGCGCAACTACAGGACGATCCGCGCCAACACCGAACGCGTCGCCATCCATCATGCCAACTTGATCAAATTCCTCGCCGGCAAGGATGCGGGCTCGGTCGATCGCTTCGTCCTGCTCGATGCCCAGGACTGGATGACCGACGACCTGCTCAACGATCTGTGGACCGAGATCACCCGCACGGCCTCGGTTGGCGCGCGCGTGATCTTCCGCACCGCGGCCGAGCCCAGCCTGCTGCCGGGCCGCGTCTCCAGTTCCCTGCTCGACCAGTGGCGCTACGAAGCCGAGGCCTCGCGCGAATTCTCGGCCAGGGATCGCTCGGCGATCTATGGCGGCTTCCATCTCTATGTGAAGCGCGCCGCATGAGCACGACGGAGCTGCCGGTCCGCCATGCCGATCTGATGGATGGCGTCTATCGCTGGCAGCGCCATATCTACGACATTAGCCGCAAATACTACCTGCTCGGCCGCGACCGGCTGATAGCGGGGCTCGACGTGCCGCAAGGCGGCACCGTGCTCGAGCTCGGCTGCGGTACCGGCCGCAACATCGTTCTTGCCGCCCGGCGCTATCCAGACGCCCGCTTCTTCGGTTTGGATATCTCGGCCGAGATGCTGGAGACGGCAAACGCGGCTATCGCTCGCGAAGGTCTCTCCGACAGGGTCGAACTGGCGCGCGGCGACGCCACGGATTTCGATCCGGCGGCGCTCTTCGGCATCGAGCGCTTCGACCGTGTCTTCATATCCTATTCGTTGTCGATGATCCCCGGCTGGGAGAAGACCGTGTCGGCCGCGCTTGCCGCGCTCGCACCCGGCGGCTCGCTGCATGTCGTCGATTTCGGCCAGCAGGAAGGTCTGCCAAACTGGTTCCGGGCCTTGCTGCGCGGCTGGCTGCGGAAATTCCATGTCACGCCGCGCGCCTCGCTGCGCGACGTCCTTGACTCGGAGTCGAAACGGACCGGCGCAACCTTCCGTTTCAGAACGCTTTATCGCGGCTATGCCTGGCTCGGCGTCATCGGAGCTCGAATGTAGAGAGCCTTACTGGTGTAAAGCTTTCACCAGCGCGGCCACCATCGCCTGCGGCCGATAGCCGAGCTTGGCAGGTGTCAGCCCGAGCCGTACCACCACCAATTGCTCCGACGGAATGATGGCCACCGTCTGGCCGTCATGGCCTTCCATCCAGTAGGTGTCCTTGGGCAGGCCGGCGGCAGCGCCCGCGCCCGGATTCTCCTCATCGCCCGGACCCTCGATCCACACCTGGCCGTTGCCGTAGACCTTCGAGGCCGGCGCCGGCTGCCGCATCCAATCGACGAATCCGGCGGGCAGGATCTGCGCGCCGTTCCAGACACCGCCCTGCAGCAAAAACTGGCCGAAGCGAGCCCAGTCGTGCGCCGTGGCGTAGAGATAGGACGAGCCGACGAAAGTGCCTCGCTCGTCGGTTTCGAGCACCGCGCTGTGCATACCGAGCGGCTCAAACAGCGCCGTGCGCGGCCAGCTCAGCGCCTTCACCTTGTCGCCGATTGCCTCCTGCCACAGCCGAGACAGCATGACAGCCGTGCCGCTCGAATAGGAAAATGCCTTGCCCACCTCGCCGCCGAGCGGCTTGGCCTCGGCAAAGCCCGCCATGTCCGGCTCGAGATAGAGCATGCGCGTCACGTCGGCGACGTCGCCATAATCCTCGTTGAACTCCAGCCCGCTCGACATCGCCATCATGTCGGCAAGGCTGATCGCCGCCCGACCGTCGGCCTTCCACGGCGAGAACAGGCCCTTCTTGTCGAGCGCCATCTTGCCGTCCTTGACCAGCGTGCCGACAATCGCGGCATTCACCGTCTTGGTCATCGACCAGCCGAGCAGCGGCGTCTTGGCCGAAAAACCCTCGCCATAGCGTTCCGCGACGATGCGGCCGTTCTTCACCACCACGACCGCGCGCATGCCAGTCCCGACCATCGCGGCATCATCGACGATCTTCGTGACCGCGGGGTTTTGCAGGGCGTCCACCCTTTCGCCCTCCGGCCAGAGCGCATCCTGCGAGGCCACCGCCAAAGGCTCTATATGGACGGAGGTCTGCCGCGCCCTGCCGGTGTCGCCATCCGGAACCGACGCGCAGCCGACCCCGTCGCGCTCTACGGCGACGCTCTTGCCCAGCGTCCAAAGCAGGCCCGCCGAAACAAGGCCCCTTTCCTTGTCGACGGATACCTTCATCAGCTTGAGCAGCGGATGGCTCGGCGCCTGCACGTCGACGGCCAGCACTTCATTCGGGTCGCGGCCGGCGATGAACACGTTGGAGCAGACGATCTTGGCCGCATAGCCCGAGCCGACACGGATCAGTTCGGGCGGCGCAAAGTAGAGCCAGGCGAAGAGCGCGATCACCGCCAGCACAATGAGGCCGAACAGCCATTTGATGAACTTCACGACAGCCCGCATCTTTCCGCCCTTGGGTTTTCCGGTTCGCTTTATGTCATTGATTTGCCGCCATTGCTTCTCCAAAATCATGGTCGATGTCGAGCGCCGTCAATGGATTATCAACCATGTTCGGCGATGAACGGAGAGACTGGGCGGTCCTGTGGGGCGACCGTCCGGAGGGGGCCCGCGGAAGCGACCACCATCAGTGAAGGACCCATCAGCGGCCGGCTGATCCCGGCTCGGGGGATATCATGCGCCGTCTTGCGGCCATCCTGATGCTGACGCTGTTGAGCGCCTGCTCGACCGTGGACGATCTATCGCCGCTGGCGCCGTCATCCCAGACGGTCGCCCTGCGCGCGCCCCGTTTCGAAGATTCCAAACCGCATGAATGGGACAGCGGCGCGCCGTGGAATTATGCGATCCACGGCACCGACGTCTCAAAATACCAGACCTCTGTCGACTGGCCGACGGCCAAGGCCAGCGGCATCTCCTTCGCCTTCATCAAGGCGACCGAGGGCGGCGATCGCTTCGACGATTATTTCAACGAGCATTGGGCACGCACCAAGGCCGTCGGACTCCCGCGCGCGGCCTATCATTTCTTCTATTTCTGCACCCCGGCCGCCACCCAGGCGCGCTGGTTCATCGCCAATGTTCCGAAAGATCCGTCGGCGATGCCGCCGGTGCTCGACATGGAATGGAACCCGAAGTCCCCGACCTGCCGACTGCGCCCCGATCCCGCGACGGTGCGCAGCGAGATGACCACCTTTCTCGAGATCGTCGAGCGCCATTATGGCAAGAAGCCGATCATCTATACGTCGCTCGACTTCTTCGATGACAATAACCTAGCGACGTTCCGCGGCTATCCTTACTGGCTGCGCTCGGTCGCCGGCCATCCGCGCCAGAAGTATGGCAGCCATCCTTTCACCTTTTGGCAGTACACCGGAACCGGCATCGTGCCCGGCATGACCGGCAAGTCCGACATCAATGTTTTCAACGGCTCGGAAGCCGCCTGGAACAAGTGGCTGCGGCAGAACACCCGTTGACATCGGCCCCCTTGCCTGCTTTCGACATGGCGGGCGGTGATAGTTGCAACCGCTGGCGATGCGGAGCGGCGCACCCCACCGGGGTGCCGCACGGCGCTCCTGAATTTTGAAATCTACGCATGATGCGTCCGCATCCGGCCGTGATCATGCCCCGGTCTCGTAAGGGAAGCGATGCGATTGCGCGTTGAAATCCTGGCGGCGCTGCTGGTCGGCGCTTTCGCTTGGCCTGCGGCGGCGCAGGAATGCGGCGGCGATTTCGAAGCGTGGAAACAGGGCGTGGCCGCGGAAGCCAAGGCAGCCGGCGTCGGCGCCGTTGGCCTGAAGGCGCTGGAAAATGCCGCGATCGATGAAAAGGTGCTGGCGCGCGACCGCGCTCAAGGGGTGTTCGCCCAGACCTTCACCCAATTCTCGAACCGCATGATCTCGGCCTATCGCCTGAAGCAGGGCGCGGCCAACCTCAAGAAATATGCCGACGTCTTCGCGCGCGCCGACAAGGAATTCGGTGTGCAGCCGGCCGTCATCACAGCGTTCTGGGGACTGGAGACGGATTTCGGCGCCGTGCAGGGCGATTTCCACACGCTGGACGCGCTGGTCACCCTCGCGCATGACTGCCGCCGCCCTCAGTTGTTCCGGCCGCAATTGGTGCCGTTGCTGACCTTGATCGACCGCGGCGTGCTGCCGGCCGACGTCAAGGGCGCCTGGGCCGGCGAGATCGGCCAGACGCAGATTCTGCCGACCGACTATCTCGCCCGCGGCGTCGACGGCGACGGCGACGGCAAGGTCGATCTCCGGAACAGCGTGGCGGACGTGATCATGACCACGGCCGACAAAATCCTGTCGCGCGGCTGGAAGCGCGACCAGCCCTGGGTCGAGGAGGTGCGTGTTCCCGACGACATGCCTTGGGACCAGACCGGCCGCACCAACAAGCTGTCGCTGTCGCAATGGGCCCAATGGGGCGTGACCAATCCGGACGGCACGCCGCTCGTCGACAACGGCCTGAAGGCCGGGCTCGCCTTGCCCATGGGTCGCAAGGGTCCAGCCTTCCTGACCTACGACAATTTCGACGTTTATCTGGAATGGAACCAGTCCTTCACTTACGCGCTCACCGCTGCGGTGCTGGCGACCCGTCTGGCCGGGGCGCCGCAATTCGATCCGCGCACGCCCGAGCCCGGCCTCAACGGTGACCAGATGAAGGCCCTGCAGACCAAGCTTGAGGCCAAGGGCTACGATGTCGGCACGGTCGACGGTATCCTCGGCACGAATACCCGCGAAGCGATCCGCAAGGAGCAGATGCGGCTCGGCATGGCCGTGGACGGTTGGCCGACGCCGGAATTGCTGGCGAAATTGTAGCGCCCTGTCCTTCCCCCAAGGGGAGAAGGGGGAGCTCAATCCGCCATCGTCTCCAAGCTCGCGAAACCTTGCGGCGCGTCGCCCTCGTCGAACGGCGTCGTCACCTCCACGAACGTGTCGGGATAGAACCCGTTGAATCGCGTCCTCAGTGACAGCGAGTAGGCGCCGATATGGCCGATCTCGATCCAGTCGCCGGTGTCGACCGTTTCCGGCAGCCAGAATGGGCGCGACAGGATGTCGACGGAATCGCACGTTGCGCCGCAAACCTTGAACGGCACGACCGTCTTGTCGCTGCCATTGCGCGTGCGGATCGCCGGATCGGGAATGAAGCGCGCCGGCAGCGTGATCTTGCCGGTCCATGAATCCGAGAGCGACGCCCAGATGCCGTCATTGATGTAGAGCCTTTTGCCCTTGCGCAAGAGCACGCGCACGATCAGCGACAGGCAGCGCGCCACGATCACGCGGCCGGGTTCGGCGACCAGCGGCATCTCGTCGAACCGGTATTCCTTGAGGTCGCCGGCCAGCCGCGACATGAGCTGGCCGAGCGACGGCATCTCGATGTGTTTGCGGTTGGGATCGTGGCCGTACTCGGCCGGAAAGCCGCCGCCCACGTCGAGCCCGGCAATGTCGAAGGTCAGCCGGTTGCGCACCCAGTCGGCAGAGGCCAGCGCGCGCTCGTAGGTGTCGGGGTCCTCGATCTGGCTGCCGACATGGAAACACAGCCCGACCTTGTAGCCGGTACGGTTGAGCCGCTCGGCAAGCTCCACCGCATTGGCGGGACCGGCGCCGAATTTCTTGGACAGCTCATAGGCCGCGTGGCCCTTGGTCTGGATGCGCACGAAGACGGTGAGAGCGCCGGGATCGATGTCGAGCGCACGCACCACGCGCGTCAGCTTGGTGACCTCGTCCTCATGATCGAGCGAAATCACGCGGATGCCGTATTTCTCCAACGCCAGCTTGATGTCCGACTGCGCCTTGATCGGATGCATGTAGAGCATTTCGGCCTCGGGCGAGACCCCCCGCACAGCGGCGAACTCGCCGGGCGAGGCGACGTCGAAGGCGCTCACGCCGGCCTCGACCAGCGTCTTCAGCACGATCTGCTCGCCATTGGTCTTGACCGCATAGGCGGTCTTGCCCGGGAACATGCCCATGAACTGCAAAGCATCGGCCTTAAGCACCTGCGGGCGGAAGCAATAGACCGGATCGTCCGGACGAAGCGCCAGTGCCGCCTCGCGGGCATTTTCGAATCGCTGCATGGACGAATCCTTGATCTCGGCGCGCACAATTAATCCTAGCTAGCCGCCAAAGAAAACAGTTCTGTGTCTCGCCTTCGCCTGCGAGCGGCCGCACCCTTTTGCGCTACGCTAAACCATTGGGCAGGTTTCGGGTGGCCCTTGCCACCGAACCGTATATCGGTTGGAGCTGGTTCGGCGGATTGAGGGAGCGATCGGCATGGGAGGGGTGACGACATGACGATGGCGGCTGGCGCCGCGCCGACACGCGGACCGATGACGCTCAGAGATTGGGCGCAGCTCCTGCTGCTCGGCGCGATCTGGGGCGGCTCCTTCTTCTTTGCCCGCATTGCCGTGGCGGAGATCCATCCTTTGGCGCTGGTGCTGTTTCGCGTCGCCATCGCGGCGGCCGCGCTTCAGCTCTATCTGGCGATCCGCGGCCCGTCCTTCCGTCTCGCCCTTTCCCACGCCGGCCTGTTCTTCCTGCTGGCGTTGGCCAACAATGTCATTCCGTTTTCGCTGATCTTCGCCGGCCAGACCGAGCTCGGCGCCGGTATTGCCTCTGTGCTCAATGCCACGACGCCATTTTGGACGCTGCTCCTCGCCAATGCGCTCACCGCTGATGAAAAACTGTCCTGGAACAAGCTGGCCGGCATCTCGCTCGGCGTTGCAGGAACAGCTGTCATGATCGGTCCTGGTTTGGCTGCTGGCCTCGGCGAGCCGGCCTGGGCCAAGTTCGCGCTGATCGGCGCCTCGGTGTCCTACGCGATTGCCCTGATGATCGCGCGCCGCTTCAAGGGGGTGCCTTCGCCGGTCATCGCCACCGGGCAACTGACCGCATCGACCATCATCATGATCCCCGTCGTGCTGATTGCCTACGGCCCAGCCGGGCTGTTTTCGGTCTCGCCGCCGGTCTGGGCCGCGGTGCTCGGGCTGGCCCTGCTCTCCACAGCCTTTGCCTACATCCTCTATTTCAACCTCGTTGCCTCGGCCGGCGCCACCAACGCCTCGCTGGTCACTTTGATCGTACCGGTGAGTGCCGTGCTGCTCGGATTCCTGTTTCTGAGCGAGCGGCTGCAGCTCTTCGAAATGGGCGGCATGACGCTGATCGGAGTCGGTCTGATCACCATTGACGGGCGCCTGTTCGGCCGATGGTAGCGGTGCCATGCCACGGCTTCGCCATAATTTATTCACAAACTCTTGGATCGATTTTTGCCGAAGAGTTTCAATGGCTAACGGCAAATTCGAGGTCGCAAATTCCACAATCACGTCGCAATGCAGCACATTTTCCGCTTGCCTGTGACCCAAATGACTCTAGATTCCGGCCATAGCTCTTAAGAGGAGGCTATGGCATGGGACTGACGAGGCCAATCAACGCATTGATGATTTGTGCTGCGTTTGCATTCATCGGCGCCCTTATCATGGGCGTTCTTCCCTGACCCGCCGAAGCCGGGAAGACCAACACCGAGGATGAGTCCAACCGATTCGAAAAGGCCGGGTTCCGCCCGGCCTTTTCCGTTTCAATCATTGTTTTGGATGCATGTCGTTTCGCAAAACCGCTGCACACTTTTCGGCGAGTTTGATCAGGCCGCGGCCGAGCCGGCCGCTTCCGCCTCATGCGAGCGGATGCCGATCATGTGGCAGACGGCGAAGACCAGGTCGGCACGGTTCATCGTGTAGAAATGGAAATCGCCGACGCCGCGCTCGACCAGATCATGGACCTGCTCTGCCGCGACCGCTGAGGCCACCAGTGCATGCGTTTGCGGATCGTTCTCCAGCCCTTCGAAGCGCTCGGCCAGCCAGGCCGGCACCAGCGCGCCGCAGCGGGAGGAAAAATTGGCGACCTGGGTGAAGTTGTGCACCGGCAGGATACCCGGCACGATCGGGATGTAGATGCCGGCGCGGCGCGCGCGCTCGACATAGCGCTCGTAGAGGTCGTTATCGAAGAAGAACTGGGTGATCGCCCGCGTCGCGCCATTGTCGACCTTGCGCTTCAGCATATCGATGTCGGTGGCGAAGTCCGGGCTTTCCGGATGCTTTTCCGGATAGGCCGAGACCGAAATGTCGAAATCGCCGACGCTCTTCAGCGCCCCGACCAGTTCGGCGCCGTTCGCATAACCATCGGGATGCGGACGATAGGCGGTCCCCACGCCTGCTGCCGGATCGCCACGCAAGGCGACGAAACGGGTGACGCCAAAGTCGGCGAATTCCTGGATGACGGCGTCGACCTGATGCCGGGCCGCGTCGACGCAGGTCATATGCGCCGCCGGCGTCAGCGTCGTCTCGTTGAGGATGCGCTTCACGGTGCGCGCCGTGCGCTCCCGGGTCGAGCCGCCGGCACCGTAGGTCACCGAGACGAAGCGCGGCTTGAGCGGCTCGAGCCTTGTGACGGTGTCCCAGAGCCTTGCTTCCATCTCATCCGTTTTCGGCGGGAAGAACTCGAACGAAACCCGGACCTTGTCGCCAATGTCGGGGCGGCGGGAAAAGCGGAACTGGTTCATCAGGCTGTTTCCCTTGCTGGAAGTGTGTCGTTGGACGGATCGGCGATCAGCAGGCGGCGATCGCGACCCAACCAGAGCTTGACGGTGAGTCTCGCCTCGGCCTGGCCGCGCGGCTCGAACTCCTGGCTCTCTTCGAGGTCAAGCCCTGCCTCCTCGAACCAGTCGGCGATCTGCCGGTCGGAAAAGCCTAGCCGCATATGCGCGTGCTGGTCGCGCAGGAACTCCAGATTGTGAGGCGCGAAATCGACGATCACCAGCCTGCCGGACGGACGCAGCAGCCTCGCGGCCTCGCCGATGGCGCGGGCCGGATCGTCGAGATAGTGCAGCACCTGGTGGATGGTGACGAGATCGAAGGCGTTGCGCTCGACCGGCGGCGAAAAGATGTCACCCTGGCGCACCTGCGCATTGGCGACGCCGGCTTTGTCGAGATTGGCGCGCGCCACGGTCAGCATCTCGCGCGACATGTCGATGCCGACGCCGCGCCGGTAGAGCGGCGCGAAGATCTCCAGCAGCCTGCCCGTGCCGGTGCCGAGGTCGAGCATCGACTGGAACGGCCGTTTGCCGACAAGCTTGAGCAGTGCCGCTTCCACCGCGCGATCCGGCACATGCAGCGAGCGGATGCGATCCCAGCTGGCAGCGTTCTCCGAAAAATACTCCGCGGCCCGGTCCTGCCGCTTGCGCTTGACAGCGGCCAGCCGCTCCAGGTCGCGCACCACCTGCGGATCGGCCTCGCGCACGCCCGAGACCAGCCGCTGAACGAAATCGCGCGAGCTGTCTGTGTCCGATAGCCTGAAAAAGGCCCAGGACCCTTCCTGGTAGCGGCCGATCAGCCCGGCATCGAGCAGTAACTTCAGATGCCGTGAGACGCGCGGCTGCGACTGGCCAAGGATTTCGGTAAGGTCGGAGACGGTGAGATCGCCGCGCGACAGCAGCACCAGAATGCGCAGGCGGCTGGATTCGGCAGCCGCCTTCAATGTATCTACCATCGTGTCGAGCGTGACATGCATGAGCGGTTCTCGCTGAAAGATATAAAGATATGTTTATGTCGAATTTAAAACCCTGGCAAGCGTTATGTCGCTCTCGGACAAGAAAATGGCGCAGCCATGGTCCGCGCATTGCAGGCCATGCGTCCGCGGATTGATTGAACGATGTTCGAGAGACGCGAGGACGAGACGCTCCTGGAAAACGACCCGGCCAATCTGCCGCCGGACGGCCATGTCGTCTTCATCGGCCGGATCGCCTCGCCTTGGACGAGCCGCGAGGATTGTCCCAAGAACATGCGCGCCGCCCGCGAGACCGGTCGGACTGGGGCCATCCTGATCGACAAGCCCTACCGCCGGGGGCTGCAGAACCTCGATCGCGCCAGCCACATCGTCATCCTGTCCTGGCTCGATCATGCCCCACGGAATCTGATTGTGCAGAAGCCGCGCCATGCGGCTGAACCGAAAGGCGTTTTCTCGCTGCGCTCCCCTGCCCGGCCGAACCCTGTCGGCCTGCACATCGCCAAGCTCGTCGCGCTCGATATCGAGGAAGGCCGGATCGAGATCGACGCCATCGACGTGCTCGACGGCACGCCGGTCGTCGACATCAAGCCCTACTATGCGTCGACCGATGCCTTCCCTGAGGCGGCCATTGCCGGACGCGAGGAGAAATGAGCGCGCCGACCGGCCGCCGCCGCGCGATTGCCAAGGCGCTCACCGCGCTCTTGCCGCTCGCCCCCTATTCCGACATGGAAAAAATCCGCGCCGATGCCGGAGCCGTGCATATGAAGAGCTTGCCGCCGACGATCGCGGTGTGGCTGGCAACCATCGCGCATGTCCGCCACACCCATACCGACTATGACAAACTGCTGGCCGAAGGCTATGACCGCGACTCGGCACGCTTCTTTGTCATCGACGAGACCAATGAGGTGCTGACCCGCTGGCGCGCGACGCGGCTGCTGGAAGAGGATGACGAGGACGAGTAAAGCACAGGCTAGGCTAGACAGCGCCGTTGGCCTGGCTCTTACTTCATTCGAAGCTGGACGCTAACCTGCCTTTCCACAACGACGAAGATGGAGCGAAATGAGCCAAGCCGCCCCCGCGCCTGCCGCGCCACTACCCATTCTGTCAGAGCGTCATCTCGATCCGCATGCCTATCCCAACGGCGTCGCTTACCTCGATGGACAATATCTGCCGATGTCGCAGGCAAAGGTGTCGGTGCTGGACTGGGGCTTTCTGCATTCCGACGCCACTTACGACACGGTCCATGTCTGGGACGGCCGCTTTTTCCGTCTCGATCTGCATCTCGACCGTTTCTTCGGCGGGCTGGAAAAGCTTCGCATGACCATCCCGTTCGGCCGCGACGGCGTTGCCGAAATCCTGCACAATTGCGTCGCGCTGTCCGGCCATCGCGGTGCCTATGTCGAGATGCTGTGCACGCGCGGCGCCTCGCCGACCTTCAGCCGCGATCCGCGTCAGGCGATCAACCGGTTCATGGCTTTCGCCGTCCCCTTCGGCTCGGTCGCCAATGCCGAACAATTGCGAAGCGGCCTCCACGTCGCGATCAGCGACAAAGTCCGTATCCCACCTGCCTCGATCGATCCCTCGATCAAGAACTACCATTGGCTGGACCTGGTGCGCGGGCTCTACGACGCTTATGACCGCGGCGCCGACACCGCGCTGGTCCTCGACTTCAACGGCAACCTCGCCGAAGGTCCAGGCTTCAACGTGTTCTGTGTCAGGGCAGGCAAATTGACCACGCCCGCCGTCGGCGTGCTGCCCGGCATAACGCGCCGCACCGTGTTTGACCTGTGCGCCGAGGCGGGACTGCCCACGGTTGCCGCGGATGTCAGCGTGGCCGCGCTCAAGTCAGCCGACGAAGTCTTCATCACCTCGACGGCCGGCGGCATCATGCCCGTCACGATGATCGACGGTGCTCCGGTTGCCGATGGCAAGGTCGGGGCGATCACTGAGCGTCTGATGCGCCTCTACTGGCAAAAGCACGAGGATCCGGCCTGGTCGAGCGCAGTGCGCTACGGATGACAACCAAAGCCACTCCAACAGTTCACTCGAGCGAGACTTGAACCGGCGATATCCAAAGCCGAAGCCCGATCACGCGCGATAGATCCACTGCTCCGGCACCCGCACCGAAATCTCTTCGCCGGTCCTGATGATGCCGGGTTTTTCGACCCAGGCGACCAGACCGCGCAGCCTCTTCGCCGTCTTCGGAAACAGCAAGGCCGTCGCGTCGCGATCCGCCGCGTTGACATGTTCGGCGATCGATTGCCCGGCGACCCGGCAGGGCTTGTTCTGGCCGTCGATCTTGATCGTCACGCCGCCCTTGAAGAACAACAGCGACCCCGCCGGCAGCATCGAAAGATGCGGCAGGCCTTCGATCATCAGGTTGGCGCCGATCCATTCCGCCTTGATCTCCTCGAGGCCCATGCGGTGGGCGACGATGGCGAGCTCATCCGCGGCGACGAGCGACAATTGCCGCTCGTTGCGCATTTCGGTGCCGCGCGGGTACCAGGGCTCGCGCCCGCCGGAGCGCCGCGTCGCGCCGGCATGGAAGTCACCCTCGATCCCGTCGAAGCCAAGGCGCAATTCGTCCACGGGCCTTGTCTCGAAATGATCGGACTGCGCGGCATAGAGTGCCGCTGCCAATGCTGTCAGCTTGCGGCCGGCGACGATGTCGGCCGTCGGCTCCGCCGACGGAAAAAGCTCTAGGTTCGTTTCCTGCATAGCGTTGGTCTAGAGACGCTCGGCTACTCGGTCCAGTCGAAAGCGCTGATGATCCGATCACAGCGCTTCATGGCGATCACGACTTTCTTACCTGAAGATGCCGCACGCTTTCACATTCCGCCGCATTGCCGCCGCGCCGGCGGCGTAAATGGCGGCGCGAACTTGGGAGGGTTCAGATCATGCAGGTTCAACATGCGATCGCCGCGCTCTGGTTGGCCTGGGTGGTGTCTTGGGTGCTGGCCGCCGCGTGGGCCGATCCAGCGCAAAAGCGCGCGGACTTCAAGGCTGAGGCCCGTTACCGGGTTCTCTGGCTGGCCGGCACCTTTCTGCTGTTCGCGCCGGCGCACGGCTATGTCGGCCGATTGCGGCTGTGGACGCCGACGCTTGCCGAGGGCTGGATCTGCGTCGCCCTGATCGCGATCGGCATCGCTTTCGCCTGGTGGGCGCGCTTGCATCTCGGTCGGCTGTGGTCGGGCACCGTCACCGCCAAAGCCGATCACCGCGTGGTCGACAGCGGTCCCTATCGGCTGGTCCGCCACCCGATCTACACCGGCCTGCTGGTGTCGATCCTCGCCACCATGGCAGCCAAGGGCACTGTCTGGGGTGTTGCCGGCGCTGCCCTGCTGCTCGTCGGCATCGTCGTCAAGGCCAGGCTGGAAGAGAGCTTCCTGCGCGGCGAGCTCGGCCCCGCCTATGACGACTATGCCAGGCGCGTGCCGATGCTGGTGCCGTTCGTTCCCGCCTGAGCCGGTTTACAACATCCTCAGCAGCGCGCCGCCGATCGAATAGCCTGCGCCGAAGGCGCAGAGCAGGCCGAAATCGCCGGCCTTCATGTCCGCATGATTTTCGGACAGTGCCACGATGGCGCCGGCGCCCGCCGTGTTGCCGAGCCGCTCCAGCACCATCGGCGCGCGGTCATGGTCGACATCATGGCCGAAGGCGAGTTTCAGGATCATCGCATTCATGCGCGCATTGGCCTGATGCAGCCAGAAGCGGCGGATGCCTTGCGGCGCCAGACCATGCTCGGCCAGGAACTCGACGATGAATTTGTGGCCCGCGACCGTGACTTCCTTGAACACCTTGTTGCCGACCTGCTTGATCAGATTGCCCTCGAGGTTGATCTGGTAGGGATCGTCCTGGGCAGTGCGGGTGTGGTAGCCGAGATTGGTGCGGATGTTGTTCGACATTTGCGTCCAAGTGCGCGTGTCGAGCACCTCGAAGCGTCCCGGCCGCTTCTCGCCCTGGTCGAGCCCTTCGACGATCATGGCGACCGAGGCGTCGCCGAAGATGAAATGCGTCTGCCGGTCGCGGAAGTTGAGATGGCCGGTGATGATTTCGGGCGTCGACACCAGGATGCGCTTGTGCGCCCCTGCCCTGACCAGGTTGACCGCGATGTGCAGCGCCGCCGCGGCGGAAGAGCAGCCGAGCCCCATGTCGAAGCCGGCGCCATTGGTGCCCAGGGCCTGCTGCATCTCGATGGCGATCGCCGGATAAGGCCGCTGATGATGCGAGGCCGAGCAGATCACCAGATCGATATCCGAGCCTTCCACGCCGGCATGGGCGATGGCCTTTTTGGCCGAAGCGATGCCGAACTCCGCCTGCAGCGACAGCGCGTCGTCCGGCCGGGCCGGAATGCGCGGCGCCATGCGGGTTGGATCGAGGATGCCTTCGCGTTCGATCACATGGCGGGTCTGCACGCCCGACGCATGGACGATGAAGTCGCTGTCCGACTTCTGCAGCAGCGTCTCGCCTGTGACGGCGCGGCGCGCATTCTCGGTGTCGACCCAGCTGTTGAAGCTTTCGACCAGCTCTTCATTGGTGATGACTTGCTCGGGGATTTCGGCGCCGATGCCGCTGATGATGACGCGATGCATGTCCAATCCGTCCGAGGCACGGCCTTTGTGCCGGAGCGCGCTACCCTTGTCGCATTTGGCCGGTTTATGCCAGCCTAAATCGCAGTTCCGGCTATCGCGATGAGTTGACCGGAAACGGTCAGGCCCGCTTGGCAATGATGAAGATGCGCGGGAAGCGCAGCAGCACCTTGCCGGTCGCCGTCTTCGGATAGGCCTTTGCGATCTTTGCGGTGTAGCTTTCGAGGAATGTCTTTCTCTCGTCCGCGTCGAGCGGATCGAGGAACGGCTTCAGCCCCGTCGCCTTGACCCATTCGACGATCGCTTCGGCATTGGCCAACGGATGATTGTAGATCGTGTGCCAGATATCCACGCGATCGGCGAGCGGCGACAGAAGATCGTAGTAGAAGGAAACCGGGGGCAGCGGCGCGCGGGCGGCGCTCCTGAGCTTGGCCGAGAACGGCATCTCGGCCGCGGTGTCGCGCATCAACCGATGCGAGGGTTCGCCAAGATTATCGGGCATCTGGATGGCCAAGGCGCCGCCCGGCGCGAGCAGCCCGATCAGCTGCTGGAACACCGCCGGATGCTCCGGCAGCCATTGAAAGACCGCGTTTGCGAAGATCACGTCGACGGGCTGTGCCGGCTGCCATGCGGAAGCATCGGCTAGAGCGAAATTCACGTTGGGCAGCCGCGCCTTCGCCTTCTCGATCATGTCGGGTGAGGTGTCGAAGCCGCTGACCTCCGCATCCGGCCAGCGCTCGACCAGCAGCTCCGTCGAGTTGCCCGGACCGCAGCCGATATCGACGACGCGGCGCGGGAAATCGACCGGGACTTGTGCTGCCAGGTCCCGCGCGGGCCGCGTGCGCTCGTCCTCGAACTTCAGATATTGGGCGGCGGACCAGTCAGCCATTTCAGAGCCTCATATGTGTTCGCCGCCCACGGACTTTGTTACCGCGTCAGCCGCTTGTGCGTCATGCGGTGCGGGGTTGCCGCCTCCGCGCCCAGGCGGCGCAGCTTGTCCTTCTCATATTCCTCGAAGTTGCCTTCGAACCATTCGACATGCGCATCGCCCTCGAAGGCGAGCATGTGGGTCGCCATGCGGTCGAGGAACATGCGGTCGTGGCTGATGATCACCGCGCAACCGGCATAGGCTTCGAGCGCATCTTCCAGCGCGCCCAGCGTTTCGGTGTCGAGATCGTTGGTCGGTTCGTCGAGCAGCAGCACATTGCCGCCGCCCTTCAGCATCTTGGCCAGATGCACGCGGTTGCGCTGGCCGCCGGAAAGGTTGCCGACCTTCTGCTGCTGGTCGCCGCCGCGGAAGTTGAAGGACGAGCAGTAAGCGCGGCTGTTGACCTCGTGCTTGCCAAGCTTGATGACCTCGGCGCCGCCCGAGATCTCTTCCCAAACAGTCTTGTTCGGGTCGAGCGCGTCGCGGCTCTGGTCGACATAGCCGAGCTTCACGGTCTCGCCCTTGCGGATCGAGCCGGCATCCGGTGTTTCCTGGCCGGTGATCATCCTGAACAACGTCGTCTTGCCGGCACCGTTCGGGCCGATGACGCCGACGATACCGCCCGGCGGCAGTTTGAACGACAGATCCTCGATCAAAAGCTCGTCGGCAAAGCCCTTGTTGAGGCCCTCGACCTCGATGACGACATTGCCGAGGCGCTCGCTCGACGGGATGACGATCTGCGTGTCGGTCGGCTTGCGGTTCTGCGACTGCTCGACCAATTCCTCGTAGGCCTTGATGCGCGCCTTGGACTTGGTCTGGCGCGCCTTCGGCGAGGATTGGATCCATTCGCGCTCGCGCCAGATCGCCTTCTGGCGGGCGTCGTCCTCGCGCCCTTCCTGGATCAGGCGCTTGGCCTTGGCATCCAGATATTTGGTGTAGTTGCCCTCGTAGGGAATGCCGCGGCCGCGGTCGAGCTCGAGAATCCAGCCGGTGACGTTGTCGAGGAAGTAGCGGTCGTGTGTGATGATCAGCACCGAGCCCGGATAGTCGCGCAGGTGCTTTTCCAGCCATTGCGTGGTCTCGGCGTCGAGATGGTTGGTCGGCTCGTCGAGCAGCAAAAGGTCGGGCTGCTCGAGAAGCAGCCGGCAGAGCGCCACGCGGCGCCGCTCGCCGCCCGAGAGGTTGGTCACTTCGGAATCGGCCGGCGGGCACTGCAGGGCGTCCATCGCCATCTCGACCTGCTGCTCGAGATCCCACAGGTTCAGCCGGTCCATCTCGTCCTGCAGCTTGGCCGACTCGTCCGCCGTCTCGTCGGAATAGTTCATCATCAGCTCGTTATAGCGCTCGATGATGGCGGTCTTCCTGGCGACGCCGTCCATGACGTTTTCACGCACGGTCTTGCTGTTGTCGAGCTGCGGCTCCTGAGCGAGATAGCCCACGGTGGCGCCTTCGGCCAGCCACGCCTCGCCCTGAAACTCCTTGTCGAGCCCGGCCATGATGCGCAGGATGGTCGACTTGCCCGAACCGTTGGGGCCGAGGATGCCGATCTTGGCGTCCGGATAGAAGGACAGGTGGATGTTGTCGAGCACCTTCTTGGTGCCGTAGGCCTTCGACAGGCCTGACATGTGATAGATGAACTGGCGAGCCACGCGCGCTTTCCCTGAAACTGAACTGTCGAATTGGGTGGGGTTGCGCGCTATGTAGGCGATGAAGCGCCGAACGGCAATCGCTTTCGGCACGCCGCGATCTTCACCAGCCGGCGATCATGCTCGGTTCGGCGGCCAGATCCGGGCCTGGCACGCGCCCTATTGGAACCCTATCGCGTCGACCGTGCCCTTCGGGCAGCCCGCCTTGCTCGTCGGCGCCGAGGCGATCAGCAGGCTGGCGAGCTTGCTGTCGGGGCCGATCGGACCGGAGAGACCGAGCGTCAGCTCGCCGATCAACCGCCTTCCGCTCGACGGATCGACAAGGCAGGAGACGCGCACGCGGTCCCCGGCGCCCTTGCCGAAGGCCTGGTCGAAGGCATTGCGGATCTGCTCCGATGTCAGCTGCTTGCCGATGTTTTTGACAAAGAGATCGCGCACCGGCGAGGCGTTCACCGCGCGCATCAGATTGAGCGCGTCGGAGAAATACTCTTGCTGGCTCTTGCCGTAGCAGGTGCCGTGCTTGATCCATTCATGGCGCTCCAGCTTGGACGCCGTGCCCGGCATCATCTGGTCGAGCTCGGCGCGCGTGTTGGCGTCGAGTTCGACGGGTGGCAAATCTCCCCAATGCGCGGGATTGTCGTTGGCCTTGTCGCCCGCCGACACCTGGCAATAGAAATTGCCGTTCGGCTGCGGCCACAGCCCATGCAGCGTGAAGTGCGAAGCGTCGAATTCGTTGGGATTCTGCGCCTTGCATTCGGGTTTGTTGGCCTTGGTCTCACAGAATGCGGGCTGCCAGCTCAGCGCAAACACATATTCAGGCTTGCCGTAACCAGGTTGCGACGGCTTCATCGGATCGGCCGGCGAGGGCGTGGCGGACGCGCTGCCGCCGATGACATAGCCGCAGTTGATCTTCACCCAGCGTCGCTCCGGATCGGCGCCAGGAACCTGGATGAGATAATGGGTAGGCTCGTCCTTGTTGCCTGCCAGAAGCTGATAGGTCTGTCCCGCTTGGGTAGACACGTTGCCGGAGTTCTTGCCGCTCTTGATGGCTTGCGTTGCCGGACAGGCGCTGTCGGCCACGAAGGTGCCGCTCATCTTCACATCGGCCTGAGCCGCGCCGGCGCCAACCAGGGTCAGAACAACCGAACCCCATACTGCCCAAACCCGCATTCCCGCTCTCCCGGCGATCATCGAACCGTATTGGATTCGGCACATTAGAACAGGCGACGTGTCAGAATTGCGATCTTTGTCGTCGCGCGAAAATAATCCCCAGGAGAGCGATAAGCGCACTCCACATGGCTCGAAAGGATCGCGCTCTCTTGACGCCGCCGAAGCCCTCGCCCATCAGTCGCCAAGGGAGCGAGACATGCCATTCGACAAGCAGACCAGGCTGGCCTCACCGACCGGGGCCGACCTCAACCTCTATGTGAGACATGCGCAAACATCCCCGCGCGCCGTCATCCAGATCAATCACGGCTTGGCCGAGCATGCGGCGCGTTACGCCCGCTTTGCCGACTTCCTCGGCGCGCGCGGCTTCCATGTCTACGCCCATGACCATCGCGGCCATGGCGCGACAAAGGCGCCCGATGCGCCGCTCGGCCGGTTCGCCGATACCGACGGCATCGCCAAGGTGATTGCCGATGTCGGCGCGGTGCATGATCTGATCGCCGTTGATCATCCGGGATTGCCGGTCATCGCTTTTGGACATTCGCTCGGCGCCTCGATCGCGCTGAATTTCGTCCTCCGCCACTCCGGTCGTGTCCATGCCGCCGTGATCTGGAACGGCAATTTCTCGCAAGGCCTGCTCGGCCAGCTGGCCCTGGCCATCCTGGGCTGGGAAAGGATGCGGCTGGGCTCCGACATGCCATCTCGGCTGCTGCCCAAGCTGACCTTCCAGGCCTGGGGCAAGGCCGTGCCCAATCACCGGACCTTGTTCGACTGGCTGTCGCGCGATCCGGTCGAGGTCGACAAATACATCGCCGACCCGCTCTGCGGCTGGGATCCCTCGGTCTCCATGTGGCGCGATGTGGTCAACTTGGCGCTCTACGCCGGCAGGGAATCGAGCTTCGCCGGCGTGCGCCGCGACCTCTTCGTCAATCTGATCGGCGGCGAGAAGGATCCGGCATCGGACTACGGCAAAGCGGTTCACCACCTTGCCCGGCGTATGGACAAAATGGGCTTTTCGAATCTGGTTTCAAAGGTTTACGCCGACACCCGCCACGAGAGCCTGAACGAGGTCAACCGTGACATCATCATGAATGATTTCGCCGCCTGGGCGGATCATACGCTGAAACCTAGCGGCATTGGCCCATTGCATGGGTCGTGACAGGGGCGACCTCTGTTGGTAGACGCTGCGCTTTCAACCCTTCACGGTGATCCATGGCTGAACCCCCGCTGAAAGGCATCCGCGTCATCGAACTCGCTCGCATCCTGGCAGGCCCCTGGGCCGGGCAGTTGCTCGCCGATCTCGGCGCCGATGTCATCAAGGTGGAGAGCCCGCACGGCGGCGACGACACCCGCAAATGGGGCCCGCCCTTCGTCATGAGCCATGACGGCGAGAACCTTTCGGCGGCGTACTATCATTCCTGCAATCGCGGCAAGCGCTCGGTCGCCATCGATTTCTCCAAGCCCGAGGGCGCCGACACGCTCCGCCGTCTCGTCGCCACGGCCGACGTGCTGATCGAGAACTTCAAGCTCGGCGGTCTCAAGAAATACGGGCTCGACTATGAAAGCCTGAAGAGGATCAACCCGCGCCTCGTCTATTGCTCGATCACCGGCTTTGGCCAGGACGGGCCCTACGCGCCCCGCGCGGGTTACGATTTCATCATCCAGGCGATGGCCGGCATGATGTCGATCACCGGCGAGGTCGGCCGCGAGCCGCAGAAGGCGGGCGTCGCCATCTCCGACCTGTTCACTGGGCTTTATTCGGTGATCGCCATCCAGGCGGCGCTCCGCCACGCAGAAAGGACCGGTGAAGGCCAGCATATCGACATGGCGCTCTTCGACAGCCAGATCTCGGCGCTCGGCAACCAGAACCTCAACTATCTGGTCTCGGGCAAGTCGCCCGTGCAGATGGGCAACGCGCATATGAACATCGCGCCTTACGAGGTGCTGCCGGTCAAGGACGGCCATATCATCCTGGCGGTCGGCAATGACGGACAATTCACCAAGTTCTGCGCAGCGGTCGGCCTCACCGATCTGTCAGCCAATCCGGATTTCGCCACCAATCCGGCGCGCGTCGCCAATCGCGCAAAGCTGCGCGAACAGATCATCGAGACGCTGAGCACGTGGGATCGCGATCCGCTGCTGGCGAAGCTAGAGGCGGCCGGCGTGCCGGCAAGCCCGATCAACACGATCGGCCAGATGTTCGCCGACCCGCAGACGATCGCGCGCGGCATGCGGCTCGACCTGGACGACGGTCATGGCAATTTGCTGCCTACGGTACGTGCGCCGATGGTGATGTCCGGCACGCCGCTCGTCTATGAGCGCCCCTCGCCGCGTCTCGGCGAGCACACTGAGGAAATCCTTGCCGAACTGGAGAGATCAGCAAAATGAAGACCGGCGGACAATTGATCGTCGAGGCGCTCGAAGCGAACGGCACCGACCGCATCTTCTGCGTTCCAGGCGAATCCTATCTGGCGGTGCTCGACGCGCTGCATGACTCGCCGATCCGTACCATCGTCTGCCGTCAGGAAGGCGGAGCGGCGATGATGGCCGACTGCCAGGGGCGCCTGACCGGCAAGCCCGGCATATGCTTTGTCACGCGCGGCCCCGGCGCCACCAACGCTTCGGCCGGCATTCATATCGCCATGCAGGATTCGGTGCCGCTGATCCTGTTCATCGGCCAGGTCGCCAGTCACGCCAAGGAGCGCGAGGCTTTTCAGGAGGTCGACTACAAGCGCTTCTTCGGCGACATCGCCAAATGGGTGGTCGAGATCGAGGATGCCTCACGCATCCCGGAATTCGTCACCCGCGCCTTCGCGGTGGCGACGTCAGGCCGCCCTGGCCCAGTTGTCATCTCGCTGCCCGAGGACATGCTGACCAGCGAGGTCGAGGCCCCAACGGCGCTGGCTCATACGCTGGTCGAAACAAGCCCTGGTGAAGCCGAACTCGACCGGCTTGAGGCCCTGCTCAATGCCGCCAAACGGCCGATTGCCATCCTGGGCGGCACGCGCTGGGATATTCAAGCGGTTCAGGACATCACCCGTATCGCAGAGGCCTGGTCACTGCCGGTCGGCTGCTCCTTCCGCCGCCAGATGCTGTTCGACCACTTGCATCCGAACTATGCCGGCGATGTCGGCATCGGCATCAATCCGAAGCTGGCGGCAACGGTCAAGCAGGCAGACCTGGTGCTGCTCATCGGCGGCCGCATGGGCGAGATGCCGTCCTCGGACTATACGCTGTTGAAAAGCCCTTACCCGGACCAGATGCTGGTGCATGTCCACGCCGACGCCGGCGAGCTTGGCCGCGTCTATCGGCCGACCCTGGCGATCAACGCCTCCCCCGCCGCCTTCGTGCGAGCCTTCGCCAGACGCAAAGGTCCGGCCGCGCCCGGTTGGGCGGCGGAGACGGCAAAGCTGCATGCCGCCTATCTCGAATGGTCGACGCCGCCTCAGACCGGCCCCGGCGCTGTGCAGATGGGGCCGATCATGACCTATCTGGAAAAGGCGCTGCCGGAAGACGCCATCCTCACCAACGGCGCCGGCAACTACGCCACCTGGGTACATCGCTTCCACCGCTTCCGCCGCTTCGCCACGCAGGCGGCGCCGACTTCCGGCTCGATGGGCTACGGCACGCCGGCCGCGGTCGCGGCCAAGGCCCTATACCCGGATCGCGAGGTCATCGCTTTTGCCGGCGACGGCTGTTTTCTGATGAACGGGCAGGAGTTCGCGACCGCCGTGCAATACGACCTCCCGATCATCGTGGTGGTCGTCAACAACGGCATTTACGGCACGATCCGCATGCATCAGGAGCGGGAATATCCGAGCCGCGTCGTGGCGACCGACCTCAAGAACCCGGATTTCGCCGCCCTCGCCCGCGCCTATGGCGGCCATGGCGAGACCGTCGAAAGGACCGAAGACTTCGCTCCGGCCTTCGAGCGCGCACGCGCCAGCGGCAAGCCGGCGATCGTCGAGATCAGGCTCGATCCTGAAGCCATCACGCCGACCCGCACGCTGACACAGATACGCGACAAGTCCTGATCCGGCAGAACGAGGCGGTCGCCCCCCTCGTTGCTGCCAGGAAACTCCGCTACATCGATCCGCCTGCCTTCTCGATCTGGCCGCGGATCTCGCCGTCCGGATTCGCCTTGGTGTGGACGTTGACGTAGTACTTGCCGGCCTCGAGGTCGGCTGCCTGCGCGTCGGTCAGCGTCGCCGATCCCTTGATCGGGCTCTTGAGCTTCTTGAATGGGATCACCGGAGGTGCGTTTTCACCCGACGCGGCCGGGCCGTGAATGTGAGCAGCCGTCGCAGGTCCGCTGAGGCCGGAATATTTGACGTTCCAGCTGAGCTTCTTCTTGGCGGTGTCGAAGGTGAATGTGGCGGTTCCCTTGCCTTTGGTGGTGACGGGCGGGCTCTGCTGGCTACCGTCGAGCGTCGCATTGTACTTCACAGTTTCGGCCAAGGCCGAAGATGCGAGCAGCAAAGCAGTCGAGACAGCAAAGGCCGAAAGCATCGGCCATGATTGGATGCGCATTGGAGAACCTCCTTGGCTGGCGCGCATCCGCCCCGCCGCGGCTCCCCCGGCGCGCGGATGCCCCACTGCAACGGTTGGCAGGCCGCTTGTATCCCTGCACACGGATATTTTACCACAGCAAAGAAAAAGGGGCGGTCACCCGCCCCCGTTAAGTCTCGACTGGCGAGGTCGACCTTACTTGATCGCCTTGTCGGTTATCGCGGTCGTATAGGCGCCCGACGGCTCCTTCGCGATGATCTTCTGGTCGAGCAGCGCCTTGGCGGTGCGCTCATAGGTGGCCGGATCGAGCTTGCCGTCGGCATTGTCGATCAGCTTGGCGACTTCGCCCATCATGCGCTTCTGATGGTTCTCGTCCTGGCCGCCATTATCCATGACGATCTCGGCCGCCTCATCCGAATTGTCGACGGCGTATTTCCAGCCCTTCATCGAGGCGCGCACGAAGCGCACCATCTTGTCCTCGAAGGCCGGATCCTTCAGCTTGTTCTCCAGCGCGTAGAGGCCGTCCTCGAGCAGGTCGTTGCCCATGGCTGAATAGTTGAAGACGGTGAGCTGCTCCGGCTTGTAGCCGGCGTCGATCAGCTGCCAGTACTCGTTATAGGTCATGACCGAGATGCAGTCCGCCTGCTTCTGGATCAGCGGCTGCACGTCAAAGCTTTGCTTCAGCACGGTGACGCCGTCCTTGCCGCCGTCGGTCTTGAGGCCGAGCTTGTTCATCCATGCATAGAACGGGTACTCGTTGCCGAAGAACCAGACGCCGAGGGTGTGGCCCTTGAAGTCGGCTTCGGTCTTGATCGGGCCGTCCTTCGGGCAGACCAGCTCCATGCCGGCTTTCTTGAACGGCTGGGCAATGTTGACCAGCGGCACGCCTTTTTCACGGGCGGCCAACGCGCCGCCCATCCAGTCGACGATCACATCGGCGCCGCCGCCGGCGATCACCTGCTCGGGCGCGATATCCGGCCCGCCCGGCTTGATGTCGACGTCGAGCCCTTCGGCCTCGTAGAAGCCCTTGGCCTTGGCGACGTAGTAGCCGGCGAACTGGGCCTGCGTGACCCATTTCAGCTGCAGCGTCACCTTGTCGGCCGCCATCGCTTGGAAAGCGGCCAGCGACATCGCCCCGGCCAGAGCAGAAATTATCAGTCTTTTCATGTTTTTACCCTCTGAAGTTAGCCCAAACCCACCGCCCCTATCCACCACGGACAGAGGGATGCCAAAACGTGACGGCTCTCTCGACAAGAGCGACCACGCCATAAAAGACCGAACCCGCCAGTGCTGCAACTGCGATTTCGGCCCAGACCATGTCGATGTTCATCCGCCCGACTTCCGTCGAAATGCGGAATCCCATGCCGACCACGGGCGTGCCGAAGAACTCCGCGACGATGGCGCCGATCAGCGCCAGCGTCGAGTTGATCTTCAGCGCATTGAAGATGAACGGCATTGCCGCCGGCAGCCGCAGCTTCAGCAAGGTCGGCCAGTAGCCCGACGCATAGGTGCGCATTAAATCGCGCTCGATGTGGCCGGAGGCGGCAAGCCCCGCGACGGTGTTCACCAGCATCGGGAAGAAGGTCATGATGATCACGACCGCCGCCTTGGACGGCCAGTCGAAGCCGAACCACATCACCATGATCGGCGCGACGCCGATGATCGGCAGCGCCGACACCATGTTCCCGATCGGCAGCAGCCCGCGCCTGAGGAACGGCACACGGTCGGCAAGGATGGCGACGACGAAGCCGGCGAGATTGCCGACGATGTAGCCGATCAGCACCGCCTTGAAGATCGTCTGCCGCACGTCCGATCCCAGGATCGGCAGCGAGTTGGCAATGCGCGCGCCGATGGCGCTCGGCGGCGGCAAAAGGATGAAGGGAATGCCGGCGCCGCGCGTCACCGCTTCCCAGATGATCAGGATCCAGGCGCCGAAGATCGCCGGAATCATCAGCCGCAGCGCCGTTTTGGCCCCACTGGCTGCAGGCCGTAGCGAGGACAACAGCGCGACGCAACGCCAGGCAAGCAACCAGGCGGCTGCGAGAACCAGAAAGTACGGCGCCAGTGCCGTGCCCTCGAAGCCTCCAATGCCCTTGACCAGAAGCCACGCTGCGACATGGGCGCCGACGAACAAGACAACGGCTTCGACAAGTGGCGCGAGTCTCACCGTCGAAACCAGCGCCGCGATCAGCAGCAATCCGAGGATGAGACCTTTGGTGCCCATATATGGGTAGGCAACCGTCGCGGCAGGCTCGGCCAGCGCAGCCGCTTCCGGTGTCGACATCGCGCCGAGCGCGAAGGCGACGACGCAAAGAAGGATCGCCAGCACCGCTTGCCAGGATGGTTTGAGCCAGGTCATGCCGGCCTGCCGCCCATGGCGCGGTCGACGAGGCGGCCGGCGATGCCGACCACCATGACCAGAAGCGCGGCAACCACCGAGCCCGCGACCAGCGCCGACCAGATGTCGATCGTCTGGCTGTAGTAGGCGCCGGAAAGCAGCTTCGCGCCGAGGCCGGCGACAGCACCCGTCGGCAATTCGCCGACGATGGCGCCGACCAGGCTCGCCGCCACCGCCACCTTCATAGACGTGAACAGGAACGGCACCGAGGCCGGCACGCGCAGTTTCCAGAAGGTCTGCGAGGCGCTGGCATTATAGGTGTGCATCAGGTCGAGATGCATGAGCTCGGGCGAGCGCAATCCCTTCACCATGCCGACCGCAACCGGGAAGAACGACAGATAGGTCGAGATCAGCGCCTTCGGGATCAGCCCGGTGATGCCGATGGCCGCCAGCACCACGATGATCATCGGCGCCACCGCCAGGATCGGAATGGTCTGCGAGGCGATGATCCACGGCATAAGGCTGCGGTCGAGCGTCGTCACATGCACGATGCCGACGGCGATCACGATGCCGAGCGCCGTGCCGAAAGCAAAGCCGAGCAGCGTCGAGGACAGCGTCACCCAGGCATTGTAGACAAGGCTGCGGTTCGAGGTGATGCCGCGCAGAAAGGTGTTCTCGAAGAAGTTCACCGCCACCTGGTGCGGCGCCGGCAGCGTCGGCTTCGGCTGCGACCATGTCTTGCCGATGAATTCGACCGTGCCGGGGGTTTCGTTGGCTCTGGCGTCGAGATCGCGCTGGAACGGCGCATTGAGGATGACGGCGAAGACATACCAGAGCACCACCACGCCGGCGAGGATTGACGTGACCGGGATGATCTTGGAACGGAAGGAGTCCATTTAGCGGGCCTCCCCCCGGCGCAACGGCAGCACGCGGCGCTGCGCGTTTTTCGTCATCATAGGGCGGAGCAAGGAGCGAAGCGGCCCGCCGCGGACCCTAGGATCCATGCCGTTACTTCGACGCTCCGCTGTGGCGCAGAATGTGGCTCCCTGCGCCGCGCTCAGCTCGTCGGGTATTCTGAGCCGCTTACGGCCTTCGGTCGACGTCACGGCATGGATCCTAGGGTCTGCGCTCCGCTTCGCGTCGCTCCACCCTAGGATAACGAAATCACGGCGGTCGGCTCCCGCCACGCGCGCGGCTTCGCGCTTGCTCCGCCCCAGGATGTCGAAGCAGCGGGTGTCCGTCCGCTGGCAAGCACCCTCAATCATCATAGCTGTGCCCCGCCCTCAACCCGTCGCGCACGCGCGCGGCGATCGCCAGGAATTCCGGCGTCTCGCGGATGTCGAGCGGCCGCTTCCTGGGCAAGGTGGATTCGATCACGTCGGTGACGCGGCCCGGCCGCGGCGACATCACCACGATGCGGGTCGACAGATAGACCGCCTCGGGGATCGAGTGAGTGACAAAGCAGATCGTCTTGTTGGTCGAATCCCAGAGTTCGAGAAGCTGTTCGTTCAGATGATCGCGCACGATCTCGTCGAGCGCGCCGAACGGCTCGTCCATCAAAAGCAAATCGGCGTCGAAGGCGAGCGCGCGCGCGATCGAGGCGCGCTGCTGCATGCCGCCGGACAGCTGCCAGGGATACTTCTTCTCGAAGCCGGAGAGGTTGACGAGTTCGAGGGTTCGCTTGATGCGTTCCGCCTGCTCGGCCTGGCTGAGGCCAATGATTTCCAGCGGCAGCGCCACATTCCGCTCGATTGTGCGCCAAGGAAACAGCGCCGCCGCCTGGAAGACATAGCCGTAAGCCCGCTTCTCGCGCGCCTGCTCCGGCGAAATCCCATTGACGGAGATCGTTCCCGAGGTCGGCTTCTCCAGATCGGCGATGACGCGCAGCAAGGTTGTCTTGCCGCAGCCGGAGGGGCCGATGAAGGAGACGAACTCACCCTTGCCGATGGTGAGATCGACATTGGACAGCGCCTGCACCGGACCGTCATTGGTCTGGAAGGTGAGGCCGAGCTTGCTTGCCGAAACGACGGCTGGCGACTGTCCGCTCATCGGCAGAAACCTGTCTTTCGCAGCCGCTGCCGCGCCGGCCGGAATCCGGTTGATTTTACGATTGCCTTGCTTTCCACTCGTCCAGTCCCACTTGATCGACGCCCGGAGCCTTGCCGATGTCGCCTAAACCCACATGCCACCTTATTCGCCCTGAAAGCACTTATGAAGGCAAGCAAGGCTTGAGCTATTTCGCCGGTATAGCCGCCGAAACCGTCGGCTCCTCCGGCATTTGTATGCATCTTCTCACCATGCCGCCCGGCGCCCGCGCCAAGGCGCATATGCATGAGAACCACGAGACCGCGATCTATGTGCTCTCCGGCGAGGTCCACACCTGGTATGGCGACCGGCTCGAGCATCACGAAGTCGTCAAGGCCGGCGACCTGTTCTACATTCCGGCGGGCGTGCCGCATCTGCCCGCCAATCTGAGCGGAGCGCCCTCTTCGGCGGTCATCGCCCGCACCGATCCCAACGAGCAGGAAAGCGTGGTCCTGATGCCGGAACTGGATGCGTTGGTTGCCTGAGGTCGACGGGACCGCCGTCATTTGCACCGGGAGACTTCTCCCATCGCGTTGCCGTCCTTGTCGGCGATCACCAGTCTCTTGGCGTTCTTGGCGCTGCGCTTGATGATGAACTGGGCCGGCGTCTGCCCCTCCTCGCCTTCCGCCTCGCACTGCGCCGTCACCACAAGGGAGCCATTCGCCTGGGGTCTCTTGTCGGTAAAGGTGCAGGCGCTGGCGACCGTGACGAACGCCTCGCTGGTCAACAGCAGCATGTCCTCGGCATAGACCTCCTGGCCGTTCTTGTTGATGCAGCCGGATTTGTTGCCCCAGGGCTTGGAGAGATCGATGCCGGCGGCGAAAGCTTGGCCGGCGGCCAGCAGCACGGCTGCCCCGGTCAGAAGGTGAGTTGCGCGCACGCTCAAACTCCGGTCGCCGGAATGCCCGTGCGCTCCACCTTGCGCGGTGCGCTGATCTCCTTCCAGGTCGAAAGCGCGCGGTTGACAGCGGCGTTCGGTTCGCGCGCCACGAACTCCCCGTGCCCGACCTTGGCCTTGACGTCCGCTTCTTCGATCGACAGTTCGCCGCGCGAAAAGACGAAGCGCGGCAGCCCTGTCACCTCGAAACCCTCAAAGACGTTGTAGTCGATCACCGACTGCTGGTTCTTGGCCGTGATCGTCTTCTTGCGCTTCGGGTCCCAGACCACGATGTCGGCATCCGCGCCTTCGACGATCGCGCCCTTCTTCGGATACATGTTGAGGATCTTGGCGATGTTGGTCGAGGTCACCGCGACGAACTCGTTCATCGTCAGCCGACCGGTGTTGACGCCGGTCGTCCAAAGCACGGGCAAACGATCCTCGAGGCCGCCGGTGCCGTTCGGGATCTTGGTGAAGTCGCCGACGCCGTTGCGCTTCTGCTTGGTGGTGAAGGAGCAGTGGTCTGTCGCCACCACCTGCAGCGATCCGGCCTGCAGGCCCGCCCACAGCGAATCCTGGTGCCACTTGCTGCGGAAAGGCGGGCTCATCACGCGCCGCGCCGCATGGTCCCAGTCCTTGTTGAAATATTCGCTCTCGTCGAGCGTCAGGTGCTGGATCAGCGGCTCGCCATAGACGCGCATGCCCTTCTGGCGTGCCCGGCGGATGGCTTCATGGCTCTGCTCGCAGGAGACGTGCACGACATAGAGCGGCACGCCCGCCATGTCGGCTATCATGATGGCGCGGTTTGTCGCCTCGCCTTCCACTTCGGGCGGACGCGAATAGGCATGCCCCTCGGGGCCGTTATTGCCGGCGGCAAGCAGCTTCTGCGAGAGTGCCGCGACCACGTCGCCATTTTCGGCATGGACCAGCGGCAGCGCGCCGAGATCGGCGCAGCGCTGGAACGAGGAATACATCTCGTCGTCGTCGACCATCAGCGCGCCCTTGTAGGCCATGAAGTGCTTGAACGAGGTGATGCCCCTGTCGACGACGGTCGCCATCTCGTCGAAGACCTGCTTGCCCCACCAGGTGATCGCCATGTGGAAGGAATAGTCGCAGGCAGCTTTCGAGGTCTTGTTGTCCCACATCTGCAGCGCCTCCAGCAGCGACTGCTGCGGCGCCGGCAGGCAGAAATCGACGACCATGGTCGTGCCGCCCGAAAGCGCCGCGCGCGTGCCGGATTCGAAATCGTCGGCCGAATAGGTGCCCATGAAGGGCATTTCGAGATGGGTGTGCGGATCGATGCCGCCCGGCATGACATAGCAGCCGGTGGCGTCGAACTCGTGATCGCCATGCAGGTTCGAGCCGATGGCGATGATCTTGCCGTGCTGCATCAGCACGTCGGCTTTCCACGTGCGGTCGGCGGTGACGATGGTGCCGTTCTTGATGACTTTGGTCATAGCTGTTCCCCTGATCTTTTCACGCTTCTTTGCGAGCGGCTTTTTCGAGGTGATTTCTATTCGGTCATTCGACGATTCCCGCCGTCTCGACCACCGCGTGGAACAGCACATCGGCGCCTGCCGCCGCCCATTCCTTGGAGATGTCCTCGGCCTCGTTGTGGCTGAGCCCGCCGACACAGGGACACATGACCATGGTCGCCGGCGCGACCTTGGCCGCCCAGCAGGCGTCGTGGCCGGCGCCGGAGATGATGTTCATATGGCTGTAGCCCAGCTTCTCGGCGGCGGTGCGGACACGGCCGACCAGCGTCGGATCGAAGGTCACCGGATCGAAATGGCCGACCGCCTCGACGGCGCATTTCACGCCGAGCGGCTCGCAGATCTTCGGCGCCTCCTTCTCGATGCGCGCGCGCATGCCGTCGAGCTTCGCCTTATCGGGCGAGCGGATATCGACAGTGAAGATCACCGTGCCCGGCAGCACGTTGCGGGAGTTGGGCGAGAACTTCACCTGGCCTACACCGCCGACGGCGCCAGGCTGGTTCTCCATCGCGACCGTCTGCACCATCTCCAGGATGCGGCCCATGGCCAACCCCGCATTGACGCGCATGTTCATCGGGGTCGAGCCGGTATGCGCCTCCCTGCCGGTCAGCGTGAATTCCAGCCACCACAGGCCCTGGCAGTGGGTCACCACGCCGATCTGCTTGTTCTCGGCCTCGAGGATGGGCCCCTGCTCGATATGGTACTCGAAATAGGCGTGCATCTTACGCGCGCCGACCGTCTCGTCGCCGACCCAACCGATCCGCTTCAGCTCGTCGCCGAAGCTCAGGCCGTCGAGATCCTTGCGGGCATAGGCATAGTCCTGCGTGTGAACGCCTGCGAACACGCCGGAGGCGAGCATGGCCGGCGCGAAACGGGCTCCCTCCTCGTTCGTCCAGTTGGTGACGACGATCGGATGTTTGGTCTTGATGCCGAGATCGTTGAGCGAGCGCACGACCTCGAGGCCAGAGAGCACGCCGAGCACGCCGTCATATTTGCCGCCGGTGGGCTGGGTGTCGAGATGGGAACCGACATAGATCGGCAGCGCGTCCGGATCGGTGCCGGGCCGCGTCATGAACATGGTGCCCATCTGGTCCACGCCCATCGTGAGCCCGGCCTCGTCGCACCAAGACTTGAACAGTTCGCGGCCTTGCTTGTCGGAATCGGTCAGCGTCTGGCGATTGTTGCCCCCGGCGATGCCGGGGCCGATCTTCGCCATCTCCATGATGGAATCCCACAAACGGTCTGAATTGATTCGCAGATTCTCGCCGGGGGCGGCCATTCAAAGTCCTCTCATTTCAGGTCTCCGGTCGGGCGGCGGTTCCCGTCGCCGCCCGAGCGGTTTGAGCAGTTAGTCTACCGAGCGCAGAACATCGCGAACATGGTCGATCAGTTCGTTGATCTGGCCCTTGGTGATGATCAGCGGCGGCGACAGCGCGATGATGTCGCCGGTTGTGCGGATCAGCGCGCCGCGTTCGAACGCTTTGACGAAGGCCGAGAAGGCCCGCTTGGTCGGGCTACCGGCGATCGGCGCCAGCTCAATCGCGCCGATCAGGCCGATATTTCGGATGTCGATGACATGCGGCTCGCCCTTCAGCGAATGCAGCGCGTCTTCCCAGTAAGGCGCCAGCTCCTCGCCGCGGGTTAGCAGGCCTTCTTCCTTGTAAGTGTCCAAAGTGCCGAGAGCCGCGGCGCAGGCGATCGGATTGCCCGAATAGGTGTAGCCGTGGAAGAACTCGATCATGTGCTCCGGGCCGTTCATGAAGGCGTCGTGGATTTCCTTCTTCACGAAAACCGCGCCCATCGGGATGACGCCGTTGGAGACGCCCTTGGCCGTCGTCATGATATCCGGCGTGACGCCGAAATAATCGGCGGCGAATGGCGCGCCAAGACGGCCGAAGCCGGTGATCACTTCATCGAAGATCAACAATATGCCGTGCTTGGTGCAGATTTCTCGAAGCTTCTGCAGGTAGCCTTTCGGCGGCAGGATGACGCCGGTCGAGCCTGCGACCGGCTCGACGATGACCGCCGCGATGGTCGAGGCGTCATGCAGGGTGACGAGACGCTCCAGCTCGTTCGCCAATTCGGCGCCGTGCTCAGGCACGCCCTTCGAGAAGGCATTCTTCTCCGGCAGATGGGTGTGCGGCAGATGGTCGACGCCGCCGAGCAGCGTGCCGAACATCTTGCGGTTGGCGACGATGCCGCCGACCGAAATGCCGCCGAAATTGACGCCGTGATAGCCGCGCTCGCGGCCGATCAGCCGGGTGCGCGAGCCCTCGCCTCGGACACGGTGATAGGCGATCGCCATCTTCAACGCGGTCTCGACCGACTCCGAACCGGAATTGGTGAAGAACACATGGTCCATGCCCTTCGGCGCGATATCGACCAGGCGGTTCGCCAGTTCGAAGACGATCGGGTGGCCCATTTGGAAGGCCGGCGCATAGTCGAGTTCGGCGGCCTGCTGCTGAATGGCCTCGGTGATCTTCGGCCGGCAGTGGCCGGCGTTGACGCACCAGAGGCCTGCAGTGCCGTCGAGCACCTTGCGGCCATCGCTCGTCGTGTAGTGCATGTCCTTGGCGGACACGAACATGCGCGGCGCCTGCTTGAACTGCCGGTTTGCCGTGAACGGCATCCAGAATGCGCTGAGATCGTTCGGCGTGACTTTCAGCCGGTTGGACATGACCAAGATTTCCCCTTGTAACCTGTTTCTGTGCGCTAACGCTTGGTCTTCCCAAGGCTTGGTCTTCGTTGCGTTTTCGTGCTACGCAAAATTTTGACCGGTTGGACAAACGTTAGCACCGCCCTGTCGGCGGTCAAGGGACTACTAACGGAAATGCGGCATCGAAAGCGCGCTCCACGGCTCGGAGAAAAACTGGTCCAGAGAATTGGTCCAGAGTGCCCACACGGCAGCAGCCGGCAAGGATGACGGACAGGATGGAAGGCTCAGCTCCACGCCGCACCCGCATCCAGCAGGAAAAGCGCGAGCTCATCCTGGAAGCCGCACTGGAAGTCTTCTCCGCCAACGGTTTTCGCGGCTCGACCATCGACCAGATTGCCGAAGCCGCCGGCATGTCGAAGCCGAACCTTCTCTATTACTTCCGCCGCAAGGAGGACATTCACGAGACATTGATGCAGCGGCTGCTGGACACCTGGCTGGCGCCGCTCCGCGAGCTTGACGATATCGGCGATCCGATGACCGAGCTCAGAAGCTACATCCGCCGCAAGCTCGAAATGGCGCGCGATTTTCCACGCGAAAGCCGGCTCTTCGCCAACGAGATCCTGCAGGGCGCGCCGCGCATCATGCCGATGCTGGAGGGCGAGCTGAAAACGCTGGTCGAGGAGAAGGCCGCCGTCATCAAGGGCTGGATGCGCGCCGGCAAGATCGCCCGCACCGACCCCTGGCATCTGATCTTCTCGATCTGGGCTACGACGCAGCATTACGCCGATTTCGACGTCCAGGTGCGCGCCGTGCTCGGCCCCGACCGCGGCGGCGACGGCCGCTTCGAAGATGCTGCCCGGTTCCTGGAGCAACTGTTCCTCGATGGGCTGAAGCCGAAAGCTTAGGTCGGGCGAAGATCAGGCGCTGCGCCGCTCGGGGGGCTTCTCTTCCAGCAGCTTCTTGAGCTTGGCGATCGTATTCTGCTCGGGCAACGGCGTGTAGACGATCAGCCGCATGTCTGAGCCGTCGTCGATCGACAGGCTCATATGCTCGAAAGCCATCGGGCCGGCTGTGGGATGGCGGACATGTTTCACGCCCGTCAGCCTTCTCGCCACGTCCCGCCGCGGCCACCAATCACGGAACTCCGGGCTTGAGCGCATCATCAGCGCGATCAGCCGCTCGAAATCCGGATCGCCGACATATTTGGCGCTCTCCGCGCGAAACGAAGCGAGCACCATGCGGGCAAGCGCGTCCCAGTCGACCAGCAGCCGGCGGTGATGCGGGCTTGTGAACACCAGATGGACGATGTTGCGGGCATCGCCCTCCAGCAGGCCATAGTCGCCGAACAAGGCGACCGCCGCCGGATTCCAGGCGAGCACATCCCAACGCCGGCCAACCACATAAGCCGGCTGTAGGACGAGGCTCCCCAGCATGTGCAGCAGTGTGGCGTCGACCTTTTCAGACGTCGCCGTGCGCTGCTCCGGCTGCTGGCGGCCGGCAAGGATGAACAGATGCCGCTTCTCGACGGCGTCCAGGCGCAGCGCCTCGCAGAGCGCGGTCAGCACCTCGACCGAGGGCCGCACGTCCCGCCCCTGCTCCAGCCAGGTGTACCAGGTGGTGCCGACGCCGGCGATCATCGCCACTTCCTCGCGCCTCAGCCCGGGCGTACGCCGCCTGGCGCCGCTCGCAATCCCAATGTCGGCAGGCGAGAGCCGCTCCCGGCGCGAGCGCAGGAAAGCGCCGAGCTCGCGGCGGCGGCTGTCGTCAGGGGAATGGGGCACGGCATCCATGCAGCTATTATAGCAGTATCGATACCAGGATAAAAATTGAACTGTTTGGCCTGCGCGCCGCGCCCCATCTTGCGTTCAGAGCAGCATAAGGAGGCTCTGAACATGGAACTTAAGAATAAGACCGTTCTCGTCACCGGCTCGACCGACGGGGTTGGCCGCGTGGTCGCTGAAAGGCTCGGCGCTGCCGGCGCCCGCGTGCTGGTACATGGCCGCGACCAAACTCGCGCCAAGGCGACAGTCGCTGCCATCGAAGCCGAGGGCGGCAACGCCGAATTTCTGCTTGCGGATCTTTCGTCGCTCGCCGAAGTGCGCCGCCTTGCCGGCGCCGTGCGGGCAGGAACCGACCGGCTCGACATATTGATCAGCAATGCCGGCGTCGGCACGGGCGGCGAAGGCGCAAAAAGGCAAGTGAGCGCCGACGGCTACGAAATGCGCTTCGCCGTAAACTATCTCGCAGGCTTCCTGCTGTCGTCGGAGCTTTTGCCCTTGCTGAAGGCAAGCGCGCCGGCGCGCATCGTCAATGTCGCCTCCGCCGGCCAGCAGGCGATCGATTTCGACGATATCAATCTGGCCCGCGGCTATAGCGGCGTGCGCGCCTATTGCCAGAGCAAGCTGGCGCAGATCTTGTTCACCATCGATCTGGCCGAGCAGCTCGAAGGCAGCGGCGTCACCGTCAATGCACTCCATCCGGCAAGCTACATGGATACCACCATGGTCCGGCAGGCCGGCATCACACCGTGGAGCTCGGTCGAGACCGGCGCCGACGCGATCCTCAACTTGGCAATATCTCCGGCGCTCGAAGGGCGCAGCGGCCTCTATTTCGATGGCCAGCGGGAAGCGCGCGCCGATGCCCAGGCCTATGACGAAAAAGCCCGCAGCCGGTTGCGGGCGCTCAGCCTCGAACTGACCGGACAATCTTCCGCGACATCCAAGGAACAGCATTCATGAGCATCGAACATTGCGTCATCATCGGCGGCTCGTCTGGCATTGGCCTTGCCACAGCCAAACGGCTGCTCAGCCCCGCGATGAAGGTGACGATCACCGGCCGCAGCGAGGACAAGCTGAACAACGCCTGGAAGAGCCTCGGCGGCACCGTCGGCAAGGCCGCTTTCGACGCGACCAAGCCGGACGCGGTCCGGCACTTCTTCGATGGTCTCGGCCCATTCGATCATCTCGTTCTCGCCGCAAGCGGCGGCAAGGGCCTTGGGCCGTTCGCGACCCTCGACCTTGCCGACATCGGCGGCGGCGTCGACGAGAAGATCAAGCCGCAGCTAGGCTGCTTGCAAGCGGCCCTGCCGACCTTGAACAAAGCCGGATCGGTCACTTTCATTTCGGCCGTCTCGGCGCAGATCGCAGCACCCGGCATTGCCGGCATCGGCGCCATCAACGGCATGCTTTTGACCGTAGTCCCGATCCTGGCCGTTGAACTGAAGCCGCTGCGCGTCAACGTCGTGGCCCCCGGCGTCATCGATACGCCCTGGTGGGATTTTCTATCGGGCGAAGAGCGGCAGGCGGTCTTTGCCGAGTACGCCGGAAAGACGGCGGTCGGCCGTATCGGCCGCGCCGAGGACGTCGCCGACGCGATCGCCTTCCTGGTGTCCAACGGTTTCATGACCGGCCAGGTGCTGACCTGCGACGGCGGCCTGCGCTTCGCCGCCTGAATAGATCAATTGGAAATGAGGCCGGGCAGGAAGGCCAGCACCATCAGCCCGGCGACGACCGCATACCAGACAACCAGGTGGACTGCCTTCATCAGCGGGCGGCCCACTTCCCGCGCCCGCTTCGGGTGGAGAGGGTCATAAATCACTTCGACCGCTGCGCCGACGTTCCCGGTCGTTCTGTTGACCGGCAGGTGCGAGTAGAAACGCCAGGTCTTGCCCAGTCGGTCGGCGAATTCGATGATCGGCGTGTCCGGCCGTCGCTCGACTTGTCGATGCCGATCACCTTGCCGGTGGCAAAGGCGCCGCGTCGCCTGAGCATGATGTCGCCATAGGTCTGTATGGCGACGACCGCCAGGAAGAAGACGCCGCACAGAAAGCACCATATCTGAATGTCGCTCGGATGCTGGCCGAAGGCTCCCGCGACTGCACGGAACGGAGCCAGCGCCTGGTGAAAGGCATCCGAAACGCGTGCCCAGAATGCAGTCCAGCTCTGCTCCATGAACGCTCCGACGGGCGAACCTGTTTTTTGCCAATACAGGACAATCGCGACAAACCGATTAACGCGGCGCCATCGATTGCGCGGAATCCGAGTGCGGTTGTCAGGCATAGTGCGCGACCCGCGCCAGGAACCCGCGGCCAGGGCGACATTGCCGACGAAGCCGTTGATGCGTGAGGCGCGATCCGGACCCTGATGTCCAGAAATGGTGAAACATCGGCCGTCGCGACGATCAGGAACAGGATCAGGCTTGCCGCCGCCAGCGCGGTGAACAAGACGCCGATCACCTGCCGTCCGGCGCGACCTGCAGGACATGCCCAGCCACAATGCCGGCCCTGCCTGGCACGCCGCGTGCCGCCATCATCGGGATGAATAGGTCTTGTGCTGGACGTTGCGCAGGCCGGCAATGACGAAGGCGTCGCCGAGCAGCAGGCGTGCGGCAAACAGAATCTCGTTCTGAAAATTCTCAAACATGTCATTGATCTCACAAATGAAAGCCGCGCGGCACCGTCTTCGGATCCGCGCGGCTTTGGATGGTCAGGCAGCCTTGGCGGCTGGCATCGGATGGATGGCTTGGAACGAAACGCAGAGCCGGTTCCACGTGTTGATCATGCCGATCACTACTGTCAGCTTGACCAGCTCTTCCTCGGAGAACTGCTCCAGCGTCCTGGCGTAGAGATCGTCCGGAACGCCGTTGTCGGAGATGTTCGTCACCTTCTCGGTCCAGGCGAGCGCGGCGCGCTCGCGCTCGGAAAACAGCGGCGACTCCTTCCAGGCGGCGACCAAATAAAGCCGCTGCTCCGTTTCGCCATCTCGCCTTGCCTCGCGGCTGTGCATCTCGACACAATAGGAACAGCCATTGATCTGCGAAGCCCTGAGCTTGACCAGGTGCATCAGGCTTTCTTCCAGCCCGCACTCCTCGACGGCCTTGTTGAGCGCCATCACCGCCTTCATGATTTCAGGCGCCTTGGCGAAGAACTGCAGCCTCTGTTTCATTCTCTTACCTTTCACGCTTTGCTTGGTTGTTTAACTTTCTGCGCCCGCTGATGGCGTTCGACGAAGGCGCAGCTTGCGGCGACGGTGCGGGGATCGGCGTCGTTCATGAAATCGGCGACGATGTCGGAGAGCTTTGCATCGGCAAGCGCGGCGCGATAAGCGCGCTCGGCCCTCAGCATCGCGGCATTGATGCCGCACGGTTTGACATAGGCCGACGCGTCGAGCTTGACCGGGCCGCGCTGGCGGATCTCGCCGCAGCGGAAGGCAGGCTCCCTGCCCTCGACCGCAAGCACGATGTCGAGCAGCGTGATCCGCTCGGCCGGCCGCGCCAGCCTGTAGCCGCCTGCCGGCCCCGGCACGGATTCCAGGATGCGCGCCGTTGTCAGCTGATTGAGATGCTTCAAGAGATAGCTCGGCGACAGGCCGAACGCCTCGGCCATGGCCGCGCCCGACATGGTGCTGTTGCCGTCGACGCCGGCAAGCATGGCGGCGCAGTGGATCGCCGCTTCGACGCCCTCTCCCAGCTTCACGATCTTTGGCTCCAATTCATGGATAGTACCTATCATGGATAATTCTTATCTGCAATATAGGTAACGAAAAACGGCACCCGAAGGCGCCGCATTTCTTTCAAAAGTGTTCCCTACTCCGCGGCCACCTTGGCCATCGGATTGTTCGGATGCGTCGTCCAGTTGGCGTAGACCGGCGACACCGGTATGCCCGTGCGCTGATCCAGCACGCCGGCGGCCAGCGGTTCCATGGTGATGCAGCCCTCGACCGGGCAGACATTGACGCAAAGATTGCACCCGACGCATTCGGCCTCGATCACCTCGAAATGCCTGACGCCGTCGACCATGCTGGTGATCGCCTGATGCGAGGTGTCCTCGCAGGCGATGTGGCAGCGCCCGCATTTGATGCACGCGTCCTGGTCGATATGCGCCTTAGCGACATAGTTGAGGTTGAGATACTGCCAGTCCGTGACATTGGGTGTGGCGCGGCCGATGATGTCGGACAGCGAGGCGTGGCCCTTCTCGTCCATCCAGTTCTCCAGCCCCGCGATCATCTCCTGCACGATTTTGAAGCCGTATGTCATTGCCGCGGTGCAGACCTGCACGTTGCCGGCGCCGAGTGCCATGAATTCGGCAGCATCCCGCCAGGTTGTGATGCCGCCGATGCCCGAAATTGGCAGGCCGTGCGTTTCCGGATCGCGCGCGATCTCGGCCACCATGTTCATCGCGATCGGCTTCACCGCCGGGCCGCAATAGCCGCCATGCGAGCCCTTGCCATCGATGGTCGGCTGCGGCGCGAAACTGTCGAGGTCAACCCCGGTGATCGAGTTGATGGTGTTGATCAGCGACACCGCGTCGGTGCCGCCGGCTTTGGCGGCGCGCGCCGGCTTGCGGATGTCGGTGATGTTCGGCGTCAGCTTGGTGATGACCGGCATGCGCGTGTACTGCTTGCACCAGCGCACCACCATCTCGATATATTCCGGCACCTGGCCCACCGCCGAGCCCATGCCGCGTTCGCTCATGCCGTGCGGGCAGCCGAAATTGAGCTCGATGCCGTCGGCGCCGGTCTCCTCGACCAGCGGCAGGATCGCCTTCCAGCTTTCCTCCTCGCAAGGCACCATGATCGAGGCGACCAGCGCCCGATCCGGCCAGTTCATCTTCACCTGCTTCATCTCGCGCAGATTGGTCTGCAGGTCGCGGTCGGTGATCAGCTCGATATTGTTCAGGCCGAGCAGCCGGCGGTCGGCGCCCCAGATCGCGCCGTAGCGCGGGCCGTTGACGTTGACGACCGGCGGGCCCTCTTCGCCAAGCGTCTTCCAGACCACGCCGCCCCAGCCGGCTTTGAAGGCGCGTTCGACATTATAGGCCTTGTCGGTCGGCGGCGCCGAAGCCAGCCAGAACGGATTTGGCGACTTGATGCCGACGAAGGTGTTGCGGATGTCTGCCATGCTCATGCCCTCCCGTTAGAGGTCAGTGCCCGGTGGATGGATTCGGCGGCGTCGCGGCCTTGCGCCACGGCCGAGACCGTCAGGTCGTCGCCGCCGAAGATGCAGTCGCCGCCCGCCCAGACTTTCGCCAGCGAGGTGCGGCCCTCGGCATCGACCCTGATGCGGCCGCCATCGAGCTCGATGGAGGCAACGCTGCCGTTGAGATGAGCCGGCACAAAGCTCTGGCCAATCGCCTTGAACACCTGGTCGGCGTTGAGCCTCAGCATTTCGCCGGTACCGGCGAGCTTGTCGCCATTCATGGCTGTGTATTCGAGCTCGATCGCCGACACTTTGCCGTTCTCGGCGATGACGCGCTTCGGCTGCAGCCAGTGGCGGATCGTGACGCCGTTCGCGGCGGCCAGATCCTGCTCGAAGCCGGAGGCATTCATATGCTCCTGGCCGCGCCGGTAGCAGATCGTCACCTCCTCGGCGCCGAGCAGCTTCGACTGCACCGCGGCGTCGATCGCCGTCATGCCGCCGCCGATGACGACGACGCGGCGGCCGACCGGCAGGCTGGAAAGGTCGCTTGCCTGCCTGAGTTCGGCGATGAACTCGACTGCGTTGGCGACGCCATCCGTATCCTCGCCTTCGGCGCGCAGCGCATTGACGCCGCCGAGCCCGAGGCCAAGGAACACCGCATCGTAGTTGCGGATCAGGTCGGAAAGCTGGAAGTCCCGTCCGAGCGCTTTGCCGTTCTGGATGTCGATGCCGCCGATCGCGGTGACGTAGTCGACCTCGGCCTGAGCGAAATCGTCGACGCTCTTGTAAGCCGCGATGCCGTATTCATTGAGGCCGCCAGCCTTCGGCCGCGCTTCGAGGATCGTCACATCGTGGCCGTGGCGGGCCAAGCGATGCGCCGCCGCCAGGCCCGCTGGCCCGGCGCCGACCACGGCGACCGTTTTTCCGGTCGGTTCGGCGCGCTTGTAGAACTGCTTGCCCTCATCCATCGCGACATCGGTCGCATAGCGCTGCAGCCGGCCGATCTGCACCGGCTTGCCCTCCGCGACCTCGCGCACGCAGACCTCTTCGCACAGGGTCTCCGTCGGGCAGACTCGGGCGCACATGCCGCCAAGAATGTTCTGGTCGAAAATGGTCTTGGCCGAGCCCAGCGGATTGCCGGTCGCGATCTGCCGGATGAACAACGGGATATCGATCGAGGTCGGGCATGCATTCATGCACGGCGCATCGTAGCAGAAATAGCAGCGATCGGACTCGACCAGCGCCTCGTGGTGATCGAGCGGCGGGTGCAGGTCGGAAAAATTATCGGCGTATTGCTCCGCAGACAGCCGGCCGCCGGCTATGCCTTCGATGAAATGACCAGTCGCCATTCCAGTTCCCCTTGTTTGTTTTGAGGAAGGCTAGCACGTTTTATTTTTTTATCAATTGGTCAATTTTCGGCCAAGCTGCTGTATTGCTTGGACAAAACATGATAGTCGTACTCATATTATCGCCACGCCGATGTCTGTCGGTTCAGCGCTTTCAATCCTGGAGGGATGGATCGACCTGATCTCGTCTGCCACGAGTTCCTGCAGGCGCCACAGATTGCGGTCATGGATGCCGAATGTTTCGAGGTGGCTGACGGTGTAGTAAAGATATTCGGCGCCGGAACCTACATGGCTGCATGCGTGTGCCAGTGTCTTCGCCACCCTTTCGAGCGGCTGCCTGAGCGACGTGCCCCTACCCGTCACCCCGATCCAGAAGCCCAGCGCTTCGCAGCGATCCTTGCGCCGTGCGTACCGGAACCCACCGGACCGAGCTGACGCTTTCATGATCGTCGATTTCTCGCCGCAGCAATCTCTCGATCTGGGCGGGCTTCTCGCCGTCCGGCAGACGATAGATGACGCCGTCACAACGGCCGCCGCGCTCGAGCATCATCAACCCCGGCTGCGCGGCGCTGCCTCGCCAGCGCACCATGTCGAGGCAGAAGGAGCGATGCCAGCCATAGGCGGAGGCGCGGCGTTGCTCGATGGATTCCAACGCCGGCTTCCAGATCAGCGAGCCATAAGCGAACACCCAGAGCGGCCCCTCGTCGGCCTGGTCTGACAGGCGCGAGGCGAGCGCGCGGAAATCGTCGTCGTTAAGCTGGGTCCAGTCCCCGCTCGGACCAGGGTCGAGCTCCTCGCGATGGCACAAAGCCACTCTCGGGCGTAAGCGACATTCACGCATGGAAGACAGCCCCTCGTTGCCCGCAGCAAAGGCTAAAACCCCGGGCCATGCAAGATCACGGTTCCTATGGCGCTTCGCGCAGAACGGATAGGCCGACGCGCTTCAAGCTCCGATTTTGATGCGTGTCGGCCGCCCAAAACCGCTGCGCATTTTTGAGTGACATGCATGAATGCCTTGCCGTTCTCGATTTCTGGTCCAGATGTCGGATTTCTGTCGCCGAGATCGTCCTACGATGGATCGGAACCGCGATCGCTGCCTGAACCGGTGAGGAGACCGACCATGCCGAATGCCGCAAAACCCTTCTTCTGGTACGAACTGATGACCACCGACCTCGACGCCGCCGAGGCTTTCTATACTGCTGTCGTCGGCTGGCGGGCCGAGCCCTTCGACAAGGCGTCGGGCATGCCGCGCTATATCGTGGTGAATTCCAGCCTGCGCGGCGTCGGCGGATTGATGACGATGCCGGAGGATGCCGCCAAGATGGGCATGCCGCCGGCCTGGCTCGGTTACATCTACACCAAGGACGTCGATGCCTCGACGAAGGCGCTCAAGGACGCTGGCGGTGCCGTTCATCGCGCGCCGGATGATATTCCCGGCGTCGGTCGCTTCGCCGTCGTCGCCGACCCGCAGGGCGCGACCTTCATGTTCCTGCAGCCCAACCAGCCCGAGCAGCCGCCGGTACCCGCTACCACGCCCGGCCATGTTGGCTGGCACGAGCTCTACACCTCGGACTGGAAAGCCGCTTTCGACTTCTATTCCAGCCAGTTCGGCTGGGAGAGCGCCGGTCAGTTCGACATGGGCGAGATGGGCATCTACCAGACCTTCGGCGCCGGCCCCGAATCCGGCGGCGGCATGATGAACAAGCCGCCGCAGATCCCGGTCCCAGTCTGGCAGTTCTATTTCAACGTCGACGCGATCGACGCCGCCGCCAAGCGTGTCACCGACAATGGCGGCAAGGTATTGATGGGGCCGATGGAGGTGCCGAGCACGCAGTGGATCGTCCAATGCCAGGACCCGCAGGGCGCGCATTTCGCGCTGCTGGCGCCTGGGCGGTAGAAACTGCCGCCCCCTTGTGGGGCAGATGTCCGGTCCATCCTCCGCAGCCGCGGCGCAGCTGCGCGGAGGTCGGGCCGGGCAGAGGGGAGCGCTGGCCCGGCGCCGGCGTCGCCCTCTTGGGCATCACTCCGGCGTCAGCACCGCCACTTTGAGATCGGCCTTCTTGGCGCCGCTGAGCTGCACGGTGGCCGGACCGGCGGACAGCTTGAAGCGCACGCTCTTGCGAATGCCCGGGCAGGTCTTTGCGCGGCTGAAGCCCGCCGACTTCACGGCGCGGCCGTCTTGGACGACATCGATCCAGACCTCATCGGACAGGCTGAACTGGAGCTCGCCTTCAGCCGGTACGGTCACGCTTGCCATCGCGCCGAACGTGCCGGCTGCCGGTGCACGTCCAGGCGGAACTTCGAAGCCGATCGTGTCGACCGCTGCAAGTGAGAAATCCGCCGCTTGCCCGACTGTCAGGGCCGCGCCGGACTGGGCGGCGGACGCTGACGGAAACAGGGCCTGCTCGCGTGTCACCGGCCATCTGAAGGCATCACAACCAGCATCGGCAGCTATGGCGAAGCTCGTGCCTGCAAGGAATGCGAAGAGGCTGATGGCGAATTTTTTCATGGCGATGGATTCCCGGATGATTTGGTGTATCCGCGCATTAATACAACTTATGAGAGACAATTGCAACCACGGCGAGAATAAGCCGGAAGAGGTGAACTCATGCCCACTCACCGATTGTTGATGGCAGGGCATGGGAAGTGAATGGTCCGCTTCCGGGCGATAATTTATGGCGGGTCCGGAAGGGCAAGATGGAGTTTAGATGAAGCTTTTTGAAGGTCTCTCCCGCTATCAGCCGCAGGCGCTGGGCGTGCTTCGCATCATGACGGCGCTGCAGTTCACCGAGCACGGCACCCAGAAGCTGTTCAATTTCCCCGCCGGCGCCCATGCCGGGGCGCTGACGGGGCTCGCGCTGACGTCCGCAATCCTTGAATTCGCCGGCGGCATCCTGCTGGCGCTGGGGCTGTTGACCCGACCCGTGGCGTTCCTGCTCTGCGGCGAAATGGCCATCGCCTATTTCATGGCGCATTTCCCGCGCGACTTCTTCCCCGTTAACAATGGCGGCGACGCTGCGATCTCGTTCTGCTTCATTTTCCTCTATCTGGTCTTTGCCGGTCCCGGCGCTTTCACGCTCGACAACCGCCGCGGCGCCTGATGCCCTGTGCGGACGCGCGCCTGTTTTTCAGGCGCGCATCCGCTCGAAATTGGCATCGAACAGCGGCGTTGCCTGAATGCGCGCGGCGTGGCGCTTGCCGAGGATCTCGATCTCGAAGCCGTCGGGCCTGTCGGCGATCTCCTTCGGCACGTAGCCCATGGCGATGGACTTTTTTGCATTGTGCGCATAGCCGCCGGACGTCACCCAGCCGCGCACGACGCCGTCGTGCCAGATCGCCTCGTCGCCGATGACATCGGCATCAGTGGCCTCAACGATGAAGGCGCGCAGCCGGAGCTTGCCGCCTTGCTTGCGCTCGGCAATGGCGGCTTCCTTGCCAATGAAGTCGGCCTCCTTGCCGTAGGCGACGAAACGGTCGAGCCCGGCCTCGACCGGTCCGTAGATCGGCCGGTATTCGCGCGCCCATGAGCCGTAGTTCTTTTCGAGCCTGAGCGCATTGAGCGCGCGCGACCCGAACATGCCGATGCCGAATTCCTCGCCGGCCGTGATCAGCGCCTGGTAGGCGGCGCGCTGATACTCCGGCGGCATCCAGATCTCGTAGCCGAGATCGCCGGTGTAGCTGACGCGGCCGACAAGACACCGCGCCATGCCGATATCGATCGTGGCGACGGCCATGAATGGGAACGCCGGGTTTGAGACGTCGGCGCGGGTGACTTTGGCCAGCACCGCCCTCGCCTTCGGCCCGGCGATGGCTAAGCCGGTGAGCTTCTGCCCCAGCGATTTTATCTGCACCGAGTCGTCCTTCGGCAGATGCGCCTCGAACCAGCGCATATGGTACTGCTCGGCGACGCCGGAGCCGGCGACGAACCAGTCGCCCTCGCCGACATTGGCGAGCGTGAAATCGCCGATCAGCTTGCCGTCTTCCTTCAGCATCGGCGCCAGCGTCATGCGGCCGGGCTTGGGCATCCTGCAGGCAAGCAGACGGTCGAGCCAGGCTGCCGCCCCCTCGCCCGTCACCTTGTACTTGGCAAAGCTCGAGATCTCCGAGAGGCCGACGCCGTTGCGGACGGCGGCCACTTCGCTGCCGACATGGTCGAAATCGGTCGACCGCCGCCACGAGAACTCGTCCTTGACGCCTTCGGGCGCATACCAGAGCGGCACTTCCAGCCCAAAGGCGACGCCCCATTGCGCGCCCTTGGCCGACAATGTGTCGTAAAGGGGCGTTGTCTTCAGCGGCCGTCCGGCCGGCAGTTCCTCGTTCGGGAAGCGGATCGAGAAGCGGCGCGAGTAATTCTCGCGCACCTTGGCGTTGGTGTAGGTCATCGTCGCCCAGTCGCCGTAGCGCGCCACGTCCATCGCCCAGATATCGGCGCCGGGATCACCCTCGATCATCCAGTTTGAGAGCGCCAGGCCAACACCGCCGCCTTGAGAAAAACCCGCCATGACGCCGCAGGCGACCCAGAAGCCCGGCAGACCGCGCACCGGACCGACCAGCGGATTGCCATCCGGCGCAAAGGTGAAGGGGCCATTGATGATCTGCTTGATCCCGGTTTTCTGAAAGGCCGGGAAGTGACGGAAGCCGACTTCGAGCGAGGGCGCGATACGGTCGATATCTGGCTCCAACAGCTCGTGGCCGAAATTCCAGGGTGTGGAGAATTCGGACCAGACCTTGTTGGCTTTCTCGTAGGTGCCCATGAGCATGCCGCCGCGCTCCTGGCGCAGATAGATCTCGCCGTCGAAGTCGACCGCATGGATGATTTCCGCGCCGGTCTTCTTGTTCCAGTCGGCGACCTCCGGCATGTCCTCGGTGATCAGATACATGTGCTCCATGGCGAGCACCGGCAGTTCGAGCCCGACCATGCGGCCGACCTCGCGCGCCCAAAGCCCGCCGGCGTTGACGACCTGCTCGGTGATCACATCGCCCCTGTTGGTGATGACGCGCCACAGCCCGTCGGGCCGGCGCACGATGTCCTCGACCTTGGTGAAGCGCTCCACTTCCGCGCCCAGCTTCCGCGCCGCCTTGGCGTAAGCGTGGGTGACGCCGGAGGGATCGAGATGGCCGTCCTCCTTGTTGCGCACGGCGCCGACGAATTGCTTCGGATCGATGAGCGGCATCAACTCGGCCGCTTCCTTCGCCGAGATCACCTCGAGGTCGATGCCGAGATAGCGGCCCTTGGAGACGACGCCGCGCAGCCAGTCGAGCCGCGCCTCGGTTGCTGCCAAAAGCACGCCGCCGGTCAGATGCACCCCCGTCGCCTGGCCGGAAAGCTCCTCGATCTCCTTGTAGAGGGAGATCGTGTATTTCTGCAGCTTGGCGACGTTGGGATCGCCGTTGATGGTGTGCATGCCGCCGGCCGCATGCCAGGTCGAGCCCGAGGTCAGCTCGTCGCGCTCCAGAAGCACCACGTCCGTCCAGCCGTGGCGGGCAAGATGGAACAGCACGGAACATCCTACGACACCTCCGCCGATGACCACGCCCTTTGCATGCGACTTCATGGGTTCTTCTCGTTACTTCGGGGAATTGGATGATTGAGTGGATTCAGGATGAGAGGCATGTCTCTCCTCAAACGTCGGCGCTGTCCCTCACCCTTAACCTCTCCCCGTGAAAAACGGGGAGAGGGCCAGCGCTGTAGCGCTTCCCTTCTCCCCGTCCTTCACGGGGAGAAGGTGCCGGAAGGCGGATGAGGGGCGGCGCCAGCGTTCCAAAACCGTCACGGCTCGCCCTGCCCGATCGCTTCCTTGCGGCGCGCCATATAGGCTTCAAGCGCCTCGCGCACGGCTGGGTCCATTGTCGGCTGAACGTACTCTCCCAGCGCCTTCTTCCAGAGCCGGGTCGCGCGCGCCGTCGTGTCAAGCGCGCCGGCCTCCTGCCAGGCCTCGTAGTTCTGCCAGTTGGAAAGCATCGGCTGATAGAAGGCGGTGGCATAGCGTTCAAGCGTATGCGGCTCGCCGAAGAAGTGGCCGCCGGTGGGCACGGCGCCCAATGCGTCGACCGCCAATTCGCCTTCGTCCACCACGATCGGTCGCAGGAATTCCATCATGTGCTGCATCATCTCGACATCGATGATGAGTTTTTCGAATGAGGCCGTCAGTCCGCCCTCCTGCCAGCCGGCGGCATGATAGACGAGATTGCCGTGGCCAAGCACGGCACCCCACAGCGCCATCAGCGTCTCATAGGCGCCTTGCGCATCGGCGGCATTGGACGCCGAGCCCGGCGTCGTGCGGTACGGCAGATTGTAGCGCCGCGCCAATTGCCCGGAGGCGATGTTGGCCTTGGTGTTCTCCGGCGTGCCGAAGGCCGGCGCGCCGGACTTCATGTCGACATTGGAAGTGAAGGCGCCATACATCACCGGCGCGCCGGGCCGCACCAACTGGGTCAGCACGATGCCGAACAGTGCCTCGGCATTTTGCTGCGCCAGCGCGCCGGCAAGCGTCACCGGGCTCATCGCGCCCATCAGCGTGAACGGCGTCACCGCCACCGACTGGCCGAACTCGGCCATGGTCATCAGCCCTTCGGCCATCATCTCGTCGAAGCGGCGCGGCGAGTTGACGGAAATGATGGTGGTGACGCCGGGATCCCGGCCGATCTGGTCGAGAGTCAAGCCACGCGCGATCGCCATCATCTCGATGCCGTCCAGCGCCCTGCCCCGGCCGATCGCCGAGACATGGAAGCATTTGTCGGTCAGCGTCAGATTGGCGAAGTAGGTGTCGAGGTGCCGCGAATTCGCCGGCAGCTCGATCGGCGCGCAGACCTGGTTCCCCAGCATATGGATGCAGTTGAAATGCTGCGCCAGCCGGACGAGATCGCAATAGTCGGCGAGATTGCCGGCGCGGCGGCCGCGCTCCATGTCGTGCACATTGGGCGGCCCGGCCACCAGCGTGAAGTTGATCGTGTTGCCGCCGAGATAAACGGCGTGAGCCGGGTTGCGTGGCGTAAGTGTGTAGCTGGCCTGTGTCGTCTTTAGCGCTTCGTCGACCATGCCCCGATCGAGGCGCACATTCATCGAGCTGTGATCGACCTTGGCGCCGGCGCGTTCAAACAGCGCGAGCGCTCGCGGGCTCATCACCTCGATGCCGAAACTTTCGAGAATATGCATCGAGGCCTGGTGAATGGACTCGATCTGGTCGGCCGAAAGCACCGCCATCGGCGGGTAAGGGTTGACCACACGCCGTGGCGGCAGCTGCGGAATGGGGGCGGGCCCGCGGTTGCTGGTCCGTTCGGCGCCGCGTTTTCGTCTTGGTTCGGTCATGCGTCTATCAGAGCGCCGACGTCAGGCGCGAGCTGTCAGGAATTCGCCATTTGCCGGCGTGATTTTAGCCAATGCGGCATTTTTTCACTCTGATGAAGACAAATGCGACGAGTGAAGTCGAAATATCGATAGAGCCCAGATCGAGGAGCCTCGGTCGGCGTTAAGGAAGCTCGAAAGATTCCTTTTATGATTTCGCCCTATTCGTCTTCCGATGCCTAGCTCGAGTTTTCGTAAAATTGTCGTTGTCTCTGTGCTGCTGGCGCTTTCGGCCTGCGCGACGGCGCCCAGCCACATCAACAATGTCTGCGCCGTCTTCGACCAGAATGACGGTTGGTTCGACAACTGGCAGTCCGCCGCCGAGCGCACCGAACAAAAATACGGCATTCCCGTTCCGGTGCTGATGGCGACGGTGCGCAAGGAATCCGGCTTCAAGAGCAACGCCCGGCCGCCGCGCACCAAGCTGCTCGGCTTCATTCCCTGGAAACATGTCTCCACCGCCGCGGGCTATTCGCAGGCGCTGGACGGCACCTGGTCGCAATATCAGATGGAGACCGGCAACTGGGCAGCGCGCCGCAGCCGTTTCGCCGATGCCATCGACTTCGTCGGCTGGTATCATTCCAAGACCGTCGACACTTTCGGCGTCGCCCGCAACGATACCTACAGTCTCTATCTCGCCTACTATCTCGGCTGGTCGGCCTACGGCCGCGGCAATCGCGGCGATGCCGGCGTGCAGAACTACGCGCACGCCACCGATCAGATGGCCCGCGACTACGCCGCCCAGTTGCGGCAATGTAGGAGCTGACCCCGGGACCGGGCGAAGTCTTAGTTCGGCTTCGGCCTCTTGCCCCTCGGGCGCTTGGGCGGGGTGCCGGCAAAGCCCGGCCCCGTGCCGTGCGGCGCGTCGTCCGGCACGCCTTCATGTGCCGCATGCTCCTTGTCGAACTTGATGACCGGCTCCATCTTCGCCAAGACATCGTCCGACAGCCAGCACAGGCTCATATGGCCGTTGCCGAGATTCTTCACCGGCGGCACCGTCGTCTCGCACAGATTGTCCGGCACCAGCTTCTTGTAGCCGCAGCGCGTCTGGAAGGGGCAGCCGGTCGGCGGGTTCATCGCCGATGGGATATCGCCTTCGAGCACGATGTGCTTCTTGACCACGCTGGTGTCGGCGATCGGGATCGCCGAGAGCAGCGCCTCGGTGTAGGGATGGTAGGGCGGCGAGAAGATCTGGTCCGTCGTGCCCTGCTCGACGATATAGCCGAGATACATGACGACGACACGGTCGGCGATGTAGCGCACCACGGACAGGTCGTGGCTGATGAACAGCATCGTCGTCTTGTTCTTGCGCTGGATGTCCATCAAGAGCTCGGTCACCGCCGCCTGCACCGAGACGTCGAGCGCCGAGACCGGCTCGTCGGCCACCACCACCTTGGCGTCGCCAGCGAAGGCGCGGGCCACGCCGATGCGCTGCTTCTGGCCGCCTGAGAGCTGGCGCGGCTTGCGGGTCTCGAAGGCCCGCGGCAGCTTCACCAGGTCGAGCAGCTCCAGCATGCGCTTGCGCCGCTCGGCGACGGTCTTGCCGACATTGAACTTCTCCAGCGTGCGGATGATCTGCGAGCCGACCGTGTGGCTGGGGTTCAGCGTGTCGAACGGGTTCTGGAAAACCATCTGGATCGACGACACCGTTTCGACATTGCGGCTCTCGATGCCGGTCGACTGGATCTCCTTGTTGCCCAGCGTCACGGTGCCCGAGCTTGCGGTCTCAAGCCCCAGAAGCACCTTGGCGAGCGTCGATTTCCCGCAGCCGGACTCGCCGACGATCGCGACCGTTTCGGACTCGCGCGCGGTGAACGAAATCGTCTCGTTGGCCTTGACGACGCGGCCTTCGCTGGAGCCGAACACCTCGCTGCCGCCGACCTTGTAGTACTTCTTGAGATTGTCGATCTTGAGCACCGGCGCGCCGGGCTCGACCTTTTCGTTGACCTTCTTGGCGCCGGGGGGCAGCGCTTCCCAGTCGATCTCGTTGAAACGCACGCAGCGCGAGAAATGGCCCTCATGCCCCTCGACGGCAACCATCGGAATTTCGGCGGCGTTGCAGACGCCCTCGACGAAATGGTGACAGCGGGGTCCGAAATTGCATCCCTTCGGCCGCTCATGCGGCAGCGGCAATTGGCCGGGAATGGAGATCAGCGGCCGCGAATTCTTGTCGGCGCCGGGCAGCGGAATCGAGCGGAACAGCCCTTGCGTATAGGGGTGGCGCATCCGGTCGAACACGTCCTCGATCTTGCCGGTCTCGACGGCCTCGCCGGAATACATCACCGTGATCTTGTCGCAGGTCTCGAGAATGAGGCCGAGATTGTGCGACACGAAGATCATCGAGGTGCCGAACTTCTGGCCCAGTCCCTTGACCAGTTCGACGATGCCGGCCTCGACGGTGACGTCGAGCGCCGTCGTCGGCTCGTCGAGGAGCAGCAGCGCCGGTTTCGACAGCAGCGCCATGGCGATGACGATGCGCTGCTGCTGGCCGCCCGAAAGCTGGTGGGGATAGGAGCGCATCATGCGCTCCGGATCGGGCAGCTTGACCGCGCGCACCATCTCCAGTGCACGGTTATGGGCCTCTTCCTTCGAGACCTTGTCGTGGATCAGCGGCACTTCCATCAATTGCTGGCCGACCTTCATCGCCGGATTGAGGCTCGCCATCGGCTCCTGATAGATCATGGCGATCTTGTTGCCACGGATGGCCCGAAGCTCCTCGTCGGACATCTCGCCCATGTCCCTGCCCTGGAACTTGATGCGGCCGCCGACGATCTTTCCGATGTTTGAGAGGTCGCGCATGATGCCGAGCGACACGGTCGACTTGCCGCAGCCGGATTCGCCGACGATGCCCATCGCCTCGCCGGGCATGACCGTGCAGGAAAAGTCCATCACCGCCGGGATCTCGCCCTTGCGGGTGAAGAAGGAGATCGAGAGGTTCTCGATCTCGATGATCGGCCCATTGGTCGTCTTGGCTGGATCTCGAACTGCCTCGTTCATGGGTCGCTCCAATCCTTGCTTCCTGGAAGATGGGGCCCGAAGCCCCGCCATCAATCCTTCATCGACTGTTCGCGCAGCGAATCCGCCAAAAGGTTCAGGCCCAGCACGAACGACATCAGCGCGATCGTCGGCGGCAGCGCCGGGTGGATGAAGGAGCGCAAGAGCCGGCTGGCATCCTTGATCGCCGTGCCCCAGTCGGGACTCTCGGGCGCCAGCCCCAGGCCGAAATAACCGAGCGTGCCGAGCAGGATCGTCGTATAGCCGATGCGCAGGCAGGCATCGACGATCAGCGGTCCGCGTGCATTGGGCAGGATTTCCCACAGCATGATGTACCAGGGCGATTCACCGCGCGTCTGCGCCGCCGCCACGTAGTCGCGCGTCTTGATATCCATGGTCAGCCCGCGCACGATGCGGAACACGCCGGGGCTGGAGGCGAACACCACCGCCACGAAGATGTTGAGCTGGTTGGGATCGATGTGGACGATCCTCAGCGGATCCTTGTCGAAGACGAGGCCCGCATAGATCCAGCCCCCGATGACGAGCGTCAGGCCGAGCAGGAGATAGAGCCGGTCCGGCCGGTTCTTGTAGCGGGTCCAGAACAGCACGCAGAAGAAGATGATCGGGAACAGGAAGAACAGCCCCGCCAGGGCGTACGGGATAGGCGTATCCATGATGCCTGGCGTCACCAGCAGGTAGAACAAAAGGATCACCGGGAAGGCCAGCACCAGATTGGCGAGGAAGGACAGCACCGTGTCGATCTTGCCGCCGTAGTAACCGGCCGGCAGGCCGAGCGTGATGCCGACCATCAGCGCAAAACCGGTCGCCGCCGGCGCGATGATCAGCACGATCTGGCTGCCATAGACCATGCGCGAGAACACGTCACGGGCGAGCTTGTCGCCGCCGAAATAGTAGACGAGCTTCGATGTCGGCTCGATCGCGCCGGGCAGCGTATCCTTCATGATCGACACCTGGGCCAGCGGATCGAAAGGCGAGATGGTCGAGGCGAAGATCGCCGTGAACAGCCAGAACAGGCAGATGCCGACGCCGGCAATGCCGACGCCGCTGTCAAAGAGCTGGCCGTAGAGCCCGAGCTTCTTCTTGTAGGTAAAGCTAACGCCCATCACCAGGACAAGCGCGACCCATACCGGCCAGAAGCGCCAAAGCACGCCGAGCACGACATCGAAGGCACCGATATATTCGATCTGCATCCGCCCTGCCCCCTATTGAACTCTGATGCGCGGATTGAGAAACGCGTAGCCGACATCCGAGATGAGTTGGGTGATCAGCACGATGAATACCGAGACCAGCGAGCAGCCGAGCAGAAGGTCGATGTCGTTGTTGCCGGCGGCCTCGACCAGCGTGTAGCCGAAACCCTGGTAGCGGAACATCACCTCGACGATGACGACGCCGGTGAGCAGCCACGGGAATTGCAGCATGATGACGGTGAAAGGCGCGATCAGCGCGTTGCGCAGCGCGTGCTTGATCACCACACTGCCGAAGGAGAGGCCCTTGAGGCGGGCCGTGCGGATATACTGCTGCGTCATCACCTCGACCATCGAGGCCCGTGTCATGCGCGCGATATAGCCGGTGCCGTAGATCGCCAGAGTGATCACCGGCAGGGTGAAATTGTAGAAGGTGATGCCCTGGCTGGCGGATGCCGCCGAGCCGTTCAGCCAGCCCAACCACGAGGCGAAGATGACGGTGAAGATGACGCCCGACACATATTCGGGCGTCGCCGTCGAGGCGATCGAGGCCACCGACAGGGTCCGGTCCGTTCGCGAGCCTTCGCGCATGCCGGCAAGGATGCCGATGAGCAGCGAGATCGGCACCATCACCGCCAGCACCCAGAACATCAATATGCCGGTGGCGCCGAGTGCCGGAAACAGCTTGGCCGCGACCGTCGTCTTGAACTTGGTCGAACAGCCGAAATCGCCCTGCAGCACGCCGGAGAATTTCGGCTCGACCGGATCGTTGCAGAAGGAGAAGCGCTGCGTCACCTTGCCGGTGGCAGGATCGGTGATCGGCTGCTTGGGCAGGACGCCCAGCCATTGGCCGTAGCGCGCAAAGAAGTTCTGCCGGTAGCCGTGATTGACCAGCCAGCTTTCGAGCTGTTCGGCCGACGTGTGCATCTCGGTCTGGCTGATCGCCAGCTTCTTCAAGTTGGGCTCGAGATTGACGAGAAAGAAGACGACCAGCGTCAGGCATAGCATCGTGAGCAGAATCGTGCCGATGCGTCTGGCAATGAATGAGAACATGCGCGCTCCCCTGCCGGCCGGGTTGGGGTCAGATAGGTTCAACCCTGTGTCGGATACCTTGTGAGGCTCCGCCACCGTTGCACAATACGCAACGGCGACGAAGCTGCAAATAAGAGGGGCTGACGCCCCTCATATTTATCGCAAAAGGATCACGCCTGTTCGAGCCAGACCTTGCCGAAGTCGTGCTCATAGGTCGGGTGCATCGAGTGGTTCTTCACCTCGGGCTTGATGTTGATGTAGAGCTTGCGCCAGTAGGGCTGGATGATGATTCCGGAATCCTGCAGGGTCTGCTCGATGTCCTTCATCACAACCTTGCGCTTCTCCGCATCGGCGATGCCGAGCGCCTCGTTGACCTTCTTGTCGAAGTCGGGATTGGCGTAGGCCGTCTCGTTCCACGCTTCGCCGGAGCGATAGGCGATGGAGATGACCTGGATGCCCAGCGGGCGCATGTTCCAGTTGGTTTGCGAGAACGGATACTTCGTCCAGTCGTTCCAGAAGGTCGAGCTCGGCAGCACGGTGCGCTTCACCTTGATGCCCGCTTCGCGCAGCTGGGCCGCGATCGCGTCCGTGGTGTTCTTGTGATAGTCTTCGTCGTTGCTGATCAGTTCGTGCTCGAAATCGATCACGCCGGCTTCCGTCAGCATCTGCTTGGCCTTGGCGATGTCGCGCTTGACCTCGGGCAGCTTGACATATTCCGGATGGATCGGCGCGACATGGTGGTTTTCAGCCGGGGTGCCGGCATTGCCGTAGCCGAGCTGCAGCACCGTGGCGTTGTCGACCGCAAGCAACATCGCCTGACGAACCTTCTGGTTGTCATACGGCTTGTGGGTGATGTTGAAGCGCGACACCACGGTGGCGGCCGTGACGACCTCCGAAACCGGCGCGCCGACATCAGCGATGATCTTGATGTAGTCGGCGGTCGTTTCGTGGTTGGTCTGGACTTCGCCGGATTCGAAAGCCGAAACCGTCGCCGCCGGATCGGTGCCGTAATCGATGAACTCGACACCATCGAGGAAAGCTTCGCCCTGCCACCACTTGCCGGTCTCGCGGCGCTTGTAGACCACCTTCTGGCCGACATCGTAGGAGACAAGCTCGAACGGGCCGGTGCCGATCGGGCAATTCTTGAAGTTGGCGCCCTTCTCATCGAAGGTCTTGTGCACGACCAGTGCCGGGTAATCGCACATGTTCGGGATGATCGCGATGTCGGGCTTGCTCAGCTTGAGCTTGACCGTCATGTCGTCGACCTTGACCACGGAGCCTTCGCGCAGCTTCTTGGTGCCGTCGTCGACCAGGCTGCCGAGACGGCCAGGCATCGAGTTGCCTTCCGCTGCCTTGTCGGCCCAGCGGGTGAAATTGTAGATCACGTCGTCGGCGGTGAACTTGTCGCCGTTATTCCATTCGACGCCTGGCCGCACATGCAGCGTGTATTCGGTGGCGTCGTCGTTGATATCCCAGCTTGCCAGCAGGTAAGGCGCGAAGGTGTACTCCTTCGTGTACTTCACCAGCGGCTCGAGCGCCTGGCGCTCGGCGTTCGCAATTTCCGACCAGTCGGCGGTGCGTGGATCCTTGGGATCCTTGATCGACATGGCGACCTTCAGCACGCCGCCCTTCTTGCCCTGCACGTCCTCGGCCTTGGCCGGCGTCGGCGCGGCGAGACCGAGCATGCCGTAAGCCATTGCCGTCGATGCACCGAAAACGCTGGCCAAAGCCAGGAATTCACGGCGGTCCACCGTGCCCGACTTGGCCGCTTCGGCCATCGCCACGATGTGGTCCGGAACGCGATCACCGTTACTTTTGTAGATTGCCATGACTGACTCCCATTGTTTGGCTTTCTGCCTTTTAACATTCCGCATCCAGACCGTGATGTCAAAAGCCGGTTTGGAATTGGAACATGGTGGGGAATGTGCAACTTTGGAATGGGGCCGGTTGGCGTGATAGCGACAGCCTTGACGCAAATTTGTTAGTCCACAGCACATTTCCAAAAATTAACAGGGCAATCAAATCAAGACATTGCCGGCGGACAGGCCTCGTGCGCGCGCCAAAAGTCCTCTTCAGCCCGCCGGGGCGGGCAACACCGTCAATATTCGCGTTCGTAAAAGACGCCGCCCTTGGCTTCGCCCGCGTCGTTGGCCTCGCCGCGCAGCTTCACGCCCCTCCCGACATTGAGATCGATCGTCGCCTTGCCGGAGCCCGGTTTGTCGCCCTTCTGGATTGTCACATAGGTACGGTCGTTGAGGTACTTGCCGGCCGAAACCGCGGTGCCCCCCTTCTCGTCGGTCGTCACGTCGAGATCGTCGATGCCGATCGCGCTGCGTAGATTGTCCAGCAGCGAGGTCGTGCCGCCGGCCCCTGCCAATTGCGCGGCCGCGTCGGCAAGCTGGGCGATCTGCAGCGGCGAGAGATTGGACATCGAGCGGCCGAAGATCAGTTGCGCCAGCACCTCGTCCTCAGGCAGCGCCGGTGCGGAGGAGAAGTTGAACTTCGGGTTGGTCGCTTCGCCCGAAACGACGATGGTGACGGTGGCGCTGCTGGTCGTCGTGGTCGCGGTCAGGTTGAGGTAAGGCACAAGCGAACCCTGGAACCCGACTGTGCCCTCGGTGAAGGTCAGCCGCTTGGCAAGGATCGTCAGCCGGCCGCGTTGCAAGGTGAAGGTTCCGACGGCCTGCGGCGAGGATGCCGGGCCGGTCAGCTTCAGCGAGCCGCCTAGCTCGGCGTCGACGCCCCTGCCCTGGATGAAGATCTGATTCGGTGCGTTGACCGTCACGTCGAGGACAAGGCCGCTGCCGCTGCTGCCGCCGCTGCTGGATGTCGGCGGGTTCAGCGCTCTGTCCTGCGCGCGCACCGCGCGCGGCGGGTTCTTATGCTTCACATCCAACTCCGAGAGCGAGCCGGGCAGCTTGTCCGGCACGGTGATGACCGTCCTCGCCAGATTGATGGTGCCGGCGATCACCGGCGCCGACACGAGCGGCCCCTTGATGGTCAGGTCGCCGGCGAGGTTGGCGGTCACCACCCTGCCGTCGGTGTAGCGGGCGTCGGTGAGTTTTATCGACAGGTCGGCCGGAAAACCTTGCGCCGGCATGATGCCGACGGTGCCGCTCGCCGAAAGGCTGCCGCGCGTCGACAACGTGCCCGTCAGGCGATTGATCCTGGCGACGCCGCCGCCGATCGAGACGTCGGCCCCGATGTCGTTGACCGCCAGCCCGGAGCGCGCGTCTATGAGACGGGCGCCCGACGTCGTGACTTTGCCGCTGATCACCGGCGCGGATACAGGACCGCGCACCTGCACGTCGACATTGGCGGTTCCGTTGAGCGCCAGGCCTTGCACGGCGAGTTTCGAGGCAAGGAAGGAAAACGGCACCTTGCCTTTGAAATCGAGCGCCAGGGTCGGCCCGCCTGCCGTCGTCACCGTGCCGCCGCCCTTGAGACCAAGGCCCGCGCCGTCGCTGATGTTGGCGTCGAAGGCAAGCTTGCTGCCGGCAAAGGTTCCCGACGAGGATACGTTCATGCCGCCGAGGCCTGCGCCCCGCGTCTGCGAAGTCTGCACGCCCGAGGCATCGACATTGAAGGCGACCGTCGGAGTGGCCGGCGCGCCGGAGACCTTGACCGTGCCCGAGATCGAGCCTGCCGCATCGAGGCCAGGCGAGAAACTGTTTGCGAGCGAGACCGGCACCCTGGCCAGATTGGCGTTGATGTCGAGCGTCTGCGTGACCTTGCCCGTCACCGTCGCCGTACCGCCGCCGAGATTGAGCACCAGCCGGTCGAGCGTCGTCGCGCCGTTGGCGATGGTCACGGTCGAGGCCTGCGCGATCGCCGCCTTGATGCCTTGCACCGTCGCTTGGCCCGACGCGAGCTCGACGGTCGTCGTGCCGTTCGCCACTTTCACCCGGCCGGCCGCTTTCGCCGGAATGTTCTTCACGGTGGCGCCGCCGGAAAAGCCGGTCCAGTCCCCGTCACGCTTCAGGTCGACATCGATCCTGGTAACGGCAGTGCCGCCGGAGGTCACGCTGTCGGCGCGGATCTTGCCGGAGATGACAGGTGCTGCAAGGTAATTGGCGATCTGGGCGTCGATGGCGACTTTTTTGGCCGAGAGGTCGCCGCGCCGGATCGCCGCCGTCGTTGCCTTGACGGCGACGTTCGGTGCGTTGCCGGCCTTCGAGAAGGCGATCGTGCCGCGGACGTCGCCTTCCGCCTTTTCCAGCGCAAGCGCCGCCAGCGGCCCGATGTCAGGAAGATCGAGCGACACGGTGCCCACCGGCACGAAAGCTTCATCAAGCGCGAGGTCGCCGGAGATCTTGTTCGGACCGAGCGACAGCAGAAGCCCGTTGATCGCGCTCTTGCCATTGGCGGTGGCAAGCACCGCATTGCCCTGCAGCGGCTGTCCGGCGACATTGCCGGTCAGTTGCACATCGGCCGCCGGATTGGCGGCATCGGCCTTGCCTGTCGCGGTGAGCTTCAGTCCGGTGATCTCGCGCGCCGCCACGGACAGCCTGTCGCTGTTCACCGTCAGCGAGAGGTCGGGCGCCATAATCGGACCTTGCGCATTCAGGCCAAAAGCGATGGCGCCCTTGGCGTCTTTCGACAGCAGCGAAACGTCGCTCAACGCCCCCCTGATGTCGGCGGCAAGCTTGTTGTCGGCAAGGCTCGCCTGCCCGTCGGCGCTCAGCGCGCCCGAGTTGAGCTTCAAGCCGGAGACATTGACATTGCCGTTGGCGTCGCGTTTCAGCGCGGCGCTCAATTGCGCGCTCTCGCCCAACATGCCGCGCACCGCCGCCGGCAAGGCGGAAGAAGCGACATTGGCGTTCACATTGAGGTCGACGGCGCCGTCGCGCAGCGACATGCGGCCGGCGACCTGGCTGTTGAGCGCATCGCTCTTGAGCGAGCCGCTGTTGACGGCAACGGCGTCGCTCGTCAAACGGCCATTGACCTCGGCCGTAACCTTGCCGGCAACCAACGGCGCGATCATCGGATTGTCCAGGCCGATCCTGTCGATCGACACCGTCCCGGAGACCGGGCCTGCCCGCCCCTTGAGATCGAACGCATCCGAATGCAGCGCAACGGCAAGGCCGTCCACATTCACCTGGCTGGCGGCAACCGAAGGCAGGATGGCGGAAGCCTCGAGGCGGGCCTGCGTGCTTTGGCCGGCTATCTTTGCCGACAATGACTGGACCTCGATCTTGACCGGGCTTTCGGCGCTGCCGATCGTCAACGGCAGGCTGGGTCCGGATGACGTCAGATCGAGCGAAAAATCGCTGACGCCGTTCGGATTCAAGCTGCCGGCGGCGTTGCCGGAAATCTTGTCGCCCGAAAGCGTTGCATGGTCCAGGGCCAGGCCGCTCGCCAGACCGTAGCTGCCGGCGGCATCCAGATTGAGCGGCCCAAGTCCGGCCTGGCGGGTCTGGCTGGTCTCGGCGCCGGCAAGCTTGGCGTCGAACTCGATATCGGGATTGGCCGACGGCCCCGTAACATGTGCCGTGCCTTCCAGCGTTCCGGCAGCATCGAGGCCCGGCACGAAATCATTGGCGAGCGCCGCAGGCAGGCCGGCGAAATTGGCCGTCAGGTCGAGGATCTGGCCGGCGCTGCCGGAAATGGTCGCCGAGCCGCCGCCGAGATTGAGCGCAAGCTTCTCGACGCTGGCGACGCCGTTGGCGATTGCAAGGCGCGACGGCTCGGCGATCGCCGCCTTGATGCCGCGCAGGGTCGCTTCGCCGGACGCGATCTCGACGCTGGTCTTGCCGTCGGCGATCTTCACGCGCCCGGTCGCGGTGGCCGGAATGCCGGATGCCGTCGCGCCGCCGGAAAAATTGGTCCAGTCGCCGTCGCGCCTCAGGTCGATGCCGATACCGCTGACCACCGTCTTGCCGGAAGTGACGCTGTCGGCCTTGATCGTGCCCGATATTGCCGGTCCCTTGAGATAATTGGCGATCAGCGCATTGACGGTGATCGCTTTCGCCGCCACTTCGCCGCGCGCGATCGATGTGCTGGCCGCATTGATGGTGAGGTTCGGAGCCGCGCCATCCTTGGCGAAGGCGATCGTGCCGTTGATATCGCCGGTCGCCGTCTGGCCGCCTAGCGCCGCCAGCGGGCCGACATCGGGAACGGCCAGCGTCAGCGTGCCAACCGGCAGGAACTGGTCGTCGAGCGCGAGGTCGCCGGAGATCTTGTTCGGTCCCAGCGACAGCAGAAGCCCGTTGATCGCGCTCTTGCCATTGGCGGTGGCAAGCACCGCATTGCCCTGCAGCGGCTGTCCGGCGACATTGCCGGTCAGTTGCACATCGGCCGCCGGATTGGCGGCATCGGCCTTGCCTGTCGCGGTGAGCTTCAGTCCGGTGATCTCGCGCGCCGCCACGGACAGCCTGTCGCTGTTCACCGTCAGCGAGAGGTCGGGCGCCATAATCGGACCTTGCGCATTCAGGCCAAAAGCGATGGCGCCCTTGGCGTCTTTCGACAGCAGCGAAACGTCGCTCAACGCCCCCCTGATGTCGGCGGCAAGCTTGTTGTCGGCAAGGCTCGCCTGCCCGTCGGCGCTCAGCGCGCCCGAGTTGAGCTTCAAGCCGGAGACATTGACATTGCCGTTGGCGTCGCGTTTCAGCGCGGCGCTCAATTGCGCGCTCTCGCCCAACATGCCGCGCACCGCCGCCGGCAAGGCGGAAGAAGCGACATTGGCGTTCACATTGAGGTCGACGGCGCCGTCGCGCAGCGACATGCGGCCGGCGACCTGGCTGTTGAGCGCATCGCTCTTGAGCGAGCCGCTGTTGACGGCAACGGCGTCGCTCGTCAAACGGCCATTGACCTCGGCCGTAACCTTGCCGGCAACCAACGGCGCGATCATCGGATTGTCCAGGCCGATCCTGTCGATCGACACCGTCCCGGAGACCGGGCCTGCCCGCCCCTTGAGATCGAACGCATCCGAATGCAGCGCAACGGCAAGGCCGTCCACATTCACCTGGCTGGCGGCAACCGAAGGCAGGATGGCGGAAGCCTCGAGGCGGGCCTGCGTGCTTTGGCCGGCTATCTTTGCCGACAATGACTGGACCTCGATCTTGACCGGGCTTTCGGCGCTGCCGATCGTCAACGGCAGGCTGGGTCCGGATGACGTCAGATCGAGCGAAAAATCGCTGACGCCGTTCGGATTCAAGCTGCCGGCGGCGTTGCCGGAAATCTTGTCGCCCGAAAGCGTTGCATGGTCCAGGGCCAGGCCGCTCGCCAGACCGTAGCTGCCGGCGGCATCCAGATTGAGCGGCCCAAGTCCGGCCTGGCGGGTCTGGCTGGTCTCGGCGCCGGCAAGCTTGGCGTCGAACTCGATATCGGGATTGGCCGACGGCCCCGTAACATGTGCCGTGCCTTCCAGCGTTCCGGCAGCATCGAGGCCCGGCACGAAATCATTGGCGAGCGCCGCAGGCAGGCCGGCGAAATTGGCCGTCAGGTCGAGGATCTGGCCGGCGCTGCCGGAAATGGTCGCCGAGCCGCCGCCGAGATTGAGCGCAAGCTTCTCGACGCTGGCGACGCCGTTGGCGATTGCAAGGCGCGACGGCTCGGCGATCGCCGCCTTGATGCCGCGCAGGGTCGCTTCGCCGGACGCGATCTCGACGCTGGTCTTGCCGTCGGCGATCTTCACGCGCCCGGTCGCGGTGGCCGGAATGCCGGATGCCGTCGCGCCGCCGGAAAAATTGGTCCAGTCGCCGTCGCGCCTCAGGTCGATGCCGATACCGCTGACCACCGTCTTGCCGGAAGTGACGCTGTCGGCCTTGATCGTGCCCGATATTGCCGGTCCCTTGAGATAATTGGCGATCAGCGCATTGACGGTGATCGCTTTCGCCGCCACTTCGCCGCGCGCGATCGATGTGCTGGCCGCATTGATGGTGAGGTTCGGAGCCGCGCCATCCTTGGCGAAGGCGATCGTGCCGTTGATATCGCCGGTCGCCGTCTGGCCGCCTAGCGCCGCCAGCGGGCCGACATCGGGAACGGCCAGCGTCAGCGTGCCAACCGGCAGGAACTGGTCGTCGAGCGCGAGGTCGCCCGAAACCTTGTTGTCGCCCAGTGCAAGGCTGAGGCCCTTGATCGCGCGCTTGCCGGCAGCGGTCACCAACGACGCCTCGATGTCGAGCGGCTGCTCCTCGACGCTGCCCGTCAGCGAGATATCGGCCGAGGGGTTGGCGATGTCGGCTTTGCCCTTCGCCGAGAGCTTGATGTCCTTCACCGTGCGGCCGGCCGCCGTCAGGCTGGCGCTGTCGGCCGACACCGAGAAATCCGGCGCCCAGCGCGGACCGCTGGCGGTCAGCGCGAAATTGACCCCGCCGGCAAGCGGCGTGCCCGCCAGCGACGACAGCGCCGATACATCGCCCAGCGTTCCCTTGACGTTTGCCTTGATATCCGAGCCTTGCGCGCTGGCGGTGCCGCTGGCGCTGAGCGAGCCGGAGGTGAGTTCCAGCTCGTTGGCCGCGAAAGCGCCTTCCGGATCGCGGGTCGCGGTAGCCGAGAATTTCACCCGTTCGCCAAGCAGCGAGCTGATCTGCGGCGGCAGCGCCTTCGATACGGCGTCGGCGTTCATCTTCAGCGTCATCGACAGGTCGGCGAGCGAGACGCCGGCGGTCAGCGCGGCATTGAGCGCATCGCTGCGCAACGTGCCCTGGTCGACGGTGACGGTGTCGCGGCTGATCGAACCGGCGAGATCAGCGGCTAGCTTGCCCGTCACCAGCGGCGCCAGGGTCGCCACGTCGGTCTTCAGGCCGGCGGCCGCGAGCTTGACATTGACCGGCCCGGTGCGGGTCGCGACGTCGAAGCCGTCGGAATGGACCTGTCCCGTCACATTGTTGAGCTGCGTGCCGCCGACGGCGATCGAGGCCAACGAGGTGCCGATGTCGACTATCGGCGCCTTGCCGTCGCCAAAGGCGCGTGCGGTCGCCTTCTCGACCGCGACCAGGATCGGCACCGCGCTGGTGCCGACGTCGATGGTGACGGGCTTGTCCTTGGCGGAGAGCTCGACGGCAAGATCGCTGGCGCCCTTCGGGTCGACATTGCCGGTGGCCGTTCCGTGCACGGCGCCGCTCTCTACAATTGCGCGCTCGATATCGATCCCGCCTGTCGTGGTCGCCGTCCCGGCCACGTCGAAATTCGTCTTGCCGGCAAACAGCGACTTGAACTTCTCCGGCAGGAAGCGCTCGAATTCGCCGTCGCCTTTGGCCTCGACATAGTGGCCCTTGTCGCTCAACTGATGGCGGCCGGTGAGCTGGGCGACGATCTGACGATCGACAACGAACGTGCCGATGCCGTTCCAATTGGCGAGCGGCCCCGTGCCGGAGACGACGATATCAACGGGGGGCGCATCGGGGAGCTTGAGCAAATTGGCGATGATGCCGCCGGCCGGCTCCGACGCCTTGAGATCGAGGTCGAGCTTGTTGTCGGCCGGCGCGAAACGGACCTTGGCGTCGACATTGCCCTGCTTGCCGTCGCGGCGGGCGACTTTGAGCACCGTGTCGATCGCCAGCGGCGATGGATCGGCCTTGAGCGAACCCTTGGCGGCAAGTTCGGCAATCCCGCTGCCGGCGAGCTCTTGCCCGAGCGCGATCTCCGGCAGCTCGATCTCTTTGACGTCGATCGAGACCGGCAGACTGTTCGATGCGCCTTGCGACGGCTGTTGGCCGGCTCGTGGCAGCCGCGCCAACTCGATGCGCTCGGCTTCGATGCGATCGGCGCTGAAGTTGCGCGACAAAAGCGCCGTCGGCGACCAGTCGAGCGCCACCTTGCGCGCCACCAGCCAGGGCCCCGTGCGATCCTCCAGCACGACATGATCGAGCCTGAGCTGACCGGACCAGATGCCTTCGATACCGCTGACGGTGATCTTGCGGTCCTCGGTCGAGGCCAGCTTCGAGATCAGACCGGCGAGATTCTGACGGCCGCCTTCGGTGCCGGTCAGCACGGCGAGCGCGCCGATCGCCACCACCAGCAACAGGAGCAGCGTGTAGAGGCAGATACGAAGGATGCGCCAGAATATCCTCATCATCAGAACGCCTGACCGATGCCGGCATAGAGGCCGAAATGCGGATCGCCCGGATCGCGGTTGAGCGGCACGGCGGCGTCGATGCGCAGCGGCCCGAATGGCGTAAGATAGCGCAGACCGACGCCGGCGCCGACCTTGACGTCGGAGAAATCGGGGAAGGATTTGGTCGAGACCGTGCCGGCATCGACGAACGGAACGATGCCGATCGTGTCGGTGACGGCCATGCGCATCTCGACCGAGGTCTCGAACAGGGACAGGCCGCCGATCGGCTGGCCGTCGATGTCCTTCGGGCCGATACCTTGATAGGCATAGCCGCGCACCGAGCCGCCGCCGCCGGAATAGAAGCGCCTGTCGGCCGGAACATTCTGCAGCCCGGTGCCAACGATCGAGCCGAGCGTAGCGCGTTCGGCGAGGACGAATCTGCTCGCCGTATCGAGCGACTGGTAAGCCGAGCCTTCGCCCTTCAACTTGAGGAAGGTCGCGCCGTTCAGAATGTCGTAGCTCGGCTCGGCATAGGCGAGCGCCCGGAAACCCCTGGTCGGGTTGAGCTTGTTGTCGCGGCTGTCATAGACATATTGCAGCGGAATGCTGGCGATCAGATAGGTGTGCTTGCCGAAGGCGTCGGTGATCCTCGAGTAGTCGAGGTCGAATTCGGCCGAGACCCGCTGCCTCTTGTCGAGGTCGTAGGAGACTCCAACGTCGCCCTTGACCGAGAAATGGTCATAGGCGTCGGGGTGCTCCAACACGGTCTTGACGCCGGTGAAGAACTTCGATGTCGGCCCGAGCACCCCCGGCTTCTCGAACATGATGCCGGCATTGTAGTTGAGCGCGGAAATGCTGTTGCTGCCGATGCCGCTGATGGAGCCGTCGATGCGCAGCTTCTCCGCCTGGCCGAACAGGTTGCGGTGGCCCCAATAGCCTTCGAGCCCCAGTCCTTCCGTGTTCGAAAACGTGCCGCCGACGCCGAAAAAGCGCGGCTTGCGCTCGCTCACCTGGACGTCGATCGGAATGTTGCCTTGAGCGTCGAGGCTCTCGCCCTCCTTGATGGTCACGCTGTTGAAGACTTCGAGCCCGAGCAGCCGATCGCGGGCATCGTCAATCTCTTGCGGCGAATATTGCTGGCCCCGCTTTAGGTCGGTCATGTATTCGGTGAAGTCGCGATCGACCTTTTCGGTACCCTCGACGGTGGTGTCGCCATAGCCGGCGACCGGGCCGGCCGCGACCGTCAGTGTCACGTCGAGCGTTGAGGTGTCATGGTCTGCGACGATCTCGCGATCCGTCACCTTGGCTAGCGGTCTGCCCTCTTCCTTGAGCGCTCGCACGATCGCCGCTTCGGCCTTGAGCACGGCACCCGAACTGGCGTCGCCGCCCGCGATCAGGCCGAAATCGGCGCTCGCCAGGCCGGCCGCGTCGCCTTTCAGTCTGATGTCCCCGAGGGTGAATTTCGGCCCGGCGGCGATGCTGACGACCACCGGAATGGGCTGCGGCCCCTTGAATTCGGCGTCCGGCGGCAGTTCGTCGATGGACTTGCCCTCTATGGTGATGGTGACCACGCCCTCGTAGCGGGCGTCGGCATAAAGGGCGGCAACCAGTTGCTCGCGGTCGCTGCGCGCCTTGGCCATCAAGCCGAGCGACCCCGATACCGGGTGCTCCTCGTCATTTTTGAGCGCCGAGGCATCTTCCAGCTTCTTGACCAGATCCTTGTCGGCATCGGGAGCGTCAATGGTCACCGAATAACGCAGCGGATCGACGATGTCGGCATCCTCGTCCTTGGACGAGCCCCAAAGCTTGATGCCGAAAATCTCGAAAGCAGCCGCCGGCCGGGCTTCGCCGGCGAGCATGGCCGCGCAGACGAGCGCCAAAAGCAGGGCGCGCGGAAGCCCGCGCCCTGGCGCGATCCCTCCTGACATCTGCGTTTCATACGCCGGCATTACGCTAACCTAGACGACAAAACTAAAATTGGAATGAAGTTCTGAAACGCTCGTAAAGGGGCCACAATCCAATTGTCTGAAATAGACCGGGCTTGGAATTCACACCTTTTGCGCCTTCGCAAGAAAGCGTGAACCCTTGTCCCATGGAGGTTCTGTCGAAATACCGGCCTGTGGCCGGCATGGAAACCGTTGGCGGGTTGAAAACCTGCCGCGTTCGGCGTTGACAAGCCTGTTTGATGCTTGATCATGGCCGGACGCTGCAATGTCGGGAGGGTGATATGGCAATGCGCGCGGCTCGTGGTCTCTCTTTCCTCGTTCTTCTGTTCTTTGCCTTGAGCGGGGCCGCGCAAGCGGCCGAAGCCCGGCGAATCGTGACGACCGACAACTCCGACTATTTCGGTTTCGACCTCAGGTCCGACCAGAATGTCAGCCTCGACCAATGCAAGACCACATGCCTCGGCGATCCCGCCTGCCGCGCCTTCACCTACAACACGAAGGCCAAATGGTGCTTTCTCAAATCCGACTACAATCAGCTGAAACCCTTCAGCGGCGCAGTCGCCGGCAAAGTCGCAAACATCGATGGCGACCCCGATATCGGCGCGCCGCCTCCACTTGCTTTCTTCCCCAACTGGATGGCCGATCAGGCCCAGCAGTTCCGCAACAAGCTGACCGATCCGGCGTATGACAAGCCGACCGAAGGGCTGGCCGCACTTCAGGCTGCGGCCGAGCAGGCAGCGCTGACCGGCGACCATCGCCTGGCCATGCAGAAATACCAGGCGGCGCTGTCCGTCCTGCCCGACGACGGCGCGCTCTGGCTGGCGCTGGCGCGCGAGACGCTCGGCGTGCAGCCGGCTTCCAACACTTCCGAACCCTCGACCCTGCCGGCAAACGTCACCTCGGCCGCTTTCAACGCCTATAAGCTGGTGCGCACGGCAAAAACCCGCGCCGAGGCGCTGGCGCTGCTTGCCGCCGGCCTCGACAAGCGCGACCTTTTCCGGCCGGCCATTCAGGCCTATGAGGCGAGCCTTGCGCTGGTGAACTCGCCAGCCGTGCAGGCCGACTACGCCGACCTCAAAGCACGCAAGGGTTTCCGCGTGATCGACCATTCCGTCGATGCCGATTCCTCTTCGCCGCGCATCTGCGCCCAGTTCTCCGAGGACTTGGTGAAGACCGGCGTCGACTATTCGCAGTTCGTCACCGTCGACAATGCCGCTCCCAAGGCTGTCGAAGCCAAGGACAAGCAGATCTGCGTCGAAGGGCTTGAACATGGCCAGCACTATGACGTGACCTTCCGCGCCGGTCTGCCGGCCGCGATCGGCGAGTCGATTGCCGCTCCGGTCGTGCTGTCGATCTATGTCCAGGACCGCGCCCCGTCGGCCCGCTTCACTGGCGACAGCTTCGTGCTGCCGGCCGGCGCCCGCCGCGGCATTCCGGTCGTCACCGTCAACATGAGCGCCGCCAAGATGAAGCTCTACCGCATCGGCGACCGATCGCTGGCGCAGCTTCTGTCCGGCTACCAGTTCCCGCATCAGCTCGACGGCTATGACATTTCCACCATTTCCGACCAGATGGGCGAGCCGGTCTGGGAAGGCACGCTCGACATCGCCAACGACCTCAACAAGGAGGTCACCACCTCCTTTCCGGTCGACGAGGCGATCCCGCAGCGCAAGCCCGGCGTCTATGTGCTGACCGCCCAGCCGGTCGACGACAAAAGCGACGATTATGGTTCGCGCGCCACCCAGTGGTTCGTCGTTTCCGACATCGGTCTGTCCACCTATACCGGCCAGGACGGTCTCAACGTCTTTGCCCGCTCGCTGGGCTCTGCCAAGCCGATTGCCGGCGCCGAACTGACGCTGCTTGCCAAGAACAATGAAATCCTCGGCACGGCGACGTCCGACGCCGAGGGCCATGCCGTTTTCAACCCGGGCCTGACGCGCGGCGAAGGCGGCATGGTGCCGGCGGTGCTGATGGCCAAGCAGGGCGACAACGACTTCGTCTTCCTCGACATGGGCCGCGCCGGTTTCGATCTGTCGGACCGCGGCGTTGCCGGGCGTGCCGCGCCCGGCGCGCTCGACGTCTATGCCTGGACCGAGCGCGGCATCTACCGCGCCGGCGAAGACGTCCATGTCGCCGCCCTTGCGCGCGACGGCGCCGCCAAGGCGGTCGAGAACCTGCCGCTGACCTTCATCTTCACCCGACCCGATGGCGTCGAGAACCGCCGTATCGTCAGCGACGGCGCTTCCGCCGGCGCCCATGCCGTCGATCTGTCGCTCGAGCCTAACGCCATGCGCGGCACCTGGTCGGTGTCGATCTACACCGATCCCAAGCAGGCACCGGTCGCCAGCCATATGTTCCTGGTCGAAGACTTCGTGCCGGATCGCATCGAGTTCGACTTGACGGCCGACAAGAAGGAAATCGCGCAGGGCGAGACAGCCAATGTCAGCGTCGACGGCCGCTTCCTCTATGGCACGCCGGCCGCCGGCCTCGCGCTTGAAGGCGAGATGACGCTGTCGACCACGGACAGCTGGGATCGGTTCAAGGACTTCACCTTCGGTCTCGCCGACGAGCAGTCGGCCGAACCTTCGGTGACGCCTTTGGCCAACCTTCCCCTCGTCGGCGACGACGGCAAGGCGACCTTCCCGGTCTCGATCGACCAACTGCCCTCCACGACCAAGCTGATCAACGCCAAGGTCACAGTCCGCATGCGCGAAGCCGGCGGCCGTGCCGTCGAGCGCTCGCTCGACATCGCCGTCCATCCGGAAAAGGAGATGATCGGCATCCGCCCGGATTTCGAAGGCGGCGAGGTGCCGCAAGGCGGAACGGCGAAATTCAGCATCATCGCCGTCGATCCGAACGGCAAACGCGAGGAGCTGAAGGGCGCGCAGTGGTCGCTGGTCAAGGTCGAGCGCAATTACCAGTGGTACCGTTCGAACAATTCCTGGAACTATGAAGCGGTGAACCTCACCAAGGCCGTCGCCAACGGCCAGATCGACCTGAAAGCCGACGGCGAGGCGACCGTGTCGCTTCCTGTCGACTGGGGCCGCTACCGGCTCGAGGTCGAGACGGCCGACCCCGATGGCCCGGCGACCAGCTATGAGTTCGACGCCGGCTGGTACGTCGCCTCGACCACCACCGAAACACCGGACGGCCTGGAGATCGCTCTCGACAAGGACACTTATGCCGCTGGCGAGGTGGCCAAGCTCAAGGTGTCGCCGCATTTTGCCGGCGAACTCCTGGTCACCATCGGCGCCGAGAAGCTGTTGAAGACCGTCACCGCTTCGGTGCCGACCGGCGGCAGCACCGTCGACATCCCGGTCGGCAACGACTGGGGAGCCGGCGCCTATGTCACGGCGACTTTGTTCCGGCCCGGCGATGCGCAGGAATCGCGCATGCCGGCCCGCGCAATCGGCGTCAAATGGCTGACCGTCGATCCGGGTTCGAAAAAGCTCACTGTTGCGCTTACGCCGCCTGGAAAGACGGCCCCGCGCCAGCAGCTGTCGATCCCGGTCGCCGTCAGCGGCGCGCAAGCCGGCAGCAAGGCCTATGTGATGGTCGCCGCCGTCGATGTCGGCATCCTCAATCTCACCAACTACAAGGCGCCCGATCCGGAGGACTGGTTCTTCGGCCAGCGCATGCTGGGTCTGGAAATCCGCGACCTTTATGGCCGCCTGATCGACGGTTCGCTCGGCACCACCGGCAAATTGCGGACCGGCGGCGACGGCGCCAACATGCGGTCGCAGGGCAGCCCGCCGACCGAGAAGCTGGTCGCCTTCTTCTCCGGCCCGGTCGAGCTCGATGCCAACGGCAAGGCGCGGATCGATTTCGACATCCCGCAGTTCAACGGCACCGCGCGCGTCATGGCCGTCGCCTGGACCAAAGAGGCCGTCGGCCATGCTCAAACCGACGTCATCGTGCGCGATCCGGTGGTGATCACCGCCGGCCTGCCGCGCTTCCTGGCGCCTGGCGATGCCGCGACCATGCGTCTCGACATCGCCGACACCGACGGCCCTGCCGGCGACTACAAGCTGTCGGTCACCACGACCGGCGATCTCTCGACCGGCGACAAGCCCCTGCCCGAGAAGCTGACGCTTAGCCAGGGCAAGCGGCAAGCGCTCTCATTTCCGCTGATCGCGCAGACGGCGGGCGACGCTTCGATCACCGTCAAGCTCGCGCATAACGGCGGAACGGAGGTCGAGCAGACGCTCTACCTGCCGGTGCGCCCGGCGCAGCTCCCGGTCACCAACCGCATAGTAGTCGACCTGAAGCCCAATGGCGGAGCCTTGCGCGTCGACAAGGAGCTGCTCGCCGCAAGCGTGCTCGACGGTGCTTCGGTCAGCATCGGCGTCTCGCAGGCAGCCGCCTTCGACATCCCTTCGCTTTTGATGACGCTCGATCGCTACCCCTATGGCTGCGCCGAACAGACAACCAGCCGCGCCTTGCCGCTGCTCTATGTCAACGACATGGCCAAAAGCATCGGCATGGAGAGCGATCCGGACCTGCATGGGCGCATCCAAGATGCCGTCTACAAGGTGCTGAGCTACCAGGCATCAAGCGGCAGCTTCGGCCTCTGGGGCCCGGGGTCCGGCGATCTCTGGCTCGATGCTTATGTCACGGAGTTCCTGACCCGGGCACGCGAGCAGAAATACGACGTGCCGGCTCAGGCGATGAACCAGGCGCTGAACAACCTGCAGAACTCGCTTGGTTATGACCAGGACGTCCAGGATCGCGGCAGCGAGATCGCCTACGCGCTCTATGTGCTCGCCCGCAACAAGAAGGCCTCGATCGGCGATCTGCGCTACTATTCGGACACGCAGCTCGAGTCCTTCTCCAGCCCGATGGCTGTCGCCCAACTGGCCGCGAGCCTGGCGCTCTATGGCGACACCCAGCGTTCGGAGGCGACTTTCCAGACGGCCTTGCGGCTGGCGCAGGCAAGCACCGAATACGACTATTATCGCTCCGATTATGGCTCGCCCCTGCGTGACGGCGCGGCGATGCTTGCGCTGGCCGCGGAATCGAAGCCGGTGCCGAGCATCGTGCCGCAGCTGATCAGGCTGGTGGCGCGTGAACGCGCCGACGCCCGCTGGACGAGCACGCAGGACGAATCCTGGATGCTTCTTGCGGCAAGGGCGCTGAAGGAAGGCAACAATTCGATCACGCTTTCCGTCAACGGCGCGCCGCATACCGGCGGCTATTCCGATCGGGTTGCCGGCAACGACCTTGTCGACAGCCCGCTCGCCATCGCCAACACCGGCACGACGGCGCTGCAGGCGGTGGTCACCGCGGTGGCCGCACCCGTCGAGCCGCTGCCGGCCGGCGGCGACGGCTTCACCATCGATCGTACCTACTACAGGCTCGATGGCACCGAGGCCAACATCACCGAGGCCAGGCAGAACGAACGCTATGTGGTCGTGCTCAAGGTCTATGAGCAGAACAAATGGCCCTCGCGCCTGCTGATCACCGATCTGTTGCCGGCCGGCTTCGAGATCGACAATCCGAGCCTGGTGTCCAGCGCTCAGTTGTCGAACTTCTCCTGGCTGGCGCAGACCGACGCCGCGCATCTGGAGTTCCGGGACGACCGCTTCGTCGCCGCCTTCAATCCCAACGAAGGCGACGGCGACCGCAACATCACGCTGGCCTATGTCGTGCGCGCCGTGACGCCCGGCACCTATGCCCATCCCGCGGCGACGGTGGAGGACATGTACCGGCCGCAATATTCGGCCCGCACCGCCTCCGGCATGATGGAGGTCAAGGCGGAGTAAGTATTCCGACGCTGGCGATCACAAACATGGCGATAGCGCTGCCCCTCATCCGCCTGCCGGCACCCTCTTCCCGTGAAAGACGGGGAGAAGGGACAAGCTCCAGCGCTGACGCCCCCCTCTCCCCGTCTTTCACGGGAAGAGGGTCAGGGTGAGGGGCAGCACCATGCTCTCCAAAAGATTTTTGCGCCGCGCTGCCATAACGGCAGCTTCCTCCGCCGCCTGTCTCGCCTTTTCCGTCGCCGCTCTCTGGGAGCTCGACCGCGCCTTCCCGCCGCCGCTCCCGGCGGCGCTGACGGTCTCCACCGAAGTGCAGGACCGCGACGGCGAACTCTTGCGCGCCTTCGCTACGCCGGACGGCTACTGGCGGCTTGGGACCCGGCTCGACCAGGTCGACAAGCAGTTCGTCGACATGCTGGTCGCTTATGAAGACAAGCGCTTCTGGGACCACCGCGGCGTCGACATGCTGGCGCTTTGTCGCGCCGCCGGGCAGTTCGCCACCAGCGGCCACATCGTTTCCGGCGGCTCGACGCTCTCGATGCAGCTTGCCCGTCTGATCGAGCCGCGCGACAGCCGCAGCCTCGCCTCCAAGGCCAGGCAAATCCTGCGCGCCATCCAGATCGAGCGGCGTTTGTCCAAGCGCGAAATCCTCGAGCGCTACCTGACGCTGGCGCCCTATGGCGGCAACCTGGAAGGTGTGCGCGCCGCCTCGCTCGCCTATTTCGGCAAGGAGCCGAAGCGGCTGACCGTATCGGAAGCAGCACTTTTGGTCGCGCTGCCGCAGTTGCCGGAAAAGCGCCGGCCAGACCGCAATCTCGACATCGCGCATGCGGCGCGCGACCGCGTGCTCACCCGCATGGTCTCGGCCGGTCTGCTCAACGAACGAGAGGCAGCGCGCGCCGCGCTCGACGACGTCTCCGGCCTGCGCCGCAAGCTGCCGGCATTGGCCGCGCATGCGTCCTACGCCATGCTGCCCAAGGCTCAACCCGGCAAGCCGCTGCAACTCACCATCCGCCGCAGTGTTCAGCAAGGGCTGGAACAGGTGGCGAAAGAGGCCGCCAGGAAGCTCGGCCCAAAGCTTTCCGTCGCCATGGTGATGGCCGATGCCCGCACCGGCGACATTCTTGGCGAAGTCGGTTCAGCCGATTTCTTCGACGCCAGCCGATCCGGCTGGATCGACATGACCAAAGTAGTGCGCTCGCCCGGCTCGACGCTGAAGCCGTTCATCTATGGGCTTGCCTTCGAGCAAGGCCTGGTGGCGCAGGAGACGATCATCGAGGACAGCCCCGCCGACTTTGGCGGCTACCGGCCGAAGAATTTCGACATGGGCTACCAAGGCGACGTCAGCATCAGGCAGGCGCTGCAGCTGTCGCTCAACGTGCCGGCGATCCGGGTGCTGGACGCAGTTGGTCCCGCGCGGCTCACGGCGCGCTTCCGCCAGGCCGGCGTCAACCTGGTCCTGCCGCTCAACGAGGCGCCCGGGCTGGCGATCGGCCTCGGCGGCGCCGGCGTGACTTTGCGCGACCTGGTGCAGCTGTATACCGGCCTCGCCAATGGCGGCAAGATGCACACGCTGCATGACGGCACCGAGCCGGCCAATGCCGGGCGCGTCACCGCCACCATCCTCGACGACCAGGCCGCCTGGCAGATCGACGACATCCTGTCCGGCGTGAAGCCGCCCGAAGGTGCGGCCCAGCGCGGCATCGCCTACAAGACCGGCACATCTTACGGCTATCGCGATGCCTGGTCGGTTGGCTTCGACGGCCGCTATGTGCTTGGCGTCTGGGTCGGCCGTGCCGACGCCGGCCCGGTACCTGGCCTCTCCGGCTATGTTTCGGCCGCGCCCATTCTGTTCGAAGGCTTTGTCCGCTCGGGTTTGGCCAGCGTGCCGCTGCCCGGCCGGCCGCCGGGTCTTTTCAATCCCAAACGCGAAGAATTGCCGGTGACGCTCGCCCGCTTCGGCGCCGGCTCCGACGGGCTGGTGCAGGCAACGCCGACTGAACCGGCGCCCACCATCGTCTTCCCGCCGGACGGGGCTCGCGTCGACCTCGGCACCAATTCGGCGGACGCTTCGCCGCTTGTGCTGAAGCTGCAGGGCGGCCGCGCGCCCTTCCGCTGGCTTGCCAACGGCAAGCCGCTCGCCGGCATCGACCGCCGCCGCATCGCGACCTGGCAGCCCGACGGCACCGGCTATTCGACGCTCACCGTTATCGACGCCGCCGGCCGCGCGGCCAGCGTGAAGGTTTTCGTTGAATAGAAGCGGGCAAGCGATTCGGCGCGTTGCGCCTTTCAAGGATCGAAAGGCACTTCTCTCGAGGCTTATTGCGAAGCACACCCGTCCTTCAGCGGGAGCAGCTATAATCCTCCCGGCACTGGCTCTCCTGGCTGCCTTCTCCGCCCACGCCGCCCCCCTGCCCGCCGGATTCGTCCGGCTCGCCGATGTCGATCCGACCATTCGCCAGGACATCCGCTATGCCGGGCTGGGAAACTTCCTGCAGCGCGAGGTCGACGGCTACGAAGCGCCGGTCTGCATCCTGACCGCGCCGGCGGCGAAGGCGCTGTCCGGCGTCCAGAAAGCAATGACGGCCGAGGGCCTCACGCTGATCGTCTTCGACTGTTACCGCCCGGCACGCGCCGTCGCCGACATGGTCAGATGGACAAGGCAAGGCGGCCCGCCCGATCCGCAATGGTATCCGAAGGTCGAGCGCGGCGACCTCATCGCCGAGGGCTATGTCGGCGAACTGTCCAGCCACTCGCGGGGCTCGACCGTTGACCTCGCCGTCGCTGAGCTTGACAAGACAAGCCCGGCTCATTCCGCTTGCGGCGCGACTGACGCCCGCACGCTCGACTTCGGCACCGGATTCGACTGTTTCGATTCGGCGAGCGAGACGGCCCACCGCACGATGCTGCTTTCGGCCATGCGCGCCGCCGGCTTCCGCAACTATGCGCGGGAATGGTGGCATTTCACCCTCGCCGACGAGCCGTTCCCAAAGCAGCGCTTCGATTTTCCGGTGACCGCCGACTAGGGCACAGGACTTGCCCGGATCGCGGCCGGTTCTAATTAGGCCCGCTGACGAGGAACCACGCTGCTGGCAAGTGAGGAAGATATTTCCTCGACTGGCCGCCCCTCGGCGAAAAATTGCTGCAAGGAGATGAAAAAGGCAACATTGAGTGCATCTAATTTCTATAAATTCGCTAGAGTTCGGGCCGTTCAACGGAGGCGGAAATGACCAACCCTCATTTCGGGAAACTGCTCGGCGCGCTGGTCGCCACATCTGTCCAGTTCGGCTCGCTCGGTTTCGCATTTGCCGATACGACCATTCTGAATGTGTCCTACGACCCGACACGTGAGCTCTACAAAGCCTATGACGAGGCCTTCACCGCGCACTGGAAGGCGGAGACCGGAGAAACCGTTACCATCCAACAGTCGCATGGCGGATCCGGCGCCCAAGCGCGAGCCGTCATCGACGGTCTCGACGCCGATGTCGTGACGCTGGCGCTCGAGGGCGACATCAACGCCATTGCCGCGAAGACGAAAAAGATCAATCCGGACTGGCGCACGAAGTTCGAGAACAACTCGGCTCCCTACACCTCGACCATCATCTTCCTGGTGCGCAAGGGCAATCCCAAGGGCATCCATGACTGGAGCGATCTGGTGAAGGACGGCGTCCAGGTAATCACGCCGAACCCCAAGACCTCGGGCGGCGCGCGCTGGAACTACCTCGCCGCCTGGGCTTATGCCAATGCCAATGACGGCAATGACGAAGCCAAGACCAAGGAGTTCGTCGGCAAGCTCTATGCGAATGTCCCCGTCCTCGATACCGGTGCCCGCGGCTCGACGGTGACCTTTGCGCAGAAGGGGCTGGGCGACGTGCTGATCGCCTGGGAGAACGAAGCCTATCTCGCGCTCGATGAATTCGGCGCCGACAATTTCGACATCGTCTACCCGCCGACCTCGATCCTGGCCGAGCCGCCGGTCGCCGTCGTCGACGGCAATGTCGACGCCAAGGGCACCCGCAAGGTCGCCGAGGCTTATCTGAGCTGGCTCTATTCGAAGGAAGCCCAGACCATCATCGCCAAGAACCACTATCGTCCGGCCAAGCCCGACCTGGTGCCTGCCGAGGATCTCGCCAAGCTACCGGCAATCAAGCTCGTCACCATCGACGATCCGCAATTCGGCGGTTGGAAGAAGGCGCAGCCTTATCATTTCGGCGACGGTGGTATATTCGACCAGATTTACAAGCCCGCCCAATGAAGCATGGCGGCCATAGGCCGGATGAAACCTGATTGGGTCTATTGTACGAGTGCCCCAGCCGAGGCGAAGGGCACTCTGGTCTGAGTAAGAAGGGACGATCCAGAACAGCATGAACACAGCACCCGCCAAGGCGGGGTGGCGGTTCAGACAGCCGAGTGTCATTCCGGGCTTCGGATTGACGCTCGGCTTCTCGCTTGCCTACCTCACGCTCATCATCCTCATTCCGCTTTCGGGGCTGGTCTGGCGTTCGGCCGCGCTCGGCTGGACCGACTTCTGGGCGATCGCCGTCGACCGGCGCACTCTCAATGCGCTGAAGATCAGCTTCGGCACCGCCTTCCTGGCCGCCGCGGTCAACGTCGTCTTCGGCACCATCGTCGCCTGGGTGCTGGTCCGCTACCGCTTCCCCGGCCGACGCATCGCCGATGCGATGGTCGACCTGCCCTTCGCCTTGCCCACCGCAGTCGCCGGTATCGCGCTCACCACACTCTATGCGCCGAATGGCTGGATCGGCCAGCTTCTAATGCCGCTCGGCATAGAGGTCGCCTACACCCCGCTCGGCATCGTCATCGCCTTGGTGTTCATCGGCCTACCCTTCGTGGTGCGCACCGTCCAGCCAATCATGGAGGAGCTCGACAGGGAGGTCGAGGAAGCCGCCGCCACGCTTGGCGCCAACCGCTTCCAGACCATCACTCGTGTGCTCTTCCCGGGACTGGCGCCGGCCATCGTCACCGGCTTCTCGCTCGCCTTCGCGCGCGGTGTCGGCGAATACGGCTCGGTCATCTTCATCGCCGGCAACCTGCCCTTCAAGTCGGAGATCGCGCCGCTCCTCATCGTCATCCGGCTCGAGGAATACAATTACGAGGCGGCGACCGCGATCGCCGCGATCATGCTGGCGCTGTCCTTCGTGATGCTTTTGGTCGTCAACCTCGTCCAGACATGGAGCCGCAAGCGCTATGGCTGATCCCGAGATCAAATCCTACGAACCGCATCACGAAAGCCAGTCGGCCGCGGTGACCGAAAGCAGGCCGGTGCGCTGGGTGGCGATGGGAATAGCCTTCACCTTCCTCGCCGTCTTCCTGCTTCTGCCGCTGATCGTTGTCTTCCACGAGGCGCTTAGCAAAGGCATCGGCGCCTACACGGAGGCGCTTGCCAGCCCCGACACGCGCTCGGCGATCCGCCTGACGCTGCTGGTGGCGGCGATCTCGGTGCCGCTCAACCTCATTTTCGGCATCTCGGCTGCCTGGGCGATCGCCAAGTTCGAGTTCAAGGGCAAGGCCTTTCTGACCACCCTCATCGACCTGCCGTTCTCGGTGTCGCCCGTCATTTCCGGCCTGGTTTATGTGCTCCTCTTCGGGGCGCAAGGCCTGCTCGGCGCGTGGCTGAAGGCGCATGGCATCGTCATCCTGTTCGCCGTGCCGGGCATTGTGCTCGCAACCATCTTCGTCACTTTCCCCTTTGTCGCCCGCGAGCTGATCCCGCTGATGCAGGAACAGGGCAATGGCGACGAGGAGGCGGCCCTGTCACTCGGCGCCAATGGCTGGCAGGCCTTCTGGTATGTGACGCTGCCCAACGTCAAATGGGGCCTGCTCTACGGCGTGCTACTCTGCAACGCGCGCGCCATGGGCGAGTTCGGCGCCGTGTCGGTGGTCTCAGGTCACATTCGCGGCCTCACCAACACCATGCCGCTGCATGTGGAAATTCTCTACAATGAGTATAACGCCGTCGGGGCCTTCGCGGTCGCCTCGCTGCTTGCCGGCCTGGCTTTGGTGACGCTGGTCTTGAAAACACTTCTGGAGATGCGCTACGGCGCCGAGATTGCCGCGACACGCGGACATTAGATGCATGCCGCCCGAAACCGCGTAGCATGCATCAACTGATTGAGGGATCTGTATGGAAGTTCGCGTTGTCAACGTGCGCAAGGAGTTCGAGCGGTTTCCGGCGCTCCACGACGTTTCGCTCGACATCAGGTCGGGCGAGCTTATCGCGCTGCTCGGGCCATCCGGTTCCGGCAAGACGACGCTGCTCCGCCTGATCGCCGGCCTGGAGCGGCCCACCAAGGGCGCCATCTTCTTCGGCGAAGAGGATGCTTCGCAGAAGTCGATCCAGGAGCGCAATGTCGGCTTCGTGTTCCAGCATTACGCTCTGTTCCGACACATGACGGTTGCCGACAATATCGGCTTCGGCCTCAAGGTCCGGCACGGCGCCGCGCGTCCCTCGGCGCAGGAGATCCGCCGCCGCGCTTCGGAACTCCTCGACCTCGTCCAGCTGTCGGGGCTGGAAAAGCGCTATCCGGCGCAGCTTTCCGGCGGCCAGCGCCAGCGCGTCGCGCTCGCCCGCGCCATGGCCATCGAGCCCAAGGTGCTTTTGCTCGACGAGCCATTCGGCGCCCTTGACGCGCAGGTGCGCCGCGAGTTGCGCCGCTGGCTGCGCGAAATCCACGACGCCACCGGCCACACCACGGTCTTCGTTACCCACGACCAGGAGGAGGCGCTCGAACTCGCCGACCGCGTTGTCGTCATGAGCCAAGGTCGCATCGAGCAGGTCGGCTCGGCCGACGAGATCTACGACACGCCGAACTCGCCTTTCGTCTACAGCTTCATCGGCGAATCGAGCTCGCTGCCGGTCAAGGTTGACAATGGCGAGATCTGGCTGGCCGACCGGCCGGTCGGTCTGCAGGCGCCGCATGCGCAGTCGGGAGAGGCCCTGCTCTACTTTCGTCCGCACGATGTCGAGCTGCTCGACGGCTGCAGCGGCTGCATTGCCGGGACGGTCGCCGCCAGCCGCCGCGTCGCCGGCACAAGGCGGGTCGAGCTCGAGATCGGCGGCGAGCGTCAGCGCGTCGAGATCGAGCTGCCGGTCGACCATCCGGCGGCACAGAAGAGCCGGGTGGCTTTCAGGCCGAGGCGCTGGAAGCTTTTCCCGGCCTCCTGACCTATTTGCCGCCTGCCACGTCCAGGCGCCCCGTAGAGGAGCCGCGATGAATCAGGTTGGAAGAAAATCCTACCAAGCGGCTGTTCGGGCGGGAGATTTTCCCGCTGCTCGTGCGTCCCCCGGACCGCGTGCCTCGCGCAGCCAGGCTTTCCTTTTTATGGTCACACCATAGTTCTGATTGTCTGGAGGAGGACCGTTTTCATGAAGCGCTTATTGCTGGGTATTGCCACGCTTGCCGGCTTCGTCGTCCTCGCGTCCTCCCAAGCCTGGTCGGCCGACAAGCTGCTCAATGCCTCCTACGACGTCGGCCGCGAATTGTTTGCCGACATCAACAAGGCTTTCATCGCTGAGCATCCCGGCGTGACCGTCGATCAGTCCCACGCCGGAACCTCGGCGCAGGCTCGTGCCATCGCGGAAGGTTTGGCAGCCGACGTCGTCACCTTCAACCAGGTCACCGACGTCGATTTCCTGGTCAAGAGGGGTCTGATCTCCGCGGACTGGCAGAAGGATTTCCCAGACAACGCATCGCCTTTCTATTCGCTGCCGTCCTTCCTTGTTCGTGCCGGCAATCCCAAGCACATCAAGGACTGGAACGATCTGGTGCGTGACGACGTGCAGGTGATCTTCCCCAACCCGAAGACATCAGGCAATGCCCGCTATACCTATCTCGCTGCCACCGCTTACGCGAAGGAAGCCTTCAAGGGCGACGACGCCAAGGTGAAGGAGTTCATCGCCAAGCTGTTTGCCAACGTGCCGATCTTCGACACCGGCGGCCGCGCCGCCACCACCACCTTCGTGCAGCGCGAGATCGGCGACGTGCTGATCACCTTCGAATCCGAAACGCGCGGCATCCGCAGGGAATATGGCGACGACAAGTTCGAGCAGGTCACGCCTTCAGTCAGCCTGCTGGCCGAATTCCCGGTGGCGATCGTCGATAAGATCGCTGACGAGCACGGTAGCCGCGATCTCGCCAAGACCTATCTCGAATCCCTCTATTCGCCCGAGGGCCAGGACATTGCCGCCCGCAACGGCCTGCGGGCCCGCGACGCAGCAGTGGCCGCCAAATACAAAGCCGAGTTTCCCGACGTGCGCCTGTTGACGGTAGACGAGGTCTTCGGCGGCTGGGACAGGGTGCAGAAAGAGCATTTCGCGGCAGGCGGCTTGCTCGATCAGGCCTATGGCAGCCGGTAGCGCTTACAATCAAAAGGAGTGAAAAGCCGTCATCGCCGTCGGCATCGCCGGCTTTTTCAATCTGGAGCCGGCATCACTTTGCCGGCGAAATCGACGCGGCCAATGTGAAAAACATTACGAAGAATCAACGCGTTTGTGCCTAACCTGTGTCGATGAATTGTTGTGCCAAGCCGCGTAGCGCGGCCAAACTGTCATGATTTGCACACAAACAACCGCCAGATGCAGGCGCTTGGGGTTTGATAAACTGAATCGGGCATGCTGACCAAAAAAGGCAAATATGGCCTCAAGGCCCTCGTGCATCTTTCCGGCCTGCCGGCTGGCCAGCTTGCATTCGTCAACGACATAGCGGTCGCAAACAACATCCCGAAGAAGTTCCTGGACGCCATTCTGGGCGAATTGCGCAATGCCGGCTTCGTCCAGAGCCGCAAGGGCAAGGAAGGCGGCTATCGCCTCGCCAGGCCCGCTTCCGAGATCAAGATCGGCCATGTCGTGCGCGTGCTCGACGGGCCGCTGGCGCCGATCCCTTGCGCCAGCCGCACGCAATATCAGCGCTGCGAGGACTGCGACGAGGCGACGTGCCAGGTCCGCCACATGATGCTGGAAGTGCGCCAGGCGATCGCCGAGGTGCTCGACAACCGCAGCCTCGCCGCCATGCGCGACGCCGACAACGACGATTTCCCGGTCGAACTCACGTCGCAGATCTGACCGCTCAGCCGCGCCGTCTCGCCGTTGGTTGTCTGTCCGCGACAGACGCTGTAAATCGGCTGACGGATGGATCAAGGTTTGGGGGTATCTAACGCATGAGGCTGCCTCGGCTTGGCAAGTCCCGCAGGGCCAACCGGCAACCGTCATCCGCCAGCATCTATCATACCGAGATCATCGCCGACGTTGCAGTGCCGGAGCGCGGCGAGACCGTCCGCTTCTTCAGCCGCAAGCTCCTCCGCCCCGGCAAGTTGCGCAGCGTCTCCAACAAGGATCTGCGCGAAAGCCTGCTATCCATGTTCTATCTCGGGGTGGCGGCGGTGCTGCCGGTGGCCTGGTGGGCGCCGATCTGCGATTGGGTTTCGACGCTTCGACGCAAGCGTCATTTTCGCAAGGATTTCGCGCGGTATGACGTGGCGATCAAAGCGGTGCTTGGCGATGATGCCGACACGCGAAGCCTTTTTAGGGGACATCTCGCCGCCGCGCATCGCCGCCGTCTGATGCTTGCCGCTCATCTGGCGCCTGGCAGGCGCTGGTCGCCGGCGATCCGGCTGGAAGGCATCGACGGCTTGCGCGAGGCCTTGCAGCGCGGCCGCGGCGCCATCGTCTGGTGCGATCAGTTCGTCGCCCAGACCATCATGGGCAAGCGCGCCCTCTTCGAAGCCGGCATCGAAGCGCACCAGGTGAGCGTCAACTTCCACGGCTTTTCGGAAAGCAAATTCGGCCTGCATGTGATCAACAAGCCGCTGGTCGAGGTCGAAAACCGGTTTCTGAAGAGCCGCATCGTCTTTGAGCGCGCCGAAGCCTACCAGGTTACGGCGCGCATCCAGAAGACGCTGAAGGAGAACGGAGTCGTGCTGATGACCAACACCATCCACGCGGGATCTACCTTCACCGAGAGCGCCATGGGCGAGCGTGGCTGGACCCACCTCGCCTCGGCGCCGGCGAATTTTGCGGCGCGCGCCGGCGCTGCGCTGTTTGGCATGTCGACCCTGGAGACAGTGCCCTTTCGCGAATACCGGGCGATCGTCAGTCCCGAACTGAAGCCCAACGCTGTCCAGCCTGCATCCCGGCCGGCAAAGGACGTGGCGGCAAAGAACCTCGTTCTGCAAGCGGCCTATATCCTGCTCAAGCGCGACCGACTGCTGGAAGCGGTCAAACTGCATCCCGAGCAGATGATGGCCTGGTCCAGCGCCAACCGGCTCACCGGACAGCAGGATCAAGCCGCGATCGGCGCCGACGCCGCATAATGCATTTCCCCCAGACGCGCAGCGGTTTTGGGTCAACGACATGCATCAGAACGAAGACTGAAAAGTGCGTCGCCTGAACCTGGTCAGCTCAAGGGGCTTGAGCTCAGTGCTTGCTTAAGGATGGCCGCGACGCTCCGCGCGCCATCCGCCGTCACCGCCGGTTCGTCCGGCTCCGGTTCTTCCAGGGTCGCGAACTGGCTGTCGACCAGACTCGCCGGCATGAAATGGCCTTTGCGCCCCGACACCCGTCGCCGGGCAGTCTCGCGATCGATCTTCAGATAGAGGAAGACGATGCCCGGGCAAAAGCTGAGCAGCCGGTTCCGGTAGCTGCGCTTCAGCGCCGAACAGGCCGCCACCGGCTTGTGTCCCTCGCCGACCGAGGCTGCGATGCGCTCGCCGATGGCATCGAGCCAACCCTCGCGCAACGCATCCGTCAGCGGCTCGCCGCGCGCCATGCGCGCCACGTTTTTCGGCGGATGCAACCGGTCGCCCTCGATGAAGACCGCGCCCAGCGCCTCGGCCAGCGCTTCGCCCATCACCGTCTTGCCGCAGCCGGCGACCCCCATCACGACTATGGCCGGCGCTGACCGGATGTCGTTCAATGGAAACCTCCGACGGCTGTGACCTTACGATCCTTCATCCACAGTCAGCGGCTTGCCGGCGCACGGCCATAGAGCAAAAGCATGGCCACGATCACGACGCCGTAAATGATCTGCCGCCCCGCCTCCGGCATCTGCATGACCGACAGGATCGATTGCAGCAGCGTGATCAGGATCACGCCGGCGACGGTGCCAAGATATGAGCCGCGGCCGCCGAGGATCGAAGTGCCGCCCAGCACCACGGCGGCGATCGACGGCAACAGATAGGCGTCGCCCATCGACTGCGCCGCCTTCGATGCGTAGCCCGCGAGCAGGACGCCCCCGAAGGCCGAGAGCCCGCCGGAGACGGCAAAGGCAATCAGCACCACGCGGCGCGTGTCGATTCCGGAAAGATAGGCGGCGCGCTCACGGTTACCGATGCCGTAAACGACGCGGCCGAAGGAGGTGCGGGTCAGCACGAAAACCATTGCCGCCCCTATCAGCGCCCAGATGATCACCGCGTTCGGCACCCCCGGAATGGTGAAGCCGGTCGCAAGGTAGCGCATCGCCGCTGTCGCCGAATCCTGCGGCGAGAACCCGCCCGTATAGACCACCATCAGCCCTTGCGCGACGGCGTTGGTGGCTAGAGTGATGATCATCGAGGGAATGCGCAAATAAGCCACGCCGACGCCGTTGACGATGCCGATCGCGACCCCGCACAGGACGCCGAACGGGATGGCGAGCGCGACGCCGACCGGACCGTAGGCTGCAGCGGCACAGGCCATCATCGCGCCGGTCGCCACCGACCACGGCACGGAAAGGTCGATCTGGCCGAGCAGGATTACCAGCATCATGCCGGTGGCGATCACGCCGAGGAATGACGCGACCTTCAGCTGCTGCAGGAGATATTCCGGCGAGAGAAAACTGCGCGAATAGAGGCTACCTAGCAGAAGCAGGATAACGATGCAGGCAAAGGCGGTCGCCACCGCCGGATCGGCGCGGCGGATGAATTTCGGCATGCGGCTGGCGATGCCGCCAAGCGTCGTTTCGCTCACAGGAACCACTCCAGCCGGTTGCGCACCCGAAACAGCGCGAAGGCGCCGAGGCTGACCGCGATCAACAGGATGATGCCCTGGAACAGCGGCTGCCAGAGCGGGTCGAAATCGAAGACGAACAGCAGGTCGCCGATGGTGCGGAAGGCGAGCGCTCCGAAGATCGCGCCAATAGCGCTGCCTTTGCCCCCGAACAGCGAGACGCCGCCGAGCACAACTGCCGCGATCGAGAACAACGTGTAGGCATTGCCGCTCGCATAGGCAGCCTCGCCCGTATAGGTAAAGAAGGTGAGGAACAGGCCGCCAATCGCGGCAAGCAGCCCGGCCAGCGTATAGGCAAGGAACTTGCCCCTGCGGATCGGCACACCCGACATATAGGCTGCCGTTTCGGACGAGCCCGCAGCGTAAGCGGCGCGGCCGAGCTCGGAGCGGCGGAACGGCACCCACACGACAAGCACGACGACGAACAGCGCCATCAGGCTTGCCGGCACGACGCCGAAGAAGCGCCCTGTCAGGAAATCGGCGACGTCCTCGTTGACCGATCCGCCGGGAACCGGTCGCAAAAGCAGCGCGAGACCGAAATAGACGGCGCCCGTGGCTATCGTAGCGACGATCGGCTGCAGGCGCCCGTAGATCACGATGGCGCCGTTGATTGCCCCGCAGACGAGCCCGGTGCCAAGCACAGCCACCAATCCGAACGCCGTCTCGAGACCCGTGCCGATGACGAGCCAGGAAGCCATGCAATTGGTCAGCGTGAAGATCATGCCGACCGAGAGATCGATGCCGGCGGTGATCACAACCAGCGTTTGCGCCATCGCCACGAAGGCAAGCAGAACGCCCTTGTTCGCCGCCGTCTGCACGACATTGGCCGTGAAGCCGGCTGGATGATTGCCGCTGTAGATCGCGAACATGACGATGAAGATGGCGAACGCCAGCAGCGTTCCGCGCTGTTCGGCCAGCCAATAGCGCCAATCCTTCACGCGCCCTCTCCTTGTTCTGCCCGCCCGCTGCCGCCGTGGATATTCAGCGCGCTGGCGATCAGCGCGTGCTCGGTGATATCGGCGCCAACCAGCTCGCGCTTGATGGCGCCGTCATAAAGCACGAGCACGCGGTCGCAGCAGCCGATCAGCTCGTCATAGTCGGTCGAATAAAACAATATCGCGGCGCCGGCGTCGGCGAGCTTACGCATCAGCTGATAGAGCTCCTGCTTGGTGCCGACATCGATGCCGCGCGTCGGATCGTTGAGCAGAATGATGCGCGGCTGCCGCATCAGCCATTTGGCGATCACCACCTTCTGCTGGTTGCCGCCGGACAGCGCCCCGACAGGGATATCGAGCCCCGCCGTCTTGATGGCCAGTAATTCAACCATGTCATCGATCAGCCGCTGCTCGGCGGCACGGTCGATGACGCTGGCCTTGGACAGCCTGTCTAGTGCTGCGAAGGAAAGGTTCTCGCGCACCGTCATGGGCAGCATCAGCCCTTCCGTCTTGCGGTCTTCCGGGATCAGCGCCATGCCGATACGGTCATCGCTGGCGGCTGCCGGGCTGGCAATCGAAACCTTCTTGCCGTCGACCAGGATCTGCCCGGAAAGACCTCGCAGAACGCCGAAGAACGCCAGCAGCAGCTCACGCTGACCCTGCCCGTCGAGCCCGCCCAATCCTACGACCTCGCCGGCCGCAACCGAGAGCGAGATATTGTCCAGCCTATCGCTCCAGGACAGGTTGCGCGCCTCCAGCACAGGAGCCGCAACCGTCTGGGGCCTGGTCGGCTTCGGCGGAAAGATGTGGCTGTATTCTCGGCCGATCATCAGCTCGACGACTTCGTTGTCGCTCTTCGATCCAGCCCGATAGCTGGCAACATTGCGGCCGTTGCGAAACACCGTGCACTGGTCGGCAAGCTCGGAGATCTCGTTCATTCGGTGGGAGATATAGAGCAGCGCCAGCCCTTCCTGGCGCAACCGCTTCAGCACCTCGAAGACCTTCGCGACATCGGCGGCGGTCAGCGCCGACGTCGCTTCGTCGAGGATCAGGATGCGCGGCTTCCTGGCCAACGCCTTGGCGATCTCGACCATCTGTCGTCGCGAGAGCGGCAGGTCCTTGATCAGCGCCAGGGGGTGAATATCGGCGGCACCCGCGCGGGCAAGCGCCTGTTCCGCGAGGCGCCGTTGCGCCTTGCGGTCGATCATGCCGAAGCGTTTCGGCGGATCGGATATGACGATGTTGTCGGCGACGCTCAGCTCCGGAATGAGCGACAGCTCCTGAAAGATGCAGACGATGCCGGCCTGGTTTGCCGCGGCGGGCGAAGCAAATGTCACCTCGCGGCCGTCCAGGGTCATGGTACCTTCATCCGGCGCAACGACACCGGCCATGACCTTGATCAAAGTCGATTTGCCGGCGCCGTTCTCACCGAGAATGGCGTGGATACTGCCGGCCGTGACGGTGAGATCGGCCTTTTCCAGGGCGCGCACGCCGCCATAGCGCTTGGATATGCCTTCCATGCGGAAGAGCGGAGCCGCGCCGTTCATCAGCCCTCCCCAGGCCAGTTCGTGATTGGCATCAAGCGGCCGGCGTCGCGGCTTCCGCGACGCCGGTCCGTCAGACTATTTGTTTTCCTTGGTCTGGCCCATGATTTCCTGCGCGGTGAAATTGATGCCGCAGGTCGGGAAGGAATTGCCGACGAAGAAATTGTCGGACTGATCGGGGAAGTAGTCCTGCCCTGCCTTGAAGTTCGGATCCTCGACGATGGCCAAAGGCAGCTTGACCGACTGCGGCACGACATTGCCTTCGAGCGCGGCAATCGCCGTCTTGATGGCAACGGCAACCTGCGCCGGGCCGGTACCGGCCGACGAACATTTCAGCCCGTCCGCCGCATGCGCCGCGCAGAATTTGCGGAAGCCGTTTTCCGTCTCGCCGCCGAACGGCACGAACGGATGCTTGGCGTCGATCATAGCCTGCACGATGCCGGTATCGCCGCCTTGCCCTGTGATGCCGTCGAACGGTCCGCTGGTGGCGATCGCGTCGGCCGTGGCTTTCTGCGCCACGCCGTCGTCCCACTTGCCGACGACCTCGGTGACGTCCCATTTCTTGCCCGACGCGTTGAGAACCTCGTGAATGCCATTGTGCCGGTCGGTATCGACGGAGGTACCCGCGACGCCGCGCACCTCAAGCACTTTGCCGCCGTTCGGAACGTGCGAGACCAGCCATTTGCCCCACAATTCGCCGAGCCCCTTCTGGTCGACATTGACGTTGATGGCGTCCTTGGTGTCGAGGATGTTGTCGAAGGCAACCAGGATGACACCGGCTTCCTTGGCGCGCTTGATCACAGGCCCGAACGCGGTCGGGTTCTGGGCGTTGACGACGATCGCGTCGAAGCCGGAATCGATGAAGTTATTGATCGCCGAGATCTGCGCCGGCACATCCTCGCCGGTCGATACCACCTTGAATTCCTTCAGCTTCTTGGCGACGTCCGGCTGCGCGGCATAGGCTTTGGCCGTCTGGATCATCTGGATGCGCCAGGTATTGGCGATGTAGCCGTTCGCGAGCGCGATACGATAGGGCCCTTCCTTCTTCGGATATTTGAAGAATTGTGTGTCGGCCGCCCAGGGCGCGAAGCAGTCGGGCTCGGCCGAGGGCCCTTTGACGATTTCCGGATCGGCGATCGCCGACGAGCTCAGCATGACAAATGCAGTGGCGGCAACCACACCGCCAACAAGTGACTTGATCATCAGTATTCCTCCCAGTTGCAGTTCTGCTTGTTGATTAAGTCCTGGCGTTTTGGCCGGCACCTCCTGCCGCATCCAATCGCCTGCCGGCCGACCTTTGCCGCCCGCTGCCTCCTCTTGCCTCGCCTGAGGGCAATTCAGCAAACTATCATATTATACATAATAAACAAGTACGGACTGTTTGCTTATGTATAATAAACAGCGCCTCGCGTCTGCCATCTTATTGCTCGACGCAGAAGATGGTAGCGCTACCATGCAAGGTAGTAAACCGGCATTTGCACAGTCGTCTTTGCGTGTTTCAACGTGCGGTGCTCTCGCGGCGAATGAGCTCGAAACCGAGATCGACAACCCTCTGCTGGGGCCTCCGGCCCGCAATCGCCGCCAGCGCCATCGCCACTGCCTGCCGTCCGATTTCATAACGATGCGTGCGAACGCTGGTGACCGACGGGAACGCCGCCTGCATCATGTCGAGGTCGTTGAAGCCGACGATGCCGATGGCCTTCGGTACCGCGATGGCGGCGCGGCGACATTCGAACAAGACCCCCAGCGCGATATCGTCATTGTTGCAGAAGACGCCGTCGAGCGACGGCATCTTGGCCAGAGCATCGCGCAAAAGCTCGCGCCCGAGCGTCACGCTGGACAGTAGCGGCGTGGTGGTGACCAGGCGGGGATCGAACAGGCCGGCCGACTCCATGGCCGCGCGATAGCCGGCAAGGCGCCGCTGCGAGCGCGGGTCCATGCGCGCGCCGATGAAACCGATGCGCCGATAACCTGCCTCGATCAGGTGCTCGGTGGCAGCGCGGCCACCGTCGAAATGCGAGAAGCCGACCAGCATATCGACCGGATCGTGTCCGGTTTCCATCACTTGCACCACCGGGCAGCCGGCCGTCTCCAGCAGCTTTCGCGACTGCGGCGTCTGGTCGATGCCGGCGACGATAAGCGCCGCCGGGCGCTGCGAGGCGAACAGCTGCAGCAGCCGCTCCTCTTCCAGGCCCGAATAGTGGGTATTGCCCATCTGGATGCGGAAAGGGCTGTCCGAAAGACTGTCATAGATGCCGCGCACCACTTCGGCAAAGACATTGTTGGTGAGCGACGGCACCAGCACGCCGAAGACCTCCGCGCGCGCCGAAGCCAATGCGCGCGCATTGGGGTCCGGGATGTAACCGAGCTCGTCGACGGCGACCTGTATCTGCCGGCGCAGATCTTCCGAGACCCGCCCAGGCTCGCGCAGCGCACGCGACACGGTGATCGCGCCGACGCCCGCCTTGCGCGCCACGTCGGCGATGGTCGGGCGGCCGCCGCCGCGCCGCGAGCGCGGCCTTGTCACCGCCTTGTCCTTTTTGCACGAAAGGAGCGCAGCGGCGAGTTGACGATCAACAGTTTAGCCACAGCAACCATGTTTCGCAGCCCGTCCCATTCCGGTTGGGTCGCGCAGGCCATGGCCGTTGTCAAGCCGACGAATTTTGGTTCAGCCGACCCCCGGCAGAGGCGATAAACCCCGGGGTCAATGCCTCGGTGGTCAGACCGCCCTCGCTTGATCGGCCGTAAGCGCCTGCTCCCGCGTGCCGGAGACGATGATCTCAAGGACCTCGTGCTCGTCGGTGTTCCTGACATGACGGTCGCCGACATTCTCGCCGCGCTTGAGCACCATGACACGGTCGCCTACGGCGAAAATGTCGACCAGCCGATGCGAGATGATGATCTGGGCAACACCCTGCCTTTTCAGTTCCAGCATGGTCTCGAGGAGCCGCGCGGTCGCCATCACCGAGAGATTGGCGGTCGGTTCGTCGAGGATCACGACGCGTGGCTCGAACGAAATCGCGCGGGCAATCGCCACGGATTGCTGGCGACCGCCCGACAGGCTCTCGACCTTCTGGAAAACGGAGTTCACGTCCACCTTGAGCCGCTTCAGCACGCTATCGGCTTCCGCGTACATCTTGCGGCGATTGACGAAAGGGCCTTTGCGCGGCCAGCGGCCGAGAAAGATGTTCTGGCCGACATCCATGTTTCCGCAAAGAGCGAAATCCTGGTAGATCATCTCGATGCCCGCATCGCGGCTCTCATGCGGACTCTTGAAGTGCACCGGTTGACCGGCGACGAGGATTTCGCCGGCGTCGCGCTGATAGGCGCCGGTCAGGATCTTCATGAGCGTCGACTTGCCGGCCGAGTTGTCGCCGACCAGTCCAAGGATCTCTCCGGGATAGAGCACTAGATCGACTTTCCGAAGCGCCTGAACGGCACCGAAGGCTTTTTCGATGCTTCGCATTTCCACGATCGGTTGAGGCAACGCAGCATCAGGCATGAATGGTTTCCCGGGTTCGTGCGCCTCGCGCGAGGCGGGCTCGCAGGCGACCGAAGATATTGGCCTGGCGCACCCAGATGTCGATCAGCACCGCGACAATGAGGATGACGCCGATGAAGACATTGATCCAATGCTGCGGCATGCTGAAGCCCTGGACATTGAGCTGCAGGAGGGCCCTAACGAGTGTGATCACGGCTGCACCGGCCAGAGAACCCAGCATGGTGCCGTAGCCGCCGAAGATCGACCCGCCGCCGATTATCACCGACGCGATGGCGTCGAGTTCGCGGAACTGGCCTGCAACGGGGTTGAAGCTTCGGAAATAGGCGACGTTGATGATCCCGGCCATCGTCGCGCAGAACGCCGCCAGCATGAGCGAGATGAAGCGCGCCCGGTTGGTGTTGATGCCGGCATAGGCGGCGGCGCGGATGTTGCCGCCGGTTGCATAGACCTTTTGCCCGAACGGCGTGTAGGCGAGCACGACACCGGCAATCCCGGCGACGAAGATCATCCAGACCGTCTGCACGCTGACCACCTCGGCCAGTGTTCTGAGGATGCCATCCGGAAGCACGATGCTGAAGTAAAGGAGGATGTCATTCACCTTGCGGCCGAGCAAATTGTAGCCCTCCGGCCAGCCGGTAAGCTGCTGCCCGGCGACGAACCAGGCCGCGAGGCCGCGGGCGATGTAGAACATGCCAAGCGTTGCGATGAAGGCCGGCAGTTTCAAGCCAACGGCGACGACAGCGTTGACGAGGCCGGCAAGCATTCCCGCAAGGAGGCCCATCGCGACAGCGGTGACGGGGTCGGCGCCCAGGACCTTCAGGAAATAGGCCGCCGCGCTGCCGGCGAGCGCCAGGACGGCTCCGACGGAGAGGTCGATATCGCCGGCCGCGATGACGTAGGTAAGCCCGACCGTGATCAGCGCCAGTTCCGTATAGTTGAGCAGGATCGCGAAAGTGTTGGACAGGTTCCACCAGTAATCCGGCCTGAGGAAAAGGCCCGTGAGCCACAGCACCACTGTCACGATGACGGCGAGGGCATCGCGCCGGGCGAGGAACTTGCCGAACCCCGTTGCCGACAGTGCGATGTCGGTCGCCATCGCGCCCTTGGTCACCACGCCCTCGAGCGCGACCCCGCCGATCTCGAAGGCCGGGGGCGGCGGCCTGCCGCGCAGCCATGCCCAGAGGCGCGCCGCGACCTGGCGGCGGATGAGATAGGGTTCGATCAGCACGGCGATGACAAGCAGCAGTCCGAGGAAGACCGGAACCGCGCCCACTGGCAGGGAGTAGACGGCGTTGACCGTCACCTCCTCCTCGCCGATCTTGATGGTGCGCGTGATCGGCAAACCCTCGCGCAGCACCTTGTCGAGCAGAACGACCAGCATGGCGCCGAGGCAGGACCCGGCGACGCGGCCGCGACCGCCTAGAATGGAAGCGCCGCCGATGATCACCGCGGCGATGACGGTCAGTTCGCCGCTGACGCCGTAAAGCGGGGTCACGCCCTTGTCCTGAGCGGCCGACAGGAGGCCGGCAACGGCGGCACAGAGCGACGAGAGCAGATAGGCACGGATGCGCACCCAGTTCGTCGGTATGCCAGCATAGACTGCTGCCTGCTCGTTGCCGCCCGTCGCAAAGGTTTCGTAGCCCCAGCGAGTGTTGGCGAGCACGTAGGCGCCGATCACGGCAACGACCGCGAAGATTGCGATCTGGTTGTTGAAGCCGAAGACGTTCGTCTCGCCGAGATGGAAGAAGAGCGGGGCCTCCTTCGCTTTTCCTGGATAGTAGATCGCCTGACCGTGCGTCAGGGCGAGGACGAAGCCGCGGCCGATCAGAAGCGTGGTCAAGGTGGCGATGAACGCCGGCACTTTTAGGATGGTAACGAGCACGCCGTTGACGAGGCCGATCAACATCCCAAGAAGGACGCAGACGGTCACCGACATGACGATGCCGAGATCGGCGAAGCTTGGCGCGAACAGCCTCGCAAAAACGACGGCCACAAGGCCGTAGATGGAACCGACCGAAAGGTCGAGGTCCTTGTTGATGATGACGAAGGTCATTCCGACGGCGATGATGGCGACCCGCGAGGTATCGCGAAGCAGTGCATGGAACGCCTCCGGCGAGCCGAAAAACGCCGGATTGACGGCAGCCCCGCCGAGATAGATCAGCGCCAGCAGGGCAAGCAATCCCATTTCCCAGCCGCCGATGAGCTGGGGTGGAAGGCGACGAGCGAGAGCTTCAGCGGGCATTCTTTGATAAAAGGTTCCGAAGGCCAAAATGCGCGGGAGGACACCAGCCCTCCCGCGCCGGTTCAGTGTCGCTTTGACATTCAGTTCTCGAAACGCTTGCCGACCTTTCCAACGGTCTCCTGCGTCACGAGTTGGGCGCGCGTGTCGAGATTGGCGGCCGCGATGCCGCGATCGATCTGCAGATAGAGTTGCATGACCGGATAGAAGCCCTGCAGGAAGGGCTGCTGCCCGAGCGCGCCGGTCAGGTCGCCGCTCTTCAACGCGTCCTGCTGCGCCGGACCGAGGTCGAACCCATAGGCGCAGATCTTGCCGGTCTTTCCGGTTTGGGCGACGGCCTTGGCCAGCGCTGGCGTGAACACGTTGTTGCCGGCGAAGGCGCCGACAACGTCACCGCGCGACTCGAACAGCGTCACTATACCGTTCACCGGATCGTTCGGATTGGTGTCGATGCCGGTGTTCTCGGGACCTGCGTCGACCTTGAAGGCCTCGAGCTTGCCGGCGTCCTTCAGGCCTTTGACGATCGCGTTGAAGGCCGCGGTGACGCGATTGTTCACCTCGATGTTGCCCATCGCGGTCGATGACGGCAGAACGATCGAGCCCTTCTCGATACCCTTGTCCGCCAGGCACTTGACGAGTGCCTCGCCGGCGATCGCCGCGGCGGAGGCGTCCTGACCGGTGTGGCTGATGCCGCTGCGGTCGAGGATCGTGCCGTCGAAGGAATTGGTCGTTGCTACCGGTATGCCCTTGGCCGCGGCAGCCTTGACGATGTCGTTATAGGCGCCGACCTGGGGCGTTGTCATGATCAGCCCGTCGATCGTCGGATCCTGCACGATCTGATTCAGGATTTCGATCTCGCGGGCCGGGTCGTCGGTCGGAGATTCCGAGCCGAGCAGCAGTATCTTGGCGCCGATCAGATTGCCGGCGGCGGTTGCGCCGACATAGACCGGATCGAAGAAGCCGTTGCCGGCCGTATGTGTGACGATGGCGAAGGTGAGATGGCCATCGGCCGAATGGAAATCCTTGGTGGTGGGGGCTTCCTTTGCGGCTTCCTCGAAGCTGTAGCCGCCGACTGCTTTCTCGACGCCGCCGGACTGCGCGAAGGCGGAGGGCACGCCGAGCAACAACGCCGCGGCGGATGCCGCGAGCGGGAAAGTACGTCTCATGATTATCCTCCCTTGCATTCAACGGGCGGAAGCCGTTCGAGCGCATTTATTCAGGAGATTTTCCGACTGCTTCCTCCCACTTTCGCAATATTCCGCCCAAAGCCTTTCCAAGTAAATAGCCTGCTGCACCCAGTATTCGGGCGCGACGCCACACGAAAGAGCACGGACGAGTATCACCTGACCCCTACCTTTGCGCCGGTAGACAAGCTTGCAATGGCCAGGGTTGCCGGCGGAAATCAGGCCGGCGCTTCCGCGCCTCGCCTCGCCTTCCACATAAGCAGCAAAATCGCCGCGAGATTGACCAGGTTCCAGGCGATGCCGTTGAGGAAGGCGGCGGCATAGGAGCCGGTTAGATCGTAGATCCAGCCCGACATCCAGCCGCCGACGGCCATGCCGAAGATCGTCGCCATCAGGACGATGCCGACGCGCTGGCCGGCTTCCTTGGCCGGCATGTAGTCGCGCACGATGATCGCATAGCAGGGAACGATGCCGCCTTGCGAGAGGCCGAACACCAGCGACACTACATAGAGCGAAGCCAGCCCGTCGAAGGGAATATAGAACAGCAGTGACAGGCACTGCAGCGCCGAGCCGATGATCAAGGTTTTCACCGCGCCGATGCGATCGGCGAGGAAACCTGAGCCAATGCGGCTGACAACGCCCGCCGCCAGCATGATCGACAACATGTCGGCGCCGCGCGCGACGCCGTAGCCGAGATCCATGCAATAGGCGACGATATGCACTTGCGGCATCGACATCGCCATGCAGCAGCCGAAGCCGGCAATCACCAGCAGCATCTGCAACGCCGCCGGCGACAGCGAGATTGGCTGCGTCGGCCGGCTTCCCGGCGAGCCATGGGTAGCTTCGCGCGGCGCGCCGCGGCGCAGCATCAGCACCAGCGGCACCATGGTGGCGAGGCAGAAGATGCCGATCGCGGCATAGGTGAACCGCCAGCCTTCGCCTTGCATGACATAGGGCATCACCGTCGGCCAGACTGCTCCGGCAAGATAGCTGCCGGATGCGGCCGCGGTCACCGCGACGCCGCGGCGCCGGTTGAACCAGTGCGAGATGTCGGCGATCAACGGGCCGAAGATCGCCGATGTGCCGAGTCCGATCAGAAGCCCCTGGACAAGGGTGAACGCAAGGATCGAGCTGGTCAGCGAGGCGAGCAGGAAGCCCGCGCCGAGCGCAATCGCAGAGACGAGCGCCGGGATCCAGTAACCCATGCGGTCGATGGCGCGTCCGACCAGCATATTGCCGGCGGCGAAGCCGACCATGGTCGCGGTATAAGGCATTGAAGCCGCGGCCCTGTCGACGCCGAATTCGGCCTGCACGGCGGGCAGAACGACGACCACCGCCCACATGCCGGCGCCGCCGATCGTCGACAAAAGCATCGAGACGCCGAGCCGTATCCATGCATAGGCGCTGTCGATGCTGGGGCCATCTGCCCGGCTGGAGACGGTTGTCGTCACACCTTTCCTGTCCGCGCTTGTTGGTGATCGGGCGGTTTCCACGCCAAGTATCGGCGCATTCCCGGTGCCGAGCAGCGCCACAAGGGACAAATCCGTGGCTCCAGAAATCGGGAACCGGCCATGCCGCCCAGAGTTTTTGCCCCAAGAGAGCGTTGTGCCCAAGGGGAGTTGTGCCCCAGGAAGGAGGTTCGCCATGACCGCCAGGAAAAAATGGTCGGCCGAAGTGACCGCGCACAGCGATGCGCTGGATCTCGAGGAGCACATTTTCGAATCCGACGATGCCAAGAGGATCGCCACCTCGCTGAAGCGCTCGGCTGAGCACAGCCATCGCCGCAAGGCTGAGCCGTTCCGATCCGCGATGTCGATGCTGAATTTCTACATCAACCGCGCCGGCAGGAACCTGCCGGAGAAGCGCAAGCGAGTTCTGGAAAAGGCCAAGGACGAGTTGCGCGTCGCTTTCGGGCGCGAGAAGGAAGACTAAGGACTTGTCGAGGTCGGACCGGGCCTCACCCGGGTATCGGTAGGCCTTAGCGCGAGCGGATGACGTCGTCGGTATTCGCGAGCAGCTTGCGCACGGCGTTGCGCGCAGCATCCGGCCGCTGCAGCCGGATGTTCCTCTCGATCGCTTCGTGCAGTTTCTGGGCGTGCTGCAGGTCGTCCAGCTCGCGTGTCGTATAGGCGAAGAGATGATTGAAGGCGGATTCGATCAGGACGCCCAGGGGCACCAGGAGATCGTTGCCGGAGGCCCTGAGAATGGCCAGGTGGAAGCGGGTGTCGGCGCGCGTCCGCTCCTGCAAATTGGTCGCCTCGCCCATCTCGCGGCAGGCCTGGCTGATCTCGGCCATCTGCTCATCGGTGCGCCGCATTGCGGCAAAAGCCGTCGCCTCGGGCTCGATGATGTGGCGGAATTCCTGCACCGTCTTCAGGAAGACTTCACGGTCCGGCGACGTCGCGTACCAGGAGAGCACGTCGCGGTCGAGCAGGTTCCAGCGCTCCTTCGGCTCAACCCAGCTGCCGATTTTCGGACGTGATGCCAGAAGGCTCTTGGCCATCAGCATCTTGATCGCCTCGCGCACCGCCGAGCGGCTGACGTCGAAAGTCTCCGACCATTTGGCCTCGTTGGGCAGGATGGTGCCCGGCGGGTAGTCGCCGCGCACGATCCGAAGGCCGATTTCGCTGGCCAGCGAGGTGTGCACGCTGGCACCAGGGATGCGCGGCGCGTCCGGCCGGCGAACGCCAGCCATACGCTCGGCGGATGCCGCTTTCGTCGGCCTCTTTTCGTTGTTCGGCTTTGCGTCCCGCATACGCCCAGAAAGTCCGGTTTTCAGAAGCTGTCAAGCGCGGCAAGGCCGCCTTTGCCGCTAGACGCCGCGCTGTGCACAGCTCAACCTATGTTTGTCGGCCCTCACGCTGTTTTGACGTATTTGCGCCAGCTGTGTTCGGGGCGGAAGCCGAGCACGTCCCGCGCCTTGCGGTTGGACAGTAGCGTCTCGAATTCACCGAGCTCGGCTTTCACCGGCACGCCTGGATAGAAACGCTTCAGCAACTCGGCCGTCGGCAGATCGGACGAGGTCTCGTCATTGGCGGCGTTGAACACCTGATAGCCCAGCCCATCCTTCTCGATGGCGCGCAAGGCGATCTGGCCGAGATCGCGGGCGTCGATATAGCTCCAGGCAATGCGCTTGCGGAAACCGGGATCGGCAAACCATTTCGGGAACAGCGCATATTCATGCGGCTCGATGACGTTGCCGATGCGCAGCGCATAGATGTCGAAACCGCTGCGCAGCGCGAAGGCGCGCGCCGTCTTTTCGTTGACGAGCTTGGACAGGGCGTAGCTGTCCATCGGATCGACGTCATAGTCCTCGTCGAGCGGGAAATGGGTCGGGTTGCGCGGCTCGTTGGCGAAGACCAGGCCGTAGGTCGTCTCGCTGGAGGCGATGATCACCTTGCGGATGCCGAGTTTCACCGCCGCTTCGATGACGTTGTAGGTGCCCATCGCGTTGATGCGGAACACCTCGTTGTCCGGGGTGATCATGATCCGCGGGATGGCGGCAAAATGCACCACGGCGTCGACCGGCTGTGCGCGCAGCGATGGATCGAATTCATGCAGCCCGGCATAGCTCGACAGCGCGTTGAACACCTGGCCGCTGTCGGTAATGTCGGTGATCAGCGTGCGCACCTTCGGGTTGTCGAGCGGCTTGGTGTCGATGTTGAGCACCTGGCAGCCATGCTCGACCAGATACTGCACGACATGGCGGCCGGCCTTGCCGCTGCCGCCGGTGAACATGATGCGCTTCGTCATTTTGCTCTCCACATTTCTCAAGGATTGTGTGTATTGTCAGACAATATGGCATTCAGCAACGGCCTGCCAACCGCGATCCGCGAAAACCTTCTCCAGCAATGCTCGCCGGCCGGTCGCGCCGGCGCCGACCATCAGGAAAGACAGGGACGAAACGACATGACCACCACCGCTGCCCGCGAAAACATCGGTTTCATCGGCCTCGGCCTGATGGGGCATAGCATCGCCAAGAACATCGTCGACAAGGGCTATCCGCTCACCTTCCTCGGCCGCAAGAACCGTAAGCCGGCGGATGACCTGCTCGGCCGCGGCGCAAAGGAAGTGGCCACGTCCAAAGAAGTGGCAGCGGCCTCCGACATCGTCTTCATCTGCGTCACCGGCTCGCGTGAGGTCGAGGCGATCATCCGCGGCCCCGGCGGGCTGAAGGAAGGTCTGAAGCAAGGCTGCGTGGTCGTGGATTGCTCGACATCCGACCCCGTCTCCACCGTCGCGCTGGCAGCCGAACTCAGGGCGCTCGGCGTCGACTATGTCGACGCGCCGCTCAGTCGCACGCCGAAGGAGGCCTGGGAAGGCACGCTCGACGCCATGGTCGGCGCGCCCGACGCGGTGTTCGCACGGTTGAAGCCGGTGATCGAAACCTGGGCCGGCCGCATCGTCCATATCGGTGACACCGGCGACGGCCACCGCATGAAGCTGCTCAACAACTTCATCTCGCTCGGCTACGCGGCGATCTATTCGGAAGCCTTGGCGCTGGCGCAGAAGGTCGGCATCTCGCCGCCCCGCTTCGACAGCGTGATCCGCAACGGCCGCATGGATTGCGGCTTCTACCAGACCTTCATGCGCTGGACGCTGGAAGGCGACCGCGACGCCCACAAATTCTCCATCGCCAATGCCTTCAAGGATTTGACCTATCTGGAATCGATGGCCGGCGCTGCCGGCATCGCCAATCCGCTTGGCAACGCCACCAAGAATTCGTTCGCGACCGCCTTCGCGGCGGGGCCGGCCGAGCAGTATGTGCCGATGCTGGCCACCCATATCGGCAAGCTCAACGGCGTCGACCTGATGCCGTCGAAGGACGGCAAAAAGCAGACGATCTGAAAGCCGCGGCCAAGCCTGTCAGCGTCTCGAGAGCTCGATCACCTCGTCGGTATTGGCGAGAAGCCTGTGCACCGCGCTTCTCGCCGCGGCCGGGCGCTGCAGGCGGATGTTTCGCTCGATCGCCTCGTGCAGGGACTGGGCCCGCCGCTGGTCGCTGTGCTCGCGCGTGACGAAGATGAAGAGATGATCGAGCGCCGATTCGATCAGTACGCCTAGCGGCACCAGCAGCTCATTGCCCGAGGCGCGCAGGATGGCGAGATGGAACCGCGTATCGGCGCGCGTGCGCTCCTGGATATGCGCCGCCTCCCCCATTTCGCGGCACGCTTGGCTGATTTCGACCATCTGCTCGTCGGAGCGCCGCAGCGCCGCGAAGGCGGCCGCCTCAGGCTCGATGATATGGCGGAACTCCTGCACCGTTCTGAGAAACACCTCGCGGTCAGGCGAGGTCGCGTACCAGGCGAGCACGTCGCGGTCGAGCAGGTTCCAGCGCTCCCTCGGCTCGACCCAACTGCCGATCTTGGGGCGGGACGCGAGCAGGCTCTTGGCCATCAGCATCTTGATGGCCTCGCGCACCGCCGAGCGGCTGACATTGAAGGTTTCCGACCATTTGGCTTCGTTGGGCAGGACAGTTCCGGGCGGATAGTCGCCGCGCACGATCCTGAGGCCGATCTCGCCGGCGAGCGATGCGTGCACGCTGAGGCCGGCGATCCGCGTCGCCTCGGGTCGTCGTATCGTGGCCGGCTGTGCAGGCTCGGCTAAGCGCTTTCCAGACTTTTCCCGTGGCATCCGCCTTCCGGTGCCTCCTGTCGCGGGCTCCAAGACGCCCGCAAAAACTCTGCCGGATAAGAAAATTCTGGCGCAAAAACTCTTGGCTCCGCCGCCCCGGCAAGGCCGCGCCCATAGTCCTGGCGAAAGATGGAGGGGCGCCCTTCGAAGGGCGCCCCGGGGATCGAAGCCTACTTCTGGATGCAGGTGTCGACCGTATCCTTGGTGCATTCGTCGAGGCCGGTGAAGACCGGATCGTCAACCTTCTTGCCCTGGATGAGGTCGAGCATTACCGACGGCGCCTTGTAGCCCATTTCGAACGGCCGCTGGCCGACCAGTGCGGTCACAAGGCCCTCCCTGGCGATAGCCACCTCGTCGCCGATCGTGTCGGCGGCGCCGATGACGAACTCGTTCTTGGCGATCTTGTCGGCCATCGGCTTGAACAGGTCGCGATAGGGCTGCGGAGCGCCGAACAGCGGCCAGCCGCCCATGATGCCGAAAGCGTCGAGCTTCGGATTGGCGGCCAGGATGTCTGTCATCGCCTGCACGCCCTTGGCGCCGTCGTCATTGGTGAACACCGGGCAACCCGCCACTTCCGTCCAGCCGCCTTCGCCGGCGAGCGCCGGCAGGCCTTCCTTGCCCGACAGCGCATCGCGCATGCCCTGCGCGCGGCGCAGGATGTTGTCGGCGGCCGGATTGCCCTCGATCGTGCAGATCGTGCCGCCATTCGGCTTGGCCTTCTTGATGTATTCGCCGATCCGCTTGCCCATCAGATAGTTGTCGGTGCCGAGATAGGTCTTGCGAAGCGCGGCGTCTTCCTTGGCAAGATCGGCATCGACCGTCATGATCGGGATCGACGGATTGGCGCTCTTGATCGTCTGCGCGATCAGCGGCGCGTTGGACGGCGAGATCGCCATCGCGGCCGTGTCCGGCTTGCTCAGCATGTCCTGCACGATCTGGGCTTCGCCGGCCTCGTCCGAGGTCGATGCCGGGCCGGTGTAGAAGCATTCATATTCGGAGCTGGCGTTCTCCTTGTTCCACTTCTCGCAGCCCTGATGGATGGCTTCGAAGAAAGGGTTGTCGAGGCCCTTTACGACAATGACGAGCTGTTTCTTGGCCAAAGCCGGCCCGGCGCCCAGCGCCATTGCGGCGACGGCGGCGAGCAAAAGTGATTTCCTCATATCAGTCCTCCCTTGAAAACAGACGGACACGACGTGCCCGCCACACCGATCGGCCCGGATGCAAGCAACACGCGGAATAGGCTCGAAAGTTCGTGTCTCAAGCCGGGCCGACAAGCATTTGCCGATCCGTTCCAGCTCGAATGGGCGCCGGCCGGATCCTGAATCTCGCCCACCGCGTCACGCCGAGCAGCGATTTCGCGACGGAAAAATTCTTCCTCCAATGCTAGCTAATAACGGCTCGCTGCCAACGTCAATTGCTATTTGTCCTACAAAACCGATTTTTCAACGGGACTCGAAATTAATCGCCCGACAATTGATTGACGCCCATGGCCGCATTTGCCTAAATGAGTCTATCGCACCTGCTCGGGAGGAGTTGGAGGCGCGAGGCCCCTGCGGCGCCGGCAATTATGGCAAGGCAGTCGAGGGACGAAAACGGGGAGGCTTAAGGCTGGTGTCGGTTCTCGAACTCGCCAACATCTCGAAGCACTTCGGCGCCATCCAGGCGGTGAACGACGTCTCGTTCACGCTCGAGGCCGGCGAGGTCGTCGGCCTGATGGGCGACAACGGCGCCGGCAAGTCGACGCTGGTCAAGATGATCGCCGGCAATTTCCGCCCCAGTCACGGCACGATGCACATGGACGGCAAGGAGCTGATCCTGCACAAGCCGGCCGAGGCCCGCCAGCACGGCATCGAGATCGTCCATCAGGACCTGGCGCTTTGCAACAATCTGACGGCTGCCGCCAATGTCTATCTCGGCCGGGAACTGCGCCGCGGCATCGGCCCCTTCCGCATTCTCGACTACGCCGCGATGTACAAGCGCGCCGGCCAGCTCTTTGCCGAACTGAAATCCGAGACGCGGCCGCGCGACCTCGTCAAGCAGATGTCTGGCGGCCAGCGCCAGGCGGTGGCGATCGCCCGCACCATGCTGTCGCAAGCCAAGATCGTGCTGATGGACGAGCCGACGGCGGCGATCTCGGTGAGACAGGTCGCGGAGGTGCTGAACCTGATCCGCCATCTGCGTGACCAGGGCATCGCCGTGGTGCTGATCAGCCACCGCATGCCCGACGTCTTCGATGTCGCCGACCGCGTCATCGTCATGCGGCGCGGCAGGAAAGTCGCCGACAAGAAGATCGCCTCGAGCTCGCCCGAGGAAGTCACCGGGCTGATCACCGGCGCCATCGAACAGGTTGCGTAATCGCGTGGATCAGGCGTCCAACGCCTCAGGAAAGGTCGATAATGGCAGTCACCCTTGACCAGACGATCGCGCAGAAGCAGCACACATTCTTCTCACGGCTCTTTGCCAACCAGACCTTCTGGGTGGTGATCGCGGTTATCCTCGCCTGCCTGTTCCTGTCCTTCGCGACCGACGCTTTCGCCACGCAGAAGAACCTCTTCAACATCACCCGCAACATCACCTTCGTCGCCATCGTGGCGCTCGGCATGACCTTCGTCATCATCACCGGCGGCATCGACCTGTCGGTCGGCTCGGTGCTGTGCCTGTGCTCGATGGTGCTGGCCGTCACCATGCATGCCGGTTATTCGATCGAAATCGGCATCCTGGCCTCGATCATCACCGCTTTAGCCATCGGCGCCTTCAACGGGGTGCTCATCGCCTATCTCGGTTTCCCACCCTTCGTGGTGACGCTCGGCATGCTGTCGGTGGCGCGCAGCCTCGCCATGGTCGCCTCCAACAACACCGTCGTCTTCCAGTTCGGGCCGGACCACGACAAGCTGCTGGCGCTGGGCGGCGGCGCCTGGGTGTTCGGCATCGCCAATCCGGTGCTTTATATGATCCTTTTGGCGTTGATCACCGGCTTCATCCTGCGCTGGACCAAGTTCGGCCGGCATATCTTCGCCATCGGCGGCAATGAGCATGCGGCCACACTGACCGGTGTTCCGGTGCGCCAGATCAAGGTCGCAGTCTACATGATCTCGGCGCTCTCGGCCGGTCTCGCCGGCATCATCCAGACCGGCTGGCTCGGCGCCGTCACCACCAATCTCGGCAACGGCATGGAGCTGCAGGTGATTGCCGCGACCGTCATCGGCGGCGCCGACCTCGCCGGCGGCGTCGGCACCGCGTTCGGCGCCATCGTCGGCGCCGCCCTGATCGAGGTCATCCGCAACAGCCTCGGCCTGCTCGGCATCAACGCCTTTTGGCAAGGCACTTTCATCGGGGGCGCGATCATCCTGGCGGTGCTGTTCGACCGCATCCGTAATTTTAGGCGCAGCGATTAGAGAGCCAACCTTCCCTTCTCCCTTCTTGTGGAGAAGGGGAGACCCCTGCTCAGTCTGAAAATCCGCCCAGCTGGTCGGTGCGGAGCGGTCGTCATTCCTCCACGCCTTGACGGGGCCAGAGGCGATGAGCTCCGGGTCATTGCGATGCACAAAAGTGCCGAGCCCCGACAGTTTGCCGTAGAAGTTCGGTGCCGCCGCGGGCGTGCGCAGGCCGGCCTTCCAAGCCCATTTCAGTCCCGCCCGGTATGGCCTGAGACCTCTGCACCCGCATGGGCCGGAAGGACCAGAAAGCGCAGCGCTGCCACCAGCCCGATCAGGCCGATCACGAAAAAGGCGATCCTGAAGTCTATTAGGTTGGGCGCCGCGCCACTGCGCACGATCTGCGACAGGTTGAGGATCGCCGCGGCCACGGCCACGCCAAACAGCATCGCCACCTGCTGCAGCATGCTGGACAAAGTCGCGGCCGAGCTGCGCTGCGGCGCGCCGATATCCGCGAAGGCAAGCGTGTTGAGCGCCGTGAACTGCATCGAGCGCGTCAGACCGGCGACCAGCATCAACGCGACCCAGCCGGCGGCTCCGGCCTGTCGCCGCATGTCCTCACCGCGCTGGTCGATCTGCTCAACGCCGGCATCCATCCGGTGATGCCGTCGCTGGGCTCGATCGGCGCCGGCGACCTTGTGCTGATGACCGCGATAGCCCACACGCTGATCGGCGAAGGCCGATGCCGACTATCAGGGCAGGCGCATGCCTTCGGCAAAGGCGCTGATGATGGCGCGGCTTGCGCCAGTCAGCCTGGCACCGAAGGATGGTCTGTCGCTGATCAACGCTTCCGCGGTTTCTACCGGCGCCGGCGCGCTGGCGCTCGTCGACGCGCTGTCGGCACTCGAACAGCAGGAGCAGGCCGGCGCGCTCACCATGGAAGCGTTCGGGGCCAACCGCACCATCCTTGACCCGCGCCTGCATCTGGCGCGGCCGGCCGCCTGCCAGCAGGTAGCGGCAAAGGCGTTGCGCGACCTGCTCACCCGCGACGGGACGCCCGCGCCGACCACCCTTCAGGATCCGCTGTCGATCCGCTGCATGCCCTCGATCCACGGCGCGCTCATCCAGGCGATCGACCATGCCCGGCTCACGGTCGAGATCGAGCTCAACGCGTCCGCCGACAACCCGCTGGTGCTCGCCAACGACTCACTCGTGCTGTCGACCGGCAATTTCCACACCGCCTCGCTGTCGCTCGCCTTCGAGACGCTAGGTCTGGCGATTGCGCAATGCGCGGCGGCGTCGGCCGCGCGCTTCATCCAGCTCACCGGCTCAACCCGCCACGGCTTGCCGAAATATCTGTCGCCAATCGGCGGCGCGTCCGCCGGCTTCGTGCCGCTGCAGAAGACGGTGACGGCGATCCTGGCCGCCATCCGCCACAAGGCCAATCCGGTGATGCTCGACTTCCTGCCCGTGTCCGAAGGTGTTGAGGATCATGCGACGCAGACTCCCCTCGCCGTCGCCAAATGCGTCGAGATGATCGTACTGTGGCGGCGGCTGATCGCCCTGGAGCTTATGGCCGCCGCACAGGCCGTCGATCTTCGCGAAGGTCTGACACTTGCGCCGGCCACCAGCGCGATCCACGCGGCCGTCCGCGCCCATGTGCCGACGCTTAAGGAAGACCGGCCGCTCGGATCCCATGCCGATGCGCTCCATGCGGTGCTCGCCGACGGGTATTGGCTCCCTGCGGTGCACCAAATACTGCTCGACTAAACGAGATCAGGGCACCGCATCGTTGCGGACGATCGAGATCACCACCCGCCCAAGCCAACCCTCAGGCCAACTGGCCGCTCGCACCGAATCGGATGGCCGGGCTCCGCCGCTTATGGGCCCGCCGGACGGCGCCCTCGGCACCCTCTTGGGTTGCACGATGAGTTCGGATATGAAGAGCCAAGGGCATATAAGGGGTGGCTCAATTGCATCGTTCCTGCTTCGTCTTGGCGGCAGACGCAAAAAATTTCCCATACGCTGTTCTGGGCGCGCGGCGCATACTGGACGTATCTGCGCCTATCGACGGTTTCATCCTTCATATCGGCGCCGGAACTGAGGATTTGCCGGTCGCGGACCGATTGCTCGGGGCTGCCGTCAAGATCGTCGACGTGTCCGATCTCATGAAGGAATTCGATTTCGATCCCGGTCACCTCAGCGTAGCAACCTACATTCGCCTGCTTGCCGACAAGCTGGCGGTATTCGAGCCCTACGACAGGCTCGTCTATGTGGACACCGATGTTATCTTCAACCGGTCGATCACCGACTTGGCCGATGTTGAACTGAATGCCCCACTCTTGGCGGCCCATGACGAACAGACCTATTTCGATCCGAGCTGCGGTGAGTCTCTTGAGATGGAGCCCGGCTCATCGCATTTCAACGCCGGCATACTGGTGCTGAACATGCCAATGATCCGCGCCGAGGGGCTCTTGGAGCGGGCGCGCGAACTGGCGCTGCGGCGCGTACCGAAGCTCGATCAGGGAGCGCTCAACATAGCGTTTGCCGGACGCTGGCAAACGATGCATCCGCTCTGGAATCTGCAGACCAACTATTCCAGCCAGATACCCTTCAGTAGAGCCTTCGCGCGTCATTTCACCTTTGGAAAGCCGTGGTGGCCAAGCCCCGAAGGAGTGGAACTCGCCGCGATGGCGATCTATCGCAACCTGGCGAAAGATACGCCCTGGCTCGATCGGTTCAAGCGTCCGCTCTGGACGAGAGGTCTGCGCAAGCGATTGCTCCGCAAATTCGACGGCCTCTCCGGGATTATTCTCAATAAGGAAAAATACAGACGCCGTTTCCGCTTCAACGCCGAACGGTGCAGCGCCATCTTTGCCGCGCAGGCCGATCAGGGGATGATGGCCGCAACCTATCCGGAGGTCCTGATGGGCGTGGTCAAGGCACGGAAATAGGCGCCGATCTCTCGACGAGAGCTTACCGGCTCGGGCCGCGAGGCCGGCCCTATACCTGCCGCACTTGGCGGCGAACCAGGCAGACCCATCGCAGTGCCCGTTCAGGCTCTTGCGTCCACTTTCTTCATGAAACGCCTGAGCTCGTCTGGATCCATATGCACGATGTGCCGGTCTTCCGGATAGGCGCCGCTGTTGACGTCGCCGACATTTTCCGAGAACGCCGCGATGCGCTCCGCTTGCCTTCAGCCGATATCGATCATCACCTTGCCGGCCTCGACCTTGACCGGATAGGTTTTGAGGTTGACGCAGACCGGCGCGCCCTTGGCCTGGCCGGTCTTATAGTTGAAACGGCCATTATGCTTCGGGCATTCGATGATGTCGTCCATCACCAGCCCGTCGGCCAGGTGCGCCTTTTCATGCGTGCAGAAACCGTCGGTGGCGAAGAACTCGTCGTCAGGCGAGCGGTAGATCGCGAAGGTGCGGCCGCCATGGTCGAAGCGGATCACGTCCTCCTCGTCCACGTCGCCCACCGCGCACGCTTCGACCCACTCCGGCATCTTGTCCTCTCCTGATTGGGTTCGCGCAACTGCCGCGCGCCCCGACTTTATTCGGCAGCCGCAGCCGTTATGTCGAGATCGTGGAATTCGCCGCGATAGGGCTTGGCCGTCGGCGGCAATTCGCGCTTGAGGAAGTAGTCCTCGTATTTCAGCTGCCTGACCAGCACCGGCCAGACCTCGCGATAGGCATGCCACATCGACGGGTTCGGCTCCGGCAAATCGTGCTTGATCAACTCATGCAGCCTGGGCAGCGCATGATAGGGCACCATCGGGAACATGTGATGCTCCACATGGTAGTTCATGTTCCAGTAGATGAACCGGCTGATCGGGTTCATATAAACCGAGCGCGTGTTGAGCCGATGGTCGGTGACGTTGTCGGCCAGCCCGATATGCTGCAGCAGGCCGGTCGTCACCATGTGCCAGGTGCCGTAGAGCCGCGGCAAGCCGATCAGCACCAGCGGTATCCATGACCTAAGCGCGATCGCGACAGCGATCGTCGCGACGTATACCGCGATGTGCCAGCGCGCCGCGATCACCGCCTTGTGCTGCTCCATCTCCGGAATGTAGCTCTTCTCGTCGTCCGACAGCTTGCCGAAGGCCTGGCGCACCAGCGTGGGCAGCGAATAGCGGAAGTCGAGAATGCCCGTGAAGGCGAGCGCAGCTTTGATGAGGTCCGGGGGCCGCATAACGGCGATCTCGGCATCGCGGCCGACAATGATCGTGTCGGTGTGGTGACGGGCATGGCTCCAGCGCCACTGCACCGGGTTGCGCATCAGCATGAACGAGGCGATGTGATAAACGACATCGTTCATCCAGCGCGTGCGAAACGCGGTGCCGTGCCCGCATTCGTGCCAGCGCGAGTCGCTCGACGAGCCATAGAGCACGCCATAGACGAACATGAATGACACGACCCACCACGTGCCCCAGAACCAGACAATGCCGGCGGCTGAGCCCAGGATCGCCGAGATCCAGATGACGCTATCGCGGATCGCCGGCCCGTCGCAACGCTGCATCAGCTCCTTCATCACCTTCCGCGGCACGTCGGTGTGGTACCACTCGGCCGATGCAAGTCCGGTCTCTATCGCAAGCCGCGTGCTCTCGCCGACAAGGCTGTAGTCGCGCTTCGTACCGGTGGTCGTCATCGTCATTAAAGCCCGTTGGCGCGGAATTTCCCGTCGAGGAATTTCTTGGCGCGCGGCACGTCCTCCTCGTCGAGATGCTCGATGATTACCGGGATGTTCGGGTGCTTTTCGCTGAGACGCTTGAGATAGAGATCGTAATTCAGCACGCCGAGCCCCGGCGCCGGCAGTTCGATCTCGCCGACGCCGCGGAAGGTCAGCCCCTCATGCGCCTCCGCGTCGCCGATATCGGCATGCTTCTCCGTCTTGTCGCCGCCCGAACGCTTCACGTCCTTGGCATGCGCGATTTTGATCTTGTCCGTCAGCGTGTCGAACACCTGGTTCAGCACTTGATCCATGCGGTCGATGTTGTGCGCCTCGAAATAGTTCGTCGGGTCGATCAACAGGCCGAGGCCGGGATGATCGACCTGAGCGAACATCCTGACCGTCTCCTCGACCGAGCCGACAACGTTGTTGACGTAGGTTTCGAGCAGGAACACCGCGCCGTGCTCGTAGGCGGTCTGGGCAAGATCCGAGATCACCTTGCGGCACTCCTCAAAACCTTCCTCGGTCTTGTTCTTCGGATGATGCACCCAGTCGGATTCGGTGTTGTAGGTGCCGGTTTCCGAGATCACGTAAGGCGAGCCGAAATCGCGCGCGTTCCGGATGATCTCCTTCAGATAGGCAAGCCGCCGCTCGCGCTCGGCCCTGTCCGGGTGGATGATGTTCGTGTAGCCGGACACGCAGCAAACCGGCAGGTTGTGGTCGCGGAACGTATCGCGCACCCGCCTCGCCTTGTCCCTGGTGATCTGTCCGGCCGAGAGGTCGATATCCTTGAAATGCAGGTCGAGCTGCACGGTGTTGAAATCGAGCGCCCGGATGCGCCTGGCGACCTCCTCGAGCTCATACGGAAAATAGCCTGTGAAGATACCTGCCTGCATCATGAGGTGAAGTCCTCCCGATAAGCGATTCAATTGCCCCGTTTCTTAGTCGCCCGGTCGACAGGGATTTCGGACAGCCTGACGGTGCGGCCCTCTGCTATCGACCGGTAACCGGCCTCCACCAGCGCCATGGTGTTGACGTTGTCGGCAACGGAAAGCGCCGGCGGCGTGCCGGTCTTGAGCGCATATTGCAGCTGCTCCATGACGCCGATGAAGGCATGCGGAAACCACATCGTCTCCCAGCTCGGGCTGACCCATTTGCCGCCGGTCGTCTCTGTCGAGGCGTAGGTCAGCGTCGAGGCGACGCCCTTCGGCCAACCGATCGTGCCCTTGGCGACACCCTTGGTGCCATCGACGCGCCAGTCGATATGCTGGTCGTCGGAATAGCCTTCCTGACGCGGGCCGGACCAGACGTCCTCCAGCGACACCGCGAGCACGCCGGAGGGAAAGCGCAGCGTCGAAACGGTGATGCCGTCGGAATGTTCGAACTTGGTGCGCGGATCCCTGCGCGTCAGCGTCGTGATTTCGTCAGGGTCGCCGAACAGGAAGCGCAGCACGTCGAGGTGGTGCACACTCATATTGGCGAGCGTCAGCCGGTCATATCCGGCGAGGAAGGTTTGCCAGTGCGGGATGGCATGCATGTCGATCTCGGCGAAGACGATCTCGCCCAGCGCGCCGCTATCGATGATCTGCTTCAAGACGCGCATCGACTGGTCGTAGCGCATGTTCTGGTTGACCGAGAGGATCTTGCCGGAGGCCGCCGCCTCGTCGCGCAGCTTCACCGCTTCCTCGACCGAGAGCGCCAGCGGCTTCTGCGCCAGAATCGCCTTGATGTGCGGCTGGTTCAGTGCATGGCGGATCAGCGCGGGCTGCTGGTCCGGCGGGAAGGCAAGGTCGACGATCTCGACGCGGCTGTCTTCGATCAGCCGCTCCGGCGTATCGCAGACGGTCGGAATGCCCCAGCGGCCGGCGACCTTTTCGGCATTCGTCCTGGTTCGTGAGGCGATCGCCACCACCGGAAAGCCGGCTTGCGCGTAGGCGGCGAGATGGCACTCGGCCATGATCATGCCGGCGCCGATGCAGCCGATCCGGTACTCCTTGACTCGGACTTTCACGTCCGGCTCGAAATCCATGCTCGCCATCCATTCCTCCCGTCGAGGACTGGATTTAACGCCAGGATCAGGCGGTCAGCCAAGGGCCGCGCCATCATTTCCCATCAGGGACCGGTGGATCCGGCTTACGCGGCGATCAGCACCGTGCTCTCCGGCGACCAGCTGAGCATCACTTCTTGGCCTTCGGCCAGCCGCTCGGCGCCGGTGTTCTGGACAATGACCTTCACCGTCTGTCCATCGCGGTCGACGAAATAGGTGCTGTTGTTGCCGGCGAAGATGCGTTTTGAAACCTGGCCCCTGACCGTGTTGGCATATCCCGCCTCGGACGTTGCAGAGCCGGTTGAAATCTGGATGCGCTCGGGCCGCACGGCGCAGCTCGCCTTGGCGCCGGCCGAGAGAGACGCACCCGACGCAGCGGCGATTGCTGTACCGTCGGGCAGCCTGATGCCGTTGCCGGTCGCATCGCCGCGAAAGATGTTGGCGTCGCCGAGGAAGGTCGCGGCGAACTCGCTTTGCGGCCTGTCGTAGATCTCCTCGGGCGGCCCCTCCTGCACCAGTCGGCCGTCGCGCAATATGCCGATGCGGTCGCTCATCGTCAGCGCCTCTTCCTGGTCGTGGGTGACGAAGATGGTGGTGATGCCGATCTCGCGCTGGATGCGCTTCAGCTCGATCTGCATGTCAACGCGCAGCGCCTTGTCGAGCGCGCCGAGCGGCTCGTCGAGCAAAAGCACGCGCGGCTTGGTGACGATGGCGCGCGCCAGCGCCACACGCTGCCGCTGGCCGCCCGAGAGCTGGTGCGGCCGCCGGCCGCCGAGCTTGCCGAGTTGGACGAGATCCAGCGCCCGCTGCACTTCCGTAGCGACCGTCGCCTTCGGCTCGCCGCGCACCGAAAGGCCGAAAGCGACATTGTCGGCGACGCTCATATTGGGAAAGAGCGCGTAGTTCTGGAACACCATGCCGATGCGGCGCCTTTCCACCGGCACGCGCTCGACGCTTTCGCCGCCGATGGCAATGCGGCCCGCGTCGGGAAAGTCGAAGCCGGCGATCTGGCGCAGCAGCGTGGTCTTGCCGCTGCCCGAAGGCCCGAGCAGCGCGTAGAAGCCGCCGTCGGGAAAATCGATCGAGACGTCGTCCAGCGCCTTGTGCGCGCCAAAGCTGCGGGAGACGTTCGCTACCTGGACGCCGGCCATTATTTCTCTCCGCCGAATTTGAAGAAGCGCGCCGTGAGCAGCATCAGCGCCATGGACACGACGATGATGATCGTCGACACCGCATTGATCTCGGGCGTGAAGCCCTTGCGGATCGCGGCGTAGATTTCGACCGGCAGCGTCGTCTGGCCGGGCGTCGACAGGAAGTACGAGACCACGAACTGATCGAAGGAGACGGCGAAGGCGAACAGTCCGCCGGCGATCACGCCGGGCATGATCCAGGGCAGCGCCACGCGGTTGGTGACCTGCCACTGGTTGGCGCCAAGCGAGCGAGCAGCCTCCTCCAGCTCCGGCGCGAAGGTCTGCAGCCGGGCTGACACGACGACTATCACATAAGGCAGCGCCAGCGCGACGTGTCCGAGCAGGATCGCCATCAGCCCGCGGCCGATGCCGATGCCGAAGAAGAAGATCAGCATCGCCGTGCCGGTGATCAGCCACGGAATGGCGATCGGTGGGAAGAGCAGCGCCTGCAGGAGCTTCTTGCCGCGAAACTCGTAGCGATAGAGCGCCAGCGACGCCATCGAGCCGAGCACGGTCGAGATGACGGTGGTGATGACCGCGATCTCGATGCTGTTCCAGGTCGCCGCGATCAGCTGGTCGTTCTGCCAGAGCGAAGAATACCAGTCCGTCGTCCACTCGAACGGCAGCTGGTAGAAGGGCGATGCGTTGAACGACATCACCGCCATGATGATGATCGGCAGATAGAGAAAGGCGAGCAGCAGGACGATGTAGAAGCGGCCAAGCCATTCCAGGATGCGCGTCGTCGCCATCAGCCAGCCCTCCGCAACACCGGCGCCGCCAGCGCCAGGATGATCAGCACGACGGCGAGCAGGATGAAGGAGAGCGCCGCCCCCAGCGGCCAGTTGAAGACGGCGACGAACTGGTCCTCGATGACGGTGCCGTAGAAGGTTCCGGTGCGGCCGCCGAGGATGCGCGGCTCCATGAAGGAGCCAACGACCGGCACGAATATCAGCGCCGCACCCGCGATCAGGCCAGGCATCGACAGCGGGATGATCACCCGCCAAAGCACCTGCCGCCGCGAGGCGCCGAGCGAGCGCCCTGCCTCGATCAGCGAGTCGTCGATCGCCTGCAGGGTGAGGTAGCAGGTAAGCACCATGTAGGGCACGTAGGAGTGCACCAGGCCGATGATGACGGCAGGATAGGAATACATCAGGTCGATGTTGATCTTGAACGGCAGCACGGCGTTGAGCGCCGTGTCGAGGATGCCGCCCTCGCGCAGCACCATCGCCCAGGAGAAGATGCGTACCAGCCCGTTCGACCAGAAGGGCAGGATGACGAGCAGGAAGATCGCTTCGCGGCTTCGGCCCTTGAGCACCTTCGCCAGCACATACGCCGCCGGATAGCCGATGACCACGCACCACAGCGTGACCTCGAGCCCGAGCCGCAAGGAGGCGAACAGCAGTGTCGCGTAGAGGCTTTGCGAGAAGAAGGCGGCGTAGTTGCCGAGCGTGAAGGCCCATTCCTTCCCTGCCAGCGGTAGGTCTGTCATGAAGGAGAAGAACGCCATGGCCGACAGCGGCAGGAAGATCGCCACCGTCAGCCACAGATAGGCGGGAAGGAGAAGCGGCAAAGCGGGCTTCAGTCCGCGGCGCGAGCCGGTCGCGAGCTGCTCAGCCATGATGCCTCTCCTCCCCGAAAGACGCCAACTACTTCACGTTGACCTTCAGCTCCTGCCACAGCGCCAGGTATTTCTCGCGCTGTTCGTCGGTGACCGGCGCCTGGAACTGGATGCGCTTGGCGACCTCCGGGCTGCCCATGACCTTGCGGTTGAAGGCGTCCTCGGGGAGAGCCTCGACCGCCTTGGTGTTGGCCGAGACCGGCGCGCCGACCTTGGTGACCCATTCGACATAGAATTTGGGGTCGATCATGTAGTTGATGAAGGCTTCGGCGCCGGCGACGTTCTTCGAGCCGGCCGGAATCGAGAAGGCGTCGAGCCAGGCGACTGCGCCTTCCTGCGGGATGACCAGCGAGACCGGCAGCTTGAAATGCGTCTTGGCGCGATCGGCCGAGCCGCTCCAATAGGTGCCGATGTCGATCTGGTTGGAGGCGACCATCTGGTTCCAGTCGTTCTCCGAGCTCCAGAAGGTCTTGATCTGCGGCATCAGCGAGGTGAGCTTCGCCTTGACCGCCTCCAGGTCCTTGATGTCGTTGATGTTCTGCCCCGAAGCGATGGCGCCGAACTGCACCGCTTCGACGGCGTCGTCGCGGATGACGACACGGCCCTGATGCGCCGGATCCCACATCTCGGCGATGCTCGTCGGCGGCTTGTCGAAGGATTTTTCGTTGATGGCGAGCGCGGTCAGGCCCCAGACCCACGGCACGCCATAGACCTTGCCGTCATGGTTCAGCATCGGCGAGCCGGCCTTGTCCTTGGCGATGTCGGCATAGTTGGAGAGCTTCGATGTGTCGATCGGCTGGATCAGCTTGCCGGCCATCGCCTGGTCGTTGAAGGCGGCGTTGATCATGACGACGTCGTAGAGGCCGGGATTGGTCCTCAGCTTCGTCAGCATCTCTTGCTCGGAATTGAAGAAGTCGTTGACCACCTTGAAGCCGGTCGCCTTTTCGAAATTGGCGACGGCCCACGGCTCGTCGGCGCCGTAGCCCTTCCAGTTCAGCACATGCACTTCTTCGGCGGCCTGGGCGGCCAGCGTGAACGCGGAAACCAAGACGGCGGTCGCCGTCACAAAAGCAGTCAGTCTGGGCATGCGCATGTTTGTTTTCCTCTCATTGCTTGCCCGCTTTGCGGGCTTGTTAAGTTGTGGCCTCTTGCTCCTCGCCATGCGCGGTCACCGCTTGATCGTGAAGGGCGAGGAATTCCCGGATTTCTGTGTCCGTCGGCGCTGACGAGCCGCCATGACGCGTGACGGAAAGGGCCGCGGCGGAGTTCGCGTAGCGGGCCGCTTCGCAAGCCGACAGGCCGCGCGACAATGCGCTGACGAACGCGCCGATATGCGTGTCGCCGGCACCATTGGTGTCGACGGCGTTGACCGCGAAGCCGGGGATCGCGCGCGTGCCGCCTTCTGCCAGCCGCACCAGGCAGCCACGCGCGCCGGCCCGGATGACCACGCCTTGAGCCTTGGAGCAATGCGCCGCGAGCAAGCGGACGGCGACGGTCTGCGCGTCGCCGGCGCCGGCGATTTCGGCGGCCTCATCCGCGTTGCAGCTCAGCCAAGTGGTGCGCGCCAACACCCTGTCCAGGATCGGCCGCGGAATCTCCGCGATCACCGGCGTCGGGTCAAAGACGAATGGGATGTCCGCAGGCAGCGACTCGATCCAGCCGGCGAGCGCATCGCGGCTGCCGGGATAGCTCAGCGTGTAGCCGGAGGTGAAAATCCAATCGCCCGGAATGACTTGGACAGGCATCAACATGTCCGGCGTGAGCATGCTTTCGGCACCCGGCCACGAGACGAAGGTACGCTCGGCGTCGCTGCTGATCATGGCGACGCAATTGCCGCTGTCCATCAATAGTGACGGCGGCGTCAGAGTCTCGATGCCTTCGGCAGCAAATGCCGCCCGCAGGAAATCGCCGTCAGGCCCTGTGCCGAGCTGCCCGCCGAACACCACCTTCATGCCGGTGCGGCTCGCCGCGACCATCATGTTGAAGCCGCCGCCGGCGACCCGCGCGTAGCTCGACGCGGTCTTTTCCGTGCCGGGAGCCGGCAAGGCGTCGATGCGGTAGACATAGTCGACCACCGCGCTGCCGACATTGACAAGCCGTCCGCTCATCAGGCAACCTCCTTGCCGGAGCCGGCCTTTGCCGCCCGCGCCGCGACGAGATCGCTGGTCAGCGTGCGGACTTCCGCAAGGTCGATGCCGGTGAGCCCGGCGATCCGATCCTGCGGCAGCCCCGACAAGCCCGAGCACGCGCCCGCCATGCCGGCGGCGATGGCGCCGATCGTGTCGGTGTCACCACCGAGATTGGCGGCAATGACGGCTGCCCGCCATGCATCGCCTTGCGCCACCTCCAGCACCGCGAATGCCGCCGGCACCGATTCCTGGCTGGCGACGCCGGTGCCGACCAGGTCGACGATAAGCCTGATTGCGTCGTTCTCGGTCTTGCCGCGAACCAGCTCCTGCGCCCAGAGGATGCGCGCAGCGATATCGCCGCCGGTCATCCAATGGCCGAGCGCGGCGCCAAGTCTCGCCGCTGCGACGGCATGGCCGGATGCGGCGCGCCAGTCGCCGCCCGAAACGCCGAGACTGACGACAGCAGCGACGGCGGCAGCGGAGGCGATGGCGATCGAAGTGTTATGCGTGGCCCGGCAGGTTTCGGCCACCTTGGCGACCAGCGCGTCGAGCGGCTCCGGCGGCATCATGATGCCGACAGGCGCGATGCGCATGGCAGCGCCATTGGTGTCGCCGCCGCGTCCCGCCTCTTCCGCCGGCACGCCCTCATTGATCGCATCGATGGCGCGCTTGGTCGATGGGCCAAGCAGGTCGTAGCTGCCGCGCGCCTTCACGTCCCGCTCCCAATCGAGCAGCGCGTTGACCCAGCGCTCATGGTCGAAGCGATCGCCGGAGCTGACTAGGATGCGGCCAAGCAGCAGCGCTTGCTCGGTGTCGTCGGTAATGGCGCCTGCCGGCAGCCCCTTCGACACCGGGTGGTCGGCGGCGGGCGCGACGAAATCCTTGACATGACCGTAGAGCTCGGCGATGCGGGCGGGTGACAGAAGCTGCGTCGGCATGCCCAGCGCATCGCCCAGCGCGCCGCCGATGAGCGCGCCCATTGCCCGATCCATCATATCCGCCGCGCCCATGCTCAAAATTCCAGATGCAGCGCGAAATGCGCCGGGTTGAGCAGGCTGGTGACGAATTCGATGGCGCGCCCGTCGGCGGCGCGCGTCAACCGCCGCGTCCTGAGGAAAGGCGTGCCCGGCGCGCAGTCGAGGATGGCGGCATCCGCGGCGCTCAGCATCTCGATGTCGACCCACTCCTCGCCATGGTCGGGCACCAGCCCTGCGCCGCGCAAAGTCTGGTGCAGCGAGCCTTCCCGAAGCCCGCGCAGCGGTACCTCTTCCAACTCGGGCGACAGCGGCAGGCGGCTGCGCTCGATCGAGATCGCGTGACCGTCGTCCGCGTTGGTGCGCACGCGGTCGACGGCGATGAAGGACGGGTTTTCGACACCCAGTTTCGCAGCGAGTTGGGCGTCCTCGATGACCTCGAGCCTCAGAGTCCGGGTCTCGGCATTGGCGCCGGCATTGGCAAGCGCGCGCGACCAGCCGATCGCATCATCGACCGGCATGCCGTCGAAGGTGACGAAGGAGCCGATGCCGACCTTGGTGGTGATCAGTCCGCGATTGGAAAGCTCCTCCAGCCCCTTGCGGACCGTGTTGCGGCTGACGGAGAAGCGCTGAACGAGCTCGTTCTCGCTCTGCAGGCGGTCGCCGAAGCCGAGCACGCCGGAGCGGATCTCGTGCTCCAGAACCGTCGCGATCTGCTCGGGCTTGCCCGTGCCGGGGGTGAGCTGCATCGCGCGACGGGCCATATCAATACCTGTTCAATGAACCTGTATAATCCTGTTCAATATTGGATTTGGACCGGCGAGTCAATGTCGTTGTTACGACCGTCGCGCTCCTCTCGCCTGCCTGTTGTTGTGCCGGCGTCGCAGAAGGTGCGTGGAACCCGCAAAGGCGCGTGGCAATCGTGTCCAGCAGTGCCGGCAACCTGCTCAAACTGCAACGCGAGACGCCGCGGGTGGCGTAAGCCGAGGCGGCGACGCCTTGAGCTAAACCAGTTCCACTTCGGCCATGTCCGCAATCATCGCATTACCGAGGCGACGTATTCAGACCGGCGGACCCGAATGCGAAGCCCGCGCTATTTTCCGAGCCAATTCAAGAAAGCCGAACAAATGCGGCGAGCGGTTGTCTCGTCGATAGTTGAGTGAAAGCTCGGTTCCCGGATTGTGGCCTTCGTATTTCCGATAGACAATGCCGGGCCGCTGATTTTCACTGACCGATGCTGGCACGACCGAGATGCCGACGCCAACCGAAACCAGGCTCATCGCTGTAAGATAGTCCTGGGCCATGACCTGCACGGCAGGAACAAAGCCGTCGACCTTGCATACGTCGAGCACATAGTCCGCGTAACTTGGCCGTGGGCGCCGCGGAAAGAGGACGAAAGTAGCATTCTTGAAATCTGCGAGATGGAATGGTTGTTCACGATTGGCATAGCTGTCGGGAAGCGCCAGCACGAGCGGTTCCTTCATGAGCGTTTCGGATTTGACCTCCGCGTCTTCGATCGACGGGCGCGCCACCGCAATGTCGATTTCCCGCTGGATCAGGGCTCGTCTCAACTCGGCATTGTTCATGGCCGAAAGCGCCAGTTCGATATCCGGATGCGCGGCGCGGAAAGCCCTGATGATGTTGGGCAGAACACCGAAGGTTGCCGTTCCGACGAACGCGATCCGCAGGCGTCCCGCGACACCCTGCCCGATCCGCATCACCTCACGTTCCGTCTGGTCGACGCGTTCGAGGATTTCCCTTGCCCGCTCCAGCAGCAATTCGCCTGCCTGGGTGAGCCGAATCTGGCTGCGGCTGCGGTCGAACAGGGCCGCGCCGATCTCCCTTTCGAACTGGGCGATCTGTCGGCTTAATGGAGGCTGAGCAATTCCGAGCCGCGCTGATGCGCGGCCGAAATGAAGTTCTTCGGCCACTGCCAGGAAATAGCTCAGCCGTTTGAAGTCCATCGCCGTTTGTCAGGCGTCCATCAGCCGCGCAGGCACCCGCGTGACCCTTTCCAGCGCCTCCTTGAAATAGGCCCTGAAGGCAGTAGGGTTCTCGCTCATCGGAAAATGACCAAGATCCTTCATGATCGCAAGAGTGGAACCCTTGATCGCGGCTGCCGTGCGTCGCGCGTCTTCAGGAGTGCAGGTCATGTCGTACTCGCCGCACATGATATGGACGGGCGTGCGCCGCGTGTCGATGGACGCGAGCCGGCCGACGAGGCTGTCATCGGACGTGTAAAAGCTGAGGTCTCCCCGAAAAACGCCTGGCCCGGACTGCATGAACATCCACAGTGTGGTCCAACGCTCTGCGTCGGGCGCCTGCGGCGCGATGTTGGCCGAGACCAGGGCGGCGCCCATTTCGCCGCCATGCGCATCGGGCCGGTGAAACCAGTTGATGTCATACCATGCCGGCTGGAAATCGGACGCCTCGATCGCGATGAAACCCGAAAAGGATTCAGGATGGAGGGCTGCCAGTTGCAGCGCAATCCTCCCACCCATCGAACATCCGGCCAGCAAAGGCTTTTCCAGCCCTGCCGCACGGCAGAATGCCAGCACCGTCTCCATGTAGGTCTCGGTCGAGAGCAGATACTCTTCGGTCTCGAATCCCTCCGGCGGCAGCGACTTTCCATGCCAGGGCATGTCGAAGGCGATGAACCGGTGGGATCTGGTGAACGCCTGGTCGTTCAGGACGGACCGCCACTGCCGCGTGTCGGCGCCCGCGGTGTGAAGGCACACGACCGGACGGCCCTGGCCGGCTTCCTCGAAGTAGATGCGCTGCCGGGCATTTCCAACCGTCACATTGACATAGCGGCCGACGATCGGCTCGATCGAAGATTTCATGAGAAACCCTCCTTGCGTCCCAGCGCCATGAATTCCTTGAAGTACCGCAAGTTCTTGACCAGCGTCAGGATATCGCCGTCGATGCTGCCGTTTCCGTATTTCACCAGGCCGAAAATGTCATGGAACCCCGGCTTAGGCAGAGGTTGCCAGAATTCGCGCAATGCATCGCCCTTCGCTCGCAGCGCAAACCGCCACGGAAGCTTCTTGCTCGGACCTTCCTTGATCTCGACAACCTTTCCCTTCTCGAAGGTCAGATAGAATTCGTCCTGGTCGACCTCGATCAGAATGGTTTCGTTGAAGAGGCGGCCAAGCCGCAGCAAATGAGGTCTCCGCTCGAGGGCGGCCGCCATGTCGTCGAGTCGCTGGCGTAAGTTTCGAACGCGCGGCATGGTCGGTCTCACATCTTACGCGCCATCATGCGCACCTTGTCCTCGTCCAGCGTCACACCGAGCCCCGGCCCGGCCGGCACGCGTATTTCGAACTCCTCGAACACCAGCGGCGTAGCGACGAGATCCTCGACCAGGATTCGCGGACCGAAATGTTCGCTTCCCCATTCGAGGTGAGGCAGCGTCGAGAAGACGGCCATGTGGGCCGCGGCGCCGATGCTGCTCTCCAGCAGGCACCCGCCGTAGAGCTCGATTCCGAACGCCTGGGCGATACCGGCAGCCCGCTTGAGCTCCAGGAGGCCGCCGCTTTTGACCAGCTTCAGCGAATAGACGCTGCCGCAGGCCTGCGTCGCCACGCTGGCCAGCTCCGAATTGGTGAACGCGGCCTCGTCGATGAGAAGCGGAATGTGCGTGCGGGCCGCGACGCGCGCCATCGCTTCGCGTTGGCTTGCTTGAACGGGCTGCTCGATCAACGCGACATTGAGTTCCTCAAGCGCAGGAAAAAGCCGGATGCAAAGCGCCTCGGTCCAAGCCTGATTGACATCGACGATCAGCTTCACGTCGTCACCCAGGCCGGCACGAAGATGTTGCAAGCGCACGATGTCGGCATCCGGCGAGTTGAAGCCGAGCTTGATCTTGAAATCCTTGTGGTGGCGCAGCCGGAGCTTTTCCCTCGCCTCCTCGAGTTCTTGCCCGGCATCACCCGAGGCAAGCGCCCAGATGACACCCATGCGATCTCTGACCTGTCCGCCAAGCAAGGCACTGACAGGCAGGCCGAGCGTATGGCCGACGGCGTCGAAGAGCGCCGACTCCACCGCTGCTTTTGCCGCGAAATTGCGCGTTGCGGCCTTGGCCATGCGCACCGCATTGGCTTCGAAGAGCATGGCGTTCTGACCAACGAGCGCAGGTTCGAGGTAGTTCGCTATGGCGGCCCAGATGGATTCCACGCTTTCTTCGGCCCAGCGCGGTCCTCCGAGCGTGGAGGCCTCACCAATCCCGGTAATGCCGTTTTCAAGCTGGACGCGTACGAGGACGAACCCTTGGTGCGCTATCTCGGTATTCGAAAGCTTGTGGCGACGGACTGTCGGCGCCTCGATGATGGTCGCGACAATCGATCTGATCCGCGTGTCGCGCCCAAGCTCGATGGGAGCGGCGCGGGGTGGAATGTTCTCGGTGACGTTGATCGACATACCGACTGCCCTCGCGAGGACCCGTCTGGGCAACCACCAGGCGGGTCGATTGCTGACTGTTATTCGGCCGCGACGGCGATTGCGGCAGCCTTCGGCTTGAGCTTGAAGTCGAATTCCATGACCAAGTCCGTGTCCGAGCCGGCAGGCGCTTTGTGCAACTTGCCGATCAGGCTTTCCTTGACGGCGAAGACCGCATCGTTGTCGAGGTACTTCGTGTCGGCGTCGTAGATCTGCGACACCAGGCTTTGGTAACCGTCCTTCTGGATCATGAAGTGGATATGCCCCGGCCGCCACGGATGGTGGCCCATATAGTTCAGCAACTCGCCGGCCGCCCCATCGTAGGGAATTGGATATGGCGCCGGGCGGATACCGACGAATTCGTACCGGCCCTCTTCATCGGTGAGGAAACGGCCCCGCAAATTATAATCGGGCTGCTCCGGATCCTGCTGTTCGTAGAGACCGTTCGGAGCGTCTTCCCACACATCGATGATGACGCCCGGAATGGGGCGCCCCGACGTGTCGCTGATTGCGCCGCTGACGCGCACGCTCTGACAGCCTTCGAAGCTCTTCTGGACGATCGAGGCGCCTTTCGGCAGCACCGGCGGATTCTCGCGATAGAATGGCCCAAGCACAGTCGACTCGCTTTCACCGTCCGTGACGGTGTGGTCGAGCATGTCGACGAGAACCTCTATTCCGAGGATGTCGGAAAGCAGGATGAATTCGTTGCGGGCGTCATCCGAGATGTGTCCGGCGCGAACCAGGAACTGGCAGGCCTGGATCAGTTCGGCATGCGTCACCTTGGTGTCGATGCAAAACGCATGGATGTGCCGGATCAGATTCTCAAGAATCTGGCGATTGCGCGCCGGGATATCCGAAGACAAGGCTGCGATCACAACGTCCGAGATGTTTTGCTGGGTCACATTGCGCATATTTTCCTCCTTGAATGGCAGCGTGGGTTTTTTTGGGGTCACCACATGAGTTCAGTTTCGATCTGCGGCATGCTTGCAGGGGCCTTGCGGGTGTCTTCGAGCGCGCCGAACTTGCCTTTGAAGAACAGCAGCGGATCGGCATCGCTGTCCCAGTTGAGCGCCCGGACGTGGCCGACGAAGATCGTGTGATCGCCGGCAAGGATCTCGTCGCGAACTTCCGCCGAAAAGGTGGCGAGCGCGCCGCGGACGACCGGCAGCCCGTCGAGCGAACCGAAGAGGCCGTGAAGCTCGGGATTGGGCTTGCCTGCAAAATGCCAGGCGATCTTGTCCTTGCCGGACGCCAGAACACTGACAGCAAATCGGCCCGAGGCCTGTATTTTTCCAAGCATGCGGGCCTTCTCGGCGATCGAGATCGCAATCAGCGGCGGGTCGAGCGAGATCGACATGAATGCATTGGCGGTCATCCCGTGGTCGTGTCCATCCCAATGGGTGGTGACGACGTTGACCCCCGTGGCGAAAAGCCCGCATGCGTCGCGGAACGTCCGTTGCTCAAGCGGTGACATGTGATCCTCCGCTTGCATGAACAGCACGCGCGTATGAGTGGCCCGACCAACCTTCGAGTATCTCGGCCTCGACTGAGCGTCCCGCGGCCCTCAGGGCGCGGATACGCGAGCTCGACACGATCTCTCCGGCCTCGCAACGCTCGGCCGGAAGGATGCGGGTGTCGAAGTAGCGAGCGAGGAGCAGCGGATCGCCGCTCTTGCAGGAACCGAACCGGAAGTCTGCTCCGACCCAGATGACCCGCGGTGTCAGTGCGCCGATCTCGCCGACGAAGTCACCTGCGGTGCGGGCCCGATACGCCGCGTCGAAGCGAGCGACGATGATGTGGTCCGGTCCCAGCAGGCTGATCCTCGCCAACTTGTCCTCGATCGACGTCAGCGGCCGGACGCCGCACAGCAGCGCCTTGGGAGGCGGGTCGAACGTGTAGACCACCGACGCGACACCGAGCGTGCGGGCCGCGATGACCGCCGTTCCGATCAGTTCCTGATGCCCGCGATGCACGCCGTCGAACGATCCGATCGTCAGGACGCTGGCGGAAAGCCTGAGCACGTTCTCACGATGGACGGACGTCTCGATTTGTCTGGGGTGAACCATGGTCTCCTCCCATGTTCGCGACCGGCGGCGCCATCCTCTCGGCACCGTCGACGTAAGAAATCTAACGCTAGGTCGCGACGCCAGCGATACCCGATCCGGTATCGCATGATACCTATCATTAGCACTTCTTCGGCGCGTAGCCTCCGGCCTCGAAAGGGAAGAGGAACCCTTTTCTAAGCCCGACGCCGGCTAGCGAATGCCCGGTCCGGCCCAATGGAGGAGTACAGGATATGCATAATCTGGCTACCAAGCCGGTGCTTGATACCCAAGCACCAGGAACCGATGCCTACACCGGTTCCGAATTCCTGGAGAGCATCCAGGACGGCCGCGAAATCTATATTTATGGCGAGCGGGTCAAGAATGTCACCCAACATCCGGCATTCCGCAACTCGGCCCGCATGGTTGCGCGCTGGTACGACCGCTTCCACGAAAAGAAGAACGAGATCGGCGTGTTGACGGACACCGGCTCGGGGAAGCTGACGCACCCCTTTTTCCTCGGCTCCAAGACCACCGAGGATCTGGTCAGGTCGCGCGATGCGATCGCCGATTTGCAGAAGGTTTCCTACGGTTGGATGGGACGTTCGCCCGACTACAAGGCTTCTTTCCTTGGCACGCTCGGCGCCAATTCGGCCTTCTACGGAGACTATGCCGGGAACGCCCGCAACTGGTATGCCCGCACCCAGGAACGTCTCGATTACTGGAACCACGCCATCGTCAACCCTCCGATCGACCGGGACCGCCCGATTGAGGAAGTCCGCGACGTGTTCATGCATGTGGACAAGGAAACGGACAAGGGGGTGGTTGTGTCGGGCGCGAAAGTCGTGGCGACCGGCTCGGCGCTGACCCACTACAACTTCATCGCCCATTACGGCATCCCGATTAAGGACAAGTCCTTCGCGCTGATCTTCACCGCGCCCATGGACTCGCCCGGCATCAAGCTGATCGCCCGCTCGTCCTACGAGTTCAACGCGGCGGCAACCGGATCGCCCTTCGACTATCCGCTCTCCAGCCGTCTGGACGAGAACGACTCGATCCTGGTCTTCGACAAGGTTCTGGTTCCGTGGGAAAACATCTTCATCTATGGCGACGTCGACAAGATCAACCAGTTCTTCCCGGCATCCGGCTTCGTCCCGCGCTTCACCCTGCATGGCCTGACGCGCCTGTCGGTGAAACTGGACTTCATCGCCGGATTGTTTTCGATGGCTGTCGAGGCGACGGGATCAAAGGACTTTCGCGGCGTCCAGGCAGGCGTCGGCGAAGTCATCGCATGGCGCAACACCTTCCATGCGCTCGGCGACGCCATGGTCAAATCGCCGGTTCCATGGGACGGTACCGACGGCTACAACCTCCCCAACCTCAATGCCGGGCTTGCTTACCGCGTGCTGGCACCGGTGGCTTACCCCAGGATCAAGGAGCTCATCGAACGGCACGTCGCCAGCGGCCTGATCTACCTGCCGTCGAGTTCAGCCGATTTCGAGAGCGAGGCGATCCGGCCCTATCTCGACCGCTTCGTGCGCGGTTCGAACGGTTACGCAGCGCTTGACCGCGTCAAGCTGCTGAAACTGCTTTGGGACGCCATCGGAACCGAATTCGGCGGACGACACGAACTGTATGAACGAAACTATGCCGGCAACTATGAGAACCTGAGGATTGAAACCCTGAACGCCGCTGCCGCGACCGGAGATCTGGCTTCGATGCAATCGATCGTGAAGGACTGCATGAGCGAATATGATCTTTCCGGCTGGACGAGTTCGGACCTCATCAATCCGGACGACATCAGCCTCGTCGGCCGAGGCACCGTTCAGGCGGCGTAGGATGATGGGACCGTTCCCTCGTGGAGGAGCGGTCCCAACCCTCCTCTCCGAGGCCCCATGACAAGGCTGCGAGACCGGGGAAAAATGCTTGCCGTGGACCTACGTGCGGCCCGGGGCGAGCGAACCTAAACCAACTCCACTTTCCACCACGCTCGGCCCCTTACTACCCGGCCGAGGCCGCGGTCCGCCGCGTGCGCCACAATGGCGAGATCAGATGGAATGGCGGCTTTATCTATGTCTCACAATCACTGGCCGGCGAAGCCGTCGCCGCGATTGAAACCGAGGACGGCCAATGGGCACTTTCCTTCCATGCCCATCCGCTCGGCATTATCGACAACAGACGTATGAAGTTTGTCCGTCGCAGCGCCGCGCCAACCAATCCGCTTGGCGCTGCGACGGACGCATAGGGGGAGAACTGTTACCTATGTATCCGGTTCAAAGTGTTACCCATCTATCGGTTGGACACCGGCAGGGCGATGAGGGGCAGCGCCGACTTTCGGCGGTTAGCCTTGCTAATCAAACGAAGAATTTCTCGACGCGCAGCATTGCCCATGGAAAACTTGTGTCCGCAATGCAAACTGAAATCCCCGGAGCCGCCACGATGGTCAAGTTCCTGCCGCTGAAGGAGGCCGTCGCGGAAAATCTCCACGACGGCGACGCGGTCGCCTTCGAGGGCTTCACCCATCTGATCCCGACCGCCGCCGCGCATGAGGCGATCCGCCAGGGCTTTCGCGACCTGACGCTGATCCGCATGACGCCCGACCTGATCTACGACCAGATGATCGGCATGGGCATGGCGAAGAAGATCGTCTTCTCCTATCTCGGTAATCCGGGCGTCGGCCTGCTCAGGCGCGTCCGCGACGCCATCGAGAACGGTTTTCCGCGATCGATCGAGGTCGAGGAGCACAGCCATGCCGGCATGGCCAACGCCTATGAGGCGGGCGCCGCCGGCCTGCCCTGCGCGGTATTCCGCGGTTATCGCGGCGCAGGCCTGGCTGCGGTCAATCCGAACATCAAATCGGTCACTTGCCCCTTCACCGGCGAGGTGCTGGCCGCTGTTCCCGCGATCCGGCCGGACGTAACCTTCATTCACGCCCAGAAGGCGGACCGAAAAGGCAATGTGCTGGTCGAGGGCATCATCGGCATCCAGAAGGAAGCTGTTCTTGCCGCAAAGCGCGCCGTGGTGACAGTCGAGGAAGTGGTCGACACTTTCGACAATCTCCACCCCAACCTCACCGTGCTGCCGAGTTGGACGATCGCCGCGATCGCGGTCGTGCCGGGCGGCGCGCATCCCTCCTACACGCATGGCTATTACGAGCGCGACAACGCCGCCTATCTCGAGTGGGACGAGATCGCCGCCGACCGCGACCGCTTCCAGGCGTGGATCCGGAAGAATGTCATCGAGAGCAGCGCGGACGATTTTGCCGGCCGCGTCGAGCATCTGAGGAAAGTCGCATGAGCGAAGCGTCTAACCTCGGCTTCACCCCCAACGAGATCATGACGATCACCGCCAGCCGTGCGCTGAGAAACGACGATGTCTGCTTCGTCGGCATCGGGGCGCCGTCGGCCGCCTGCAACGTCGCGCGGCTGACGCACGCGCCGGACATCACGCTGATCTATGAAAGCGGCACCATCGGCACAGCGCCCGACGTTTTGCCGCTGTCGATCGGCGACGGCGAATTGTGCGAGACGGCGGTCACCACGGTCGCTGTGCCGGAGATGTTCCGCTATTGGCTGCAGGGCGGCCGCATCTCGATCGGCTTCCTCGGTGCCGCCCAGCTCGACAAGTTCGGCAACATCAACACCACCGTCATCGGCAACTATGCGCATCCCAAGACCCGCCTGCCCGGCGGCGGCGGCGCGCCGGAGATCGCCACCTCGTCGAGAGAGGTCTACATCACCATGGCGCAGTCGAAGCGCGGCATGGTCGAGAAGATCGACTTCTTCACCTCCTTCGGCCATGGCGAGGGCGGCGACCACCGCAAGCGCCTCGGCATCGACACGGCCGGCCCGACGCTTTTGATCACCGACCTCGCCATCTGGAAGCCCAACCCGGTGACCAAGGAGTTCACCGTGGTCTCGCTGCATCCCGGCGTCACGCGCGTGCAGGTGCAGGAGACTTGTGGCTGGACGGTCAAGTTCGCTGAGGCCCTTGACGAGACGCCGTCGCCATCGGAGCTCGAGCTGAAGACATTGCGCGACCTGCAGGCCCGCACCAAGGCCGCGCATGCAGGTACCGCCAAAGGGAAAGCTGCATAATGACTGATGCCTTCATCTGCGACTATATCCGCACGCCGATCGGCCGTTTCGGCGGCGCGCTGTCCTCGGTGCGAGCCGACGATCTCGCCGCCATTCCGCTGAAAGCGTTGGTCGAGCGCAACCTGGGCGTCGACTGGGCCGCGGTCGACGACGTCGTCTTTGGCTGCGCCAACCAGGCCGGCGAGGACAACCGCAACGTGGCGCGGATGGCGTTGCTGCTGGCCTGCCTTCCCCAGGACATTCCGGGCTCCACGATCAATCGGCTCTGTGGCTCGGGCATGGATGCCGTCACCATCGCCGCCCGGGCCATCAGGGCCGGCGAGGCCGAGCTGATGATTGCCGGCGGGGTGGAATCGATGAGCCGCGCGCCCTTCGTCATGCCGAAGGCCGACACCGCCTTCTCGCGCAATGCCGAGATCTACGACACCACCATCGGCTGGCGCTTCGTCAACCCGCTGATGAAGAAGCAGTACGGCGTCGATTCCATGCCGGAGACCGGCGAGAACGTCGCCGAGGAGTTTTCGGTCAGCAGAGCCGACCAGGACGCCTTTGCCGTGCGCAGCCAGGACAAGGCTGTTGCGGCGCAGGCCAATGGCCGGCTGGCGAAGGAGATCACGCCGGCGGCGATCCCGCAAAAAAAGGGCGAGCCAATCGTCGTCTCGAAGGACGAGCATCCCCGCGCCGGCACGACCATCGAGGCGCTGGCCAAGCTGCCGACGCCGTTCCGCCAGGGCGGCACGGTGACCGCCGGCAATGCCTCCGGCGTCAATGATGGTGCTGCTGCGCTGATCATCGCCTCCGAAGCGGCTGCCAGGAAACATGGCCTGACGCCGATCGCCCGCATTCTCGGCGGTGCTGTTGCCGGCGTCGCGCCGCGCATCATGGGTATCGGTCCCGCGCCGGCAACCAAAAAGCTCTGCGCCCGTCTCGGCTTGAGGCCTGACCAATTCGACGTCGTCGAGTTGAACGAAGCCTTCGCCTCGCAAGGCATTGCCGTGCTGCGCGAACTCGGAATTTCCGAGCAGGCGAAGCATGTGAACCCCAACGGCGGCGCCATCGCGCTCGGTCATCCGCTTGGCATGTCGGGCGCGCGCATCACCGGCACGGCGGCGCTGGAGCTGCGCGAGCGCGGCGGACGCTGCGCTTTGGCCACCATGTGCATCGGCGTTGGCCAGGGCATTGCGATTGCACTGGAACGGGTCTGACGGCTCGGCCCGCTCAGTAAGGCAGGCCGACATAGTTCTCCGCCAGCGCGGTCGAGGCGGCGCTGGAGTGTACGAGATAATTGAGCTCGGCTTCCTGGATGCGCTGACCGAACTCACCCGCCTCGGGGAAGCGGTGAAGGATCGTCGTCATCCACCAGGAGAAGCGCACCGCCTCGCAATCGATGCGATGCGTCGCCCTCGAGCCCGGTCCGGGATCCGTTGGTATTGTTTGCGTCATCGCCCATGGAGATGCTTTCCCTCAGGCAACGACGCGACGAAGGCGCGGATCAGGGCGACGAGCGCGTCGGGCTGCTCGATGCAGGGAATGTGCCCGGCGCCGCGGATCACCTCGAAGCGCGCGCCGGGGATCAGGTCGGCAAGCGAGCGCACGAGATCGGGCGGCGTCGAGCCGTCCTGGTCGCCGACGATGCAGAGCGTCGGCACCGCGATGCGGCGCGCGCTGTCGGTGAAATCCGCATCGCGAACCGCCATACACGTGCCGATGTAACCCGGCAGCGCCTGCCTGGTCAGCATGTTGCGGCAACCGGCAAGCTCGGCGGCGCGGTTGGCATGAAAATCCGGCGTGAACCACACCTTCATGATGCCATCGGCAATCGCCTCGATGCCGTCACGCTCGACCGTCGCGATGCGGCTGTTCCAGCTCTCGGCGGTACCTATTTTGTGCGCGGTGTCGCTGAGGATCAGCGCTTCGACGAGTTCGGGCCGCCGTGCATAGAACCCCTGCGCGACCATGCCGCCGACCGACAGGCCAAAAAGCACGACCTTCTGGAAGCCGAAGCAATCGATGAGCGCGCTCAGATCGTCGACATGGTCGTCGATCGAGCGCACGCCGCTGCCGATGTCGGAAAGCCCGTGGCCGCGCTTGTCATAGACGAGCATCGGCATCTCACCGGCAAGCCGTGCGACGACATCGTCCCAGATCCGGAAGTCGGTGCCGAGCGAATTGATGAAGATGATCGGGCGCGCAGCAGCCGTCCCGGCGATAAGGCGATGGTGCAACGTAATGCCGCCGATACTGACGAATGGCACGATCTCGATCCTCCAAACCAACATTGCACCAGTTGTCTAGATCGGTAAACCGAGGCTACTCTGGACGGTGCACGCCATCTTGGATCTTTTGAGGGGGCGTCTGGCGATCCGCCTCTGGGGTCGAGACCAGCAGGGCGGCGGCGGCATTCGCGGCGGCGATGGCGGCCTCGGTGGGCTCGCCGCGAGCAAGCGCAGCCGCAAAGGCACCGACGAATTCGTCACCTGCGCCATGGGTGCTGACCACCTTCACCGGAATGGCAGCGAGCGCAAAGGCGCGGCCATCGGGATCGTGATAGGCGACGCCATCGCCGCCGGCGGTGACGATTGCAGCCGGATAAACGATTGCCAATTGCCGCGCTGCCTCAGCTGCGCCTTCAAGCGTGTCGACGACCGGAATGCCGGCCAGGAACTCCGCCTCTATGGCGTTGGTGATCACGATGTCGACGAGCCCGGTGAGTTCGGCGGGCAGCGGCCGGGCCGGCGCCGCGTTGAGCACGACGCAGCAGCCGTGAGCCTTCGCCGCGCGCGCGGCAGCGATGTTGGCGATTTCCGGAACTTCGTTCTGCAGCAACAGCACCGAAGTCTGCGCGAGCAGACCGGCGGCCGCCGCGACATTCTTTTCGCCGAGTGTCAGATTGCTGCCGGAAACGATCACCGCGCCGTAGTCGCCATCGTCGTCGAAGATGGCCACGCTCATGCCTGATCGGATCCCCGGTTCTACTCGCACGAAGCGGTGATCGACATTGCTGCGGCTGAGATTGGCGAGCAGCGCACGGCCGAAATCGTCGTCGCCGACGGCGCCGATCATCGCCGACCTCGCCCCCGCGCGCGCCGCCGACAGAGCCTGATTGCCGCCCTTGCCGCCGCATTTCGGCTGCCAGCCGAAACCGGTCACCGTCTCGCCCTTGCGCGGACGATCCGGTGCGTCGACCAGGATGTCGTAATGCAGGCTGCCGAACACGGCCACCAGCCCCGCTGAAGCAACGCTCATCCGCGACGATCTTTCATCTGTACTTGTCTCGCCGTTTCGACGTCACTGCCGACATGGTGCGGCCGAGATTGTGCTCCGCCGCCTGGTAGTCGCGCTGCGCCACCGCGACGAACAGCGCATCCAGGATGTTGAGCTGGGCGATACGGGCGGCCGCATTCTCGCCCATCAGCGGCGACCCCCGCGCGGTCGAGCAGAGCACGACATCCGCCTCGGCTGCCAGCGGCGAGTTGGCGTAGTTGGTTATGGCAAGCGTGCGGGCGCCGTTCTTCTTGGCGAGCTGAACGGCATCAATCACCGCGCTGCTGTTGCCGGAATGGGAAAAGCCGACGGCAATGTCTTCGGCGCCGAGGAGCGACGCCGACATGAGCATCATGTGGGAATCGTCGTAAACCGCCGCGCGGACGCCGATCCGCAGGAACTTGTGCGAGACGTCCCGGGCGATCTGAGCCGAGCCGCCGACGCCATAGAAGTCGCGATTTCTGGATCGATGGATGAGGTCGGCGGCCCGGTCGAAATCGCCGATGTCAAGGATCGCCAGCGTTTCCTCCAGCGCCTGTATCGAAGTGCGGAAGACCTTTTGCACGATCTCGGCCGAACTGTCGTCGACGGAGAGTTCCCGGTGCATCTCGGCGGTCGGCGAGCGGCTGTATTCGCAGACTGCCGTCCGGAAGTCGCGATAGCCGGAGAAGCCCAGCTTCTTGGCAATCTTCACCACCATCGCCTCGGAGACGCCGGCCTCGTCAGCGATCTCCTTCAAAGGGATCGTCTCGTCGAATCCGCGGCGGCCGAACACGGTTTCCACCACCTTTGCCTCCAGCGGTGTGAGATGCGGCATCATCATGCGGATGCGCGGCCCCACGGCCCGGAGATCCGCGGACGTCATCCTGCAGCTCCGAGCAGGATTTCCTGGACGATAGCCTGCGAGGTAACCGCGTCCTGCCCGTCGAGGGCAGCCGCCAACCGATTGTCCCGCTCCAGCCGCTCGACGACCCGCAACATGCGCTTGACGGTGGCGATGTTGACCTCGCATTCGCGCACCGGGTCGAGACCGGTCATGTCCGGAAAGGTGTCGAAATAGATGGCACCGGCGTAGCCGTCCCTGCGTATCTGGCGCAGCAGCTCGATGGTCTGCAGCGTGTGCACGGCGCCGACCATCAGGCCGTCGTCGCGCTTGGCGTAGCCATCGTTGAGATGAACGCCGAGCAACCTGCTGTGACGGGCGACAAGAGCGGCGGCAAAGGCCGGTTGCTCGTCGGCATAAAGAACATGCGCTAAGTCGAGGGTGACGCCCAGATTGGGCAGGCCGGCCTCGCGGATCGCCAGCAACGTGGTCGCGGCATCCGGCATCAGCGAATAGGAGCGCGGCTCGTTCGGCTTATATTCGAGACTGATGGCGCAATCGGGGTCATGCGCCGCAACTTCACGAATACCGTCGATTTCGTGTTGCCAAAGTGTCGCGTAGTCGGCCTGGAAAGCGTAGTCGAAACCATCCTGCCCCAGCCACAATGTCATGAGACCGGCGCCCGCCTCTCGCGTCGCATTGATGCCAGCCTTGGTGAGGTCGATGGCTTCACGCCGCACTGCCGGATCGGGATTGGTGAACGCGCCGAGCTTGAAGGCGGGATTGGAATAGTAGCGCATCGCGAAGCCATTGATGGAAAGCCCGAGATCACCAAGCCTCCGTGCGATTTCCCGGGGGTTTTCACCGATATGGTCGGGAAAGTTGAGGTCGAGATCGGTGAGCCCCTCGACCTTAGCCGCCCGCGCCGCCATCTGCAGCACCGAGGGCTTCCCGGTAAGCCCGGCCCACTCCGCCTCAGGCCGCGAGGCGAAGGAATTGAGACGGGTGGCAAAACGGTGGGATGTCATTTGGAATCCTTGGGATGCCTGAGACTTCACATGAAAAAATGATTTTGTAAAGTTGTCTGGTGAGCGGTACAGGCTGGCTGCCCTGGTTGGCATGCGCTGATTGTTCTGGCATTACCGGGTTCGAGAACCATTCCGACGGGCAGCAATGACCTCGAAACGCAACGTCCTTTTCATCATGTGCGACCAGCTGCGGTTCGATTATCTGAGCTGCGCCGGGCACAAGAGCCTGAAGACGCCGAACATCGACCGGCTCGCCAGCCGCGGCGTGCGTTTCACCAATGCCTATGTGCAATCGACGGTCTGCGGCCCCTCGCGCATGAGCGCCTATACCGGCCGCTACGTCCGCTCGCACGGCTCGACGCATAATGGCGTGCCGCTCAGGGTCGACGAGCCGACGCTGGGCGACCATCTGCGCGAGGTCGGCGTGCGTTGTGCGCTCATCGGCAAGACACATATGAAGGCCGACGAGGAAGGGATGGAGCGCCTCGGCATCGCCAAGGATTCCGTCATCGGCGTGCGTGTCGCGGAATGCGGCTTCGAGCCGTTCGAGCGCGATGACGGCCTGCACCCCTCGACCAGCTACGACCCCGATCCGGCCTACGACTCCTATCTGCGCCAGCACGGCTTCGAGGCCGAAAATCCTTGGGAGCATTGGGCGAATTCCGGCGAAGGCGAGAATGGCGAGAATTTCAACGGCTGGCTGCTCGTCCATGCCGACAAGGCGGCGCGCATTCCGGAGGAGCATTCCGAGACGCCTTACATGACGCGCCGTGCCATGCGCTTCATTGAGGACGCCGAGGCCAAGGGCGAAGTCTGGTGCGCGCATCTTTCCTACATCAAGCCGCACTGGCCCTATATCGTGCCCGCGCCCTACCACGCCATGTACGGCAAGGCGGACATCCAGCCGCCCGTTCGCAGCGAAGCCGAGCGCGTCTCGCCAAACCCGATCTTCGAGGCCTTCCAGCAGGAGCGGTACTCGAAGAACTTCTCGCGCGATGAGGTCCGCGAAACGGTCGTTCCCTGCTACATGGGCCTGATCAAGCAGATCGACGATCAGCTCGGCCATTTGTTCGACTTCATGGAGAAGCGCGGCCTATTCAAGAACACGCTTGTCGTCTTCACTTCTGACCACGGCGACTATCTCGGCGACCATTGGCTCGGCGAGAAATACCTGTTCCACGACGTCGCGGTGAAGGTGCCGATGATCGTCTACGATCCTCGTCCGGAAGCCGACGTCACAAGAGGAACCACGTCGGACGCGCTGGTCGAGATGATCGATCTCGCGCCCACCTTTCTCGATTATTTCGGCGGCAGGCCCAAGCCGCATGTCCTCGAAGGCCGCTCGCTGCTGTCGCTGACTTCGGGTGAGCGGAAGAGCCTGCGCAACTATGCCGTCAGCGAATATGACTACAGCGGCGATGCGGCGCGGCTGAAGCTCGTCATGCCGGTTTCGGGCTGCAAGCTCTACATGATCACCGACGGCCGCTTCAAACTCGTCCATGGCGAAGGTGTCGAGCCGATGTTCTTCGATCTCCACAACGACCCGGGCGAATTGCGCGACCTCGGCCGCGAGCCATCGGCCGCCGGCGATATCGAGCGGCTGCGCAAAATGCTAATGCGCTGGCTGGCGCTGCCCAACAACCGCATTACCGTCCCCGACGAGTGGCTGACACAGATCGACGACAAGGTCGGGCATTTCGACCCGATCATCGGCTCCGGCGTGCTCATCGGCTACTGGGACGAGGCCGAACTCGCCGAACAGCTGGAGGCGCGTCGCCGCTGGCTGACGCGCCGGGGCAACTAGCTTCGTTACCCGAGTGTCAGCCCCGCCTTCTTCGCTTCCTCGCGCAGGAAGGGCAGCCCCACCTCGATGACGTCGCGCGGGTCTTCCGCCACCGGACGCCATACCGCGAGCCCCCCGGCGATGTCGACGTCGACATGGTTCATGCTTTCGAGCGTGATCGGGCCCGCATAGCCGATATCGGCGATCGCCTTCATGCAGGCTGCCCAGTTCAGCATGCCGCGCCCCGGCACGCCGCGATTGGCCTCCGACACATGCACATAGCCGAGGAAGGGCGCCGCCGCCTCGAAGCCGGCCGCGAAGCTCTCTTCCTCGATATGCATGTGGTAGGTGTCGAGATGGATGAAGATGTTGTCGGCGCCGATGCGCTCGATGATGCGCGCCGCGTCGACGCCGCGGTTGATCAGATGCGTCTCGTAGCGGTTGCAGGGTTCGATGCCGAGCTTCAGGCTGCGGGCCTTCGCCGACTTTGCCGCCCGTTCGAGGAAGCGGCACATGCCGTCGATCTCCCGCTGCGTCGGCGCCCGGCCGGTGGTCTTGCCGATCGTTCCATAGGTGACGCCGCCGAGCGCCTCGGCGCCCACCTCGTTGCAGACGTTGAAGGCCGGCTGCAGGAAGTCGAGCGCCTCTTCCGGCCGCTCCACCACGTCGAGCGCGCGCGGCAAGCCGAGCGAGGGAATGAGCTGCACGCCATAATGGTTTGCAAAACCGCGCGTGCGCTTGGTGTCGATCTCCTCGGGTCTGAGCAGCGGGATTTCCATGAGGCCAATACCGAGCTCCTTCAGCCGGTCCATCTGCGGCTCGATGCGGGCCAGATCCCAGACCGGGGCGATGGCGAAAGTGTGCAGTCCGAAAACATTCATATCAGCCTCGTTGCTCGTGCGCCGCCGCGGCGGCCGTATCGCCGCCGCCGACGATGCGGCTGACGACTTCGTTCATGTTGGTTTTGGCGGTGACGAGATCGGCATCCGCCCTGCCGTGGCGCAGCACGACGATGCGATCGGTGACCGACAGCACGTCGTTCAGCCGGTGCGAAATCAAAATGACGGCGATGCCTTCAGACTTCAGCCGCCGGATGAGATCGAGCACGCTCTGCACCTCGCGCACGGCGAGCGCCGCCGTCGGCTCGTCCATGATGACGAGCTTCGGGTTGAAGGTGAGCGCCCGCGCGATGGCCACCGTCTGCTGCTGGCCGCCGGAGAAGGAGCCGACGGAACGACTGATCGACGGCAGGTGCGCCCCGAGCCGCTCGATCATCCGCGCCGCCTGCCGATCCATCTCGGTCTTGTCGACAAAGCCGGGGAAGAGGCCGAGCAGCCTTTTCGTCGGCTCGCGGCCAAGGAAGATGTTGGAGGCCACGTCCTGCTGCTTGGCCAAGGACAGATCCTGGTAGATCATCTCGATGCCGAGCCGTCGCCGCTGGCCGGGGTCGAGGGCGAGGATGTCCTTGCCGTCGAACTCGATCGAGCCGGTGTCGGCGCGGTAGATGCCGGTGATGGTCTTCATCAGCGTCGACTTGCCGGCGCCGTTGTCGCCGACCAGCCCGACCACCTCGCCGGCTGCGACCGACAGGTCGACGCCATGCAGCACGTCGACCGCCCCGAAGCTTTTGCGGATCTTGTGGAGCGAAAGCAGGGTCATACGCGCGACTCCTTCCGCACCTGATACTGGTCGATGAAGACCGCGAGGATGAGAACCGCGCCGATCGCCATCTGCTGGTAATAGGATTGCACGGCAAGCAGCGTCAGCCCGTTCTGCAGCACGCCCATGATCAGCGCGCCGATCATGGTGCCGAGGATCGAGGCACGGCCGCCGAACAGATTGGTGCCGCCGATGATCGCCGCGGTGATCGCGGTGAGCTCATAGTTGATGCCTGCGGTCGGGTCGCCCGCATTGACGCGGGCGGTGAACAAGAGACCTGCAAGCCCGGCAAGCGCGCCGGAGAGCGTGTAGATGATGCGGCGATGCTGCTCGACGCGGATGCCGGCGGCGCGCGCCGCGCCTTCGCTGTCGCCGAGCGCCAACGTGTGGCGACCGAAGCGGGTATAGGCAAGCACCGTATGCGCGACGATCGCCGTCAGCACGAAGATGATGACGGGCATCGGAATGCCGAGCGGCCTCCCTTGTCCGATATAGACGATCTCCGGCGGCAGGCCGTAGATCGCCCTGCCCTGTGAGATGACGAGCGCCAGCCCGCGCGCAAGGCCCAGCATGCCGAGCGTTACGATGAAGGCCGGCACGAAGGCGCGGGTGACCAGTTGGCCGTTGATGTAGCCGGCGATACTTCCGGCCAGAATGCAGGCGATCACCGCGAACACCGACGGCCAGCCGAGGTTGACGGCGACGAAGGCCCCCGCCACGCCGGCAAGGCCCATGACCGATCCCAGCGACAGATCGAGCCCACCTGAACCGATGACGAAGGTCGCGGCGATCGCCAGCACGCCGATCGTCGACGTCGCGAGCAGGATGTTGAGGAAATTGCTGAGCGACAGGAAGAAAGGCGACAGAATCGCCATCGCCGCGCTCAGCAGCACAAGCACCAGCAGCGACTCCAGCCTGATGTGGAGCCTCTCGACGGATGCGCGCTGCACCCGAGCCCAAAACCCGGGCTGCGCCGTTTCGGAAGCCATGGTTTTCACCCTTCTGGGTAAGGGAACTAGGGGAATAGGGAAGTGAGCGGGAGAGAGCCGGGTCTTGGAAGTGCAAACCTTCCTACTCCTACTCCCCTACGGACCTACTCCCCTACTCCCTTCTCTTACTTCACATATTGCAGCATCGGCTCCTTGCCGGCGTCGAGCACGTCCTTGGTCAGCACCAGGGTGGGCACCGCGATGCTTTCCTCGACCTTCTCGCCAGCCAGCGCCTTCTTGACGTTCTCGACCGCCTGCTTGCCGACGAGATAGGGAAGCTGGGCGACGGAAGCGTTCAGACGGCCTTCCTTGATCGATTTCACCGCGTCGATGTTGCCGTCCACGCCGATGATCGTCACCTGCTCGCCCTTGCCGGCGGCGTAGACCGATTCCACGGCGCCCAACGCCATGCCGTCGTTGGCGCAGAAGATGGCAACCAGATCGGGATGCGCCGTCAGTGTGTCGGTGGCGATCGAGGCCGCCTTGCCACGATCCCAGTCGCCCGGCAGCGAGGCGACGACCTCGAGCCCCGGCGCCAGTTCCTTGAGCTTGTCGGCAAAGCCCTTGGCGCGCTTCTCGCCGGTGATGTTGCCGGAGAGACCCTCGATCACCAGCACCGGACCCTTGGCGTCCTTGCCAAGCTTGGAGACGAGATATTCGGCCCCTTGCGCACCCGCGGCGACGTTGTCGGAACCGATATGGAAGGTGACCTTGACGCCTTCCTTGTCGAGAACCGCCTGGTCGAGATTGTTGTCGAGATCGACGATCTTGATGCCGGCATCCTGCGCCGATTTCAGGCAGGGCAAGAGGTTGGTCGAGTTGATGGCGGCGGTGATCATCGCCACCGGCTTGCGCTCGAGCATCGTGTTGCAGAGGTTGAGCTGCGGCTCGGCCGCCTGGTCGCTTTCGGCCGCCTGCTGGAAGTATTTCACGCCGGCTTCCTTGGCGCCGTCGGCGACGCCCTGCGCCATCGCGCCCCAGAACGGATTGGCCAAGGTCTTCATCAGCACGCCATATTCGCCGTCCTCGGCCTTAGCAGTGCCGACCGCGGCAAAGGTAAGCGCCACGCCCAATGCGAGAGTAAATCGATTTATCTTTGTGGAAAGCGATGTCATTCCGTCCTCCGTTTGTTTTGCGCCGGATGCCTCGGCCAGGGCCGGCACTCTTCTTCCGTTTTCGACAATGGGGGTTATTGTCGGTCTCCTCCCCCGGAATGCGGGACGCTGCCTGGCGAGCCAACGGATTCCCGCATGAACACCTTGCAAGGTTCGAGCCGCGCCCTCGGCGGGCCGCGCTCGCCTTCGATCCTGCGAAACAAAACCTCCATTGCGTTGGCGGCGATCTCGCGCACCGGCTGCACCACCGCGGCGATCGCCGGCCACGTCACCTGCATCCATTCGGCGTCGTCGAAGCCGACCAGCGAGATGTCGTTTGGGCAGTGCCAGCCGCGCCGCCGAAACTCCGAAAGCGCCACCAGCGTGCCCTTCAGGAAGAGCGAATAGACCGCCGTAGGCCTGTCGCCGCCGTCTTCCCGCTGGCTGAAATAATCGCGAAGCAGCGTCCGCAAAGGCCCGACATCGCTTTCGCAGAGTACGACGTCGATCCGGATGTCGGGCGCAAGCTCAAGGGCCATCTTGCGAAACCCTTCGAGCCGGGCGCGCACGGTCGCCGCCTGCTGGCCGAGACCGACCACAAGAACATGACGATGGCCCTGGCTGACCAGCGCGCGCGCCACTTCGGCGCTTGCCGCAGCGCTGTCGGCCGAAACCGTGTCGAAGGCGTCATCGGCAAGCACGCGGTCAATCAGCACCCCTGTCATGCCGTTCGCTTTCATGAAACCAGCCGCCGGTCCGTGCTCGTTTCGCACCGGCGCCAGTACGACGCCGGCAACGCGCCAGTCATGCATGCGGGCGAGGATCTCCTTCTCACGTTGCTCCGATTCCCGGCTGGAGGCGGCGACCAGCGTATAGCCGCGTTGCTCGGCGAGGCCTTCGAGCTCGCTCACCATCTGGCCGAAGAACTCGCTTTCGAACTCCGGCATGATGGCGCCGATGATGCGACGCTTGGCCCTGCGCATATCCGAGGCGAGCGGATCGACGCGGTAGCCCAGAAGCTCGACGGCATCGAGGACGCGCTGCGCGTTTTCCGGTTTTACCGTGGTGACGCCGGAAAGAACCTTGGAAACGGTGGCCGCCGACACGCCCGCCTGGCTTGCCACATCGTGGATCGACGCGCGCCGCTGCTGGGCCTGCTGTTGCGCCATTAATCTTCTCCCGGAGGCGAGTGGTCGCCCTCTCGTTAACATAATCGATAAATCGATTTTTCGCTGTTGTAAATCGTTTCATCGGGAGTAAAAACGCTGATATGATTGGTGCGATCCAATCGCGCCGGGAGGAAAATCATGTCCAACAAAGCCTCGCCGCTGGTGATCAGCGCACCCGACCCGCGCACGCTCGACCTGATCTTCACGCCGCCGCAGCTGGCGCGCTTCCGCAAAAGATATCGCATCGTCGAGACAACGCCGGAAGGCGTCTCGGAGTTGCCGACAGATGTGCTGGCCGAAGCCCGCTACATCGTCGGCCAGCCGCCGATCACCCCTCAGACGCTGGAGAGGTTGAAAGCGCTGCGCTGCATCTTCAACGTCGAGACCAATCTCATCAACAACATGCCCTATGAGACGCTGTTTGCCCGCGGCATTCACGTCGTCACCACCGGCCTGGTGTTCGCGGAGCCGGTGGCGGAACTCGGCCTTGCCATGGCGCTAAACCTGGCGCGCGGCATCGTCGATGCCGACCTCGCCTTCCGGCAAGGCAAGGAACTATGGGGCGGTGACGGCAACCAGACGGCGCGACTCCTCTCGGGTTCGGATGTCGGCATCATCGGCTTCGGCGATCTTGGCCGCGCTCTCAATCGGCTGCTGACCGGCTTCCGAACGCGCACTAGGGTCTTCGATCCCTGGCTACCACCTTCCGTGCTGGTGGAGCATGGCGTCGAGCCGGCCTCGCTCGAAAGGGTGCTGTCGGAAAGCGATTTCGTTTTCGTCGTCGCCTCGGTGACCAGCGAGAACCAGGGTTTTCTCGGCGCCGACGCTTTCGCCAAGATGCGCCAGGGCGCCGCTTTCATCCTGCTCAGCCGCGCCGGCGTCGTCGATTTCCCGGCGCTGATGGAAGCGGTCAAAAGCGGCCATGTCGTTGCGGCCAGCGACGTGTTTCCCGAGGAGCCGCTGGCGAAGGACCATCCGGTGCGCTCGCTTTCCGGCTTTCTGCGCTCAGCCCACCGCGCCGGCGCGCTCGACGTTGCCTTCAAGCGCATGGGCGACATGGTGCTGGAGGACATGGAGCTCGTCGATCGCGGTCTGCCGCCGATGCGCTCCAAGCGCGCCGAGCGAGAGACCGTTTCGCGGATGCGCTCCAAGCCGGTCGACAGGAACTGATCGCGCCTCGTCGCCTGGAACATTAGCGTTCCTGCTACTGATTGCCGCCCTCAGTGTAATGCAACCAAACTTAACGGCCGGACCACGGAGAGTTTCGGCCCTCTCAGGACCATTTTTTCTTCAGAATTTTTTTCTGCATTTCACGGGAATAGAGGAACTTTGATCCGGACCTTCCGTTGATGACACGATCGTTTCTCGAACGATCCAGAGAAACAGGAGGTTATGTCATGAACATCAAGATGATCTGCCTTGGCGCAATGACCCTTTCGATGGTCGCCGGCTCGGCTCTCGCCGCTGGCGAAACCGGCACGTCGGCGCTGGATGACCCAGCCAAGATGCAGCCCTTCTACACCGACTCCAGCATGAAGACGATGGTCAGCAAGGACGCCTTCGTGAAGGCGTGGAAGGCAATGTCGCCGGAGGACCAGACCGCGATGATGACGGCTTGTGAAGACGAGGCCAAGAACGCCAATGCAGCCAACAGCCATCCGGAGTTCTGCAGCAGCGTCAAGGAGAACGGCGGCAGCAAGTAACCAATCAGTGCAGCTACCGACAAAACGGCCCCGTTGTGGGGCCGTTTTGCGATCCCAGACGAAGGACCGTGACGCACTTTTCCCGAGATTGATCAGGCAACCAGATCGCTGCGGTCCGCCGGCTCGAAGCCGTCATTGAAATTCGCCGCGAGCCAGGCGATCGCGCTGGCGACATCGGCGATGGCGAAACGCGCCGCGGTCTCGCCCTGCGGTCTCACGCGGATCGAGATCCCGCCCGCGGCATTGACGGTCTCAAAACCGTTTTCGTCGGACGTGTCGTCGCCGAGGAATACCGGACGCCGTCCGGTGAAAGGTTCAAGCTGCATGAAGCGCCGGATTGCGGCGCCCTTGGCCGCCTCCAGCGGCATCAGTTCGACACCGGCATTGCCGGCAATTACGCGGTAGCCTTTCGGCAGCCGGGCAAGTGCTGTCTCGACCAGTTCCGTCGCGCGGGCCAGCAATTGCGGCGCTGCCCGCGTGTGGATGGCGAGCACCGGCCCCTTGCGCTCGACATAGACGGCCTTGCTTGCCAGCTCCAGCTCGATTTCGTCGGCAAGTGCGGCCATATCCGCCGGCTCGTCGGCGGCCTCGATTTTCCCGCCCGGTGTCAGCCTGTGCTCCAGCCCGTAGAGGCCGGCGATCCGCAGCTTCACAGGGTCGAACAGCCGGTCGACGGCCGCGATGGAGCGGCCGGTGATGAAGGCGAGCGCTCCATCCAGCCGGTGCTCGACCGCTTGCAGCAGCGAACGCAACTCCGCGCTGACCGCGACGCTATCTGGATGGGCGGCGTGCTCGAGCAAGGTGCCATCGATATCGAGGAAGAGCGCCCACCGGCCTTCGGGGAGCGGCGGGGTCAAATCTGCCTGGATGTTCATCGGAATCCGACCGCCTGTTTGCGTTCGAAGATAGAGACGACATTGTCGCCGTTGGTGTTTGCCGAGCGGTCAGACAAGGCGGTGACGCGGTCGAGCTCGCCGCGCTTCCTCAATCGCGCCGCGTCGAGCAGCATGCTGCCGGCCCAGCGATAGACATTGTTGTCGCGTACGATCTCGCGCATGCGGCGCATGCGCTCGCGCTGCTCGTCGGGCCCCATGACCAGCGCCTGCCGCATGGCATCGCTCATCATCGCCGCGTCGTAAGGATTGACGATCAGCGCCTCGAGCAGTTCGCGCGAGGCGCCGGCAAACGTGCTGAGCAGGAGCACGCCCTCCTCGTCGTCTCGCGCGGCAACGAACTCCTTGGCCACGAGGTTCATGCCATCATGCAGGCTGGTGACGAGGCAGATGTCGGCCGCGCGGTAGATCTTGTAGACGTCCTTCTGCGAGTGATGCTCGGCCACGAGCACGACCGGACGATAGCTGCCGTTGCCGTAGCGCTCGTTGAGTCCCTCGGCGAGCCGCTGGCATTCCTCATGCAGGTGCTTGTAGGCCGGCAATGTGCCCCGGCTCGGTGCGGCGACCTGCAGGAACACCGCCTTGCCGATCATTTCAGGGTAGCGGATGAACAGTTCCTCCAGCGCATGGAAGCGGTCGAGAATGCCCTTGGTGTAGTCGAGGCGCTCGACACCGACGCACAGCTTGGCGTCGGCTGGAATTCCGAACCGCTCGCGGATTTGCGCGCGGCATTCCTCGACCGGCGGCAGGCTCTTCAGGAGTTGCACTGGCCATTCGATAGAGATGGGGTAGGCGTGGACCAAAGTCGTCTGGCCGCCATAGGACACCGCGGCATCCGCCCGTTCGATCCGGCTCTCCATGAAGCGGTCGACGCTCTCGGTGAAGTTGTTGGCATGGAACTGGGTGTGGAAGCCGATGATCGAGCTGCCCAGCAGCCCATCCAGAATGCGCTCGCGCCACGGACAGATGCTGAACACTTCCGAATTCGGCCACGGGATGTGCCAGAAGGTGATGACAATCGCCTCGGGCAGGCGCTCGCGGATCATGCGCGGCAGCAGCGCGAAATGATAATCCTGGACCAGCACGATCGGCCTCTCGTTGCGCGCCTCGGCAACCACCGTTTCGGCGAATTTGCGGTTGACGGCCTCGTAGGCCGCCCAGTCCGACTCGCGGAAGATCGGTCGGGTAAAGGCTATATGGCAGAGCGGCCAAAGCCCTTCATTGGCGAAGCCGAGATAATAGCCCTGATATTCCTCATCGGTCAGCCAGACCCGGCGCAGGGCATAAGATGGATTTTCGGGCGGCACCTGTACCCGGTCGTGGCGGTCGACGACCTGACGATCCGCGCTTCCGCCGCCATAGGCGATCCAGGTGCCGGCGCAGGCGCGCGTGATCGGCTCCAGTGCCGAGACCAGTCCGCTCGCCGGCACGACGAGCTCGACATCGCCGTTCTCGTCCTCATTGTGGATGTAGGGCTCGCGGTTGGAGACGACGATGACCTGTGCGTCCGGCAGATCCTCGGCAAGGATCTTGCGCAGCGTCTCCGGTGACCAGGTGACGAGGGCGGCGTCGACCGACTGCCCGTTCTTCTCGAATTCGCGCAACACCTTGCGTGCGGCTTCCGATGCGACGTCCTCGCCCGCACCGGGCGTGTTCACAGCCGTTGCATGCTGGTGACGGTGCCTGGTTATTGAGACGAAGATCGCGAGAGCGCTGAGTCCGAGACTAGCTAGGATAAGGACCCACAAGAGGTCGACGCCATACTGTGCCATTGATGCCAGGTTGCCTCCGGCTGTTCGCTATTTTGTTTTCGTTCTTGCCGGCTGCGGAGAGGTGTGCCGGTTCCGGTTTGCAAACGCATAGGGCGCTCGTCGGTTCCGACATTTTTCGACTGCCGGATGCATTTGCGGAACTCCGCTCTCGTAACGGTTTTCCGTCCGGAATTGCGCAATCGACCCGTCTAAGTCCGCACAATCAGCGGCACCAGGCCCTCATGCCGATCGGCGAGGAAGGCAACGACGCGGTCCCCGACACGCTGGAAGGTGAGGTCGATAGTCTTATTGCCGACGGACAGATGCCGGAGCGTGAGCGTGTCGATACCGATAGGCATCCGTGGGCGGGTGACGCGCAACTCGCCTTTCCAACCGTCGATTTCCAGACCGAGGCAGGCCTGCATCAGCATGAAGGTGGAGCCTGCCGACCAGGCCTGCGGCAGACAGGCGACAGGATAGGCGATCGGCGCCTCGCCTGGCGCCCGGGTGAAGCCGCAGAACAATTCCGGCAGCCGCATGTTGAAGTGCACGGCCGACTCGAACGTGCCGCTCATCAGCCGCACGACACTTTCGCGCTCGCCATAGCGCGAGAGGCCGACACCGCAGAGCGCCGTGTCGTGCGGCCAGATCGAGCCGTTATGGTAGGACATTGGGTTGAAGAAGATCGCGTCGTCCGCAAGCGTCCTCAGTCCCCAGCCGGAATGGAAGGAAGCCGACAGCAATTGATCGGCGACAATCTTGGCACGCTCCGGCTGCGGCAGCCCGGCATAGAGCAGATGCCCCGCATTTGACGTTCGCACCTTGCAGGGCTGGCCTTCGCCGTCGATCGCGATGGCGTAGAAGTTTAGATCCTCGATCCAGAAGTCACGCTCGACGGCGATCCGCATTTCCTCGGCGCGGTTCTCCCAATGTTCGGCATCGGCAAACTCGCCGCGGCGGCGTGCGAGCGCGGCAAGGCCGCGATAAGCGGCAAAGACATAGCCTTGCACCTCGACCAGCGCGATCGGTCCTTTGGGCATGCGGCCATCGGCATGGAAGACCGAGTCGACGCTGTCTTTCCAGCCCTGGTTGGCGAGGCCGGACTCCGCCGCGCGTTGGTAGGTGACGAAACCCGTTGCCCGGCTTGCCTCTTCCGTCCACTCGGCGGCCGCCTTGAGCGATGGCCAGAGCGTGTCGATGAAGGCCATGTCGCCGGTGCGGTCGGCATAGGCGCAGGCGAGATGAATGTAGAGCGGGGTCGTGTCGACGCCGCCATAATAGCGGCCGAAGGGAAGCTCGCGCAGTGCCGCCATTTCGCCCTTGCGCGTCTCATGCATGATTTTGCCTGGCTGGGAATCGATGAAGGGCGACGTCTCCGTCGCCTGATGTTCGGCAAGGAACGCCAGCACGCCGCGCGCGAGACCCGGATTGAGCCACAGCATCTGCAAGCCGGAGATCACGCCGTCGCGGCCGAAGGCCGTGGAGAACCACGGGATGCCGGCATAAGGATAAGGCCCGGTAGGAAGCTCGGTGGTAAGCAACGCGACATCCGCGCGGGCGCGTTCGACCCAATCGTTGAAGACGCGACCGGAGCTGTGGACGGTGGCGCCATGCCGGCGCTTGGCGCGCATGGCAAAACGCGCGCGTGCGGCAGCGGCCCGGAACCGGTCGCGATTGGGCGTTTCGGCAACTTCCGGTCCCACTTCGACATAAAGCACCTTGCTGCTGCGCTTGGTCACCGCGATGAGGAAGTCGGCACGATTGTCGCTCAGTTGGTCGGGAGCTTGCGAGAAGGAGATTGCCGACTGGCGCGGCAGGCCGTCGAGACCGTCATAGCCGAGCATAACGGACGCCTTATCGGTCTTCGCCAGATGGACCGTTCCACGTTTCGGCCGTGTCGAGCCGCGCACCTCGAACATGTCGCGAAAGTCGGCGGCGAAATGCAAGGAGATGGCGATGGTCGAATGCTCGCGGCTGTAGTTGGAAAGCGTGATGCGATCGAATAGCCTGTCCTGCCAGATCAGCCTGACGCGCTCGATATGGATCGCGCCTTGCGGAATGTCGCGGCCGGCGGCGCTCTGTATCGGCAAGTTGGTGAGGTTGCTGGTGAAGAGAACATTGTCCTGGCTGAGCGAGGCGCCGAGCAGCGACATCGGCCTGCCGCCGATCGTCAGGCGGAACTCGGAAAGAACGCGCGTGTCGTCGCGAAAGAAACCGTCGCCGGCTCCCCTGATGTCACCATAGGCGTCGGTGACCGCGAAACAATCGCCCTGTTTGAGCGCGAACAGCCGGTGCGGCTCCCGCGGCGCCGTTTCGTCGAGCGAGGCAAGGGCTACGGCGGGATCGAGCTTGCGCTCGTCGAGCTGCGTCATTCGTCACCTCTTCGCTTGCCCCGCCCCAAGAGAATGCCGATCAGGAGGCTCTCGCCTCCTGGATACCGATCAGGCGCATATAGGCGGCAAGATAGTCGCGCGCCATCCTGGTGGCTGAAAACCGCTTTTCGAAGACCACTCTCACCTGCCGTCGGTCAAGTCCGAGCAGGGCCGGCATCGCAGCGACCGCATCATCGACAGAGTCCACGACAAAGCCGGTCACGCCCTGGTCGATGAGCTCCGGCAGGGCGCCGCAGTTCCAGGCGATTACCGGCGTGCCGCAAGCCATCGCCTCGATCGGCGCCAGGCCGAACGGCTCCGGCCAGTCGATGGGAAACAGCAGGCCCGCGGCATTGCCGAGAAACTCGGCCTTCTCGTGTTCCGCGATCTCGCCGATATAGTCGACCCGGTCGCCGTCGATGAGCGCCTCGATCTCGTCGTGAAAATAGGCGCGATCGTCATCGCCGATCTTGGCCGCCAGCTTAAGCTTCAAACCGGACCGCCGCGCGATCTCGATCGCTCGATCCGGGCGCTTGTCGCGAGACAGCCGGCCCAGGAAAGCCAAATAGGGTTCCTCGGCCGAGGGATTGTACGTGGGCTGATACGCATCGACCGGAATCCCGTGATGGATCGTCGCCAGCCAGTTGGCGTCGGGCAATCCGCGCTTCTGGCTGTGCGAGATGGAGATCATCGGAAAGCGCGGGAAGCGCTTGTAGGCCGGCGCCAGGTCGACATAGTCGAGCCGGCCATGCGGGGTCGTCACCGTTCGCCCCGCCATATGTTCGAAGAATGGAAAATGCACGAAATGGCTGAGATGGAAGTGTATGACGTCGAACTCGTCCGCCCGCTCGCGCACCTGGCAAAGCATCGCCATATGCGCCGCAATCTCGGACTTTTTCGGCCGCGGATCGAGACGGATCGCCTGGTCGCGACCGGGCACCAGCCGCGCCGAGGTCTCACTGTCGCCGCTGGCGAACAGGGTCACTTCGTGCCCGACTTCCACCAGCGCTTCGGTGAGATAGGACACGATCCGCTCGGTGCCGCCATATAGTTTCGGCGGCACGGATTCATAGAGCGGCGCGACATGAGCGATGCGCATGGTTCCCTCAAATGGTTGATGGGAACCAAAATGCGTCAGCCGCCAGATCGTTCCTGCCCGATTGTCGCAGGCGGGGCCTCGAGCTTCGGCCAATCAACTCATCCAGTTGCCGCCGTCCACATTGAGCGTCTGCGCCACGACGTAGTCGGCCTCGCTCGATGCCAGGAAGACAGCCGCACCCCGGTAATCGTCGGGATCGCCCATGCGCCCCGCCGGCACCGCCAGCCCGACCTGCCGCTTCTTCTCGCCGATCGGCAGGTTCTCGTAGCGCGCGAACAGGGCGTCGACCTGGTCCCACATCGGTGTGTCGACCACACCAGGCGCGATGCCGTTGACGTTGATGCCGTGCTTGATCAGTGCAAGGCCGGCCGATTGCGTGATGCTGATTACGGCGGCCTTGGTGGCGCAATAGACGGCGACCAGCGCCTCGCCGCGCCGTCCCGCCTGCGAGGCCATGTTGATGATCTTCCCCTTGCGCCCTTGGGCGACCATGCGCTTGGCCACCGCCTGCAGCGTGAACAACAGCCCTTTCACATTGACCGAGAACTGCAGGTCGAAGCTCTTCTCCGAAATCTCGAGAAGCGGCCCCATGTCGAAGACGGCGGCATTGTTGACCAATATGTCGATCCCGCCATGCGTCCTCGTCACCGAAGCGACCATCGCCTCGATCGAGGCGAGGTCGCGCACGTCGAGTTGCAGAGCGGTAGCTTTGCCTTCGAGCTCGCGCGCAAGCGCTTCCGCCTTGTCTAGTGCCATATCGGCGATCACGACATGGGCGCCTTCGGCGGCGAAACCGCGCACGATGGCTGCGCCGATGCCTTGCGCGCCGCCAGTGACGACGGCGACCTTGTCCTTGAGTTTCATCGCAATTCTCCTGTCTCAGCGCCCTAAGCTCAGCGCCATCTCAGCGTGTGGTATAGCCGCCGTCGATGACCAGCACCTCGCCGGTCACGTAGCTTGAGGCGGGAGAGCACAGGAAAAGTGCGGCCGCCGCAACTTCTTCCGGCTGGCCGACGCGGCCCATCGGCGTCATGCCGCGCCAGATCGGGAACCATTCCGGATTCTCGATGCCGCCGCGCGAAAGGTCCGTTTCGATATAGCCGGGCGCGACGGCGTTGACGCGGATGTTATCGGCCGCCACCTCGCTGGCGAGGCTCTTGGTCATCATGTGCACCGCCGCCTTGGAACTGCTATAGGCAACCTGGTTCTGGGGAATGTTGGAGACGATGCCGGAAATCGAGCCGACATTGAGGATCGCGCCGCCTCCCTGGCGCCGCATCGGCGCCAGCGCCGCCCTGCAGCAGCGGAAGACGGCATCGACATTGATCGCCATCGTCTGCCGCCAGATGTCCTCCGGATAGTCGCCGCTGTCGCCATGGATGGCGATGCCGGCGCTATTGACCAGGATGTCGAGGCGGCCGGCCTTGGCGAGCGTGTCGGCGACCAGCCTGTCCGGCGCTTTCTCGTCCAGCATCTCGGCGGCGTGAAAGTCGAAGGCGAGGCCCGCGAGTTCCTGCCGCGCATCATCCTTCATCGTCCGGCCCGCAACGACGACGCGTGCGCCGGCTTCGCCGAGCGCCTTCGCGATGGCGAGGCCGATGCCGCGCGTGCCGCCGGTCACCAGCGCGACATTGTCGTCCAGTCGGAAGCGGTCGAGGATCATGGCGGCGGTTCCGTTCTGCGAAGGCCGGTCGGCAAGCCGCTCAGATGTCCACGCTCTGCGGCAGGATGACGAGGTCGCGAATGGTGATGTTGCGCGGTCGCGTCAGCATGAACAGCACGGCGTCCGCCACTTCCTTCGCCTCCATCAGGCTGCCGGCGGCGAGCGCTTCTTCCATCTTGGCCTTTGGCCAGTCGCTGAGCAGCGCCGTCACCACCGGACCGGGAGCGACTGCACCGACGCGAATGCCGTGCTTCAGCACCTGGCGCCGGACCGTATGGACGAATGCCTGCACGGCGAATTTCGAGGCGGTGTAGATCGGCTCCCAGACCACGGGAACGAAGCCGGCCACCGAACTGGTGACGATGATATCGCCGCTCTTCCGCTCGATCATATGCGGCAGCACGGCGTGCACCGTGCGGAACACGGCGTTGACGTTGAGGTTGAGCATCCTATCCCACTGGTCGGGATCGCCCGACGCTACCTCCCCGCCGACATAGGCGCCGGCATTGGCATGGAAGATGTCGAGCTGGCCCGCCTTTTCGAGGATCTCGGGCATCATGCGGTTGACGCTCGCCGGATCGAGCAGGTCGGTGACGACGGCATAAGCATTGTCGCCGAGCTCCGCGACAAGTTTCTGAAGCCGGTCCTCGGCCCGGTCGACAAGGACGACCTTCGCGCCGGCTGCGAGCATGGTGCGGGCGCATTCCAACCCGATGCCCGAGGCAGCGCCAGTGATTGCGGCAACCTGGCCGGAAAGACTTTCAGACATTGCGATCCTCTTCGATAGGCCGTCAGGCGCGGCCGTGTGAGACACGCGAGCGGCGGGCGAGAGAATCGACGATGACCGCGATCGCCAGCACGCAGCCGGTGATCATGTACCGGAGCGAGGATGACAGATCGAGCAGCGTCAGGCCGCTTGCGATGGATTGGATGACGATGATGCCAAGCAGCGCCGAATAGGCGCTGCCGCGGCCGCCGAACAGGCTGGTGCCGCCGATGACGGCCGCCGCGATGGCGTTGAGATTGACGTCGCCGGTGCCGGCCTGCTGGCTGGCGGTTGCCAGGCGTGCTGCCGAGAGCAGGCCGCCCGTCGCCGCCAGCGTGGCGCAGAGCGCGAAGGCGCTGGCGTAGATCAGCCGGACATTGATGCCGGCGCGACGCGCCGCTTCGCGGTTGCCGCCGACAGCGGTCATCGAGCGGCCCCATTGGGTGCGCTTCAGCGCATAGTTCATCGCCACGACCAGGCCGACGAACAACGCGAACATCCAGGGCACGCCGCGCGACAGGTTGAGGTAGTAAGCCACCAGTTCGAGCGCGACCGTGATCGCGACCGCCTGGAGCAGCAGCCCGCCCAGCGAACGCGATGACAGGCCGGCGGCCTGGCGGCGTTGCGCCTTGCGATAGCCGAGAGCCAGGGCAAGCACGCCGGGCACGACGGCCAAAGTGTGCGACACCCAGTGTGGCATCACCAGAAGCTGGCCGAAATTCACCAGCGGCGAATCGTAAGGCAGGTTGATCGAGCCCGTCGGGCCGAGGATGTAGAGCTGCAATCCCAGGAAGGCGAGCAGGCCCGAAAGCGTCGAGACGAAGCTTGGCATGCCGAGCCTGTTGAGCAGCAGCGCGTAGACGCAGCCGGTCACGAACCCGACCGCCATCGCCGCCAGCATGGCAAGCGCGACCGGCCAGCCCCACTGCACCCACAGCACGCCGAGCAGCGCGGAGGCCAGGCCGCTGACGGACCCGACGGACAGGTCGATCTCGCCCACCATTAGCACGCAGACGATGCCGAGCGAGATGATGCCGACCGTCGAGCAGTCGAACAAAAGATTGACCAGATTGTTCGGCGACAGGAATACCGGGTTGAGCGTCTGGAAGATCGTGCAGATCAAAACCAGCCCGACAACCACGGGCAGCGAGCCGAGATCGCCGGAGCGGACGCGGTCGAGGAAGCCCCTGATGACGCCCTTGGCGCCGCTGCGATCCTTCAGCCGTTCGTCGCTGCGATCGAGCAGCGCGCCGGGATTGCGGTCGGACGCCGTGGTCATGGCTGTTCTCCTTGCGCTTTCTCGGCCGTGCGCCTGCCGCGCCGCGAGACCGCATTGTCGTCGGCGCCGGTGATCGCCGTGACCAGCTCCTGATTGGAGGCGCCGGGCAGGAAGATGCCGTTGTTGCGGCCGAGCCTCAGCACCACGATGCGGTCGGCCACGGCGCGCACGTCCTCCATGTTGTGGCTGATCATGACGACGCCCAGCCCGCGATCCCGCACGCGCTCAATGAGATTCAGCACTTCAGCGGTCTGCGCGACGCCGAGTGCGGCGGTGGGCTCGTCGAGGAGGATCACGCGCGGCTCCATCAGCAGCGAGCGGGCGATCGCCACCGTCTGCCGCTGCCCGCCCGACAGCGACGCCACCGGCTCGCGCACGCTGGGAATCCGTGCCGAGAGCTCGTTGAGCAGTGTCCAGGCGCGGACCTCCATCGAGACCTCGTCGAGGCGAAGCGGATGAAGCTCGCGGCCGAGAAAGATGTTGGCCACGACGTCGAGGTTTTCGCAGAGCGCGAGATCCTGGAAGACGGTGGCGATGCCGAGCTTCAGCGCCGCGGCGGGATTGGCAAGCGTCACCGGCTGGCCGTCGAAAGTGATCGAGCCCGAGCTCGGCATATGCGCGCCGGCCAGGATTTTCACCAGCGTCGACTTGCCGGCGCCGTTGTCGCCAACCAGGGCTACGATTTCCCCGGCATTGATGTCGAGATCGACGTCGGTGAGAGCCGACACCGCGCCGAAATTCTTCGAGATGCCGCGCAGGCTAAGCACCGGCGGACGGCTCGTCGTGGGCGGTGCGTCGAGTATTGCCATTGCGTGTCTCTTCCCGCGTTTTGGTCGATCTGTCCGGCCGCCAGGAGGGAGCGGCCGGACACACCCGGCTCTCAGCCCTGACGGGCCAGCCGAGCATATCGCAGGCGACGCGGCTGCGCCGCATCGCTTTGGGAGACGATGCGGCTTCAGCCGCATCGCTCCTTATTGAATGCCGAGCTTCTTGCAGCCTTCGGCGTAGCGGTCGGTGCAGAGCTGGGCTGCGGTCTGGATCTTCTTGTCGATGATTTCGGCCTTCAAATTCTCCTGCGTCACCACCGCCGGCACGAAGAGTTGCGAGGGCGTATCGTACAGCGTTGTCTCGGCTTTCGGAGTCTCGCCCTTGAGAAGCTGCACAGCAACGTTTGCCGCCGCCGCGGCGACGATTTCGCTCGGCTTGGAGATAGTGTTGTACTGGTCGCCGGCAATGATGAGCTGCAAGGCGGCGATCGTCGCGTCGTTGCCCGTCACCGGCGGCACCGGATCGACGCCGGCTGCCTTGAAGGCGGCAATGGCGCCGCCGCCCGTGCCGTCGTTGGCGGCGACCACGCCGACGATCTTGTTGCCGAAGCGCGAGATCTGTCCCGCCGCCCATTGCTGGGCATTCGATGGCGCCCAGTTCGGCGTGTCAAACTCGGCGAGCGTCTTGTAGCTGCCGGTCTTGAGACCCTCATGGATGCCGTCCTTGATCAGGCCCGCCGCGGCGTCGGTCGGCGAGCCGTTGATCTGCAGCACGCCGACATCGCCGTCGCTCGACACGCCCTTGGCCTTGAGATGCTCGACCAGCGAGGCGGCGATCGCCTTGCCGATGGCCTTGTTGTCGAACGATACATAGAAATCGGCCTTGGCCGTGGGGATCGGACGGTCATAGGCGATCACCTTGACGCCCTGAGCCTGCGCATTGTGCACCAGCGAGGCCGCCGCCGCGGAATCGACCGGGTCGAGCACGACAACCTTCGCGCCCTGGGTGATGACGGAGTTGAACTGCTGCTGTTGCTTGGTGACGTCGGCGTCGGCATTGAGATAGAGCACCTTGCAGCTGTCGCAAAGCTTCTTCATTTCAGCGACGAAGCCCGGATGATCATGCTCTTCGTAACGCGTCGAGCCCTGGTCGGGCATCAGGAACGCGACCGTGGAGCCGGCGATATCCTGCGCATTGGCAAAAGTCGCCCCAAGAGCGAGGCTCGAGACGGCCATCGCGGCTGCTGTCAATCTGGACACGTATCTGGACATAAGGTCTTCTCCAATTCCCATTGTGTGATCTAAACGGACTTCGACATCGAGCCGCGGATGCTGCTCGCGCACCCCATCGGAAGTCCAGTGAACTCGTGCAGCAGCCTCACGGCTTCCTCCCGCTGGCATGACACGAGGAAATACTCGTCCATCGCTGGTTCGCTTGCGCGACCCACCGCTTCGTCCTGGTTCTTGTCTAAGGCTTGTTTCTCCTCCCGAACTCCTTTCTATGCGGCGCGCGCGGCCGCGAAATTATCCGCAACCAATCTCCTGAACTGCGAAGGCGGCATGCCCTTCTCGGCCAGGAACTGGCGATTGAAGTTCGACAGATTGTTGAAGCCGACCTCGAAGCAGATGTCCGAGATCTGCGCCTCTTCGTCGCTCATCAGGATCTGGCAAGCGAGGTTGATGCGCAGCCGCTTGATGTACTGCAGCAGCGACATGCCGGTATGCTTGCGAAACGAGCGCGAGAAGGCGCTCGGCGTCTGTCCCGCGATTGCCGCCAGATCGCCTTCGTTGAATTGCTGGGTCAGGTTCTCGCGGATATAGGCGAGCGCCTGGTTCATGCCCGCAGACATGTATCCGGACGGGTCCGGCAGATAGTTCTCGCTGGCGAGCACGCGCGGCGTAGTTTCGCGGCTCAGCGCCTCCATGATCGACATGAACAGGCTGATCCGGTGAACGCCGTAAGCATGAGTGATCTCCGCCAGCAACGGCATGACCGCCCTGCTCACACTGGCGCTGAACAGGACGCCGCGCCGCGCGAGCTCGAGCAGTGGCGAGACCGCGCCAAGCTCGGGAAAAGTGGCGATCGCGCCGCCGATGAATTCCTCGCTGAACTGGACCAGCCGGCAGCGCAGCGGAACTGACTGACCTTCCGGAACCTCGCTGATCCAGTTGTGCGGCAGGTTCGGACCGGTGAGAACGAGGTTGCCGACCTCGAACTCGCCGATGAAGTCGCCGACGAAATAGCGGCCCTTGGTCGCGACGATCTGGTGCAGTTCGTATTCCGGATGAAAATGCCAGCGCACCGTATGGTAGGGATAGCCATGCCACCTCACCGCGAACGACTCGCCAGGCCTTATCTGTATGACTTCCAGATCGGGTCCCATCGATTCCTCCCGCAGGCTGTGCCAGCCTTCGAACCGCGGCCGTTTGTTCCGGCTCATCTAGGGTCAGGATAGCGGCGGCCAAGGATGTGCGCCACCTCGCCACGCCGCGCCGACTGATACGTTTTTGACCTTTTTGGCCCAGCGAAAAACCTGCCTTCGAAAATTAGAAGCTTCGAATATCGGCGACTGGCCGGCGGCGTTTGGGCGTGGGAAAGTCGCCGCGGACCACGCTACCGCATTGCACAATTCCGGCCGGGCTGCACAATAGGGCGCATGTCCGCTGGTTCGTTGACCATCCTTGTTATCGACGAGAACCGCATCCGCGCCTCGATCATTGAGGCCGGATTGCGGGACGCCGGCCATCGCCATGTCACCGTTGTTCATGACGTGGCCGGCATTGCCAAGCGCATCGCCGAGATCGAGCCGGATGTCATCGTCATCGATCTCGAAAACCCCAACCGCGACATGCTGGAGAACATGTTCCAGCTTTCGCGAGCAGTGAAACGGCCGATCGCTATGTTCGTCGACCGCTCCGACCGGGCCTCGATCGAGGCGGCGGTCGAAGCCGGCGTGTCCGCCTATGTGGTCGACGGGCTGAAGAAGGAGCGCATCAAGCCGATTCTTGACATGACGATCAGCCGCTTCAACGCCTTCTCGCGCATGGCGCGCGAACTGGAGGAGGCGCGCAGCGAGCTCGAGAACCGCAAGGTCGTCGATCGCGCCAAAGGCATATTGATGAAGTCGCGCGGCTTGAGCGAGGAGGCCGCTTACGCGCTTCTTCGCAAGACCGCCATGAACCAGAACCGCAAGATCGCCGACATCGCCCAGAGCCTGGTGACGGCGGCGGGATTGCTGGGCCCGCTGGAGGGCGAATGAGCAAGACTGCCGCGCACCAGATCACCGCCGGCTTCATGCCGCTCTTCGACAGCGCCGTCCTTGTAGCAGCCGGCGAGATGGGCTTTGCCACCCGCGAAGGCATCGAGCTCAAGCTGCATCGCGAGACCTCGTGGGCCAACATCCGAGACCGCATCGCCATCGGCCATTTCGACGTGGCACATATGCTGGGGCCGATGCCGCTCGCCTGCAGCCTCGGCCTCACGCCGCTTGCCTCGGAGACCATAGTGCCCTTCTCGCTCGGGCTTGGCGGCAACTGCGTCACCGTCTCCAATGCGGTGTGGCAAGGCATGTCGGCGCACGGGGCCGCGCCCGATCTCGATCCGGCGCGCGCCGGGACGGCGCTTGGCGCTCTCATCCGCGAGCGGGCGGCCGCCGGCCGCGAGCCTTTGCGTTTCGCCGTCGTCCATCCGCATTCCGGGCATAATTACGAGCTGCGCTACTGGCTCGCCGCCTGCAGCATCGATCCCGACCGCGATGTCGAGATCGTCATCGTGCCGCCGCCCTTCATGGCCGATGCGCTCTCCGCCGGCCGCATCGACGGCTATTGCGTCGGAGAGCCCTGGAACAGTGCCGCCGTCGCCGCCGGCACCGGCCGCATCGTCACCGTCAAGGCGCTGCTGTGGCGCAACAGCCCGGAAAAGGTGATCGGCGCGCGCAGAAGCTGGGCCGAGGAAAACCCCGACGCGCTGGCGGCGCTGCTGAGAGCGCTGCATCACTCCGCGCGCTGGTGCCAGGATCCGGTGAACCGCGGCGCGCTGGCCGCGCTGATGGCCAAGCCTGCGTTCCTCGGGCAGCCGGAGGCGATCCAGATGCCGGCACTCACCGGGCGACTTCAGCTCGGCGGCGGCCCGGAGCGCAGCGTTGAGGCTTTCTTCCTGCCCTTCGACAAGGCGGCGAACTTTCCCTGGAAGAGCCATGCGCTCTGGTTCTACACGCAGATGGTGCGCTGGGGACAATTGCCGCATACGCCGCAAAACCTGGCGATCGCCCGCGACTGCTACCGGCCCGATCTCTACCGCTCGGCGCTGAAGCCGCTCGGCGTGGCCCTGCCCGGCGCCAACGCCAAAGTGGAAGGCGCGCTGAAGACCGCGACGCCGGTCGGCTCGGCCGGGGCGAGCCTTGTGCTCGGCCCGGACGGATTCTTCGACGGCCAGATCTTCGATCCCGATCGGATCGATGCCTACATCGCGGCCCAGAATTGCGACTGATCATTTGCGCGCCATTCTTGTGCATTGCACAAAATTTGTGCGCCCTGCCCGCTCCGTTGATCAACGTTTGACCGTGTCTCGGCTCGGCCGGGCCGGCGCCTGAAGCGCCTACCGCTTTGATTCTCCTGGAAATCCGTCTTCCACGCAAAACTGGCACGCTTCGTGCTTTAAGATAATCGCGCCCCTCGCGGGCAATAGAACAGGCGTCCAATGGCGGGCGCCACAGGCAAAGCTGCCGCTCAGGTCGACGCGTGTCCCGGATGTACGGACGCGACAGGCCTGGTCGGCAGCTTTTTTGTTTTGGACCGAAACGCAATCGAAGGCGCCGATCCCAGGCGGCGCCGGACGGAGACGACGATGACGAAACGGATCGGAACTGGCGCTTCCCTAAAGGATTTCACCCGCCGCGATTTCCTGGCGAGCAGCATCCTGACGGCGGTGGGGTTCGCCGCCGCGCTTCTGCTGTTTCCCACCAATCACGACAGAGAGGCCAAGGGTCCGCAAGTCACCGCGCAGGTCCCAGCCTCGGCGCGCTGACCGATGCCGAGCCTTTGATCAACACAACACGCGGTGCCTCCCACGCCGCAAACGGAGCCGACCATGACCGCAAACCTCCAAGCCGCGCCCAGCCAGGACAGTAGCTCCCGGCAGGCGCTCGTCATCTCCACCATCGCCTTCACCGTCTGCTTCGCGGTGTGGACGATCTTCTCCATCATCGGCGTGCGCATAAAGCAGGAGCTCGGCTTGAACGAGACCGAGTTCGGACTGCTGGTCGGCACGCCGATCCTCACCGGCTCGCTCGTGCGCATGGTGCTCGGCGTCTGGACCGACCGCTACGGCGGCCGGCTGGTCTACACCATGACCATGCTCGCGGCGGCGGTCGCGACCTTCCTGCTCGCCTTTGCACATACCTATGAGCAGATGCTGGTCGCGGCGCTCGGCGTCGGGCTTGCCGGCGGCTCCTTCGCGGTCGGCGTCGCCTATGTCTCGCGCTTCTTCCCCGCGCGCAAACAAGGCACGGCTCTCGGCATCTTCGGCGTTGGCAATGTCGGCGCTGCGGTCACCAAGTTCCTGGCGCCGCTCGTACTGATTGCCTGGGGCTGGCAGTCGGTCGCGCTGATCTGGGCCGCGGCGCTGGTTGTCATGGCCGGCGTGTTCTGGTTCATGACCAGCGACGATCCGGTTATCCGCGAGCGCCGTGCCGGTAAGGCAGTACCGGCGAGAAGCTTCTGGCAGGAATTCGCGCCGCTGAAGAACCTGCAGGTCTGGCGCTTCGCCTTCTACTACTTCTTCTCCTTCGGTGCGTTCGTGGCGCTGTCGCTTTGGCTGCCGCGCTATCTGATCGGCGTCTATGGCTTCGGCATCGCCACCGCCGGCATGATCGGCGCCGCCTATTCGATCCCCGCAAGCATTTTCCGCGCTTATGGCGGCGTGCTTTCCGACCGCATCGGCGCCCGTACCGTGCTCTATTGGACCTTCGCCGTATCTGCCGTCGCGACCCTCGTTCTGTCTCTCCCCTCGGCAGATTACGTCGTGCGCGGTATCAGCGGGCCGATCCCGTTCCATGTCGAGATCGGCCCGCTCGCCTTCATCGCCGTCGCCTGCGTGCTCGGCTTCTTCATGAGCCTCGGCAAGGCCGCCGTCTACAAGCACATCCCCGTCTACTACCCGCAGAGCGTCGGCGCGGTCGGCGGGGTGGTGGGCATGATCGGCGGCCTCGGCGGCTTCATCCTGCCGATCGCCTTCGGCGCGCTGAACGACCTCACCGGCGTCTGGTCGAGCTGCTTCATGCTGCTGTTCGTCATCGTGGTCTCGTGCCTTCTCTGGATGCACGCCACCATCCGCCGGATGGAGCGCGCGGCCGCCGTAAAGCCCGCGCCCCTCACCTACGCCGCCGAATAGATCGGAGCTGACCGGACATGAGCGAGAAACTCGTCATCATCGGCAACGGCATGGCCCCCGGCAGGATGCTCGAGCACCTGCTGGAAGCTGCACCCGACCGCTACGCCGTCACCATCTTCAACGCCGAGCCGCGCGTGAATTACGACCGCATCATGCTGTCGCCGGTGCTTTCGGGCGAGAAGGAGTTCGAGGAAATCGTCATCCATGGCGACGGCTGGTACATCAAGCACGGCATCACCCTCTACAAGGGCCACAGGATCGTCGCCATCGACCGCGACGCGAGGACCGTCACCTCGGACCACGGCGTGACCGAAGGCTACGACAGGCTGATCATCGCCACCGGCTCGGTGCCGTTCATCATCCCGGTGCCGGGCAAGGACTTGCCGGGCGTGCTCAGCTACCGCGATCTCGACGACGTCAACGCCATGCTGCTTGCCGCGCAGTCGCGCGCCAAGGCGATCGTCATCGGCGGCGGCTTGCTCGGCCTTGAAGCGGCGGCCGGGCTTAAAGAGCGCGGCATGGACGTGACCGTCCTGCACGTCATGCCGACACTGATGGAGCGCCAGCTCGATCCGGCTGCCGGCTATCTGCTGCAGAAGGCCGTCGAGGCGCGCGGCATCAAGGTCATGACCAAGGCCAACACCAAGGCCATTGTCGGCAATGGCAAAGTCGAGGGCGTCGAACTCATGGACGGCACGATCATTCCGGCGACGCTGGTCGTGATGGCGGTCGGCATCCGCCCGAATATCGCGCTGGCCAAGGACGCAGGGCTGGAAGTCAATCGCGGCATCGTCGTCGACGACCGCATGCAGACATCCGATCCGGCGATCATGGCGCTCGGCGAATGCGCCGAGGTCGGCGGCCATGTCTACGGGTTGGTCGCGCCCCTCTACGAGATGGCCCGCGTCGCGGCAGCCGGGCTGGCGAACGGCGAGGACAGGCGCTTCGTCCATTCCGACACGCCGACCAAGCTCAAGGTCACCGGCATCGACCTTTATTCGCTCGGCGACTTTGCCGACGGCGACGACCGCGAGGAGATCATCCTGCGCGACGCATCGGCCGGCATCTACAAGCGGGTCGTGCTGCAGGACAACCGCATCATCGGCACGGTGCTGTTCGGCGAGACCGGCGACGGCGCCTGGTTCAACGATTTGAAGAAGAAGGCGACCGACATCTCGGAGATGCGCGACACGCTGATCTTCGGCCAGGCATTCCAGGGAGGCGCTTCCTCGGACCCTTTGGCGGCCGTTGCGGCACTGGCGGATGATGCGGAAATCTGCGGCTGCAACGGCGTCTGCAAGGGAAAGATCACCGGCGCGATCACCGGCAAAAGGCTGACCGGGCTCGACGACGTGCGCGCCCACACCAAGGCCTCGGCTTCGTGCGGCTCGTGCACGGGTCTCGTCGAACAACTCCTGAAACTCACGCTGGGCGAGGCCTACAATCCGGCGGCCGTGCAGCCCATGTGCGGCTGCACGAGCCTCGGTCATGACGACGTGCGGCGCCTGATCAAGGCGAAGGGGTTAAAAACGATACCGGCCATCATGCAGGAGCTCGAATGGAAGACCTCCTGCGGCTGCGCGAAGTGCCGGCCCGCGCTCAACTACTATCTGGTCTGCGATTGGCCGGACCAATATGCCGACGACTATCAGTCGCGCTTCATCAACGAGCGTGTGCACGCCAATATCCAGAAGGACGGCACCTATTCGGTCGTGCCGCGCATGTGGGGCGGCGTCACCAGCGCCGGTGAATTGCGCGCCATCGCCGACGTGGTCGACAAGTTCGGCATCCCGACGGTGAAGGTGACCGGCGGCCAGCGCATCGACATGCTTGGCATCCGCAAGGAGGACTTGCCGGCGGTGTGGGCCGATCTCGGCAAGGCCGGCTTCGTCTCGGGTCATGCCTATGCCAAGGGCCTGCGCACGGTGAAGACCTGCGTCGGCTCCGACTGGTGCCGTTTCGGCACCCAGGATTCGACGGGGCTGGGCATCCGCATCGAGAAGTTCATGTGGGGTTCCTGGACCCCGGCCAAGGTGAAGATGGCGGTCTCGGGATGCCCGCGCAATTGCGCCGAAGCGACCTGCAAGGATGTCGGCGTGGTCTGCGTCGATTCTGGCTACGAGATCCACTTCGCTGGCGCCGCCGGCCTCGACATCAAGGGCACCGAAGTGCTCGGTCTGGTGAAGACCGAGGACGAAGCGCTGGAGGTGATCGTGGCGCTTGTCCAGATGTATCGCGAGCAGGCCCGCTACCTCGAGCGCATCTACAAATGGGCCAAGCGCGTCGGTGCCGCCGAGATCAAAAAGCAGGTCCTGGAGGACGTGGAGAAGCGCCGCGCCTACTTCGAGCGCTTCGTCTTTTCGCAAAAATTCGCGCAGGTCGACCCGTGGTCCGAACGCGTCTCCGGCAAAGACAAGCACGAGTTCCGGCCGCTGGCCTCGGTCGGGTTCGCCGAGGCGGCCGAGTGATGGAGAAGTTCGCGCCATCCTGGACGCTCGCCTATCAAGCAAATACGGGAGTGCCCCAATGAACTGGATCGCAATCGGCTCCGTTTCCGACGTCCCTCGCCGCGGCGCGCGTTGCGTGGCCACCCCGCAAGGCAAGATCGCGGTTTTCCGCACCGCGGATGACCAGGTCTTTGCGATCGAAGACCATTGCCCGCACAAGGGCGGGCCGCTCAGCCAGGGCATCGTCCATGGCGCGGCGGTGACCTGCCCGCTGCACAATTGGGTGATCTCGCTGGAGACCGGCAAGGCGCTCGGCGCCGACGAAGGCTCGGTTAGGACGATCCCGGTCAGGATCGAAGGCGAACGGCTGTTCATTGCGCTCGAACCGTTGGCCTCGAAAGCGGCCTGAGCCATGGAAGAAGCACGCGAGGTGAGGACCACCTGCCCCTATTGTGGGGTGGGGTGCGGCGTGGTGGCCGAGATCGCCGCGGGTGGCAAGGCAACCGTCCGCGGCGATCCCGAGCACCCGGCCAATTTCGGCCGCCTTTGCTCTAAGGGTGCCGCGCTTGCCGAGACGCTCGGCCTCGATGGCCGCTTGCTTCAGCCGGAAATCCAAGGCAGGCAGACGAGTTGGGACGAAGCGCTCGACCTCGTCGCCGCGAAATTCTCGGACGCGATTGCCGAGCATGGGTCGGACTCGGTCGCCTTCTATGTCTCCGGCCAGTTGCTTACCGAAGATTACTACGTCGCCAACAAGCTGATGAAAGGCTTCATCGGCTCGGGCAATATCGATACCAATTCGCGGCTGTGCATGGCGTCGTCGGTCGCCGGCCACCGCCGCGCTTTCGGCGAGGACATCGTTCCCGGTGTCTATGAGGATTTCGAGCACGCCGATCTGATCGTGCTCACCGGCTCCAACACCGCATGGTGCCACCCCGTGCTCTACCAGCGCATGCTCGCGGCGCAGCGCGAACGCGGAACCAGGATCGTCGTCATCGATCCGCGCCGCACCGCCACGGCCGACGAATGCGACCTGCACCTGGCGCTTGATCCGGGCACGGACGTGCTCTTGTTCAACGGCCTTCTGGCGCATCTCGTCCAGAGCGGAAAGATCGACGCGGATTTCATCCGCACCAGCACATCGGGCTTCGAAGCCGCTGCCGCGCTGGCCGGTGCCGATGCGCCGTCGGTCGCGCGCGTCGCAAAAGGCTGCGGGCTGGTGGCCACGGATGTCCAGGCCTTTTATGAGATCTTCGCCGGCACCGAACGGACGGTCACCGTCTACAGCCAGGGCGTCAACCAGTCGGCACATGGAACCGACAAGGTCAGCGCCATCCTCAACTGCCACCTCGCCACCGGCCGCATTGGCAAGCCAGGCATGGGGCCGTTCTCGGTCACGGGCCAGCCGAACGCCATGGGCGGCCGCGAGGTGGGGGGCCTCGCCAACCAACTTGCCGCGCACATGGACTTCGCGGATCAGGCCGCTGTCGAGCGGGTCTCCCGCTTCTGGAAGGCGCCCGGAATCGCGCGACGCGGCGGGCTGAAGGCCGTGGACATGTTCCAGGCGGTTGCCGACGGCCGCATCAAGGCGCTGTGGATCATGGGCACTAATCCCGCGGTGAGCATGCCGGACGCGTCGCGCGTGCGCGCCGCCCTGTCCAAATGCGATTTCGTCGCGGTTTCGGATGTGACCCGCACCGACACCACGCGCTATGCCGACGTGCTGCTGCCCGCCGCTGCCTGGGGCGAGAAGGACGGCACGGTCACAAATTCGGAACGGCGCCTCTCGCGTCAGCGGCCGTTCGTGCCGTCGCCGGGCGAAGTGAAAGCCGATTGGCGCATCATCTGCGAGGTCGCCGCGCGCATGGGCTTCGGCGATGCTTTTGCCTACCAGACGCCGGCCGAAATCTTCCGCGAGCATGCCGCGCTCTCGGCTTTCGAGAACAATGGGGGGCGCATATTCGATCTGGGCGCCCTGGCGGATATGAGCGATGCGGGCTATGCCGGCTTCGCGCCGCGCCACTGGCCGACACCAGAACGGCGCGAGTACCAGACGAGATTGTTTGCCAACGGTCATTTCCCGACACCGGACGGCCGTGCGCGTTTCGTGCCGGTGCGGCAGGAGGCGACGGCGTTCACAGTCGATGCGGACTATCCGCTTGCCCTGAACACGGGCCGGCTGCGCGACCAATGGCACACCATGACGCGTACCGGCACCGTGCCGCGCCTGATGGCCAACGCGCCCGAACCGGCGGTCGACCTCAATCCGGCGGATGCAGCCGCGCACCAGCTCAAGGATGGCGACCTTGCCCATCTGTCGACGCGCTTCGGCTTCGTGCGCGCGAGAGTACGTGTGACCAACGCGCAGCGGCGCGGCCATGCCTTCATGCCCATGCATTGGAGCGGCCAGTTCGCGGCCAGGGCCGCCGCCGGCCTGCTGTCCTCGCCTGTTACCGACCCGCATTCCGGCCAGCCGGAACTGAAGCATGTCCCAGCCAGAATCGTGCGCGAAAACACTGGATGGGCCGGCGTGCTCATCACGCGGCGCAATCTCAGGCCGACGGGTTTCGTCCACTGGAGCCGCTACACGGTCGAAGGCGGCTGGGTCTACGAACTGACGGGGACCGAGCCGCCGGACCAAGGCATTCTTCTGGCGCGCAAGCTGCTCGGCGTTCAACGGCAGGATCAACTGCTCGAATACACCGACCGCCGCGGGCTCGCTTATCGCGCCGCTGCGATCGACGAAGGCGGCGCCATGGCTGAGGCCGTGCTCGTCGCCGCTCCAGACCAGTTGCCGACGCAGGACTGGCTGATCTCGCTGCTGGCCACGCGCCAGCCGCTGTCGGCAGGCGATCGCCATGCGCTTCTTTCCGGGCGTTCGCCAGCGCCAATACCCGCCATCGGGCGGGTCGTGTGCTCATGCTTCCACGTCGGCGTCAGCCAGCTCGCTTCGGCGGTCGCTGCGGGCTGCGACAGTCTGGAGGCGATCGGCTCGACGCTGCGCGCCGGAACCAACTGCGGGTCGTGCCGCTCGGAGATAAGGGCGATCATCGACGCCCGGCACGTTCAGGCCGCCGAGTGAAATTCTCCGGAACAGCTCAGATCACCGCTTCTTCCAGGAACGGTTCGTTGCGCGGGATGCGCTCGTAACAGAACGGTGACAGGTCCAGCGTCTGGAAGGCGCCGTGAACGATCAGCTCCGACACCGCCCGCCCGACCGCCGGCGACTGCTGCAGGCCGTGCCCTGAGAAGCCGTTGGCGAACATGAAGTTCTTCACCTCCGGGTGAAAGCCGACGATGCCGTTGTGGTCGAGCATGTTGTATTCGTAGTGGCCGGTCCAACTGGTCTGGACCTTGAGCGCGTCGAAGGCCGGAATGCGGTGCCACAGCGCCGGCCAGATATAGTCGTCGAACTCCTCGAAATGCATTTCGAAATCGTCGTAATCGGCCGGCCCGTCGCCCTGCGGCGTGTTGCCGGTGAGGAAGAGCTCGCCTTCCGGGCGCACGAAAGTGCCGGAAAGGTCGATGACGTTGGGCATTCGCCCAGGGATCGGGTTGGCGCTGGCGAAGACGAAGCTGTAGCGCTTGTACGGGGCTACCGGGATGGAAAGGCCGGCCATGGCAGCGACCTGCTGCGCTCGCGGGCCGGCGGCGTTGACCAGGGTTCCGCAAGCGACTGTCTCGCCGGTCGCCAGCCGAGCGGAGACAACCCGCCCATCGACGACATCCAGTCCGGTCACGGCATTGTCGATGTACTCGACCCCGCTGGCGCGGGCGGCGCGGCGGAAGCCGTTCAACATGCCCATGGAATCGAACCAGCCCTCTTCGCGCGCACCCCACGAACCGCCGCCGAGATCGTCGACATTCAGCCAGGGGAAGCGTTCCTTCAGCGGACCCGGCTCGAGGAAGACGGTGTGGGCGCCGAGGCTGCGCTGCAGCTCGACCCGCTCCTTGGCCGCCTCCACGCCTTCCGGCGAGCAGCAATAGAGATATCCGTGCTCCTTGAAGCCGAGATCGGGCGCCGGCTCGTTCGTGTAGAAGGGCGCCATCCGCTCCTGGAAACCGCGGATGATCTCGATGCCGAACTGGCTGATCTTCACATTGATCGGATTGGAATATTGCTGGCGGATGGCGCTGGTGGAGAGCGCCGTCGAGGAGAATTCGTAGCTGGAGTCGCGCTCGACCACGAGGATCGAGGCGCCGCTGCCCAGCGCTTGGCTCAGCCAATATGCCGTCGACGAGCCGATGACGGCACCGCCGACGATGACGATGTCGTAGGCGTAGCGCGAGGGTGCTTTGTAAGGGGGGATCGCCACGGCCGTCTCCCGAGTCTAGAGGTTGAAGGACGCAATCAGGGCGTCCGAGCCCCGCGCCAGCAGGCCGAGGTCGGAACCGACGGCAACCATGGTGAAGCCGTCGGCGAGATAGCGGTCGGCGTCGGCCTTCACGGGAGCCAAAATCCCGCTCGCCTTGCCTGCCGCGGCCGTGGCCTTGCGCACGGAAGCGATCGTCTCCTGCACATGCGCAGCGCCGGGATTGCCCATCGCGCCCATATTCGCGGAAAGATCGCCGGGCCCGACAAACAGAACGTCCACGCCATCCACCGCTGCGATCTCAGCCGCATTGGCGACGCCGGCCGCGTCCTCGATCTGCACCGCCAACAGCTGCTGCTCGCGCGCTTTCGCATGATACCCGGCGATACGGCCGAAGGCGTTGGCGCGATGGCCGACCGAGAAGCCGCGGAAGCCGCCCGGAGCATAGGTCATCGCCGCGACGATTGCGCGCGCCTGGTCCGGTGTGCGCACATTCGGAATCATCAGGCTGCGGGCACCGACATCCAGGGCCTGCTTCATCAGGTTGGGATCGTCGGACGGCAGGCGCACCACCGCCTCGCACGGAAATGCCGCAGCGACCTGAAGCTGCGCCATGATGCTGCGCAGATCGTTGGGGCTGTGCTCGCCGTCGATCAGCAGCCAGCCCGCTCCGGAACCAGCCACCACTTCTGTGGTCAGCGCTGAAGCCAGCGAGCACCAGATGCCGATATGAGGCCGGCCGGCCTTAACGGCCGCCTTCAGCGAATTGACGCGCTCTTGCATTTGCGATCGGTCTCCAGTGGAAGAGGCATTGAAATTTGTATGATGTCCTATATCATACGCCTCCATTGAGCTGCAAGACGCTCTGGCGAGCACGGGAGTTGCGCATGAAAATCGGTTTCATCGGACTTGGCGTCATGGGCGCGCCGATGGCGCGGCATCTTGCCGATGCCGGGCACGAGATCGTCACGGTGCTCAATCGCTCTCCTCTGCCTGCCGATCTGAAAGCGTCGGTGCTGGCTTCCCCGGCGGAAGTGGCGCGGGTTTGCGAAATCATCATCACCATGCTGCCCGATACGCCCGACGTGGAGCGCGTCCTGCTCGGGCCGGGTGGCGTGCTCGAAGGGATTTCAGCCGGCAAGCTGGTCATCGACATGAGCTCGATCAGCCCGATCGCCACCGCGCAATTCGCGGCGAAGTTCAGGGAAGCGGGAGGCGGCTTCCTCGACGCACCCGTCTCCGGCGGCGAGGTCGGCGCAAAAGCGGCGAGTCTCACCATCATGGTCGGCGGGCCGGCTGCCGAATTCGAGCGCGCGCTGCCCATCTTCGAAAAGCTCGGCAAGAATATCACCCTGATCGGCGAGAAGAACGGCGCCGGCCAGACCTGCAAGATAGCCAACCAGATCATCGTCGCGCTCAACATAGAAGCCGTTGCCGAAGCGCTTGTTTTTGCCAGCAAAGCGGGCTGCGATCCGGCGAAGGTCCGAAGCGCGCTGATGGGCGGCTTCGCCTCGTCCCGCGTGCTCGAAGTGCATGGCGAGCGCATGATCGCCCGCACCTTCGCCCCGGGCTTCCGCATCCGCTTGCACCAGAAGGATCTCAACCTCGCGCTCGAAAGCGCCCGCGCGCTTGGAGCCGCCCTGCCGAGCACGGCGCTGGCGCAGCAACTGATGAATGCCTGCGCGGCCCGCCCGGGCGGCGCGGAAGCAGACCACTCGTCGCTCGTCCGGGCTCTCGAGGTCCTGAGCGATCATGAACTGTCAAACGGAAAGGAATAACCGATGCGCGGAACCGGCAAGGCCGATGTCTTCGTCATGCTGGCCCATCCCGTGGGCCACGCGAAAAGCCCTGGCATCTTCAACGAGATCTTCGAGCAGAAGGGGCTCGACAGCCTGATGGTGCCGCTGAGCTGCCGTCCGGAAGACTTCGATACTTTCTGGGCCGGCATCACGGCGGCGGAGAACATCCGCGGCGTCATCATCTCGGTGCCCTATAAGGTCCCGGTCTACCACAAATGCGCCGCCGCCCACGATCGCGCCGCGCGCGTGCAGAGCGCGAATTCCGTGCGCCGGCAGGCGGACGGCACCTGGTATGCCGACAATTTCGACGGCGTCGGCTTCATCGACGGCTTGAAGGCCGGCGGACACCGGATCGCCGGCCGGCGCATCCTCCAGGTCGGCGCAGGCGGTGCGGGCGCATCGCTGACCTACTGCCTCGCCGAGGAAGGCGCGACGGAGATCCGCCTCGCCGACATCGACAGGGAACGCGCGCAAAAGCTCGCTTCGCTGGCCAGCAGGTCGTTCCCCGATTGCCGCATCGAGGTCGGCGAACCCGATCCGTCCGGAATGGACATGGCGATCAACGCGACGCCCTCCGGGCTGAAGGCCGGCGATCCGCTGCCGATGGATGTGAACAAGCTGACGCCGGAGATGACCGTGGTCGACATCATCATGGAGCCGGCCGAAACGGCCCTGCTCAAGGCGGCGAAAGAGATCGGCTGCCGCATCCAGCCCGGACGCCCGATGATGGACTTCCAGGTCGAGGCCATGGCCGCATTCTTCGACATCGAGCGAAAGGAGCGCCACAATGGCTGAGGCTTCGACCGCGGTCGTCATCGGCGGCACGTCCGGGATCGGCCGCGCTATTGCGGAGCGCTTCGCCGAGGAAGGCTACCAGGTGGTCGTCGCAGGCCGGGACGCGAGCCGCGGCAAGGAAGCCGCCGAGGCCTGCGAGAGCGCCGGCGCCCCACGCGCCGTGTTTGTCCAGACCGATGTCGGCGATCCCGCTTCCGTCGAGGCGCTGGCGCAAGACGTCAGCAATGCGTTCGGCACCCCTCATGTCGTGGTCAACTGCGCCGGCATCCTGCAGAGCGGCAAGCATGTGCTCGACCAGGACCTCACCGAAGACGAGCAGATGTGGCGGATCAACTATCGCGGCACGCTGCTTGGCTGCCAGCTGTTCGGCCGGCTGATGTCGGCCGCCGGGCGCGGCGCGATCCTCAATGTCGGCTCGCTCGCCTCCTTCGCGCCGCTGTCGCTTCCGGCCTACACGCCCGGAAAGCATGCGGTCCTGGCGCTCACCCAGATCCTGGCTGCCGAACTCGGCCCGCATGGAGTCCGTGTGAACGCCGTAGCGCCGGGCTATACCCTCTCCGACGGGCTGAAGGCCAGGATCGCCAAGGGCGAACGCAACCCGGAAGCGATCCAGGCCACCACCGCGCTGCGCCGCTTCGTCGAGCCGCGCGATGTCGCCGAGGCGGCGCTGTTCCTCTGCTCCGACCGTGCCGCCTCGATCACCGGCGTCACGCTGCCCGTCGATGCGGGCTGGCTCGTCCAGGCGCCGTACGCGCAGTACCTGCAGGGCAACCCCATCCGGCAGACGCCGGCAATCTGACGAGGAAGATCCAGTGGGCGATATCCAACGCTTCGACTTCGACACCCGCATCCATCATGGCGTCATCCACAACGGCACGCTCTACCTGACCGGCCAGGTTGCCAAGCCGGGCCAACCGGCGGCCGACCAGATGCGCGAGGTGCTCGCCAAGATCGATGTCCTGCTCGCCAAGGCCGGCACCGACAAGACCCGCATCCTCCACGTCCAGATGTGGCTGGACGACGTGCGGGATTTCGACGAGGTCAATGCGGTCTGGGACGCCTGGATGCCGAAAGAGCATGCGCCGGCACGCTGTTCCGGCGAGGGGCGGATGGCCAAGCCCGGCATGCTGGTCGAACTGATCGTCACCGCGGCGGTTTGAATGGTCTCGCCGGTTCGGGCATCATCCCGAATCTGAACTTGAACGGCCCTAGTCTGGACTTGAACGGAAGGCCTGCATGACGAAGCGCAAGCCGCTTTCCACCGTCGTGGCGGAGAGCCTGGCCGAAAAAATCCGCTCCGGTGAGTTGCAGCCGGGCGCGCAACTGCCGACCGAGGCGGAGCTTTGCGCCGAATACGATGTCAGCCGCACCGTCGTGCGCGAAGCCGTGGCGCGGCTGCGCTCCGAGGGCATGGTGGTGCCGCAGCAGGGTCGCGGCATGTTCGTCAGCGAAACACCCGTGCCGCGCAATTTCTCGATCCCGGACGAGGCGCTGAGAACCTTGCCGGAAACCATCGCCTTGCTCGAACTCAGGTTGAGCGTCGAAGTCGAATCCGCCGGGCTCTGCGCCGAACGCCGCACCGACAAGGAGGCGAGCGACATCCGTGCCATGATGGATGACATCGACGCGCAGCAGGCCGACCCGGCAGCGGTCCAGATCCACTACGACTACGATTTCCACCTCGCGATCGCCAAGGCCGCGCGCAACGAATTCATCCATGGCTTCCTGGCCTATCTCGGGCCGATGATCGTGCCGCGCTTCCAACTCGGCTACGTCGTCGAGCCGGCCCTGAAGGACAGCTATTACGCGCGCATCCACAGCGAGCACAAAGCCATCGTCCATGCCATCGAAAGACAGGATGGCGGCAAGGCCCGCCAGGCCATGCGCAAGCATCTGCACAACAGCCTCGGGCGCGTTCGCGCCCTCGCGCGGGCTTCCGGAGTCGAGGCGACCGACGCGGAGCAAAAGGCCGCCGCAGCCTCGCTCTTCACCAAAATGAAAAGGCCTGCGCCAACGGCCGGTTAAGGCCGGGACGGGTTCGATCCTTCGCGTGAGCACCGAATGCGACTTGCCGCGCGTTTGCGAAAGCCGTGTTTTTGTTCCACCGGCGACCGGAAACCCTCTCCCGCGCGCCGACGGGATTGTTTTCCTTTGGTTCGCAGCGTTGGAGGCCGCGCAGGCAGCGTGGAACGTTTGAGCTGCCGGAAAGGCTCTCGAAAGTTTATCTTTCCTTTTTGCTGCTTTTCTTGGTTTCGCGGCACCGGTCGAGGCCGCAGACTAAGATCAGGCAATAGGGGAAGCCCACGTGACGACAGCCTTCATCACAGGTGCGACGAGCGGCATTGGGCGAGCCATCGCCATCGCGTTGAGCGACGCCGGCTACGACGTCTACGCGGTCGGTCGCAGCCAGGCGGCGCTGAAAGAACTGCAGGCCGAGCGTCCTGGCATCCTGCCGATCGCCGTTGACGTTACCGACCGCGAGGCTTTGGAATCGGTCCTGGCCGATCTCACAATCGATGTACTGATCAACAACGCCGGCATCATGCCGCCGCTCGGCAATTTCGCCGACATGACGATCGCAGACATCGACACCACGTTGGAGGTGAACCTCAGCGCGGCGATCCTGCTCACCCGCCTCGTCGTGCCGCAGATGCGCGAGCGCCAGTCCGGCCACATCTTGTTCACCGGCTCCACCGCCGGCCACGCGGCCTATTCCAACATCGCCGTCTATTCGGCCACCAAGGCGGCGATCTCCGGCTTTGCCGCTGCCTTGCGCGCCGACCTCTCGCCGTCCGGCATACGCGTCACCGAGATCGTCGCCGGTCGCGTCGAGACGCAGCTCTACAAAGGCATCCTCGACGCCGACGCCCGGGCGGCGATGTACGCCGGAAAAGTAGTGCAGCCGGACGACGTGGGCAGGATGGTCGTCGCTGTGCTGGCGCTCCCCGCATGGGCCGACGTTACCCGTTTCGATATCATGCCGACCTGGCCGACCTCGCCCAGCGGCACCAAGTAAGGAAAACTGCAATGAAGGATCTTTCCGTTCTGATCGTCGGCGGCGGCGCCGGCCTTGGCGCCCTTCTCGCCCGCATGGCTGTGGAGGCCGGGGCGGCAAAGATCGGCATCATCGACATCAACCAGGAAGCCGCTGAGAGCGCTCTCGACGCGGCGAAAGCCAAGGGCCTGCCCACGGCTGCCGCAGCTTGCGACATCCAGGTCGGACCGCAGTGTCACGCCGCCTTCGACGCCATTGTCGCGAAGCTCGGGCGCGTCGACACGCTGATCAATTGCGCCGCGATCTATCCTCGGCGTCCGCTCCTCGAGATCACCGACGCCGAGTGGGACGCCTCCAACGGCATCAACATCAAGGGCACGTACCACATGATGGTGGCGGCCGTTCGCCACATGCAGTCGCAAGAGCCAAAAGCGCATGTGCGTGGAAGGATCGTAAACCTCACTTCCGTCGACGCCTTCAAGGCGCATCCGCAGAACGCCCATTATGCGGCGACCAAGGCCGCCGTCGTCAGCCTCACGCGCTCCTTTGCCCATCACGTCGCCAAGGACGGGATTTTGGTGAATTCCGTCGCGCCCGCCGGCATGGCCACCGAGAAGGCCAAGGCGCTCGGTTTTCTCGAGGAATTGGCCAAGGCAAGCCCGCTCGGCCGCGGCGCCGAGCCGATCGAGATCGCCGAGTGGGTGCTCATGACCGGCGGCCCGAAGAACACCTATATGACCGGTGAAAACGTAATCGTTTCAGGCGGTTACATCTACGCCTGAATCGGTTTTCATAAGCCGGCGGCGTCTGAAATCCAGCAGTGCATGATCAACGGAGTCTCGAACGAAAGGAGGCGGACCTCACGATGACCGGCAAGCTTCGCCTTCCTTCGCTCAATGCGCTTCGCGTCTTCCACGCCGTCGCACAGCACAAGAGCTTCCGGCAGGCCGCCGACGAGCTCCTGGTGACGCCGCAAGCCGTCGGTCAGCAGATCAAGCTCCTGGAAGACACGCTGCAGGTGACGCTGTTCGAGCGCAAGGGGCGCTCGATCGAACTGACTGAGTCGGCGATCTTGCTCTCGCACTATGTCAAAGCCGGCTTCGACGAATTTTCCGAAGGCGTTCGCCGCGTCACCAAATCGAACTACCGGGACCGCATCAATCTTAATGCGAGCCCCTACTTCGCAACGCACTATCTGCTGCCCAGGCTTTCATTGTTCCGCGAGATCCTGCCGGGCGCTGATCTGCGCCTGACGACGATGGTCGACCTGCCCGATTTCGGGCGTGACGACATCGATATGACGGTGCAGTGGGGCTATGGCAACTGGCCGGACTACGAGACCACGCTGCTGGTGCCGGACCCGAAGATCATATGCTGTACCCCGGCGATCGGCGAGAAGATCAAGTCGGCGCAGGACCTGACGCGGTTCACGCTGCTCGACACCGTCAAGTCGAAGCGGCTGTGGCCCGACATATTGCGGCACCTCGGAGTGGAACTGGCTGAGGGCGACCGCAGCATCGGGTTCGATGACGCCGCCACCATGCGCCGTGCGACGCTCCAAGGCATCGGTGTCGGCCTGGTTTCCGTCATCGATGCCGAGGAGGACTTCAGGTCGGGCGCGCTGGTCGCGCCACTTGGCCGTGACGCCCTCTCGGACATGAAGCCGGAAGAAGTCCCCGGCTTCTACCTCGTCATGCCGCGCGGGCATCTGCGCGTGAAGGCGGTGGCCGCCCTGCATCGCTGGCTCGTCCAGCAGGATTGGGGCAGCGACCTCAAGCTTTCTCTGCCGAAACCGACACCGCTCTCCGATTAGGAGCGGCTTCGCGACCGAGGGCCGAAGCGCGTGTTTCGGGCCTCCAACAACAAGAACAAGTGAACCTCAACAGTGGAGACAACAAACATGAAAATGACGAAATGGGGGGCCGCAGCCATGGCCCTTGGCCTGGTTCATTTTGCGGCGCCGGCCGAGGCGGCGGGCGGCAAGACGCTGGAAACCGTGAAGGCGCGCGGCGTGCTCAACTGCACGGGCCATGACGGCTCCTATCTCGGCTTCGCCGAGGTAGACGACAAGGGCAACTGGAAGGGCATGGACATCGACCTCTGCAAGGCGGTGGCGACCGCCGTGTTCGGCGACCCGGCCAAGCTGAAGATCGTCCCGATCAGCTGGGCGCAGCGCTGGCCGTCGCTGCAGTCGGGGGACGTCGACATCATCATCAAGGCGTCGGGCGGCACGCTCAGCCGAGATACCGAGCTCGGCCTGCAATTCTCGATGTCCTATTACCTCGGAACGACCAAGGTGATGGCGCATAAGGAGCTCAATCTGAAGTCGCTCAAGGACGCCGATGGCGGCTCGATCTGCATCCCCGCGGGGACGACCATCGAGCAGCAGGTCGCGGCCTATGCGCAGAAGGTCGGGATCAAGCTGGAGCCTGTCGTCATCGAAAAGACGGAAGAGCTCGAGCAAGCATACTTTTCGGGGCGCTGCGACATGTATGCCCAGTGGGGGCCAGTTCTCGCAATCGCGCGTGTCGCCAAGGGCAAGGTCGACGACCACGTGATCCTGCCCGACGTGCTCGCCGTCGAACCCGAGGTCATGATCGTGCGGCAAGGCGACGACAACTGGGTCGACGTCGCCAACTGGACGCTCTCCGCCCTGCTCTTCGCCGAGCAGGAAGGCATCACGTCCAAAAATGTCGATGAGATCAAGGCCAAGCCCACGTCGCCGGCAGTTGCCAAGTTCCTGGGTGCCGCGCCAGGCATGGGCAAGGGTCTCGGACTTCCTGACGACTGGGCTTACAACGTGATCAAGAAGGTTGGCAACTACGGCGAGATCTTCGATCGCGATCTCGGCAAGGAGTCGCCCTACAAGATGGATCGCGAGCTGACCAACCTCTGGAACAATGGCGGCGTCCTGTTCCCGCTGGTGATCGACTGACTCCACCTCTCAACGCAGCTCGCTCTGAGCTCCGCCTGGCACCGCCAGGCGGAGCCGGCGACAATTCGGGGAAGACCATGATGGTCAGCCTGCTAAGAAATCAGAGGGTCCGCAATACGCTTTTACAGGTTCTTTATGTCGGCTCGATTGCCGCGATGATCCTTGCCTGCGTGATGATCGCCCGGCGGAACCTGGCGCAGCAAGGCATCACCTCCGGCTTTGACTTCCTGTTCAAGTCGACGGGCTGGGATGTCAACTTCTCGCTGCTGCCCGCCACCGCCAACGACCCCTACTGGTGGTTCGTCCTCATCGGCGTCATCAACACGCTATTCCTAGGATGCACCGGGCTGATCCTGGCGACGATCGTCGGCACCATCGTCGGCCTGGCGCGGACCTCCTCGAACGAGCTGGCGCGGCTGCTTGGCCGCACTTATGTCGACATTTTCCGCAACATCCCGCTGATCCTCCAGGTCTTCTTCTGGTACGCCGTCATCACGCATCTGCCGACGCCACGCGCCGCGCACGAGGCCTTCGGCATTCTGCTGACCAGCCGCGGCCTCTATGTGCCGGTCCCCAATGTCGGCGGCGTCGCGTTTGCGGCAGCTTTCCTTGCCGTAATCGCGGCGATCGCGCTGCCGGTTTGGCTGGGCCGGACCACGCGCCTCAGCCAACCGCCCGGCGAGCGGCTCGGCATTCAACTGACCGCGGCCGCGACGGCACTGGCCAGCGCAGTCATTGTCCTTGCGCTGGGCCGCCTGCCGGACCTGCCGCTGCTCGACTTCCCTGCCCTGCAAGGTCTCAATCTCAAGGGTGGCCTGCGCATCCCTCCCGAATTTTCCGCTTTGGCCATCGCCATCGCCATCTATGGCGGCTCCTATATCGCCGAAATCGTGCGTGGCGGCTTCAAGGCCGTCGGGAAGGGCCAGATGGAGGCCGCACTTTCGCTGGGGCTGAGCCCCTGGCGCGTGTTCACGCTGGTGCGGCTGCCGCTGGCGCTGCGTGCCATGCTGCCGATCCTCGCGAACCAGTATGTCTGGCTGATGAAGGCGACGACCATGGGCATTGCGGTGGGCTTCACCGACTTCTTCATGATCGTGGCGCTGACCATCAACCACTCCGGCCAGACGCTGGAAGCGATCGGTATCCTGATGGCAGGGTTCCTGGCGATCAATCTCAGCCTGGCCGCCGTGTTCAACCGCATCAACAAAACCATTGCCCTCAAGGGCAATCAGTTGAGGGGGTGAGTGATGGAGATGGTAATTGTCGCTCCCCCTGCCCCTGGCAAGCTCGAAGACGTGAGGCGCCGTTTCTTCGCCACGCCGCTGCAGGCGCTGTTGTCGCTGACATCCCTGACGATCATGGCTTTCGTTCTCTGGAAGCTGCTGAACTGGGCGGTGTTCTCAGCGGTGTTCACCACCAGCGGCGGGCCCGAGGCCTGCCAGGCGGCGGCAGGAGCCTGCTGGTCGGTCATTGCCGCCAGGTGGCGCATCATCCTCTTCGGCCTCTATCCCTTCGAGGAGCAATGGCGCTCGGCCTTGGCCTGTGTGGCCGTCGTGGTCATGACCGTGCTGAGCTGCATCCCGGCCTTTTGGACCGGTAGCCGCATCGCGCTCGTCTGGGGCGCCGGAACGGCGCTCTACTATGTACTGATGAAAGGCGGCGTGCTCGGTCTTCCCTATGTCGGCGAGGAAGCCTGGGGCGGGCTGGCGCTCACCCTTTTCATCTTCGTCACCACCTGCCTGATCGGCTTCCCGCTGGCGATCTGCCTGGCTCTCTTGCGCCGCTCGGAGCTGCCCTGGATATCCAGGACCACGGGCCTGATCATCGACGGAGTGCGCTCGCTGCCGCTGATCTCTATCCTCTTCACCTTCGCCGTCGTGCTGCCTTTCGCGCTGCCGCAATGGATGGCAGGCGACAAGCTGTACAGAGTCATTCTCGGCTCGGCCCTGTTCTTCTCGGCCTATCAGGCCGAGATCGTGCGCGGCGGCATGCAGGGCGTTCCGAAGGGCCAGGAAGAAGCCGCCATGGCGCTCGGCATGAGCTACTGGCAGCGAATCGGCCGCATCCTCCTGCCGCAGGCCATGCGCAACGCGCTGCCGGCGACGATCAACCAGTTCGTGATCTCGTTCAAGGAAACCTCGCTGGTGGTTATCGTCGGTTTCTTCGAGATCCTCGCTTCCGGCAATGCCGCCTACGGCACCGGCGAATGGCGCTTCGCCTATGTCGAGGTCTATGCCTTCATTGCGTTGATCTATTTCGTCTTCGTCTTCAGCCTGTCCCGCTACGGTGCTTACCTCGAGCGCCGCATGTCGGTCGGCGAACGGTAGGGAGGCGCGCAAAGTGAATTCGACGCAGTCATCTGGCGCCGCGGTTCATATCGAGAACCTGGACAAATACTACGGCTCTTTCCACGCGCTGCGGAACATAAACCTTTGCGTGAAGCGCGGAGAAAAGATCGTCGTCTGCGGCCCCTCGGGCTCCGGCAAGTCGACCATGATCCGCTGCATCAATCGGCTCGAGCAGCACAATGGCGGGCGCATCACCGTGCTCGGCACCGAGCTCAACGACGATGTCGGCAACATTGACGGGATCAGGCGCGAAGTCGGCATGGTGTTCCAGCACTTCAACCTGTTCCCGCACATGACCGTGCTGGAGAACTGCATGATCGCACCGATGATCGTGCGCAAGCGACCGCGCGCCGAGGCCGAGGCGACCGCCCGGCGCTATCTGGAGAAGGTCCGCATTCCCGAGCAGGCGACGAAGTTTCCCGGACAGCTCTCCGGCGGCCAGCAGCAGCGGGTGGCGATTGCGCGCGCGCTTTGCATGCAGCCGCAGCTCATGCTGTTCGACGAGCCGACGTCGGCGCTCGACCCGGAAATGATCGCCGAAGTGCTGGACGTCATGGTGACCCTTGCTTCGGACGGCATGACGATGATCTGTGTCACGCACGAGATGGGCTTCGCGCGCCGCGTCGCCGACCGCGTCATTTTCATGGACAGCGGCGAAATCGTCGAGGAGGCGCCGCCGGAGCAGGTCTTCACCTCTTGCCGGAACGAGCGCACCCGGCAATTCCTGTCGCAGGTGCTGGGTCATTGAGCCAGGCGCCGCTGCTGTCTATACGCGGCGTGCCACACATCGCAGGTATCGCAATGACCGACCCCGTGACCGCTTTGCGCGAGATTCTCGGACCGAAAGGCTGGCTTTCGGGCACCGACGCCAAGCCTTATCAGCGCGACTGGCTGAACCGCTATGGCGTCGCGCCTTTGGGCGTTGCCAGGCCCGCAAACACGGCCGAAGTTGCGGCAGTCGTCAAGGCATGCCGGATGGCGGGCTTGGCCGTGATTCCGCAAGGCGGAAACACCGGCCTATGCGGCGGCGCCGTCGCCGATCGGGCGAGCGCGGTGATCGTCTCGCTTTCGCGCATGACGGCAATAGGCGAACCGGATCCGGAGAGCGGGTCGATAGCGGTTGACGCGGGCGTTGTGCTCGCCGCGTTGCACGACGTGCTGGAGCCGCATGGCCTGATGTTCCCGATGCATCTCGGCGCCGAAGGCAGCGCCAGGATCGGCGGCCTGATCGGCACCAATGCCGGCGGCAGCCAGGCGTTTCGCTATGGCATGATGCAGGACCTTGTGCTCGGCCTCGAAATCGTGACCCCGGACGGCGCGATGTGGGACGGCCTTCGCGCGGTGCAGAAGGACAATGCCGGCTATCAGCTGCGCAAGCTGTTCTGCGGGGCCGAAGGCACGCTCGGCATCGTCACGCGCGCTGTCCTCAGGCTCTATCCCACCCCAAAACAACAGGCGAGCGCGCTTCTGGTAATGTCCGACTTCGCCGCGGCCGTTTCCTTCGGCACCTATCTGCGCGGCGAGGCCGGCGAGTTCCTTGCCGGGCTCGAATTCTTCTCCGATGTCGGCCTGACGCTGGCGCTCAAAAATCTGCCTGATCTCGCCTACCAGCTGGAAACACGAGGCGACGTCTACCTGCTCGTCGAACTGGCGTCAGGTTCGGCGCGCGTTCCGCTGGACGAGATCCTCGATTCGGCACTGGAATGGGGTATGGAGGAAGGTCTGGTCGTGGATGGCGCGCTGGCCAATTCGGGCGCGCAGCGGGCGCAATTCTGGCGGCTGCGCGAGGAACAACCCGAGGGGCAGCGGCTGGAAGGCGAACAGTTGAAGCACGACATCTCGGTGCCGCCGGGCGCCATCGCCCGCTTCATCGAGACCGGCGCCGGGATTTGCGACGACATCCTGCCCGGCGTGCGGATCAACCCGTTCGGGCATCTCGGAGACGGCAACATCCACTACAATCTGTCGCCGCCGGAAGGCCGCGCCGATTTCGACGGCAAGGCGGGACAATTTGCCGAGGCGCTGGCTGCGCTCGCTACCGAGATGGGGGGCAGCTTCGCGGCGGAACATGGGCTTGGGCGCGCCAAGATCGCCATGGCCGAGCGGAATCGCAGTTCTGTGGAGCGGGAACTCATGGCGCGGCTGAAGGGCGCGTTCGACCCGCAGGGCACGATGAATCCCGGTGTCCTGGTTCGAATTGCAGAATAAAGAAAAACTTTCGAATGGATCGCATTTCTTGATTTCGCGTCGGCCCGCCAGAGTGCAGGTATAAGTTCGAAAGGCAGGCTCCGTCTGCTTGCCACCAGCGTAAGAGGATGCCGAAGCATGGTCCGCAATGGCGGTCGCCTTCTTGTCGAGTGCCTGATCTCGCTTGGCGCGACCAAGAGCTTCGGCGTTCCCGGCGAAAGCTATCTCGCCGTTCTCGACGCGCTGCACGACACGCGTGGAAAGCTGGACTACGTGCTCTGCCGCAATGAGGGCGGTGCGGCTTTCATGGCTTCCGCCTACGGCAAGCTGACGGGCACGCCGGGCATTAGCTTTGTGACGCGCGGCCCGGGCGTGACCAATGCCAGCATCGGCGTGCACACCGCCATGCAGGACAGTTCGCCGATGATCCTCTTCGTCGGCCAGGTCGGCACCGACATGAAAGGCCGCGAAGCCTTCCAGGAAATAGACTACCGGGCGGTGTATGGAACCGTCGCAAAATGGGCGGTCGAGATCGATGACGTCAATCGTCTTCCCGAAATCGTGGCGCGGGCCTGGACCACCGCTTTGACCGGACGGCCCGGCCCCGTAGTGGTCGCGCTGCCGGAAGACATGCTGACGGCCATGACCGGAGCCGCGCCGCTCGGCGGACCGGCGTCTGTCTTCGAAGCGGCGCCGGCACAGGAGGCAATTGCGTCGGCATTGAAGATGCTTGCCGCCGCCGAAAATCCGGTGCTGCTGATGGGCGGCACCAACTGGACGGCTGACGGACGCGCGGCGCTTCAGGCTTTCGCTGAGGCCTCCGATATCCCGGTCGTGACAGCCTTCCGGTATCAGGACCAGTTCGACAACCATTCGCCGGTGTTTGTCGGCGAGGCCGGCGTCGGGATGGTGCCGCATGTGAAAAACCTGATCCGCGATGCGGACGTGATCCTCGCCGTCAATGTCCGCTTCGGCGAGATGACGACCGACGGCTACACCCTGCTCGAAGTTCCCGTACCGCGCCAGAAGCTGATCCACGTGCACGGCTCCGATCGCGAGATCGGCAAGATCTATGTGCCCACGATCGGTATCCATGCCGGTCCGAACGCCTTCGCCAAGGCGCTCACCCCGATCAAGGGTTCTTGGGCCGACTGGCGCACGACGGCACGCAAGGCCTATGAAGGCACGTTCGCTGCGCCCGTGCAGCCCGGCCCGGTCGACATGGTCGCGGTCAGCACCTGGCTGCGCGAGAATCTCCCGGCCGACGTCATCCTTGCCAACGGCGCCGGCAATTTCACCGTGTGGCCGAACAAGTTCTTCAAGTTTGGACCGCAAGCGCGCCTGCTTGCGCCGCAATCCGGCGCCATGGGCTATGGCCTGCCGGCCGCGATCGCGGCCAAGGTCGCATACCCGCAACGCACCGTGGTCTGCTTTGCCGGTGACGGCGATTTCCAGATGAACTGCCAGGAACTCGGAACCGCCATGCAGGCCGGCGCGCAGCCGATCGTGCTGATCGTCAACAATGGCATCTACGGCACCATCCGTGCCCATCAGGAGCGCAACTATCCGGCTCGCGTCTCCGGAACCTCGCTCGAGAATCCCGACTTCGTGGCGCTGGCGAAGGCCTATGGCTTTCACGCCGAGCGGGTCGAATCCACGGGGGATTTCGCGGCGGCGTTCGAGCGGGCGCTTAGCTCGACGACCGGCGCCGTCCTCGACATCGCCATCTCGCCCGAAGCGATAACGCCCCGGCAGACCCTCTCTCAGATGCGCGACGCCGCGCTCGCTTCCCAGAAGGCCAAGTCATGACCTCCAGAACTGACGACATCCGTCTCGGCGCGGACATCGGCGGCACCTTCACCGACATCGCCCTTGATGTCCGAGGGACGATGTTTTCGACCAAGGTGCTGACCAACTATGCGGCTCCCGAGCAGGCGATCCTCGACGGCATCGCCATCGTCATTCGCGACGCCGGAATTTCGCCGTCCGAGATCGGCATCATCATCCACGGCACGACACTCGCCACCAACGCGCTGATTGAGCGCCGTGGCGCGAAGACCGCGCTGGTCACGACGGAAGGGTTCCGCGACGTGATCGAGATGCGAACGGAAAACCGCTTCGAGCAGTATGATCTGAACCTGCAACTGCCGACGCCGCTGATTCCGCGCGAGGATCGCTTCACCGTCAAGGGCCGCATCGGCGCGGAAGGCCAAGAGCTGCAGCCGCTCGACGAAGCCGCTCTGGAGGACATCGCCGACCGCATTGCGGCGGGTGGTTTCGGCTCGGTGGCGATCGGCTTCATCCATGCCTATGCCAACCCCGACCACGAGCGCCGGGCGCGCGAGATCCTCGCCAGAAAACTCGGCATCCCGATCTCGATCAGCGCCGAAGTCTCGCCGCAGATGCGTGAGTTCGAACGCTTCAACACGGTCTGCGCCAACGCCTATGTGCGGCCGCAGATGGCCGACTATCTCGCCCGCCTGCAGACGCGCCTGAAGGACATGGGCGCGGATTGCCCCGTCTTCATGATCCATTCCGGCGGCGGCCTGATCTCGGTGGGGACCGCTTCGGAATTTCCGGTCCGGCTGGTCGAATCCGGCCCGGCGGGCGGCGCGATCTTCGCCGCAGACATCGCCAGGCGCTTTGGTCTTGAGAAGGTCGTCTCCTACGACATGGGCGGAACCACCGCCAAAATCTGCCTGATCGAGGACTATGCGCCGCGCACGGCGAGAACCTTCGAAGTGGCGCGCACCTACCGCTTCTCGAAGGGCTCGGGCATGCCGATCTCCATCCCGGTTATCGAGATGATCGAGATCGGCGCCGGCGGCGGTTCCATCGCCTGGGTCGACGCCATGGGCCGTATCCAGACCGGGCCGGAGAGTGCCGGCTCGGAGCCGGGGCCGGCCTGCTACGGGCGCGGCGGCAAGCGTCCGGCGATCACGGATGCCGATCTCGTGCTCGGCAAGCTCGACCCCGACAATTTCGCCGGCGGGGCGATCAAGCTGGACAGCACTGCGTCCGAGCAGGCGATTCTGCGCGATGTCGGCGAGCGGCTGTCGCTCGATGCCATGTCGACTGCCTTCGGAATCTGCGAGGTAGTGGACGAGAACATGGCCAATGCTGCCCGCGTCCATGCGGTCGAGAACGGCAAGAACATATCCGACAATCTGATGATCGCCTTCGGCGGCGCCGCCCCGCTTCACGCGGCGAGACTGTGCGAAAAGCTCGGCATCGACCAGTGCATCGTTCCGCGCGGCGCCGGCGTCGGCTCGGCGATCGGCTTCCTCAAGGCGCCGTTCGGCTACGAGGCGCTGGCCTCGAAGCTGACGCGCCTGTCGCGGTTCCAGCCTGCCGAAGTGAATGCCCTGCTCGCCGATCTCAAGGCCTCCGCCGAGGGTTTTGTGCGCGGCGGCGCCAGCGGCAGGATCGTCTGCGAAATCACCGCCTTCATGCGCTATGCCGGCCAGGGCTGGGAAATCCCCGTGCCGGTGGCAGACGAGCCGTTCGGAGACGATGCCGTTGCAGAACTCAAGGCGTTGTTCGAGGAGAATTACCAGCGCTTCTTCGGCCGCGCCATCGAGGGGCTCGACGGACTGGAAATCGAGATCGTCACCTGGTCGGTCAAGGCGACGGATGTTCGTCCCGCCGTCGCCAGGCACGAGCTCACAACTGGCAAGACAACGAGCGAACTCAAAACGACCCGCGAGGTGTTCGATCCGGTCAGCGGCGCACCGCGCAGCTACGGCATCGTCGAGCGCGACTCGCTCCGCCCCGGCGATCGGATCGCGGGCCCCGCGGTCATCGTCGAGCGCGAAACTTCCACCGTCGTCACCACCAGCTTCGACGCCGTCATCCAGAGCGACGGCGCGATCCTACTGATCCGCAAAGGCAGCCAGGCATGAGCGATATTGGCGAAATCCGCATGCAGGTCATGTGGAACCGATTGATCTCGGTGGTCGAGGAGCAGGCGCTCACCCTGCTGCGCACCGCCTTCTCGACTTCGGTGCGCGAATCCGGCGACCTGTCGGCTGGCGTGTTCGACCCGCGCGGCCAGATGCTTGCGCAGGCAGTCACCGGCACGCCGGGCCACGTCAACACCATGGCCGAGGCGGTGCTGCATTTCATGCACGAAATCCCGCGCGACCAGATGTTCGAAGGCGACACCTACGTCACCAACGATCCCTGGCAGGGCACCGGCCACCTGCACGACATCACCATGGTGTCCCCGTCCTTCCTCAACGGCGAGCTCGTCGCCTTCTTCGCCTGCACGGCACATGTCGTCGATGTCGGCGGGCGCGGCTTTGGCGCCGACGGCAAGTCGGTCTACGAGGAAGGCATCCAGATCCCGATCATGAAGTTCGCGGAAAAGGGCAAGGTCAATCTCGATCTGGTCAGGATCCTGCGCGCCAATGTGCGCGAGCCCAACCAGGTGGTCGGCGATTTCTATTCGCTCGCTGCCTGCAACGAGGTCGGGCACCGGCGCCTCGTCGACATGATGAAGGAGATCGGCCTGACCTCGCTGGATGGGTTAGGCAATTTCATCTTCTCGCGCACCCGCGACGCCATGCTGGAACGCATCGAGGCGCTGCCCAAGGGAAGCTGGTCGAACGAGCTGGTGACCGACGGCTACGACGAGCCGGTGAAACTCGCGGCCACGGTGTCGGTCCGCGAGGACCATGTCGAGGTCGACTTCACCGCCACCGACCCGATGAGCCGCTGGGGCATCAACTGCCCGATCATCTACAGCAAGGCCTATGCCTGCTATGCGCTGAAATGCATGGTGGCGCCCGACATCCCGAACAATGCCGCCTCGCTCGCCTTCTTCACCGTGTCGTCGCCGGTCAACATCCTGAATGCCGTGCGGCCGGCCCCGGTGGCGTTGAGGCACATCTTCGGCCACATGGTGCCCGATCTGGTACTTGGCGCGTTCTCCAAGGCGTTGCCCGGAAAGATCCTCGCCGAAGGCGCCGGCGCGCTGTGGAACATCCACATTTCGGCGCGGCCCGTCGCCGGCGCGTCCGGCCGCCGCGCCGAAGTGCTGATGTTCAACTCCGGCGGCATGGGCGCGCGGCCTGAGCTCGATGGGCTGTCGGCGACGGCCTTCCCGTCCGGTGTCCATACGATGCCGATCGAGGCGACGGAGCATACCGGTCCGATCGTGATCTGGCGCAAAGAGCTGCGGCCGAATTCCGGCGGCGACGGCGAGTTCCGCGGCGGCCTGGGTCAGATCATCGAGATCGCCGCGACCGACGGCCACGAGTTCGACTTCTCCGCCATGTTCGACCGAGTGAACCATCCCCCGCGCGGGCGCAATGGCGGCGAGCCCGGCGTCGCCGGCGTGGTCAAGCTCGACGACGGCACAAAGATGCGCCCCAAGGGCTGGCAGCACGTCCCCGCCGGGCGGCGGCTGATCCTCGAACTGCCGGGCGGCGGCGGCTATGGCGATCCGGCCAAGCGCAGTGCCGCCGCGCGGGTCAACGACCGATCCAAGGGTTACATCTCGGAGAACGACCAATGAGTTACGTTGCCTCGCGCCTCTCGGCGGTGAAGCCTTCGGCTTCCATGGCGGCTTCGCAGGCCGCCAAGGCGCTGCGCGCCAAGGGTGTGGACGTGATCGACCTCGGGTTGGGCGAACCCGATTTCCCGACCCCGCTTCACATCATCGATGCCGCCCATTTCGCGGCGAAAGCAGGACAGACGCTCTACACCGCTGCCGCTGGCACCATCGAAGTGCGCGAAGCCGTGGCCGGCAAGTTCCGCCGTGAGAACGGGCTGGACTACACGGCCGACGACATCGTCGTCGCCAACGGCGCCAAGCAGATCATCTTCAACGCCCTGATCGCGACGCTGGAGCCAGGCGACGAGGCGATCCTGCCGGCGCCCTATTTCGTCTCCTATCCCGAAATGGTGAAGCTGCTCGGCGGCACGCCCGTCGTCGTCGAATGCCCGGAGACCACAGGTTTCCGGCTGACGCCGGCGCTGCTGGAAAAGGCAATCACGTCAAGGACAAAGTGGCTTTTCCTCAACATGCCCGGCAACCCGTCTGGCGCGGTCTATTCCGCGTCCGATCTCAAGGCGCTGGGCGCGGTCCTGGCAAAACACCCGCAGGTGCTGGTCCTTTCCGACGAGATCTACGAGCACATCCTCTTCGACGGACGCGAATTCGTCTCCTTCGGCAAGGCCTGCCCCGAGCTCAAGGACCGCACCCTGATCGTCAACGGCGTCTCGAAGTCCTACGCCATGACCGGCTGGCGCGTCGGCTACGCAGCCGGCCCCGCGCCACTCATCAAGGCGATGTCGACGATCCAGAGCCAGTCCTGCACCTCGGTGTGCTCGATCGCACAAGCCGCGACCGTCGCCGCCCTCAACGGGCCGCAGGATGAAGTCGCGCGCTTCCGGCAGGCCTTCGAGGCGCGCCGCAACCTGGTAGTGGACGGCATCAGGAAGATAAACGGACTGACGTTGTCGCCGCCGGAGGGCGCCTTCTACGCCTATATCGGCTGCGCCAGCCTGATCGGCCGCAAGACGCCCAAGGGCCTCGTCCTGGAGGATGACGCGGCCGTGGCCAACTATCTTCTCAACGAAGGACGCGTGGCGTCGGTGCCGGGTTTCGCCTATGGACTGTCACCCTATTTCCGCATCTCGACGGCGACCGGCGAAGGGGTGCTGGCCGAGGCGATCTCGCGGATCAATGCCGCCGTCGCGCAAGTGGAGTAAACGATGCCGCACTACGAACGTATATTGATCACCGGCGCCGCTGGCCGGCTCGGCTCGCAATTGCGCAAGGGACTGGTGCCGCTGGCAAGCAAGATCCGCCTGGCGGGCCGCGGGCCGTTCAGCGATCTTGCGCCTCATGAAGAAGAAGCCGTCTTCGATCTTGCCGACATGGAGGCGACCATCGCGGCCACCAAGGACTGCGATGCGATCGTGCATTTCGGCGGCGCGCCGCTCGAATGCGAGTGGCAGACCATCCTCGATTCCAGCATTCGCGGCTCCTACCACATCTATGAAGGCGCGCGGAAACACGGCGTGAAGCGCGTCGTCTACGCCTCCTCGGTACATGCCATCGGCTATCACGAAATCGAGGCGCACATCGGCGTCGACGCGCCGGTGCGCCCGGACAGTCTTTATGGCGTGTCGAAAAATTTCGTCGAAAGCCTCAGCCGGCTTTATTGGGACAAGTTCGGCATCGAGACGGTGTGCCTGCGCATCTTCTCGTCGTTCCCCGAGCCGGCCGACCGGCGCATGCTGTGGTCGTATCTTTCCTTCGCCGACTGCGTGCGCCTAGTCGAGGCATCGCTGACAGCGCCGCGCGTCGGCCACACCATCTCGTTCGGCCTATCCAACAACAAGCTGAAGATGGTCGACAACAGCGGCGCCGATCATCTCGGATTTATCCCGCAGGACAGCGCCGAGCCGTTCCGGGCCGCCGTCGAGGCGAAGACGCCAATTCCCGACCCAAGGAGGCCGTCGGTGAAATATCTCGGCGGCTGGTTCTGCGAACTCGGTCATCCGGACGACAAGCCCGAATAACCATGCCTCGCAAGCAGGTCAGTTCGGAAATGCCGATCTGACCGAGCCGACACGGGCGCTGCCATAGTGATCGATGGGTCAGTCCCGTGGCCGCACCTGCGGCAGCGCGGCCTCGAGCGACCGTTCGAACGCGTCGACCAAAGCGTCGACCTGAGCCTCGGTAATGATCAGCGGCGGACAGAAAGCGATCGCATCGCCCATGTTGCGCGAGATCACGCCGTTGTGCTGCATGAACCCATTGACCAGCGCACCGAGAGCCGCAGGCTTGCCCCATGGCGCCTTGCTCGCCTTGTCGGCGACCAGCTCGACGGCGGCGATCAGGCCGACGCCACGCACCTCGCCCACCAGTGGATGGGAACCGAGCTTGCGCAGCCTGGCCTGCAAATGCGCGCCGACCGTGCGCGCATTGCCGACAAGGTCGCGCTCCTCGATCAGCTTGAGGTTTTCCAGCGCGACGGCCGCGGCGACAGGATGACCGCCGCCGGTGAAGCCGTGGCCGAAGGTGCCGATGCGATCGCTCTCGTCGGCGATCGGTTCGAAAACCTTGTCGTTGATCAGCAGCGCCGAGATCGGCAGGTAGGACGACGAGATCTGCTTGGACAACACCATGATGTCGGGCTTGATGCCGAAGGTCTGCGAACCGAACATCTCGCCGGTGCGGCCGAAGCCGCAGATGACCTCGTCGGCCACTAAAAGAATGTCGTATTTCGACAGCACCGCCTGGATTTTTCCCCAATAGCCGGCGGGCGGAACGACCACGCCGCCGGCGCCCATGATCGGCTCGCCGATAAAGGCGGCGATGGTTTCCGGCCCCTCTGCGAGGATCAGCTTTTCCAGGTCGTCGGCCAGACGGCTGGAAAACTGCTCCTCGCTTTCGCCGGGCTCGGCATCGCGCCAGTGGTGCGGCGTCGAGGTGTGCAGGATATTGGCGATCGGCAGGTCGAAGGACAGATGATTGTTCGGCAGCCCGGTCAGGCTTGCGGACGCGATGGTGACGCCATGATAGCCGCGCTTGCGGCTGATGATCTTCTTGCGCGTCGGCTGGCCGAGCGCGTTCGACCGGTACCAGATCATCTTGACGGCCGTGTCGTTGGCCTCGGAGCCCGAATTGGTGAAGTAGGCCTTGCTCATCGGCACCGGTGCCATCTGCACCAGCTTCTCGGCCAGATCGATTAGCGGCGAATGCGCCTTCGAGCCGAAATCGTGGTAGAAGGGCAGCTTCGACATCTGCCGCATGGCCGCCTCGACCAGTCGCTTTTCCGAGAAGCCGACGGCAACGCTCCACAGGCCGGCCATCGCCTCGATATAGCGGTTGCCGGCAATGTCCTCGACATAGACGCCGTCGCCCTTTTCGATGACCAGCGGTCCCGTTTCCTGATGCTTGCGGGCATTGGTGTAGGCGTGCATGTGATAACGGATGTCGCGGGCTTCAGGGGAATTCGGTCTGGCGTCCATGATGGCTCCTGTCTGCGAGTGTAGGACCATCTCGCTGGTCGAGAAGTCCGAAATTTGCCCTCGTGTCTGAGCTGTGATGCATCATCGCGGGTTCAAGCCGCAAGAGCCGCCCTGTCACGATCGATAGCGCCATGGGAACCTGGCGCATGGTCGGTCTCGGAAGCGGCGGCGGGCACATCATTGCCCGACAGCAATGGACAACAGCCAAATGATCCTTGAGAAGGGGCTGTGAGGCGCCGCTCGCGCAACCGAATGGACTGGGCATGGAACGGGTTGACTGCGTGATTGCCGGTGCCGGCGTGGTCGGCCTCGCAATCGCGCGCGGCCTTGCCGCGCAAGGTTTCGACACGCTGATCGTCGAAGCGGCGGATGCCATCGGCACCGAGACGAGCTCGCGCAATTCGGAAGTCATCCATGCCGGCATCTATTATCCGCAAGGCTCGCTCAAGGCGCGGCTCTGCGTGGCCGGACGCGAGATGCTCTATCGCTACTGCGCCGAGCGCTCGATCCCGCACCGGCGTTGCGGCAAGCTGATCGTCGCGTCCGATGATGCGCAGGAGCCGGTGCTTGCCAAAATTCGAGCCAATGCCGCGGCCTGCGGTGTCGATGACCTGCGTTTCCTCTCCGCCGCCGAGGCTCACAAGCTTGAGCCGGCGCTGCATTGCACCGCTGCGCTGCTTTCGCCCTTGACTGGCATCATCGACAGCCACGCGCTGATGCTCGCCCTGCTCGGCGAAGCCGAGGGCGGCGGTGCGATGCTGTCGCTCAACACCCGCATCGTGTCGGGCCGGATCGAAGCCGACCGCATCGTTCTCCAGACAACCAGCACGGGAAGCGGCGAAGATTTCGAGATCGCCACATCGCGGCTCGTGAACGCGGCGGGGCTCGGCGCTGTCGCGCTTGCCGGCTCGATCACAGGATTCGATCGCCGGTTCCTGCCCGGGCTTCGCTACGCCAAAGGCAACTATTTTTCAGTGGCGACGCGAGCGCCCTTTTCGCACCTCATCTATCCCGTGCCGGAGCCCGGCGGGCTTGGCGTCCATCTGACGCTCGACCTCGGTGGCACGGCGCGCTTTGGGCCTGACGTCGAATGGACCGATGCGCTCGATTACCGCGTCGACCCCGCACGCGGCACCCGCTTCTATGCTGAAATCCGCAAATACTGGCCGGAACTGGCCGACGGCAGCCTGCAGCCGGCCTATAGCGGTATCAGGCCAAAGCTTTCCGGTCCCGGCGAAGCCAACAGCGATTTCGTCATCCAGGATACCGGGACGCATGGCATCGCGGGCCTGGTCAATCTATTTGGCATCGAAAGCCCTGGGCTGACCTCGAGCCTGGCCATCGCCGAGCATGTGACGCGCATCTTGCTGGAGCATCGCTAATGGATAGAACTCATCGGAGCTCGAGCGAAAGCATGACGCTGAGAAGCCGCCTCAGGCCTGCGGACCGCCCTGATCGCACCGGTCGCAGCAAACAATATCCTTGCGGGCCTCGCGGGCGCTGACCATAGTTCGGGTATGAAATTAAGTTTCCCTGTTAGATTCCGCAGCACGAAATGAGTTCCGCGAAAGAATCCCTTGTTGTCGTCGAGAGCCGCCCTGTCGAGAATGTGGGGCTGGTCGAAATCAATCGTCCCGAAGTGCGCAACGCGCTCAACCTCGAAGTGCGGCAGAAGCTGGCCGCCGCCGTGGCAAGCTTTTCCGAGGACACGGAAATCCGTTCGATCGTCATTGCTGGGCGCGGCGGCAACTTCGCTGCAGGAGCCGACATAAAAGCGTTTGAAAAGCTCGGCTCGGCCGACATGCTTCTGCAGCGCACCCACCGCTACTGGGACGCGATCGCAAGGTGCCCGAAGCCGGTCATTGCCGCGGTCGAAGGCTTCGCGCTGGGCGGCGGGTGCGAGCTTGCCATGCACGCCGACATCATCGTCGCCGCAAGGTCAGCCACTTTTGGCCAGCCTGAAGTCAAGCTCGGCTTGATGCCGGGCGCCGGCGGCACCCAGCGCCTGCTCAGGGCAATCGGCAAATACAAGACGCTGATGCTCCTTCTCACCGGCGACATGTTTTCGGCCGAGGATGCCGAGCGTGCCGGCTTGGTCAGCACCCTGACGGGTGAGGGCCAGGCCTTGCAGCATGCGCTGCAAATCGCTGAGAGGATCGGCCGTCTTCCGCCGCTGGCCGTCGAGCAGATCAAGGAGGCGGTCGTCAACGGCGAAGACGCTCCGTTGGAAACCGCCTTGAGGCTGGAACGCAAAGCCTTCCAGCTGCTTTTCGATACCGCGGACAAACGGGAGGGCATTGCCGCCTTCCTGGAGAAGCGCAGACCCTCGTTCAAGGGGCGCTGACTTGGCAGGCGCGGGAGGGGAGTCCATCAGTCGGATCGAGAAAGCCGGTGTCGTAGGCGCCGGGGTGATGGGTTCCGGCATAGCGGAGGTCCTGGCGGCGGCAGGCATCGATGTGATGATGGTCGATGATGCCCCCGGAAAGGCGGCGGCGGCCATCGAGCAAATCGCGTCGCGTCAGCGCGCCAGGGCAGCCGCCGGCAAAGTCAGCTCGGACGTGGTCGAGAAGCTGCTCGCCCATATCGAACCTGCCGAAACACTTGAGCGACTGGCAGGCGCCGATCTGGTGGTGGAAGCTATTGTCGAACGTCTCGAGCCCAAACGTCAGCTCATCGAGGCGCTGGAGACAATCGTCAGGCCGGACGCCATCATCGCGACCAACACCTCTTCACTGTCCGTCACGGCGATCGCTTCCGCGGCCAAGCGACCTGAGCGGATTGCCGGCTACCATTTCTTCAATCCCGTGCCCGTGATGAAACTGGTCGAGGTCATCTCAGGAGCTCACACGGCGCCTGAGGTCGAGCACACGCTGGTCGAGCTTGCAGCCCGCTTCGGCCACCGGCCCGTCGTCGCCAGCGACACGCCCGGCTTTATCGTCAATCACGCCGGCCGCGCCTTCGGCACCGAGGCCCTGGCCATGCTGCGGGAGGGCGTGGCCTCGATCGCCGAGATCGATGCGATCCTGCGCGACGCCGCCGGCTTCAGGATGGGCCCCTTCGAATTGATGGACCTCACCGGGCTCGATGTCTCCCACCCGGTGATGGAGGGTGTCTACAACCAGTTCTATCAGGATCCGCGTTACCGCCCTTCCGTCATCGCGGCGCAGCGTGTGGCGGCGGGCCTGCTCGGGCGCAAGTCCGGACGCGGCTTCTATGCCTACGACGGCAACCGGGAAGCCGTTCCGCCCGCATCGACACAGCCGGCGGAAACCGCCGGGATTCCGGACCGCGTCACCGTTCTGGCCGACAATGACGCCGGCGAAATGCAAAAACTGGTCGCGTCGGCCGGCGCCACTGTTTGCGGTCGCCAGGATCGGGCGCTAGGGCGAGACGGCCTCATCCTCGTAGGGTTGGAGGGGCACGATGTCGCCGGCGCCGCGATGCGTCTTGGCCTCTCACCTTCACTATGCGTCGGGTTCGATCCCTATTTCGGCTTGGACCGTCACGTCACGCTCGTCGCGTCGGCGGCGACATCCGACACGGCCAGGAGCGCCGCCCTCGCGCTTGCCAAAAGCGCCGGCCGCAAGGCGACCCTGGTGAGCGATAGTTGCGGCGCGGTCTGCCAGCGCGTGGTCGCGATGATCGTCAATATCGGCAGCGAGATCATCGAGCAAAAGATTGCATCGGCGGCGGATGTGGACGCCGCCGTACGGCTGGGGCTCGGCTATCCCCACGGACCTCTGGAGTGGGGCAACAAGCTCGGCCCTGCCCGCATTCTGCGCATCCTGGATACGATCCATGACCGCACCCGGGATCCTCGCTACCGCGCAAGTCTTTGGCTGCGACGGCGCGCCGAATTGGGGCTTGCGCTGGAAGAATAAGCTGGCCGGAAGGAGACGATTTGGCCCAAACGGTTTGGGCAGTTCAGCACTTCCGCGCGATGAACTGCCCGTGCCAGGCCTGAGCGCCTTGCATCAGCTCGAAATGTAGGAGCGATCAAATCCGGCTGTTTTGATCAGTCCCGGAAGATCGTGCAACTCGACGACCCCGTAACGGAATGAGGCCAGGGCGGTCTGTCGCAACGTTTTCAACACGCGACTCACATGCACAGCCGAAAGTCCCAATGCATCGGCCAGTTCGCCCTGGGTCAGCGGGCATTCAAAGCGGGCCGGATAGCTCGTTGCCGATCGATGTGAGCGGCAGGCCAGTTCGAGAAGGAAATGGGCCGTACGCTCAACGGCACCCCTTCTGCTGACGCTTGCCAGGTGTTCCGCAACCCTTGAATATCGATCCGCCTCAGCCCGCAGGATTGCTTCGCAGATGGACTGCGGATAACGCGCAGAACATGTACGGACGGGGCCGGCCAGCTCGATCGCGATAACGTCCGAGAGGGCCGTCACCGTATCGCCCGCTTTTCCGGCGAACTCGATCACCGCAATTTCGCGAGGAAGCGCAAAATCGACGATGAGACGTGAGCCATTTGGCAATGTCTTCGCAAATGCCGCCCAGCCGGCGATCATAATCAGAATAGAGGATTTGGTGTGGTATTCGCCTGCAATAGTCGCGTTGGCCGCATAGGTGCGGCGCACGGCTCCTGGCAGTACAGAGATTCCCCTTTCCCAGCTTGCGTCAGCAAGCGTGGGTCCTTTCACCAATCCAACTTGCTTCGATAAATTCATTTCCCCGAATCGCCCAAGCCCATGATCCACCCCCCCGGGTCAACCTGAAGCTGCAACTATCGACTAGGCAAAAAGTTCCATCTGTCACCTCATCCGAATTGCAGCGCAGTCTACCACCTTTTGGTACAACCCTACACCCTTGGTATATTAAAGTCGCTCAGGCAGCACAGCTTTGGCTTGCAGCGCACGGTTGTTCCGAAGTCAACGATACTGTCGGGCGCAGTATGCGGGATCGGTGCGGTGGGGCCTGCATTTCGACGGCATGCGGGCACGCCGCGGCATGCTGCTTGGCATATCGTCTGGACCATCGCAAAGCCCCCGGCGAGAGGCCGGCAGGATCTCGTCGGAGCAAGGACATTACGCGCGACGCCGCGGATGCAGTGAAAAGTTGAACCGCGCTGCTGAGACTCGGTCCGGACAGGCCGCCCGGGAATCTGCCGCCGCAAAACCGATCCTTGTCTTCGAACCTTTGTTGTCAGGGGCTCCCACCCGACGATGAGGCAAAATTGCGCCCTGCCGATTGCGTTGACGCCGGAGCCGCGGATTCCGGTCGCGGACCGGGCGCTTGCAGCTCTTGCCAAGGCGGCCCTGGGATATATCGCGTCTCGTTGTCTGGATTGTCCGTCGCGCCGACCGCGACGGTTTGCACCATTGCTCCGGCTTCCGGCCTCCGGCGCGAACGCCTGACGCTGTAGGTCTGTCGCCGCTCCTCGGCGACTTCCAGGCCGTCTATTGCCGACGCGACCAATGCGAGGCGGTCCTCGATTTGCTTCATACGCCTCCAGGTGGAAAGCAAGGCCAATGAAACGAGGACGCAATAGGCGAGAAGGGCGGCGACCGCTCCCGCCCAATTCTCGATACCCAACAAAAGCAACATGACAGTGCCGATAATGACGGCAAGGGTCCCGTAGCCCAGCTGCCGGCCCTTAAGAAGAAGCATCAGCGGCAGGGTTGCCGCCAGCAGAAGAATGACCCCGGGACCGTCGAGCACCCAACCTGCAAAACTCGGAACGACTTCGCTATAAGTGTCCATGTCAACCTCAGAACTGCCGAGGCCGGCCGCTTCTCTCATCGTCAGGAGCATCCTTGACGATCGTAGCGTTGTAGTGGACCTCCCTGAAGGGCGAGAGGAAGGTGTCTCGGCGACTTCTTAAAGCTCGGAGAGGCATACGGGGTAGACCAGATCGACCTTTAGCCGAGTTACTACTCAATAATGGTAATGGCGGCGATGTCCGCGAAGCTGATATGTTTCTGCCTTACCGGTGACGCGATCGGTGAGTGGGCGCAGAAGAGCGATTTGGACATGTCGGCGGGACACCAACCCTTACGATTCATGCGTTTGAGAGCGCATAACAGCTAGCTGCCCGACCCATTTTGAAATGAACGCCATTCAGCCGACGCTGAAGGGCTGGGAGTTGTGCTGTCGATCGTGAGGATTCGGGAAATGGCCAGTCCAACTGATAATCCGAGGATGATTCGGGAATTCCTGCCCCTCGACGTCAGGGAAGTCTTCGATTTCTTTCTTCGTCGGTGGAAGCTGGTGTGCGGAATTGCCGTCATCACTTTCACACTGTTTATGGCTGCCGCATATACTCTTCCGACAACATACACCGGCGTCTCTCAGATATTGCTCGACGCTCCGATCGACTATATGACTCCACAGGATTACTCCAATTCCGATTTTTCTGACAATCCAACATTCATTGAAAGTCAGATCGCTGTCTTGAGGTCTGCGTCACTTCTTCAGCAGGTCGTCGACAGCCAAAAGCTGGCGGAAGACCCCAAGATAGGACCGGGAGCATTGGTATGGCTCCAGAACGCGCTGGGAGTTTCGCGCGTCGGGCTTGGCAACGTCATTGAGCTTGATGTAGGCGCCTACGATCCGGAAAAAGCGGCATCGCTCGCGAACGCGATTGCCCAGGCCTATGTGGCAGATCGAATAAGGTCCCGTTACGAAGGGGTCCAGAAGGCCTCCTCGTGGCTCAGCGATCGGGCCGCCTATCTGCGAGCGGAGCTCAGCCGCTCGGAGCAAGCTGTCCAGAAGTTTCGGATCGATCACAATCTAGTAGCGACGCAGGCGGGCAGCTTGACTGACCAGCAACTGTCCGAGTTGAACGTCGCCCTAATCAATGCTCGCGCCGAGTTGTCCGAGAAACGTTCGCAATATCAGCAAGTTAGCAAGGTACAGGCTGCCGGAGGCGACATCCAGTCGATTCCGGACGTGCTGCAGTCGGTGGTGATTAACGCGCTCAGGGCTCAGCTCTCCGGAGTGACCCGGCGGGAAGCCGACCTCAAATTGAAGTATGGCGAGCGGCATCCCGAGGTCTTGTCCGCTCAGGCCGAGCGCCGCGACATCGAGGGACAGATCGCCGCCGAAGTCCAGCGCCTGATCGGCAATCTCAAGAACGAGGTCGACGCGGCCGAAGCTCGGGAGGCTTCTCTGGCTCGCGCCCTGGACTCGGTATCCAACCGCTCCGAAATCGAAGGTCAGGTTGGCGTCCAGTTACGCGATCTGGAGAGGATCGCGGCCGCGAACAAGGAACTCTTCGAGACGTTCCTGTCGCGCGCCAAGCTCACCGAGGAGAAATCCACCCTCCTCAACAGCGGCGTGCGTGTAATCACCGATGCCAGCGTTCCTGGCGCTCCGAGCTTCCCAAACAGGCCTCTTTTTGCGGCTTTGGGTGTGGTTTTCGGCATCTTCTTCGGGGGCGCCGGCGCCGTTCTGCGTGAACTCTTCGCTTCTGGCTTCATGGCAAAGAAGCAGATCGAGGAAGAATTGGCCGTTCCGGTTCTTGCGTCGATGCCAAGGATGTCAGGCTGGTCGAAAGACGTCCATGCTCAGCCTGTGGCCTATCTCGAGCGCAAACCGCTCTCCAGGTACAGCGAAGCGGTGCGGCGGCTTCGCCTCGGTATCCAGGCCACGCCGGAACTGGACCGTTCGCCGCGCCTGGTGCTCGTGACATCGGCGATGCCCGGCGAAGGCAAGACAACGCTGGCATTGAGCCTGGCTTGCTCGGCGGCTGCCGACGGCGAACGGGTTCTGGTCATCGACGCGGACTTGCGTCTTTCGGCCGCCACGGCCTTCTTCGGCATGGCTGACAAGGTCGGATTGGTCGATCTCCTGACCTTGCCGGTGAAGGCCGCAAACGCGATCCATCTGGACGAACGCTCGGGCATATCCATGCTGCCCGCAGGAGCAAGAACCCGCAACCCGCCTGCCCTTCTTGCTTCGGCGCGAATGCGCTCGCTGCTTGAGGAAGTTCGGGGCAAATTCGACACGGTGATCATTGACGCACCACCCGTCGGACCCGCGGCCGATGCCTCGATCCTGGCCAGGCATGTCGACAAGGTCGTCTTCGTCGTGAGGTGGCGGGAAACCTCGCGCGAGGCCGTTGCCGAAGGAATTCGACATCTTGGCGATCGGTCCAAGCTTGCCGGCATTGCCCTGACGATGGTGGACGAACCAAAGCTGCCCAGATACGGCCGTTACACGTCGCTCGAAAGCAGTGTCTCGGACAGTTACTACCTCAATTAGGGAAAGACACGGTATTGCGTCATGCTGCACACTAACTTCTGCAACAACGGTTTTCCTGACTCGGCGGACAAAAGTCATGGCGGCGAAGCTGCGCGCTGGTGCGTGGTCCAGACGCACCAGCATTCCGAGAGCCTTGCCGAGCGGCACCTGCTATCGCAGAACTTCCGGACCTATCTGCCCAAGCGCAGGCGAACCGTCCGGCACGCCCGCAGGGTCAGGACCGTCTCCAGCGCGTATTTCGACTGCTATCTGTTCGTCTCCCTGGCTGTCCATCAGCAGAGCTGGTACCCGATCAACTCGACCGTGGGCGTCCGAAAGCTCGTCATGAGCAAGGGCATGCCGGTACCGGCGCCTTATGGGGTGGTTGAATCCTTGATATCGGCAACCGATGAGGACGGGATTTTGCACCCGGACATCCTGTTGAGGCCGGGCCAGAAAATCAGGATCATAGACGGGCCATTTTCGGACCAGCTCGGGGTACTTGATCATGTCGGAAGCGCCGGAGCGGTCAGAATCCTTCTCGACATCATGAACCGGTCTACTCCTATCACTATTGATCGGGACAAGTTGTCGATAGTGTCTTGAAACTACTCGGTGAGTTTTTACTCACCGCTTTCGTTACACAGATGCCGAAATACTCGGCAGGGAGTGATGAGTTGGCACCCAATTCACCCTCGGTGCGGTAGCCTGCGAAGGTGATGTCAGAACCTGCGGGCCGGCACTGAGACGATTGGTCGTTCGACATCCCAGGAACACCAGCCCACCGAGGGGCTTGGACTTACCGCACGCCAGTTCCACGACGTTTCCGGCGACGACAAGCGAGTGATGCTCGCCCGCGACCAATCACGAGAAATCTCTTGCAAACACCACGCAAGTCCAAATCGGCAGCCTTCCCTCCGGCCGCGGCCGGAGACCTTCGGGATCGTCTGCAGCCGCAGCAGTATCGACGCTGGGCTACGGAGGCCAAGGCGGAGATCGTGGCGGAAACGTTGGCGCCGGGAGCGAATGTTTCAGCGTCGGCGAAGACTCTTGGCGCGGGCGCATTGGGCAGCCACTCAGGTGCAGCGCCGTATCAAACTGACGGAGAAGCTCCTTTCAGGCCGATCGAAACGGCGCCGGCACTGCCGATTGCCAGCGAACTGTTTCGAGCACTCAATGAAGCTGGCGTGAGGTACGGAATTATTCAGGATCTCGCGTCCGTGCACGACGGATTTGCCGGCCGGGATGATCTGGATGTCCTTTTGGACAAGCATGACTACCCGCTCTTCTGCTCCATCGTCTGTCAATTGCACGGCCGGCGCGGCGTGAGCCTCTCCTGCTACGACAATGTCTGTGCCGGCAGAGAAGACTGGTTCCTGCCTGACTTCACGCATGGCCGCTATCTCCATCTCGATATGCATATCGGTGCCCGCGTCGGCCGGGAATTTCGCAAGCGCTATCCGGCTTTCGATTATGCGGCGATCACGCGATGGGAGGCGATTTGCGTCGACGGAGTATCGGTTCCGGTGGTCTCTCCCGAAGACGAGCTTCGAATAGCGATTGCCCGCTTCGCCTTCCGCGCCTCGGCGCTTCCATGGAGGCAATGGATCACCCTCGACGAGGGTTGGAAGCAGCACTTTGCGCGCCTGCCGTCCACGTCGGACGAGCACGGCTTCCAGGTCGTCGACTGCACGTTTGACGGCGCAAGAACGGTGCGCTGCAGGTTCCTGCAAAGCGCCGACGCCTTGGCCGCCCACCGCGGAGATCTGGCCAGGCTGCGGCGTTCGATCCGGGAAATGTGTGGTTACACGGGACGCCCCCCTATCGCCGATGCGGCGGTGCATCTGGTGCGCAAGACCTGCTATCTCGCCCTGAGATCCCTCCACCGCTTGCTGCCGGGGCGCTTTCCACCGAAGAGACGGCCCGCAGCTGGTGGATTCGTGGTGGCCTTGATAGGTCCCGATGGCATGGGCAAGAGCACTCAGGCTACCTGGCTGAGGCAGATATTCGGGTGGAAATTCGGATGTGCCCAAGTCTATGTCGGAACTGGCGATGGCAATGGATGGCGGCTTCGCAAGGCACTGCAGGCCGTCGTCTCTCCCCATAGACGGCGCCTCAAGTCCCTGGCCCAGAACGATGGCAACGATTCCTCCGGCCGGGCTTGGTCGAAGGGAGGATTTGTCGCTGCCGCGTTGGCGTTTTGGGCGGTTTTGATCGCGTTTGAGCGATACGCTGTAGTGAAACGCGCACATCGATGGTCGACGCGCGGCATGATCGTCATTTGCGACCGGTGGCCGCAGGCGCTCGGCAGGGGATATCTGGACGGGCCGACCATCCCCGCTCGCCTGTTCTCCGTCCCAGGCCTGTCAGCCCTCGCCCGGCTTGAGCAGCGACTCTACGAGAAGATGGCGGAACGCCGCCCACACCTCGTTTTGCACCTCGTTTCAGACTTTGCGGTCTCCGAACAGCGAAAGCCCGGGGACATCAGGAAAGAAGCGTTCGACGCGCGGCTATCGCTGATGGCGGAACTGCGGGCGAAGGACAAGGATATCCGGACCGTTGACGCCAGCGCCGGCATAGAGGCCGTCGGCCAAGAGTTGTTCAGGCATATCTGGCTGTCTCTCTGAGAGGCAAATCGGGCGGTCCAACCGCCCCGCATCATCCCCGACGTGCAGCTTTTACGCGATCGCGCCGAACGACGGGCGAGCCCGGCCCGTGCCCCGAAACCCGCGGAAGGCGCCCCGCGACACTCCCGCTCGATCCCCTCGATCTCTCGCCGCTCCCGGATTTCATGTCCCTGAGGTACAAGCAAATGAAGATCGTTCATGTGATCACCAGACTGCTTCGAGCCGGCTCCGAGGAGAACACGTTGGCTTGCTGTCTCGCTCAGGCGCGGCACGGCCATGAAGTGCTGTTGGTTCACGGCGCGGAATACGACCCAAGGTTACGGGCATCCCTTGCCGGAGCCCTGCGAGTGGTGACGCTGGAAAAACTTATCAATCCGATCGCGCCATCCCGCGACGTTTCCGCCTTAAGGCAGCTCACCCGCCTTATGCGTGATTGGCGGCCCGACATCGTGCACACCCATCAAAGCAAAGCCGGCATTGTCGGCCGCCTCGCCGCCAAGGAAGCCAATATCCCTGGCATCATACACGGTGTCCACATCTTGCCTTTCGTGCATGTCGGCCGCGGGCAGAGGCTGGTGTTCCTGGCCGCCGAACGCCTGGCCGCGAGGTTCACGCGCGCTTTCATCGATGTCAGTCAGGCTATGCGCGACATCTGCATCGCCAATCATCTGGGCAGCCCCGATCAGCACCATGTCGTCCATTCCGGCTTCGATCTGGCACGCTTCGCGAACGCGCGGTGGCCGCAAGATCCGCATCTGCTCCTGGGGACGGCTGCCGGGGAGCCAAAGCCGCCGGTGGTCCTGATGTTGGCCGCGCTGGAACCGAGAAAACGCCACGTCGAGTTCATTGAGGCATTCGGCAAAGTCGTTGACCGAGTTCCAAACGTGCGACTGCTCCTCGCCGGTGACGGACCGGCGCGTTCGGACGTTGAATCGGCGATTGAACGATCCCCATTCCCAAACAACATTCGCATGATCGGCTACCATAGCGAGCCCGAACGACTGATCAGCCTGGCGGACGTGTGCGTGCTGACCTCGATGCGAGAGGGATTGCCTCGCGTCATGATGCAGTATCTGGCCGGCGGTCGAGCCAGCGTGGTCTCGCATTTGCCCGGCGTGGAAGAGGTTGTCCGCCATGGCGTGAACGGAATTGTGACGCCGGCCGAGGATGTGGGCGCCGCGGCGGCGGCTGTCGCCGGTCTTCTCGAGAACCAGCAGCACCGCACTCAACTGGCCGACGGCGCGAAACGCACCGACCTGTCGTCCTGGGGGCTGGACGCCATGTGCGAAAGCGTCGAGCAGATTTATCAATCCGTGCTGGAGCCCGCCCCTTCGGCCGCGAGGCCAAACGAGGCGAGAATTCGCGACCGCCTCGCCGGGCAAACCTTCGGGCTGCACGGATTTTGATCAGCCTTTGCTGCTCCGATGGAGTTCGCAATGCAGGATTACTTCTCGAACCATAGGAAGAACCTCGTGTCACGCTCCCGCCGGCGAATGTCGGCGGGCCCCGATGGCAGCAGGCTAGACAACCGGAGTACCGACGATGCGTATGCGTGTTGACCAGCAATTTCCTTCCAAGCCTCTGCGCATGAAGGACTGGTGCCGACGGCTAATTTCCAACTTCGAACCCGCGGTCGGCAGCATGCTCGCAATGATCGGTGGGCTTGCCGTTGCCATTGTACTGCTCACCGCAAGTGCCTCCCGCGCGGATGGATACACCTTCGACACCGGCGACATCCTGCGTGTGTCCGTGATCGGCGAACAATCCTATCCGCTGGAGGTCGTTGTCGATGATCGGGGCTCGATCTCACTGCCAATGTTGGGTGATATCAAAGCGCGCGGCCTGACCACCGTTGCCCTCTCGCAGGCCATCCAGCAAGCATTTCAGCAGCAGAAGCTGATCCTCCAGCCGTTCGTGAAAGTGGAGATCGGACAATACCGGCCATTTTTCATCTCCGGAACGGTGGCCCACCCCGGATCCTATCCGTTTCAACCCGGAATAACGGTTCGCCATGCACTCGCTATAGCAGGCGGGTTTCGCGCCAGCGCTGTGGGCAACACGGAGCCCGCCCTGGAAATAGCTGATCTGCGAAGCGCGCGTTCAAACCTGGCGCTTGAAGAATATCGCCTGAAGGTCCGTCTTGCTCGGCTCCAGGCGGAAAGTCGACTGGAAAAGTCCTTCGTCGCTCCTCCCGATTCGCCGGTCGAGTTTGGCGGGCAATTGATTGACGGCATCATCGCGTCTGAACAGCAGCAGTTGGACGCCCGGCTTGCCGCGTATCGGGATGACGTTTCCTACCTGGAGGCCTCGCTGGATCGGGCGAAGAAGGAAGCGGCCATGCTAGCCGCGGCCAGGGAAGAACGTGAAAAGACCGCGAACATCCAACTGCAAGAACTGCAGTCTGCCCGGTCTCTGCGGGAAAAGGGTTTGATAACGAACTCGAATGTGTTGACGGCGGAACGAGCACATACCAGCTATCGGGCTGAACTGGCGCAGACCGAATTGCAGCAGGAACAGGCGCAGCAGGCGATGCTGAACGCTGAAAGCGAGCTGCGAAAGAAGCACCAAAGTCACGAAATGGAATTGATCGGCCAGACCCAGGACGCGCAAGTTGAGCTCGGAAAAATCCAAAGTCAAATCAGATACGTGGCCGACAAGCTTCTCTTTATCTTCACTTACGGCGAACAGAGAACCTTCGACGACCTGCAGGGCTCGGTGAGGATTTCCATCTTCAGGCGCGACCAGAAGATCGCCCACGACATCGTCGCCGATCAAAACACGGAAGTGAGAGCCGGCGACGTCATCGAGGTTTCCGTCGTGGCCAACAAGGGGTTCTACGCTCCGGACTCTGGTATCTCTCCCAAAGTGCAAAATCCGGCCGTCCAGCGCAGCATGGTCGGCCAATAGAGCAGCAGATATCTTCGGAATTTTGACGTGATCTTTGGCACAGCATTGACGGCCTTTGGAGCGCGTCCCTGCCGGGCGAATTTCCATGCCAAGACGAAGCAGCGGCTGCCAAAGCGCCCCCGCGCAACTGCGCGCCGCAAGAAGTCGAGCAAGGCCCCGCGCCGCCGCCTCATCGTCCGACTTCCCGCTGCAATCCTGCTCCTCCTCGCCGCCGCGCTTGCGGGTGCGGAGTTTCTGCCACGCTTTGTTGATCTCGCCAGGGTTTCGCAGACGCGACCCTGGACGGACCTCGTGGCTGGCTGGCGCTATTTTTACGACCTGCAGGCCCTGCTGGCCGGTCCGGGCGCCCTCCAGGTTTTCGTGGCGGTCGCGGCCCTTGGTCTCCTCATAGCAGCCGTCCGCAGCGCAAGGCGGAGACGAAGAAGCGACTTGCCCGGCGCATTCGCGAACGCCGGCGCCCCGTCCCCGACCAAGGAACCGGCGCCCGGCTCCGAACTGGCCAGTGCGTTGCGTTCCTGCAAGGCAGCCTTCGCGGGCGTTGCAGTTTTCAGCGGCGTGAGCAACATCCTCATGCTGACCGGCGCAATGTTCATGTTGGAGGTCTACGACAGGGTGCTGCCGAGCCGCAGCGTCCCCACTCTGATCGCCATGGCAATACTGGCCGGCGTTCTGTTTGCCGGGCAGGCAGTCATCGACCTCGTGCGCGGCCGCATCATGAACCGGATCGGCGCTGAGCTGGACGAAGCGGTCGGGGGACGCGTATTCACCGCCGTTTCGAGGTTGCCCCTGTACATCGGCCAGCAGGGAGATGGATTGCAGCCGCAACGCGATCTCGACAACATCCGTACTTTTCTGTCGAGTGCCGGGCCTGGCACCCTGTTCGATCTTCCCTGGCTGCCCTTCTATCTGGCGATCATCTGGAGCCTTCATCCGACCCTCGGGACAACCGCCGCTTGCGGCGCGTTGGTGCTGGTGACGCTGACGGTCGCGACGGAGATCCTCACGCGCAGACCGATGGGCGCCGCGGTTCAAAGCAGCGTGAGGCGCAACAGCTTGGCCGAGGCCAGCCGCCGCAACGCGGAGGTGCTTCAGGCGATGGGCATGGGCAGGCGCCTGCACGACCACTGGCGCGAAGCGAGCCGCGAACATCTTGCGCTGCAACAGCGTGTCAGCGACATCGTTGGCGGTTTCGGCAGTTTCGCTCGCGCGTTGCGACTGATGCTTCAGTCGGCGATGCTGGGTGTGGGCGCCTGGCTTGTGATCGAGGGCGAGGCGACCTCCGGGATCATCATCGCCGGCTCCATCCTTGTAGGCCGTGCGCTGGCGCCCGTCGATCTTGCCATCGCCCATTGGCGCAACTTCGTCGGGGCGCGACAGAGCTGGAGCAGGCTGAGCAAATTGCTCGCCCGGTTGCCGCAGGACGCTCAACCGATGGCGCTTCCGGTGCCCGGGTCGAAGTTGACTGTGGAGCGCATCGCGATCGGTGCGCCGGGCGCGCAACGCATCATCGTGCAAGGTGTGGAATTCAGTCTGGATGCCGGCTCGGTGCTAGGCATCATAGGACCAAGCGGTTCCGGCAAATCGAGTCTGGTTCGCGGGCTGGTCGGCGCATGGCGACCGCTGGCGGGCCGTATCAAGCTGGACGGCGCCGCTCTCGACCAGTGGTCGTCGGAGCGGCTGGGCCGTTACATAGGCTACCTTCCGCAAGACGTCGAACTGTTCGCGGGAACGGTTGCCGACAATATCGCGCGCTTCGATCCCGGGCCGGACCCGCAGGCCATTGTCGCAGCCGCCCGCGCCGCGGGCGTCCACGAGCTCATCATCGGTCTCCCCAATGGATACGAGACGCAGATCGGAGAGGGCGGAACCGCGCTTTCAGCCGGCCAGCGTCAGCGCATTGCGCTGGCGCGCGCGCTGTATGGCGATCCGTTCCTGGTGGTCCTCGACGAACCCAACTCCAATCTCGATGCCGAAGGTGAAATGGCGCTTGCCGCTGCCATCCTCGCAATCAAGGCCCGCGGCGGCATCTTAGCGATTGTGGCGCATCGGCCGAACATTCTCAGCACAGTGGATTTCCTGCTCGTGATGAAAGAAGGCCAGACGCAGATGTTCGGCACCAGGGAAAGCGTTCTGTCGACACTCTTGCCCGCGCCACAGACCGTGACCGCAGGCCTGCAGCCGGTTTTCAAGCTCACCCCGACACCGCGTTGATGGCTGACCCGGAATGGAAATGGGGAAATGACAGCTGCCCTTTCGAACGTGTCGCTTTTGAACCGACGGTCGATCCGTCGCAATCTCCTGGGTGGCACGACCATCGTCGCATTGCTCGTCGGCGGAATGGGAGTCTGGGCCGGGACGGTGGATGTTTCGGGAGCGGTGATTTCGCACGGCACGGTGGTCGTCGACAGCAGCGAAAAGAAGGTTCAACACCCGACCGGCGGTGTGGTCGGCAAGATTTTTGTGCGCGACGGCGACCGCGTCAGGGCCGGAGACGTTCTGGTCCAGCTCAGCGACACCGTTCCGCGTGCCAGCCTGGCCTACGTGACGAAGAACCTGGATGAGCTCTATGCGCGAAAATCCCGGCTCGAGGCCGAGCGTGACGGCAGCGAGCGCATCACGCTTGCTCCGATGCTCGTCGCGAGAATGAACGACCCTGAGATAGCTGCCACGGTGGCGAGCGAACAGCGGCTGTTCGAGCTTCGTCGAACCGAGGTGTCTGGCAACAAGGCGCGCCTGCGCGAACGCATCGAGCAGTTCGGGAAGCAGATCGAAGGCTATTCGGCGCAGGAATCGGCAAAGACGAAGGAGATCAAGCTGATCAACGACGAGCTCGTCGACATACGCAGTCTTGTCGAAATGAAACTCACCCTGAAATCGAAGCTGACCGAATATGAACGTGAGGCAACGCGCATCGAGGGTGAGCGGGCGCAACTTGTGTCGAGCATTGCGCAGGCAAAGGGAGCGATCGCCGAAATCGAGCTGCAGATCCTGCAGCTGGACAAGGAGTTTTCCAGCGAGACCGGGAGCGATCTGCGCGATGTCGAGGCCAAGATCGCCGAGTTCGAGGAGCGCAAGGTCGCCGCCGAGGACCAGCTGTCGCGCATTGATATTCGCGCCCCCGCCAGCGGCACGGTCCATCAATCCGCAGTCCATACCGTTGGCGGCGTGATTGGCGCGGGGGATCCGATCATGCTGATCGTGCCCGACACCGATGCTCTCGCGGTCGAGGTAAAGGCCGCACCTCAGGACATCGATCAGCTCTCGATCGGTCAGCGCGCGCTTCTTCGATTCACGGCTTTCAACGTCCACACCACGCCCGAAACGGAAGGTATGGTCTCCATGATCGCGGCAGACGTGACGCGCGATCAGCATACCAACGAAATCTACTACACGGTGCGCATCACCCCCGACCCCCAGGAGCTGAAGAAGCTTGGAGCGCTCTCGCTGGCGCCCGGCATGCCGGTGGAAGCGTTCGTACGGACTGGCGACCGCAAGGTGCTCTCATACCTGATGAAGCCTTTGACGGACCAGATGATGCGTGCGTTCAGAGACCAGTAGCAGCGCGTTGTCGTGCGCATCCGTGCATCCTGGTTGACCTTTAGCGATAGGGGCTTGTCATGACGACAGCAGAGTTGAAACCTCCGATTTTTCTGATTGGCAACTACCGGTCGGGCACCACCATCACGCAGAAATTGATCGGGCTGCACCCGGATGTCGTCACCTGGTACGAGCCAAAAACATTGTGGCTCTATGCCGATCCGGCGCGCCGGCATGACGAATTTGTCAAAGCCGATGCCAGCGAGAAGGTCGTGCGCTACATTCGCAACCGGTTCCTCGACTATCAGCTGCGGAACGGCAACCGGCAAATCATGGAAAATACGCCCGCCAACGTCTTGCGCGTGCCATTTATCCACCAGATATTCCCAGAAGCTATATTTCTATATATTACAAGGAATCCGTTTTCCTATATAAGCTCCATGGAACTTAAGTGGCAGCGCGCAAAAAGTTTCAAAGGTCTTCTGCGACTATTGAAAGAAACGCCGGCCACACAAGTCCATTACTACGTGGGAGACGTCGTAAAGCAGATAGTCGCCAAGAGGATACTACACAGAAAATACACGTCGATCTACGGACCGCGCTACAAGGGAATAGATCGGGATTTGCAGGAGCATCAAAAATTGACAGTGATCGCGCGCCAGTGGGCGCGCGGCAATCGAATGGCCCGAGAGGATCTCGCCAGGCTGGGCGAAGGCCGCGTGCTGTCGTTTCGCTATGAGGATCTGATACAGGATCCCGAGTTGGTCTTGCGCCGTATCTATGAACATTGCGGGCTGCATTGCTCTGACGACATCCTTCGCGTGGCGAAGGAGATGATCGATCCCGGCCGCCAGCAGAAGTGGCTGCGCCTGGATGCGAACGAACTGGCGGCGATCATCCCCGAGGTGCGGGATGAGATGGGATTCTACCGCTACGAGATCCCCCCGTCCCTTCTCGTCGGGCATGGCTCGCGGCCCACGCGGGCGCCGTTGGCGTTTCAGCATGGCCATCCGAATATCCCCTCCCCCCGCTGAGCGGTTCCGGGGAGATGCATGGCCGCCCTTCTTTGGTCGGTCGAGTAAGCAAGGCGGCATGTGGAGATTGGCGTGAGCGACATCCGGCGCGGGCTGGCAAAACGCAGTGTCGTAGGCATGTTCTGGACGGGCCTGTCCATGGGCGCCTTGGCGGTTGCCGAGCTTGTCGCCCTCGTCCTCCTGGCCCGGTTGCTCTCGCCCAACGAGTTCGGTCTCTACTCCGCGGCACTGATCGTCATCAAGTTTTCGGCCATCTTCCAGGGCCTCGGCATCACGCCTGCGATCGTGCAGCGACCTGTACTGGAGGAGCGGCATCTCCGGGTCGGATATACCCTGTCGCTCTTCCTTGGGCTTACCGTAACCGCTTTGGTATGGGCGTTGGCACCCGCTATTGCCGGTCTTCTTCGCCTGCCCGAGCTCACTCCGATCGTGCGTGCGGTCTGCTTCATCTTTCTTTTCCAAGGAGCCTCCATGGTGGCGCTGGCCTCGGCCCAGCGTGCCTTGCGGTTCCGTTGGCTCGCGCTTGTCGACGCGGTCGCTTTCGCCATCGGCTACGTGGTCGTCGGTCCAGTGCTGGCTTGGCTCGGCTTCGGTATCTGGGCACTTGTCGCAGCGATCCTGGTCCAGCAGTTGTTCCGCACGATCGTGCTGCTCGTCGGCCAGCGGCACCCGATGCGGCCGTTGCTCGAGCGGAGCGCGATTTTCGAACTGCTCTATTTTGGCGGCGGCTTCACCATTGCGCGGGTCTGCAACTACCTTGCCACTCAGGTGGACAGGCTTGTCGTGGGCCGCTATCTCGGCGCCGATGCGCTCGGTGTCTACGGTTTGTCGTCCCAACTCATGACCACTCCGGCGGTGATCGTCGGCCAGGTTCTCGATCGCGTGCTGTTCCCCACCATGGCGCTGGTCCAGGAAGAGCCCGTCAGGCTTGCGCGCGCCTATCGCAGCGCGGTCGCCGGTTGCAGCCTGCTTGTCCTGCCGGCCAGCGTGGTGGTGGCGATCGTCGCGCCCGAATTGGTTCGGGTCATTCTCGGACGGGGCTGGGAAGGCGTGGTCGGCCCGCTCCAGATCCTGGCGTTCAGCATGCTGTTCCGCACGAGCTACAAGCTTAGCGACTCCGTCTCGCGGGCAACCGGAACGGTTTACGCCCGGGCCTGGCGCCAGGCTGTTTTCACCGTCGGTGTCTGCATCGGAGCCTTCACAGGGCAATTCTGGGGCGTGGAAGGGGTGGCGTTTGGTGTCGGCCTGGCATTCGGGGCAAATTTCTTTCTCATGGCGCAGCTGAGTCTCCGCGTGACCGGGATGACGTGGGCGAATTTTTTCCTTGCGCACCTGCCTGGCGTCGCGCTCGCCGGCGTTGTCGGAACCGGTATCTGGGCATTCGTGGACTGGCTTCGCGCCCTCCATCTATCGCCTCTTCCGCTGCTCATCGATACGGCATTGCTGGCGTCTGTGGGGGGCTTGCTGTTGTGCTGGCTCCTGCCGTCGCTATTCCTTGGGCGGGAAGGCCTGTCACTGCTGCGCCTGCTCGCGGCAGTCGTGCCCGCATGGCCAAGACTGAGGCAGGCAACAGACTGATCAGCGGCGGAACTCGAGGTCAGTTCCCAGGATCACGTTCTTCACGCGCAACGACGCCATCGCCTTGCTCGATCATGGGCTCAGCCTGACGCCCGATCGGGCACCGGGAGATTCCGTCGTTGCGGAGGAAATTTACGAGAGGAGACCGACTATGGCTGAACTATTCGAAGCGCGGCTGGCGGCCGCGGGCGATGATGTCGAGGAGAAAGGTTCCGGCTCGATTTCGACCAATGTCGACGATCTGGAACTGGGCTTTGCCAGCACGACCCGCCAGACGGTCGGCCTACGCTTCACCGGCGTCGATATCCCGCAAGGCGCGATCATCACCAGCGCCTACATCCAGTTCCAGGCCAATGAGGTGAAGACCGGCGCAACCTCGCTGCTGATCAAGGGCCAGGACACCGACGACGCAAGCGCCTTCACCAGCACCAGCTTCAATGTATCGTCACGGGCAACGACCGACGCGTCGGCGACCTGGACGCCGGCCCCGTGGACCACGGTGGGCGAGCAGGCCCTGGCCGAGCGCACGCCCGACCTGACGGCTATCGTCCAGGAGATCGTCAGCCGCTCGGGCTGGGCGGCGGTCAACGATATGGCGTTCCTGATCACCGGCACCGGCACGCGCACAGCCGATTCCTACGAGTACAATCCGACCAGCGCGCCGCTGCTGCACATCGAATATGTCTTGCCCGGATCCGGAAGTCCGGTGGCCTTCAACACGCCTGCCGATGCCGATCCCACTGCCAACCAGATCGCCGAGCTCGCCGCGGCGGGAGCGCCGACCGGGATCACCGCTTCGGCCACGGATCCCGACGCCGGCGCGACCGTCACCTACAGCCTCAACGACTCGCGTTTCGACATCAATGCCAATACCGGCGTCATCACGCGCTCGGGCACAGGCACGCTCGACTTCGAAACCCAGTCGTCCATCAATCCGACGGTGACGGCAATCTCTTCCGACGGCAGCACCGCCACCACGAGCTTCACCCTCGATGTCCTCGACAGCCCGGAGCCGATCGCGTTCAACACGCCGCCGGATGCCAACACCGCGGCCAACCAGATCGGCCAGAACGCTGCCGCCGGTACTGCCGTCGGCATCACCGCTTCGGCCTCGGATCCCGATGCCGGCTCGACGGTCACGTACACGATCGACGACACGCGGTTTGCCATCAGTTCCAGCACCGGCGTCATCACGCGATCAGGTACCGGCACGCTCAACGCCCAGTCCGAGCCGTCTGTCAACCTCACCGTCACCGCCACCTCGTCGGACGGGAGCGTCGTCACGCACCCCTTCACCGTCGCCGTCACGGCCGGCGAACAGCCTGTGGCCTTCAACACTCCGCCCGACTCCAACCCCGGCTCCAACCAGATCGCCGAGCTCGCCGCGGCGGGGACACCGACAGGGATCACCGCTTCGGCCACCGATCCCGATGCCGGCTCGACGGTCACCTATAGCCTCAACGACACGCGCTTCGCCATTGATTCCAGCACCGGCGTCATTACGCGCTCGGGCACAGGCAGCCTCAACTTCGAGACCCAGTCGTCGATCGACCTGACGGTGGCGGCAACCTCTTCCGACGGCAGCACGGCCAACAAGGTCTTCACCCTCGCCGTCCTCGACAGCCCGGAACCGGTTGCGTTCAACACGCCGCCCGATGCCAACACCGCGGCCAACCAGATCGGCCAGAACGCTGCCGCCGGTACTGCCGTCGGCATCACCGCTTCGGCCACGGATCCCGATGCCGGCTCGACGGTCACCTACAGTCTCAACGACCCGCGCTTTGCCATCAATCCCAGCACCGGTGTCATAACACGCTCGAGCACCGGCACGCTCAACGCCCAGTCCGAGCCGACGGTTGCGCTCACGGTCACCGCGACCTCATCGGACGGCAGCACCAACACCCACGCCTTCAATGTTGACGTCACCGGCGGCAGCACGCCTGGGACTTTCGAGGCCAGGGTGGCGGCCGCGGGCGACGATGTCGAGGAGAAAGGTTCCGGCTCGATTTCGAGCAACGTCAGTGATCTGGAACTGGGCTTTGACGGCTCTACCCGCCAGACGGTCGGTCTCCGCTTCACCGGTATCGATATCCCGCAAGGCGCGATCATCACCAGCGCCTACATCCAGTTCCAGGCCAACGAGGTGAAGACAGGCGCGGCCTCGCTGCTGATCAAGGGCCAGGACACCGACGACGCAAGCCCCTTCACCAGCACCAGCTTCAATGTATCGTCACGGGCAACGACCGACGCGTCGACAGCTTGGACGCCGGCCCCGTGGACCACGGTGGGCGAGCACGCCCAGGCCGAGCGCACGCCAGACCTCACGGCTATCGTCCAGGAGATCGTCAGCCGCTCGGGCTGGGCAGCGCTCAACGACATGGCCTTCCTGATCACTGGCACCGGCACGCGCACCGCCGATTCCTACGAATACAATCCCGCCAGCGCGCCGCTGCTGCACATCGAATATGTCTTGCCGGGATCCGGAAGTCCGGTGGCCTTCAACACTCCGCCCGACTCCAACCCCGGCGCCAACCAGATCGCCGAGCTCGCCGCGGCGGGAGCACCCACCGGGATCACAGCTTCGGCCACCGATCCCGATGCCGGCGCGACCGTCACCTACAGCATCAACGATGCACGCTTCGCCATTAATTCCAATACCGGCGTCGTCACGCGCTCGGGCACAGGCACGCTCGACTTCGAAACCCAGTCGTCCATCAATCTGACGGTGACGGCAACCTCTTCCGACGGCAGCACCGCCACCAAGAGCTTCACCCTCGGTGTCCTCGACAGCCCGGAGCCGATCGCGTTCAACACGCCGCCGGATGCCAACTCCGGGGCCAACCAGATCGGCCAGAACGCTGCCGCCGGCACTGCCGTCGGCATCACCGCTTCGGCCACGGATCCCGATGCCGGCTCGACAGTCACCTACACGATCGACGACTCGCGCTTTGCCATCAATTCCAGCACCGGGGTCGTCACGCGCTCGGGCACCGGCACGCTCAACGCCCAGTCCGAACCGACGATCAATCTCCAGGTGACAGCGACGTCGTCCGATGGCAGCAGCGCCACGAGCACCTTCACTGTCAGCGTCACGGCCGGCCAACAGCCCGTGGCCTTCAACACTCCGCCCGACTCCAACTCCGGCGCCAACCAGATCGCCGAGCTCGCCGCGGCGGGGGCACCGACAGGGATCACCGCTTCGGCCTCGGATCCCGATGCTGGGTCGACGGTCACCTACAGCATCAACGACACGCGCTTTGCCATCAATTCCAGCACCGGTGTCATCACGCGTTCGGGCACAGGCACGCTCGACTTCGAGACCCAGTCGTCCATCAACCTGACGGTGACGGCGACCTCCTCCGACGGCAGCACCGCCAACAAGAGCTTCACCCTCGCCGTCCTCGACAGCCCCGAACCGATCGCGTTCAACACGCCGCCCGATGCCAACTCCGGGGCCAACCAGATCGGCCAGAATGCCGCCGCCGGCACTGCCGTCGGCATCACCGCCTCGGCCAAGGATCCCGATGCCGGCTCGACGGTCACCTACACGATCGACGACTCGCGCTTTGCCATCAATTCCAGCACCGGCGTCATCACGCGATCGAGCAGCGGCACGCTCAACGCTCAGTCCGAACCGACGATCGATCTCCACGTGACAGCCACCTCGTCCGACGGCAGCATCGCCACGCACACCTTCACCGTCGGCGTCACCGCCACCCAGTTGCCGACATCCGTGACCTTGGCGCACACTATTCTGACTTCGCAGTGGTCACCGCCGAGCCCCGACCCGACCGATATCGTCTATATCTCCCATCTCGGCAAGCTGCTGGTGACCGATAGTGAGGTGGAGGAGATGTCGATTTTCACCGGCAAGAATCTCTTCCAGATGAATCTGAACGGCACCCTGACGGGCACGCTCACCACCATCAATTTCTCGGATGAGCCGGCCGGGGTCACCTATAATCCGGCGAACCACCATCTCTTCTTCTCGGACGATACCGGCACGAAGAGCGTCTACGAGTTGAACCCGGGCAACGATGGGCTTTACAACACCTCCGACGATATCGTGACCTCGTTCAGGACCGCCGCGTTCGGCAGTACGGATGCGGAGAGTATTGCCTACGACACAAACCGCGGCGTGCTCTATCTCGAGGATGGCACAACCCATAGGATTTACACCATCGCTCCGGGCCAGAACGGCAGATTCGACGGCGTCCCAAGCACGGGGGGCGATGATGTCGTGACGAGTTTTTCTGAAGAGGCGCTCGGAACCCCTTCTGACGGGGGCATCGCGTATGATCCGGTCCACGACCTGCTTTATGTCATCGTGTCACGCACCTCCGTGGCAATGGTGACGCCAACCGGGGATCTGCTGGGCACGCTCGACATCTCCGCCGCCAACGCGAAAAAGCCGGCGGGACTTGCCCTGGCGCCGAGCAGCGACGATCCGAGCCACCAAATGAGCCTCTATGTCGTCGATCGCGGCGTGGACAACGACTCGAATCCGACCGAGAACGACGGCAAGATCTATGAATTCCATTTGAACGATTGGCTGCTCGCCTGATCTGACAGGGGAGCGACCGCCAACAAACAAATACCCCGACCGCGGCGTGCCGCCAGCGATCGGGGTATCAAAATTGAAGCGCGCCGCCCGGATCAATCCCCGCGCGACGCGCTTTTGGTTCTCAAGACGCTGCTTCAGCGACCCTGACGGTCAACCTTACGACTGGCCGGGAGGCCCGAGGTGAATGTGGTTTTTATCGCCCCAGCCGTTGCCCGGGCGTGTTCCTCCCGATTTGGCGATTGCTCTGGAGTTCAGGCTGGTGCCGAGCAGAACCGTTATGGCCGGTGGAGTCACCGCCGCAAAACGCCCTGCCTTCTTGAGAAAGTCCCGGCGCGCCTGAGCCTCTGAAACGAGGACTTCCTGCGTCCTTTCCGAGCGTTTCGTGCTTTCGGTTGGCATGACGATTCTCCCATGCGGGTTCCAAAGTATCACAACAGCTTATGTTTCCCGATGCCAGGATACTAGTTCACCAAAAGGCTTAGATTTTCGCGCTTGGAAGCAAAAGCGTACGAGCGATGCGCCGCGCGAAATCGGACGAGCCCCCCCTCGCCGAACCCCTGGCGCTTAGAAACCGCCGCGTTCCCCAAATCAAATTCCCGGCCAGGCGCAACGGAGCGCCGATGATCGGGTGGGTTGCCGTGAAGACGCGCCTCCAGTGCTGGAAACGGACGATCGGGCGCCGCGCGCATCTTGCCGGGATCCTGGTTCCGAAGAAGTGATGCAAGGCCAGGAGCTGGGTATCCAGGGCATTGCGGGCGCTTCGGTCCGACATGGATGCCTGCAGCGCGCTCCAGTCCACGTTCTCGGTCTCCGCCAATTGCGCCAGGTCGTGAAGGTGCCTGAGATCAATCCTTCCGCGCCAATAGTCGCCCTCCTTAAACAGGTCGTGCACGATCCAGTGCAGAGCCCGGGACTGGGCAGTAGGAATATTCACCCACAAATCGTCGTGCTGGACGAGCTTGGGAGGTTCAAAGTCGATCGCCCGGCGCGCCCGGAGTTCCAGCATTCCGGCATCCTGCTCACGCGCCATGCCTCGCTCACCTGCCACCTCGACATAGCCGAGCTCTTCAAGGCAGATTTGGGCGGCAGCCGCTTCGGCCGGCTCCACGGCCAGATCGAGGTCGCTTGTCATCCTGCTGGGAGCCTGGCCGGCCGGCGCAAGGAACAAGGGAACAGCGCCCTTGAGCAGGAGCGGAACGATGCCGCGGCGATTAAGCGCCGCAACGGCTTCGCGCAGTTGCGCACGCAAGCGCAAGTTCCGCTCCCGATTGCAGTCGTGAACGAACCGGAGATATTCGTACACGTCCTGCGGCAGCCGGTGGATCTGGCCGGCGCGTGCGAGGGAGGAGAACAAATCCGGCGTGAGCAAAGTGCGATTGGCCAGGGCGATTACGGCGTGCCAATCGGCCCGGTCGGCCGGACTGCCGCGAAGTCCGGCGATCAGAGCCTCGAGCGCGTTGCCTCTGTGTCTCACCGGCATGCCTTCGTGATCAGCTCTACTGCATCATCGAGCTTCGAATAATTCAGGCAATAGGTGCCCGCCGATCCGATGACTTCGGTCAGAGTGTCGAAGGCGCTGCCACTCAACTCTCGGCCGGGTGCGAACGCCCCGTTGAGCAGCACACGCAATGCGCTGGCCGGGTCGATCGGCTCGAGGCAAGCTTTCGCGTCGCGACCTCGACGAAGCTGGATTGCATAGCCGATTGGTATGGGAGAGGACGGCACGACCTCGCTGGGCACCGCAAACCGAACTCGCCTGCGGTCTGGCCGGCGACAAACCGGAACAGCGTCGAGATCGGGGAAGCGTTCGGCCAAAAGCGGCCATGCTCCTGCCTTGACGGCAGGCGCAAACGGCAGACCAACGCCATGTCCCCGGGAGTCCAACAGGGTCACATCGTCAGATACGAAACCGAACCCTGCATTGACCAGCGCCAGGGTCAACGTAGTCTTGCCTGCGCCCGGGTTGCCGCAAAGAAGCACGATGCGCTCATTTTTGAGAAGCGCAGCCGCGTGCAGAGCAAGTTCGTAGGCGCTGCGATCGAGGACCTCGATCAGCATTTGCCCTTTCACCATGACGGGCAGCTCGTCGGGCGCGCAGGAAAGAACCCAGTCGCCATCCCGGAACAGGTGGACCCGTCCTTCATGCTCGACCAGTTGGAACAGAATGTCGGCAGTCTCTCGTCGGACCTCGAGATGCCGGAACACGGCGACCGCGGGAAAGGCGCAGGCTGCAGGATACTCGATGCGTACGGAAAGGCCCGCGATCGCGACGACCTGGCTCACAGCCTCTCGAGCCGACACAGACGGCGGTGCGTCGGGCCGTATCAAGCTCAGCCGCTGCCAATCCCTCAGCGCGGCCTCGACATGCCTGTTTGCCTCGATCCCATCGACGCCGGCGCGGGCCATCTCGGCCGAAATGGCGCGCGGCGATGTTCCCTCTTCCATGGAGCGCCAGATCTCGGCGGCAGTATCGTTGACGGCGAAGATGGCCCGCTGGGAAGGACTGAACAGGATATTCTGCCCCCTGACGCGTGCCAGCCGTCCCTGGGTCACAAACGTGGCCGGGATATGAGCGGTGGAGCCTGGCGGCGCCGTTCCGTTACCCGCCTCGTGATTCATCGAGTAGTCCTCTCCCCCTCTGCCGGAACGCGACGGCGGTCCAACCTGTCGTTGCGAAACAAGTACGTTCAATGGGCGAAGCGACAAGCGTTTCGGCAGGAGTTCACTTCGCCCAACACAGCTAAGCAACCGAGTGTTTGCCCCCGAGTGCGACTTCTCACAGCGCTTCGTCGGAGAACCGGGCCACGTTCTGATGCGCCGCGACCCATTGCAGATGCGCCTTGTTCCAGTATTCGCGCGCGTCAGCGCCCGTCAGCACCTTGAAACCGGATGGCGGCAGCGGCAATTCCGAAGGAATTGGTTCGTCGGGCAGCCACAGCAACACGTTGTCCCGGCTTTCGATAGCCAGCCCCCAGGTTCTTTCCAGGCGACGGAGTCCACGCATGTTCACCGAAGCCAATGCGAAAACCGATCCCGTTATCCTCAGCCTGGGTGACTGATCGACGGCCTTGATCGGCGCCTGATGTGTGATTTCGCCCTTGGAGAGAAACGGGTGCATGCGAATGAGGGTCCGATCGATCTGCACTGTCTCCCCTGTCCCATCCCGCTCGTTTGAGGCAGGATCCACGCTGATCCCCGAAAAACAGCCGTCGAACAGGCAATCCTCGACAATGCCGCTGAGCAGGTAGTCGTTCTCCACCGCATCATCCCTGATTTCGCTGAGCCAGCAGCCTTTCAGGTGAAAGCCGTCGGCCCGCGCCGCGAAACGCACGCCATCCCAGCAGCGCCGCGCGCGGACGCCTTCTATTGTCGCATTGGCGGTTCCGTCCCTGACCAGCAGAGCCGCGCTGTTGCAGTAGGTGTCGCGCCAATCGGAGGTCAGCGGCACCTGGCCGTCGAAGCGCCCCCCGATGAAATGAACGTCCGGACAGTTGCGGATGACCACCGGGTAGCGATTGACCGGCAGGTCTCCTTCGTCGCAGCCCATCATCGCGCTGGGCTCAGGATTTCTGCTGTTGGCGACTGTGAAGGAAGCATTCCGGGCATCGATTGTCGCCCCGGCTTCGAGATCCCGAAACATTTGTTGTTCGTAGCCGTGCTCGCCCGTCAGAACGAGCTGCTTGCCCTCCGGCATCTGCCCGCCCTCCGCCTGGTACGCGCCCGGCAACAGCGCGAACACGGGAGACAGCCCAGCAAGACCCATGAATGAACGGCGGTTCATCCTCATCCTCATTGACCTGAAGAAAGGGATTGCCGATGCCGGTCGAGACAGGCCGAACGGACCGCCTCGAGAGCTCTCGAGGCCACGGCTTCGGGCGAAGCAAGCCTTTCGATGTCGATGGCCGCCAGCACGCCCATGCGATCTTCCGTTCCCATTCCCCGCTCAAGGGCGGCCGCCATTTCGCGGCAGGCCCGATCCGCCGCCGACCAAAGGTCGGGATCGCTGTCCGGAGATGTCCGTTGCAGCCGCGAGGAGCGATCGCCCCTGGTCAGGAGCCGGTCTCTGGCGATGCCGGTCTCGCTGCGCAGGTGGACAAAAACCATGTCATGCAATCCGACGGCAGAAAGCATATCCAGCCAATTCTCGGATGTTTTTCTGCATCTGCTCTTCAGCAATATGGACCAGAATCCCTGCAGCAACCCCTGATCCATTATGATTATTGAATTTCTTCTTGCCCTCTCATGCTGGATAAATGCGACCAGGCTGATAAGATTCCAGACAAGCCTGATGGCATCAAGGCGCGACACTTGCCTGCTTTCGATGACGAAGCGGGCAATTCGAGCAAGCAACGAGCGAAACTCACGATCTAGCAGCCGAGGGGCGACAACGCCCATTCTGTGTATCTGCCTCTCGATGAATGTTCTTCCTTCCCACGCCACTCGCACGTCGCCTTCCAGCGGGCCGCACCGTCGCAGGCTGTTCGCCAGCAGGCCGGAGGTAGTTGTCTTTCCGACCCCGGGCAGACCAAAGAATTCGACAAATCGAATGTCTGTCCGCAGCGCGCGTGCTTCGACGCTTGGCGGGAGGCTTGCCGCCAGGTCACCAACAGTGTGCGAGGTCATTGGATTTCGGGTGGTACGATGAACTCTTGGAACGCCAATGAAGTCAAGGCGATGTGCGAGGGGCATACTCAACTTCAAGCAGCTGAGACCCGGTCCCGACATACAACCTCGGGGTCTTGGCAAGGCCGGTCTGCAGCGATCGCTGCATGCCGCGGTAGACTATGAGCAAAGCGAGCGGCAGCCAGAAGAAGGCGGCGGTTGACGGCCCGAAGGAATCGCTCATCTGGTTGGCGACCAAGTAGTTCCATACGGCGACCGATGTTCCGAGCACCATGACATTCACTTCGGTCGCTTGTTCGCTCCTGCCCCTGTCGACCAATGTGTGCAGAACGGCGCTGATCAGATAACCCACCACCAGCAGAACCATGATCACCACCAAGGCGAGGCCGGGCACTCCCAGCGTTCTAAAATAATCGATGAACAGGTTGTGGCTGTGCGGAGCGATGTCGCCCACCCATTGCCCTGCGCCCACGCCCATGAACGGATGCGACAGGCCCAGATCGATTGATATCGACCACAGTCGCTGCCGCGAAACGATCGAATGTGCCTCCCCGCCGGAGAGCTGAAGCGACAGCAGCTTGTAGGCCCGTGGGTTCAGGAACTGCAACATCATAAAGCTAGCCTGGAACAATATCGGAGCCGTAACGGTCGCCGCGATCACTGTTACCGGACGCTGCTTCCTTATCACCAGATAGATGCAGTATAGCCCGTAGAACGTGCCGAGACCGACGACCCCAAGAACGAAATTCGTCTTGGATCCCGATTTGACCAAACCCAGCAACCCCGCGAGGAGGCAAACCGAAAGGAGGATTCGGTGCCTTCGAGAAGCGACCAGCTTCGCGGCGACAAGCGGCAGACCGGCCGACAAGGCAATTCCGAGCTGGTTTGCGTGCTTGAAATAGCCCTCCGCCCGATCGGCGAATCGAGCATCGCCGAGGCCAATAACGACAAGGCAGGATGTAACAGCAACCATGATGGCCATGGTCATCCCAATCCTGTCGATTGCCTCAAAACTCCTAGGCCTCGCGGCGATCAATGCAATGGTCGGGATAGTGGCGAAACCAAACACCTGGGCGAAGACAGCGCGCATGGTCCTGACCGGATTGTCCGCGTGTAGCGCCGACAGCAGCGATAGAACCATGATGAGGGCAGATGTTGTCAGCACGGCAGTTGCCAGGGCCGTGTCGGTGCGATGCAGACGTTTTGTCGCTTCGGCGTAGGGAACGAGGCTTACCAGGCCGCAGAACAAAGCGAGCAAAAAGGAAATCGAGCCATCTGTTCCGGCAATCCGCGTGGCGCCAGGGAACCATATCGACACGATCAGCAAAAGGATGGAAGCCTGCAGCATCGATGGACGTCACGCTGAAAATGCTATGCAACAACCGCGGGCCGACGCGCTCTTGCCTCGCCAGGCTGCGTCCGGTGCCCCTGTGTCCTGAACGGCAACGCCAAGAAATAGAGACACAACGTTCAGTCCAGGACGGTGATTCAAGGCGCGCTGCCGCACCGCGGGTGAATACTCCGCGTACCTATTTCATAAGCAGCGTAGGCGCAGCGGGATGACAAGGAAATGAGCGAAAACGCGTCATTGGGACAAGGTGTCCTACGCCTTTTGTGCAAGGGCTGGTGGTGCTGCGATTCCAGTCTGCCTGGTCGAGATCCGGTCCAGCCGCGGCGGGGATTCGGTGTTGGTGCGGATTTGCACATGTGGGAGACTTGGGCGCGGCACACCGAGTCTTTCACACCGTAGGAGATCGCCGTGCTTTGGGGTCTTGTCGCTGTCGGCGTGATCGGCATTTTGCTCGGATTTCGTGTTCGCGCGCCGGCGCTCATCGTCATGACCGCGGTGATTGTGGTGTTCAGCGCCATTGCAGGCGGCATCGGCAGCCTGTTTGCCTGGGACCGTCTGCTTTCGATCCTGCTTTTCGTTGTCACGCTGCAGGGCGCCTACCTGCTCGGCGTCTTCCTCGGCATCGTGTGGCGTCGCGCCGTGACCGATGAGCATTGACGGACTGCGGCTGCCATTTCGTCGCCGGCGCCGGAATTTTTTTAAAGCGGCGATGCCGCCAATGCTCGCTGCCTTCCTCGGCAGTCAGGACGCATGATCGAATCTCATCACAGCGAAGACCGTCCGAACGAGAATGACGACGTCGGCCCCTATGGACCAGTTTCGCACGTAGCGGCTGTCGAGGGAGACACGGCTGGGATAGTCTATTGCGTCTCTGCCCGTCACTTGCCACGCGCCGGTCAGCCCGGGCCGGGTTCGAAGATAATCGATAGCGCAGGCGCCGTAACGTTGCAGCTCGTCGGGGACGACCGGCCGAGGGCCGACGCAACTCATGTCGCCGCGCAGCACGTTGATGAGCTGAGGCAACTCATCAAGGCTCGACTTTCTGAGAATGTGCCCCAGGAAGGTGACGCGCGGATCGTTCTTGAATTTCAAATTCTGCTCCCACTCCTTGGCGGCTTCGGGATTGCTCGCAAGATAGTCGGCCAGAACCTGCTGGGAGTTGGCAACCATGGTCCTGAATTTGTAGCAGGCGAAACGCCTGCCGTTGAAGCCGACCCGAGTGTGAGAGAATATCGCCGGTCCGCCGTCGGTCGCCAATATTAAGAGGGCAACCACAAGCATGATCGGAGCGGCCAGCACAAGCGCGATCGATGCGATGGTGACGTCCATGATCCTCTTGCGCCGCCCCCCAAGCGGACGATGGTTTTGGCCGACGCCTATTCCGGGTCTGCGGGGGTTCGTGTCGAATGCGCTGATTGTCATGAGCTTCGCCAAGGAAAACGGCTGATTTTAGCGCTCAACTTCACGCGGCGGATCATTCCCGGCAAGAACCGAAAAGGAGGTAGCGCCCTATCTGGCGCCGGTTAGCCTCTTAGCCTGAACGCGTATTGCCTGCGCGGTGTCGATAAGCCTTCTGATCAAACGGCGTAACACTGGCACCCATTTTCTGCAGTAGCAGTGTGGGCACCTTCGACTGTATTCGTGATCGACGAAATCAACTGGTCCGGCTAGGGGCGATCCAGACCGCCGACTGAATTCAGGCCCTAGCTCTGATGGCAAGGATGCCGAGAGAATGTCTGGAGCCACTGGTGCCGGATGGGCGAGCCGGCAGCCGTCTGGCAATGCCTGAAAAGCATGCGCGCGCATGCGACGAGATTCGACGAGACAGATCTTCCGCGTCGAAAGAATGCCTGCCAGCCTGTCAGTGGAGCACGCAACGTGACGCCCATTCCGAAGCCTTCGTCCGGTGACTTCCCCGCAAGGCCGGGCGCTCGTCAGTTTCTGGAGGTCGACCATGCGGAAGCACTTGCCGTCGTCCGCAAGCAGATAGCTTTGCTCGATCTTGATCTCTCCGGCCTCACTGTCGTGGCTGGCGCGGCGACGGGCTATCAGGCGGTGACTGCGACAGCCGCGGCGCTCGCCAATGCCGACCGTGTCGTTGCACTCACCCGCGTATCCTCCAGACATCCGAGCCTGGCGGCGGCCGCGGACGCGACGTTGGCATTTGCCGAGTACGCCAAGGTCGCCGAACGCGTGGAAGTGACGAACCGCATCGAAAGCCGCAAATGGCAGGAGGTCGACCTCATCACCAATTGTCCCCAGGTCGGACCGATTTCGAGATCGCTCATCGAGCTCTTGCCCTCTCACGCGGTCGTTGCGCTCATGGCGGAGCCTTGGGAGCTTCGGCAAGGCGTGTTGGACTTCGATGCCTGTGACGAGGCCGGCATCAAGGTTGCTGCTCCAAATCTCGGTCACCCGGCCATAGACCTGATGCCGGAATTCGCGCGCTTATGCCGGGTCCTACTCGAGGATGCCGGTGTCGATCAGCGTGCCTCGAGATTCGCCGTCGTCTGCGACACGCCCTGCGCACCATTCCTCGAACGTATGCTCGCCGAACGTGGAGCAAGAGTTGGTGTTTTTTCGCATCCGGTTCTGCTGACCGATGATGCATGGGAGGTGATCATCGTCGCTATGCGGCCCTCCGCCAAACCCCCAATGGACATCAACAGTCTGGGCCGCATCGCCAGGAGAACGCGCCAGGCGCTGCTGGTGCAGTTCAGCGGCGGGATCGACCGCTCGGCCGCCAGCTATTTCGGCCTCAGGGTATGGCCGCCGAAGCGCCCCAACCGCGGCGAGCTGGGCCTGCCGCTCGAGATACTCGGAGCGGCTCCGGTGATCCGCAGACTGACGGGAGGCCTGAAGGCTGCCGAAGCAGCATATCGCGGTGCGGAGTTGGGCCGCGACAGTGTTGGATTTCTCGTGAAGGCAGGATTCGAGATGCTCGACCGGGAACATGCCTGAGCATCGGCCTGAGCGCATCCGTTTCAAGACCTGCAGGCACCGTCCTATTTCTGAATCTCGAAGGGAGGCGGACCTGAAATAGGTCCGCCTCCACGTCGAGGATCGGCGTGCGTCGTTCTATTGCCAGGCACCAGGCCTGGGCAGCCTTCAAAGCATCATCTGTCTAAGCTTGTAGGCCACCTCAGTGCGGTTCGTGGCTTTCAGTTTTTTCATGATGTTGCGGATATGGACCTTGACCGTGCTCTCGCAGAGGTTGAGCTCGTAGGCAATGATCTTGTTGGCCTTGCCTTTCCTGAGCGCTTCCACGACCGCGGCCTCGCGCGAGGTGAACATTCCGGCGAGCGGACGGGCGCCGTTTGCCGTCGAATGGATGATCTCGCGAAGCGCCAGCACGCAGCTGGCGGGCACGAAGATTCCTCCGGCGCGGGCGAGACCGATGGCCTCGGCAGCGACCTTCACCTTGACGCTCGTGGGAATGTAGCCGCGGGCGCCGCATTCGAGAGCCGCAAGGATCTCCCCCGGCTCGTCGGAATCCACCACGACGATTACCGGTACGGCGCCGACCTCGGAGATGAGGTGCACAAGTTCCGCCCGAACGCTCTGGTCGGTCACCTTTCGGGCGCCGAGAATAACGAGGATCGCGGAAGCCTCCGCCCCGCCGGCGACGTGCTGAATCTCATCAAGAGATCCTACGGCGCTGACGCGCAAAGCCGGATTATGTTCGATAAGGCCTCGAGCAAGACATTCGCGCTCGAGTGCCCGCTTGTCCACAATTACCACCAGACCTTCGGTCGGGTGTCCTTCTTCGAGATCAGACGTGCCGAGCCCGTTCACGTCCGTCAGATGCCCGTTCTGCAACGACCCCGTCGCGTCTTTCCAAGACTCGGAAATTTGAAGATGTCCCATCGCCTTATTTACTCCTCTCCGCCGCCGACTTCGCTCGCTCCCCTTTTTATCTTGACTCCCACGCAGGGCTTGTTCAGCGGCATGAACTGATACGCTGTTTACCGTGTGTCGGGCGACTTGCTGCGAAGTGAGGAATAGATTCAAGGAGTAGTGCATACGCCGGCCCAACCCACGGACGTATGGGATCCCCGCTCCATTGAGGTAATCCAGCCTCAAACGCATACTACGATGCTGTGGAAAAGGCGCATTAATCCTGGTTAACAATTTGGTAATTATATCTTAGGTGGCTAATATGACCGAAAGGATGACAACCTTAAGTTGCTATCACAGGAATTCTGCTCCTCAAAGCTGCGCGCGAGCATATCTCGACCTTAGAGCGAGATTTGCGGTTTGAAGCAAACGGCGCCACAGTTCTGAGAAAAACATTGACCTCGGCTGCCGTGCCCCCCACCCAACCACTGCAGCCGGGGTTCCTTTTTTGGCCGGCAATCGCAGTCTTGTCGGGCCGACAAGTCAATCTTCGCGCGGCCTATCTCCACAACATCAAAGCGTCGCGCCTCGGAAATACGTACGCCTACCGGTACTAGCGTTTCAGGTTAGGCCTGACTGTCTCGACTTCTTCACGCGTGGTGGTGTCCGGCAATTCGCCGGGACCGTCCGGATTCCGTGTCGGGTTTTCGCGCGTGTCCCTCGGCGGCTTTTGCTTTGGGTTGGGGTCAGACGGATTTGGCTTGCGAGCTTTTTCCCGTTTCGCTGGTTTAGGCATCTACACGCTCCCTGCCTGCGCAATTTCGGAGAAACATTGCGGTTCCCGTCAAACAGCAGTTGATCGGTCGCTTTCGGCTGTAGCCGGTGCGGATCGTCCCATAACGTTCAGGTCCAGGCCGAAAGGACCGTCTCCATCTCGACGGTCTCGACCTGTTGCGCGAAGCGCTGATGGTAGACGGTCATCAGGGCATCGTGCGTCGCGTCCGATGAACTGCAAAGCGCATCCGTGACCAGCACGACGCGATATCCGATGTCGATCGCCCCCAGGACGGTTGCGAGCACGCAAACATCGGTTTCGCCTCCCGTGACCACCAGGGTGTCGATGCTGCGCGCGGCAAGTGCCGTCTGCAGTCTGCCCTCCGGCCAGGGCGAATAAACATGCTTGTCGATCACCTGCGCCGGCGGACAGAAGGATGACAGCGGCGGCAGCAACCCGACCATTTCTCGCCCGACATTTTCGATCGTCATCGAGGCCCAGCGCTCATAGTAGCGCCTCCAGGTGCCGGCACCCAGGCCAGGCTTTTCAGCCGGCACGAAGCGCGTGAAAAGGGTCTGCTCGGCTTTCCATTCGACGAGGCTGACGATCCTCGGAAGGACGCGGGTGATCCACGGCGTGGCCCATTCCGAAGGTTCCGCGAACAATTTCTGCATGTCGACGCATAGATGCGCGCAGCGCTCGCCCAGAGGACCATAGCTCAAGCCGGAAGCCGACATCGGATTTCCTGTCGGAAGTTCATGTTCGCTCTGGTGAAGAAGTGCCCGACGCGGTCAAAGCTCGACATTTGGTTTCTGAACTTTGGTGAGGCAACGCCTCGCCGTGCAACTCGTTCCCCTCGACCGGAAACTACAGGTGTGGTCGAACGTTCTACCGAGATGGAGACCTCCAGGATTACGTCCCAACCGGCGATCTCGAGTCCCGAGTTTCCGCTGTCTTTGGATACGCCGCCGATGGAGGCGCGGACCGCGGACGCCTTGCCTGAAGGTCCCTGGCAGTACGAACCCAAATGGGACGGGTTTCGCTGCCTGGCCTTCAAAGGCCGCGACGCCGTCGAGCTTCGCGCCAAATCCGGCAAGCCGCTCGGCCGCTACTTTCCCGAACTGACCACGATGCTGCGCGACCTCGCCGCAAGGCAATTCGTCGTGGACGGCGAGATCGTGATCGAGATCGACGGGCGCGTCTCCTTCGACGCGCTGCAGATGCGCCTTCATCCGGCCGAGAGCCGTATCCGCAAGCTGAGCGCGGAAACACCGGCGCGGTTGATCCTGTTCGATGCACTGGCTGCCCCGGGAGGCGAGATGTTGCTCGATTTGCCCTTGCCCGATCGGCGCCGGGCGATCGAGGACTTCGTTGCCAGGGCAGAGAACGCCGGGCTGAAGCTCTCGCCGGCCACAACGAGCCTCGCGACCGCCAGACGATGGTTGCGCGGCGCCGGCCGAGGTGCCACCGATGGCGTGGTCGCCAAGGCACTGGCCGAACCCTATCGCCCGGGCGAGCGAACCATGATCAAGGTCAAGCGGCTGCGCACAGCAGACTGCGTGGTCGGTGGCTTTCGCTACCTGAGCGGCAAGCGCCAGATCGGCTCGCTGCTGCTTGGCCTCTACAACGACCGTGGCCAGCTCGACCATGTCGGCTTCACCTCGACCATCGCCAGTGACGAGCGAGCGGCGCTGACCAAGAGGCTTGAAGCGTTGCGCGGCGGGCTCGGCTTCACCGGCAAGGCACCCGGCGGCCCGAGCCGCTGGAGCACCGAGCGCAGCGGAGAATGGGAGCCGGTGCGGCCCGAATTGGTCGTGGAGGTCCGCTTCGACCATGTCACCGGCGACCGATTCCGGCATGGAACAAGGCTGGTGCGCTGGCGGCCCGACAAGGCGCCGCGCCAATGCACGTTCGAACAGATCGCGTAGGACACCTACCAGGGAGAGGCGACGCCACAACGGCCGCCACTTGCTGCAACGGGCGGAACCACCATTCGCCTGAGCGGTTTTCCAACTGAGCGAACCGCGAGCCGGATAGGCTTGCAGCATTGGAGAACGAGATGGACCCGCGCAAAAAGCAACGCACCGCAAATCAGGACGAAACCGAGGCTCCGGCAGTCGAGCAGCAGGACTGGGACGCGATTGAGGGCGGCCGGATCCTGCCCGACAGCGTCGCCGTCAACGGCGACCCGCAGGACGATGAAGAAGCGGAGGGAACGCTCCCCGAAGAAGACGACGACAATCCCTATCAGGAAAGTGACGAGGCACTCCCGGACGACGAGGAGGAGCGGGTCCTCGCGCGCGATCCCTCCAAGGAAGGAAGCCGGTTCGACGAGGTCTGAGCGGCCGTTCTTGGCGTCAAGCTGACTTGCGTTTGCCTTGCTTCGCGCCTTTCGCGGCGATGCCCTCCTTGGCAAGGCTCTTGCGCAGAACGTCGGCAAGATTGATGACGTTCTCACGCGGTTTCGGCGCCGCCTTGGGCAGCTTCTTGCCTTTGCGCTTGGCCTCGATCATGGCGATCAGCGCGTTCTCGTATGTATCCTCGAATTTCGAAGGATCGAACTTCGTCGCCTTCTTGTCGATCAGCAGGCCGGCGATCTCGAGCAGGTCCGCCTCGTAGTCCTGCTTCTTCAGCCCTTCGAACACCGTCGCCTCCGAAACCATCTCATTGCGGTCCCGCAGCTCGGTGAGAAGCATTCCCTTGCCGAAGGGCTGGATGAGAACCTCGCGTCCGCGCTGGTAGAGGACGACACAGGATCGCGCCGCCACCCGTTTGTTCTTCATGGCCTCCCGAAGGACGTTGAACGCCTCTGCGGAAGCATCCTCCGCCGGAATGAGGTAATAGGGCTTCTCGAGATAGCGCGTGTCGATGTCTGCGACCGGCACGAACTCGCCGATTTCCAGCGTGTGCTCGGAGGTGAGTTTCAGCGCCTTGATCTCCTCGGGCTCGATCTGGATGAAATCCTCCTTATCGGTCTCGAAGCCCCTGACTTGGTCCTCGGCGTCCACCGGTTCGCCGGTCTCCTCATCCACATAGGCGCTTTTCACCGGCAGGCCGTCCCTCCGGTTCAATATCCTGAAATGGATTTTCGACGCTTCGCTGGTGGCGCCGACGATCTTGACGCCGCATGAAACCGATCCGACCTTCATGAAGCCTTTCCAGATCGCGCGAGGCGCAGCCATCGAGCTTACTCCGTCCGGATGCGCCCGACAGGCGCCGGCGGATCGTCGGTTTCATCGGGATTTGGGCGCAGCACCTCGTCCGGCAGCCCGTGCCGCTCCGGCTTCCTGACCGGCTCCGGTTTCCAGCTGGGCGCCGGCATCGGCGTGTCGCGATCGGGATCCGGTTGTCTGGGGTCAGGCATCGAAGTTGGTTCCGTTGGTCTCCTGCACAACTCATCGCTGCCGGCATGGTTCCGAAGCGGCAGGCAGCGCTGCGCCTCAGATTTCGAGCAGCGCGTAAGGACGGCCGGTCGGCTTCGCGATATGCATGGCGACGTTGTAGACGCTGGCCCCACCAGGGGTCCGGCCTTCATACGAGCCGCGATGGGCATGGCCATGCACCACGGCGCTTACCTTGAAGCGATCGATGGTTTCGGCCAGCCGCGAGGAGCCGAGGAACGGAAAGATTTCCGGAGGCTCTCCCGCCACGGTCTCCGGGACCGGCGCATAGTGGAGCACCACGAGCGTGCGCTTGGCGCGCACCTGCCGCATAGCATTCTCGAGCCGCATTGCCTCGTTGACGCTTTCGGCCACCATCGCCTTGATGGCCGGCTCACCGAAGGAGCCCAGCATCCTTCGACCGAAGCCGCCGACAAAACCCTTCACGCCGACGAAGCCGACATCGTTCAGTTCGATCGCCTGGCCATCGAGGAGATGGACCCCCGCCTGGCGGAGCGTTGCAGCGATCTGCTCGACGCAACCGGATTCGTAGTCATGGTTGCCGAGAACCGCGACCACGGGAATCGAGCATGCGCGCAGATCCTCGGCCAGAAGTTCCGCCTCACGCGGTTTTCCGAGATTGGTGAGATCGCCTGTAAGGACCAGGACGTCGGCCTCGCGCGATATCTCGCCGAACAGGTCGCGGTACGAGGTCTGGGCATCTTCCTGAACATGCAGGTCGCCCATGGCGGCGACCTTGATGACACCGTTGCCGTTTGATTTCGCTGATGTGGCTGGTTCAGGCATCGCGCATCTCTCCAACGCCGCCGACGCCGGCAAACCCCCATTCCTTGACGTCGATCTCATAGTCGACCTGCGACAGCAGGCGGCCGCGGCAGATCTTCATTTTGGGCGACGGCAGCTGCCGTTGCCGCGCAAGCCGGCCCAGCAGTTCGTCGAGCAGCCAGTCTGGGATGCGGTCCCGCTCGCTGGGATAGATCCACCGGAAGTTGAGGACCTGCATCAGCAGCACTTCCCAATGGACATCGAGATAGGCGAGCAGCCTTTGCCAGTCGATCTGGTCGTGCGCCTTGAGGATGGTGTGGGCGATGTCGGCGCCGTCGTGGCGTCCTCTGTCCTGGATGAAGCATTTCGACCAGATGAGCTCCGTTGGGCCGATGATCCGGACCCGGCTGCCCAGCAGCTCGACTTGGCGGGCATGCTCCAGCCACTGATCTTTGACCTGCATTGTGCCGTTGGCCGAGGCAAAGATCACATCGAAGAAGTGCTGGCCCTCGAAGACCTTCCCGAGCCAGCGATCGTCCCGGATCTCGACCGCATAGCCGATGTTCTTGAAGTGCTCGAGTATGCGCGCGCAATCTCCGGCCTTGCAGAAGATATCCAGATCCTTGGTTTGCCGAACCACGCCCGTATACGCGCTCACCGCGTAGGTCCCGGCGACGAGGAAAGGAATGTCGGTAGCGGCGAGCTCGCGGATCGCATGGGTGTAGAACGCCTCCGCCGCGGCGCTTCTCAGCGTTGGCTCGGCTTTCGCGTCGATCACGGGGAGCGATGCTGGCAGACCCGGCAACTCGTCGTTGGTCATCAACTGCTGCTCCGATTTCGGACCTTTCGATAACAGCCGCGGGGCCCGCTTGTTCCGCTGTCGGAGCTTGCGAAATGGGCCCGGCAACACCGTCCGGAGATCAGGCAAGCCGCGCCGCGCGCGGAGCGTTGCCGAAATCGCGGGAAAACAACGACTTGGCCGCGACAGCTTGGCTGGTGCGCTAGTCCTTTTGCTCGCGGTACAAGCGCTCGGTCGCGCGGTCGCTCTCGCGCCGTTCGACTGGGCCTCTGTGACGGCGGGTGAAAAGCACGTAGATGATCGCAATGAGAAGGATCAGCGGACCGCCGGCAACAACGAACAGCCATAAATCGGAGCCGAACATGGCGTTTCCCTTCCTGTCGAAGGTGGTTTCTCCAGCAACCTATCGCTGGTCTTGAGCTAACCGATAAGGGCTGCAAATGTTCCTGTCCAAGGGAGTAGGCGGCTGCGTGGTCAGCCGCCTACGCGCCCGGCGGGATCGCCTTGGCGACCATGTCCGGCCGTTGCGGCACCCTGAGCCAAACGGCCGAAGGAAATCGCAGACCCTCTTTACCAAACCGCAGCAGGAAAGGCCGTCCCCCGTTCAAACGACTGCGGCGAGCAAGAACCTCTGAGGTCGGCTTGTCGCGGAACGCAGCCTGCGGATCACAGTTCCGGCAGACGCCATCTGAAAATCGAAGGACTCCGACTGGAACAAAGCCCTGAGTCGCTTGTTCGGCTCCGGCCCATCGGCCACAGGAGCTTGAACCCATGAACATGCGGACACTTCTCGCGCCATTGGCCGTCGCTGCGACCTCCTCGTTTTTTCCGGCGGTCGCAGCCGATAACGCGCAAACCTTTGGCGACCGATAGTAATCGATAGGAGACATCAAAATGCAGACGATCACCGCACTGTTCGACGATTATGACGATGCCGCCGATGCCGTGGGCGAGCTGGAGTCCATGGGCGTACCGCCGAGCGATCTCAGCATCATCGCTAACAATGCCGACGGCCGGCATTCTTCCGCGGCCGCCGAAGATGCAGCCAGTGGAGCCGGGATCGGGGCGGTCGTGGGCGGCGCCGGCGGCTTGGCGACGGGCCTCGGCGCCATAGCAATACCTGGCGTCGGTCCGGTCGTGGCGGCTGGCTGGCTGGCGGCGACAGCCGCGGGCGCGGCCGCGGGCGCAGTTGTCGGTGGAGCGGCCGGCGGCATCATCGGCAGTCTGACCGACGGCGGCGTGTCGGAGGGGGACGCCCATGTCTATGCCGAAGGCATTCGCCGGGGCGGCACTCTGCTTACCGCTCGCGTCGAAGATGACCTCGCTGCGCAAGCACAAGCGATCCTCCATGATTCCAGGTCGGTGGACATCGGCGAACGGCGGAACGACTACGAAGCTGGCGGTTGGACCGGATTCGATCCGCGGGCCGGCGATTACCGTCAGCAGAGCAAATAGGAGTCAGCGTGAGACGAGTGCTGTTGCCGCTGATCCTGACAGTGGTTGTGCTGTTGGCATGTTACTGGGCCTTCGCCTATGTCCAGAGTAGCTGGCCGACGGCACCGCTGAAGCGGACACCTGAGCAGAACCAGGGCGGAAACGCACCCCAGGACACGTCTCCCGCCGCCGGCATAAAAAAGGATCCGCAAGGCAGCAACAAAATGCCGGGCAATCAATAGCGGCAGGCGTAAGCAGCGAGCATCAGGCGAGCGAATTGCTTTCCGCCTGATCGCATGGCGCTTCTCTCATCCGCGCTCGACGAATTTGTTGAAACGGCTGGGCAAACCTTCCGCCGTTAGGTCTTGGTGCACGAAGGCAAGTTCGTTCTCATCCAATATGGCGAAGAACTCTTCCCATTCGACGGGCTGCAGATCCTCTTCGTGCTCGCCGAAGTCGACGCGCAGCACCGCCCCCTTGCCTGCAGTCCGCGCGACTGCAGGTCTGCCTTGGCGGGCTTCAATCCAAGCCCGGATCACCTCGTGATTTGTGGTTTTCAGTGGCTCGCTCATGATCAACCCTTCCGGCTAATCGCCAATCCTGGCGCTTTGCTCGTCAGCGAATGAGGATTCAATCCGCGTCCGGCTCGCTCGTTCCCGCGAATTCGCCTTGCGAGGCGGTGGCCTGGCTGCGTGGCCAAGGGAACCAACTGCCGCCCTACTGGTTCGGAATGCATTCATTGGAGCCTGGCCATGCCAAATGCAGCCGAAATTTTCGTCGACACTCGGGTTGCTTGGGATGTCGAGGTCATGTTCGGCCTGCCCGGCGATGGCATCAACGGCATCATGGAGGCTTTGCGGAAAAACCGGGACAAAATCTCCTTTGTCCAGGTGCGCCATGAAGAATCTGCCGCATTGATGGCTTGCGCCAGCATCGAACGGGCCGACGAGGTCGAGCGCGTTATTGACGAAGCCTTGATGCCGAAGATGCCGCCCGATTATGCCAAGAATTTCCGCAAGGCGCTGCCGGAGACTCCGGGGCGCGAGCGGATCGAGGAGAACGTCGCGCGGGAGCCGGCCAGGACGATGATGGAAGCCGAGGGATGACGTTGCCGCAGCCGCTTGCGATTCCAACTTCTTGTTGAGGATGCACATGCTCGACCTGTCCCGCGAACGTCGCCGAATGGTCGATGTTCATCTCCGCCGCCGCGGCATTCATGATCGTGAGATCCTGGCAGCGATGCGCGAGGTCCCACGCGAGACTTTCGTGGACCCTGGCTTCGAAGAATTTGCCTACGAGGATGGACCGCTGCCGATTGCCGAGGGCCAAACGATATCGCAGCCCTATATCGTCGCGTTCATGCTGGAAATGGCTGAGATCGGGCCCGGCGATCACGTTCTCGAGGTCGGCACGGGATCTGGCTACGCCGCCGCCGTGATGAGCCGCATCGTCGATCATGTCTACACGATGGAACGGCACGCCGGCCTGGCGGAAACCGCGAGACGGCGCTTCGAGACGCTTGGCTATCGCAACATCGATGTGCGCACCGGCGACGGCACCAAGGGCTGGCCCGAAGCGGCACCGTTCGATGCCATTGTCGTCGCGGCGAGCGGGCCCGGCGCGCCGCTCGCGCTGCAGCAGCAGTTGGATGTCGGCGGCAAGCTGGTCATTCCGGTCGGAGATGACCCTGACGAGCAGCGCCTCCTCAAAGTCACCCGCACGGGCGCTTCCACCTACAGCGAGGAAGATTTCGGTGCCGTGCGCTTTGTCCCTTTGATCGGCGAAGAAGGCTGGCAGGAGGACAACCGCATCCGATCCAGCCGTGTCTCCCCGCTCTTGCCAGCGCGCAGTCTTCCGCAGATGATTGCCGCAGCGGCCGAACCGCTTCCGGAGTTCGATGATCCCGCCTTTGTGGAGGCCTTCGATCGCTTTGCCGACCGGCGGATCGTGCTTCTCGGGGAAGCGAGCCACGGTACATCCGAATTCTATCGGGCGCGGGCTTGGATCACCAGAAGACTGATCGAGAAACATGGCTTCACGATCGTCGCCGCTGAAGCCGACTGGCCCGACGCCGCGGCGATCGACCGCTATGTGCGCCACCGCCCACCTTCGCCGCGCGCCGACATGCCTTTCCAGCGGTTTCCCACCTGGATGTGGCGCAACGCCGAATTCGCGGCATTCGTGGAGTGGCTGCGTGCGCACAACGAGCAGATCGAAACACCGGCAAGCCAGGCAGGGTTCTACGGCCTCGATATCTACAATATGAAAGGCTCGATCGCGGCGGTTTTGGAATATCTCGACCGCATCGATCCGGAGGCGGCAAGCATTGCCCGCGAACGCTACGGCTGCCTGACGCCGTGGCAGCACGAACCCGCCACCTATGGCCGGGCGGCGCTAACCCGAGGCTACCGGGAATGCGAGGAGGCGGTGCTGCGGCAATGCCGGGACATGCTGTCGCGTCAGCTCGATCACGCCGGCCAGGACGGCGACGAATTGTTCGATGCCGCGCAGAACGCCCGGCTCATCGCCTCCGCCGAGCACTACTATCGCGTGATGTACTATGGCGGCGCGCAATCCTGGAACCTGCGCGACACGCACATGTTCGACACACTGCAACATGTTATCGAAGCGCGTTCCCCCGATGCCAAGGCCGTGGTCTGGGCGCACAACTCCCATATCGGCGACGCCCGCTTCACGGAGATGGGAATCGTCAGGGACGAAGTGAACATCGGTCAGCTCTGTCGCCAGCGGTTCGGCGACGACGTAGCCCTCATCGGCTTCGGCACGCATGCCGGGACGGTCGCTGCCGCCAGGCATTGGGACGGCGAAATGGAAATCATGTCCGTGCGGCCTTCGCGCGAGGACAGCTACGAGCGGCTTTGCCACGACGCCGGCACCGCTCGTTTCCTGCTCGACCTTGGAGCCGATCCAGCCCTTCATGAACGGCTGACCGAACGTCGGCTGGAACGGTTCATCGGAGTGATCTATCGACCGGAAACGGAACTGCACAGCCACTATGCCGACGCCTCGCTTGCGCGGCAATTCGATGCCTTCGTCTGGTTCGATGAAACTACCGCCGTGACGCCGCTCGGGCTGGAGCATGTGACGCGCGGTGTCCCCGACACCTACCCCTTCGGGGTGTAGGTGATGGACGGATGCATTCGACATCGCGCTATGCGGAACCTTCGGCGCACAGGTGATGCGGCGAGCGAAGACTACTATTCTTTCACATAGGTACCAGACCGGCGGCCGCCTTTGGGCGCTTTTGCATCCTTGGATTGCTTGGGGACCGATGGGCCCGCTCCGGAAGTCTTTTCCGTCGCAGGACCAGGCGTCGCCCGTCCCGGAGGGTTTTGCCCTTCCGACTGATGTGTCTTATCTTCCACCTCGCCCTGTCTGCGGGTGAGCCCAAAGCGATCGTGAGGCTTTTCGTTGCCGGCCGCAGCCTGCGAAAACCGGTCTGAGGGATCCGGATCGGTGTTGGCCGGGTACTTCCTGGCGCCGGTCTCGCGGCGGTTCTCGTCATTGCCCATGACACTCTCCGGGTTGATCTGAGGGATAACCAGATCGTCGGAAGAGCGTTCCCCGACCTGGCCGATAAGGGACGCAGGCAATCGGCTCCATCAGTCCGATGGAACAAACACGCCATCGCCCAATTAGGCAAACAGAGTTCGGAGGCCAAGCGCGGTCCGGTTGCGCCCGATCCGACAGTCGGCGCGGCTTCGGCTCCAAACACGAACAAGCCGGGCGGCTAGCAGCGGACGAAAGGATTTCTGATGCCCCGGATCGTTGCAGTGATCGCGATCGTGGTGATTTTGTTGATAACCGTTTGGGCCTGGATCGGCCGAGAGCCCGAGCGCCCGAGCGGCGGGAGCCAGCAGCCAGCGCCCCACGCGATCGACCAGAACGGCTGAAGCAGGGCCTTTCGATCGGCGACTTGCCGTTCTCACCGCATCGCCGTCTTCGCCGCATTGCGGTCTCGCGCGCCCTGCATGGACCTATCGCTCCGCGGATCGATCAACGTCCGAGCAAAGCCGGCGGCTGTCGCAACAGCCGCGATAGCGAGCAGGTTGAGACGCAGTCAGTGTATGAAGCGGCTTCTCAGCCAGGCAAAAATGCGATTGCCTGTGACAATTCTCCGGACGCGTCCAGCAGCCCAACTGGCCTGCATGGTTGCGCCGGTGTGGCAGCTGCAGACGACTTCATGCAACTGCCAATCGGAGAGTTCAAAGAAGCGTTTGGCTTCCCCATAGGTATCGGACTGCAGGCCCGAGGCCCTCAGCAGCGGGTCTTCGAACGCAACCGTCAGCGGGGATCCAGCCGCCCGCGCCTCTTCCCGCATGCCTGGATAGAGATACTCGGTGCCGGTGAGCGCGGCGAGACAGCGCAACGGATTCCGCTCGAGCAGTTCTGCCCACCTCTCTATCTTTTCAGTCCTTGTCGTGAGCGGCACCAGCGGATTGATATCAGCGACTGCGTGCAGTTGGTCGAGCGTTTGGTGTTTCATGATAGGCTCCCGTCCATACTGACCGGCTTGTCCTGGCGGGGTCGGCAGGCCCGCGTCTGAGGTGCGGGCCGATCAGTGTTTCCCACCGATCTCCGGCAGGCGCCAAAAAAGCGGCGCCTGCAAATCATCGAACTGACAGTCGTCCCCAAAGTTCCGGATGAACACGGAATTCATTTGGAATGAGGTTCCGCAGTGCAGGACTGCACGGCGTTTCAGTTGCGAGCCCAGGCTGGACTAAGATGCAGGCGCATTGTCGAATATCTCATATCCAGTGATAGGAACGGGAGCATGGTCCTTTCTCAGGCCCCCGCGGTCCTCATTCCGCTGCCGCCTTCTTCCGTTTCGCCTCGTCGAAGTCGATTGACAGCACGATCTTTCCGTTGGCGTCGCGAACCCGGACGGCCCAGCCCTGCTGCCCACCTTCGGCGGCCGTGTCGTCAAGCAAATCAATCGCCGAACGCAGCGCCTCGTCGTGCACGGCCTCCAGGTTCGGGAATTCCACGCCCTTGAGCTGCCGCACGCCATCATTGTCGCGATATTCGAATGTGAAGGGGCTGTCCGGCTTGGCGGGCTCGCTGAAGTCGCGGCTGCTCTGCTGCTCGGACCGGTTTTCCATGGTCTCGAAAACCGCGCACGGCACCATCATCTCTTTGGCGCGATCGATAAGAGCGGTCGCCGTACGTGGGCCGTGGATCGGATCCAGCCATTGTGACGGCAATCTTTTCGCCGCCCTCACCGAGAAATTCGACTGTCACCACGCCTTCCGACCTGGAAAGTATGTGGGTCTCGAGAACCTGCATCGGTGCCTCGTCATCTTAGATAACGAAGGTAAAAGCTGCCCAACAGGAAATGTTCCGGCCGCGCTCAGCGATTGATAGTTCCCCCTTCCCGGAAACGAGTTCCCGCACAGCAGCGTTTCTAGTTCGCGTTCAAGATCCCGTGGGAACACCGACGCCGGACAGATGTTTGGTAGCGAAGGAGCTGTCCGATGACCTCACCGAGCAAGCGAACACCCGCCGAGGGTCGAGGCGAAATGCAGATGGGCTTTACCCGGGACAAGACGCCCGGATTCGACCCTTCTGCCGCCCCGCAGGAAACCGATGCAGAGGCGGGAGGGTCGACGAGTTCCGCCCATCGCGTCGCATCAGATGAACCGAAATTCACCAATCAGGCGAGCTTCGCCAACGCCATGCAGCGCCCCGAGAACGCGCCCGGCCTTCAGCCGAGCAGGAACGGGCCGGTGCTGGTGATTGCGGCGCTCGTGGTTCTGGCGGGCGCCGCTTTCCTGCTTGCCGCCCGGCTGGGTTGATGGATGCCGGCTCGCCGAGGAAGTGGCGCTCCAACCCGGAACGCCCGATGCAAGGTCTGATAGCTAGGGAGTATGTGCATGCCCATGTTGAAAAAGCTTCTTCGCCATCTTTGGCGACGGAAAATCCAGCCGGCGGCCAATCCATCCCCAGTCGATGCGATCGTGCGGCTGTTGCGTGAAAGCGAGGAACGCAACGGATAGATTTTTGGATCGTGCCCGGTGCGCCCCGGCGCGCGAAATCCTCGAGCTCGTGCTCTTCTGCCACGGACGGTGTTTTAGCCCGCGCTGAGCGTTACCCGAATTCCTCCTCGGCGAAGGCGCCAAGCCTCCAGCCTTGTTTGCCTGTCGCTCACCGCACAGACAACTGCTATGCCGACTTGCGCCCCCGTGCAGAATTCTTCGTCTTTTTTCGTTTCGGCGCTCCCCTGGACTTCGGGGATTTGGGTTTTGCCCCGGCCTCCGCGCCGAGGCTCTTTTTCAGCGCATCGAACAAATTGACCACATTGGACGGCTTGGGTTCCGCCTTGGCTTTCGGCGCCTTCCTGCCGGCCTTTTTGGCGCGAACCAGTTCCAGCAGTGCCTCCTGATATCGATCTCGGAACTCGGTGGGATCGAACTTGCCCTTCTGCTTATCGATGATGTGCTCAGCCAACCCGATCATCTCGCTGTCGGGCTTTCCCGACTTGATCTCGGCGAAGACGCCGGCGGGCTCGCGCACGGTGTCGCCATAACGCAGGGTGGTCAGCATCATGCCCTTGCCGCGTGATTCGACCACCACCGGGCGTTCCCTCTGATAGAGCACGATGCGAGCGAGCCCGGCCATCTGCTTTTCGGCCAGCGCGTCGCGGATCACCGCAAAGGCCTCTTCCGAGACCTTGTCGGCGGGCGTCACGTAGTAGGGCGCGTCGAGATAGATCTGCTCGATCGACGATTTGTAGACGAAGCCGTCGAGATTGAGCGTGTGCGAAGACTCGATCTGCACCGCCTCGATGTCTTCCTCTTCGATGAAGATGAATTCGTCCTTGCCGACTTCGTAGCCCCTGACCTCGTCGTCTTTGTCCAGCGGCTTGCCGCTCTCGGCATCGACATAGACGCGCCGGACCCTGTTGCCGGTCTTGCGATTGAGCACGTGGAAGGAAACCTTCTCGGCATGGGTCACGACGTTCGTCAATTCGACGGCGCAGGTGACCAGCGACAGTTTGAGATAACCGCTCCAGGCGGGACGCGGCGCCATGGCGATCTCCTTGGCGACAGGAATGCAGCCGGAACGGCGAACGCACCGCTTCGGTTCCGACGTCGCAGGCCGGCGCATCGCGTCGGCTTCAGCCGGCTGAACCGCGAAGCAGCGCTGAACTTCCCGGCGGGAGAAGCAACGGGAGCTTCCGACAAGGGCTTGGCCCGACATAGTCGAGTTGCAGACATTTCGTTCGAAACGTCCGTGCCTCGCGGGATCATTCGGAACAATGGGCCTTCGGGCAAGTTGGATACGGCTCCAACGGCGAATTGATCTGGGACGACCGTGGCGACGCGGAAGATCGACAAGGACAGGCGTGAGCGCACCTCGAATGCGGCGCGCGAACTGCTTGAGACGGAACGACTGGCGCGCCAGGCAAAGACGGCGCGACTACGCGAGCAGCGTTTGGCCGCGGCACCGGCGGCAAAGTCGCCTCCTCCCGCAGCCAGGCCGGGCCGGACGCCCAAGAAGCGAAAAATCATAGATATCAGCTAGCGCCTGGCTCCGTTCGGCGCTGCCGCTTTAGGGCGGCCGGAAATCGATGACGCGTCCAGCCAGCTTCTCTCATTCCTTGGCCGCTGGCTCTCCAGGCCCAATCTCGGTCTCATCTAATATGTGCTCGTGAATGATGCCGAGGATTTGCAGCCTGACCGCCTCACGCGCCTCCGGCTGGATGAACGGCATGAGGAGATCGACCTTCTCCTTGACCCGCCGGGGCAGATGAGCGCTGGGATCGGTCAGCTGGCTGCCATGCTCATAGAGGTTGTCGGTAAGTTTCTTATCCAGATCGGAAAAATGCCCATGGCTGTCGCTCCACATTGACGGCGGAACAGCCGTGCCCCGAATTGGTTCCGTCTCGCCGAGCCTCGTTTGCCGCGCGTTGCCGAATCCCAAGAATTCGAACGGAACAATCGCACTCTGCGCATGTTCGGCCGGACCACACTCGAACGGTCGGAGAACGAAATGGAAAGCGGAAAGCTCGCCGTGGTGACCGGCGCTTCCAGCGGCATCGGCAAGGAACTGGCGAAATTATGCGCGAGAGATGGCTACGAACTGGTGATCGTGGCCGACGAGCCGGCGATAGAGCAGGCTGCCGAGGCGCTGCAATCTCACCACGTTGCAGTCGAGGCGGTAGAAGCCGACCTCGCGACCGAGGAAGGGGCCAATCAACTGATCGCGAGGATTGGTGACCGCGCTATTGACCTTCTGTTCCTCAACGCGGGACGAGGCCTGGGCCGGGGCTTCATCGATCAGGACTGGCCCAAGGCGCGCCGCGTCATTGACACCAACATCACCGGCACGGTCTATCTGGCACATCGGCTCGGCCGGCAGATGGTCCGGCGTGGCCGCGGCCGGATCCTGTTCACGGGCTCCATCGCCGGCTTCATGCCCGGCACCTTCCAAGCGGTCTACAACGGCACCAAGGCCTTCATCGATTCTTTCGCCATCGCGCTGCGCCATGAGTTGAAGGACAGCGGTGTGACCGTGACAGTGCTGATGCCCGGCGCGACGCAGACCCGCTTCTTCGAGCGGGCCGACATGATGGACACCGAAATCGGGACTCAGGAGAAAGACAATCCGGCCGATGTGGCCAAGGACGGCTATGACGCCATGATGGCCGGAAAAGAGCAGGTCGTTAGCGGTTTGAAGAACAAGATGCAGGCTGCCGCGGCCCATGTCACGCCGGCCGGCACGCTGGCCGAGCAGCATCGCAAGGCCGCCGAACCGGGCTCCGCGAACAACGGATGAATCCGAGGCGCCGCCCGGGGAACATTCCAGCCGGGCGCAAGTTCGATGCACTCAATCCTCCAATCGACAGGAACGGCACGATGAAAGCGCTGACATGGCACGGCAAGGGCGATATCCGGTGCGACGCGGTCGCCGATCCCGCGATCGAGGACGACCGCGACATCATCATCAGGGTTACCTGCTGCGCCATTTGCGGTTCGGACCTGCATCTGATGGACGGCTATATGCCGACGATGAAATCGGGCGACGTGCTGGGCCATGAGACCATGGGCGAAGTGGTGGAGGTCGGCCGTGGACACAGCAAGTTCAAGAAGGGCGATCGCGTCGTCGTTCCCTTCAATATCTCATGCGGCGAATGCTGGTTTTGCCAGAACGGCCTGTTTTCACTCTGCGACCGGTCGAACCCCAACGCCGACCAGGCCGCCAAGGTCATGGGCCAGTCGCCCGCGGGCCTGTTCGGCTATTCGCATCTGGTCGGTGGCTATTGGGGCGGGCAAGCCGAGTATTTGCGCGTGCCTTTTGCCGATGTCGGCCCGATCAAGGTGCCGGACGGCATGGACGACGAACAGGTCCTGTTCCTCTCCGACATCTTCCCGACCGGCTATATGGCGGCGGAGAACGCCGGCATCCGGGAGGGCGACACCGTCGCCATCTGGGGCTGCGGGCCGGTCGGCCAGTTCGCGATCCAGAGCGCCTGGATGCTTGGCGCCGGACGCGTGATCGCCATCGACAAGGTGCCGGAGCGGCTTGCTATGGCGCGGGACCACGGCAAGGCCGAGACCCTCGATTTCAGCAACGTGAATATCTACGATGCCCTGATGGCCATGACCAACGGTCGCGGCCCGGACAGTTGCATCGACTGTGTCGGCACCGAAGCCGATGCCAGCGCCACCCCGGATTCCATGCTCGATAAGGTCAAGGCGAGTGTCTATCTTGGCACCGACCGGCCGCATGTGCTGCGCGAGGCGATCTATTGCTGTCGCAAGGGAGGCACCATTTCGGTGCCCGGCGTCTATATCGGCCTTGTCGACCACATCCCGTTCGGCGCGGCGATGAACAAGGGGCTGACGTTCCGCATGGGACAAACCCACACGCAACGCTATCTCGAGCCTCTCCTGCACAAGGTCCAAAGCGGCGACATCGACCCGTCCTTCGTGATCACCCACCGCGCCGGGCTCGAGGCCGGACCCGACCTCTACAGGAAGTTTCGCGACAAGCAGAACGGCTGCATCAAGGTCGTGATGCGCCCTCACGGGTGACCACGTCTTTGCCCGGAACTCGCCCGGGCGCCCTGTCGTTGCGATCAGGTAAGGAGGTATCAAATGGCTCAACTGAAAAACACATCTCGGCCGGCCACCAGGTCACCGAACGCCGAAGGCCTTCCGCGTCCAAACCGCGATGCCATGGATAGCGACGCCGGCGCGAGACCGGCAGTTCCCAAAACAGCCGGCGCCGCCGAGGAACAGTCGACATCACCGCTCGACAGTAAGGTTGCCAATCGCAATGCCGGTCGCAAGCGCGAGGCCGGAACCACCCCGCGCCCAACCGACAAGCCATTGGATTGAGGCAACCGGGGCGGCGCGGCAGCCTCCGCCGGTCGGGCCGCTTGCGTGCGTTCGTTGCTGGTTACCTGCCGCCGCCCGCGTCAACCATTCCCGCTCCGCTCGACAAATTTGTTGAAGCGGCTCTTTCCTCCGCTCCCGGCCTTGTCCTGATGGAGGAAGGCAAGGTCGTTCTCGTCGAAGATCCGGAAGAACTCATCCCACTCGATCGGTTCGAGCGCTTCCTCCGGCTCGCCGAAGTCGATGCGCAGGATACCGCCCTCGCCCTTGGTGCGAACCACGGCGGGATGGCCGTCCCTCTCCTCAACCCATTTGCGAATTTCGTCGTGATTGGTGGTCGTCTTCGCTTCAGACATGGCATTCCCTTTCTCGCCGCACGTCGGTGAGCGGCCCTAACAGCGCGCAAAGGGCAATGTTCCCAGGCATGCGGGCGACCCGCCGACAGCTTCGCCACGGAGGGAACTTTGATGAAGCAGGGAACAAACCTTTTGTCCCGAAGTTCGGGAGCCCAACGCTAAATCGGCCCCAACGCTAAATCGGCCCCAACGCTAACTCGGCAAGGAGTTCTCGTGAAACGTGTCCTGGTTACGGGAGGCTGCGGTTTCATTGGCCGGCATGTCGCCCAGGAACTCATCGAGCATGGCTACGAGGTCCGTGTCCTGGACGCACTCTTGGACCAAGTGCACGGCAATGAAGCCGTCAGCATTCCAGCTGGCGCCGAGCTGATACGGGGAGATGTACGTGATCGAGACGCGGTCGCCGACGCGGTAGCGGATGTCGACACCGTCATCCACCTCGCTGCCGAGGTCGGCGTCGGCCAATCCATGTACGAGATCGCCCGATATGTCGGCACCAACGATCTCGGCACCGCGACCCTGCTCGAGGCGTTGATCAAGAAACCAGTCGAACGCATTGTCGTCGCATCGTCGATGAGCATCTACGGCGAAGGCCTCTACAAGACACCAGACGGGCGGCGTATCGACGATGCCCATCGCAAGCCAAGCGACATCAGGATCGGCCAATGGGACCCGCTGTCGGCTGCCGGCGAAGCGCTGTCGCCGATTCCGACCGACGAGGAGAAACGTCCTGACCTCGCTTCGATCTACGCGCTGACCAAATATGCGCAGGAACGCGCGGTGCTGATCTTCGGTCAGGCTTATGACGTGGATGCGGTGGCATTGCGCCTGTTCAACGTCTTCGGCGCCGGTCAAGCGCTCGCAAATCCCTACACCGGCGTGCTTGCCAACTTCGCTTCGCGGCTCGCCAACGGCAAGCGGCCGATGATCTTCGAGGACGGCGAGCAAAAGCGCGACTTCGTCCATGTGCGCGATGTCGCCCGCGCTTTCCGCCTGGCGCTGGAGCAACGCCAGGCAGCCGGCCACGCGATCAATATCGGCAGCGGACGGTCCTACACCATCAGCGAGGTCGCTCGATTGCTTGCAGAAGCGATGGGCGTTCCGAAGCGGCCGCCCGAAATCCTCGGCAAGGCGCGCTCCGGCGACATCCGCAACTGCTTTGCCGACATTGCCAAGGCGCGCGAGCTGCTTGGCTTCGAGCCGAGCCATCGGCTTGAGAACTCCCTCGGTGAATTCGCGGCCTGGGTTCGCAACACCGTCGTCATCGACCGAGGCGCCGACATGAAGCGCGAGCTTGAAGAGCGGGGGCTGGTGTCATGAGCGAGCGGCATCGCGGCCTCGGCAAAGCGCCGGTGGCCGTCATCGGCGGCAGCGGCTTCATAGGCTCAAACCTCGCCGACAGCCTGTTGTCGGATGGCGAGCCAGTTCTGGTCATCGACAATCTCAGCCGAGCCGGCGTCGAGCAGAACCTCGAATGGCTGGCGCAAAAGCACGGCAACCATCTCAGGGTTGAAGCCGTGGACGTGCGCGACCAAGCCAAACTGGCCTCGGTGCTGACGCCAGCAAGAGCGATCTTCCATCTGGCCGCCCAGACCGCTGTGACCACGAGCCTGATCGATCCCGCGGAGGACCTCGACATCAATCTCAAAGGCACCTTCAACGTGCTTGAGGCGGCGCGCCAGGTGAGCGCCCCGGTAATCTTCGCCAGCACTAACAAGGTCTACGGCAGCTTGCCCCAGCTCGCGGTGCAGGAAACGGACGACCGTTACGAGCCTTGCGACGAAGCCATCCGCGCCAATGGCGTCGACGAGACGATCGGGCTCCATTTCTGCACGCCCTATGGCTGCTCCAAGGGCGCTGCGGACCAGTATGTCCTTGATTATGCCAAGTCCTATGGCCTGCCGACGGCGGTGCTGCGCATGAGCTGCATCTATGGACCGCGCCAGTTCGGCACCGAGGACCAGGGCTGGGTCGCGCATTTCCTCCTCAGCGCGCTCAGCGGCCGGCCCATCACCGTCTATGGCGACGGCAAGCAGGTGCGCGACATCCTGCATGTGTCCGACGCGGTTGCCGCCTATCGCGGAGTGCTGGCCAGGATCGAAGACCTCAAGGGACAGGCGTTCAATCTTGGCGGCGGACCGCGGAATGCCGTCAGCCTGCGCTCGCTCCTGTCGGAGATCGCCATCATGACCGGCCGCGACATCGTGGTGCGGCAGGATCTCGAACGCACCGGCGACCAGCCCTTCTTCATCGCCGATACCCGCAAGATAGAGGCCGCGCTTGGCTGGCGGGCGCATGTCCCGTGGCGCGAAGGCATCAGCGACCTTGCCGGCTGGCTGTTGCGGCACCGTCTTCAGCCGCACGCTGAAGTGGCGAGGTACGTCGCATGAAAGTCGCACTGGTCAATCCACGTTGGACGTATGAACACAGCATCTATTTCGGCTGCCGCCAGCCGCATCTGCCCCTGGAGCTTGGCTACTGCAAAGCGCTCTTGGACACCGACGGCCACAGCGTGCTGATGCTGGACGGGCAGTTGCAGCATCTCGACAACGCGGAACTTGCCGAGCGCGTGGCGGCGTTCGCGCCGGACATGACCGTCGTGACCACCGCGCCGACCTATCTGTTCTGGCGCTGCGCGCCGCCGGAGCTGCGGGTGCCGGCAGAATTCCTGAAGCATCTCGCCGGGCGCGGCGGGCGCACCGCCGCCGTCGGGCCGCATGGCTCGGCGACGCCGGCCCCTACCCTGCGCAAGCTTGGCGTCGATGTCGTCGTGCGCGGCGAATGCGAGGAGGTGGTGGCGGAGCTTGCCGGGCGCGGCGAATGGAGCGCCGTCCCTCACACGGCGCGGCTCGAGAGCGGCGTGCTGGCCTGCAACGGTGGCGTGAGCGTCAGCCGCTTCGTCGACCACCCGGCACTTCATTGGCCGTCCGATTGGATTGCGGCCCATTCGCACCACCATCATCGGTTCGACGCGGACCAGAAGGGCGCCGGTGCAGAGGTGGAAGCTTCGCGGGGTTGCCCCTATAATTGCAGCTTCTGCGCCAAGATCGATTTTCGCGACGCCTACCGCCGCAGGAACCACGACGCGGTCGTCGCCGAGATCGACGGTCTGATGGCCCAGGGCGTCGGCTACATCTACTTCATCGACGAGATTTTCCTGCCCCAGAAGGCGCTGCTCGAGGCCCTTGTCGACCGCGATATCCAATTCGGCGTTCAGACGCGCATCGACCTCTGGAAACCGGAGTTGCTGGAATTGTTGGGCGAGGCCGGCTGCGTCTCGATCGAAGCTGGCCTGGAAAGCCTGACCGTCGAAGGCCGCGAGATGCTGGCCAAGCGCTGTCGGCTGGGCACAGAGGAATTGGCCGCGCTGCTGGTCGATGCCCGCCGCCATGTTCCTTTCGTCCAAGCCAATCTGATCGGCGTGGTCGAGGACGATCCGGCCCTGGTGGAGTATTGGCGCAAGCACCTCATCGACAACGGCGTCTGGGCCAACGAGCCGGTGCCGCTCTATCCCTATCCGAGCTCGCCAAGTTACCGCGAGCTGTGGGGCGAACCCGACGATTTCGCCTGGGAGCGCGCGCATGAGCACTATCTGGCTTCGTTCCGGACGTTCAGCGACATCCAGGACCAGCGCCCGCGCGCGCTGGCCGAATTGGAGTCCTCATGCTGCAATCATTGATCCATCGCCCGCGGCGCATCCTGATGACCACCGACTCCGTCGGTGGCGTCTGGCGATATTCGCTCGACCTGGCGCGCGAGCTCACCAACCGAGGGGACAGCGTCGTGCTGGCCGGGCTAGGGCCTCGGCCTTCTCGGGAGCAGGCACAAGAGGCGCAATCCTTCGCGACGCTCGCATGGCTCGAGACCCCTCCGGACTGGATGACGCGCAACGAGAGCGATCTCGACGGCCTGCCCGGCGAGCTTCGGGAGCTTGCAACGACCTCTGCCGCGGACCTCGTTCATCTTAACGCTCCGGCCCAGGCGGCCGAGGTCGATCTGCCCTGCCCCATCCTCGTGGTCTCGCATTCCTGCGTCGTGACGTGGCTGCATGCCGTGCGCGGTCAGGTCCCGACCGACGGCTGGGCCTGGCAGAAAGACCGCAACCGGGCTGGTTTCAATCGCGCCGATATTGTGGTGGCACCCAGCCGAAGCCACGCCGACATGCTTGAGGCCTGCTACGGGCCGGTCGCGCGGCTAAGTGTTGTCCACAACAGTGCTCTTCCCGGCCCGGTCGCCTCGCGGCGCGAGCCTTTCGTCCTGGCCGCCGCCCGCTGGTGGGATGAAGGAAAGAATGCGGCGGTGCTGGATGCCGCGGCTGCCATAACCGAATGGCCGGTCCATGCCGCCGGCCCCCTCGACGGGCCGGACGGGCAGATGGCGTGTCTCGATCATTGCGTCGCGCTCGGCTCGATCGGCCATGCCCAAGTGCGCCAGCGGATGGCGCGGGCCGGCATTTTCGTTTCGCCATCGATCTACGAGCCCTTCGGGCTTGCCGCTCTGGAAGCCGCGCTCTCGGGCGCGCCGCTGGTCCTCGCCGACATTGCGACCTATCGCGAACTCTGGGACGGCGCGGCTATGTTCTTCGACACGCGCGATCCGCATGCGCTTGCCGGATGCATCGCCCACCTCTCCCGCGACGAAAATTTGCGGCGCCAGCTTGGCCGGCGCGCCGTCCGTCGCGCGCGCAAATTTTCGCCGCAGGCGCAGGCGGCCGCGATGAGTGAAATCTACGATCGTGCGGCGATGGCCGTCGCAGGGCGCTGACCATGCATTTCGTATTCTACACCCATTCCGTCGTTTCCGATTGGAACCATGGCAATGCGCATTTCCAGCGCGGCATCATGCGCGAGCTTGTTGCGAACGGACACCATGCCCTCGCGCTCGAACCCGCGGACGGCTGGAGTCGTTCGAACCTTCTGGCCGAGCAAGGCCCCTTCGCCGTCGAGCGCTTCCGGAAAGATTTTCCCGAGCTGATGCCGGTGACCTACGATGCGTCCTTCGATCACGAGGCCTGGATTGCGAAGGCGGATGTGGTGATCGTCCATGAATGGACCGATCCAGATCTTGTGGCGCGGATCGGGCGGGCCAAGCTCAACGGCGGCAAGTTCACGCTGCTGTTTCACGACACGCATCACCGCGCCGTGTCGGCGACGCAGTCGATCTCGGCACTGAACCTGGAGCACTATGACGGCGTCTTGGTCTTCGGCGAGGCGTTGCGGGAGAGCTACCTTCGCGCCGGCTGGGGCCGACGGGCTTTCACCTGGCATGAAGCAGCGGACGAACGGTTGTTCAAACCCTCTCCCGAAGCCGACGCCGTATCGGATCTGGTCTGGGTCGGCAACTGGGGCGACGACGAACGCAGCGCCGAAATCCAGGAGTTCCTCGTCGCGCCGGCACGCGAGCTTGGCCTGTCGGGAACCGTTCACGGGGTGCGCTACCCAGCGCAGGCGCGGGCCGCGCTCGCCGACGCCGGCTTGCGCCACGAAGGTTGGATCGCCAATGCCGACGTCCCGAAAGCGTTCGCGCAGCATCGAGTGACGGTGCACATCCCGCGCCGACCCTATCGGGACCATCTGCCGGGCATTCCCACGATCCGCATGTTCGAGGCATTGGCCTGCGGCATTCCCCTCGTCTCTGCGCCATGGTCGGACGTGGAAGAGCTGTTCCGTCCCGGCAAGGACTTTCTGTTTGCCCGCGACGGCTCCGAGATGCGCCAGCACCTGCGCGACGTGCTGCACGACGCCGGGCTTGCGAAGGCTCTGGCGGCAGCCGGGCTGGAAACCATCCTGGCGCGGCACACATGCCGGCGCCGCGCCGACGAATTGTTCGACATACTCGCCGCATGCGGCAATCGCCATGCGGTTGACGGGGTGCCAACAAGGGAGGCCGCCGCATGAAGATCGCCTTTTACGGATCCAGCCTGCTGTCGTCCTATTGGAACGGCGCCGCCACCTATTATCGCGGCCTGCTGAAGGCACTTTCCCGGCGCGGTTACGACATCGTCTTCTACGAGCCGGACGCCTTTGACCGGCAGAAGCACCGCGACATCGAGGTTCCCGACTGGTGCGACGTCGTCGTCTACGAGGCGACGCCGGATGCGCTGATGCAAGTCGCTTGCTGCGCAGCGCAGGCCGACATCGTCGTCAAGGCAAGCGGTGTGGGCTTCGAAGACGAAGCACTGCTGCGCGCCGTGCTCGACCACGCCCGCAATGACGCGCTGACAGTGTTCTGGGACGTCGACGCCCCGGCGACGCTCAGCGACTTGCGGAACGATGCCGGCCATCCTCTCCACGAGGAGCTCAAAAGGATCGCCCTCGTGCTGACCTATGGCGGCGGAGATCCGGTCGTGTGGGACTATAGGGCGCTTGGCGCCGCCGAATGTGTGCCGATCTACAACGCGCTCGATCCTGAGACGCATTTCCCTGTCGCCCGAGATCCCCGCTTCGCCTGCGATCTCGCCTTTCTCGGCAATCGCCTGCCGGACCGCGAGGCCCGCGTGGAAGGCTTCTTCCTCGAGCCGGCCGGAGCGCTGGAGGACCAGAAGTTCCTGCTCGGCGGATCAGGCTGGGGCGACAAGGCGATGCCGGAGAATGTCTCCTGGCTCGGCCATGTCGGCACTCGAGACCACAACGCCTTCAATGTCACGCCGAAGGCGGTGCTGAACATCAGCCGCGACAGCATGGCCAGCAACGGCTTTTCGCCGGCAACGCGGGTGTTCGAGGCGGCCGGCGCCGGTGCATGCCTCATCACCGACGCCTGGGCCGGTGTCGAGCTGTTCCTTACGCCTGGCGAGGAAATCCTGGTGGCGCGAGACGGCGCCGACGTTGTCGAGATCATGTGCACGCTCACACCAGGGCGCGCAAAGGCGATCGGGGCGGCAGCGCTTCGGCGTGTTCTGGCCGAGCACACCTACACGTTGAGGGCTGAACGGGTTGACGCAATCTTAAAGGCGCATTTCGAGCGCGAGACCGTGGAGGCCGCAGAATGACGAAGGCACTCGATATCGTGTTCCTGGGTCTTTCTCTGTCCTCTTCCTGGGGCAATGGCCATGCGACGACGTTTCGGGGGCTGCTGCGGGGCCTCGACGAGCTCGGCCATCGCGTCACCTTCTTCGAACGCGACGTGCCCTGGTACGCGCACCACCGCGACCTGCGCGACCCCGATTATTGCGACTTGCGCTATTACGACACCGTCCAGGAGCTTCGTCGCAGCCATGAACGAGACCTTCAGCAGGCCGATGTTGTGGTCATCGGCTCGTTCGTGCCTGAAGGCAGGGCGGTCATCGACGACCTCGCGTCGCTGTGCACCGGGCTATTCTGCTTCTACGACATCGACACGCCGGTGACGCTGGCCAGGATTGCCGAGGATGACTGCGACTATCTCGCGCGTCGGCAGATTCCCTATTTCAACCTTTATTTCTCCTTCACGGGCGGACCGACCCTCCATCGCCTGGAGCTCGAATTCGGCGCGCGTCGGGCCGAACCGCTCTATTGCTCCGTCGACCCCGAGCGGCACCATCGAAACCGAAATGTGATCAAATGGGATCTAGGCTATCTCGGCACCTACAGTCCGGATCGGCAACAGACCCTGGAAACGCTTCTGCTCGAGCCTGCGCGTCGACTGCCGGATCGACGCTTCGTGGTCGCGGGCTCGCAATACCCGCACGATATCGACTGGCCCGACAATGTCGAGCGGATCGAGCACCTGCCGCCGGCCGAGCATGCCGGATTTTATAGCCGGCAGCGCTACACGTTGAATGTGACACGCACTTCGATGGTCGAAGCCGGATGGTCGCCCAGCGTCCGGCTTTTCGAAGCAGCGGCGTGCGGGACGCCGATCATCAGCGATCGCTGGCCCGGCCTCGACAGTTTCTTTCCGGCTACGGCGATACAGACGGCCGGCAGCGCAGATGATGTGACGGGAATTCTTCTGGGACAGCCCGACCGCGCCAGGCTCAGCATGGCCAGGCAGGCCCATTCGCTGGTCCTGGAAAGACACACCGGAGTTGCTCGGGCACGAGAGTTCACGTCGATGCTGGCGCGGGCAAGACAGACACGTCCGGTGCTCGATCTGGATGTCGAAAGTGCAGCATGACAGGCAGACAGGAGAACACACAGATGCGGCGTTCAAGAAAGGCCCAACAGACACGGACGGCGCTTGTCGCCGGCGGTGCCGGTTTCCTCGGTTCGCACCTATGCGAGGCCCTGTTTGGCATCGGCTATCGCGTGATCTGCATCGACAACTTTCTCACCGGCCGAATGGAGAACATTACGCCGCTTATCGGCCAATCGCGCTTCCGGTTGATCGAGCAGGATATCTGCAGCCCGCTGGAACTGGGTGAACCGGTCGACCGTGTCTTCAACCTGGCATGCGCGGCGTCACCGCCCCGCTACCAGGCCGATCCCGTTCACACCACGCGCACCTGCGTGGTCGGGTCGCTCAATCTCCTCGAGCTTGCCGTTCGCGACGGTGCACGCTTCCTGCAGGCATCGACCAGCGAAGTGTATGGTGATCCCGAGCAGCATCCGCAGCGTGAGGACTATCTCGGCCATGTGAACTGCACCGGCCCGCGCGCCTGCTACGACGAAGGCAAGCGCACTGCGGAGACGCTTTGCTTCGACTACCTTCGGGCCGATCGGGCCGACGTGCGTGTCGCCCGTATCTTCAACACTTATGGCCCAAGGATGGACCCCGCCGACGGTCGCATCGTCTCGAATCTGGTCATGCAAGCACTTGAAAAGCGGGCGATGACGATATTCGGCGATGGCCGGCAGACGCGATCCTTCTGCTACGTCACCGACCTGGTCGAAGGCCTGCTGCGGCTCATGGACATCGAGCCCAATCCGCGCCAGCCGATCAATCTTGGCAACCCCGGGGAATTCACCGTCCTCGAACTGGCGAGCCTGGTGAGGGAACTGACCGGCACCAGGTCGCCCGTGAAATTCCTGCCTTTGCCGGAAGACGATCCCCGCCGGCGACGCCCCGACATAGCGCGTGCGAAGGAGCTTCTCGGATGGGCCCCCAAGGTACCTCTCCGGCAGGGCCTGCTGCAAACGGTCGTCTACTTCGCCGAACTCGACGGCAGCGCGACCGTGTCGCCCGCCACCGCGACCAACAGGTCCGGGGCAGACGGAGTTGAAACCGGCGGCCCGCAGGATCCCGATGCGTCCCGCGTTCTTTTCACCGAAGCGGAACATCCGACCGAGATTCTGGTTGGGCCCGATAACCGGCACGGAGAACGCAGTCGTGCAGTCGAAGCGATCAGCCAAGGACATCGAGCAGATGGCGGCCGCGGAAACCGCCGCCTTCCTGCGACGAGCCTCCATCACCTACCTCGAATGTTGCGTCAGCCTGATGATGACGCATCTTCAACGCGAAGAAGTCGCAACCATCCTCGAGCGGGAAGCTGACATGCTGCGCAGGCTGGACTGAGCCCCCAGCGCCTCAGACGAATGACGAACAAATAGCATATGAGCCCCGCAGTCTGAGGTCCGAACGTCCACCTCGCCAATGAAGGGGACCCGATATGAGTCTCGGCACAATCCTCATTATTATCCTGATCTTGTTGCTGATCGGCGCGATCCCGGCCTGGCCGTATTCGTCGGGCTGGGGCTATGGGCCTTCGGGCGTGCTCGGCGTCATACTTGTCATCCTGGTGATCATGGCGCTCATGGGCCGGATTTGAGGCCGAGCGGGCGAGATTCCATTAGCCGCACTCCGAACGTCGCGTCCTGCGGTGGCCGTTCGGAGACAACCCGGCAACGGGAGTCTTGAACGTCGACCGCATCGGCGAATTTTCCACCTCTCAAGGAACATTCCTGACCGGTCACAGTTCGGCGCGAGGAACTTACCTCCAACAATAGAGGCGGCGGTTTCGTGACATCGAAAAAGGTTCGCATCGGCATCGTCGGTGTCGGCAATTGCGCATCCTCCCTAGTGCAAGGCCTCACCTATTATCGTCAGGCAAAAAGCAACGAGCCGATCCCCGGGCTGATGCATGCCGATCTCGGCGGCTACCATGTCGAAGACATCGAGGTCGTCTGCGCCTTCGACGTCGCCAAGAGCAAGGTCGGGCGCGATGTGGCCGAAGCAATCTACAACGCCCCGAACAACACCTTCCGTTTTGCCGATGTCGCGCCGATCGGCGTGCGCGTGCAACGCGGACCTACACTCGACGGCATCGGCAAATATCTGCGCGATGAAATCGAGGAAGCGAATGAGCCGGTCGCCGACGTGACCGCAGGCCTTCGGGAAAGCGGGGCCGAGGTGCTGGTGTCCTATCTGCCGGTCGGCTCGGATGCGGCAACCCGCTACTATGCCGAATGCGCGTTGGCGGCCGGGTGCGCTTTCGTCAACTGCATACCGGTCTTCATCGCTTCGCGGCCGGAATGGCGCCGCCGCTTCGAAGAGCGCGGCCTGCCCCTGATCGGAGACGACATCAAGAGCCAGGTCGGCGCTACCATCGTTCACCGGCTGCTCGCCAATCTGTTTCGGGAGCGCGGGGTGCGCATCGACCGCACCTACCAGCTCAACTTCGGCGGCAACACGGACTTCCTCAACATGCTGGAGCGTGAGCGGCTGGAATCGAAAAAGATCTCCAAGACGCAGTCGGTCACCAGCCAGATCGATGTACCGCTCGAGCCCGGCAACATCCATGTCGGACCCAGCGATCATGTGCCTTGGCTCACCGACCGCAAATGGGCCTATATCCGGGTCGAAGGCACGACCTTCGGCGGCGTCCCGCTGAATGCCGAACTCAAGCTGGAAGTCTGGGATTCGCCCAACTCCGCCGGAGTGGTCATCGACGCGGTGCGCTGCGCCAAGCTGGCGCTCGATCGCGGTATCGCTGGGGCGCTCACCGGGCCTTGCAGTTATTTCATGAAGTCTCCGCCGGAGCAGTTCACCGATGCCGAAGCCCGCCTGCGCACCCTCGCCTTCATAGCCGGTAGGGGCGAGCCGATGCTCGACGCCGCGGAATGACAACGACTATTTTCCTCGTGCGGCATGCTGCGTATGACAATGTCGGCCGCTATCTGGCAGGCCGCCAGGATATCGATCTTGGCCAAACCGGCCAGGCACAGACGCTGCGTCTGGCCCGCCGTCTGGCGAGGGAACCGCTCGCGGCCATTTTCAGCAGCCCGCGCAAGCGCACCTTGGAAACCGCGAAACCGATCGCTGTCGCCTGCAATATCGAGCAGATCGGAATCTGCCAGGAATTGGACGAGATCGATTTCGGCGCATGGTCCGGCAAGACATTCGAAGAGCTGGCCGATGACGCCGCCTGGCGGATGTGGAACGACCAGCGACAGAGCGCCCGAACACCGAGCGGCGAGACCATGCAGGACACCCAGCAGCGGATCGTCGACCTCATGGACGTGCTGCGCGAACAGGCCCCAAACCGATGCGTTGCACTGATCAGTCACGCGGACGTCATCAAGGCTGCGGTGTGCAAGGTGCTTGGCCTTCAGCTCGGCGACTGTTTTCGCTTCGACATCGAACCTGCCTCGATCACCACCGTCGTCCATGGCGACTGGGGCTCTAAGCTCATTCGCCTGAACGAAATCGCCTGACTGGAGCTGCCCGATGCGCATGGTGATCTTCGGCCTCACGGTCACCTCTTCCTGGGGAAACGGACATGCCACGCTTTGGCGCGGGCTGATACGCGCGCTGGCGCCACTCGGCTGGTCGATCAGCTTCTTTGAGCGCGACACGCCCTACTATGCCGGCGCAAGGGATCTCACCCATCTCGATGGCGGCCACGTGGTGCTCTATCCGGGATGGGATGATATTGCCCAGGCTGCGGCAATCGCGGTCCGGCAGGCTGACGCGGTCATCGTCACCTCCTACTGCCCGGATGCTGTTGAAGCCTCACGCCTCGCGCAGGAGAGTTGCCGTGGGCTCAAGGTGTTCTACGATCTTGATACCGCGGTGACGCTCGCGCGCATCGAGCAGGGCGAGCAGCCTCCCTATTTCGGTCCGGAAGGCCTTCGCGATTTCGATTTGGTGCTGAGCTACACCGGCGGCGAGGCACTCGGTGCGCTCAAGTCCATGCTGGGCGCGCGCCGCGTCGTGCCGCTCTACGGCCATGTCGATCCGGAGCGTCATCGGCCGGCAAAGCCCAGGGCCGAGTTTGCGGGCGATCTCTCCTACCTCGGCACTTACGCTGCGGATCGCCAGGCCGGCGTCGAGAAGCTGCTCGTCGCGCCCGCTGTCCGGCTGCCGGATCGACGTTTCGTCATTGGCGGCGCTCAATATCCGCAGGAGTTTCCGTGGAGCGACAACATCTTCTTCGTCAGGCATTTGCCGCCTGCCGATCATCCGGCCTTCTTCTGCTCGTCACGTCTCACCCTGAATGTCACCCGCGAGGCCATGGCGCGCAAGGGCTGGTGCCCCTCCGGCCGGCTGTTCGAAGCGGCTGCCTGCGGCGCCGCCATCGTTTCCGACGACTGGCCGGGTCTGGACGACTTCTTCGAGCCCGGCTGCGAAATCCTGCTTGCACATTCCACCGACGATGTGGTCGCCGCGCTCGGTTTATCGGACGGCGAGCTCGAGGCGTTGCGCCGCCGAGCCCGCGAACGCGTCCTCGACGAACACACATCCGCACGCCGCGCCGCGGAACTGGACCGGATTCTGGTCGAAGCCGCCACCGCGCCAGCAAGCGAACCGATGAAGGAAACCGTCTGATGTTGGGTATCGTGCCTGCGGCGGGGCGCGGCAGCCGCATTCAACCGCTGGGTTTTTCCAAGGAACTGCTCCCGGTTGGCAGCCGGATGGACGGGCAAACCGAGCGTCCGTGCGCGGTCAGCGAGTATCTGGTGCGCCGAATGGTGCGCAACGGCGTCGACAGGATCTGCTTCATCATCGGTTCGGGTAAGTCCGATATCCTCGAATACTATGCGGCCGGCTATGACAGCGCGGCCGCGATTTTCGTGGCCCAGCCCTCTCCCGTCGGTCTTTGCGACGCGATCTTCCGCGCCGCCCCTCTCGTCGCGCCGCAAGAGACCGTCCTGATCGGTCTGCCGGACACGATCTGGTTCCCCGAGGACGGCTTCTGCCATCTGCCGGACGACCGGCTGTCATTCCTGCTGTTTCCTGTAGACCGTCCCGAGCTTTTCGACGCCGTGGTCGTCGATCAGGACGGCCGCGTCGAGCAGATTCAGGTCAAGCAGCAGGACGCAGCCACGGACTGGGTCTGGGGCGCGTTCAAGATGCCGGGCTTCACCTTTCAGCGGCTCGCGGCGCTTTGGCGCGAGCGGGACGGCTGCGACGAGTATTTCGGAACGCTGGTCAATGCTTACCTTGCCGTCGGCGGTGAAGCCTGGGGCGTCAAGGCAGGCTCGGCCTATGTCGATGTCGGCACCTTCAACGGCTACCGCACGGCGCTCCGGCTGCTTGAAAACAACGACGCCTCGGAAGACGAAGACACAGCGATATTCGTGCCGCCGAGCCGCTCGCAGGTGCCATCCTTGCCAGGCGAAGGAGGCTGACCGTGCTGCATTCCGACGCGGAAATTCGCCGCCGCATCGATGCGCTTGGACCGTGGTTCCACAACATGGAACTGGCGGGCGTGGAGACCGCTCCCGACCATTTCCTCGGCAACTATCCTCTGGTGAAATGGCAGAAATTCGCGGATGCGATCCCGGCCGATCTCTCGGGCAAGTCGGTGCTCGATATCGGCTGCAACGCCGGGTTCTATTCCATTGAAATGAAGAAGCGAGGCGCCGATCGCGTGCTCGGCATCGATTTCGACGTGGACTATCTGACGCAAGCGCGTTTCGCCGCCGAAATCGCCGAGTGCGACATCGAATTCCGGCAATTGTCGGTCTACGACGTCGGCGCGCTCGGCGAGACCTTCGACATCGTGCTCTTCATGGGCGTGCTTTACCATCTACGCCACCCGTTGCTGGCGCTCGACCTGATCCGCGAGCATGTTGCGCGCGACTTGATGGTCTTCCAGTCGATGCAACGCGGGAGCAGCGAAATCCTCGCGCTCGAACAGAACTATGATTTTTGGACGCTCGACCTGTTCGATCGAACCGAATTCCCGAAGCTGCACTTCATCGAGCACCGCTACGCCGACGATCCGACCAACTGGTGGATCCCGAACCGCGGCTGCATCGAGGCGATGCTGCGCAGCGCCGGCTTCCAGATCCTGCTTCACCCGGAAGACGAGGTCTACTTCTGCCGCGCGTCCGATGAGCCGGCGGGTGAAGGTGCGGTCTACCCGTCGAAAGGACGAAATGATGATTGAAGCCGCCATGATCTGGAATGAGCCCAACAACAAGTCGCATTGGGACCCAGAGCTCGATCCGGACTGGAGCCGCTTCGCCGGCATGAGTATCCTGGCGGCGGACGCGATCGGGCTTGAAAACCCGGCGATCACCAGAGTGCTTGGCGGCATTTCGCCGATCGATGCCGGCTTCATGTCGCTGATCAAGGGATATGGTGTCCTCGACCATGTCGATGCCGTCGCCGTGCACGGCTTCCCGCTGGACTGGAACCTTTGGCAGATCCACGAATGGCCGCAAAAGCTCGGCGAGATCGCCGAAGTCACCGATCTGCCGATTTGGATCAGCGAAGTCGGCGTGTCGAGCTTCGGCGCCGAGGAGGTCCAGGTCTGGGGCCTGCGGCGGACGGCGGAGCTTCTGCTTGGCAACGCGCCCCGCGTCCAATGGTATAGCCTTTATGATTTGCCTCATGCTTGGGGAGCGACCACACGGCATCGCGAGGTGGAAGGCTCTTCCTATTACCGTCATTTCTACATGGGTCTTCTGCGCGAGGATGGCTCGCCCAAGCCCGCGCTCGAAGAGTTCGTGCGGCACACTCCGGAAATGGGCCTCGTCCAGTGGTTCCATTTCGAGGACCACCGGCTGGACGACGCCGTCGCCTGGATGAAGCGGCTGGGCGTCACCAGTCTGCGCACCGGCCTCTCTTGGGCCGACAGTTTCAGACCGAATGCCCTCGATTGGTTCGATCGCCAGATGGAAGCCCTGGCAGACTTCAACGTCACCATCACTTTCTGCTTCACGCCCGAGCACCGAGGCCTGCAGCCCCATCACACCAGCCCGCCACAGGCGCCCGAAGAGTTCGCCGAATTCTGCGCGAAGATGGTGCGCCGCTACGCACCTGGCGTGCGCGACGCCGCGATTCCCATGCGGCGGGTCTCGGCCGCATGAGGTCACTTCGGCTCGATCAGCCATGACGCTTACAGTGCTCAACGTCGCCTATCCGCTTGCGCCTGTCGGCCTCGATGCGGTCGGCGGCGCCGAGCAGGTGCTGTCGATGCTGGATCACGCACTGGTCAGGCAAGGCCATCAATCCATCGTCGTCGCCTGCCGGGGCTCCAGCGCGGCCGGGACCTTGGTCGAGACGCCTGCCGAAACAGGCGCGCTCGACGAGACGGCAAAGAGCCGCGCCCAGGACGCGCACCGCGCGGCGATCGCAGCCGCGCGTGCGCGCTGGCCGATCGATGTCGTCCATCTGCATGGCATCGATTTCGATGCCTATCTTCCCGATGACGGCCCCACGCTCGTGACACTGCACCTGCCGCTTGCCTGGTATCCGGCCGGAGTGCTGAGCCCGGCCCGTGAAGACCTGTGGCTGCACGCGGTCTCGGAGGCGCAGCAAGCAACCGCGCCGGCCGGATCGAGACTGATCGCGCCCATCCCAAACGGGGTTGACGTCAATGCGCTTGCCGCCCCCCGGTCGCATCGCAATTTCGCGCTCGTGTTAAGCCGAATATGCCCGGAAAAAGGCATCCACCTGGCGATCGACGCCGCGAAGCGCGCTGGAGTGCCGCTTGCAATAGGAGGGCAGATATATCCCTACCGGACACATGTTCAGTATTTCGCCGACGAGGTGGAGCCTCGCCTCGACAGGCGGCGGCGTTTCCTGGGACCGCTCGGGTTTTTCGCCAAGCGGCGCCTTCTCAACGCCGCCCGCTGCCTGGTCATTCCGAGCCTCGCCGCGGAGACGAGCTCGCTCGTTGCCATGGAAGCCCTCGCCTGCGGCACGCCGGTTGTGGCCTTCCCGAATGGCGCCCTGCCCAATGTCGTTGAGCACGGCAAGACCGGGTTCCTGGTCAATGATATCGACGAGATGGCGATAGCCATCGACGCTTCGGCCGACCTCGACAACGAAACATGCCGGGCCGAGGCGCGAGATCGGTTTTCGCTCGATCGCATGGTTTCGGCCTATATGGATGCCTATCGGGCATTGGCAAAGCTCGGCGATTCCCGAGCACGGTTGGGAGCCGCCGGGTGAGCGGCCTGCGTGCCGATGTCATCCGCGACCAAGAAGCGCTCGACGGTCTAGAGCAGCATTGGTGGCCGCTCTGGTCGCAATGCAGCTCTGCTACGCCTTTCCAGTCACCCGCCTGGCTCCTGCCATGGTGGCGGACATTCGCGCCGGGCGATCTCTCGGCGATCGCCGTGTGGAACGGAAACGATCTCGTCGGCCTGGCACCACTCTACCTCGAACGGCACGCTTCCGGTTTGCGCCTGCTTCCGATCGGAATATCGCTGAGCGACTATCTCGATATTCTTTGCGCACCCAAGTTCGAAGAAGCCGTCGGTACCTTGATTGCCGAGACTGTGCTTTCGCTCGAATGGTCGCAATGGATCCTGCCGGACCTTTCGAGTGAAGCCGCATCCCTGGAGCTTTTGCTGCCCGATATCGAAGAGAGCCGATCTACCGGCCATGCCGCCTGCCCCGTGCTTGCCTTGGCTGGCGACGAGACGCTTGCAGGCTGCGTTCCCGCGCGGCGAAGACGCCAGCTGCGTCGCGCGCTGCGAGCCGCGCAACGGAGAGGCCGGGTGACGATCAACCGGGCGGAGGCCGCGCCGGAGATATTTCTCGGTCAGCTGATCCGCCTGCACGACGCCCGCTGGGCCGGACAGGGCGGCGGCGTGCTGACGCAAAGCGCGATCGAGTTTCATCGCAATGCCTTGCCCCGTCTCGCCGCGAGCCATTTGGCGCGGTGCTGGCTGATGGAAATCGACGGCGCCGTCGTCGGCGCCTATTACGGTTTTCATCACCACGACCGCGCCTATGCCTATCTCGGCGGCTTCGACCCCGCTTACGCATCGGAGAGCCCCGGCGCCATTCTGATCGGCAAGGCTATCGCCGAAGCCGTTCAGGACGGCGCGCGAGAGTTCGATTTTCTACGCGGCCGGGAGAGCTACAAATACAGCTGGGGAGCAAAGGACCGATGGACGGTGCAAAGGGTCTGGACCCGGAGCGCCTCGCCATGACCACAGCAGAGCGAGTGAGGTCGACCGCGAGGCATATCCTCGAGGATTGCATGGCGACCGACCTGTCCGCCGAAGTCGCGGTCGCCAGATTGGCCGTCGAGACGGATATCCGCGCGCCAGAATTGGCGGACGTCGCATTGGACATGCGTGCAAGCGCTGTCGAGCAAAGGGGCTGGCTCGAGGACATAGCCGTGCTTCTTTCGGGCAAGGCAGATGCCTTCGATAGTCTGAGGTCAACGGCAGCTTCGGTTTGTCATGACCGTCTGCGCGGCGAAACCGGTGAGATGACGATCCGCCGGCTGGCCGGGGGCTTTGACGAAGCGGTCGCCATCTCTCCGGCGGCCAGCGTCCAACTTTCGTCGCTTGGCGACGAGGAAAAGCTTTTTGCTGCAACGGCCGAAATCGTCTCCTGGCTGGAGCGACAGGATTTTACCGGCGCGGATAAGACAATACTCGATATCGGCTCCGGCATCGGCCGCTTCGAATGCGCGCTCCACGCCAGAGCGGAGCATATCGTCGGCATCGATATCTCCCCCAGGATGATTGCCGTCGCGCGCCGACGCTGCGCCGGTCTTGGCAATGTTGAATTCCGCCGGACCTCGGGCCTCGATCTTCGCGAATTCGTCGACGCGGGTTTTGATGGCGTGCTGGCGGTCGACAGCTTCCCTTACCTGGTACTTGCCGGCGTCGCCGAACGGCACTTTATCGAAGTGGCGCGCGTGTTGCGGCCGGGAGGGATGGCGGCAATCCTGAATTATTCATACCGGATGTCGCCCGCCGCCGATTCCTCCGACATCCGCCATCTCGCCCGAATATGCGCCATGGACGTCCTCATCGATGGTGAGATGCCTTTCCGTCGATGGGACGGCACCGCCTTTCTTATTCGTCGTACCGGCGGAACATAACCGACGGACCGAAGTTCGGCTCCCAGACCACTTGCGCAGAATCTAGAAGACCCAGGAGAAAAAGATGGCGTCCGGCGGTAAGAAACACATGGGACGCGGCAGTCAGGGCAAAGGTGCAGGGACCGGAGCGAAGACGACGGTTCCGAAAGACATGATTGGCGAAAATGACGTCCTGTCGAACCGGGATAAGAAACAGCATGCAAAAGAACGCGGCCTCGACAGCAATCGGATCAAGTCCGATCAGTATCAGGACCACGCGGCAAACCGGATCCCGGAAGACTGATCTTGCGGCGAATATCGCAAGACTTTGCAGGCTCGCAACGGATCAGTTCAGGCAAAGGGTTTTCGCTCCGCCACGATCTGCTGCGGGGCTGAAGCTGATCGGCGGCTGGAAGCGCCTTGCAAACTCCGGCCGTGTATGGTCTCAAGTGAATCTCGAAGGGGCCACATTTGCTAAGAGAATGCCATGTCTCGTCCGAGCCAGCGCGATCCCGTCAGCCAGGCAAGCCTGGGCATAGACCAAGAGATCGCGTCGTTGTTGACCGCCATTGAGCAGGAAAAAGTTCCTGATCGCCTGGCTAAGCTCGCGATCGAGTTGCAGAATGCGCTGATCGAGAAGCGCCGGTGCAAAAAGGAGAACTGACGGCAAGCCTCATCGATGCCTGTCAGCGCTTCTGTCCCAGTGATCTTCCGCGAGATGGTCGTGTCTTTCGACCAGCGCTTGCGATGAGCTTTCATCAAGGAATTCCAGGACGCTTGCACGCGCGCGGTTGAGACGGCTTTTAACGGTCCCGACCGCGCAATCGCATATCTCCGCGGTTTCTTCGTAGCTGACGCCCAGCACACCGATAAGCGTCAGTACCTCGCGCTGATGTATCGGAAGCTTCTGGATGGCGCGGTAGACTTCCTTGGTCCGAACGGACCAGTCCTGCGAGGCTTCCGAAATCGGCCGGCTGGAGGCGCAGTCAAGCAAACCGGGCGCCTCCCTAGCTGCCGCCTTGACCCGCGTATAATGCGTATTGCGCATGATGGTGAAAAGCCAGGACTTCAATCGCGTCCCCGGCTCGAACTTGTCCAGGTTCGCAAGCCCCTTGGTCAGGGTCTCCTGCACCAAATCGTCGGCATCATCGGGCAAGCGGCAAAAAGTGCGCGCAAAAGCACGCAAGGCAGGAATGAGGTCGACGACAGCGACCTCGCCCGGTACGCAGTCAGGCACGGCATGGCCTTTGGGTAACACGGTTCTCACCCCAGCAGAGAGAGTTGATGGGCATTGATTAGGGAGAATGCGTGACGATGATGATCGTTCCTGTTGTAAACGAACTTGCTTGAACGCCTCCGGCCAACCAACGGGGTCGCCGTTCGAGCTAGAGAAACCAACTCGCGACCAATCCGCCGAGGCCGCAAAGATCACCACGCTCGTTATGCTCCGAGGTTGTTCGTGGTCCGACTATTGACCCGGCCGCCCGTGATCCTGCGATCATTCGTCAGCAAAAGAATCAACACTAGCGGAGGAGTAGAAAAGACCCTCGACGACGAGGATTCGCAGGCCCGATAATGGAGCGCTCTTGTTCATGCGTAGCCGGGCAGCGGCTCGAAGGCTTCGGTTCGGGCAAGGGGGATTTCAAGCAGGCACTCCAGGCCGGTGGGCCGGAAGTTCAATTCGACACTCCCCCTCAGCTCGTACTCCAAACTCTGCTGGATGAAAGTGGTTCCAAAATTTCTGCGGGATGGCTCTTCCACGGCCGGACCGCCGAGTTCCTTCCAGCTGATCGAAAGCATGCCCGGCTTCACCACGTTCCAGGAGACCTCGACGCGTCCGGTCTCGGCGGAAAGCGCCCCATATTTGGCGGCGTTGCTGGCAAGCTCGAAGAACACCATGCCGAGTGCCGCCGCCGTTGCCGCATCGAGGTGGAACGGCCGGCCGTGAACGACTAGATTCTGGCGTCCCGTGCTGCTGTAGGGGGAAAACGTCGCCCTCAGCAGTTCCTCGAGGTCGGCGTCGCCCCAATTGTGGGAAGACAGGACCTCATGCATGCGCGCCATCGCGTGCAGTCGCTCATGGAATGATGTCGCGAATTCCCCCATTGAGCTTGACGAGCGGATCATGCGCGAGGTCAGTGCGGTGATCGTGGCTAGGATGTTCTTCACACGATGCTGCAGCTCGTGCAGCAGCCTCTCCTGAGCGCGCTCGGCCTCCTTATGGTTCGAGACATCGACCAGGGCCGCAATAGCGCCCCGAACCCTGCCGGACTCGTCAAACAGCGGATTGGCCGACATCATCACGTCGATGCTTGAGCCGTCCCCCTGCGCGATTCGGGCTTCGTAGCCGGGGACGGGCTTGCCCGTTCGCATCGCCTTCTGCAGCGGCTGCTCGTGCGTTTCCACCACGGAGCCGTTCACCATCAGCGGCAGGACCGCCGGCACAGTGCTGAGCTTGCCGTCCGCGGCGCGCCGGCCGGCGAGCTCGGCCGCGCGGCGATTGGCGCGGATGGCATCGCCGTCGTCGTCTTCGGCGATCAAGATGCCGACAGGCACAAGATCCAGAACAGTCTCCAGGCTTTCGAGGCGGTTGCGCAGGTCGTGCGACAGCGCGCCGATCTTTTCCTCCGCCTGCGCGATCTGGGTAATGTCGACGAAGGTGACGACGACGCCGGCGATGACATTGTCGACGGTACGATAGGGCATCACGCGCATGATGTAGCGCTTGGCGCTTTCAATGACTTCCACCTGCCTTTCTATCGTCCCCAGCCGCTGCAGCACCTGCTCCATGTCTGCCTGCAGCCGGTCCGCGGCAAAGCGCGGCCGCACATGCGCGAGCGGCCGGCCGACATCGCTTTCGACCAGCCTGAACAGGTCCCGCGCCGTCGGCGTGAAGTTCTTGACGCAAAGATCGCGGTCGAGGAACACGGTCGCGATCTGCGTGCTCTCGAGCAGGTTGGACATGTCGTTGTTGGCGCGGCTGAGCTCGTCGACGCGGATGTTGAGCTCGGCATTGACGGTCTGCAATTCCTCGTTGATCGATTGCAGTTCTTCCTTCGAGGTTTCCAGTTCCTCGTTCGAGGACTGCAGCTCCTCGTTGATGGAGGACAGTTCCTCGTTGGAGGATTTCAACTCCTCGTTGGAGGATTCTAGCTCCTCCGTCGTGATCTGCAGCCGTTCCCTGGTTTCCCGCAGCTCCTTTTCGAGCTGACTGACATTGGCGCTTTCGACATCGTCGGTCGTGTGGACGGGCTCGTCCTCTGCCTCCGCCTTTATCCCGCCGATATCGCGGAAGACCAGCATGTAGAGCGGATCCGAATTGCCGTCGACCGGCAGCGGCTGCACGGCGAGGCTGATCGTCTGGCGTCCGCCATTGGTGCCGATGCTGATCTTGTTCTGCACCGCCATCTGTCCGGTGCTGACTGCCTTGTGAAGGGCAGCGCGCAGATCCATGCGCAGCCCGCGACGGGCCATGGAGAAGACGTTGTGGTCGGGCGCGCCGGCGGCAAGTTCCAGATATTTGCCTGTCCCGCCCGAGCTGTGCATCAATTCGCCGGCGGCGTTGATGACCACGTAGGCCGGAGCATAGCGCTCGACCAGGAAGCGTTCGGCAACTTCTTGCAGGGTTCCTGTCGCTGCCTGCGGGCGCGTGCTGGGAACAGCCTGCCTGGCGGCGGCGGCAAGTGGGAATTCCGGCAGGCGTTGCGCGGCGACCTCACTGCGCTTCTGGAAGATGCGGGTCGCCTTGTCGATGGTCGAGAACAGGCGCGCATGGCGCGTAACGTTCTCGGACGAGCCGAGGAAGAGATAGCCGTTATTGCGCAACGCATAATGGAAGATCGGGATGATCTTCTCCTGCAGCTCCGGCCCCATATAGATCAAGAGGTTGCGGCAGGCGATGAGGTCCAGCTTGGAAAACGGCGGGTCGCGCAACAGATTGTGCGCCGAGAACAGGCAGGCTTCCCGCAACTCGGCGGAAACACGATATGTGCCGTCCTCGCGCGAGAAGAATTCCTTCAGGCGCTTCGGCGTGATGTCGCTTGCGACGGTCGCCGGATAGCGGCCGGCGCGCGCCACTTCCAGCGCACGCTCGTCGATGTCGGTGGCGAAGATCTGCAGGTTGGGAGAAGCGGCGCCCCGCGGCGCGTTCTCCTTCAAAAGCATGGCGATCGAATAGGCTTCCTCTCCGGTGGCGCAGCCGGGCACCCAGGCCCTGATCGTCTCGTCCGGCTTGCGGCCCCCGAAAAGCTTCGGAATAACCAAGCTCTCTAGCGCATCGAAGGCCTGCGGGTCCCGGAAGAAGCTGGTCACGCCGATGAGCCGTGGGATCGTCGATCTGCAGCACCTGCATGCGGCGTTGGATGCGCCGCAGGATGGTGTTGTCCTTGTAGCCGCTGAAATCATGGCCCGTGCGCGTACGCAACAGCCCCGTGATCCGCGAAAGCTGTTCGCCCACTTCGCGCTTGCGGCGGTCGCGTTCGCTTTCATCGCGGTTGGCGTGGCTGAAATAGCCGACGAGCTTCGCAGCCATCTCCTCGGCCGGCAGCACCATGTCTACCAGGCCGCTCTGCACGGCGCTGCGCATCATGCCATCATATTCGGCGCTCTGCTGCGCCAGCGTCAGGCCGCCATGTTCCTTTATTGCCCTGAGCCCGATCGTGCCGTCGCTGCCGGTTCCGGAAAGGATCAGCCCGGCCGCATCCTCCCCTTGATCCTGTGCCAGGGACGTGAAGAAATCGTCGATCGGCGTCCGCTTCGCGCGCGTGGCGGCCATCTTGGCCATGTTGAAACGCTGTCCCCGGATGGTCATCGAGACGCCCGGCGGGATGACGTAGATGTTGTTCGGCTCGACTTCCGCGCCTTCGACCGCGGTCTGCGTTTCGATCGCGGTGGAGCGCTGGATGATGCTCGCGAGCACACTCTCATGCTCGGCATCGAGGTGTTGGATCACGACATAGGCAAAGCCGCTGTCGGCCGGCACTTCCGGAAAGAACTTCTGCAACGCCGCGATGCCGCCGGCCGATGCGCCGATGCCGATGACAGGGAACAGCGCGGGCTCTCTCTCATCCTGGCGCGGGCTAGTCCGTGCCTTCCTTGTGCTTGCCTTCCTCGCCGCCTGCGCCATTGCCTGTTACCTGTGTCCGCCTGCTTTCCAGGATGCGCTCGATGACGGAGGCATCCGCTTCGTATTCCCTCGCCCGCTTGCCGAACTCGCTGGCGAGTTGGGAGCGATGTCGCGTCTTCTCCCGCTCCGCCATGCGCCGGGCAAACTCCGCCCGCTGCTGATGCGACCGCAGCAGGCTCCACAGGATCTCGTCCGCCTCGATCGCCTGCGCCTCCATGATCGCATCGGCGGTGAAAGCGTGCCCGGTATGGCACCGATAGCGCAGCATGTCACCGTCCTCGATCTCCCACAGCGGCCCGTGGCATTCCGGGCATGTAAACACCGACAGTTGCCCAAGTCGATCTGGTTCTTTCATGGTCGAATGCTCCTGTGCCGCGATTGCGGCCTCCAGCCTGACCGTCGGAGGGGCCGGCAACGTTTCTCCGGCCGGCTCGGCCGCCAGCTTGCCCAGCAAGCCGCCGAGTTTGGCGGCGGGTTCGCAATGATCGATGTCGACATAACGCAGCGCGCTTTCCACCATGGAAGGCACCAGCGCGTCCTTGGGATGCTGGACCACCGCGAGGCCGCCGACCGCCTTGATTGCCCTCAGGCCGGCGGTGCCGTCGGAAAGCGCGCCCGACAGCAGCACGCCGACGACGCTTGCGCCGAAGCTCAGCGCCGCCGAGCGGAACAGCGGGTCTACCGCCGGCCGCGCGAGGTTTTCGCGCGGGCCGCGGCGCAGCATCATGTGATCGTCATGCAGAAGAAGATGGAAGCCGGGCGGCGCGACATAGATGTTTCCCATCTTGAAGGACTCGCCGTTCTTGGCGCCGGAGGCTTTCAGCGCTCCCGCACGGTCGAGGATTTCCGGCAGATAGCTGACCTGGCCGACATGGACCACGACGAACACGGTCGCCGGTAGATCGGCAGGCAGGTCGCTCACGATGGCTTTCAGGGGCTCAACCCCGCCAGCGGACGCCCCGATGACGATGATGGAGCGGTTGCGCGCCTTAGCTTGCCGCGAGCTTGTCTCGGCCTCGCGGGCAGGTGAGATCCGGTTTCGAAAGTCGGCCATGGCTCCCCTTTCGGGTCGCCCCCGGCCCATAACACAATGGCCGAAGGCAGGACTCTGTTCCATGAGCCGCGCATGGAACGAAAGCAACGATCACCGGGATCGCACCAGTACGAGCGGGTCTCGGCCGAACATGGGCGATGGGCTGCCGGCCTTGCTTCCCTCGGGCCTGCGCAAGGACCGGTCGCCTGTCCGGCTGGCATTCGAGCCCCACGGCGGAACTTTCCATGCCCTCTCCCGCGCGAGATTTGAAGGAACCAATAGCGCCGAGCATTGGTTTTCTCAGTTCAGGTTCGGCGGGTGGGCTCCGCAACAAAGGGAGATAGCCATGAAGGTCGGCAGTTGCATGACAAAGGACGTTGCCGTCGCGAATCCCGAACAGTCGATCCGCGAGGTGGCGCTGATGATGGGCAAGCTCGACGCCGGCGTCGTGCCTGTCGGTGAAAATGACCGGCTGGTGGGGATGATCACCGACCGGGACATGGTCATCCGCGGGATAGCGCTGGGCAAAGGTCCCGATACCAAGGTGCGCGATGTCATGAGCCAAGAGGTAAGATATTGCTTCGATGACGAAGACGTCGATCATGTTCTTGCTAACATGGGAGACTTGCAGGTGCGCCGGCTCCCGGTTCTGAACCGAGACAAACGGCTCGTTGGCATCATCTCCCTCGGAGACCTCGCAAGAAAGGGTGAAACACGGGAGGCTGGAGAGGCTTTGAGCGGCATTTCGGCGCCGGGCGGTGTTCATTCGCAGACCGCCCATTGATGACAACGACGACATCGGGGTCTGTTTGATCGTCGGTTGACGCCCGCCGGGCGTGACTGGGTTGCGGCGGCCTCATCGCGGCTTCGCAACCTAATCACGTCCTGATGGACCGACAGGTGGCGACGATCCCTCTCAGGTTGTCAGCCTAAGCCAACGCGGTCTGGCCCAACGCCTGATTTCTTTAGCCTGAGGGTCGCGCGTAGTGTTGCGTTCTCCGGCGTTGCTTGACCGTCACCTCTCCGTCTTTCCGACGCCTGGCTTCATAACCAGCCTGAGGTCCGCCCGGCTTCCGCTGCTCACCGAATAGGCGCGCGTGATTTCGGCGCCGAACAGAAAGATTTGAGCCGAGTAATAGACCCATAGCAGCACCACCATCAGCGCGCCGGCGGCGCCATAGGAAGTGGCGATCGAACTGCTGCCGATGTACCAGCCGATCAGCGACTTGCCGATGGTGAAGAGAAGCGCGGTGACCAGCGCACCGACAGCGACATCGCGCCATTTGAGACTGCGGTCCGGCAGGACCTTGTAAATCGCCGCGAAGAGCAGCGCGATCAACGCGAACGATACGATCGTGTTGATCGAACTCACGATCAGTTCGCCGAACGGCAGGTGTTGGTTGATGACATCGGCCAAGACCGAGATGGCCGTGCTCGCGGCGAGCGACACGAGGAGCATGAACCCGAGCGCGGCGACGAGACCAAGGCTCGCCGCCCTCGCCCGCACCAAACGCGAGAGCGACATGGCCCTTGGCTCGACCTTCCAGATCTCATTCAGCGACTGCTGCATCTCGCCAAAGACGCCGGAAGCTGTGATCAGGAGCGTCACCAGCCCGATAATGGTGGCAAGCGCGCCGGACCAGGGACGCGAAGCGGTCTCGATCGTCGCCTTCAAGAGGTCGGCGCTCTGCGGACCCATCACGCCCGATATCTGGGCCGAGAGCGCGAGCTGGGCGGCGTCCTTGCCGACGACGAGACCTGCGACCGCCACCACGATCAGAAGGATCGGCGCAAGAGAGGTGGTGGCATAGAAGGCAATCGCCGCCCCGTGGCTCAGCGCGTTGTCATCCATATAACCGCTGACGCTTTCCTTCAGCAGAAGCCAGGCTTCCTGAAGCCAGCCGGTCTTCGATTTCCTGTCTTTCGCCATGCGCTCGACACCGAACTGAAGCGGGTCGGGTGGACAAGAGCTCGACTGCCTTTTCGTTGGCCAGGATGTGAAGCCGGAAAAACGACCCTGTTCTCTTTGCCACCAGGTCCGGCTGACGCGGCCCGCAGAGGTCAATGACGCCGCGGGCGGGAGGTTCCGATCTATTCGCTTGCGGGGTCTTTTGGACATCGCGCTGGGCCTTCACGCTGCCGATGCCGTCGTGAACGCGACTGCGCGATCAGGTCGAAGCTGGCGCTCGTTGAAGGCTAAAAGAATGCCCGGCCGAAACCGGGCAGGAGACTTTGTAGGAGCCGATGATGGGACATCCGGCCTCGCTAATGTATTCGCACCTTATGACGGACTCATGAAGGCCGCCATCCTCCAGGAACAAACCCCGGATTGGTGCGTATTGGCTGAACAGCCGGGTCCAGATGGGGGCACAATGTCAACTCGCAAGAAGCGCCACACCCAAAATGCATTCTCGCTTTGTGGAGACCTGATGTTGGCACCCGCTGTCGTCGCCATGCGCCTTCCGCTGATTGCTTTGGATGCAAGCAGCCGTGCCCCGAAAGGGATTGAGGCGATGCTTGCGGTCAACGAGAAGGCGCTCGCCTTCGCCGAAGGCATGGCGGCTGCGCAATTGGTTATCTTACGATCGGCGCTAAGGTTTTGGCCGGAAGTTCTATCCGGCCGGAGCCCGTCTTTTCTAAGCGGCGGTGCTCTGAAGGAGTCCATGGTCGCGGCACTCAAACCTGCGGGCCGCCGGGTCCGAACAAATTTCAACCGGCTCTCCAACCGGACTGATTGAGCCAGATTCCTGTTCACCCAAGCGGTCGCGGATCGCCGGTAATCGAGTTTCTGATGACGATGGCAGTCGAGGCAGCCGGCCGTGGCACACATGCCCGGGTCGATCGGCGCTTGTCCAGCCGCCATGTGGCGATTGAAGGCGAGCTCGGCCTTTTGGCTGAATTTTGATTTATTAGTAGATGCGCATATACTCGTTCGCCGGCATCGTGTTCCCTAAGCCCCTGCCGGCCAAGGCCCGGTGGCCACCCCCATAGCCACCCAAGGCTACCGGGCCACCTGCCCCGCCTAGAGGCGCCCAAGGCTGCCCTGCAATCGCTCGCTATGGGCGAGCGAAAATGGAAGCCCCGGAACAACCCTCCTCGCTCCAAGTTCGGGTCGCTGCTTGGAGCGATCATGAAGACATACCGAGTTGAAGAGATGGCTGGCGACCAGGTGGTGGCTTATCACGTTGCCAATGCCCGTGCCCCTTGGGAGGCTGCTCAGAAAGTCACCGGCAAAGACGTCCTGGCGAGACGGGATGAACATTTCTGGGTGCGGGTGACCGATGAGGGAAACCGCGCAATTTATAAATATGCCTTCAGGCTTGACGCACCGGACTGCCTTTGAGGCTCCGTCCGGTCGGGCTTGGGAAAGGGAGGCGGCGCATTCGGGTCCGGGCAATCGACGCTTGGCACCTTTCCGCAGGGTGATGCGGGATCATTGCCCGCACCGCCATACCGCTCTACGAGTTTTGCAAACCCGTAGGCGAAGGCGGCGAGAAGCGCCAGGACAACCGCTATCCGAACGGCCATTGGAGATTATACCCCGGTCGGCCTGCGGATAGTAATCACTACTGCTATCCCGGCGAGCCGCCGGCCAGGCTGAATTAGCCGGATCAGCAGAAGAGCCCGCCGCACCTCCTCCGCGGGCGGGCTCTTTGCGTCGGGGGCAACCCGACCAAGGCGCGCTCGACCGTCTCTTCTTGCCGGGAGCTGCACCCAGAATGCGAACTGCAGCGGCACCGAATTGTTCCAAGACAAACAAAGAGCCCGCCCGCCTGGGGAGGTCGAATGGGCGCTGAGGAAACGCCTTTCGCGGCGAGGTGAACCTCAGCTGAGGCACACGCCGCGCGACACAACCGGGACGATTGGCAGAATGTCCCCTTCCGCCGATGCGACAGAAGTCCGAGAGGCTGACGCTTTGGTCCCCATGCTGAAACCTAAGCCTCGCTGCATCATTTGATAGAGCCGGTGAGGAAGTGCGTCACCTTCCTGGTCGGTAGCAGCTAGAGAGATGCCCGCCATTTCCTGCCTGGAGTGACGGGCATCGTCCTTATTGGGACGTCGCGCCGTTCACGAGGGAGACGACGATCACGGCCGTAACGGCGGACAGGCGGTCACGCTTGACCAGGACGGGCTTTTCATAAGTGCGCTTCATGGCGAATCCCCCTTGCTGAAGTTGGCTCGCCGATCTGGCTGAGGCAGCACCCGACCGTCATTTAAAAAAGATGTAGGTCCGGAAGTAGCGACGAAGGGCCGAAGCACGAGGAAGCGGCGCTGATCGACGACAAGGCCCTACAGACAAGGCCATACAAAAGAAAAGCCCGCCGACCAAAGCCGACGGGCCATCTTCCCTCAAAACTGCTGTGCGCCCCTTTCCCAGATGGTCCGCCCGATTCCGGGAACCCCGCACAAGCGTTTCCTAATACAGTCGCGCCCAAAGGGCTGTAGCCCAGCGGCAACAATGACGAATATTCACAAGGCGGCGGGCGGCAGGCAGTCCAGTCCGTTCAGACCGTTACCTACCTAAAGGTAGCCTGGATAGCGAAACCAGTTCATTCTCGTCCACAATTCCCGCCATGAAGTTGGCGATGATGCGAGAGGCCAGCGCCTCACGCTGCTCGGTCGTTTGGCCATCATTTTTCAAGCGGTCGAAGACGCGGGCCAGAATTTCCAGCTCTTCCGGATCGAAAATTTCCGCTTCCAGTGCTCTTTGGCGGATCGCCATGGCGGTGAACTCCTATTCGTGCCTGGCTCTGCCGGCAGGCTTGCGCATGCGAACCCCAATGGGAAACTCGAATTTGATTCAATATGGAACTCCCGTAAGCGTTCCCTTAGCGCGATCTGAAAGAACGGCCCGCCCCTGATGGGAGCCAGGGAGCGGGCCTGCGGAGAATGGGAGGCTCCGCCCGGCGGCTGTGCACATGATCGGGAGGGAATTGCGCCGCCGCGCCCCAAACCTCTTCGAATGCGAGGTGTTCCGCGATGACGGAACATTTTCTTGATGATCCGTTTGTCTCGGGCAGGAGGAGTGTTTCCGTACCGGTTGTCATCGGCATATAGGCTTTGCCATCGTTCAAGCCTGCGCACGCTGACACTCCCTCTGTTTCATTTCAGGACGGAATATGCTGGCATCAGCCTTGCAAATAGGATGATGCCGGTACCCTCCCGGGTCGGCACTCGTCGGGCTTGGGGCTGGGCTATGGGGCGGCGAGCCCGGCGAGTTCTCAATACATTAGCAACTGCTTGTAGACATAGATGAACAGGCGGATATCAGGCCACGCGCGTACGAGGAGCTTTGAGGGAGTTCCAGCCATGCGACCGATCCTGCTGATCGTCGCCGCCCTTGCCGCGTTCTTCATCTGGGATGGCGTGGCGAACAAAGGCGCCTATCGAATTGCGCTGATGAAAACATAGACCAGTCCGAGCACTTCCCAGGTCTAGTGCGGGTTTCTCTGAACCAATGATTTGAAAGCATTGTCGCTCCGGACGGAAGTCGGACATCCAAACGCATTGGTCCCAGTACTGAAACATTAAGCCCGTTCCGACATTTGGTAGAGCCGGCGGAATCCTTCAGTCGTCGGCGGAGAGAGGTCAGGTACCCGCCATACACTCCCCCGGGTGGCGGGTACCTGTTTGGGTTTTCAGCCGTCAAGCCGCCTTCGCGGTGCTGCTTCGCACATGAAGGGTATCGACCCACAAGTTCAGTGGACCAGAAAGCCCGTCGCGCAATGGCGCAAGCGCGACGGGCTTCTGTTGCTTACGGAGTAGAGCGGCCGCACCCTGAATGGGAGAAAACGAGTGCGGTCGCATGTTACCAACCCAACCGCACCGTTCGGGTTCCATCAGCCTGCTCGAACATTAGCGCCAGCTTGAAGCCATAATATTGGCTGCACTGATCCGGCTCGGCTTTATCCTTATGAATGCGTTCCGGCTATACAATCAGGGGTATATGCTCATTGGTCAGCCGGCGCCGTGTTGCGATTCCGAGCCCCCGCCGGTCAGGCCCGGCTCAATTCTGGCCTTTGTCGGCCAGAGAGCCGGGCCGCTCCGGACACCGGCGCGGTGTACGCCTTTTGGAGAACTACTTTCTTTGCAGACAGCAATTAATGTATCTTGCAGGAAAGGAGTGCTAAAATGCCGAATGAGAGCAAAAGGCTTATTGAAAAGAATTCCGAAAAGCTTGTTTCAGAGGCCAACGCGCGCCGCGATTTTCTCAAGCAGGCTGGACGCTTTGCTGCGGTGACGCCTCCGGCCATTACATTGCTGCTCGGCACAAGCTTGAACTCCAGGGCGATTGCCAAATCGGGAGGAACACGTCCGGGCAATGGATGGGGTGACAAGAACCACGTTCACGTCGGGCCCAAGCCAAAGTTTCTTAAATCCGGCAACGGAGGGTCGCGGGGGGACAGCTATGGCGGCGGAGCCCATGGGGGCTCGAGGTCCGGCGATCCCAACTAGTGCCGTCGAGGAACGACCTCTTTCCGCTCGACTGAGGTTAGACAGGCCGGCGCATTGGTCGTTATGCTAGCAACAACTTGCCCGATGCATCATTTGGTAGGGCCGGCGAGGAAATGCGTCACCTTCTTCGTCGGCAGCAGTGAAAATAGATGCCCGCCATTCCTGGAATGACGGGCATCTGTTGCGTCTTTCGGCTAGAGCGCTCTCCCAGTGCTGCATCGCCTGAGGATCATTTCGCACAAGCTCTTCCGAACGCGCTCATTTTGCTCAGAACCCGTCTACGCGAACTTTCGCTTTAGTGGACTTGTTCCAGCCGAGGGCACCAGGCTTTAGCGCACCTTCTCGAGTTCTTCCAACAGCTGGTCAGCGTCAGTTACACCGCGTCCAAAAAGGCTCATGACTTTGACCGCGACGTTTTCGCGCTCGTCCTTGCGTTCGATTTTGTGACTGGAGCAGTAGTCACTCACCGCCTTGGCCAGAATGTTGACCTCTGCAGGTTCAACTATACCGCATCCCGCACTTTTGGGCGGGACAGCATTGCGATCGCTTCCACGCATCGTTTACCTCACCCCGATACGCCACAACGGGGAAAGGATACACCCAAAAAAAGTCAGCTACGAGTCAATTGGATCGGACTGAGGTCCCGGGCAAATAGCCGATTGCCTCCATGCTGCGCTACCGAGCAACGGCCGCCCACCGAACTTTTGTCCGGCGTCACTGCGCGGTCTGTGAATTTCGTCTCGGCAGGAGCCCTATCGGCTTGGTTCGCGCATGACATTATAGAGCAGCAGGCCGGCCAGTATCGACACGACTGCGCTTAGCATATCATCGCCGGTCAGCCCTGATGAATATGCGAAAGTTGATGCCAGCTCGGCCATCGTTCGACCCAAGGAGTGCGGGATTGCCCGAGGAGAACTTTTAGATGCCGCTAAAGTTCCTTGTGAGCGCTGGCGGGCTGTCTGCTCATGCCGCGAAGGTGTTTCGGGCTCGTATCGGGGCCAGTGTGAACGCCGTCAGAGACGGCACATTCATCTTCGGCCGGAAATCCCATTCCCAAGCGGAGGAACGCTAGACCCGTTGCCGTGACCCGCCAAGGTTAGACAACGGGCCTAGCTATCGGTTCGCTTCTCAAGTCGGTGACACTGTCGCCGCAAACCGAACCCAACTCCAAAGCCCAGGGCAACGCCCGCCCAGTCATCTACGCAGTTCATTAGCAGGTCCGCAGTAACAAATGTTAATGGTACACTGCTGGCTTGGCGAGAAAGGCGCCGCTGGAGGAAAGACTGACGCAAGCGACCTTGGCCCGTCGCAGCGCCCAAGGGATCCGCGCAACGGGCCAAGTAACCCGGCCTTCGGCTTTGTTGAGGCCGGTCCTCCCATCCTCCGCCGTGGCGGGCGGAGTGACGTTAATCCTGCACGAGCGAGCAGTCCGTTTTCGATAACTTTTGTTAGTCCCGCCTAAAATTGCCGCTTGCCGCGCCTGGAACATTCCTGCGCGGCCGCTGTTATTCCCTGCCGGAGGAACAAGCGATGGCAGACGACAAGAGCAAGCGTGGTGGCAGTGACCGCAACCGGGTATCAGCGGACGATGACTACGAAGTCCGGCATTTCGCCAACAAGGTCGGGCTGACGGCGCAACAGGTTCGCGATCTCATCAAACAGCACGGCAACGACCGGAAGACCTTGGAACGCGAGGCCGAAAAGCTTCGCGGATGACCAAGAGCTCCAACGCAGCGGCGATCGCCGGGATCCACGCCAAAATCATGAGCAGCGCAGCACGAGCCGCTTGAACTGGACGCTGAATAGCCGGTCAATCATCGTCATCGCTTGTTACGCGACGATATCGGAAGCGATTGCGGATGTGCGCGTTGAAAAAGCGGCCCTTGGCAAAGGCTGATCGGAATGCCGCGAACGTCTCCGGCGGCACCCCCTCGAACTCGTAGCGTTTCCCGCTGGTCACAAACCATACGGAAAGAGTCCCTTTGGCCGGATCGTATTTTGTTTTCTTGATCGAGGACGGCATGGCGCGGCACCCGGTGGTCTGGCATAGAGCGAACGATCCGGCCGGCCTTTTGTTTCCGAAGCTAGTGAGTGAGAGCCAAGTCTCGCAGCCGACGCCGCCGTCCCAGATGCGGACGGGCAGCGGCAGCGCGAGCGCCGCATTCCATGGCATCGAAAAAGCCCGCAGACCGGAGCCTGCGGGCTGAGTATTCTGGAGGTTGGTACCTGAGTGCGCAAACCTGGCAACGTGCGCAGCAGGCATCCAATCAACAAAATCCGACAGCGACCGTTCCCTAAAATTCTGGACCTCGGCCACCGGTCCCAGCGAATGCGGGACAAATGTCGTACGGGCCAACTCAAAGGTCGGGGGCAGGAAACATCTTGCGAGAAATTTCATTGGGTCGCGACTGGCGAGGATGAGCCCCTGCCACCCTCGAGGTCATCTCAACAGACGGAGAGTTCGCAAAGGTTGCCAGGCAGGCCGAGCGGCTGGGCGATAGCAGGTAATGGCAAATCAGTCTGTTCATCGGCCCCCGCACTGTTCGAGGCTCTTATCCTCGGTCTGGCACTAAGATTGGAACCACGGAGGCAATTATGATCGAAATTTCCAACGCCTTGGCCACCAAGTTGACGGGTCTCCAAGAAAGGCTGCGGGCGGCCAACGTGAGCATGGATGACATGCAGGCATTTCAAAGGGTCGCCGACCATATGGACAATGGTCGCGGCGGCATCGACGCCGACGATCTGATCGCGCTCTCCTTTGTCATGTCGGATGACGCTGAGCGATCGCAGATGGAAACAGCGCCGGCGATCGAGCCTGCAGCCCATAGGCAGCATCGGTCCGTCGGCCGATCCCGCGGCGCGAAAGGGACGGGCTACATCGTTCCGCGCAAGGCGGGCTGAACGCGCCCCTATCCGGGTTAATTGCAGGCTTGGCTTTCAATCGGACTTGCCCGAGTCCTCAAGTCCGACGATTGCAGCCAGTATGGCATCGTAAGCGCTCCCGATCTCCTCTTCAATCTCATGCTCGGAAACACCTGCGGCCTTCGCATCTGCAAAGAGCTTGGTCGTCAATTCCGCGACGGAAATGATGTCAGCGCCGACGCTGCCGCGCATCACGTTGTTGGTAATCCATTCGCCAAAGAATTCGGCCCCGCGTTCGCTCATAGGCGATGCCGCGCCTTCAGAAAATGAGCCTCTCGAAGCAGGGAATTCCAATCGGTCCCGATCAACTCGATCAGTTCGCGGGCTTGCTCTTCGGAAATGTCTGCCTCCCTGGCCAATCGGCCGGCCAGGATCTCAACGGCACCGTCATGCGAGTCGCCTTTGTCGGTGTGCTCGTTCATCGAAACCTCCTAGCCTTGAAAACTGCCGAAAGGCCGACAGGTTCAGGCTTGTGCCGAAAATCTGAATTCCTTCGGACTCTTCCCAGCGTCTGCGACTGCCTTGCCGGCCGCTTGGCCAACCAGATTATCTGGGCGGCCCGTCAGGCCGGATTACCAAGACGGCCGGCGGATCGAGAACCGCCTTTTTCATCAAGACCTTCATATAGGCGGCCGCGGTCAATAGCCCCCAATGATCGGCAGGATCTCGCCGGTGATATAGCTGGAGCATTGCGGCGAAGCGAGAAATACATAGGCAGGCGCGATCTCTTCCGGCTGGGCTGGCCGTTTCATCGGGGTCTTTGCGCCAAACTGCGAGACCTTCTCCGCTTCCTTCTCCGACGGGTTCAGCGGCGTCCAAACCGGCCCCGGCGCCACGGCATTGACGCGAATGCCCTTGCTGATCAGGTTACCAGAGAGCGCCCGGGTGAAGGCGTGAATGCCGCCCTTGGTCATCGAATAATCGATGAGTTCCTTCGAGCCTTCGATGCCGGTGACCGACCCGGTGTTGATGATGGCCGAACCCGGCTTCATATGCGGAACGGCTTCCTGGGCCATGTGGAAGTAGCCGTAGAGATTTGTCTTCAGCGTGGTGTCGAAGTGTTGCTCGGTGAGGTCGGCGAAATCGGTCGAATGCACCTGGAAGGCAGCGTTGTTGACGAGCACGTCGAGCCTGCCGAAGGCCTTCAGCGTCCGCTCCACCGCCTTGTGGCAGAAGGTCCGCCTGGCCACGTCGCCGCGCATGATGATGCAGCGCCTGCCTTCGGCCTCGACTGCCTGCTTTGTCGCCTTCGCGTCGCGATCCTCGCTGAGATAGGCGATGGCGATATCCGCCCCTTCCCGGGCGAACAACACGGCAACTGCGCGGCCGATGCCGGAATCGCCGCCGGTGATCAGCGCCACCTTGCCTCCCAATTTGTTCGACCCCTGCCAGAACGGCGCGTCGTAGAGCGGCGCGGGCTCGATCGCCCATTCCTCGCCGGGTTTGGGATGATGCTGCTTCGGGAAAGGCGGCACCGGGTATTCCCGTGCGCCGGCCTGCATGGCGCCTTGTGATTTGGATTTGCCGTTCGACTTGGCGCGATCGGTCGCGTCGACCTTGCGTTGCACGCTCCGCTGCTTGCTGGCCGCCTGCTCGGAGGTGGATTTGGTACGCGGGGCCGATTTCATCGGTGTGGCGGAGTCGGTCATCCTGTCGGATTTCGTCGGCATCGGTGTCTCCTTCGCTTTCGAGGGACAACGCACGCGAACAGAAAAGGTTGGCCTCGCTCCGAAGCTGCCGGCTCTCAATCCGGACATCAGTCGCGACATCCGTCGGGACCTCAACCACGGCCGCCACCACCGCCGGCGCTGCTCACCCGGACGGCGATCAGTAAGGAGCACGTTTTTTGACCGCCACGGGCCGGCTGAATGCAACTACCCGGCAGCAGCTTCGTTTTATGCGATCTCAAACAGGCGGTAGCACCATGAAATCCTTTCGGACCGATAATCCCTTGGCGGCGGCGCCGACCGCGGACCTCTTCGTCGAGCCCGCCCGGCCTGTGTGCGAATGGCTAGGACGGTGAAAGAGCCTTGAGCAGATTCCTGCCCCTCACCATCCACTTCGTCAACGGCGGCACGATGATGGTGTCATCGATCGCTGACGCCAAGAAGGCGCTTGGCCGGAAATGGAAGAGCAAGGACTCACCAGCCTATCGCAAGGCGGTTCGGCTGGTGGAAGACGCGACCAACGGGATTTGCCGGCCGGCAATCGCCTTTGCCGCCTTCAAGAAGGCGGCCGCCGAGCAGGGTCTGCTGGAGCATGCGGGTCCCAGTGCAGCGCTCAGCATGCTCGACCAACTTTCGTCCCGCAACGGCAAGGGCACGCCGAAGTAACGCTCGCGCACCTCGGCTCGTCGTCCCGGCTTCAAAAAATATTTCGCGGGAACATCGGTCGATCCCACCGGTTTTGTTTGGTCAAGAAAGTCGAACGAAGGAGACGTCGATGGCAAAGAAAAGTTCGTCCGGCGCGGCGAACGGCTTGGAAAGCCTGTTCGTGGATGGCCTGAAAGACCTTTATTATGCAGAGAAAAAGATCCTGAAGACGCTGCCTAAGATGGCCAAGGCGGCGCAGTCACAGGAAGTGGGCGCGGCCTTCGAAAAGCATCGCACCGAGACTGAAGCTCAGGTCGACCGGCTCGAGCAGGTTTTCGAAATGCTGGGCAAGCCGGCGCGCGGCAAGACGTGTCCCGCGATCGATGGCATCATTGAAGAGGGTTCGGAGATCCTCGAGGAATACAAGGACGAGCCGGCGCTCGACGCGGGCCTTGTGGCTGCCGCCCAGGCGGTCGAGCATTATGAAATAGCGCGCTACGGCACGCTGATTGCCTGGGCGGAGCAACTGGGCCTGAAAGACGCCCTCCCCTTGCTGCGCGACACCCTCAAGGAAGAATCCGCTACCGACGAGACACTTAGCAAGCTCGGCGAAAGCGGTGCGAACAAGCGGGCCATGCAGGCGGCCGCGTAAGGCGCCCGATAAACGCTTATTCGCATGCCAAAAGTCGACTTGGCGACGCGGCCCCGGTCTCTTTGACCGGGGTCGCGATTACGGGCCCGCCTCCTCGCGAAACGCTGCAAGTTTTTTCAGCGGAGCGGTCGCCTTCTTGGCGTCGCGCCCGCCTTCAGTTGATTTCTTTGCCGGTGCCCAGCGCCAAGGACAGGATAAACGGCTGCATTTCGGTGCAGTTCATCCGGCACACTATCCTCAGGCTGGCTTGGCGGGAAATTTCGTCAGGGTGAAAGTCCGGAGTTCAACATTGGAAAAAGCATTCAATCGGCTCGCGGAGAATGTCGCCCATGCCGCGGGTCGTGCATGGGCCTTCGTCTTGTGCGTGGTTTCGGTGGTCCTCTGGGCCATTGCCGGCCCGGCCTTTCATTATTCCGAGACTTGGCAGCTGATCATCAACACCGCGACGACGATCGTTACTTTCCTGATGGTTTTCCTGATTCAAAATACCCAGAACCGCGACGGCGTGGCCATTCAGGCGAAGCTCGATGAGCTCATTCGCTCAGGCCGCGCAAAAAACGACTTCATCGGCATCGAGCATCTCACGGAAGCGGAGGCCCAAGAATTCAGAACCAGGTGTGCCCAAACCAAGACCGCCAGCAAGGGGACGATCGCATCTCACGCCGAAAGCCGCCCTGCCTAAAACATGTCTTCCGAAAGTGGAAACCGGCTTCGGGACCAAGACATGCGTGACGCGATTTAGTCGCCACGATGCTTGTTGTGGCCGCTTTCCTGATTCTTGCCGCGAAGCATGTTGCGATCATTGGGGTCGACGAGGTCGGGCGTGTCGCTCCTGAGGTCCGAACCTTTCCGCCGCGCTTCGCGCTCCGCGCCCGGCTGCTTCAGCTCCGCCTTGGCGTCGAATTCCTTGGGCGCGTTCTTCGTGTTCTCACGTTCTTCCAGAATGCGCACTTGCTGGTCATGGGTTCTGCGTCCGCTCACCGGTTCCTCCTGTTCTTTTGTCGGTAACGGCAGTTGGACTCGATCGTTCCGAACATGCGCAAGAGCGACCCGTCTGATCCTCGTTGTAACCGCTCAGACGAAAGACGCGGCAACGCAAGCCCCGCCAGAGGAACATTGGCAGACGGCGGCCGTTCTCAGCTCGAAGGAGGCGGCTCATGAGTGCAACCAAGGAGTTCTTTCGAAGCTGGCTCGAGGAGAACGTCGGGAACTTGCCTGCCGACACGCAAGTCGGCGTTCCGGTGCTTGTGCGACAGTTCGAGCAGGACGCCGACGCCGCGGGCTACGGGCACGAGGTTCGCGAGGAGGAAATCGGCAATATCGAAGATGCAATCGAACGGGCGCTCGACATGACGGCCGAGCAGGAGGACCCGACAGAATCAAATCAGCGGAAAGAGACCTCGCTTGCCCCGGTCATTGAAGCTCTCGAGGAGTCGGAACCGGCACAGGCGGAAGACCATGAGGATCGGGACTGACCGACTGCCGCACGGGATAGCCGGAACAAAGAGACAGCTCGCCTGTTGGGCTGCTTCTGAACAGATCGGCACGTGATCCGCCGACGTGGCAGGCCAGATAGGTAAGTAAGCCAATGACGAAGCATTCTGCAAAGGACGATCCGTCCAAACTGGGATCGGACAGTGACCGGGCGAGCGAGCAAGGCACAAAGCGAACAGATAAGCGTCTGCCGCAGGAAGATCCTGTCGAGGGCGCGCGTGACACGGTGGAACGCGAGCTTGAACGGCAAGATCGACCGGTCGACGCTGAGGGAAGAGAGCGCGAACGCAGGGCTCTCCAGGAACAGGTCGAAGAGGAGACGAAGCTGCCTCAGAAGGGCTCGGCCTGAAAGCTCCTTCTTTGGAAGCCAGCGCCTGGGTACATCCGCCGCTTCTCTCAACAGCGGCTTGTGCCATGGCTCCGTAGCAGCACGGGATCATGCCTGACATCGCCACGTTCAACGACGTGGTCCTCCTCCTTGCCGCGGCAGCGGCCGGGCTTGCCCTCTACAATGGCCTGCGAGCGCGGCGGGCGTTACGCGGCCGACGTTTTGGACGCTTCGTCGAAGTCGACGGAGCGCGGCTGCACCTGATCGAGGATGGCCAGGGCATGCCGCTGTTGTTGCTGCATGGCAACGGCTCTTCGGCCGAGGATTTCACGACAAGCGGCATCGTCGACAAAGCGGCCGCAGACTATCGTGTTCTGGCTTTCGACAGACCAGGCTTCGGCAGGAGCTCGCGCCCGATCGGCAGGATCTGGTCGGCCGCCGCGCAGGCCGATCTGATCGATGCCGCGGCCGCGAAACTCGGAATTGGACGCTATATTGTTGTTGGCCACTCTTGGGGTGCCGCGGTTGCGCTCGAGATGGCGCGACGGCGCCCTGGGCGCGTTGCCGGGGTCGTGCTTGTCTCCGGCTACCACTATCCATCGCCAAGGTTCGAACTCGCCTTGTCGGGGTTGCCGATCTTGCCTTTGATCGGAACGGCCTTCCGCCACACCTTGCTGCCGCCGCTGGTCAGGCTTGGCTGGGCTTGGTCAATGCGAAAGATATTTGGCCCGGCGGCGATCTCGGCGGCATTCACCGCAACGACGAGGGAGTTGGCGAGCCGCCCCTCGCAACTGCGGTCGATCGCGGCGGAGTCCTTCCTGATGTGGATCGCAGCGGCGTTTGTGACGCCTCGGCACAACGACATTTCCGTTCCTGTTGGGATAATCGCCGGCGCCGGCGATCAGCTTTTCGACGCGCCGGCCGAGGCGTTTCGGCTGCACGCGGATCTCGCAAACTCGGTAGTCGATATCGTCTCCGATGCCGGGCATATGGTGCACCTGACAGCCCCGCAGGCGGTGCTCGCCATGATCGACAAGATCGCCGCTCTTTCGACCACCGAGGACGCGCAGCGGAGCGACCGATAAGCGGCAGTGCCGTGCAACCGGCCTTCGACGGGGAACCTTCCGATCGGCGCCGCTTTATCTCCATGTTCGAAGCAGCAGCAGTGAGAGGAAGCATTGCGCAGCATTGCTCGGCGGAAACTGCCTTTACTGCAGGTGCTTGCACTGACACTTGCTTCCTGCTCCTCGTCTGAAACCGTCGAACAGCAATCGAAGCTAGCCGTCTCGACCGCGCAGGCGGCGGTGCTGGTCACCGATGCCTGGCTCTCCGGCGCCGCGCCGTCCCACTACGCGTCCTCTGCCCTACAATCCTTCGCCGAGACGCTCGCCGATGCCGGCCGGCAAGTCGAATCGGCCTCGCCGTCCGATCCTGCGACGCGAGACACGCTGAAGGCGGCGGTCAGCCGGCTGTCCACCGCGGCAAGCGGGGCCGAGTGCGCGGTCGAGGCCGGACAGCAGGCGCAGGCCAGCCGGGCACGCAACGAGCTTCGCGCCGCGCAGGCGGATCTCGCCACGGCCTATCGCGGCTATTTCGCGCCGCAACGATGAAGAAGCTGCTGGAAATTTCGCTTGGCGTCGTGACCAGCGTCGGTGGCTTCCTGGAGGTCGGTTCGATGGCGACAGCGGCGCAGGCAGGCGCCCTGTTCGGCTTCCAACTTATCTGGGCGATCGTGCTCGGCACCATCTGCATAATCTTCCTGGTCGAGATGGCCGGTCGCTTCGCCGCCGTGAGCCATCACACCATCGCCGACGGTATCCGCGAACGCTTCGGCTTCAATGCTTTCCTTTGGCCGCTGCTTGCAGTCGTGCTGGTCAATTTCCTGGTCCTCTCGGCAGAAATAGGCGGGGTTGCCATCGCTGCCGAGCTTGCCACCGGGATCAGCTTTCAATGGTGGGCATTGCCAGCGGCTTTCCTCGCGTGGCTGCTGCTGTGGAAAGGCACGTTCGGCCTCATCGAGAAAGGCGTGTCGATGCTTGGCCTGATCACGCTCTGCTTCGTCGTCGCCGCGGTGATGCTGAAGCCCGAATGGAAACAGGTGGCTGCCGGTGCCGTGCCCAGCCTGCCGCAACACGATACGGCGAACTACTGGTTCATGGCCGTCAGCATCCTCGGTGCTTCCATCTCGCCCTACCTTTTCATGTTCTATTCCTCGGGCGCGGTCGAGGATCAATGGGACAAGAGCTATCTCGGCACCAATCGGGCGATTGCCGGTCTCGGCATGAGCTTCGGAGGAACGATCTCCGTGGCCGTGCTGATCGTGGCCGCGCTTGTGCTCGGCGCCCATGGCGTGAACCATGTGGACGACTACAACCAGCTCCCGCTGATGCTGATCTCGGTGTTCGGCTTCTGGGGCTTCGTCCTTTTCGTCGCATCGCTCGGCATCGCCTGTTTCGGAGCCGCTCTGGAAGTGGCGCTGCAGCAGGCTTATCTCGTCGCGCAAGGGTTCGGCTGGACCTGGGGCGAGGATCTCAAGCCGCGCGACGATCCCGGCTTCAGTCTCGTCTACACGCTCACGCTTTTTCTTGCAGCCGTTCCGATAGCGCTTGGTCTCGACCCGCTGAGGCTCACCATCTTCTCAATGGCGTTGACCGCCGCCAGTCTGCCGCTGACGGTCGTGCCGTTCCTCTTCCTGCTGAATGACGAGCGCTATGTCGGCCAGCACCGCAACGGCGTCATCTCTAATGCCGCCGTGATCTTCGCCATCGCGCTCGGCTTCGTGCTGGCGGTGGTGACTATTCCCCTGCAGATATTCGGAGGCACCTGATGCAGCTGCTGCGCGATATCCTGGACAAGCAGGTCGTCGACCGCGAGCAGGTCAAGATCGGCAAGGTGGATGGACTGGTCGCCGAGCTGAGGCAGGGCAAGCCGCCGAGGGTGGTTGCGGTCGAGCTTGGCGCGATTGCGCTGGCCCGACGGCTTGGCGCTCGGCCTGGGCGATTAACGGCGCGGCTGGCCGCAAGGCTGAGCGGGAAGCAGCAGGCACGGCCGCATCGCATCGCCTGGACCAAGGTGCGCGACATCGGCGTCGACATCGAATTCGATATCGACGTGCGCAGGACCAAGATCTTGGCCTGGCAGAGCTGGCTGCGCGATCGCATCGTCGGCCGAATCCCGGGAGCCTGAGGATGGCAAATGTGAATCTCGAGCATCTGGCTGGCCGGCGCGTTCTCACGCAGGGCGGCAGGAGCATCGGCCATATCGAGGAGGTCATCGCTGAGCAGGACGGCGACGACCTCGTCGTCACCGAATTCCATGTCGGCATCTTCGCAGCTTTTGAACGCCTGTCGGCCTCGGCCATCGGCACCGCATTGCTCGACTTTTTCGCGCTGCGCCGCCGCGAGGGCCTCTACCGCATACCTTGGGACAAGCTCGATATCTCCGATCCGGCGCAGCCGCGGCTGCTCTGTTCGGATGACGAGCTTGCCGGCTTCGGAGGCGCCGATCGGGGTAAGTAGCTACTTACAAAAAATCCTGGTCACGGAAGGGAACATCGCGGCGGGCGCGAAGTTGGAACAGGCAAGGAGGAGCCTGCGCCATGAACAGTGTCATCTATCTTATCGGTCTCATCGTGGTTGTGCTCGCGATACTCTCCTTTCTCGGCTTTCATTAGGAGGCGTCATGCAGCGCGAAAATAATCAGGGCCGCGAGCCGGCCGACTTCGCCAAGGCGAAGAACGAAGTTTCCGATCGAGTTAAGAAAGAAACCCAAAGCGCCGGCGAAGCGCTCCACGATGCCCGCGACGAGGTTGCTCGCAGGGCAGTCGACTATGCGTCGGAAGCACAGGAGGCCCTGTCGGAAAGGGCCGAGGAAACGCAGCGCGACATCGGATCGAGCCTGGCGGCATTCGGCGGCGCTCTGCGTGCCGCAAGCGACCATCTGGCCAACAGCGACCAGAGCTCGGCGTCGAATTTCATGCGGGATGCGGCAGGCGGACTGGAAAGGCTGTCCTCCTCGTTGAAGGAGAAGCCCTTCGGCGAGGTGCTTGAGGACATTCAAAACTTCGGCCGCCAAAATCCCGGCACTCTGATCGCTGGTTCGGTGCTGGCAGGACTGGCGCTCGGACGGTTCATAAAGGCTTCTCCCCCCGAAACGCGCCGCGCGGGGCAGAGCGCAGCTACACCACGGAAGACCGGGAAGACTGGTAGGGAAACGAGCAGGCAGACTGGTGCGCAGGCGAGCGAGCCATGGGATGACGCGACGACCAATTGGGGCGTCGACGGCGGCGCTCCCAGGAAGGCAGCGGAGCTAAAGAAATGAACACTCAAGACAACCAAAGCCTCGGCACTCTGGTCGCCGACCTGGCACAGCAGGTGAGCACGCTGGTGCAAACGGAGGCCAGACTCCTGCGAGCGGAGCTATCCGAGAGCGTGACTAAAGCGGAGGCCGGCGCCGTCGGGGTTCTGGGCGGCGCGGTATGTCTCCTCGCCGCGCTGATGGTGCTGCTGCAAGCGCTCGTCATTGCCCTGACCCGCCTCGGCCTGGGCGCCGGCTGGTCCGCCTTGCTCGTAGGAGTGGTCGTTGCCGTGCTGGGTGTCATCCTCTTGCGCACCGGCATGGCAAGCATGTCGCCCTCCGAGCTGGCGCCGGACCGTACGCAGGAGCAACTGAAGCGTGACGCGAACGTAATCAAGGAACAAGCGAGATGAGCGACAAATCCGCAGCCGAACTCGAACGCGAAGCCGAGGCCACGCGAGCAAGGGTGGTGGCGACCGCCGAGTCCATTCGAGGCAAGATGACGCCCGGCCAGCTCTTCGATGAGTTCACCGGTATTTTCAGCGGCGGTGCAGGCTCCGACATGCTCCACAACCTGAAGGCTCAGGTGCGAGACAATCCTCTGCCACTAACCGTAATCGGCGCCGGTCTGGCCTGGCTGATGCTGGGCAGCGGCGCTTCCGCCGCAACCGCCGCGCCCGGCTACGCGACCCGTCGCGGTTCCGACCGCCATGACGGCACATCTACGGCTGGAACCGGAGCCATGACTTCGGACACCTATGCCTCTGTCGGCGACATGGCCAGCGGTGCGGCCGGCACTGTCTCGGGAATGGCCAGCAGTGCGGCCGGCACCATGTCTGACATGGCGAGCAGCGCAGCCGGTAGCGTTTCTGACTTGGCAAGCGGCGCGGCGGAGACGCTGACGAACTCGGCGACAGCCACGGCCGACATGGCGACGAGGGCCACTCGTTCCGCGCAGCAGTTGATGGAGGATCAGCCTCTGGCAGTTGCTGCTGTCGGTCTCGCGATCGGAGCAGCGATCGGCGCGATGCTGCCCCACACGCAACTCGAAGACGAGCGGCTCGGCGGCTATCGCGAACAGCTTCGCGAGAGGGCCGAGGACGCGCTCGAGAAGGGCGTCGACCAAGTGAAGCAGGTTGCAGCCGAAGCCTACCAGGCGGCCAGCGACGAAGCAGGACGGCAGGCGTCGAGCGAAGGTACGCTCGCTGACAAGGTCAGCGATGTCGTCAAGTCCGCCGCCGACAAAGCCGATGAGGCGGTGCACCGGAGGCTGTCCGATACCGAACCGTCGACAACGAACAAGTCCTGATCTGAACAGACCGGATCGATTTGCAAGAATCGCATTCGAGGAACATTCGAGTCGGGCCTGGTGAACCATTCGAGCCCGACCCGTTGGATGGCTGTGGGTAGAAGCCGCGCCACAGGCTCGGGCGCGCTATCGCGGCTCTCTCGCCGGAGCGAGCCTTTTTAGCTTTTTGGGGATGGCTCCGCGAAACTTCCCCTGCAGACAGCGTAAATCCTCGCCAAGATTCCTGCAGCATCGCCACCAACGCACACCGACTGCATTGGACGTTGATCCCATTTGTTCGGTGAATAACTGGCGGCGCCCAGTCTCTGCACGGTCATACCTGCCGCCGGGCCGTCCTCCAATACGACGATCGAACCGGATCGGGTGGCGAATAAGTGCGGGTCGGTCAGGTAGACTGCGGCGCTGCAGTCGTGCACAAGCATACCCGCTTCGCCCCATTGCAAGTAGAAGTCGATGTAGCCTTGCGACAGTGCGGCTACCATTTGCATGGCGGCATCGGCACCTTCCGAGGCCGCGGCGAGATCCTGTCGCGTCATCACCGTTCGATTTGTGAGATTGAGCGGAACCGCGGTCACTTTCCACGAGGCTGCAAACACTCGATCGGCTGCCTTCGGATCTGCATAGATATTGGCCTCGGCAACGGGCGACACATTGCCAGGGACTTCGAACGCGCCACCCATGACGACGACGTCCTGCACTAGATCTGCTATCGCCGGATCGGCCTCCAGTGCCCGCGCCAAGTTGGTCAGGCCTCCGACAGCAAGCAACCGCACCTGACGCGGATTCTGCCGGACGGTATCGACGATGAATCGCGCGGCAGTGTCCTTCTCCTCCCGCGCTTCCTGGGCAATAGGATAATCCCCCAGCCCGTTCGCGCCATGAACATGGACAGGATAGGGGTGCGGCGCCCCGGACCAGTTTAGCGGAACGGAAGCACCGGCGTGAACGGGCGCTTTGATCCCCCAAGCCTCGGCGAGGAACCTGGCATTGCGCGTTGTAACCGATATCGATGCGTTGCCGAAGACAGTTGTGATGCCGAGCAGTTCGATGTTCGGATGACGGTGCAGGTAAAGCAGCGCGAGGGCATCGTCTACGCCAGGATCGGTATCAAAAAGAATTCTCTGCTTTGTCATGTCTCTATGGTCACGCTCTTTCCCACACTGCCGCCAATTATCTTAGCCAGCCTTCTTCGAGAGGCGAGGCCGACAGAATCGTGGCTCCGAGTGTCACCACCGAAGGGTATCGTGAATATGTCGCCGGGTGACGCGCTTGGCGCGTTTCTCGTCGGCGCGCCGGTCTCCTCGCCGCCTGGTGGGGACCGCGAGGCCGACATCGCTGTCCTCAAAGGGCGCTGCGGTCCGCCCACAAGATGACACGGCGTCCCCGCCTCAGCGGAGGAGCCCGTCGCTCTCGAAGTCTTCCCAGCCGCGCAACTTGGAGCGGACTGCCTCGCTTTGGCTGTCGTCGGTTGCGGCCGCGCCGCGGCTCTTTTGCGAGCGCTTGAGCGCCGCCTTTGCAGCGGCTCGGCGTCGGTTCTCGGCGGCTCTCTCAGCGTCTTCCTCGCGCCAGACAGCTACAAGGTCACGGTCGAGCACATCCTCGATCAAACGCGGATCAAAAACGTGGAAGGTGATCTTCCTCGCGCGGCCACGCAGTTTCACCGTCCGCGTCCCGGCGCTCTGCAAGCGGCCGGCCTTGAGCCAGCGGTGACGCTCGCCCGCCGAGATCGTCAGAATGTCCTCGACCTCGCGAGGCATGACGGGCAGGTCTTCGATGTCCTGCATGGCTTTGGACACGATCGCCGATGCGGCCTCAACATTGGCATGGGAGCCCTCCGGCAGACGCAAGGTAAGCACCCGGGACTCGGTATGGAGCAGGCTTCTCAAGTCCGTCGGAAGGCGAGCGCGCATTTCAAGAAAAATGCCCCTCGCCCGCACCGACGATCCAAGCGTCGCCGCCGGGGATAGCGGCCACTCTGCAACCAGCCGTGCAGTCGAATCGATTTTTCTGCTCGCGGGCATCCCCTTAAGTAGGAGTCCTGCCCTGCGAACTCAACCCGAAGCGAGCCTGCACCGGTCTGCAGCAACCGCTGTTTGCATCGGGCAGGATCGTCGGACAAGGCGCTCGTTCGGCACTCAGGACAGCGGCGAAATGGAGCGAATTGCCAAATAGGGAGTTAGGCTGCCTAGACGGGAGAGACAACAATGAATCCCACAGCCGCCCCAGAGGACCAGGGCTACGCCACTCCGACCACGCCGGCGGCGGAAGGCCTCGCCCCTGCCCTGGCGCGGAACATCGAGGCACTGGTCGAGAGGCGGAAGCGCGATGCCAAGGCAGCATCGCTGGAGCAGCGCGCGGCGGCGGCAATCAGCAGGTTTGCCGGCAGCATGATGTTCGTCTACATCCACCTCGTCTTCTTTGGCGCCTGGATCGGCCTAAATTTCGGGATCGTGACCTTTATCAAACCCTGGGATCCTTCTCTGGTTATTCTGGCCATGTTCGCCTCGGTCGAGGCGATCTTTCTCTCAACGTTCGTACTGATCAACCAGAACCGCATGGCCGCCCAGGATGATGCGCGGGCAGACCTCGATCTGCAGGTGAGCCTGCTCAACGAGCATGAGACGACCAAGCTCATCAAACTGGTCGAGGAGATCGCGAAGCGCCTGGATGTTCCGACGGAAGCAGACAATGAGTTGAAGGAGCTGAAGCGCGACGTGGCGCCTGAAGCGGTCTTGGACAAGATTAAGGAGACAACGGGTCAAGCGACGGTCGGCTGATCGATCCGTATCCACAGGACGCCTGCAGAAACTGCTGATCTTGAGGCCTGTCGCGTACTCCATGCTCCCGCCGGGTGCCATCATCCCGCCCGCGCAAATAGTTGGGAGACGCCCGAACGCCATTTGCCAGAGCTGGTTTATAGCGCATGGGGAAGTCATGGCGGACGCGCTCGGACTGAGTGTGCCCCATCTCAATCGCGCAATTCAGCATTGCGTGTCGAACAGCTCATCACCAGCAACTCGCGCGTCCTACATCTGACTGACCTCGCGGGCCTGCAAGGACTCGCTCAGTACGAGCCGATGGCTCTTACCCCAATCCCAATTCTGAAGCATCAGATCGACGCCCCGAGCGCGTCATTGGGCGTGACTCACCAATGGATTTATTACAGCCGCACAGGCATACTATGGATCGGGCGCGCAGTGGTTGAAAATGATTGCGCCGCGTTATGTTATTTACAGGCTGCGCCGGTCCCTGTCGCTATCGTTTGTGGCGTTGGCATCCGGCTGGAAACGACTGCGAAAAAGGAGGCAGCTCTGGTCCCACAAGAACGGGACATCCTTTGCGTCATTGATTTTGCGATTTGAGACCGGCGACGGGCCCATCATTTGCCCGCTTGCCGAACAGGGAGGAAAGCAATGGACGGAGAATCGCGTTCCCAATCAAGGCGAAAGTTTCTGAAGACGAGTGGACTTGTCGCTGGGCTAACGGCGACGGCGGTCACCGCGCCCTGGGTTCGAAGGGCCGGAGCCGCAGACGCAATCACCTGGAAAATCCAAACCTCGTGGCCGGCGGGTGTCGGACTTGAAACCTTCCAAAACTGGTGTGGCACCATCAAGGAAAAAACCGGAGGCCAACTCGAATTTCAGCCGTTCAAGGCAAAGGATATCGTTGGTGACTTCGAACTCCTCGACGGGGTGAAGAACGGCGTTCTGGAAGCGATGAACTCGTTTTCACTTTATTGGGCCGGCAAGCTTCCCGCTACGGCGTTCCTGTCCTCTTACACGTTGGGGCTACGCTATCCGCACGAATGGGATATCTTTTTCTATTCAAAAGGTGGTCTGCAGGCCGCGCGCGACCTTTATGCGAAACAAGGCCTTTACTACGTCAACCGCATTCATCACGGCCCGAACATCATCCACTCAAAGACACCGATCCGCTCAATCGAGGATTTTAGGGATCTGAAACTGCGCGTACCGGGCGGCATGATCGCCGAAACCTTTGCGAAAGCCGGTGCCAAGACGACGTTGCTGCCGGGCGGCGAGGTGTTCTCCGCGCTGGAAAAGGGCACGATCGATGCCGCCGACTACACCGGTCCGGCCGTAAACTGGGCCCTCGGTTTCCAGCAGGTGACCAAGTACATTTCCATGGGTCCAGCCGGTCTGATGTCCGTATACCAGCCCGTCGACCTGATGGACTTTGCCGTCAACATGAATGTCTGGAACCAACTCCCGGACAACCTCAAGAAGTTCGTGGAAGACGAGATCCAAGTCTATTCCAATGCCCATTTCGGCTCGATCCAGAAGGCCGACATGGAGGCTTGGCAAAAATTCCTGGATGCCGGCATTGAAATCAATCGGCTTGGACCGGAAGACCTCCAGAAGTTCCAGGAAATCGCGGTGCCCATCTGGTTCGAGTGGGCCAACAAGGACAAGGACGCAGCGCGCATCTTCAAGTTGCAGCTCGAGGTCATGGAGAACCCGACAGTCGGTTACGTCACTCCGGACATGTACCAGGGGCTGACCATCAACCTGTGAACCCTCTTCTCGCCCGTCCTGAGCCGGACGGGCGCTCGCTCCTGCAGCAGGCGTTCGCCGATGCCTTCCCTAACATTTGTGCTGCCGCACTGGCTCTACTGGTTAACCCTCGCGGTCTTTCCGCTGGCCGCCGTTCATTTTGTCCATCGAGAACGGGCACAGCGTGATCCCGGCCGTCCAAACCTGTTTCTTGCCTATCTGTTCCTGGTCACAGCCGGCTTCCTCGGCATGCACCGCTTCTATCTGAAGAGCAGGTGGGGATTCTTTTTTATCCCGTTCTTCATCGCGGTACTTTGGACAAGCACCCAGGTGCGCGATGGACGCGAGGCAGTTTCACTCGCGCGATCCCAGAGCGAGCACGCCGAGAGACTGTTGCCGCGTGCCAAGGCAGAGACGGCAGCCAACAAGCAGGGGGCTGCCGATCGACTTGCAAAAGCTGAGGCTGAGGCCGCGGCGGCGCGCAACAATCTGACGGCGGCCGTTCACGGGCTCGAGTGGGACAGCAGCATCAGCCGGATTGCGGGACTTCTGCTCGGTCTCATTATTGTCGGCGACGCCCTTCTCATACCCGGTCTTGTGCGGCGCGCCCGCGCCCGTGAGACTGGGCGCGCCGCAACCCACCATGAGATCGTCGTCGATGTGCCCGCGACGCCCGTCAAACAGCCTCTTGCGCCATTTAGGCCGGTCGACTGGCTTGTAAGAGTGACAGGCGAGTTCGTCGCCTATTGGTCGGTCCTCGCGGTCATGGCGTACTATTACGAGGTGGTCGCCCGCTTCGTTTTCAACTCCCCTACCAACTGGGTGCACGAGAGCATGTTTCTGATGTTCGGCATGCAATACATGCTGGCTGGGGCCTATGCCTATCGCGATGAGACCCATGTCAGGGTCGACATCGTGTACAGCCACCTCTCCGAGCGTGGCCGGGCGATCTGCGATATCATCACCTCGGCATTCTTTTTCCTGTTCGTGGGTACAATGCTCGTTGCCGGCTGGCGTTTTGCCAGCGACGCGATGGCGGTGGGCGAGAGTTCTTTCACCGAGTGGGGTATTCAATATTGGCCGGTGAAGCTGGCGATTCCTGTTGGCGCCGCGCTGCTGCTGCTTCAAGGCGTGTCTCGCCTGATGCGTGACATCGCGACCGCAACAAGAAGGCTCCGCTAAGCCATGGGTCTCGAGCTTCCAATCCTGTGGCTGAGCATCCTCATGTTCGGCGGACTGGGCGTTCTTTTATTGCTCGGGCTGCCAATGGCCTTCTGCACGGGCAGCCTCGCCGTTCTCTTCCTCTTCTTATTCGGTAATGCGGCCATGCTGAACATGCTGCCGTCGCGGATTTTTCCCTTCATGACGGATTATCAGCTCTCGGCGGTGCCGCTGTTTATCTTCATGGCCGCGATCCTTCAGAAAGCGGGGATCATCGAGGAGCTGTTTGACGTGGTCTATAAATGGCTGGGTGGGCTGAAAGGCGGACTTGCCTCGGCCACCATAATCTCGTGCACCCTGCTCGCAGCAATGGTTGGGGTCGTCGGTGCGACGGAAGTGACAATGGGCATGATCGCTCTGCCAGCGATGCTCCGCCGCAACTACGACGCACAGCTCGCCTGCGGCTCGCTGCTCGCCGGAGGAACGCTTGGCATCCTCATACCGCCTTCGGTGATGGCGATCGTCTACGCCGTCGTCGCGCAACAGTCGTTAGGCGAGCTTTTGATCGGGTCGGTATTCCCAGGGCTGCTGCTGTCGGGGATGTATGTCGTCTACGTCACGGCGCGCTGCTACATCAACCCCAAGCTCGGCCCGGCTTTGCCGCCGAGCGAGCGCATCGGCTTTGGGCAGAAGCTGAGGCTTCTGCGCCGCACGTTCATGCCCATTCTGCTCATCCTGCTTGTGCTCGGGGTCATCTTCCTTGGCATAGCAACGCCTGTTGAAGCCGCCGGCATCGGCACATTCGGTGCTTTCATCGTCTGCGCCGCCCATCGCCGCCTGACCTGGGACACGATCCGGGAAGCCGGCGTGGCGACCCTCAAGGCGACTGCGATGGTGATGTGGATATTCTTCGGAGCCACCATGTTCGTCGGCTTCTTCATCCTGAAGGGCGGGCAGAGCTTCGTCGCCGAATCCATTCTCGGAACTGGATTCGCGCCTTACGGCATTCTTGTTCTGATGATGATCATCCTGTTCGTTCTGGGCATGTTTCTGGACTGGGTGGGCATTCTCCTTCTCACCGTACCGATATTTCTGCCCATCCTTAAGTCCCTCGAATTCGGCGGTACGTTCGGCTTAGCCGGTGTGGCTCCTGAAGACGTGCCGCTGTGGTATGGCGTCATTTTCATGGTCAACATGCAGATGGCGTTCCTGAGCCCACCGTTCGGCTATTCACTGTTTTACTTGAAGAGTGTCGCGCCACCGGAGATATCGATGGCGACGATCTTCCGATCCGCTGTTCCCTTCTTATGCCTGCAGGCGATCGGAGTAGGGTTGTGCATCGTGTTCCCCTCGATCGTCATTTGGCTGCCGAAGCTCATGTACGGAGGCGGTTGACCGCACACGTCTTTGGCGGTTCGACGCCGACGCAAAAATCGAAGGTTCAGCGCTACAGAGGCCCCGCTCGCCTGCAGAAGCTGCTGATCTTGAGGCCTGTCCGCGCACTCCATGCTCCTGCCGGGCGCCATCATCCCGCCCGCGCAAATAGCTGGGAGACGAGACATCCCGCTTTGGATTGCGTATCTTGACGTTCAGCTTTTCCTGGGCCTGCCGTCTGGTCGACTTGGTGTTTGGACAAACTGAAGAGCGACAGAGTTGTACGGCCCCAATGTATGGGTGGTCAGCGGGCACTTCGCCGGCTTCGTGTCCTCACCTGCAACGCAAAGCAGTTTAGCATCCGAGGATAGCGCTATGTAGATCGGCACGGGGGTCAGGTTGGCCGCCAGCACGCGGATCGTGTTGCCGCGACGAAAGGCAATTGCTGCCACGCCTGGCCAATCACTCGAAATCCGATAGCGTTCGACGCCGGCGGCCTCAGCGATTTGGGCATGGACGGCTTGCAAAGGTCGTCGGGAGCCGTCCTCGTTCAAGAGACCGAAGGGGCCAGTCGGTGCTGCCAATATCAACCGCTCGGCGGCGGTCTCAGCGGCCCGGGCCGCGACGCCGACGGCAAAGGCGGCACCGAACAATGCCCGCTGACGCGGGTCGGTGCCGGCGGCGGGCACCCGGGTATTTCCGGGATTGGCTGCGACCGCCTCACCATAGGGATTGTGCCGCAAGCCGATCGTGCAAGGCCCAAGCCAGATCGGCTTTCCGGGACACAATTGCCGTGCTGTCTCCATGACTGCAGGATAAACGGTCAGGGTTTCCATGACCGACTGCTCATCGGCGGCATGCACGATGGCGCTGTTGCCGAAGAAGACGAAATCCGCATCGCCGGTCGGCGGGTTGCGGTTGAATTCGGTGAATAGGGAGGGCGTACCAGCCCCAATCGGACAAGCGAGACCGACAGCCCGCAATGCCTGCACGATCTCGTCAATCGGTCGCTCACCGTTCGGCAAATAGTTCGAGGGGCGTGTCTTGAATTCGCGCCGTGGTGAAACCAGAATGGCGCTCGGTTCGACGCCCGCCAAGCGAACCATAGCTGCAAGACCCTGGGCCTCGACCCCGGGGTGGATCGCATCAAAGATCGCCTCGACCGCCAGCCCGCCGCCAAGCTCGCTCGCAAGCTCGGCCGCCTTTTCCAGCACGCGTTGATCATGCCCGCGCGCGCTGTCGAAGCGCAGTATGATCTCCGGCACCGGGCCAAGCGAAGCCGCGCCGGCGATGGCTGCCGGCAGTTGGTCGGGATCGACGAACAGCGCTATCGACGACATCCGCCCGGCAGGTCCGCCAAGGGTCAGGGTTGCTGGACTGCTGATAGCCGGTCCAGGCGCCGATGTCTCGGCGCGCACGGAAACCGTGACGCGCTGTATGTCCTTCACACCTTTGCCGATGACATAAGGTCGGGGCTTTGAGAGCGGCCGCACATAAGTCTTGAACGAGGCGTCCGTCCAGTTGCGCTGGTCCTCCATCTCGAAGGCATCGCCTTCCATGGCAACGGCGCAGACCAGGCCGGGTGCTGGCTCGTGCGTCAGCGCTGAAATGTCGAAGGCAGGCTGGTCCGGGCTGATCAATTTGGGAAATGTCGTCTCCTCGATGCTTCCGTCGCTATGCCGGATGGTCAGCCTTTTGCCCGCCGCCTCTGAAGGATGAAGCACCACGAAACCGGTGCGGTTGGTGGGAAAATCGGTGAGCGCCACGCCATCCGCTTGCAAGGTCAGCTCGCCCGAAGCGTCGCCACGAATCTTCATGCGATAGGCGAAACGTCCCTGCGGGCCGGCGCAGAGTCCGTCATAGCGAAGCTCGAACGACGTGCCGTCCTCGGAAATGCGCATGTTGGACAGTTCGGCCTTGTAAGTCCCCCAGGACGCATCGCGCGCAAGATAGTTGATCGCCCGCACCACCTCCACGCCGGCAAAACAGATCGTCCGCAGATTGCCGTCCTCGAGAACGGCGGTCAGCGGTCCGGCGGCAAGAAGCCTCCGTTGCGGAAGCGGCTCGTCGGTGCCGTAAAGCGCAAGGAGATCTTGAAGTCTGTAAACTGCGCCCCATGGAAACCGATCCGGACTCGTCCGCACGCAAAGCTCCCCCGGCTGTTCGCTGGGCGGACCTGGCCGACCTCATCCTCATCATTGCCCGTGAGATTCAGTTTCGCGGTTACAGGGACGAGAAAGCGCTGTCGCTGTCGCAATCGGAGGGCATGGTGATGCGCCACCTGGTTGCGCACGCTTCCGCAACGCCCAGCCAGATCGCGACGGCGACCGGGCTGCAGCGCACCAATGTTTCCACCGTGCTGCGCGACCTGGAAGGCAAGGGGCTGATCGAGCGCCATGTCGACCCGCAAGATCGCCGGGGCGTCAGCGTCCATCGCACCCGGCGGGGAGCCCACAATTACGCCCTGGTGCGCAAGGAGTGGGCAACTGCCGTATCCGAGGCCGCCGGCGGCGACACACGCAAGCTCAATGCCGCGCTTGAGCTTCTCAGATCCATCGAAGCCGGCCTGACCGCAACTCGACCGATAGACAGCGACGGTCCGGGGCGAATGTCCGCCCGCCGCCGGAACGTCTAGTGCCGAACAGCGCGAGAGAGAAGCAATCTCGACCGCAACTCGGTAGCGGCCAGCCCTGTATCTCGTAAGGCTGCCGGCCGTCAGGACATCTTCAACGAGGCGCACTCCCTTAGCAACATGCTCAGGTAATACCCCCGACCTATGCAATCCAGGAGCGCCTCACGAAGTCGAAATCGGGTCTCAGTGGTCGTGCGCACCATGCTCCTGCAGCGAAAGCCCAAAAGTCCGCACCAGGTCGCTGACCTGCTCCGGTGACAGATAGCGGGGGTTGAGGCCGCGCAGAAGCAGATAGAGCTTTGCCGTTTCCTCCAGCTCTTCGGTAGCGAATACCGCCGCCTCAAGCGTCTCGCCCGCGACAACGGGACCATGGTTGGCGAGTAGCACCGAAGAGTAGCGTCCAGCGAGCCCTTTGATTGCATCGGCTACCGCAGGGTCTCCGGGACGGAAATATGGCACCAAAGCCGTCTGTCCGGCGCGCATGAGATAGTACGGCGTCATTGGCGGCAGGACCGACTTGGGATCGATCTCGGGAAGCATGGTGACGGCCACCGCATGGGTGGAGTGCAGGTGCACAATCGCACGCGCTGCTGCCCGCGTCTCGTAGAGGGCGGTATGCAGGGGGATTTCCTTGGTCGGCGCATCGCCCGCGACGAGCCGCCCTTGCGCGTCGAGCCTGGCAAGGCGAGCCGGATCGAGAAAGCCCAGCGATGCGTTGGTCGGCGTCACAAGCCAGCCGCCGTCATCGAGCCGCAGACTGATATTGCCCGATGATCCCGGTGTCAGCCCGCGCTCGAATAGGGAACGGCCGAAGCGGCATATCTCTTCGCGAAGTTTGGCCTCGCTCATGTTGTGGCTCCCTCGATCAGTTCGAACCCGAGATCGATCTTCGTCGGCGGCCCGTCGGAGCAGACCAGCCGGGCGCCGGTCTCTCCGACCGCGACGCGTGGCGTCCGGATGGTGGAAAGCGGTTGCGGCGCCGCGCGGGCGACGTCCAGGCCGTTATAGCCGAAAATCGCCAACCGGCCGGGGATGGCGATGCCGCGGGCAAGGCAATGGAAATAACCGCCAATCGCCATGTCGTCGTTAGAGAAATAGACGGCATCGAGATCGGGGGCGCGCCCGAGCAGCCGGCCGAGACCGTCGCGCCCGGCCTCGATCGACGAAGATGAGGGAATGATTTCTTCCGCGGCGACTTCAAGGCCTGCCTCTGCGAGCGCCGAGCGAAATCCGGCCAAGCGTTTGGCGGCGCGCAGATCGCGGCTGAGATCGTGGCCCACATAGCCGATGCGCCGATAGCCGCGCGAGACCAGATGACGCGCGCTCGCGCCTCCCGCCTCGCGGTTGGAATAACCGACGACGATGTCGATGCCATCACCATCGGAATCGAGCAGTTCGGCGACCCTGATGCGGGCGTGCCTGAGCATGGCCACGGTACGCTCGGTGTGTTCGAGCCCGGCCACCATCATACCCGCCGGACGCCAGCTAAGCAGCGACTCGATGAGAGTTTCCTCGCGGCCCTGTTCGTAGTCCGTCACCGCGACGACAGGCTGGAATCCGGAGCCCACCAGCACCGTGTTGGCGCCGCGCAGCATGTCCGGAAAGACGATGTTGCTGAGCGACGGGATCACGATCCCGACCAGCTTGGAGCCGGTCGAGGCCAGCGTGCCGGCGATGCGGTTCGGCACATAGCCGAGGCTTCTCGCGGCATTGAGGACGCTCTCGCGTGTCTTGGCCGAAAATGAACCGTGCCCGCGCAACACGCGCGAGGCGGTGCTCTCGCCGACGCCGGCCGCGCGTGCGACATCGGTAAGGGTCGTCGTCCCCGTCGGCGTGCCGTCGGCCACTTTCGATCTCCCTGATGGAGCGCGACGTCGCACTGGACCGTCCTCGCCTCCGTCCATCCTCTTTTGCCATGTCGCGGCAACCTTTTCAAACGATTGTTGGCAGCGCTGCCACTTTTTCGTTGGCAGCGCTGCCAATCCATGTTACCCAGTTACGCAAGCGCTGCCAAAGCCGCTATCGGAGGGCGCGCTGACACCCCATTCACAGTCAAGGGAGGAACCAATGACCGTGCTTACACCTGCGCTACCGGCGCAAGCCGTAGCTGAAATCGAAACGAGGAGAACCGCCTACAGCAAGGTCTTCTGGCGGATCGTGCCGTTCCTGATGCTGTGCTACGTCGTTGCCTATCTCGATCGCGTCAACATCGGCTTCGCCAAGCTGCAGATGTCGGCCGACCTCGGCTTCAGCGAGACCGTCTACGGCCTCGGCGCCGGCATCTTCTTCATCGGCTATTTCCTGTTCGAGGTGCCAAGCAACGTCATTCTTCACAAGGTCGGCGCGCGCATGTGGATCGCGCGCATCATGATCACCTGGGGTTTGATCTCAGCTGGCTTCATGTTCGTCACGTCCGCCCCGACATTCTACCTGTTGCGCTTTCTGCTGGGCGTCGCCGAAGCCGGGTTCTACCCGGGGATCATCCTTTTCCTCACCTACTGGTATCCCTCGCATCGCCGGGCCAAGATCATCGCGGTGTTCATGTCCGCGATCCCGGTCTCAGGCATATTGGGCAATCCTCTTTCCGGCTGGATCATGGATTCGTTCGATGGCGCCCACGGCCTCGCCGGATGGCAATGGATGTTTCTTATCGAGGCGGTTCCAGCCGTCCTTCTCGGCATCGCTGTCTTGTTCTTCCTCGACAACGGCATTCGTCAGGCCAAGTGGCTGAGCGAAACGGAAAAGCAGGCCCTGGAAGAGGAGATCGCACGCGAGGAGCGTCACAAGGAGAGTGGGCATTCGGTAGCCGGTATCTTCCGCGATCGCCGAGTTTGGCTGATGTGCCTGATCTACTTCACCTTCGTGATGGGCCAGTACGGGCTGACCTTCTGGATGCCGACCCTGGTCAAGGCGACCGGCATCACCGGAAACTTCAATATCGGACTGATCAGCGCGATCCCCTTCATCTGTGCCGTCGTGGTCATGAATCTGTTCGGCCGCAGCGCTGACAGGCATCGCGAGCGCCGTTGGCACCTGGTCGTTCCGGCACTGCTCGGCGCCGTCGGTTTCGTCGTCGCGGCCGCCAGCTCGAATCTGACGATCGCCATCGCCTTCCTGTCCGTTGCAGCGGCCGGAGCGATCACCTGTGCGCCGCTGTTCTGGTCGCTGCCGACCTCATTTCTCGCCGGGACAGGTGCCGCGGCAGGCATTGCGCTCATCAATTCGGTCGGCAACCTGGCCGGCTTTGTTAGCCCGTATCTCGTCGGCTACCTGAAGGATTTGACCGGCGCAACGCAGGTCGGCATGTATGCGCTCGCCGCAATCCTGGTGCTCGGCGCGGTCCTGGTGCTGACGACGCCACCCAAGCTGGTCAATCGCTAAACCGGATTGCGTTTCGAACAAGGATCTCCGTGATGACCGTTTATGATCGAAGCAAGGAAAACCCCGCCGGAGCAAGGACGAACCGGGCCGCCCTGATCGGCATCGGTTCCATGGGACTTGGCATGGCCATGTCGCTCAGGCGGGCCGGGTTTGAAGTGGCTGGCTTCGACGTGGACGCCGCGGCCATCGCCCGGCTCGTCGACGCGGGCGGCCGAGGCGCGGCAAGCCCCGCCGAGGCCGCTGAAGGTGCCGACGTCGTCGTGTCGGTGGTCGTCAACGCCGCGCAAACGGAGGCCATCCTGTTCGGTACGAACGGCGTCGCCGAAACCATGGCCGAGGGCGCGGTTTTCGTCTCCTCGGCCACGATCGATCCCGATGCGGTGCGCCGCCTTGCCACGCCGCTCGAAGCGACGGGACGGCTCTATCTCGACGCGCCGATCAGCGGCGGGTCGGTGCGCGCCGCCGAGGGTGCGCTCACCATTCTGGCCTCCGGCAGCCCTGCCGCCTTCGCCAGAGCGCGGCCGGCACTGGATGCAATAGCCACCAACGTCTATGAACTCGGTGACGAGCCGGGCGTTGGTGCAGCCTTCAAGATGATCAACCAGTTGCTTGCTGGCGTGCACATAGCGGCGGCCAGCGAAGCCATCGCATTTGCCGCCCGGCAAGGGCTGGACATCCGCAAGGTCTACGAGGTGATAACTGCCTCCGCAGGCAATTCGTGGATGTTCGAGAACCGGGTGCCGCACGTGCTGGACGGCGACTACACACCGCGCAGCGCGGTCGACATCTTCGTCAAGGACCTCGGCATCATTCAGGATATGGCCCGCAGCGCCAAATTCCCGGTGCCGGTGGCCGCGGCCGCGCTACAGATGTTCCTGGCGACCTCGGCGGCTGGAATGGGCCGGGACGACGACGCATCCGTCGCCCGGCTCTACGCAAAGATCACCGGCACCGAACTGCCCGCCACCCGCGAACCTGGCCAAACCGGCCTGACATCGGCCTGAGGAAGACTGGATCGCCCATGCCCCGCTTTGCCGCCAACCTGACAATGATGTTCAGCGAGTGGCCGTTCCTGGATCGGTTCCAGGCGGCCGCCGATGCCGGCTTCCGTGCGGTCGAATTCCTGTTTCCTTACGAGCACACGCCCGAGGCGATCGGCGAGCGCCTTCGCAGATACGGTTTGACCCAGGCTCTGTTCAATTTGCCGCCTGGCGATTGGGCCGCCGGCGAGCGAGGATTGGCCGCCTTGCCCGATCGATTTGCCGAGCTCCAGGCCGCCGTGGCATTTGCCCTTCCCTACGCGGAGGCCACGGGCGTGAAGCGTCTGCATTTGATGTCGGGGCTCGCCGCTCGCGAGGACAGGGCGGCCGTGGATACCTATCGCAAAGCGATCATCTGGACCGCCGGCAAGCTTGCCGATCGCGGCATCGACCTGGTGATCGAACCAATCAATGGCCGCGACATGCCGGGCTATTTCCTCAATGACTTCGACTTTGCCGAGCAGCTCATCGGCGAACTGGCCCTGCCCAATCTCAAGCTGCAGTTCGATGTCTACCACCGCCAGATCCTGCACGGCGATGTCGTCATGGCGTTGCGCCGGCTGCTGCCGATCATTGGCCATGTCCAGATCGCAAGCGTGCCCTCCCGCCATGAGCCGACTTCGGAAGAGCTCAACGACCGGTTCATCTTCGCGGAACTGGACGGGCTGGGCTATGATGGTTTCGTCGGTTGCGAATATCGGCCCGGCGGCAAGACACTTGAGGGGCTCGGCTGGTTCGCCCCCTTTGCCAGCGGGCCCCTCCCCCAGGCCGGCATCGGAGTTTCGCCATGAGCCTCGCCCTCGGCGCAATTGCGGACGACTACACAGGCGCGTCCGACCTGGCCAACACGCTCGCCAAGGAAGGTCTTCGCACGGTTCAAACCATCGGCATTCCGGCCGCTGGTCTCGATCTCCCCGAGGTCGACGCGGTTGTCGTCTCGCTCAAGATCCGTTCGGTTGCCGCCGCGCAGGCGGTGGAGCGCGCCCGCGCGGCCGACCAATGGCTGCGCGCCCGCGGGGCAGCGCATGTGATGTACAAGATCTGCTCGACCTTCGATTCCACCGATGCTGGCAATATCGGCCCGGTGCTGGACGCCTTGCGTCACGACGTGGATGAGAAATCGGTTTTGGTGACGCCGGCCTTTCCGGAAACCGGCCGAACCGTCTACCAGGGGAATCTTTTCGTCGGCGCGGTGCCGCTCAACGAGAGTCCGCTCAAGGATCACCCGCTCAATCCCATGCGCGATGCCAATCTGGTGCGCGTACTCGCCCGGCAGAGCAAGGCAGCGGTCGGGTCGGTCGACCTCGCGACGGTCGCGCGCGGCGCGGACGCGATCCGCGCGCGCAACGCGGCGCTTTCCCAAGATGGAGCCGGAGCGGCAATCGCCGACGCCGTCTTCGAGAGCGATCTTGAAGCGATCGGCGCGGCAGCCTTGGCACAACGCCTGTCGGTCGGAGCGTCCGGCCTGGGACTGGGTCTCGCCCGCGGCCTGGTCGCCGCCGGCACCGCGCGGCGCCATCAACGGACGGTGCTGCGGGACCGGCCGGTCGAGGGGCCTGCGGCGTGCCTCGCCGGCAGCTGTTCGCGGGCGACACTGACGCAGATTGCCCGCGCCGAAGAGACGATGCCCGTGCTGAGGCTCGATCCGGAAAGGCTGATGAGCGGAGTGGCGGAGACGCACCGTGCGCTCGCCTGGGCCGCCGCCCGCTTGGCCGATGGCCCCGTCCTCATCGCCAGCAGCGGATCGCCCGAGGTGGTTTCGGCGCTGCAGGCGCGGCATGGACGTGACGCTGCCGGTCAAGCGATCGAGCAGTCGTTGGCGACCATCGCCGAAGGTCTGGTCGAACTCGGCGTGCGCAGGTTGGTCGTGGCGGGAGGCGAGACGTCCGGCGCCGTCGTGGACCAGCTTGCCATTCCCGCCTTCGAGTTGGGCCCCGAAATCGCCGCGGGTGTCCCAGCGCTGCGTGCACTCGGCAGCCCGCACGGCGAGCTGCTGCTTGCCCTAAAGTCAGGCAATTTCGGCGGCGACCGTTTCTTCGCCGACGCCTTGGCCGTTTTGGCATGAGACGGAGTCTTGGCTGTACAAGGACAACTGAGAAGGTCGCGCCAAGGTCGAATGGCAGCGATGGATTCCGAAGAGGCCGCTCCTAAGAAGGTGATGCTCAATTTCGGCCGGCGGACCTGCCGAATGACGACAGCCAAGATCGCGCTCGGCCTGATGGCCGCGTTTGGCACCCCAGGCTGCCTCCGGCCCGCACGGGCAGTTCAGGCTTTTGCCCTTCCACGTTGGCACCGATCGCTGCCGGCAGCGCGCCGGCCGCCGCAGTGGTGCCCTCGAGCGACAATTCTCCCCTTCATAAATCCGTTGTGTCGATTTCGTAGATGAAACAGGGGGGCTTTGTGTAATGCCACTCTCTGGAAAAGGATGGAAAATGTCCAAGATCCCCGGCAAGACCGAAACGATCGAAAACGCGGAATCCGCTACTTACGAGCGGTACAAGGTTACCGAGCAGGTCCGCGCTGTCGCCGAACAGGGCGTTGAGCAGGCGAAGGAAGCATTTTCCAAATTGGAATCGAACGCCGAGACGACTCAAAAGGCTCTTGAGTCGACCCTTGAGGTGGCCAAGACCACCCGCAACGAGGTGTCGCTGAAGACGATCGCAGCTCTGCGAGCCAATGCCGAAGCCGGCTTCGCTCACCTCGAAGCACTGGCCGCCATGAAGTCGCCATCCGAGTTCTTCGAGCTGCAGGCCGCTTTCGTGAACAAACAGATCGACACTTCCGTCGAGCAGGCCAAGACCCTGCAGGCGGTGATGTTGAGAGCCACCGAAGACGTATCCAAGCCGATCAAGGATGCCTTCGAAAAGGCTTTGAAGAACCTCAAGGCTGCTTGACTGCTCAGGCAATCCGGGACCGGAGGTCGCCGACCTCCTCTGCTCGTTACGACATCAAGACCGGCACACTCGCGCCGGTCTTCTTCCATTCGGCCGGCGTCCTTTGCACAAATCGCAACTATCGGCCAAGCATCGCTTTTCCAAACAGTTGGCTACGGAAAGGCGCGCAGAGACGAAGGCCCGAAATCGGGACGAGGACGCCGCTTTGGTCCTGCAGCTACTTGACCATTGATCGTTGCAGCCCAGTGCCGGCGATTTCTCCGGGGCTGCTTTCGAAGTCGAAGAGCCTTTGGGTCGCAAGCGCCGCGGCGCCACGCGCCCAGGAATCGTCTGCCCAATCGGGTGTAATCGGTGGCGGGTTCCACATGGCATAACGCTTCAATGCATCGCGCATTGGCCCGAACAGATAGTCGCCAAAGGTGACGGCTTCGCCCCCGCCGACAATCACTTCCGGATCGATGATATTGCAGAAACCGCCCAGGTATCGTCCAATCCCCTCGCCTGCCTCCTGCAGCAGGTCTATGGCTGCCCGGTCTCCAGTCTTGGCCGCGTTCAGCATGTCGTGGCGCGTCACTTCACCAGCGAGTCGCCTGGCCTCCTTCCATCGCCGCACCAGGGCCGGTTCCGAGAAGAAGGTCTGCAGGCAACCGCGCCTGCCACACTCGCATGGCGGCCCGTTCGGATCGTATGTCGAGTGACCCATCTTGCCCGCGGCGCCATTCGCGCCGTGATGGACAGAGCCATCGATGACCACCGCGCAGCTGATGCCGGCCCCGATGGCCAGGGCCCCGACGGTGCGATGATGCCGGCCAAGTCCGAACAATTGTTGCGCGAGCGCAAATGCGTTGGTGTCGTCGTCCGCCCAGACGGGTACGCGCACGCGTTCGGCAAGCATCGCAGCGATCGGCACATCGGCCCAATTGAACCGGTGGCTCAACCGGCAGACACCGTTATCGATGACGCCTGGTACAGCGATGCCGATCCCGCTGAGCTGGGCGCCTGTCGGTGCCCTGCGGTCGGAAACCAGCTCCTCGACTGCCGAGGCGCAGGCCTCCACCGTACTTTGTGGCGAAAGATCGGGGACAACGACCTGCTTCGTAACAAGTGGAGTCGTGGCAAGATCGGTCAGCACACAATCGATGCCGCCTACCTTCAGCTTGAGCCCGGCCACAAGCCTGCCGGCGTAGTTTATGTTGATCGGGATAGGTCGACGTCCCGGCGCGCCAAGACTCGCCTCCCCTTCCACCAGAATATTTTCCTCGAGCAATTCAGACACGACGAACGTCACGGCCGCGGGGCTGAGGCCCGTAACAGAGGCGATTTCGGCGCGGCTTATAGCACCTTGCCTTCGCAGCAGGTTCAGGATCAGCCGCCGGTTGATCGCGCGGGCCGTTTGCTGATCGCCTTTGAGCTTCATTCCTGCCTCATAATTAATTTTGTAAATTAAGTATTGACCATGCTGACATCCATACGCTACGAATTCGCATGGTTCAATTGGAATCCGGCTGTTCTCAGGGAGGAGATAGAAGCCATGACCAGCGACTTTTCCGCGTTCACCACAACAAGGCGCCGTTTCCTCAAGGGCACTGGCGCGGCACTCGCAGCTTCGGCGACTGGTCTTTGCCTCCCGGCCTTGGCCCAGGCGCAGGAAATCACCATCATTTCCAACCTCAGCAATGTCGAGCAGCGACAGATCCTGCAGCGGCTGGCGAGCGAGTATGAGACAAAATCAGGCGCCAAGATCGTCATCAACAACATGGACCACGAGGCCCATAAGACGGCAATCCGCAGCTATCTTGTCGTCGGCGCTCCGGATATCTGCTTCTGGTTTTCCGGCAACCGCATGAAGGCCTTCGTCAACAAGGGCCTTTTTGACGACATCTCCGATCTGTTCGCCAAGGAGAACTACAAGAGCGTTCTCGGCGCCACCACAAGCGCGGTTACCGTCGACGGAAAGCAGTATGGCCTGCCGATGGGAGGTCTTCTCTGGGGCCTCTTCTATCGCAAGGACGTCTTCGCCGAACACAACTGGACACCGCCCAAGACCTGGAACGACTTCCTAGCCTTCGGCGAGGCGGCAAAGTCCGCGAAGATGATCCCGATCAGCATGGGCACCAAGGAGCTTTGGCCGGCGGGCGGCTGGTTCGACCATATGAACCTGCGCATCAACGGGCTCGACAAGCACATAGCGCTGATGGACGGCAAAGTTCCCTACACCGATCCGATGTTGACGCCAGTCTTCGACAAATGGAACGATCTGATCAAGGCGGGCTTCTTCTCGCCGAGCCACAGTTCGTTCGGATGGGAGCAGGCGGGTGCTGCCCTAGCGCAAAAGAAGGCGGCAATGATGGACCTGGGCGGCTTCGTTCGATCCGCTTTTCCGGAAGCGGATTTGCCTCAGCTTGCCTACGCGCCATTTCCCGAGATCGTTCCCGGGGTCGCCCGCTACGAGGATTTTTCGGTCAACTCCATCCACGTTCCGGCGAATGCGAAGAACAAGCAGGGTGCGCGCGACTTCCTCGCCTATTTCTACAAGCCGGAAAATCTGGGCGCATTCCTCGCCGCCGAAGGCGCCATCCCGCCTCGCAACGACTGCCCGCCAAGCAAGGACCCGCTGGTCAATGCTGCGGTCGAGGAACTGAAGAAAGTGGTTGGAACATCGCAATATTACGATCGCGACACCGATCCGGACATGGCCCAGGAAGGGATGGCGGGGCTGCAGGAATTCATGGTCAAGCCTGAGCGACGTGAGCAGATCCTCAAGCGCCTCGAAAAAACCCGCAAGAGAATCTTCGGTTGATCCTCCCTGGCTGACGGGCGCCGCCTTTCGGCGGCTCCCGTCTCTCTTTTTTCGGATGGAACGCCATGCCTCCTGTCTGGCGCAGAAATCGTCATTGGTTGACGCCGGTACTTTTCCTGCTGCCGGGCCTCATCCTGTTCGGCTCGGTGATCCTTGCCGCCTCCATCGAGACGGTCTGGATTTCGCTGCACGACTGGGATGGGATTGGCGCCAAGACCTGGGTCGGGCTCGCCAACTATGTCGAACTGGCCGACGATCCGCAGTTCTACGTCTCGCTCAAGAACAACGTAATCTGGCTGCTGATCTTCATGCTGGCGCCGCCGATCGGCCTGGCGCTTGCGCTGATCGTGAATCAGCAGATCCGAGGCATGCGCATCCTCAAGTCGCTGTTCTTCGTGCCGCTTGTGCTGGCGACCGTCACCGTCGGTGTCGTGTTCGGATGGGTCTATGATCCAAACTTCGGGCTGCTGCAGCTTCTCTTCGGCGCCTTTGGCGGTACCGCCCCGGCGCTGCTTTCAGACGAGACCTTCGTCACCTTCGCGGTAGCCGCCGCCGGTCTATGGCCACAGATCGCGTTCTGCATGATCCTGTTCCTGGCGGGACTGAACAGCCTCAACGACGATCTGATCGCCGCCGGACGCGTCGACGGTGCGCGCGGCTGGCGCATGTTGCGCCATGTCGTCCTGCCGCAACTGTCGCAGGTCGGCTTCATCGCCATCGCGGTGACGGTGATCGGTGCGCTGCGCTCCTTCGACATGATCGCGGTCATGACCAGTGGCGGCCCCTATGGCTCGTCCACCGTGCTCGCCTACCAGATGTATCAGGAGTCGATCTTTTCCTACCGCTTTGGCTACGGCGCCGCGATCGCCACCGTGCTGTTCGTGATCATGATCGTCTTCATCGCCTGGTATCTCAGTGGCCTCATCAAGGCCGAGCGGAGCAACGCCTGATGTACCCGCGCCCCATTCCCGAAAACGCCAGGATCCAGCGAGCCCTCTATCTAGGTGGTGTAACCCTGGTCGTGATCCTGTGGCTGCTGCCTCTGCTCGCCGTGATGCTGACCTCGATCCGTTCCAACGAGGAGCTGATGGCCGGCAACTATTGGGGCTGGCCGCAGAAATTCAGCCTGATCGACAACTACAAGGCGGTTTTCGACCAGACCGCCATGCTGCGCTTTTTCCTGAACAGCCTGCTGATCACCATTCCGTCCGTCATCGGCGTTCTCATCCTGTCGACACTGACCGGCTTCGTCTTGTCGCGCTACCAGTTCCGTGGCTCCAACCTCATCTTCGCCCTCTTCGTCGGTGGCAATTTCCTGCCGGCGCAGATCATGATGATCCCGGTCCGCGACCTGATGGTGAGGCTGGGTCTCTACGACACCGTCTATGCGCTGATCGTTTTCCACATTGCCTTCCAGACCGGCTTCGCCACGCTTTTCATGCGCAACTTCATCGCCGCTCTCCCGGGCGAACTGTTCCAGGCGGCGCGCGCCGAAGGCGCCTCGCCGTTCCAGACATTGCGCCACGTGGTTGTTCCGCTGGTCCGGCCTGCACTGGCGGCACTCGCGATCCTCACCTTCACCTTCGTCTGGAACGACTATTTCTGGGCGATCGTCCTTACCCAGAGTGACGCGGTCAAACCCGTTACCGCAGGTTTGAACAATCTGCGCGGCGAATGGACATCGGCCTGGAACATCGTCTCGGCGGCCACGATCTTCGTCGCCCTGCCCCCGGTCGTGATGTTCTTCATGATGCAGAAGCACTTTGTCGCCGGCCTCACCATGGGAGCCGTCAAGGGATGATCCGCGAACCCTGCCGCACCCGACACGCACGGAAAGGCGCCTCGAAATGAGCAGCGTGGAATTGCGAAAAGTCGACAAGCACTATGCCGGCTACCATGCCCTGAATGCGGTCGACCTGACGATCGAAAAGGGCGAGTTCGTCGTCATGGTCGGCCCCTCCGGCTGCGGAAAGTCGACATTGCTGAAGACGATCGCCGGGCTGGAAACCATCAACTCCGGCCACATCGTGATCAACGGGCGCGACGTCACCAGGGAAGAGCCCGGCGACCGCGGCATCGCAATGGTCTTCCAGTCCTATGCACTCTACCCACACATGACCGTCGCCGAGAACATGGGCTTCGGCCTGCGGATGGCCAACCGGCCCAGGACCGAGATCGACGCTGCCGTCAAACGCGCAGCACGGATCCTGCGTCTGGAGGAGCAGCTCGACAAGCGCCCGAAGCAACTGTCGGGCGGGCAGCGCCAGCGCGTCGCGATCGGCCGCGCGATTACCCGCTCGCCCGAGGTGTTCCTGTTCGATGAGCCGCTGTCGAACCTCGATGCCGCGCTGCGCACTCAGATGCGAGTGGAACTTTCGAGCCTGCACGCGCAGCTTGGATCGACGATGATCTACGTCACCCACGACCAGGTCGAGGCGATGACCATGGCCAACCGGATCGTAGTCCTCAACAAAGGCCGGATCGAGCAGGTCGGCTCGCCGCTGGAACTCTACGCCAACCCTGCCAACATTTTCGTCGCGGGCTTCCTCGGCGCGCCGCGCATGAATTTCATCGAAGCGAAAGCAGTGAGCGTCGGCGCATCCAGCGTCTCGGTAGCCGCCGCCGGCCTCCCTGCCATTACCTTGGATGGCATCGACGCCGGCGGCCTTTCGGCTGGTGATGCCGTGACCATCGGCATCCGGCCGGAGGCCCTGCGTGTCGCCGAGCCAAGCGACGGCGCAATGCCGGCCTTCTCCAGCCAGGTGCGTCTGGTCGAGCAGCTGGGGCGCGAAACCGTCCTCTACGTCGACGCCTCTCCGCTTCAGACGACCAATTCCGACAGCGGAACCGGCAATTTCACGCTTCAGCTCAACAAGGTTTCTACCGTCGCGGTCGGCGCCGCGTTGCGAGCAGGGTTCGAAACCGGCGACGCCTACCTCTTCGGCCCGGATGGCCGCACGCTCACGCCAAGAAAACCCGTCGCCTCAATCTGAACCTCGAAATTTCGAAAGTCCCATACGCATGAACCGCAAAGAGCCCGCTCCGCTATCCGTATGGCGGCCCCTCAATCTTGACCGCTTTCTGCTCGGAGCACCTCATTACCCCGAACATGTCGACGAAGGCTGCTGGCAGCGTGACGCCGAGCGCATGGCCGCCGCCGGCGTCAACACGGTGCGGATGGGAGAGTTCGCCTGGCACATTTTCGAGCCCCGCGAAGGCAAGTTCGAGTTCGGCCTGTTCGATCGCGCGATCGAACTTCTCGGCCGAGCGGGGATCGACACGATTATGTGCACGCCGACGGCCACCCCTCCCCGCTGGCTCACCGTCAACTACCCCGAAGTGCTGCGCGTTGACATAAATGGGCGGGCCTCGAGCCACGGATCGCGCCAGCATGCCGACACCACAAGCCCGGTATTCCGCGCCCACAGCCGCCGCATCACCCGCGCCATGGCCGAGCATTATCGGGACAACCCGCGTGTGATCGGCTGGCAGACGGACAACGAGCTCAACACCACGGTGTCGGAATCGTTCGCGCCTTCGACAAGGCTGGAGTTTCAGAAATACCTGCAGAAGGCCTACGGCACCATCGAGGCGCTGAACTTCGCCTGGGGCGGCCACTTCTGGGCGACGGCCTACGACGATTTCTCGCAGATCGACCTGCCGAGACCGCTCATGCCGTCCTACCCCAGCCCCGGCCACGTGCAGGACTACCATCGCTTTCTGGCCGCCGCGACCGCGGCCTTCCAACACGACCAGGTCGAGATCCTGCGCGCCGCCAATCCGGACTGGTTCATCTTCCACAATCTTGGCCAGCTTGCCGACATCGACTTCCGCGGTCGGTTCGGACAGGACCTCGATTTCATCGGCTTCGACATCTATCCGATGCTCTATGACGAGATGCGCCGAACCGGCGGGCATGCCGCGACCCAGGCCCTCCATCTCGACATATGCCGCGCCTATTCCGGCAACTTCATCGTTCCGGAGCAGGCCTCAGGCTTCGGCAGCCAGCCCGGCTTCTCGACGATGACGCCGGAGCCCGGCGAGATGCGTCGCATGGCCATGACCTCGGTGGCGCGCGGCGCCGACGGTGTCATGTTCTTTCGTTGGCGTCCCGCGCATTTCGGCGCCGAGATCTACTGGATGGGCGTCATCGATCACGACGACGTGCCGCGCCGCCGCTATGACGAGGCAGGCCGCTTCTTCCATGAGATCGCCGCCGCGAAGGAGCAGATTCTTGGCACCGCAGTGCGCATGGACCTCGGCATCGCCGGCGCGGACTTCGACAACCAGGAGGCTCACAAGACCTATCCGATCGGCCTCCCCAGTCCGCTCGAAGACGCGACGCTGCTTCATCGCCACTGCTATCAGAACGGCATTGCATGCGGGTTCATTCATCCCGAAGACGATCTTTCGCGGCTCAAGGCGCTCTACGTCCCGCATTGGGTGATGTGGAAGGATGAATGGAACGAGGCTGTTGAAACATTCGTCCGCAACGGCGGTACGCTGATCCTATCGGCATTGAGCGGGACGAGGGACGAGAACAACCACATCATTCGCGAGCAGGCGCCCGGCAAGGCCCTTGCAGCCCTGAGCGGCGTCAGGGTGGCGGAGTTCGGCCGCGTCGTTCCCGAAGGCGGCAGCGGCCTGTTTCCGCTGTTTCGTCCGGCTCCGATGGGCGCCTATGCACCGCCGCCGCTCCCGGCCTCGTCCGCGGAACGCAAATACCTGTTCACCCTTGGCAATGAAGAATTCCAGGCTGCGCATTTGTACGAGGTGCTTGATGTAGCGCCTGACACCGAGGTGCTCGGCATCTGGTCGAACCGCTTCGCCGCCGGCTCTCCGGCAATTACCGCCCGCAAGGTTGGGCAAGGTCGGGTTGTCTATGTCGGCACGTATCTCACGCCGCAACTGACGGAGAAGCTTGTCGATGTCGTGCTGGCCAAAGCCGGTATAGCGCCTTTGCTGCCCGACCTGCCTGCCGGGGTGGAGGTCTCTGTCAGGGAAGCCGACGACCGCCGGCTGATGTTCGTGCTGAACACCACGGAAGTCGCCGTGATCGTACCCAACGTCCCAAAGGGCCTCGACCTGCTGACGGGCAAGGCCGTTGAAGGAACGCTGCAACTCGACCCTTACGGCTGCGCAATAATTCGGTCCTGAACAAATCGAACCAGCGTCCGTAGACGCCGAACAGATGCTCTTCGAGGCGAAAAATGCGTTCTTCAATCCGCCGCCACAAGGGATTCGCAAAAGCGTTTCCTTGGCGGATGACAAGTGGGCCCCGACTGCCAGCTCGACGCGCGCAAGGTCGTGGCTCAATGGGCGTCGATGTAAGAGATGCTCGATCAAAGCTGCGTGGCTGCGCCCCTTCTCGTCGCTTGTTCGAGGCTGGAGAAGTCATGAAGTCGAGTTGACAGGATAGCGTCGCATCGTCCAACCTAGGCGCCTCACCAGGGGAGTCCCGGCAAGGGGCTGAGATACTGCTAATAGCGCGCAGTGACCCGTTGAACCTGATCCAGTTCATACTGGCGTAGGGACGGTGCGAGGCTTCGCGGGTCGGCAATCCGGCTTCGGCATTCGGGCAGTGCCCGCATCCTAAGCGAAGCGTCACTTCCTCCTCATCGCGTGGACTGGGTCTCCCGTGCACTCGAGCAAGGAGGCTCACTCATGAATGCCCACACCCCGACCGTCACCGTCGGCGAATTGCCCGCTTCGAAGAAGGTCCACAAACCCGGTCAGCTCCACCCGGAGCTGCGGGTGCCGATGCGCGAGATCTCGGTCCACCCGAGCGCCGGCGAGCCGCCGGTCACGGTCTATGACTCGTCCGGTCCCTACACGGACACCGCGATGAAAACCGACATCGAGCGTGGCTTGCCACGGCTGCGCGAGGCATGGATCGAGGCGCGCGGAGACGTGGAGCGCTACGAGGGCCGCACGATCAAGCCGGAAGACAACGGCTTCGTCTCAGCCGATCGCCTGACGCCGGAATTCCCGGTTCGCAACAGACCGTTGCGCGCGGCCGGCGGCCGCGCCGTCACACAGCTCGCCTATGCGCGCGCCGGCATCATCACGCCTGAGATGGAGTTCGTCGCCATCCGCGAGAACCTCGGCCGTGAGCAGTTGCGTTCGAAAGTTCAACGTGATGGCGAAAGCTTCGGCGCCGCGATCCCCGACTTCGTCACGCCGGAATTCGTGCGCGACGAGGTGGCGCGCGGCCGCGCCATCATCCCGTCCAACATCAACCACCCGGAAAGCGAGCCGATGATCATCGGCCGCAATTTCCTGGTCAAGATCAACGCCAATATCGGCAACTCCGCCGTCACCTCGTCGATGGCCGAAGAGGTCGAGAAGATGGTGTGGGCGATCCGCTGGGGCGCCGATACGGTGATGGACCTCTCGACCGGGCGCAACATCCACAACATCCGCGAATGGATGGTGCGCAATTCGCCGGTGCCGATCGGCACCGTGCCGATCTACCAGGCGCTGGAGAAGGTCGGCGGCGTCGCCGAGGAACTGACCTGGGAGGTGTTCCGCGACACCCTCATCGAGCAGGCCGAGCAGGGCGTGGACTATTTCACGATCCATGCCGGCGTGCGCCTGCCCTATATCCCGCTGACCGTCGACCGCGTCACCGGCATCGTGTCGCGCGGCGGCTCGATCATGGCCAAGTGGTGCCTGCATCACCACCAGGAGAGTTTTCTCTACGAGCATTTCGAGGAGATCTGCGACATCGCCCGGGCCTATGACGTGGCGTTCTCGCTCGGCGACGGCCTTCGCCCCGGCTCGATCGCCGATGCCAATGACGCGGCCCAGTTCGCCGAACTGGAAACGCTAGCCGAACTCACCAAGATCGCCTGGACCAAGGACTGCCAGGTGATGATCGAAGGGCCCGGCCACGTGCCGATGCACAAGATCAAGCAGAACATGGACAAGCAGCTCGCGGTTTGTGGCGAAGCGCCGTTCTACACGCTCGGGCCGCTCACCACCGACATAGCGCCCGGCTACGACCACATCACATCGGGCATCGGCGCGGCGATGATCGGCTGGTTCGGAACGGCGATGCTCTGCTACGTCACGCCCAAGGAGCATCTCGGCCTGCCCGACCGCGACGACGTCAAGACCGGCGTCATCACCTACAAGATCGCGGCCCACGCCGCCGACCTCGCCAAGGGCCATCCAGCCGCCAAAATCAGGGACGACGCGCTGTCGCGGGCGCGCTTCGAGTTCCGGTGGGAAGACCAGTTCAACCTGTCGCTCGATCCGGAGACGGCGCGCGCCTTCCACGACGAAACCCTGCCCAAGGAGGCGCACAAGGTGGCGCATTTCTGCTCCATGTGCGGCCCCAAATTCTGCTCGATGCGGATCTCGCACGACATCCGCGCCGAAGCCCAGAAGGAAGGGCTCGCGGCCATGGCGGCGAAGTACCGCGACGGCGGCGATCTCTACATGCCTGTCGACAGCACCCCCGAGCGCACGGACACGCCATGAAGGTGCTCATTCGCGGCGCTGGCGTCGCCGGATTGACGCTCGCGCACGAGCTGGCAACGCGCGGCGCCGATGTGACCGTGGTCGAGAAACGCCTCGAGATCGCCGGCAATGCCTCCTGGCAGGCCGGCGGCATGCTTGCGCCCTGGTGCGAGCGCGAGAACGCCGAAGAGACCGTGCTGACGCTCGGACGCGGCGCAGCCGACTGGTGGGACGCCGCCTTGCCCGGTCATGTCGCGCGCCGCGGCACGCTGGTGCTGGCTCCTGCCCGCGATGCCGGCGAACTCGACCGCTTCGGCCGCCGAACGTCCGGCTTCAGGCATTTGGACGCCAGCCAAATCGCGGCACTCGAGCCGGCGCTCGAGAGCCGGTTTGGGCGCGGGCTGTTCTTCGCTGAGGAAGCGCATCTCGACCCCCGCAAGGCGCTGCTTTTCCTGCGCGACAAGCTGCGCGGGATGGGCGCGCGCGTCGAGTTCGGCCGCAGCTCGGCGCCCGCATCTCAGGATATTGAGGTGGACTGCACCGGCAGCGGTGACAGGCGACCGGAACTGCGCGGCGTGCGCGGCGAGATGCTCATCCTGCGAACGCACGAGATCTCGCTGACCCGCCCGGTGCGGCTGCTGCATCCGCGCATCTCCGTCTATGTCGTGCCCCGCGCGGAAAACCTGTTCATGGTCGGCGCGACGATGGTCGAATGCGATGCCGAAGGCCCGATCACCGCGCGCTCGACCATGGAGCTGCTCGGCGCCGCCTATGCGTTGCATCCGGCCTTCGGCGAAGCCGAGCTGGTCGAAACCGGCGTCGGCGTGCGTCCCGCATTCGTCGACAACTTGCCTCGCGTCGAGCGCGACGGGAGGAATATTCGCATCAACGGCCTCTACCGCCACGGCTTCCTACTCGCGCCGGCCATGGCGCGGCAGGCAGCCGACCTCATCCTGGGAAATCCTGCCGCAAAGGAGTTTGCCCTTGAAGCTCATTGTTAACGGCCAAGCCCATGAAGTCGCGGCAGAAACGCTTGCCGCGCTGCTCAGCGAACTTGACTTCCAGGGCAGCTGGCTCGCCACGGCGAGGAACGGCGATGTCGTGCCTGCCAAGGAACGGGACCGCTGCCGGCTCACCGATGGCGACCGCGTCGAAATCCTCTCGCCGATGAAGGGAGGCTGATCCCATGCTCGAGTTCTATGGACAGAAACTCGCGTCTCGCCTTCTGCTGGGCACCGCGCTTTACCCCTCGCCTGCCGTCATGGCGGAGGCGGTGAAAGCGTCCGGCACGGAGATCGTCACCGTGTCGCTCCGTCGCGAAACATCGGGCGGCAAAGCCGGCGGCCAGTTCTGGTCGCTGGTCCAGTCGCTCGGCGTTCGCGTGCTGCCCAACACCGCCGGCTGCAACTCGGTGAGCGAAGCGGTCACCACGGCGCGGATGGCGCGCGAGGTGTTCGGCACTGACTGGATCAAGCTCGAAGTGATCGGCAACCACGATACGCTGCAGCCCGACGTATTCGGATTGGTGGAAGCCGCAAGGATCCTTGCCTCTGAAGGCTTCGAGGTGTTTCCCTACACGACCGACGACCTCATCGTTGCCGAGCGCCTGCTCGACGCCGGCTGCAGGCTCTTGATGCCCTGGTGCGCGCCGATCGGCTCCGCACGCGGGCCGCAGAACCCCGATGCGCTGCGAAGCCTGCGCGGCCATTTCCCCGGCATTCCGCTGATTGTCGATGCTGGCATCGGCCGGCCCTCGCATGCCGCGGCCGTGATGGAGCTCGGCTACGACGCGGTGCTGCTCAACACCGCCGTCGCCAGGGCCGGCGATCCCGTTGCCATGGCGGCGGCCTTCGGCAAGGCGGTCGAGGCCGGCCGCGAGGCCTATTGCGCCGGCCTGCTCGAGCCGCGCGACATGGCCGTTCCCTCCACCCCCGTCATCGGCATGGCAGCATTCTCATGAAGCTCGATCCGTTTTACCTGATCGTCCATTCCGCCGCTTGGATCGCACGTCTGGTGCCGCTCGGCGTGAAGCTGGTGCAGCTGCGCACTAAGGACCAGGACGAAGCTTCGCTGCGCCGAGAAATTCGCGCCTCGAAGGCAGTCTGTGACAGCCACGGCTGCCAGCTCATCGTCAACGATTACTGGCGTGTTGCGATCGAGGAAAATTGCGATTTCGTTCACCTCGGCCAGGAAGATCTGGCGGAGGCTGATGTGAAGGCGATCCGCAGGGCGGGCGTGAGGCTGGGCCTCAGCACCCACGACGGCGCCGAACTCGAAACAGCGCTCCAAGCCGAGCCGGACTATGTCGCGCTCGGACCGATCTACCCGACCATTCTCAAGGCGATGAAATGGGCTCCGCAGGGGCTGGACCGCATCGCCGCCTGGAAGCAGCGCTTAGGCGATATTCCGCTTGTGGCCATCGGCGGGCTCACCGTCGAGCGCGTTGCCGGTGTCTTCGCCCACGGCGCCCAAAGTGCGGCGGTCGTCACCGACATCGCCCGCAACACGCACCCCGAGGCGCGGACAGCTGAATGGCTGGCGGCGACAGCCCAATGGCGTTGACGCCGCATGTGCTGATCGTCGCCGGCTGCGATTCAAGTGGCGGCGCGGGAACAGCCCGAGACGTCGAGACCGTATGCGCCTTTGGACTGCGCAGTTGCCTCGCCGTCACGGCCGTGACCGTCCAGACGCACTCGGCCGTCGAACACATCGAGCAGATGCCGCCGCAGCTTATCGCCGCCCAGATGCGCGCTGCCTTTGCTGCCAATCCGGTCGCAGCGGTCAAGATCGGCATGCTGGGGACCGCGGCAGCCATTGAGGCGGTCGGCTCTGTCCTGGCGGCCCCTCCGAAGGTGCCGGTGGTCCTCGACCCTGTGCTTGCCTCGACCTCGGGACGCGGGTTGCTGGAGGACGATGCCGTCGACGTGTTGCGCCGTGATCTGATGCCGCTCTGCCGGCTCGTGACCCCCAACCTGATCGAGCTCGCAAGGTTGGTGGGAGCAGACCCTGCGAAGGACGAAGAAGGCGCGTGCGTTCAAGGCGAGGACCTGTTGGCGAGGGTGCGGACCGCCGTGCTCGTCAAGGGCGGGCACGCGCACGGAGATCAAGCGAATGACGTTCTCATGCAGCCGGACCGTCGCGCAGTTCGGGTCGAAGCGCCTCGCGTCCATCGGGGGATGCGTGGCACCGGCTGCGTGCTGTCCAGCGCCATCGCAGCATCGTTAGCTCAAGGTCTGCCGTTGGAGGCGGCGGTACGGGGCGCCAAGACCTATGTTCTTGAACTCCTTCGTGGGGCGCGATGACGTTGAACGGGCGAGCGCAATGCGCATCTTGACCGATTCCCAGGAGGTCAGAGGCGCATGCCCTCCAGGTCCGAGCCGGCGATCTAACAAACCTTGGAGGTCAATGGCATCAACTCGTTACCGTCTGCTATTCACCTCGCTTCATAAGATGCTACCCCAACAATCTGGAGCAGCGGGCGGAAGCGAGCGGTAACAAGTGGCGGCCCCGAGTTTGGCCTCCAGCATGGGCATGCAGCGCCAGTGTAGGCTTGTGTCGTCCGGGCAATGGTGGTTAGTCACTCGATGGTGCTGCGCCTCCAACTTGACGGGAGCAAACGCGGGGATCGCCTTTTGCCCAGCCCGTCAACGGGCCCGGAAGTTTCTGGCCTCGCTCAATTTTCGGCAACGAAATCAAAGGTTATGGTGGGCCCGGAGGGACTCGAACCCCCAACCAAGCGGTTATGAGCCGCCGGCTCTAACCATTGAGCTACAGGCCCCACGCGGGCTGGCTTAGTGTTTTTCGCCGCCCGGCACAAGGCTTTCGAAAGCGCTGGCGGCAAATGCCAAAATCAGCTCATATTCGCTCCGTACAGCGGTGTGCGCGCCATCAGGCGCGTGAACTGGTCCGGACTGCCCGCAACGCCGGGAATCGATGCCTTTTTCGAGTCTGGGCAGAGGTGATACCGGATCGCAGATTTCGAGGAGTTTTCATGACCAAATATCTTTTGCCTGTCGCGCTCGCTGCCGCGATCGCGTTTCCGGCGCTGGCAAGCGCCGCCGACACCCAGCCGCCTCCGCGAATTGTCGTCTCGGGCGAAGGCGAAGCGACTGTCGCGCCGGACATGGCGATCCTGACGCTCAGCGTCATGCGTGAGGCAAAGACCGCGCGCGCCGCGCTTGATGCCAACAATGATGCCATGGCGGCCGTGATCGCGGCGATGAAATCGGCCGGAATTGCCGATCGCGACCTGCAGACAGCCGGCATCCAGATCAATCCGCGCTACAATTACACCAACAAGGCGGACGGCAGCCAGGAAGCCGAACTCGTTGCCTACCAGGTGACGAACACACTGTCGGTGCGCGTGCGCGACGTCGACAAGACCGGCGACATCCTCGACAAGGCGGTGTCGCTCGGGGTCAACCAGGGCGGCGGCATCGCCTTCACCAATGATGATCCGAAGGCCACCATCACCGAGGCGCGCAAGAAGGCGGTTGCCGACGCGCTCGCCAAGGCCAAGACGCTCGCCGCGGCCGCCGGCGTCAACCTTGGCAAGGTGATCGAGATCACCGACCAGAACGTCGCGCCGGCGCCGATGCCGTTGAACGCCAAGGCTTTCGATGCCGCCCGCGCCGCCGTGCCGGTGCAGGCCGGCGAGAATTCCTACACCGTCCAGGTGACCGTCACGTTCGAGCTGAAATAGCTTGCCCGCCGCTTTGGTAATCCGACAAAAACAAAACCCCGGAGGACCGATCCTCCGGGGTTTATCTGAGCCGCGCTTCAGCACTGGCCGAAGGGGCTCCACTACTCACAGGTGACATCGGCGAGAGTCATCCTGCTCCCGACCTCGCAGAAGGTCAGCTGGTCCTGCAGAGGATCATGCCCAACCTGTCCTCGCAGGCTCCAGAAAAGCCTCAGCGATAGATGATCGGGCAGCCACGCTCGTTGGCGAAGACCACCACCACGCGGTCGCCATACTGACGGCCGGCCACCTTCACCGTTCGCCGGCTGATGTCGACGATGCGGACGCGGTGCAGGCCCATACGCTCGGCCTTGTCGAGCGCGCGGTCCGGCGAACAGCCGCGGCGGCGCCAGTCGCGATCGCGGCGGTAATAGCCATCATCGCCGGTGTAGACGCCGAAGCGCGGATCGTGATTGTTGCCGAAGCCGAGATAGAGGCTGTCCGCATGCGCCGCCGGGATGGCGCCGAGCGTGCAAAGCCCGACAAGGGCCGAAAGGGCTGCCGTCTTGATCTGGTTGAACATTGTCTCTCTCCTTGTTGTGGGCCTCTCGCCCTTGAACGGATGATTGGCGAACCAATGATTACAAAATGCCTTTTTGTGTCTGAACTTTGTGCGAACCGGCCGTTCATGTCCGGTTCATGTGGAAGAAAGGCAAAACCCCTCACCCGAATGCACTTCCAAATCTGACGCGGGGAACGCGTCACCGCGGCCCCAGTTCCCTCGAGTTTCAAGATGCGAAGCCGCAGGCTTCGTCATCAAGATGCGAAGCCGTCAGGGTTCGTCATCAAGCACATAATCAAAATAGTCGTCCGGTTCGGCGAGATCCGTTTCCTTGGCCTTCACCCGGCCGCGGATCGAGATCCCGGCCTCATGCACAGTCTCCGCGCTTCCCGAAACCAGTTTGTGCCACCAATAGAGGTCGTGTCCCTCGGCGATGAGCCGGTAGGCGCATGTCTTGGGCAGCCAGGTGATGGTGCGCACATTCTGCGGTGTCAGCCCGACGCAATCGGGCACGCGCGCCAGCCGGTTGGCATAATCCGAGCAAAGGCATTTTTCGGCGTCGAACAGCCGGCAGCCGACGCTCGTCCAATAGATTTCGCCGGTATCCTCGTCCTCGAGCTTGGACAGGCAGCATTTGCCGCAGCCGTCACATAGTGATTCCCATTCGGCCGGGGTCATGGCCTCGAGAGTCTTGGTTTTCCAAAATGGCGCATTCATGCCGCTGGATTTGGCCCTCCGGGACCTGTCGGTCAAGCACTGCTGTCACAGGACCCATTATCAACATTAGAAAAACACGAAATTGCCTTCAAAAGGCCGGCCGGGCATCCTTGGCTGACAACAATGCCCGGCGGAACCAATTGATGCTGTTGAAAGTTTGGGCAGGGATGGGACCCCAGTAGGAGAAAATCGATATGAAACGCCAACCACGGATTCTGGCAGGTACGGCAATCGGCCTGCTAATGGCATCCGCGCCGTTGGGCGCGTATCCGCTGCAGGCCGATCTCGGCCCTTCGCGGGGGACGCCGTTTATCCTAGCGCAGTCGAACTGCGCCGAAGGCCAATCGGCTGAGGAATGTGCGCAAGGCCAGCAGGGGCAAGCCGAGCAGCCGAGGAAAAAGAAGCGCGAGCAGCAGACGGAATCGGCGCCGACCGAACAGTCCGCCGAGCCCGAGCAGAAGCCGCGCCGGAAGCGGCAGGACCAGCAGCAGTCCGGCCAGGCGGAAGAGGCGGCCCCGGCGGAGCAGCAGCTCAAACCGCGCAAGAAACGCGATCAACAGCAGCAGATCGAGGCAGCCCCTGCCGATCAGGGCGGACAGGCTGCGACTGACGAGCAGCAGCCGCGCAAGAAGAAGCGCCAGCAGCAGACAGAAACCGCACCGGCCGAGCAGCCGGCCGAACAGGCCGCGCCGGCGAGCGACGAACAGCAGCCGCGCAGGAAGAAGCGCCAGCAGCAGCAAACCGAAACGGCGCCGGCAGAGCAGCCCGCCGAACAGGCGGCGCCGGCGAGCGACGAACAGCAGCCGCTCAGGAAGAAGCGCCAGCAGCAGCAAACCGAGACTGCACCGGCCGAGCAGCCTGCCGAACAGGCGGCGCCCGCCAACGACAACACGCCGCAAGACAAGCTGCGCAGGAAGAAGCGGGATCAGCAGCAAACCGAGACCGCCCCGGCCGAGCAGGCGCCGAAGACCGAAGCCCCTGCCGGCGAGGCACAGCAGGCCGAGCCACAGCAAAACAATCAGCAAGCAGCACCGGCCGAAGGCGAACAGCCTCTGGACAAGACCAAGAAGCGCAGACAGACGGTCGGCGAGCAGCCCGGCACCGGTCAGGCGGTGACGGGAGATCAACCTTCGACCAAGCAGCCCTCCAGCGAAGGCCAGGCAACCACCCAGCCCGCTACCGGTGAGCAGCCGGCTGAAGGCGGCGCGAACGCCGGCGCTGCCGCACAGGGCGAGACCCCTGCCAACGCGAACGAGGCTCCCATCCTCGACAGCCAGAAGGATGTCGTTCGCAAGCGCAAGGGCCGCCAGCCGGCCGGCCAGAACGAGAATGGTCAGGCCGGTGTCGAGCAAGGCGGCAACCAAGCTGGACAGCAGGGCGGCAATCAGGCCGAGCAGCGGCCTGCCGCGGTCGATCAGGGGCCGCCGCCCACCGACGACAAGGCGGCCCAGCAGGCGATCAAGCCTGAGAAGCTTGTTCCGGTCACCGAGGAAAAGGGCAAGCGGATCGAGCTTACGCCCGAGCAGGTGGTCCGCGAGCGCCGCCGGCCCCAGGGCGCGGATGTGGTGAAGCAGTTCGGCGACCGCGTGATCCTCCAGTTCAACAACCAGACTTTCGTGGAAAGCAACGAGGCTCCTCGCATTACCCGTGGCGCCAGGGATGTCTATTACGAGGATCTGCCGCGCGGCCGCACCCGCGAGACCGTCGAGCGCGAGAATGGCGTCAAGATCGTCACCATCCGCAACCGCAATGGCGACATTGTCCAGCGTTCGCGCATCACGCCTGACGGGCGCGAATATGTCCTGAGCTATGTCGACGAGCGCTATTACCAGGATGTCGACGACTGGCGCGATCCAGGCGACGACCTGCCGCCGATGCGTCTCGACATATCGCGTCGGGACTACATCCTGGATTCGGAAGAAGTCGAGGATCCGGACGAGTATTACACCTTCCTCGAGCAGCCGCCGGTGGAGAGGGTGCAGCGTCTCTACTCGATCGACGAGGTCAAGCGCTCGGCCCGCGTGCGCGACATCGCCCGGCGTATCGACCTCGACACGCTCAACTTCGATTTCGGCTCGGCGACTCTTTCCGACACCGAAGTGCAGAAGCTCGAAGGCGTGGCCACCGCCATGGACAAACTTCTCAAGAAGAACCCGGCCGAGACCTTCCTGATCGAGGGCCACACCGACGCCGTCGGTACGCCTGACGCGAACCTCGCACTGTCGGATCGGCGCGCCGAGGCGGTCGCCGAAGCGTTGACCAACGCTTTCGGCGTCCCGGCCGAGAACCTCACGACACAGGGCTATGGCGAGGAATATCTCAAGGTGAATACGTCTAGCCCGAACCGCGAGAACCGTCGTGTCGCCATCCGCCGCATCACCTCGCTGGTGGCGCCTGTGGCGAGCAACCAGCAATGACTTCAAGATCCTGAGCCTATTTTCGGAATCAGCGCGACAAGGTTGGGCCCGTCCGGATCCGGACGGGCCCTTTCTCTTGAAATTCAAGAAGAATTGTCCCGCTCATCTCGGCGTGCTCATTGAATCGCCGCATTGCGGCACCCAGATTCCAGTCAGGGCGTTCCCTGCCCTGTCCCGACTCCAGCGGGACGCATGAGCCCCGCCGGCGCCCCTCTCCGGCGGGGCTTTATCTTGAAAATAAGTCCACCTGCCGGAAATACGGCGGAACCCCACAGAGCAATTCCAGGAGAATGCGCAGCGGTTTTCGGAATTGCGTGGATCAGGGCGAAACCGCCCCAGAACATCTCAGGAAGCGTCTCGAACTCGCGTCGAATCCGTCGAAAGGCAGGAAGGGCGCCGCGGAATGAGGCAGCCGCGGGCTGTCAGTAGATCCTTCTGACCTTCGTCGGCGAGTTGGCGAACACTTCGTCCGGCACGAAGAAATCGCCGGCAAGCTGATCCGCCGCGCCTGGCGCATAGACCGAAAAGTCCGTGACGCCCTCGGCCCGCAGCACCTCTTCGTCGATGTAGAAATTGCCGGTCGCCTCGCGCGCCGGCCGCAGGAAGATCGCGCACGCGGCATCGGCCATGATGTCGGGCGAGCGGCTCATCGCAGCCACCGTGGCGCCACCCAGGAGGTTGCGCACGGCGGCCGTGTCGATGGTCGAGATCGGCCATAGCGAATTGACGGCGATGCCATCTTTGGCGAACTCGGCGCTCATGCCGAGCGTGCACATCGACATGCCGAACTTGGCCATCGTGTAGGCGACGTGGTTCTTGAACCACTTGGCCTTCATGTCGAGCGGCGGCGCCAGATTCAGGATGTGAGGATTCTTTGCCAACTTCAGGCGTGGAATGCACATTTTGGACACCAGGAACGTGCCGCGCGTGTTGATCTGGTGCATCAGATCGTAGCGCCTCATGTCGGTCTCCAGCGTGCCGGTAAGCTGGATGGCGCTGGCATTGTTGACGCAGATGTCGATGCCGCCGAACCGCTCGACGGTCTTTGCCACCGCCTCGCCGACGTGAGCCTCGTCGCGGATGTCGCAAAGCACCGGCAGCGCCTTGCCGCCGGCCTGCTCGATCTCTTCGGCCGCGCTGTAGATCGTGCCCGGCAGCTTCGGATGCGGCTCGGCGGTTTTGGCTGCAATCGTTATATTGGCGCCGTCGCGCGCCGCGCGCAGCGCGATCGCCAACCCAATCCCGCGCGATCCGCCCGAGATGAACAGCGTCTTTCCCTTGAGCGACATGTCTCGGCTCCCTCTGCAACAGGGAGGCAACTTGCGCGGCGGGCAGCCGTGGCGCAAGGCCCAACGCACCGGTCGGAGGTTACGCAGCGTCGTGCTGAAAGGGTCTAGACCAGCACCAGCCCTTGCCGCATCGCGATGGCGATCGCATCGGTGCGGTTGGCGGCGCCGAGCTTGATCAGGATCGCGGCGACGTGGAATTTTGCCGTGTGGACGGAGATGTTGAGCCGACGGGCGATCACCTTGTTGGGCGCGCCTTCCGCCAGCAGTGCGAGCACTTCAGCCTCGCGCGGCGACAACGCCGCGCGGGGCTGGTTGTCGTCGGGCGTCTCGTCCTCGGACACCCCCGCGTGGAACTCGCCATGTGCACCAAGATCTGACGGTCCTGAGCGGCTGATGCGATAGCCGGACGCCGCCAAGCGCAAGGCGGCGGCAATCAGCAGGCCGTCGGCGGAGGCCGGCAGCGTCGCAACCACATTGCCGCCCGGCCTTTCATGGCCGGCGCGACGCGACAGCAGCACACATGGCGTTGCCGGGCTCACGGCCCGGCTTTCCGAAGCAGCCACATCGACCAAGGCTACATCCGCCGTTTGACCCATGCTACTCCCGGCGAGGATCGGCAGCAGATCCTCGCTCGCCGCAAGCGCATCGACCAGTTGCTCGGCTCGCGCCGCGTCGCCGAGCGCGATCAGCACCGTCAGCCGGTTGCTTGCCGGCTCCAGTCGAGCAATCGTTTGTATCGCGCTGCTTGCCATCGGCCCTCTCAGCTCAACGGCTTTTCGCCGATGGTGATCGAAACGTCGCGCTCAGCGCCGCCGCTCAAGATACCGAGCGTCACGCTCGCGCCGGCGCTGTCCGGCCCGAGCTTGCGGATAAGCTCGCGCGGCCCATGCACGGCTTCGCCATTCCAGGCGACAATGATGTCGCCGACATGCAGGCCGGCGGCTTTCGCCGGGCCGCTCTCGTCGAGGCTCATCACCATGGCGCCGTGGATGTCGCTGTTGCGGATCGGGTGCAGCCCGGCGCCGAGATAGCCGCGCGCGACATGTCCCTTCTCACGCAGCGTCGCGACCGCCCGCTCGATCGTCTCGTAAGGCATGACCAGCGCCCGCCGGCGCGGCCCGAACAAGAGCATGCCGATCAGGCCGCCCTTGGCATCGAGCACCGGGCCGCCCTCGAAGCGGCCGCCGGTGTTGATGGCCAGATTGATGCGGCGGTCGATCGCGCCGCCGCGCATCGAGCGCCAGGCGGGCCCGACCTCGCCGACCGTGCCAAAGACCGCGAGTGCTGCCCCTTCGCTATTGCCGACGGCGATCGCCACATTGCCGGGGCGCACGGCAGCGGCCTCAGCCAGTTGCGGCAGACCGGCGGCGGCGGAAGCCGGCTTCAGCAGGGCAACGCCCGTCGAAGGATCGCGGCCGGCAAGCTCGGCCTTCACAGTTTTGCCCGAGGCCAGCGTCAGCTCGATCTCCTCTCCGGCTTCGACCGCTTCCTCCGCGGTAACAAAGAAGCCGTCGCGCCAGTGGAAGGCGCTCGCGGTGCGGTGGTGATGCGTAACGAAGCTTGCCAGCGCCGGCGCGGCGGCCGCCGCGACATCGGCAACGGCATCGGAAAAGGCACTGAGATTGAAGTTGCTCATATCGATGATCTCCTGGGTTCTGTGACCCAGATATCGCTCTATGTCGCCGCCGCGGATACTCGCCTGACGGCTAGTCGAGTGCCTGACTGGCCATGTGGTCAGGTCGCGGCAATTGCTGCCGCTCCGCACATATAGGCATCGTTTGCGCCAGATCACACGGGAGCCAACATGGCCTTCGCCGCCGAAAAACTCCAATCCGATGACGCCTTGCTCGACGCCTACTCGGCGACGGTCGCCGACGCCGTCGATCGAATCGGACCGGCCGTCTGCCGCATCGAGCGCATTGGTGCCGGCGGCCATGGCTCGGGCTTCGTGATTGCTCAGGACGGGCTGGTCGTCACCAATTTCCACGTCGTCGGCGACGCCCGCGACGTTCGCGTCACGATGCCGGATGGCGCTTCGCGCGAGGGGCGCGTGCTTGGCCGCGATCCCGACACCGACATCGCGCTGGTGCGCGCCGACGGCAGCTTCGCCGCCATCGCCCCGCTCGGCGATTCCAAGCGCCTCAGGCGCGGCCAGATCGCGATCGCCATCGGCAATCCGCTCGGATTCGAATGGACCGTCACCGCCGGCGTCATCTCGGCGCTCGGCCGCTCGATGCGCGCCTCGACCGGCAGGCTGATCGACGACGTCATTCAGACCGATGCCGCGCTCAACCCCGGCAATTCCGGCGGACCGCTGGTGTCGTCGGCCGGCGAAGTCGTCGGCGTCAACACCGCCATGATCCACGGCGCGCAAGGCATTGCCTTCGCGGTCGCCTCCAACACCGCCAATTTCGTCATTTCCGAGATCATCCGCTTCGGCCGTGTGCGCCGCGCCTTCATCGGCGTCTCTGCCGATACGACCAACCTGCCGCGCCGTGCCGCACTTCTCTCGCAGGTCACGACCAAGACGGCCGTGCGCCTGCGCAGTGTCGAAAAGAACGGCCCCGCCGCGAGGGCTGGCCTGAAGGAAGGCGACATCATCGCCGCTATCGACGGCCGACCGGTCACCGGCGTCGATGATCTCGTGCGCATGCTCGACGCCGAACGTATCGGTCGCGAGACGCTCTGCACCGTCGTGCGCCGCACCGGCGTCAGCCAGGTCGCCGTGACGCCGGTGGCGCGGACGAACTGAGACCCGCTGTCCGGCCTAGCTCCCGGCCGCACCTTTGGCGTATTGCGCCAGGAATTCTTCGCTCGGCGCAATAGGCTTGATCACGTCGATCAGCACGCCGTTGGGATCCTTGGTGATGAAATGGCGCTGGCCGAAGGGCTCGTCGCGCAAGCTGCGCAGGATCGGCAGGCCTGCGGCGACGATGCGCTCATAGACGGCGTCGGGATCGCGGACCTCGAAATTGATCAGCAGGCCGGACGTGCGTCCCCGGCCCTCCTCAGGGATCGTCTCATGGTCCCCGTCGACGATGCCGAGATTGACGCGGCGATCCTCGGCCGACTGCAGATGGACGTACCAGTCGCTGTCGAACAGCACCTTGAAGCGGAAATGCTCGACATAAAAGGCCGCCGTGGCGGCGACGTCGCCGGTCATCAGCACCGGATAATAGCTGGTCGTCTTCATCTTTCTTTCTCCTGCCATCCAACATACAGTCTGTATGTAAGTGCAATTAACATACAGGCTGTATGTATGCAACCAGAGTCTGGACGCCGCTCCAACCGCGACCGCACCGAGGCAACGCGCGCCGATCTGATCCGCGCGGCGCGAAAATTGTTCACGGAAAAATCCTATGCGGAGACGGGCACGCCGGAGATCGTGGCCGCCGCCGGCGTGACGCGTGGGGCGCTCTATCATCATTTTGCCGACAAGCAGGCGTTGCTCGCCGCGGTCGTCGAACAGGAGGCAGCGACCGTCGCAGCGGAGATCGACCGCGCCTCGCCCGCCTCGCTCTCGGCCCGCGATGCCTTGATCTCCGGCTCCGACGCCTATCTCGCCGCGATGCGCGCGCCCGGCCGCACGCGGCTTTTGCTGCTCGATGGGCCGGCCGTGCTTGGCCGCGCGGCGATGGACGAGATCGACAACCGCCACGGCAACCGTTCGCTGCGCGAAGGCCTGATCGCAGCCATGCGCGCGCGCTCGATGGTCAAGCTGCCGGCCGAGGCGCTGACCGCGGTGCTGGCCGCCGCCTTCGATCGCGCGGCTTTGGCCATCGAGGCCGGCGCATCGGCCGAGGAGTATCGCGCCGTGCTGATCGCGCTCATGGACGGCTTGTCTCCGGCTCCTCCTCCGTCCAAACGCCCGGCTCCAGCTCGTTGAAGCAGCCGAGCTGCCGCTTGAACTCGTCGATGAGCCACGACGCCGCCGGCTTGGGGCTCCGGTCGTTGCGGTGCATCGCGTACATCGGCGCACGCACCTCGCGATAAGGCTCGAGATCGAGCTCGACCAGCCGCCCGCTGGCGATGTCGTCGGCAATCAGCCAGCGCGGCAGCCCGCCCCAGCCGAGACCCTCACGCATCAGGGCGTGCTTGGTGCGCACGTCCGTCAGCCGCCAGGTGCGATAGGCAAACACGCCATAGTCGCGGCCCCGCGTCCGCTCCGACTGGTCGGAGACGACAAGCTGGATGTGGTCGCGCAGATCTTCGATCGCAATTGGCTTCGGCAGTTTCGCCAGCGGATGGTCGGGTGCGGCAGCCGGCACCAGCGAGATGAAGCCGATGCGCAGCAGATTGACGTCCGCATCGCCTTGCAGGCCGCCAAAGCCGAGGTCTGACTGGCCGTTGACGACCTGATCGACGATCAGGCCGAGCGAACCGATATAGAGGCGCAGCATCACCGCCGGGAACTGAGCCTCGAAGGCCTTGAGCACCCGCACGAGCGCCGGCGAAGGCAGCGCCACGTCGACCGACAGGTTTACTTCCGCCTCCAGCCCTTGCCTGTAGCCGTCGGCGCGCGAGCGGATGCGCTGCAGCACGCCGATCATGCGCCGCGCGTCCTCCAGCATGGCCTTGCCGACATCGGTCAGTTGCGGCTCGCGCAGGCCTTCGCGCTCGAACAGCTTCAGGCCCAGTTGCGCTTCGAGATTGGCGATGCCGTAGCTCACCACCGATTGCGCCCTGTTTAGCTTGCGCCCCGCGGCTGAGAAGCTGCCGGTGTCGGCCACCGCCACCAGGATCTGCAATTGGTCGAGCGTCGGATTTGGCTGCATGAGCAATCCATATTCTCGATGGGTACCATGCAAATTATACCAGTTTTCCGGATAGAGCCGCAACCCCATATGGCTCGGGCAAGTTCAATCCAACCAAAGGGGACACCGCCATGTCCATACTGCTTGTTACCTCCAGCCCGCGCGGCGCCGCCTCGCACTCGACCCGCGTCGCCACTGATCTTGCTCAGAAGCTGGCCGCCGCCGATCCGTCCAACACACTTGTCGTGCGCGACTTGGTCGCCGATCCGCTGCCGCATATCGATCCCGACTACGCCACCGGCATCTATACCCCCGCCGAGGCGCGCAGCCCGCGTCAGGCCGAGGTGGTCGGCGTGTCCGACGCGGTGCTCGACGAGCTGTTCGCGGCCGACACGATTATCCTCGCCACCGGTTTCATCAACTTCAACATTTCCTCGACGTTGAAGTCGTGGATCGACCACGTCGCACGCTCGGGCAGGACTTTTGCTTATGGTGAGAATGGCCCGAAGGGCCTGGTCGCCGGCAAGAAGGTCTATATCGTTCTTGCTTCGGGCGGCATCTATTCCGAGGGTGCCGCGGTGCAGATGGATCACGCCATCCCCTACCTGCGCGGCGTGCTTGCCTTCCTGGGCATGACGGACGTCGAAGTGATCCGCGTCGAAGGCGTCGGCATGGGCGCCGACGCGGTCACCGCCGCGCTTGCCAAGGCCACCGCCAAGGTGGATGCGATCGCGGCCGCGGCTGCTAACGCGGACGGGATCGCCGTGGCCGCGTAATCATTGCCCTGAGAACGGAAAAACCCTGAGAATGAAAAGGCGGGCGCCGATCGGCGCCTGCCTTTTTTGCATGTTCGTCGAGCCGTGCCGATCTGGAACGACTGTTTCTTCCCGCTGGTGCTGATCACCTCCGGCAATTTGAGGAAACTGCCGCCGGGGCTGACGGTGTTCGTCGGCGAAATTCACCGCCGACTAGCTGTTCACCGGGCTGACACTGGCGGCGCTGCCGATTACCCTGTTCTATATCGTGCCGTCGAGCGGTTCATTGCCGGCATCGCCCAAGCGGTCGAACAGGACGCGGTCGAACAGGGCGCGTTCGGATAGCGAAGAGATCAGGATCAGGGCATCAAAAAGTGGCAAGCCAGAACAAGATCATCATCACCTGCGCGGTCACAGGCTCGATCCACACGCCGTCAATGTCGCCGCACTTGCCGGTGACGGCCGAGGAGATCGCGACCGCCGCTATCGAGGCGGCCGAGGCGGGTGCCGCGATCGTCCACCTTCATGCCCGCAATCCGGTCGACGGACGCCCCGACCAGTCGACCGAGGCGTTCGCCCCTTTCCTGCAGGTCATCAAGCAGCGCTCCAACTGCGTCGTCAACATCACCACCGGTGGTGCGGCGACGATGAGCGTGGAGGAACGCGTCAGGCCCGCGAAAGTCTTCGCGCCCGAGGTCGCCTCGCTCAACATGGGCTCGATGAACTTCGCGCTGTTTCCGATGCTGGAGCGCTTCAAGACGTTCGAGCATGAGTGGGAGCGGCCCTATCTCGAATCGTCGCGCGACCGGATCTTCCGCAACACTTTCGGCGATATCGAGCACATATTGCGCACCTGCGCCGACAACGGCACGCGCTTCGAGATCGAGTGCTACGACATCGGCCATCTCTATACCCTGGCGCATTTCGTCGAGCGCGGGCTGGTGAAGGCACCGTTCTTCGTCCAGAGCGTGTTCGGCATCCTCGGCGGAATCGGCACGCATCCGGAGGACGTCGCGCATATGAAGCGCACGGCCGATCGGCTGTTCGGCAACGAATATCACTGGTCGGTGCTGGGCGCCGGCCGCCACCAACTGCCGATCGCCACGCAGGCGATCGCGCTGGGCGGCAATGTGCGGGTTGGCCTGGAGGACTCGTTATGGATCGGCAAGGGCAAGCTTGCCCGCTCGAGCGCCGAACAAGTAACGAAGGTCCGCCAGATCATCGAGGGCCTCGGCGCCTCGATCGCCACGCCCGACGAGGCGCGGCAGATCCTGCAGCTGAAGGGCGGCGACAAAGTCGCGTTCTGATCCCGGCAAAAAAAGAACCCTGCGGCAACGGCTATCCAAACATCCGCTCGCCCTGCTCGTCGACGAGCTGGATGCCCTTCTTGATCGAGATGTCGACCGCATCGTCCAGCCCGGCGAAACGGTCGGCGCGGATGAAGCGGTGCTCCTTCATCACGCCGTCCACTTCCTTGGAGACGACGCCGCAGGTCTGGTACTGGCCGTCCGCCTTGTAGGGCGTGGCGCTGATCAGGAAGCCCTTGTGCTCGACCTGCTTTGCCGGCTTCGCGGCTCCGGTGTCCGTCGCCTCACCACCGCCGCCGCCGAAAAGACGTTTCAGAAAAGACATAGCGCATCCTCCAACGGCAAATCGTCCTGCATCACATAGCGTGCCGCAGGACGATTTTCACTACAGCATGAACCCGAAAACTGTGCAGCGGTTTTCGGGAAGATCATGCTCACACAAAGATAAACGGGGATGACTTTTGGAAGTCATCCCGCTTTGACGGTCATCGGTCGAGCCAGCAATAGCCCGTTCAGTGCCGGGCGACTCAGCGACGTGAGAGGGCCTCGAGCGCTGCGGCGGCGTCTTCCAGAATGCTGATCGCCTCGGCCTGCTTGTCCTCCGGCGCATCGACGAAATCGCTGAGCGCGGCGCGTAGGCGGTGGCGCAGTGCGCGGAACCGGTCGCGCTTTTCGTGACGGCCGCGCCGGCCGACGTCCTCGCCCTCGTCGTTCCAGCCAAACCAGTCGCGCGCCTTGGCCATCTTGCGGCCGAACCGCTCGAGATGGTCGAGCACGTGATCGATCATCTCGCGATTTTGCTCGAGATGCGCCCTGCCCGCCTCGGTGATCGAGAACACCTTCTTGTTGCCTTCGCTTAACGAGACGGCATAGCCGGCCTCTTCGAGAAAGGTCAGCGTCGGATAGACCACGCCCGGGCTCGGGCTGTAGATGCCGCTGGTGCGTTCCTCCAGCGCCTTGATGATGTCGTAGCCGTGCCGCGGCGCCTCGGCCAGAAGCGACAGCGTGATCAGCTTGAGATCGCCGTCGGCCAACATGCGGCCGGCGCGGAACATGTCGCCCGGACCGCCGCGGCCGCCGCCGCGCATGGCCTGGCCGAAGGGACCAAAGCCGCCGCCGCGACCACCGAAACGACCGGCCATGTGCATGAATATGCGCTGACCGAAATGGTTGTGCCCGAAGGGATTATGCTTGTGCATGGATCGCTCCTTGAGTTCTATCTTACGATATATCTTAGCTAGGTGGCGGGTGGAGTCAAGATATATCTTACGATGCATCTTGGTTGACGCAAGGCGAACTGCGAGGCGGTCGAATGCGCAGCGATCGCCGCGAAAACAGCCTACCAGCGGCCTTTGCGGCGGTTCCAGGCGTAGAGAAGATCGGCAAACCGATCATAGACAAAGCGCGTCAGCCGCAGCACGACCGAATTGCCGAACAGGGTGGCGAGCCATCCCTCGCCAGGCGTGAGCCGCCAGACGGCGATCGCCACATCGGCACCGACCAGCAGCTTGCCCTCGGCATCGGTCGCATGCAGCCGCCGGCGGACATCCTCGAGCGAGGCGCCGAAGGCTGAAAGCGCTTGCGGTTCGAAATTAATGTCGCGGAATTCGACGCGGCCGGACTTGACCGCTTCAATCAGCCGCCGTTTCTGGCGGTTGATGCCGGCATCGCAGACCGGGCAGCGTGTGTTGTACCAGACAGTCAGCAACGGCTCAGGCATCGCGCGACTATCGGCGACCGAGCGCGGCACCGCAATATCAGCATCGAGCCGGGCTGTTTCCGGCGCTCTACCCCAGCGAACTGATGATCTCGCGGTAGGCGAATTCCGGAAACGCCTTCATCGTCCGCGTCCTGACATTGCCGCCCGACGACAACATAAGCGCGAAACGGGCAAGCACGGCATCGTCCGGCGCTTCGACAATGGCGACCATGTCGCATTCGCCCATCGTCAGATAGAATGCCTTGAACGATCCGCCCATTTCACCGAGCAGCTTCTTGGCGGCATCGAGCCGCTTCGGCGACTCCCGCACGTTCTTGGCGCCCAATTCGGTCCAGTTGATAAGCACGATGTAGGTTGTCATGGCACACCTCTCACCGGGAGCCACGGAGCGCGACGCCTGGCAGTTGCGACCGGCGTCCGGGGCGGGCATCCGGCTTGTCGCCCACAAATGCATCCGACCCTGAAATTATCCTCCTGTTGAGCAAGCCCGGCAAGGCGGCATAACAAATAGGTGGAAATGAAAAAGGGCGCCGAGGCGCCCTTTTTCGTATGTTGCGTTTCCGCTCAGCTGTCCAGGAAGCTTCTCAGCTTCCGCGAGCGGCTCGGGTGCTTGAGCTTGCGCAGCGCCTTGGCCTCGATCTGACGGATACGCTCGCGCGTCACCGAGAACTGCTGGCCGACCTCTTCCAGCGTGTGGTCGGTGTTCATGCCGATGCCGAAGCGCATGCGCAGAACACGCTCCTCGCGCGGAGTGAGCGAAGCCAGCACGCGCGTGGTCGTCTCGCGCAGATTGGCTTGGATCGCCGCGTCGATCGGCAGGATCGCCATCTTGTCCTCGATGAAGTCGCCGAGATGCGAATCCTCCTCGTCGCCGACCGGCGTTTCGAGCGAGATCGGCTCCTTGGCGATCTTCAGCACCTTGCGCACTTTTTCGAGCGGCATTGCGAGCTTCTCGGCCAGTTCCTCCGGCGTCGGCTCGCGGCCGATCTCATGCAGCATCTGGCGCGAGGTACGCACGATCTTGTTGATCGTCTCGATCATGTGCACCGGAATGCGAATGGTGCGCGCCTGATCGGCGATCGAGCGGGTGATCGCCTGCCGGATCCACCATGTCGCGTAGGTCGAGAACTTGTAGCCGCGGCGATACTCGAATTTGTCGACTGCCTTCATCAGGCCGATATTGCCTTCCTGGATCAGGTCCAGGAACTGTAGGCCGCGATTGGTGTATTTCTTGGCGATGGAGATGACGAGCCGAAGGTTCGCTTCCACCATTTCCTTCTTGGCGATCGCGGCCTCGCGCTCGCCCTTCTGCACCTGGTTGACGATCCTGCGGAATTCCAGAATCGAGATCGCCGTCTCGGTGGCGAGGTTCTGGATCTCGGCGCGCAGTTCCTTGATCGCGTCCTTCTCGTTCTTTGTGAATTCCTTCCAGCCGCGCGAGGTGAGATTCGCGATCGAGCGGGTCCAGTTCGGATCGAGCTCCGAGCCCTGATACTCCTTGAGGAACTCCTCGCGGCGCACGCCGTAGCTTTCGGCGAGCCGAAGCAGCTTGCCCTCGTTCTGCACCAGGCGCTTGTTGATGTCGTAGAGCTGCTCGACCAGCGCTTCGATGCGCGCGGTGTTGAGCGACAGCGACTTCACCGCCTTGATGAGTTGCTCCTTGAGCTCCTTCAGCCGGCGATCCTGGCTGGGCGAAAGCGTGCCGGCAGCCGCCAGCCGGTTCTCGACCTGCTGGTCCTGCAGCTTGCGAAGCTTCTTGTAAGTGTCGGCGATGACGTCGAGCGTCTCCATCACCTGCGGGCGCAGTTCCGCTTCCATCGCGGCCAGCGACAGGCTTGCCTCGTCCTCGTCGTCTTCCTCTTCTTCCAGCCCGCGCGTGTCGCCGCCGACATTGGTGATGTCGTCTTCTTCCTCGCGCGCCGCCGAGCGGCCGCGCGGCTTCTCTTCGGCCTTGGGCGCTTCCTCGACGCGTTCGACAACGGGCGCCTGCTTGGCCTCGGGGCCGGCATAGGTCGCCTCGAGGTCGATGATCTCGCGGAGCAGGATCTTCGATTCGTTGAGCTCGTCGCGCCAGATGATGATCGCCTGGAAGGTGAGCGGGCTCTCGCACAGGCCCGCGATCATCGTCTCGCGGCCGGCCTCGATGCGCTTGGCGATCGCGATTTCGCCCTCGCGCGACAGAAGCTCGACCGAGCCCATCTCGCGCAGATACATGCGCACCGGGTCGTCGGTGCGGTCGGTCGGCTCTTTCTTGGTGGTCGTGGTGGCAACGGCGGTGCCGGTCTGCTCGGCAAGCTCGTTGGCGTCTTCCTCGGAGTCGGCGCCCGCGTCGCCGCCTTCCGCCTCCTCGCCCTGCTCGTCGTCCTCGACGACGTTGATGCCCATGTCGGACAGCATGGCCATCGTGTCCTCGATCTGCTCGGATGTCACTTCCTCCGAGGGCAGCACCGAGTTCAGTTCGTCCATGGTCACATAGCCGCGCTTCTTGGCGGCCTTGATCATCTTCTTGACAGCATCATCGGAAAGGTCGAGCAGCGGGCCATCGGTGGCGCCTTCACGTTCGGTCTCGACCTCTTCCTTTTCCTTTGTCGCCATTCTTTGTCGTCTCCAAGCGGCCGAATATCGAAGCCGCGTAAGCTGCCGGACCGGTCAAACCGGATGCGCTCGCCCCAGAACGCTTCTTACCGGGCCAGTGACCGCATCATCTCTTTTGTTTGCTGCCTGTCGTTGCCCCAAAACCGGTTCCACTTTTGGGCGACATGCATTAAGTCCAGATTAACCCTGGTATCTGTGGCAGGCCTCTTGCCTGTCCAGTCGCCAGAACCTTACATCGCTCAAAATTTCCCACCGACGCCGGGCACGGTTAACGTTTCGAATCGTCCTGATTCCGCCAATCTGCCAGAAGGTCAAGCGCCTCTGGCATGATTCGCATGAAAAAAGCGAATCAATTGCCCGACTTAGAGGCGTCGAATCGACGCGCCTTGAGCATTTCCACTTCATTTCGGGCCGACCTGGGCCTAAGCACGCCCAGCCCTGCCCGACGAAACGCCGAACCCTTCGATCAGCGCTTCCGTTGCCTGTACATCGTTGAATTGCGCTTGAATCTCGACGAGATGCCGAAAGTTTTCGTCCGACGGGTCTGCATCGAGCGCCGCCTGCGCCTGTTTCAGCTCCCTATGTAAGGTGCGCGCGCTGCGCTGCAAGTGCAGCGCTTGGTTGAAGGCGTCCCGGGCATCGTCAAGTCCCGCGGTTTCGAGCGCCGGCCACTGCCGCGCCCGCTTGATCAGCGCCACCGCGCGTTCCCAGATGTCGCCGCATCCGGCGCGCTCGATGGTGGCGATGACTGCGTCGCGGTCGTCGGCCGCGTCATGCGCCATCGCGTCGAGGATGGCTGCATGCAGCCGCCTGAGATCCGAATTGGCAAGATCGAGGAATTCGACATGCGCGAAATTCTCGTCGATCAGCGGCGGATGGTTGACCAGCGCCACGATGATCGTCGCCTCGCGTACCGACATGGCCTCGCCCGTGCGCTTGACCAGCGCCGAGCGGCCGAGGCTTTCGGTGATGGCGGTGCGCGCGCCCGCAGCGCTCCGGCCAAACGCCCCGCCTGGCGCCGAACCTCTGCCGCGCTCGCCTGGCCGGCCGTCCTGGCGTCCCCCGTGTAGGCCTTGCCGCGCGCCGCGCTGCGAGCCGAAGAAGATTAGGACGCGCTCGCGCATCTCCTGCTGATAGTGGTAGCGCAGGCTTTCGTCGCGGATGCGGCCGGTAAGCTCGCGCAGCGTCTTCTCGAGCTCCGCCCGCCGCTCCGGCGTATCGAACACGCCGCCGGCCGTCTCGCGCATCCACAGAAGATCGGCGAGCGGCCGCGCTTCCGAAAGCACCGCGCGGAACGCGTCCGGCCCATCCGCTTTGACCAGATCGTCGGGGTCCTTGCCTTCGGGCAGCAGCGCGAAGCGTGCCGAGCGCCCGGGCTGCACCGACGGCAGCGCGAGGTCGGCGGCGCGCCAGGCGGCCTTCAGCCCGGCCTGGTCGCCGTCGAAGCAAAGCACCGGCTCCGGCGCCATGCGCCACAAAAGCTCGAGCTGGTTTTCGGTGAGCGCCGTGCCGAGAGGCGCCACGGCATTCTCGAAGCCGGCCTGTGCCAGCGCGATCACATCCATATAGCCTTCGACGGCGATCACCGTGCCGCCCTTGACCACCGCTTTGCGGGCGCGGGCGAAATTGTAGAGCACGTTGCCCTTGTGGAAGAGCTCGGTCTCCGGCGAGTTCATGTATTTCGCCAAAGCGTCCGGCGCCAGCGCCCGACCGCCGAAGGCGATGATCCTGCCGCGCGAATCCGGGATCGGGAACATGATGCGGTCGCGGAACCAGTCATAGGAGACCGGGATGTCGTCGCCATGCCGGACCAGTCCGCAGGCTTCGATATCGGCCTTCGGCACCCCCTTGGCGGCGAGGTATTCCTTGAGCGCGTTGCGGCTGTCCGGCGCATAGCCGAGCCGGAAGGACTGCTGCGTCGCCGGCGTCAGACCGCGGTCGCGCAGATAGGCGCGGGCCTTGGCGCCTTCCGGTCCCTGCAGGCGCTCCTGGAAGAAGACCGTCGCCATCTCCATGACGTCGGTCAGGCTGGCGCGTTCCTTCTCGCGCTTTTCTTCTTGGGCGTCGCGCACCGGCATCGGCACGCCGGCCATCTCTGCGATCCTTTCGACCGCTTCGGGAAAGCTCATGCCGTCGAGCTCGGTCAGGAACTTGAAATGATCACCCGAGACCGAACAGCCGAAACAGTGATAGCGCCCCTTCTTGTCCTCGCAATGGAACGACGGGCTCTTTTCGCCGTGAAACGGGCAGCACGCCCAATAATCGCCGCGCGATGCGTTGGACTTCTTCCTATCCCAGGAAACGCGTTGACCGATCACCGAAGAAATCGGCACGCGGTCGCGTATCTCGTCGAGGAAGGCGGGTGGAAAGCGCATCGGGAAAGGCTCGTTTACCCTCCATATAATCAAGCCGCTTGGGCGCGACGACTCGATAAGCCCGATCGTACCCGCTTTTCACAGACAAAAAGAAGGCGGCCGCGCGGCCGCCTTCCCGTCTTTCGGACCATTCCCCGCTCAGTGCGCGGCGATCGCGCCGAAGATGATACCGGAGACGATGCTGACCAAAAGGTAGTCGTTGCCGACGCGAATCCACTCCTGGCCGGGGCCGGGACGGCGCAGCCCATAACGGTGCCAGTCGCGAACCGCCTGATGGCGCTTCCAGCTGGAATACTTCTGCCCATTGCGCCAATGGCTGCGCTTCACCACGACCTTCTTCTTCACGACGCGCTTCTCGACATGCCGGCCCGGCTTCTGCCAGTCGACCTGTGTGTAGGTCGACTGCGGCGGGCTCGGCTGAACGAGCGGCGCGGCCTGGCCCGAAAAGGCCGAAGCGGTCAGCATCGCGGCGGTCACGGTGGAAAGTATGAGACGCTTCATGGTCAGTGCTCCTTGGTTGTCGATAGGCAAGGAGATATTCCGGCTGGCATGAACCGAAACTGAACACCTTGGTTACAATTCCGTAATGATTTCCGTTGGTTACGCAAGCAGCTTCACCAATTTACAGAAACCGGTTCAAGCCCAGGCTTCGCGTCGACGCGACATTTGCCGCCTGTCCGACCGCGATCTGCAACCAAAGCACCTTCTATCCATTTCCGACACACGCCGTCGTGTGCCGAATGTCGGCCGAATCGGGTAAAATTTATTATCCGGCTAATGTAAACTGCTTTAGTCTCGACCTTCGAAATGCTTGCGATTCGCACCTTTTTCCGCTTCCTGGCCGCCTCGTTGCGAGGCTCGGCATGAGCGGATCCGTTGTCCTTCTGCACCTTGCCGGCGCAGTGGCGCTGATGCTGTTCGCCACCCGCATGGTAAAAACCGGTGTCGAGCGCGCCTATGGCGATGTGCTGCGTCACAGGCTGCGCGCCACCATGCGCAAGCCGCTGATGGCGGTGCTGGCCGGCTGTGGCCTCGCGATCGCGCTGCAGAGTTCAACCGCCGTCACGCTGCTGGTCGGCTCCTTCGCCGGCGCCGGCATCGTGTCGGGCGCCGCCGGGCAGCTTGCCGTGCGCGGCGCCGAGATCGGCTCGGCCTTGGTCGCGAAGCTTCTTACCTTTGATCTGTCGCTCGTGGTGCCGTTGTGCCTGGTCGCAGGAACCATCATGTTCATGGCCACCGAGCGCCGCGATTGGCGTCAGACCGGCCGCATCCTTGTCGGCATCGGCCTTCTGATCCTGTCGCTGGAGATGATCGGCCAAGCTTCCGAGCCGTTGCGCGACAGCCAGCTCATGCCGGTCATCATCGACTACTTCTCCGGCGATGCGATCAGCTCCTACCTGCTGGCGGCACTGATCACCTGGCTGTTCCAGTCGAGCATCGCGGCGGTCCTGCTCATGGCCACGCTCGCCGGCCGGGGTTTGATCACTCCGGAGCTCGGCGTCGTCCTGATCCTGGGCGTCAATCTCGGTTCCTCGATCATCGCGCCGATGCTCACCCGCTCGGCAGCGGCGGAAGTCCGCATCGTGCCGATCGGCAATCTTCTGATGCGCGGGCTTGGCTCGCTCGTGATGCTGATCCTGTTCATGATTTTCAGGCCGCACTTCTCCTTCCTCGGCACGACGGCCTCCGGCCAGATCGTCAACGCCCATATCCTGTTCAACGTGATCATCCTGCTTGCCGGGCTGCCGCTCGCCGGCCTCGTCTATCGCGCTTCGGAGAAGATCGTGGCGCTCGGTACTAAGCCCGAACCGGCGGCAGCGCTCGACGTGGTCGAACTGTCGGCGCTGAACGAGAGCGCGCTCGACACGCCAAGCCAGGCCTTGGCCAACGCCACGCGCGAGGTGGTCCGGGTCTGCGAGACGGTCGAGATCATGCTGAAGCGGATCATCGAGCTCTATGAGAGCGCCGACGCCGGCAAGATCAAGGCGCTGGCCGCGCTCGACGACCGGGTCGACCAGAAGCACGCCGCGATCAAGCTCTATCTGGCCAAGGTCACCAAGAACCCCCTGAGCGAGGACGAGGCGCTGCGCTGCCAGGAACTGATCGGCGCCTGCGTTAAGCTGGAGCAGGTCGGCGACATCATCGTGCGCAACATGCTTGTGCATGTCAGGAAGAAGCTGGAGCGCGGGCTGGAATTCACGCCCGAGGGCTGGCGCGAGCTTTGCGCTTTCCATGCCTCGGTTCTGGCCAATGCGCGGCTTGCCTTCAACGTGCTGGTCTCGCGCGACCCGGAAACCGCCCGCCAGTTGGTGCTCGAGAAGGACCTGCTGCGCGAGCGCGAGAAAGAGACCAGCGCCAGCCACTTCGTGCGGCTGCGCGACGGGACCGCGAAAAGCGTCGAGACCAGTTCGATCCATCTCGACACCATCCGCGACCTCAAGCAGATCAATTCGCTGCTCGCCTCCATGGCCTACCCGGTGCTGGAGGAGCGCGGGCTGCTCGGCGGCTCGCGGCTGAAGGCGAGCTAGCATCGCTGAAGGCGAGCTAGCATCGACCGACCGGCCCGCACACAATTAGCCTCCGTTCAATCCTCGCATCCGTCGGCTAGGTGACGGTGAGATTGATGACGGCTCCGACTGAGCGCCCGTACGGCACGAAGAGGGCCAGTCGAGACCACTGCCCAACCCGGTCAAGAAAACCTAAAGCGGCATCGACAATTTCTGCATTGCCCGTAGCGTCCATCCATGGTTTGAGGCCAGCTCATTCGGGATCGCTGTCCGCGCCATGCTGCCCCTCATTGCCCTGTTCATTGCCGCCTTCGCTTTCGGCACGACTGAATTCGTCATCGCCGGCGTGCTGCCGGAGGTAGCGCAGGGTCTGGGTGTTTCCGTGCCCACCGCCGGCTATCTCGTCTCCGGCTATGCCTGCGGCATCGCCATTGGCGGTCCGCTCCTGGCGCTCGCAACCAGCAGGGTCTCGCGAAAGTCGCTGCTCATCGCCCTGACCATTGCCTTCACTCTTGGCCAGGCCACATGCGCGCTGGCGCCCGATTTCACCTCGATGCTTCTCCTGCGCATTGCCACTGCAGTCGCGCATGGCTGCTATTTCGGCGTCGCCATGGTGGTCGCGGTCGGCCTGGTGCGCGAGGACCAGCGCGGCCGGGCGGTCGCGGTCATCCTCTCTGGATTGACCGTCTCCAACGTTATCGGCGTTCCGGCCGGCACCGCGATCGGCGGTCTCTGGGGCTGGCGGGCGAGCTTCTGGGTGATGTGCGCGCTGGGCGTCATCGCGATCGTTGCCATGCTTGCGCTGCTGCCCCGCACGGCAGGCGCCGCCAACCGGCCCGCCGGCCTCGCGCGCGAGGTGCGCGTGTTGGGGCGCCAGCAGGTCTGGACCTCGCTCATCCTGATGCTGATGTTGATGATCGGCCAGTTCGGCCTCTTCACCTACATCACGCCGACGCTGCTCGAAGTCACCGGCCTCCACGAAAGCCTGATCCCGTTTGTGCTGCTGCTCAACGGCGTCGGCGCGACGATCGGCGTTCTCTTGGGCGGCAAGCTTGCCGACTGGAAGCTGATGCCGTCGTTGATCGCCATGCTTTTCCTGCAGGCGGTAATGCTTGGCGTCATCTATGCGGTCAGTCCCTACCCGGTGCCGATGATCGTCGCGATCGTCATATGGGGCGGCCTCAACTTCGCCATCGGCGCGCCGATCCAGACCCGGATCCTGGCCTGGACGGCAGACGCCTCGAACCTTGCCTCGTCGCTGATTCCCTCGGGCTTCAATGTCGGCATCGCGCTCGCTGCCTCGCTGGGCGCTGCGATGCTCAATGCCGGTCTTGGCTATCGCAGCCTGCCGGTCGCCGGCGCGCTTGCCATGCTGGTGGCCCTGGCGGTCGCGCTTGCCTCGCAGGCTTGGGAATGGCGCAGCCGGGCGACGCCGCCGTTGCCGGCTGCGGCGGAATAGAGCCTTTGGCGTGCCGCTCTGCCGGCTCAGACCTGAGGACGCAAGGAGCCAGAGCCGCCCGACAGGATCGACATCAAACCGTGAAGCCCCTCCTCCAGCCTTTCGTGGCTGGATGCGGCACCCAACGCCAGCCGCAAGCCATCAGCGGCACTGGGCACGACGGAGAACTCTTCCGCCGGGCTGAGGGCCAATCCGCGACGGCGTGCGATCTCGGCGATATTCGATGAACGCAATCGCGCATCCAGCGGATACCAAAGATGCAGGCTTGATTCCGTCGAGGCGAAACCGGCCGGCAGGATCTTGCGCGCGATCGTCTGCCTGGCCTCTGCTTCGGCACGCACCGCGGCGGTGATCTCGCCGGCCAGGCCGCTTCGCACCCATTCGCAGGCGAGCCCCGTCATCAGCGGCGGCGCCATCATGGTGGTGCCCCGGATTGTCGCCGCGATCCGCTCGACGGATTTCGCGTCAGGCGCCGCCAGGAACGCCGTGCGCAGAAATGGCGAGATGCATTTCGCCAACGTAGCCAGGTGGAATGTCCGGTCCGGCGCCAGGCTGAGGAAGGCTGGCGGTGAAGCGGTCTGCAGGGGACTGTAGGGATCGTCCTCGACGATCACCAGGCCAAGCCTGCCCGCCATCCGAGCCAGATCCCGGCGCCGGCCCTCCGGCATGGTGAGCGTGGTCGGATTGTGAAGTGTCGGGTTGAGATAGAGGACGCGGGCGCCATATCGTCGCGCCGCTTCCTCCAGATGGTCGGGGCGCATGCCGTCATCGTCGCGTCCCGCCCCAGCCAGCTTTCGCCCCGTGGCCTGCGCCAGCGCGATCAGGCCGGGATAGGTCAGCGTATCGGTGAGGATCGTATCGCCCTCACGGGTTTGCGACAGAAGGACGGCGGCGAGCAGCGCCTGCGCCCCCGAACCAAGAGCCACGCGCTCGACAGGCAACCTGCCGCCGGCTGCGGCAAGCCAATACGAGCCGGCGGCGCGTTCCGCGGGAGAACCCGGGCCGGGATGGTAGGAAAGCAGTGCTTCGGCGCTGAAACGTTTGAGCAGTCCCTCGATGCCGCTCCGGATCAATGCCGGCAGGCTCAGGCCCGAAGGCGCCGGCGGAATGTTCATGCTCAGATCGAGGATCGGCTCTTCCGGCTCGCCGGGCGTGATGAAGGTGCCGCGACCGGCCGTTGCATCGATCAGGTTCCTGCGGCGGGCTTCGGTGAACGCCCGGGTGACCGTGGTCAGATCCACGCCAAGGAAGCGGGCAAGCTCTCGCTGCGGCGGCAGCCTGTCCCCCGGTTGCAGCCGCCCGATCGAGCGGGCAGTCGCAAGCGCCTCGACGATCTTGAGATAGAGCGGCTGTGAGTCTTCCGCCAAGGGAGAAAGCCAGCTGAGGTCCCCTTCACTGTTCATGCCACCGGTATCCATACATTTTGTCGCATTGTATGCATACAATAATCATATTAGTATGTATGCGTGACCTCAAGGCCGATCGAATGCATGCGAGGTCCTGGAGTGATGACCATGCACGACGCGCACTATCCCCACCTCGAACCCTGGCGGGTCGGCATCCGCGGGCGATGCCCGCGTTGCGGAGAGGGCCGGCTGTTCGACGGATTTCTGAAGCTGGCGCCGAAATGCGAAGTCTGCGGACTCGACTATTCTTTTGCCGATCCGGCCGACGGACCCGCCTTCTTCGTCATCTGCTTTGCCTGCGTGCCCTCCGTCCTGTTCGCCGTCTGGGCGCAGGTGACGTTCGAGCCATCCATGTGGTTCCACGCCTTCGTTTCGGTGCCGATCATCCTTGCGACCTGCATTCCGCCGCTCAGGCCGCTGAAAGGCTGGCTTGTCGCGAGCCAGTTCTACTACAAGGCCGCAGAAGGAAGACTGGCCAGGCCAGGCGAATAAGGTTCTCAAGTTCGCTTGCCTTGAGACCTAAAGGTCGATCCGGTACTTGAGGCGCTCCGCGCCACCATAGGCGGCGACTTTGGCGAACCGCCCGACGAGAATGCCGCCATTGGCGAGCACCACCTTCTGGGATGCAAGATTGTCGAGATCGGTGGTGATCTCGACATAGTCGAGACCGACCGCCCTTGCCTCGTGAAGCATCAGCCGCAGCGCTTCGGTGGCATAGCCACGCCCCTTCTTCCATGGCATCACGGCATAGCCGATGTGGCCGAGCACGTGCGGCGGCAGCGCCGACGTGCCCTTCTGCCAGCGAAGCCCGATCGAGCCGGCGGCCTCGCCGTCCCAGATCCAGCGCCGGAAGCCCGGCAGGCGTGGCACCATTGTGCCGTCCGGCAGCGCGATCGGCGGCCCCTTGGCTTCGGGATCGTCAAGGCCGGCAAGGAATGCCGCCGGATCCTGTTCGATCGCCTCAAGCTGCTCGCGCGTAGCCTCCAGCAGCCGCACATTGTCCGGCGACCAGCCGCGCTCCAGCGCCGCCTTGTAGGATGGCAGATGCTCGAGCGCCGGTTTGACGATTTCGACCATGAAGCCGTGTCCTTTGCGAGATCGGAGGCATAGCCCCGGTCAGGATCGCCCTCAAGCTGACTGAAAGCGGATTTCGCCCTTGTTGAGGAAGCACATCTTGTCGAAGAGCGATAAATCGAGTGGGTTCGGCAGCCGGACATCGTCAAGGTCCGGAAACGGCTTCCTGGACGCATCGTATGACCGGTCGACCTGGGAGATGAAGACCAGCACCAGCCCGCGTTCCCGGGCAAACGATCTCAAGGCGCGTATCTGGACCATGAGCTCGGGATCCTCGCGCTTCTGGTCGAGCAGTTGCAGATAGTCGATCACCGCCAGCGTGCCGCGCGGCGCCGACCCCAACGCCTCGATGATGTAGGTGGCGCTGATGGCGTCGGAATTGTCGAACTCGAACAGATGGTCGAAAACGGCAGGGTCGACGCCGATGTCGCGGAACCGGTCGAGGATGTCGGCATGCATGTATTCCAGGGTGAAGAATACGGCGCGACTGCCCTGCTTCATGGCCGCCACGGCGAGTTCGAGGCTCATCAGCGTCTTGCCCTGACCCGGCCGGGCCGCCACGAGGACCATGTCGCCGGGTATCAGTTGCGCCAGCAGCCTCCCGGCGGGTGCGGCCTCGGCGGCTTTCGCCGCAAGCAGGCTCCAGCTGCCAAAGCCTTCCTTGAAGGCCATGCGGTCAAGCGCCTCATGAAGGGGAACATTTTCCTTGCGCGACAGCAACCTCGCCTGGCGCTTCAGATGATAGACGGGTGCGGAAAGCCGCATCGAAAAACCTCCTATTGCGAGCAGTCTTCGCAATCCCTCCTTATGCCGATGCTCGAACAGTCGGTTTAGCGATCGAATGCCCTGCATGAACAATGCTTTCCCAACGGAGGGAGGAGGCGTGGGCGCGCCGGAATCAGATAGTAGCCAACTTCTTGCCTGTCGAAAATCGCAGATGCGCCAGCTTCGGCAGAGCGCACTAGACAAGAAGTGTTTCGCCCATCGACGCTATGCTCTTATGATTGGCGCAGGTGATTCACCACAAGCGATACCAGTTCGAGGGGGGATTAATCCGGTGCGGTTGATATCTGTTCCGCTTGGTGCCGCCGTCCTCTTCGTCCTCGCCGCTCTGACGGCATCGGTCGGCTCGTTCGCGGCGTTGCGCCCATCGAACATTCCGGACTGGCTGCAGCGCCATGTCGGCGACAACGAAGGTCAGATCTCGCAGGTCGTGCTGGAGCGGGCGCGCGCCCTCTACCAGAAGAAGGTCAGTGAAGGTTCGGTCAGCAACCCCTGCTACTTCGCCATGGATGCAACGCGGCCCGGCGACCTGGGCAACAGTGTGCTTGGTCAACGCTACTATATCATCTGCGAGGCCAAGCAGCTCTTTCGAGCGGTTTCTTCGGGCCATGGCGGCGGCCGCAATCTCAAAGGCGTTGCCGATTTCTCCAATGGCAGGCGTTGCGCGAAAAACTTCGGCAACGCGATGGATTCGGAGCTGACGGCAGGCGGAGCCTACATGACCGCCGAGACCAAGACGTCCTTCAAGGGCTATTATCGCGTCGGTGCGCAGAACGCGGTGTTCATGCGTACCTTCATCCAGTTCGATGGCGAAGGCGAAGCGGCCAACGCCAGGCAGCGCGTGATCGGCGGCCATCCGGCAGCCTTGCTCAGGGGCATGTGCCTGCGCAAAGATCCGAACAGCTCCTACGCCGACCATGACGGCTTCGTCCCGTTCGGCAGGCTGGTGAATTATGCCGGCGGCCGCAGCAATGGCTGCACCAGCTGGTCGCCGGCCGATGCCGAGCAGATCATCCCGTTGGTGAAGAACAACCCGACCACGCTCTACATCTATCCTGAATCGCGCGACATCGCCGCTGTGGCGCGCGCCAAGGCCGCCGGCCAAGCGCTGTCGGCTGCGGGCGTCTATTGGAACGCTTCCTGCCTGAAGGAAATCGGCTCTCCGAAGTTCTGGCCGAAGAAGACCCTCGAGCCGATCATCGCGCAGTACAAGAAAGACCATCCGGCGCCGCCGCCGCAGCCGGCGCCGATCTGCAAGAACTGAGCCGGTCTTCTACTGGAGCAGCCCCTTGATGATGGCGCTCGCCTTGGCGAAATCCATCTGGCCGGCATATTTCTGCTTCAGCGCGCCGATCACCTTGCCCATGTCCTTCTGGCTGGCGGCACCCGTCGCCGCGATCGCCTCGCGCGCCGCCGCCGTGATCGCCACATCGTCGAGCTGTGCCGGCAGGAACTCGCGGATGATCTCCATCTCGCCGCGCTCCTGCGCCGCCAGTTCCGGCCGCTTGCCGTCCTCGAAGGCTTTGGCCGATTCCTCGCGCTGCTTCACCATCTTGGAAAGGATCTGCAGGATCTCTTCCTCGCTCGCCGCCGGCTTGCCCGCGCCGCGATTGGCGATGTCGCGGTCGTGGATGGCGGCCTGGATCAGCCTGAGCGTCGGCAGCCGATGCTTGTCCTGCGCCTTCATCGCGCTCTTCATGGATTCGGCGATTTTCTCGCGCATGATGCTTCTCCTTCGATCGCGGCGGACAATAGCTTCGCCGGACGCTCAAGGCAAATCCAGGCAAACCGTTGATTTTGCTCGGCGAAATAAAACGATTCCGCTCGGAGGAAGCGTCATTGACCGCTTTGCCGCCATCCCCTATGTACTGAGCCTCGCATGAACTGAAACTTTGGTTGCGCGCAGGCTCGCTAGTTCGCCGCCGCGCGTCGTTTGCTGTGCGGGCCGTCCCTCCAACGGAATGGTCCGGAAGCAGCCTCTAGGAGTGCCGCCATGGCCACGACCGCCCCCTGGACCACCGAAAAGCCGACCGCCCTTCTGGTGCTCGCCGACGGCACGGTGATCGAAGGCCGCGGCCTCGGCGCCACGGGATCGGCGGTCGCCGAAGTCTGCTTCAACACCGCCCTGACCGGCTACGAAGAGATCCTTACCGACCCCTCCTATGCCGGCCAGATCGTCACCTTCACCTTCCCGCATATCGGCAATGTCGGCACCAACAGCGAGGATATCGAGGATTTGCATCCAGCTGCCCGCGCGGGTGCTGTCGGCGCGATTTTCAGGGCCAATGTCACCGACCCCTCCAACTACCGGGCGGCCGGGCATCTCGACCAATGGTTGAAGAGGCGCGGCATCGTCGCGCTTTCGGGAATCGACACTCGCGCTCTCACCGTGCTGATCCGCGAGAAAGGCATGCCCAACGCCGTGATCGCCCATGCACCGGATGGCGTTTTCGACCTCGACGACCTGAAGCGGCGCGCCGCCGCCTGGTCGGGCCTTATCGGGCTGGACCTCGCCAAGGAGGTCACCTCGGGCCAATCCTCGGTCTGGCGCGAGACGCCTTGGGCCTGGAACAAAGGCTTCGGCGAGCAGGACGAGTCGTCGCTGCATGTCGTGGCCATCGATTATGGCGTCAAGCGAAACATACTGCGCCTGCTTGCGGGCCTCGGCGCCAAGGTCACCGTCGTGCCGGCAAAAACCGGCGCGGAAGAGATCCTGGCCATGCAGCCGGACGGCATCTTCCTGTCCAACGGTCCCGGCGACCCGGAAGCGACGGGCAAATATGCCGTGCCGGTCATCCAGGACCTGCTGAAAAGCGATCTCCCGGTGTTCGGCATCTGCCTCGGCCACCAGATGCTGGCGCTGGCGCTCGGCGGCAAGACCGAGAAGATGCATCAGGGCCATCACGGCGCCAACCATCCGGTGAAGGACCACACAACCGGCAAGGTCGAGATCGTCTCGATGAACCATGGCTTCGCCGTCGACGCCGACTCGCTGCCCGAAGGCGTCGAGGAAACCCACGTCTCGCTGTTCGACGGCTCGAATTGCGGCATCGCGCTGACCGGCCGGCCGGTGTTCTCGGTCCAGCACCATCCCGAGGCCTCGCCCGGGCCGCAGGATTCGCACTATCTCTTCCGCCGCTTCGTCAATCTCATTCGCGAGCGGCGCGGCGCGCCGGCCCTGGCCGAGCGCGCCTAGCTCAAAGCGCAACCCACTCCAAGGCGTATTGAGATTCGGGCCAGGCCGGGCCGGAGTCGAAGACGGGCGCGAAGCGACCACACTGGGCGGGGTCCGAGAACCGGAGCGGACCGTACTTTTGGGTCGTGCGCACTGGAAGCGCAGGAAGCCGTCATTTAACAGGCCGGCATCACCCGACTATCAACACGCCTTAAGCCGCGTCGGTCACCGCTTCCTGCGCGTGCATGCGCTCGACCTCCTTCGGTGTCGGCTTGGCGACCTTCGTCACGAAGACGATCACCGCCAATGTGAGGAAAACCGCGCCGAGCACATAGGGCGCGCCGCCGAATTCAATCGGCGCGCTTGGGCCGGTGAACCAGGAAAAGATCGCGTATAAAGCAGCGGCGTGATGATCGAGGTGATCGAGAAGATCGAGGTCATCGCGCCCTGCAATTCGCCTTGCGCCGAAGGCGGCACCTTGGCCGCCGCAAGGCTCCTCAATGGCGGGTCGGCGAGTGCTTCCAGGCAGCCGGCGACGATCACCGCGTAGATCATCCAGCCCTGCGTCGCAAACGCGTAGCCAAAGGCGCTGAGCGCGGTGAAGGTCAGGCCGATCGCGGCGGTCCTCCATTCGCCGAGCTTCGGGATGACGCGCGGCAGCACCGTCGCCATGACGATCGCGCCGCAAAGGCCGAAGGCGCCGAGCGAGAAGCCGATCTGCTGCTCATTCCAGCCATAACGGTAGCTTGAAACGAAAGACCAGACCGCCGGATACATCATGTGGCCGAGCGTCATCAGGAAAAAGACCAGCCCGATCCAGCCAATGCCGGGATAGTTGCGCATCTGGATCAGCGTGCCTACCGGATTGGCGCGTTTCCATTCGAAGCGGCGACGATGCTGCTCGTCCAGCGTCTCCGGCAGCAAGAACATCGCGATGAGGAAGTTCACGAAGGCGAGCCCGGCGGCGAAATAGAACGGCACGCGCGGCCCGAACGTGCCGAGCAGTCCGCCGAGCACCGGGCCGATGACGAAGCCGACGCCGAAGGCAATACCGAGCAGGCCGAAATTCTTGGCCCTGTTCTCGTCGTTCGAGATGTCGGCGATGAAGGCCGACGTCGTCGAATAGCTGGCGCCGGAAATGCCGGCGAGCACGCGTCCGATGAACAGCATCGGATAGGACCAGGCGATGGCGCAGATCAGATTGTCGATGGAGAAGGTGAGCACCGAGGCAAGCAGGATCGGCCGCCGCCCGAAACGGTCGCTTAAGCCGCCGATGACAGGCGCGAAGAAGAACTGCATCGCCGCATAGACGAAGAACAGCCAGCCGCCCTCGATAGCCGCCTCGCTTACGCCGGCGCCGGTCAGCTCCTGCAGATAGGCCGGCAGCACCGGCATGATGATGCCGAAGCCGATGACGTCGAGCAGCAGCGTCGTGAAAACGAGCGCAAGGCCCCGCTTGGCGGTCTTGGGGTCGATCATGGTGACAAGCTCCTCGGCCGCCTTGGACGGGAGGCTCTTATAGGCGAGCCAGCCGGCCGGAACAATAAGCGAACGACCGCAACTGCCTCATCCTGACATCAGTTCCCGGCAGCCCGCCGCGGTGCCGCAGCCCTGCGTCGCCGCTCAGACCGGATTGTTGAATGTATCGCAGTCCGAAAGCTTGCCGCTCTTGTAGCCGCGCGCCAGCCAGGTCTGCCGCTGCGCCGACGTGCCGTGGTTGAAGCTTTCCGGAACCACATAGCCCTGCATTTTTTTCTGCAGCGTGTCGTCGCCGATCTGCTTGGCGGCATTCAGCGCGCTTTCCATGTCGCCCTGCTCCAGAATGCCCTTCTGCGCGGTATAGTGCGCCCAGACACCGGCGAAGCAGTCTGCCTGAAGCTCGACCCGGACCGACATCTGATTGGCCTCGGCCTCGCCCATGCCCTGCCGCATCTGGTTGAATTTCGACATGATGCCGGTGAGGTTCTGCACGTGATGGCCGACCTCATGCGCGATCACGTAGGCGCGGGCGAATTCACCCGAGGCGCCGAACTGCTGGTCGAGCTGCTGGAAGAAGGTCATGTCGAGATAGACCTTGTGATCGCCCGGGCAATAGAACGGTCCCGCCGCCGAAGAGGCAAAGCCGCAGGCCGACCGGATCTGGCTGCTGAACAGCACCAGTTTCGGGTCCTCGTAGGTGAGGCCATTGGCCTTGAAGATACCGCTCCATGTGTCCTCGGTCTCGGCGAGCACGGTCGCCACGAACTGTTTCATCTCGTCCGAGGCGGGCGCGCCGCTGTCCGGCGAACTGCTGTCTTCGGTAATCTGGCCGCCGCCGCCCGGCACAAGGCCACCACCTTCACCCAGGATCTGCGATGGATCGAAGCCGAAATACCATCCGGCGAGAACCACCAGAATGACCAAGATGATGCTGCCGCCGCCGCCCGCTCGCCCCCCGATCGGAACGCGGAACTGCCGCGGACCGCCACCGCCGAACCCGCCGCCGCTGTCGCTGCGCTCGTCCTCGATATTGTCGCTCTGACGGCGGCCTCTCCAAAGCATGGCAACTTCCTCGCAATGCAGATGTTCTGGAAGGTCCGGCCGAAGACCGCCCCCTTCAGACAATTATCGCAACGGTCACGCCGAGTCACAGCATTTTTGCTGACCAAAAGACCGCGCGTCCGGCTCCAGATGGGAGGAGAATTCAGAGCTTTTGTTTCGACCGGTTTCGGCCTCGGTCTTTGCGCTCGTCACGAGCCGCCGCCTGTCTCAACCCGTTGGCCGCTTGCTAGCCCTTCGTGGTCCGTGCCTGTTCAACGCCCGTCGCTTCCTCCCTTCCACGCGATCATCGCGCAACGTCAGGAGCAACGTGCGTACCGTTCGGCGGTTCCAGCGACTCGTCGGTCGGGAAGTTTAACGCTGGCGGGGCTCAGCGTGTCGTCATCGCCCTGCGAAATGCATCCAGCGTCTCGGCGCTGACATGGTGCTCGATGCCCTCGGCATCGATCCGTGCCGTCTCGGGGCTGACACCGAGCGAGCGCAGGAAGGCTTCGACAGTCTCGTGACGGATGCGGCTCTCCTGCGCCACCTTGCGACCGGCGTCCGTGAGAAACACCCCGCGATAGGGTTTCCTGGACACCAGCCCGTCGGCGCAGAGCCGTGTCAGCATTTTTGCCACGGTGGGTTGCGCGACGCCAAGCCTGGCCGCGATATCGACCTGACGGGCCTCGTTTCCGTCCTCGATCAGATCGGCGATCAGCTCGACATAGTCCTCGACAAGCGCGCTGCGGCGCGCTTCGCGGGTCTGCCTGAACCCTTCCGAATGGATTTCGGCATCAGGAAGCGGCTTTTCGCGTCGAACTGGTCTGTTCCTCAGCGCCAATACGCGCTCCTTCATGGCTGAATCGGCTCCGCACTCATAGCACGGACCGTAGTGCTCTGGCCGTTTATTTGCATTCCCGGGTCGGCGCAACCCGGCGTTTGCTGCTGCACGCGGCGCCTGTCGGCTTGCATCACAAGAGCTTGAACAATGAAGTATAGCCTGTTGCATAATGTTCAGCCTTAGCATACATAGTGGCGATCCTCGATACCCTTCCAGCGGACCCCCCGATGTCAGAAGCAGTGTCCCGTCCCTCGTGGCAATTTGCCCGCTCCGATGAGACTGAGCAGCCCAGTCTGCGCGAGGTCAATGCCTCGATCAGGGTGCCCGACACCGGTCTCTGGTTCCGCCGCCTGTTCGCCTTCATGGGTCCCGGCTATATGGTCTCGGTCGGCTATATGGACCCGGGCAACTGGGCGACAGACCTCGCCGGCGGCGCCCAGTTCGGCTACACGCTGCTTTTCATCATCATGCTGTCGAACCTGATGGCGATCCTGTTGCAGGCGCTGGCCGCCCGCCTCGGCATCGCCACCGGCCGCGACCTCGCGCAGGCCTGCCGCGCCTATTATCCGCGTCCGGTAAATTTCCTGCTCTGGATCGCCTGCGAACTGGCGATCATCGCCTGCGACCTCGCCGAGGTGATCGGCACGGCGATTGCGCTGCAGCTCCTGTTCGGCATCCCGCTGATCGGCGGCGCCGTCCTCACCGCGCTGGACGCCTTCCTTGTGCTGCTGCTCATGAACAGGGGCTTCCGTTATCTCGAGGCGTTCGTCGTCGCGCTCCTGATCATCATCTTTGGCTGCTTCGCCATCCAGATCTTCGTCGCCGCCCCGCCCGCAGGCACAATCCTGCATTCGATGTTCGTGCCGTCGTCCGAGATCGTCACCAACCCGACGATGCTCTACATCGCCATCGGCATCATCGGCGCCACCGTGATGCCGCACAATCTCTACCTGCACTCCTCGATCGTGCAGACCCGCGCCTATGACCGCACCGATGCCGGCAAGCGCGACGCCATCAAATGGGCGACCACGGACTCGACCATCGCGCTGATCCTGGCGCTGTTCGTCAACGCGTCCATCCTGATCGTCGCGGCCGTGGCCTTCCACGGCACCGGGCACCAGGATGTCGCCGAGATCGGTCAGGCTTTCGAATTGCTGTCGCCGCTGTTGGGCTTGAGCATCGCCTCGATCCTGTTCGCGGTCGCGCTGCTCGCGTCCGGGCTCAACTCGACGGTCACCGCCACGCTCGCCGGCCAGATCGTGATGGAAGGCTTCCTGCGTCTGCGAATTCCGCAATGGGCGCGCCGCCTGCTGACGCGCGGCCTTGCCATCGTCCCCGTCGTGATCGTCACCGCGCTTTACGGCGAAAAGGGCACGGCCCAGCTCCTGGTCTTCAGCCAGGTCATCCTGTCGATGCAGTTGCCCTTCGCCGTTGTGCCGCTGGTGCAGTTCGTCTCGGATAAGAAGAAGATGGGCAGTTTCGCCATCTCGCGCGGCGTCGCCGCACTCGCCTGGGTAGTCGCGGCGATCATCCTGGTGCTCAACTTCAAGCTGCTCTTCGACACATTTGCCGGCTGAGTTCGAGCCGCGACATCCCGGCCGGCCGCGCTATCTTCTGAAAGCATGACCGTTTCGGACGACGCCCGAAAATTCTACGCCAAACTGATGGCCGCGCATGCGCGCTCCGCCGATCCCCGCATCGAGGAGGCGTTCGCCTCCGTGCCGCGCGAGGCCTTTCTCGGCCCTGGACCTTGGACAGTCTTTGCCGGCGACGGAGCGTTCAAAACCCCGACTGCCGATCCAAGCTACATCTACCAGAACGTGCTGGTGGTGCTCGATGCCGACAAGGGCATCAACAACGGCGAACCGATTCTGCACGCCATGTGGATCGGCAAGGTCGAACCGAAACCCGGCGAAGCCGTCACCCATATCGGCGCCGGTACCGGCTACTATACCGCGCTGCTGGCAAGGCTGGTCGAGCCCAGTGGCAGCGTCACCGCCTTCGAGATCGAAGCGGATCTCGCCGCGCAAGCCAAGGTGAACCTCGCGGCCTATGGCAATGTCGAGGTCGTTGCCGGCGACGCTGTCGCCGGCCCGCTACCGCCCTCCGACATCATCTATGTCAATGCTGCCGTCATTGCCCCGCCCCCTGCGTGGCTGAGGGCGCTCAGGCCCGGCGGCCGGCTGATCTTCCCCTGGCGGCCGGCGCAGCGTATCGGCCTCGCCGTGCTGGTCACCCGCATGCAGGCGGGGTTCGCCTGCCGGCCCTTCATGGGTTCCTGGTTCATCCCTTGCGTCGGCGCCTCCCTCGCCGGCCCGGAGGCAAGAGTGCCAACCCGCGAACGCGCCAGCCGCACGCGCTCGATCTGGCTGACCGAAGACAAGGCGCCCGATCGAACCGCCACCGCCGTGTTCGGCGATGTCTGGTTCTCGTCCCGCGCCATGCGCGCCGACAGCGAACGATAGAAATCTGCGGAAGCCTGTGTCGGAACGCAGGCTTGTCGCCCGTCCTTAGGACGAAATCCGGCCGCGACGGCGCGGATCACGAAAAGGGAGAAGACAGATGCGCAAGATCATCGCCGCCACATTCGTCAGCCTCGACGGCGTCATGCAGGCGCCAGGCGGCCCGGAAGAAGACCCGGTCGGCGGCTTTCAATTCGGCGGCTGGACCTTCCATTACTTTGACGAGGTGGCGGGCGAGGCAATGGACGAATTGTTCTCCAAGCCCTTCGCCCTGCTGCTCGGTCGCAGAACCTATGACATCTTCGCCGCGTACTGGCCGTATCAGAAAGATCCGATCGCAGATGCCTTCAACCCGGCGACCAAATATGTCGCGACGCATCGGCCGGATAGCCTGACCTGGCAGAACACGCAGCCGCTTGGACCAGACGTCGTTGCCAGGCTCAGGCAGCTCAAGCAGGAAGACGGACCCGATCTGCTCATCCAGGGTTCGGGCAATCTGATCCAGACCCTGCTCGCCAATGGGCTGATCGACGAGATCCGGTTGATGATCTTCCCGCTGTTGCTGGGCAAGGGAAAGCGCCTGTTCGGCGATGACGCGATGCCCGCCGCCTTCAAGCTCATCAAGTCGCAAACCACCAGCACGGGTGTCATTATGGCGACCTATGAACGTGGCGGCGACGTCAAGACCGGATCTTTTGCGACAGAGCAGCCTTCCGAAGCCGAGCTCGAACGGCGCAAGAACTGGAAGTAGCGCCAAGGTTCCTCGCCCCCAAAGCGGGGGCGAGGAACGAAAAGTGTCGCTCACGCTGCCCGGCGATGCCGCGCCAGACCCTCGCGGATATGAGTGGCGAATGCCTCTGCCGTCCGCGTCACTGCATGCTTCGGCAGGTGCAGGTTGACGGAAAAATTCGGCAGCGCCGGTAAGTCGGCGTCGGACAGGATGTCGAGGTCGGCCGGAACCGTCGAGGCGAGCCAGGTGGTCACCGCAAGGTCCGACCGTACCGTTGCGGTCGTTGCGTCGATGTTGCCGTTCTCGAACACGGTGCGCCAATCGAGCCCGTGCGTGCCGAGCGCCGCCAGCACCGCGGGACGGAAGGCGCAGCTATCCGCGACCATGGAGACCGGCAAAGGCAGCTTCAAGCGCGCCGAGCCGCCTCTGGCACCGACCCAGACCAGCCGGTCGACCAGTAGGCACTCGCCGGCCGTCGGACCGGCCCGCTCCTCGATGACGGCAAGGTCGATCGTCCCTGCCGCCAGCGCCGCCGCGAGTTCCGGCGAAGAGGCGCAGACCAGCGAAATCTCCACCTGCGGATAGGCTTCAGCGTAGGTTTTCAAAACAGGTTGCAGCAATGTGCCGACAAGATCGTAGGGCACGCCGATCCGCACCCCGCCGGCGACCGCCTTGCCGCTTATCTCCGCCAGGATCTCGTCATTGAGCCGCAAGAGACGCCGGCCCTTGTCGAGCAGCCGTTCGCCCGAACGCGTCAGTCTCAAGCCGCGGCGGTCGCGCTCGAACAACATCTGGCCAAGGATCTCCTCCAGCCGCTTGATCTGCTGGCTGACGGCGCCCTGGGTCAGATTGAGGGCGTTGGCCGCGGCCGTCATGCTGGCTTTGTCGGCCGTCGTCACGAAGGTGCGGACAAGTGTGGTGTCGAGATCGCGGAACATCGCTGCATTATAATCACTAATGCAGACCATATCCAACATTGCATTTACTGATAGCGCCCAGCGCCTAACATGCAGGCTCCTTCCACCGTGGAGGCTTTGGATGTCCGAAACCATCATCCCCCTTGTCCTGTTCGCGTTGATCTCGACCTCGACGCCCGGCATCGCCACGACGCTGTCGACGGCATCCGGGGCGCAGTTCGGCTTTCGCCGATCGGTGCCGCTGATGGCCGGCAGCGCCGCGGGACTGGCGTCAGTAGCGGCGGCGGGTGCTGCCGGCCTGGCCGGGCTGATCGCCGCCGTCCCCTCGCTCCAGCTTGCGATGAAGATCGCCGGCTCGCTCTATCTGATCTGGCTGGCGATCAGGATCGGCCGCAGCGGCCCGCCCAAGCTCGACGTGAGCATGGCTAGGCCGAACAGCTTCTTCGGCGGCGCCGGGATTCAGTGGATGAATCCCAAGGGTTGGGCAATGGGCCTGGGTGCGGCCGCTTCCTTCGCGGCGCTTGCCGACGGCCCCTTGCAGTTGGCATTGCTGCTCGGCGCCGTGTTCGGCCTTGCCGCGGCCGTCTCGCTGTCGCTCTGGTGCGTAGCCGGCACGCTGCTGGCACGTTTGCTCCGAACCGAGCGGCAATGGCGCGCGCTCAACATCGTGCTTGGCCTGCTGCTGGCCGCCTCCATCCTGCAGATGTGGCGGCCAGCCTGAGACCGGCAAGTCCTTCAGGTTTGCGAAGTCTATTCCGCCGGCATGGCGACCGGGCGGGCGAGCGCGCGACCCGCGAGCACCACACCCAACCCGACGATCGGGAATACAGCCGCGACCAGACCGAGATCGGCCGGCGCGCCGAAGCGCAGCACCGCACCGCCGACCACCGCGCCAAGGGCGACCCCGAAATAGAGCGCCGAGGCGTTGAGCGAGAGCACGATCGGGGCGGCATCGGGCGCTATTTTGATGATCCGGCTCGCCTGCGCCGGCGGGAAGGCCCAGCCGACGATGCCCCACGGCACCATCATGCCCATCAGCGCCGGCCCGGCGATCGAATGCGGCAGGAAGGTCGGGATCAGCGACAAGGTGACGAGCATCGCCGCGCTCAGCCCCAGCGACCAGCAAACCGTGCGCGCCGCGCCGAAACGGTCCGCCGCCTGGCCGCCGGCGATGTTGCCGATGACGGCGCCAACGCCGAAGGCAAGCAGCATGCCGGGAAGCGCCAGCGGGCTGAGGCCGCCGCCCTCGATCGCCAGAGGCGCGATGAAGGCAAAGACGGTGAAGGCGCCGACCAGCGCCAGCGTGGTCGTGACCAGGATCGGCAACACGCCGGGACGGACCGCCGCCGCCAGCCGCGCCTTGAGCGGCAACCTGGTGCCGACAATGCCGCGCGGCAGCCGCCACCACAGGATCGCGCCGGCAAGCGCGCCGAGGCCGGCAATGGCAAAGAAGGTGCCGCGCCAGCCGGCAATCGCCGCCACCAGCGCGCCGAGCGGTGCGCCGACCGCGACCGCCACCGTGGTGCCGCCGACCACGACCGCGATGGCGCGGGCCCTGTGATGGTCGTCGACCAGCGCCACGGCGGTGCCTTGCGCAGTTGCCGCGAACAGGCCGGACGACAGCGCCATGACGATGCGTGCGATGAGCAGCAATTCGAAGGACGAGCTTAGCGCCGCGACGATATTGCCGATGACGAAGAACACCAGCGTCCACAGGATGACGCGCCGCCGGTCCCACTCGCCGGTCAGCGTCGCCAGGATCGGCGCGCCGATCGCATAGGCGAGCGCGAAGGCGGTGATCAGCGAGCCGGCGAGCGGAACGGAGATGCCGGCATCCGCGGCGATATCGGGAAGAAGGCTGGAGATGACGAAGCCTTCGGTCGAGATCGCAAACGATCCGAGCGCAAGCCAGAAGATCCGCTTGTCCATGGGATATGTCCTTTGTTCAAAAGTTATTGAACAATTGGACATGAAGGGGCATGATGTCAACGGAACTTGGGCAAATTAGCGGAACCCTGCTGACAGCTCTGTGTCAGGACGGCGTAGAAACCGGGAAGCTGCGCAACCAAGCAAGAAGCGGAGACGCGTTGAAGTTGGTGCCGTTTGCGCTTAATTCTCAACCATGACCTTGCCTCATCCGACCGCCGATCAGATCAGCCTGCCGATCGTGCTTGCCGTGCTCGGCGACCCGACCCGGCTGGCAATCGTGCGCTTTCTCGCCAGCAAGGAAGGCGTGCCGATGAACTGCGGCAAGTTCCTCGACCTCGCCTCCAAGACCAATCTCAGCTACCACCTCGCCAAGCTGCGCGAGGCTGGCGTGACGCGCACCGAAGCGGTCGGCACCAGCCGGCTGATCACCCTGCGCCGCGACGACCTCGACAGGCGCTTCCCCGGCCTGCTCGACAGCGTGATCGCGGCCGCCGGCGAGGACAAGGCGCTTCCAGCGGTCGGCACCGCCGATGCGGAGATCGACGCCTGATGCGCATTGCCGTTCTGGCCGATATCCATGGCAACGTGCTGGCCCTCCAGCCTGCCGGATCGCGTTGTGCGGCAATAGCCATCGCAGCGAGCTCATCCGCATTCCCGCCGGCGCATGTCTCTGAGCAGGACAGCCGGCATGCGCGCTACGGCATCGTCGAGATGGATGCCTCCCGGCCGCTCCGAGGCGATCGCCATCGCCTACGACCATGAAGCTGCCGCAAAGCAGGCCGAACAAGCGGACGACTGGAATGGGCGCACGCGCCGCGGACCGGATTTATAAAGATTGAGCGAAGCTCATATCCATGATTGAGCGAAGCTCATAATCTGATTGAGCGGAAACGCCAGGATTGCAGTGCATTAAGGATGAAGCGTAAAGTCACGCTCCGATCGACATTGCTGATCGCCGCTCCTTTGCTGCTGGCCGCCGTGCCGGCTTTGGCCCAGGACGCGCCAGCCACGATCATTTCAATCATCGGCGGCCTTGCGCCGGACGATCTCCTCAACATCCGCGCCACCGCTTCACCAGATGGAAAGGTCGCGGCGCGCCTGCCCAACGGCGCAGCCGTGAAGAATTACGGCTGCAAGACCGTCAATAACTATCCCTGGTGCAAGGTCGAGGACACGCAGGACGCGCATATCGTCGGATGGGCGCCGGCCCGCTATCTCAGCCCCAACAACCCGGCCCCGGCGCCCGAGGATGCAGCCGTGCCGGCAACTGACGCCGGCCCGCCACAGGAAGCGAACGCGCCCGAGCCCTCTGAAGAACCGCAGCCGGACATCGCCGCGCGCCTGGGTCGCAGCGAGCCGGCCGATCCGCCATCCGCGGCCGATATCAGCGCCGTCGCCATGCAGGATGCCTACGCCCTCGCCTTCGCCGCCTCGGTGATCACGGAGTCCGACACCCCTGCCCCAGACGCCGCCGACGGCATCCCCTGCGCGCGCCGGATCGGCCAGCCGATGACCCGCTGCCTGATCAGCGTCGCACATGAGGCCGGCGACAGCGTCGTGACCGTGACCTGGCCGGACGGCGGCACGCGCATCATCCACTTCCATGACGGCAAGCCGGCCGGCTCGGACTCCTCCGACGAATTCCGCTTCACCCGCGAAGGCAGCCTGAACATGATCCGCATCGGCGTTTCGGAGCGCTTTGAGATCACGGATCAGCTGGCCCTGGGGAAGCGATAGGCTGAAGACGCCGGCGGGACAGCGCCCCCCTCTGTCCTGCCGGACATCTCCCCACTTGGGCCCACTTGGGGGGAGATCGGCTGTTTTGGCGCCTCGCTTTTTCTTCACCGTCGAAAATTGGCGAAAGCAGTCGTGACGTCCAATCTCCCCCCTCGTGGGGGAGATGCCCGGCAGGGCAGAGGGGGGCGCGAAGGAATGAGACGCCTGGTTTGTTCCGTCACGCCAACCCGCAAACCCTCATTTTCGGGGTTACATCCGCCAAAACTCTTCCCTATAAGGCCCTCCTAGCCTGATACCAGAATCGCAAGCACAACCGGCCGGGTCCTCCCCGCCCGGTTTTTCGTGCAAGCCGCTCGCCGAACGGAATCCATAGACCATGCCAAGACGCACCGACATCAAGTCGATCCTGATCATCGGGGCCGGCCCCATCGTCATCGGCCAGGCATGCGAGTTCGACTATTCCGGCACCCAGGCCTGCAAGGCGCTGAAGGAAGAGGGTTTCCGCGTCATCCTGGTCAACTCCAACCCGGCCACGATCATGACCGATCCGGAGCTGGCAGACGCCACCTATATCGAACCGATCACGCCGGAAGTGGTGGCGAAGATCATCGCCAAGGAGCGCCCCGACGCGCTGCTGCCCACCATGGGCGGCCAGACGGCGCTCAACACCGCGCTGTCGCTGCGCCGCATGGGCGTGCTCGACCGCTACAATGTCGAGATGATCGGCGCCGATGCGCATGCCATCGACAAGGCCGAGGACCGCGCGCTGTTCCGCCAGGCGATGAGCAAGATCGGGCTGGAGACGCCGCGCTCGATGCTGGCCAACGCCACAGAAGTCAAGGACGCCGACCGCAAGATCCACGAGGCCGAGCGCGCCGCGCTCAAAGCCGAGAACCCCGAAAACCTCGATGCCGCGCTCGATGCTTTGGAGACGCGCTGGAATCTCGGCGAAGGCGACCGCAAGCAGCGCTATATCAGCCACGCCATGGCGATCGCGGCGCAAGCGCTCGACCATGTCGGCCTGCCGGCGATTATCCGCCCCTCCTTCACCATGGGCGGCACCGGCGGCGGCATCGCCTACAACCGCGCCGAATTCTACGACATCGTTCAGTCCGGCCTCGACGCCTCGCCCACCACGGAGGTGCTGATCGAGGAGAGCGTGCTCGGCTGGAAGGAGTATGAGATGGAAGTGGTCCGCGACAAGGCGGACAACTGCATCATCATCTGCTCGATCGAGAACCTCGACCCGATGGGCGTGCACACCGGCGATTCCATCACCGTCGCGCCGGCCCTGACCCTGACCGACAAAGAGTATCAGATGATGCGCAACGCCTCGATCGCGGTGCTGCGCGAGATCGGCGTCGAGACGGGCGGCTCCAACGTCCAGTTCGCCGTCAATCCGGCCGACGGCCGCCTCGTGGTCATCGAGATGAACCCGCGCGTCTCGCGCTCGTCCGCGCTCGCCTCGAAGGCGACCGGCTTCCCGATTGCCAAGGTCGCGGCAAAGCTTGCCGTCGGCTACACGCTGGACGAGCTGGAGAACGACATCACCGGCGGCGCGACGCCGGCCTCGTTCGAGCCCTCGATCGACTATGTGGTGACCAAGATCCCGCGCTTCGCCTTCGAGAAATTCCCGGGCGCCGAGCCGGTGCTGACCACCGCCATGAAGTCGGTGGGCGAGGTGATGGCCATCGGCCGCAGCTTCCAGGAATCGCTGCAGAAGGCGCTGCGCGGACTGGAAACCGGCCTCACCGGCCTCGACGAGATCGAGATCCCCGGCCTTGGCTCGGCAGACCACGTCGACGACCGCAACGCCATCCGCGCCGCGCTCGGCACGCCGACCCCCGATCGGCTGCGCATGGTGGCGCAGGCGATCCGCATGGGCACCTCGCTCGAAGACGTGCACGCCATGTGCAAGATCGACCCGTGGTTCCTCGAGCAGATCGCCGGCATCATCGCCATGGAAGAGCGCATCCGCGAGCACGGCCTGCCGCAGGACGCGGCGAACCTGCGCATGCTGAAGGCGATGGGCTTTTCCGACGCACGCCTGGCGTCGCTGACCAGGACCGACGCGGAAGTGATTCAAAAGACCAGGCAAAAACTCGGCGTTCACCCGGTCTATAAGCGCATCGACACCTGCGCCGCCGAGTTCGCCTCGCCGACCGCCTATATGTATTCGACCTATGAGACGCCCTTCGCCGGCGAGCTCGCCAACGAGGCGCGCGTCTCGTCGCGCAAGAAGGTCGTCATCCTCGGCGGCGGCCCGAACCGCATCGGCCAGGGCATCGAGTTCGACTATTGCTGCTGCCATGCCGCCTTTGCGCTGCGCGACGCCGGCTTCGAGGCGATCATGGTCAACTGCAACCCGGAGACCGTGTCGACCGACTACGACACGTCCGACCGGCTCTATTTCGATCCGCTGACGCCGGAGGACGTGCTGGAGATCCTGCGCGCCGAGCAGGCCTCCGGGGAACTGGTCGGCGTCATCGTCCAATTCGGCGGCCAGACACCGCTGAAGCTGGCCGACGCGCTGGAGAAGGCCGGCATCCCGATCCTCGGCACTTCGCCCGACATGATCGATCTTGCCGAAGACCGCGACCGCTTTCAGAAGCTGTTGCACAAGCTCGGGCTCACCCAGCCGAAGAACGGCATTGCCTATTCGGTCGAGCAGGCGCGCCTCGTCGCTGCCGAGCTCGGCTTTCCGCTGGTGGTGCGCCCGTCCTATGTGCTCGGCGGCCGCGCCATGCAGATCATCTACAACGAAGGCATGCTGCAGACCTATCTGCTCGACACCGTGCCCGGCCTGGTGCCGGAGGACATCAAGCAGAAATACCCGGCCGACAAGACCGGCCAGATCAACACGCTGCTCGGCAAGAACCCGCTTTTGTTCGACACTTATCTCACCGGCGCCACCGAGGTCGATGTCGACTGCCTCTGCGACGGCAAGGAGACCTTCGTCTCCGGCATCCTGGAGCACATCGAGGAGGCCGGCATCCATTCGGGCGACAGCGCCTGCTCGCTGCCGGTATATTCGCTGCAGCCGGAGCTCGTCGACGAGCTGGAACGCCAGACCGCCGCACTTGCCCGGGCGCTCAATGTCGGCGGCCTGATGAACGTGCAATACGCCATCAAGGACGGCACGGTCTATGTGCTTGAGGTGAATCCCCGCGCCTCGCGCACCGTGCCCTTCGTCGCCAAGACCATCGGCCGTCCCATTACGAAAATCGCCGCCCGCATCATGGCCGGCGAGACGCTGGAAAACGCCTTCGCGAATTACGGCGCCATGCCTGACGCGCGCAATCCCGGCCATATCGCGGTCAAGGAAGCCGTCTTCCCCTTCGCCCGCTTCCCCGGCGTCGACATATTGCTCGGGCCGGAAATGCGCTCGACCGGCGAGGTGATGGGCCTCGACCGCGACTTTGCGCTGGCCTTCGCCAAGAGCCAGCTAGGGGCGGGTGTTGATCTCCCCCGCGCGGGCACGCTGTTCGTCTCGGTGCGCGACGAAGACAAGAAGGGGATTCTGCCCGCCGTAAAACGCCTCGCCGAGCAGGGCTTCAAGGTGCTTGCCACTTCCGGCACCGCCCGCTTCCTCGCCGAGAACGGCGTGACGGCGGAAAAGATCAACAAGGTACTCGAAGGCCGCCCCCACATCGAGGACGCCATCCGCAATCGCCAGGTCCAGATCGTCTTCAACACCACCGACGGCCAGAAAGCCGTGTCGGACTCGAAGTCGCTCCGCCGCGCGACGCTGATGCAGAAGGTGCCGTATTACACCACGCTGTCGGGTGCTGCGGCCGTGGCCGAAGCAATCGCGGCGCTGCGGGCGGGAAACCTCGAGGTTCGGCCGTTGCAGGAGTATTTTGGGTAAGGCTATTGGCGCTACGAAGCGCACCAGCCACGGTGCAATCTCTGTCTAATGAACCGTCTTGCCAATCTTCGGCGGCAGGCGACAAGGCAACGCTCATTCGGGCGGCCCATTCCAGCGATTGGCTGACTATTAATGAACCGTTGCCGCAACCGCTGGCCTATCGACTGAGCGCCCGTTTCGCCTGCTTAGGATTGCGCCGTAGAGCGCGACTTCGTGCCCTTTCATCTCAGGGCATTGGTACCGGCACCGATTAGCAACTTCGGAACTCTGCTTCCCCGCATTCTGCTCGTAGACTAAAAATCTGCGATGGATGAGATGTCCGCAGACGAAATCGACCTGCGCTGCCCGCAGACAGTCGCCGAAAACGCCGCCAAGGGGCTGCGCCTGCGCAAGCAGTTCGGCCGCGGCGGCACCGAGATCGGCATCGCGAGGGCGACGGAGCTGAAGAACCGTAAGAACCTTTCACCCTCGACCATCCGCCGCATTGTCAGCTATTTCGCCCGCCATGAGGTCGACAAGCGCGGCAAGAACTACGGCAACGAGGAAAATCCCTCTGCCGGCTACATCGCCTGGCTGCTGTGGGGCGGCGACGAAGGCCGCGCCTGGGCGCTGGAGATGAAGAAGAAAGTCGGCAACGCGCCGGACATCTGAGCAGCAGCCGGCTCTTCGTGGAACTGCTTCACAAAAACCCTATGAACCGCCCGGCGAAAAGCACGCAGGTCCACAGGCCGAGCGAAATCACGGCCAGGACGGCCGCGATGCCCCCGGCCGACTCGGCCACCCCGCTCGTGCGGGTCAAGCGCGTGAAGGCGAGGAAATTGGCCCCCGCCAGCAGGATCAGTGTTATCTTGGCAACGAAGATCGGCATCGCCGCATAGGTGCCCGCCTTTACCGAAAACAGCAGCGCCCCGGTGATGATCGCGCCGCCAAACGCCCCAAGGGCTACGCGGCGCAGCAGCGCGACGAACGGCGCGTGGGGCAGCGAGCGGAAGGCGCCAAGGACGCTGAAATCCATGAGGCCGACGCTGGTGAGCAGCGCGCCGACCGCCATGATGTGCAGCGCATTCACGATCGGATAGGCGACGAAGGAGGCTTTCAGCCCGCGCACCAAGGCAAGCTGCTCGATGCCGGCCAGAAACTCCGCCATCTAGGCCGGCGGCAGTCGGTCGGGATAGACGTCGTAGCGCTTGCCGCCGACGATGATGCGCACCGCCTTCATGCGCTTTTCCGCCTCCTCGCGCGAGCGATGGCCGATCGCGGTCACCGCGTCGCCGACCTTGGCGACCTCCTCGGTGAAGCCGGCGGCGATGGTGCGGGCCGGCGGCGCCATCTCCACCCGCCACACCTCCCCCTTCGCATCGACGTCCAGCGTCGCATGCGGATTGCCGATATAGATCGCCGCGATCTTGCCCTTGAGCTCGAAGAAGTCGTCCTGCGTCCACGACCAGCCGTGATGGGCATAGGCGGCAGTGCCGGCAGCAAACATCAACGCCGCCGTCAGCACGACGCCCTGCATATCGTTCAACGGTGACTTCATCGCCCGTCTCCTCCACTCCTCCTGCCAGGTCGAAAGTAGGCTACGGCCCGGCCAGGTCAAATCACATCGGAGCTTCGGCCCGGCATGGCACGAATTTCGGGTCCGCGGCGTCCACACCACGATCAGGCCTTGCTACAGGCCTTCATGCTCCCCATTTTCGCTTCTCCAGGCCGCTCTTCGCATGCATCGGAGGCGGTCGAACTCACGTCCGAGCGAGGCAAACCATGAGCAGCATGAGGGACCGTCAGGAAGGCTTCGAAAAGAAATTCGCAATGGACGAGGAGACGAAGTTCAAGGCCGTGGCGCGCCGGAACAAGCTGCTCGGCCTGTGGGCCGCCGAAAAGCTCGGCAAATCCGGCGTGGATGCCGACGCCTATGCGAAAGAGGTGGTGCGCGCGGATTTCGAGGAAGCGGGCGACAACGACGTGTTCCGCAAGGTCCGTGCCGACTTCGACGCGGCGGGCGTCGCCCAGTCGGATGCCCAGATTCGCCAGGCCATGGACGAGTTGCTGGCAACGGCGGTCGAGCAGATCAAGGCGAGCTGAGGATCCGCTCGGGGGCAGAAACCACCCTCACCCGTGATACGCCACCGCCAGTTCCTTCACATGCTTCTCGTGCATTTTCAGCACCGGCAGAGTCTTCTTGGCGAACTCCTTCAGCGCCGGGTCGTCGCCGGAGTTGGCATAGGTGCTGAACAGCGCGACCGCGTCCCTGTGCGCATCCATCTGCATCTTGATATACTTCCGGTCGAACTCTGTGCCGCTCGCCTGCTTCAGCTCGCCTAGCATCTGCTGTTCCTTAGGCCCCAGAGCGGGGCCGGCAGGCTTGATAGAAGCCGTCGTCTGGCCCTGGCTCATCGCCGCCTTGAAATCCTCCCCGGCCTTGATGTGGTCCCTGACCATCTCGTCGGCAAAAGCCTTGACTTCGTCCGACTGCGACTTCTCCTCGGCCAGCCTGCTCGCCTGGATTTCGAACTCGTTGGCATTGGGTACGGTGGTGACGAAAGTCTGCGTGTCGACCTTGTTGTCTGTCGCCATTGGCGCGACATCGTTGCTGTCGCTCGACTGAGCAAGGGTGGCCGGCGCGCCGGCAAGGAGCGCCATGGCGGCCGCGGTCAGAAGCGTTTTCATCTGGAATCTCCGATCAGCCCCTTGCACTTCCAACGCGAAATGGCGCTGCCGGTTGCGTTGAGGGCGTGAAGGAGGCCGTGTTGAGTCAGGGTCAGGCCGAGCCGAGGATGGTCGTACCGAGAATACCGGAGCGTGCTTGAAGTACGTGAACACCGAAGCGCAGGACACCGCCATTCGCAGCCCGGCATCACCTGAACATCAGCACGGCCTATCCCTTCACGCCGCCGGCGGTTAGGCCGGAAACGATCTTGCGTTGGAAGATCAGCACCAGCACCACCAGCGGCACCGTGACGATCACCGAAGCGGCCATGATGTTGCCCCAGGGGATCTCGAACTGCGAGTTGCCGGAAAGCAGCGCGATCGCCACCGGCACCGTGCGCTGCGCGTTGTTGGAGGTGAAGGTCAGCGCAAACAGGAACTCGTTCCATGCGCCGATGAAGGCGAGCAGCCCTGTCGTCGCCAATGCCGGCCACATCAGCGGCAGGAAGACGCGAGTGACGATGATCCATGGCGTCGCGCCGTCGAGGATCGCCGCTTCCTCGATTTCGACCGGCAGGTCGCGCACGAAGGCGGTGAGCACCCAGACGGTGAACGGCAGCGTGAAGATCATGTAGGAGAAGATCAGTGCGATGAGCGAATTGTAGAGGCCGAAGGCCCGGATGATCTCGAACAGGCCGGCCAGCACCGCGACCTGCGGAAACATCGACACCGACAATATGGCAAGCATCAGCGCCGAACGGCCGCGGAACCGGACGCGTGCCAGCGCGTAGGCGGATGTCACGCCGAGCAGCAGCGAGATGAGCACGACGGCGCCCGAGACGACCAAGGAATTCAAGAGATTGCGCAGGAAAGGACCTTCGACCAGCACGTTCCTGTAGTTGGCGAGGCTTAACGCCTGCGGCCAAAGGCTCGCCTCGAACAACTCGGTGCCGGATTTCAGGCTGGTGACGACGGCGTAATAGAGCGGAAACACCGCGACGAAGACGATTGCCCCCACCAGGAGGAAGAAGCCTAAACGCTTCAACATCGCCATCTCAGCGGCCTCCTTCCAGCTCTATCCGGCCGATGCGGATGTAGGAAATGGTGAGCAGCGCGACGATCAGGAAAAGCAGCGTCGAGGCGGCCGAGCCATAGGCGAACTTGTCGAACTCGAACAGGTTCTCGCGCACGAACACCGACATCGATTTGGTGTGCACATTGTTGGGCGTCAGCACGTAGATCAGGTCGAAGATGCGTAGCGCGTCGAGCGCGCGGAAGATCACCGCAACCATGACCGCCGGGCGGATGAGCGGCAAGGTCACCTTCCAGAAGATCTGCCACGGATTGGCGCCGTCGAGCCTGGCGACCTCGACAACATCGCGCGGCAGCATCTGCAGCGCGGCGAGGAAAAGCAGCGCCATGAACGGCGTCGTCTTCCAGATGTCGACGATCAGCACCGCGATCATCGCCGTGTCGGCGCTCGCGGTCCAGGCGATTTTCGCGTCGATCAGGCCGAGATTGAGCAGCACCGCATTGATGATGCCGAACTGGTCGTTGAGCATCCACTGCCACATCTTGGCCGAGACGATGGTCGGGATCGCCCATGGAATGAGGATCGCCGCCCTGACGAAGCCGCGGCCTCTGAAATCGGCGTTGAGAACGAGCGCCACGATCATGCCGAGGACCGTTTCGCAGCTCACCGACACCACGGCGAAGAGCAGCGTGTTCCACACGGCGCGCCACCAGACCGGATCGGCGAGTAGCCCGTCATAGAGCACGCGGCCGCTCGGCATGCTGAGCATCGAGAAATAATTGTCGAAGCCGACCCATTGGCGGGCGTCGAGATCGGCCAATGAGGCGTCGGTGAAGCTGTAGTAGAAGGTGCGCAGGAGCGGCCAGCCGGCGACGGCGGCAAGGACCAGAAGCATCGGCGCCAGAAACAGCCAGGCCGAGCGCACGCGTTGCCGCATCAGGCGCGAGCGGCTCACAGGCATCGCCCTCACCAGCCCTTGCCCTTCAGCCTGGTCAGCCTGGCTTCGAGATCGGCCAGATTGTCGGCGGCGCTGCCGTCGCCCGACATGGTGTTGTGGACGGCCGTCCAGAACTGGCTCGAGGCTTCGTTGTACTTGATTTTGGCGACCGCCGAAGGGCGCGGCGCCGCGTTCAGAAATATCTGCTTCCATCGCGGGACGATCGGCTGTTCCCTGGCGATATCGGGATCGTCATAGAGCGCCTTGATGGTGGGCAGGTTGGACGTCCTCAGCGTCCGATATTTCTGCATCTCGGGCGAGGCGATGAACTTCACCAGATCGATCGCCGCGTCCTGGTGCTTGGAATATTTGGAAACCGCGAGGTTCCAGCCGCCGAGCGTTGCCGTCGGCCGGGCGTCTTCGCCGGTTCCTGCCGGCAGCGGCGCCACATCGAACTTGCCCTTGATCGGTGAGGTCTCGCTGTTGCCGAGCGCATAGGCATAGGGCCAGTTGCGCATGAAGACGGCATTGCCGGTCTGCCAGACGCCGCGCGATTCCTCTTCCTGGTAAGCGAGCACGCCCGGCGGCGCAATGGTGCCGATCCAGCCCTTGACCATGTCGAGCGCGGCCGCGGCTTGTCGATTGTTGATGGAGACCGTGCCGTTGGGCTCGATGATCTGGCCGCCGCCATTCGACCTCACCCATTCGAGCGCGTCGCAGGTCAGCCCCTCATAGGCGTTGCCCTGGAAGACGAAACCCCACAGGTCCTTGTTGCCGGCGGTGCGCTCCTTGTCCATGACGAGCTTGGCGGTGTCGGCCAGTTCCTGCCAGGTGGTCGGCACCTTGGCGCCATATTTGTCGAGCAGATCCTTGCGGTAATAGAGTGCCGGCGCGTCGGTGAAGATCGGCAGCGCCACCAGCTTTCCGTTCACGGTCTGCGACTGGATGATCGACGGGAAGTGCTCGGCCACGATATCCCTGGTCGCCGCAGTGAGATCGACGAGTTGGCTGGCAAGCTGCGGCGCCCAGATCACGTCGGTCTGGTAGACGTCGATGTCGCTGTTTCCCGCCGCGAGCCACAATCTGAACTGACCGAACTGGTCGGTGCCCGACGGCGGTATCACCACGATGTCGACCTTGTTGCCGCTCTGCTTCTGGTAGCGGTCGAGTATCTCGCGCAAGACCTTGATGCCGTTGCCCGTGTCGCCCGACACGATCGACAGCTCGACCGCGCGAGCCGGCGCCACCGCGAGCATCGCGCCGACGGCAAGTGCGAGGAATGCGCGGTAAAATTTCATGCTGGTGGGCCTCGCCTCGGAACCGTCCACGCGGACCTTGCCGCGTCGGCTGATGATGACCCTCCGCCCGCATTGAATGCGGAGCGACGCTTCGGAGTTCCCGACATGGCCATCGGGGACGGTCCGGGAGCGGACTGACCCCAGTCACTCAGTTAAGGGAGATCTCGCGATTGGCCGCAGGCCCAAAGCGGGCGGGCTCCGAAACCCGCCGCCCCGGAGCCCGCCTTGGAGTGGCTGACGCATGCCGGCACAGCCTCTCCGACGCCTTGCCAGCGTCGATCCGCCGATCGGCCGCCCTGCACCACGACGCATTAGCATGTCCTAACGTCAGCTTGTGTGAAGCGGTTCACAATGCGCCCTGCATTCGGTTGTGTCGCTGAAGGCGAATGCTGCGAAGCGCCTAGCCTTCCCAGGCCACCGGAACCATGCCGAGCCGCTCGTAAAGCCTGAAGGCTGCGGGGTTCTTCACCGTGTTGGTCTTAAGGTCGACATGGGCTGCACCCCTGTCGCGGAAAGTCAGGAACACGTGCCGCATCAGCGCCTCGCCGATGCCGTGCCTTCGCGAGTCCGGATGAACCGCCAGATCCTTGACGAAGCCCGACGCCCAGCAAAGCGCGGCGCCCGCCAGCAGCCCCTTGCCGTCGATGACGAGGAAACAGAGGTCCGGACCGAACTCGGCATCGCCTGAGATGCGCGACCACCATTCGTCGAACCGACCTTCGGCGCCGTCGTCGAGCGCCTCTTCCAGCAGTGCGTGCAGGGCCTGCGCATCCCTGTGCTCGAACGGGCGCATGACGAAGCCTTCCGGCCAATGCGGCGCGGTCAGCGCATCGTCGAGAAGCTTGCGAAGGCGGACATCGTCTGGAGTCGGCGGCCGGCGGCTGTCAGTGTCACGCATGCAACTGCCCCAAAGACCGATGGGACGCGCCTCGTTGCCGGCGCTCAGGCGCCTGGCTGCAGGCGGCGGCGGTCGACGCCGAGACCCGTTTGATCGAGCAGGCCCTTGCGCTTGGCGTCGTAATAATAGCCCGTCTGATAGAGCTGGTCGGCCCGCTTGGCATTGCCGCCCGAGACCAGCCAGGCGCCGCGCAGGTATTTGACAGCGTATTTGAGATTGGTTTCGGCGTCGAACAGGCCGGCTGCCGGCCCGTCATAGCCCATGCCGCGTGCGGTCGCGTGCTTGATCTGCATCAGTCCCCAATGACCGTGATTATAGGCCTTCGGATTGAAGGTGCTCTCGCGGTTGACGACATGGCGCACCAGATCGACCGGCACTTCGTAGATCGCCGAATATTTCTCGATCAGCCGCTCGATCTCGGCGCGCGGACCTGTGGCATGCTGTTCGGGCTGGCCCGGTTGGGCAAGCAGCGCCGGGTTCTGCGGCATCACATAGGCGACCTGCTGCACGCCCGGCATGGGAGCCACCTTCGCTGATTGGCCGGTGACCGGCATGGCAACAGCGGCGCTCTTGTAGGCGGCGGCCTGCTTGAGCGCACCGGGGCCGGTCGGCGATGCGCCGGCCAGCAGCACCGGCGGCGGCGGAAACTGCCCGGCGACGGGTGTCGAGCCGGCGAACGCGGCAGGTTGCGCCGGCGGCGGAAGGGCGGCGCCGGGTTGCGCCGGCGGCGGCAACGGCGCGCCAGCCGTCGTCGCGCCAGGCGCCGTCGCCCCAGGTGCCGTCGCCAGGGCCACGGCATCGCCGGTCAGCGCCGCCGTTTGCACCTGAGCGAGGCCGGAAGGCTCCGGCAGCACAGCAACGGTTTCGGGCAGCGCGATGGTCGGTGTGTCGTCCTCGGCGGCCGGCGTCGATGCCGCCGCAAGCGCCGGCGAGGGTTTCATCTGTGAGGTCGAGGTACAGCCGCTGAGGCCGGCAGCGGCAACGAGCACGCCGATCGCGGTGAGGATGATTTTCGCTGCCAAGCCCTGCAGGTCCGATTGTCGGTTGTTGAAAAGTCCTTACACCAGCGATTCCAACCGGGCAATCAGGGCCAGTGTGCAGCTTTCGGGTGGCGAGACTCGAAGCAAACTGTGATATTGTTCCCCATCTGTACTGGAGATGTACCCGTTTTTCGCAGTTTGCGGAAAGGAGCGCACCCATGGAAAACGCATTGCCGATCACGGCCGGCCACGCAGTGTTAGAAACAGTGATCGGCTTCATGGGCATCGCCTGGAGCGAAAAGGGCCTGATCCGGCTCTGCCTGCCCGAGCGTAGCCGCGAAGCGGTCGAGCGCCGCGTGTTTCGCCATGCCGGCGTCTCTACCTCCACCGAACAGCCGCAATGGGTGGTCGAACTGATCGCCTCGATGAAGGCCTATGCGGCCGGGGAGGATGTCGATTTCTCCGGCGTGCCGGTCGATCTCGACGGCGTCGACGATTTCCGCCTCGCCATCTATGACGCCGCGCGCAAGCTCGGCTTCGGCGAGACGACCACCTATGGCGAACTGGCCAAGCGGGCCGGCCATGCCGGGCTTGCCCGCGAAACCGGTGCAGCCCTCGGCGCCAATCCGGTGCCGCTGGTCATTCCCTGCCACCGCATCCTTGCCGCGGGGGGCAAGATCGGCGGCTTCTCGGCTACCGGCGGCTCGGCCACCAAGGAGAAGATGCTGGCCATGGAAGGCGTGCGGGTCGGTCCGCCGCCGGCCGCTCAGGCATCATTCGCGTTCTGACACAGCTTGCCGAAAGGACTCTAATGGCGTGGGAAGATCCGCCGTCGGAAACGCCGGTCGAAGTCCGGCCGTTTGCAGATATAGACGGGGCAGGATTTAGTATCGGCGCTCGGCACATAGGCCCGCGCTCTCACCTCGCCCATGTTGCAGAAGCGCTCGTCCCGCACATAGCGGTCATAAAGCGGCAGTCCCGGCACGCGCGTCGACTGATAGCGCAGGATGACCGCGCCCTGCCTGGCGATCGTCGCCCGCACGCGGTCGCAGCTCATGCGCGTCGGGTCGTAGCGCGAGACGGCCTGCGCCTCGGCGGCCACCAACATCAGGCAGGCGGCAAGCAGAATTGTCCTCATGATCTTCTCCCGCAACAGCAAGCGCATCTTCCCTCCACAACGCATCCCCGGCGGCAAACCTTCCAAGCGCAGTGGGCTCCGTTGGACGCTATCGCGGCACATGCCGGTAACGCCATCTTGTTTTCGTTCGCGAACCATACTATATCCGGCGCATTGAATTTGGCCGATCGATCGGGCCGCGATCTTCGCGTTTGCTGACGTCTATCTCCAAAATTTCGATACCACCGGCCGGGCTTTGGTCCGGTCAAACGAAGCAAATGTGAAGGACTCTACATGGCAACTGGTACGGTTAAGTGGTTCAACGCCACCAAGGGCTACGGCTTCATCCAGCCCGACAATGGCGGCGCGGACGTTTTCGTCCACATCTCCGCCGTCGAGCGCGCTGGCATGACCACCCTCGTTGAAGGCCAGAAGATCAGCTTCGAGATCGAGCAGGACCGCCGCACCGGCAAGTCCGCTGCTGGGTCTCTGAGCAAGGCAGCCTGATTTGGCGCTGGCATTTTGCAGCCGGGCGTGATCGCCTGGCATTGCACAATGCGCCTAGTTAGCGACGCGCACCGGGCGAGAGCCTGGAGCGGGCGGCAAGTCACGGATGTACTGACGGTCGTGCGATAAGCGCGCCGGAGCGAAAGGACCCGACAAGCTGGAACAGCAGATAGCTGCCGGCCCGGCCCCAACGCTTCCGATCAGGCTACCGGCATAGGAAGGCGGGCATTGTCCCGCCTTTTTTGTTGCCTGAATTGGCAAGCCGCCGCCCGCGCTTGTGGTCCCACTTTGCTGCCGGCAAACTGCGTGACCAAAGGCCGTTCGCCGTACCGGCCGACAAGAACTTCACTTCGATGAGACCAATCCGCGACATCCATCCCTCCATTTCAAAAGGTGGGAGAGCTTTGGTCGGCCAGGATAGACGACACTTATCGGGCCTTGGCCCTCGAAAGCGCTGATGCTTCGACTGGATCTGGATCGGCACCCCATGCCGAATACGATCGTCTCATCAAATAGCCAGCATTCGGCGGCTGCAAAATGCTGCGGCATAGAAACAGACTACCCCACCCACTCGATCGGCACGTGCCCCTTGTCCGTCTCGACCCGCTTCAGCCACTCCACCACGGCCGGATAGGCGTCGAGCTGGAAACCGCCCATCTCGGCGGTGTGAGTGTAGGCATAGAGCGCAATGTCGGCGACGCTGTAGCTGGCGCCGGCAAAAAAGGCGTTCTGCTCCAGATGCTTGTTCATCACGCCGAGCGCCTTGTTGCCGCGCTCCAAGGTCAGCGCCAACCGTTCCGGCGTCGCATCCTTCGCCCTCTCGGGAAATGTGAGCAGCGCCTTGCGCACCGCGATATAGGGCTCGTGGCTGTACTGCTCGAAGAACAGCCACTGATACGCCAGCGCCCGCTCATATCTGTCGGCCGGCAGGAAGCGCGTGCCTTCGGCGAGATAGAGCAGAATGGCGTTGGATTCAGCGATGCGTCGGCCGTCGTCGAGCTCGAGCAGCGGCACCATCGCGTTGGGGTTCTTGGCGACATAGTCGGCCTTGCGCGTCTCGCCGGTGTGCGAGCTCACTTCGATGCGGGTGAAGGGAATGCCGAGCTTTGCCATCAACAGACGCGGCTTGTAGCAATTGCCGCTGTCAATCATGTCATAAAGGATCATGGCCCCTCTCCGCGCGCGACGAACGATCGGCAGCCTCTAACTCGCCTGTGCGGAGTTCATCCAGTGATTTGTTTTTGAGTGAAAGCATCAGCGGCGCTGATGCAAAGGCACTACCTTGTTGTCCATGCCGAGCAGCGCATCGATCGCCAGCGGCTCTTCGTTGAAGATGGTGCCGGCGAGCGCCGGGCGGGCGAGGTGATATCCTTGCAGGAGGTCGACGCCGCCATCGAGCGCGACGCGCAGATGCGTGGCATGCTCGATGCCCTCGACCAGCACCTTGGCGCCGCGGTCGTGCAGCGTCGAAACCAGCGGCCGGAAGAACCGCTCGGCGGCGGCATGGCGGCAGAACTCGGCGAACCAGCCGCCGTCGATCTTGACGATGTCGGGCGACAGCAGGCTGATGCGCGCTTCGGTCGAATGTCCGGTGCCGAAGTCATCGATGGCGATGCGGACACCGCCACGCCTCATCTCGCGCACGAGGCGGGCGAGCACATGCTCGTCGGCTGCCTGCTCGGTGATCTCGCAGACCAGCATGGCCGGCTCGAGGCCGAAATCGCCGAGATGCCTGGCCATCAGCCGGATCTCGGCGAGCGCCCGTCCGAGATGATCGTTGATCATCGGATTGTAGTTGAAGAACAGGGTAAGGTCATCGACGCCGATGTTGCGGTAGTTGCCGAGATGCAGCATCCGGCACATCGTCTCGACGAACAGACGGTCCTTTGCCGCAACGCTGTCGAAGAAAACTTGCGGCGCAACCGGCGTCGCGACGCGCCGCGGCTCGATCAGCGCCTCGACGGCGACGGGTTGCAGCGATCTGCCACGCGGCGCGAAGATCGGCTGGTAGGCGCTCCACAGCCGGAACTCGCCATAGACGCCGAATTGAAGGCCGATCTCGTCTTCGAAGATCGCTTCGGCGACACTTCGCCGCCTTTCGGGGCGCTGCCTGTCGGGCCGCCCGATCATGGCGTCACCTTGCGCCCAAACGCCTTGGTCGGGCGAGCTGACGCCACCGGAGCGGGACTGGCGGCCGCGATCGTTTTGCCCTCCCCGGCCGCGGGCGCCTGCACGCTCTTGCCGAAGACGCGAAGACTGGTCGAGGCCAGCTCCGGCCGGGCAAGCACATAGCCTTGCACCATCGACGCCCCGGATTTCTCGGCGAGCTCGAGCTGCCAGCCTTCCTCGATGCCTTCGAAAACCGTGCGGATGCCCTGACTTTCGAAGCTCGTCACCATCGTTGTCAGCAGCGCGAATCCGGCTCCGGACTCCATCAGCTGCGTGATCCAGTTGGCGTCGAACTTGACGATGTCCGGCCGCAATTCCTTGATGCGGTTGATGTCGGATTCGTCGGCGCCGTAATCGTCGACGGCGATGCGGAACCCGTTGGCGCGCAGCGCCTCGACGAAGCTGTAGAGCGTTTCCTGCGAAGCCGATTTCTGCTCGGTGACCTCGCACACGATACGGCGCGGGTCGATGCCGGCCTCGTGCAGCACCAGCCGCATGTCGCGCAGCGCCTTGTCGACGATGGCGCGGTCGGTGAACACCGACGGATCGAAATTGACGAAAATCGACGCCTCTTGCGGCAGACAGCCGCCGGCGTTGAGCAGATGCAGCGTCCTGGTCAGCGCCTCGATATGCAGCCGGTCGCCTGCGGGGCAAGTGCCGAAGAAGCTCATCGGCGATTGCGGCTCACCGTCGCGGAACGGGCGGATAAGCCCCTCGAAGGCGACGAGCGAAAGCTTGCCTCCATCGAAGGCGAAGATTGGCTGGAAGGCGCTCTGCAGCGTGTAGATTCCCCAGACACCGCTTGAGGTGCCGTCATCATGACGGATGATATGGGCAAGCCCGATGCTGCGCGACAAAGGTCCCTCGCTCCGCAGAATAAGCGGAATTCGATCTGCCATCCTGCCAGCCAAGGGTTTACCGCTCGTTGATGAATTTATAGTTGCCGCTCACGCCACCTTGACCTCTGGATCACCCGACAATGCTTGCGCTTGGCCCGATGATGCGACATGAGAGGCGCCGCGGCCGCTCCTGGCCGCGCCCTTCTCTTGGAGACGCTCTGTCATGGCCTTTCTTGCCGACGCCCTTTCCCGCGTGAAGCCTTCCGCGACCATCGCGGTGACGCAGAAAGCGCGTGAGCTGAAAAATGCCGGCCGTGACGTCATCGGCCTCGGCGCCGGCGAGCCGGACTTCGACACGCCCGATAACATCAAGAACGCGGCGATCGAGGCGATCCGGCGTGGCGAGACCAAGTACCCGCCGGTCTCCGGCATCGCGCCGCTGCGCGAGGCGATCGCGAAAAAATTCAAGCGGGAGAACAATCTCGACTACCGACCGGAGCAGACCATCGTCGGCACCGGCGGCAAGCAGATCCTGTTCAACGCCTTCATGGCGACGCTGAACCCCGGCGACGAGGTCATCATCCCGCGCCCCTATTGGGTGAGCTACCCGGAAATGGTGGCGATCTGTGGCGGCACGTCCGTCTTTGCCGACACCTCGATCGACAACGGCTTCAAGCTAACGGCTGAGGTGCTGGAAAGGGCGATCACGCCGAAGACGAAATGGCTGCTGATGAACTCGCCGTCCAACCCATCGGGCGCCGCTTACACCGAGCGTGAACTCAGGGCCCTGGCCGACGTGCTGCTCAAGCACCCGCATGTCTGGACGCTGACCGACGACATGTATGAGCACCTGACCTATGGCGACTTCTTCTTCAAGACCATCGCCGAGGTCGAACCGAGCCTCTACGAGCGCACGCTGACCATGAACGGCGTGTCGAAGGCCTATGCCATGACCGGCTGGCGTATCGGCTACGCCGCCGGCCCGGTGCCGCTGATCAAGGCAATGGACATGATCCAGGGCCAGCAGACTTCCGGCGCCTGCACCATCGCGCAATGGGCGTCCGTCGAGGCGCTCAACGGCCCGCAGGACTTCATCGCCAAGAACAAGGCGATCTTCCAGGGCCGGCGCGACCTCGTCGTGTCGATGCTCAACCAGGCGCGCGGCATCTCGTGCCCATCGCCGGAAGGCGCCTTCTACGTCTATCCGTCCTGCGCTGAGCTGATCGGCAAGAAGACGAAGGCCGGCAAGGTCATCGACAATGACGAAGCCTTCTGCTCGGAGCTGCTCGACGCCGAAGGCGTTGCCGTTGTGTTCGGATCGGCCTTCGGCCTCGGCCCGAACTTCCGCATCTCCTACGCAACATCGGAGGCGCTGCTGGAGGAAGCCTGCACCCGCATCCAGCGCTTCACTGCGTCGCTGACCTGATCGGCAACGCCGCAATCCACAAAAACCCGGCTTCGCGCCGGGTTTTTTGTTGGACGGCAATCAGCCGCCATACTGTTCGTCGGAGACCGCCTCGAGCCACTCGGCATGGACGCCGTCCAGCGCTTCCTGCATGGCGACATGCGTCATCGTGGTCTTCGGCCCGGCGCCGTGCCAGTGCTTTTCGCCCGGCGCGAAGGAGATGACGTCGCCGGCCCTGATCACCTCGATCGGCCCGCCCCACGTTTGCGCAAGCCCGGCGCCGGCCGTGACGTAGAGCGTCTGGCCGAGCGGGTGCGTGTGCCAATGCGTGCGGGCGCCCGGTTCGAAACTGACCAGGGTTGCCCTCAGCCGCGCCGGCGCCTCCTTCTCGATGATCGGCGTCTGCAGCACCTTGCCGGTGAAATACTTTTCAGGCGCGATGATCGTCGGCACGCTGCCGCACGCAATGATCTTCATCGTAGAAACTCTCAAATCGTTAGGGACCGTCGCCGCAGCGGGAGGTCAGTTTCTTGCTATATGGCGACCGACGCAATCGCCTTTGAGCGCTTGAGCCACCGGGCTGTTCGAAACCGAGCACAAAACCAAAGCCGGCGCATTTCCTATTTTCCTTGCCCTCTCCGCGAACCCGTGTGACGATGGCCTTGGCAGGTGGTGAGCAACAACCCCGCCCGCGACGGCTGAACAGGCCGGCCGCCGCTCCCAGGGAAACGCCTGAGTGGAGGTCAGCCATGGGTAATCGCGCCGGAGGACGACGCACGGGACCGAAATGCATCGCCATAGTCGGTCCCTTCGCAAGCGGTAAGACGACACTTCTCGAAGCTATCCTCGCCCGCACGGGCGCCATTCCCCGCCAGAATCCCGTCTCATCGGGCAACACGGTTTCCGATCATTCGCCAGAAGCCCGCGCCCACGCCATGAGCGTCGAGGCGACCTTTGCCACGACGGAATTCATGGGCGAGCAGTTCACCTTCGTCGATTGCCCCGGTTCCATCGAGTTCGCCTTCGAGGCGGAGCCGGTGCTTGCCGCCTGCGATGTCGCCGTGGTCGTGGCCGAAGCGGACGAAAAGAAGATACCCGCGCTTCAGCTCATCATGCGCAAGCTCGACGATCTCGGCGTGCCGCGCATCCTGTTCCTCAACAAGGTGGACAAGGCGGTCGCCGGCGTGCGCGAGACGCTAAAGATGCTGCAGCCGGCCAGTTCGGCGCCGCTGCTGCTGCGCCAGATTCCATTGCGCAAGGATGGTGTCGTCATCGGCTCGATCGATCTGGCCTTGGAGCGCGCCTATGTCTACCGCGAATATGCCGAAAGCCAGGTCGCCGAGATTCCGGACGACGACAAGGCGCGCGAGCTCGAGGCACGGTTCTCGATGCTGGAGACGCTGGCCGACCATGACGACCAGCTGATGGAGCAGTTGCTGGAGGAGATCGAGCCGCCGAAGGACGCGATCTTCGATGACCTTGCCGCTGACCTGCGCGCCGGCTCGGTGACGCCGGTGCTGATCGGTACCGCCGAGAAGGGCAACGGTGTGCTGCGCCTGTTGAAAGCTATCCGCCACGACGCGCCTGACGTCGAGGCGACGCGCAAGCGCCTTGGCGCGCCTGATGGCAGCCAGACGGTCGTGCAGGTGATGAAGACCATCCACACCGCGCATGGCGGCAAACTGTCTATTTCGCGTGTGCTTTCCGGCCAGGTGGCCGACGCGGCCGAACTCTTCCTCTCCAGCGGCGACACGACGAAGGTCTCCGGCATCTACAAGATGCTTGGCAAAGACCAGTTGAAGCTGCCGTCGGCCAAGGCTGGCGATACCGTCGCGCTCGGCAAGCTCGACAATGTCAGGACCGGCCAAACGCTGAGTTCGGCCAAGGGCGGCATCAAGCCGCTGATCGCCCTGGAGCCCCCGCAACCGGTGTTCGCATTCGCTCTGCGCCCCAAGGAGCGCAAGGACGAGGTCAAGATGTCGGCAGCGATCCAGAGGTTAGCCGAGGAAGACCCCTCGCTCAGCCTGCACCACAACCAGGATTCCGCGGAGACCGTATTGTCGGGCCATGGCGAAATGCACCTGCGCGTCGTGCGCGAGCGGCTGGAGGGCAAGAACCAGATCCCGATCGATGGCCATTCGCCGGCGGTGCCCTATCGCGAGACGATCCGCAAATCCGCGCAGCAGCGCGGCCGCCACAAGAAACAGTCGGGCGGCCACGGCCAGTTCGGCGACGTGGTGATCGAGATCAAGCCGCTGCCGCGCGGCACGGGTTTCCAGTTCACCGACACCATCACCGGCGGCGTCGTGCCAAAAACCTACATCCAGTCGGTGGAGACCGGCATCCGCGACTATCTGAAATCCGGTCCGCTCGGCTTCCCGGTGGTCGATGTCGCCGTCAACCTTTCGGACGGCTCCTATCATGCCGTCGACTCGTCCGACATGGCCTTCCAGATGGCGGCCAAGCTGGCGATGAAGGAAGGCATGGCGGCCTGTTCGCCGGTTCTGCTGGAACCGATCATGAAGGTCGAGATCGTCACGCCTTCAGATGCGACCTCGAGGATTATCGCTTTGATCCCGCAGCGGCGCGGCCAGATCCTTGGCTATGACGCGCGGCCCGGCTGGCCGGGCTGGGACGTGGTCGAAGCGACCATGCCCCAGGCCGAGATCGGCGACCTGATCATCGAGCTGCGCTCGGCGACGGCAGGCGTCGCCAGCTACAAGGCCGTCTTCGACCATATGGCCGAGCTGACCGGGCGCCTCGCCGACGAGGCGATGAACGCCAACGGCAAGGCCGCCTGATCGGATCTTGTTGAAGACGCGAAAACGGCGCCCGGATCGTCCGGGCGCCGTTCTTATTGCGGACTGTCTTCCTTGGGAGGCAACGGCAGGTCCGCCGCATCAGGAAATGGATCGGACGCGGTAGCTGCCTGAGCCCGGCCTGTCCGAGTGATGCCCCCATCTCCCGGACCGCCCAACCGCGTCCTATGATCTACCTAATCGATAGAGTGCGTCTGCGACATGTTACCCGATGTTACATGTCACTGTTACGCGGGCCGCGCGCACGCATTTCTGGTGTCGGCGTGACTTCGGCGCAACAAAAAAGCCGGATCAATAAAGATCCGGCTGAGTTTGATTGGAAGTGCCGATTAGGGCTAACCTCCAGAGGGGAACACTCGAGGGCGCTAATGGGAGGAGAACGCGCCCTGGAGATGAACTATATATGTGCTCATCATGCTCAAGAAACAAGCATCTATTTTGCAACACACGCATGCAAAAAGAGGTAGGCTGTGGTCTAATCCGTCGCGAGAACCGATAGGACCAGAAAAAATCGCCGAATCCAGAGCCGTTCCGGACTGAAAGCGATCGCTGATATGCAAACCGGGTCAGATTCCGGTGCCGAAATACGCTAAATTCACAATGATGCGAACTTGGGCTGGTCGCGTTTATTTCTGCGGCAGGAGAGCCCGATGCGAACTTTTTCGGCAATTGCCGGCAGCGCCTTGTTCTTTGTCTCCGCCCCGGGCGCGCTGTCTCCGGCTGGCTGCCCCACGCCATGGCGCGCTTAAGTCCCTGTCGTGGGCCAGGTCAGGCCGGCACCACCCGAATATCGGCAGGTCCTGCTAGTAGGACCAACTGCGCGCCTTGGCGATGATGAAATCGCGGAACACGTGCAGCTTCGCCTGGTTCTTCATCGCGTCGGGATAGGCGAAATAGGTGTCGAAGGACGGCACCTCGGTTTCGGGCAGCAACTGGACGAGGTTCGAGTCCTTGTTGATGACGTAGTCGGGCAGCATGGCGATGCCGGCGCCGCCCTGGACCGCGCGCTTGATAGACAGGATGTCGTTGATCTGCAGCGTCGGCACCCTTTGCCCGCCCTCGAAATCGCCGACCGTCTCCAGCCAGTTCAGCTCCGACAGATGCGAGGGCACCGGCACGCCGAAGGTGACGATCCGGTGGTTCCTGAGCTCGGCGATCGAGGCGGGCTTGCCGAACTTCGCCACATAGGAAGGCGACGCATAAAGGTGGAAATGCACCGTGAACAGCCGGCGCTGGATAAGATCCGGCTGCTGCGGCTGGCGTAGGCGGATGGCGCAATCGGCCTGACGCATGGTGAGGTCGAGTTCCTCGTTGGCGAGGATGAGCTGCAGGCTGATCTCGGGGTAGAGCTCGATGAATTCCTGCACGCGCTCGGTCAGCCAGCCGGCCCCGAGCCCCACCGTTGTTGTGACCCTCAGCACGCCGGACGGGCGATCCTTGGTCTCGGTCAGCCGCGACTTGATCGTCTCCAGCTTCATCAGCACGTCATGTGCCGTGCGGAACAGCATCTCGCCCTGCTCGGTCAACACGAGGCCACGCGCGTGGCGATGGAACAGCGCCACGCCGACGTCATGCTCCAGTGCGCTGACCTGCCGCGAGATCGCCGACTGCGACAGATGCAGCGTTTCGGCGGCATGGGTAAACGACCCAGCCTCCGCCGCAGCGTGAAACACGCGTAGCTTGTCCCAGTCCAGCGCCATGATTCCCCTCGTGTTGCCCTTGGCGTCTGAATGAAAAATCAGGCTTTTAAACGGCTTTTTTCAGCCGATCGATTATTCCGCCGCTTCGCGGTGAACCTCGATCCCCGCCAGATATTTCTCCGCCTCGAGCGCGGCCATGCAACCGAGCCCGGCAGCTGTAACCGCTTGCCGGTAGACATCGTCGGTGACGTCGCCGGCGGCGAAAACGCCGGGAACGTCGGTACGGGTCGAATCGGGCGCCGTCCACAGATAGCCGTTCGGCTTCTGCTTCAGCTTGCCGATGAAAAGCTCGACCGCCGGCGCATGGCCGATCGCGACAAAGACGCCATCGACCTGCAGCCGCGACACTTCGCCCGTCACCACATTGCGCAGCTTCAAGCCGTCGACCGAAGGCGGCAGCGGTGCCTTGCCCGGCTGCCCGGTGATCTCGTCGACGACGGTATCCCAGATGATGCGGACATTGTCCTTCTTGAACAGCCGCTCGCGCAGGATACGCTCGGCGCGGAAATCGTTGCGGCGGTGAATGACGGTGACGCTCCTGGCGAGGTTGGCGAGGTAGAGCGCCTCCTCCACCGCCGAATTGCCGCCGCCGACCACGGCGACATCCTTGCCGCGATAGAAGAAGCCGTCGCAGGTGGCGCAGGCCGAGACGCCGAAGCCCATGAACGTCTGCTCGGACGGGATACCCAGCCACTTGGCTTGCGCGCCGGTGGCGATGATCAAAGCGTCGGCGGTGTAGACGGTGCCGGAATCGCCGGTGGCGCGAAACGGCCGCACATTGAGGTCGACCTCGGTGATGATGTCGTTGACGATCTCGGTGCCGACATTTTCGGCCTGCTTGAGCATCTGCTCCATCAGCCAGGGGCCCTGGATCGGATCGGCGAAGCCCGGATAGTTTTCGACGTCGGTGGTGATCATCAACTGACCGCCCTGCTGCAGGCCGGCGACAAGCATCGGCTTCAGCATGGCGCGGGCGGCATAGATCGCCGCGGTGTAGCCGGCCGGCCCGGAGCCGATGATGAGAACGGGCGCGTGTTTGGTGTTCATGAAAAAGTCCCCTGCGGCGCGAGGGCCGTGGTTTTGTTGCCGGTAATGTAAGTGCTGCCCGCCAAGCCAGCAAGGCAGCTTGGCCTTCGTCCCCGGAAAGCTTCATAGCGGTATACAGGGCCATATCGCAGCCAGTTGCAGAAAAATCATCGCAAAGGGGTGGCCTCGTGCGCGAAACCAAATTACAAAATCGCGAAAGATTCTTGCGCGAAAGCCGATCATGCCGCTCAAAGCCGATCTCGACGCCATCGACTGGAAGATCCTGCGAGAGCTGCAGAGTGACGGTCGTATGACCAATGTCGAGTTGTCCGGCCGCGTCGGCATCTCGGCGCCGCCTTGCCTGCGCCGCGTCAGGCGACTGGAAGAGGCCGGCATCATCCGCGGTTACCGTGCGCTCCTCAATGCGCCGGCGCTCGGCATGGATGTCGTCGCCTTCTGCCTGATCGGCCTGCACCATCAGGCCGACGCCGAGCTCAAGGCTTTTGCCGAGCGGACGAGGGGCTGGCCGCTCGTTCGCGATGCCTGGATGGTGTCGGGCGAGTCCGATTTCCTGCTGCATTGCGTGGCAAGCGACCTTGGCACCTTCCAGACCTTCGTCATCGAGGAGCTCGCCTCGGCGCCCAATGTCGACACGGTGCGCACCGCGCTGACCATCCGCCGGGTCAAGGATGAGGGGCTGGTCGCCTTTCCGGCTTAATGCGCCGGCTTCCGATGAAGCCGCTGGAAAAACAGCGGCTTGGCGTTCAATTTTGAATCAATCCGCGATCAGCGCGATTGTATCGCGGTCAGCAGGCTCTCCAGGTCCTGCGCCCCGCGCAGGGGCAAAACCGAAAGCCCGCCCATCGCCATGGCTTCACCATCGACAAGCCAGCCGCGTGTGAGGCCGGCGCGCTGGCCTGCTTCCATGTCGGCCGGCTTGTCGCCGACGATCAGCGATCGCTTGAGATCGAGGCCGAGTTGACGCGCGGCCTGGACCAGCATGCCCGGATTGGGCTTGCGCATCGGATGATCGGCGATCGCCAGCGGCCCCGAACCGGCTTCGTGGTAGGCGCAGGCCAGCACCATGTCGACGGCTGCGTTCTTCTCGGCAAGCAGGTCGAGAACCCGCTGATTGACCCGGGCGAAGGCATCCCAGCCAAAATAGCCGCGCGCGATACCGGACTGATTAGTGATGAGGATGACCGGAATGCCGCGCCGATTCGCGGCTTCTATGGCAGGCGCGATACCGTCGCGCAGCACCATGGCGTCCGGATCGTCAGGATAGCCGGTATCGATATTGATGGTGCCGTCACGGTCTAGAAACAGTGCCGGCAGGCCAGCCGGAAACGCCTTGGCGCCAATCCGCTCGATCCACAGGCCGGGCTCGACGAGCGGAAAATCCCCTTCGCGGTCAGCCATTGCTGAGACGCGCTTCGACCGCCTCGCACAGGTGGTGATAGAGGCAGAGATGCCCCTGCTGGATGATCGGCGTCAAGGTCGACGGCACGTTGAGCAAGATGTCCGTGAGCGGCTTGAGCTTGCCGCCGGTGTCGCCGGTGAGGCTGATCACCGTCATGCCCATGGCCCGCGCCTGCTCGGCGGCGGCAAGGATGCTCGGCGAATTGCCGCTGGTGGAGATGGCGAGCAATACCGCGCCTTCCGACCCATGCGCCTCGACCTGGCGTGAGAAGACGGTGTCGAAGCCGTAGTCGTTGCCCCAGGCGGTCAGCACCGCCGCATTGGCCGGCAGCGCGATGACATTGTAGGCCTTGCGCTCTTTAAGGAACCGGCCGACCAGTTCGCCGGCGATGTGGATGGCGTCGCTCGCCGAGCCGCCATTGCCGCAGATCAGCAGCGCCTTGCCGTGTGACAGCGCCTTCACGACCGCGCTCACCGCGCGCTCCATCTCGCCGGTGAGATCGCGCTCGACCATTGCCGAGATCGCCGCCGCGGAGCGGACCAGATAGTCGTTCAGCTCGGACATGAAACCCTCAATTCGCGCCGCCGGCGCGCAGCTTGCCGATGGTTTTGGTGGTGCTCTTGCCGGCGACGAGGTCGACCAGCACCACACGCCCGCCCGCGTTCTGCACCACGTCGGCGCCGACCACGGTCTCGATCGTGTAATCCGCGCCCTTGACCAGGATGTCGGGCAGAAGCGCCTCGATCAGCTTGAGCGGCGTGTCTTCCTCGAAGACGACAACGGCATCGACCGAGGCGAGCGCCGCGAGCACGCAGGCGCGGTCGTGCTGGTCGTTGACCGGACGTCCGGGCCCTTTCAGCCGGCGCACCGAGGCGTCGCTGTTCAAGCCGAGCACCAGCCGGTCGCATCGGCTGCGCGCGGCGTGCAGCAGGCTGACATGGCCGGCATGCAGAATGTCGAAGCAGCCATTGGTGAAGCCAACCGACAGCCCCTCCTCTTTCCAGGCCGCCACCATCCTGGCCGCCGCATTGGCGTCGAGAATGGCGTCCTTGTGGGCGACCGGTCCATGCGAGCGGAACAGCGCGCCGGAAAGCTCCTCCACTGTCAGCCGCGCCGTGCCGCGCTTGCCAACGACCACGCCGCCGGCGGCATTGGCGATTGTAGCAGCCTGCACCCGGTCGGCGCCCGCGGCGAGCGACAGCGCGAAGGTGGCGATGACCGTGTCGCCGGCGCCGGAGACGTCGAACACTTCGCGCGCCTGCGTGGAGATATGGCGGGCATCCTCCGCGGTGACCACGCTCATGCCCTTTTCGCTGCGCGTCGCGACGATGAACTCGAAGTCATGCGCGGCAATCAGGTCGCGTGCCGCAGCGACGATCTCGTCATCGCCGAAGACCGGGCGTCCGACCGCCTCGCCGAGTTCCTTGCGGTTGGGCGTGACCGCCGTCGCCCCGGCATAGCGCGCATAGTCGCGGCCCTTCGGGTCGATCAGCACCGGTTTTCCGGCATCGCGGCAGATCGCGATCAGTTCGGCCGCCACGCCGTCGAGCAGGATGCCCTTGCCGTAGTCGGACAGGATGACGATATCGGCACGCGCAAGGGCAGCCTGGAAATGCTCGACAAGCGTCGTCCGCTCGCCACTGGACAACGGTTTGATTTCCTCCTCGTCGAAACGCAGCACCTGCTGGTTAAGCGCGCTGAAGCGGCTCTTCGACGAGGTCATGCGGTCCTGCCGCTGTGCAAGGCCGTCCGTATCGGCGCCAAGATCGCCGAGCATGCGCATGAGATTGTCGCCGGCCTGGTCGGCGCCGATGACGGACACCGGGATCGCGGCGCCGCCCAGTGAAACGATGTTGGAAACGACATTGCCGGCGCCGCCCAGGGCCACCACCTCGCCCCGCCCATGCAGCACCGGGATCGGCGCTTCAGGCGAGATCCGCTCGATGACGCCGTTGACGAAACGATCGAGGATGAAATCGCCGACCACCAGCACCGTGACCTCGCCGAAGTGGGCGATGGTGCGATGCAAGGGCTCCGGGGAAGGCAGATGGTGCTTGATCATCTCACTGGCACGCGCCGAAAACGACGGTTCTTGATCGGGGTTGCAGCGCCGGAAAACCGGCGCTCTTCATTCTTCGCGATGCCGATATACCGCAATCGGGGCCAGCGCAACGGCGGCCGTATGCGCACGGCCAAGGCGCCGGACGGATCAGCTCTTCTGCAAGGCGACATGGACGCCGAGACCGACAAGCACGGCGCCACCTGCGCGTTGCATAAGGCGCTGCGCGCGACCGGAGCGCCGCAGGCGCGCAATCATGGCGCCGGCGAGAAAGACGCAAACGATGTCGGCCGACGAGAACATCAGGTTGACGACGGTTCCCAGCACCACGAACTGCAGCCAAACCGGCAAGGTCGCCGAGGCATCGATGAACTGCGGCAGGAATGCCATGAAGAAGATTGCTGTCTTGGGATTGAGCACCTCGACCGTGATGCTTTCGAAAAAGGCGCGACGCACCGATTTTCGCTCGATGGCAGGAAGCGTTCCGTTTCCCTGGATCTTGGCGCGGAACAGCGAAACACCGAGCCAGATCAGGTACAGCGCGCCGACAAGTTTGACCGCCATGTAAAGCGGCGGCACGGCGTGGAACAACACCGACAGTCCGGTTGCGGCGGCAAGGACATGGACATAGCCGCCGAGATGGATGCCGAGCGCCGCCGTCAGCCCCGACCAACGCCCGCGCGCCATGGTCTGCGCGGCGGCATAGAGCATGGCCGGTCCGGGAATGTAGGCGAAGATAGCCGTGGTGACGAAAAAGGCGATAAGCAGTTCGGTCGACGGCATCTTGATCCCTCACGATAGGAGCCGACTGAAGCGGGAGCTTTGCGGCCTCACTGTGGCGACGAACCGGTCTGCCCTGATTTGGCAAGAACACGCGCCATGAACTTGTCATGGTCGATGACCGCGCGCTCGTGGAAACCTTCGCCGATCAATCCATTCTCGTGGCTGCACGATACCTTGAAGCGCAGCTTTCGCCCCTGCACCGCGACAAGCTCGACATCGGCGGTGACGGTCATGCCGACGGGCGTCGCGGCGACATGGCTGACGTCGACATGCGTGCCGACGGTTCTCTCATGGCTGCTCAGGAACGGACGCAATGCCTCGACGCATGCCCATTCGATGAAGCCGACCATGAAGGCGGTGGCGAAAACCGGTGGCATGTCGCCGAAACCCGCAAAGGCCGTTGTCATGGCCGGAACCGTCAGGGAGTCGTCGACCCGCAGGGTTTGAACGTGGTGAAGGCCTGGCTTTAAATCGGATGTCATGGCTGATACCAACGGCAAGAACGCACACCGACGGCTCATGCCACAGCCCTCAATGGCACCATAGCTTGCTTCGATCGAAGACGTACCGTTCGGCGCGCCAGAGCTTATCTCGCGAGCCGTTCTGCCGATCCATCCCTACATTCGTCGTAGCCGATGCTCCACAGCCGGCGACCTTTTATCGACACTCGCTCGCGCCTCACCTATAAGGGCCGGAATCGGCAACGAAACAAGGCTCACCAGGATGATCATCGTCACGGGCGGCGCCGGCATGATCGGCTCCAACATCGTCGCCGCGCTGAATGCCGAAGGCCATGACGATATCTTGGTCGTCGACGATCTGACCGACGGCCACAAGATCGCCAATCTGGCCGATCTCCGCATTGCCGATTATCTCGACAAGGACGAGCTTCCGGCCCGGCTCGAGGATGGCGGGCTGGGCCGCATCGACGCCGTCTTCCATCAGGGCGCCTGCTCGACCACCACCGAATGGAACGGCAAGTTCATGATGGACGTGAACTACGCTTATTCGAAGCGCCTGCTGCACGCCTGCCTGGCGCTGCGGGTGCCCTTCCTCTATGCCTCCTCGGCTTCGGTCTATGGCGGCGGCAGCGAGTTTCGCGAAGAGCCCGAATTCGAACGGCCACTCAACGTCTACGCCTATTCGAAGAAGCTGTTCGACGACTATGTCCGCCGCAATGTCTTCGACACCGATCACTCGCAGGTGGCCGGCCTGCGCTATTTCAACGTCTACGGGCCGCGCGAGGCGCATAAGGGCGCCATGGCCTCGGTCGCCTTCCATTTGTTCAACCAGGTCGAGCAGGGCCAGAACCCGAAGCTGTTCGGCGCCTATGGCGGGTTCGGCCCCGGCGAACAGAGCCGCGACTTCATCCATGTCGGCGACGTCGCCGACGTCAATCTGTGGCTATGGAAGCGGGGCTCAAGCGGCATCTTCAACTGCGGCACCGGCCGCGCCCAGCCGTTCCGCGCCATCGCCGAGACGGTAATCGACACGCTCGGCAAGGGTGAGATCGAGTTCATTCCCTTCCCCGAACACCTGAAGGGCAGCTACCAGAGTTTTACCGAGGCGGATATGTCCCGCTTACGCACGGCCGGCTACAATGGCCAATTCCGCACCGTCGAAACCGGCGTCAGAGACTATGTCCAATGGCTGAAAGCCCAACGATCCTCGTGATCGGCCCACGCTGGGTGGGTGACATGGTCATGGCCCAGTGCCTGTTCGCGGCGCTGAAGGAAAAGCATCCGAATGCCGCGATCGACGTGCTCGCGCCGGCTTGGGCAGCGCCCCTGGTCAAGCGCATGCCCGAAATACGCTCCCAGATCGACTTTCCACTGATGCCCGGCACGCTCGAATTCCGCAGCCGCAGGCGCTTCGGCCGCCTGCTGCGCGGCCGCTACGACATGGCCTATGTGCTGCCGGGGAGCTGGAAATCGGCGCTGATCCCGTTCTTCGCCCGAATTCCGCGCCGCGTCGGCCATCTGAGGGAAATGCGCTACGGCCTGCTGACCGACATCGTCCCGCTGCCCGATGCGGTGAAGCGGCGCACGGCACGGGCCTATTTCGGCCTGGCGCGCGGCGGCACTTTTCGCCCGCCGAAGCTCACCGTCGATCTCACCAATCAGGCCGATCTGCTGACGCGGTTCGGGCTCAGCGCAAAAGAATTCGTCGCCCTGTTGCCGGGCGCCGAGTTCGGCCCGGCAAAGCGCTGGCCGAGCGAATACTATGCCGAGCTAGCCCGCGGGATGATGGCAAAAGGCCTGGGCGTCGCCTTGCTCGGCTCGAAGAACGACGCTGAGGTTACCGGCGAGATCGCGAGGCTTGCGCCGGGCGCCGTCGACCTTGCCGGCAGGACGAAGCTGGAGGATGCCATCGACCTGATCGCCGCGGCGAAGCTAGCCGTCTCGAACGACAGCGGGCTTATGCATGTGGCCGCCGCCGTCGACACGCCAATCGTCGCCGTCTATGGCTCGACCTCGCCCGAAAACACGCCGCCGCTGACCGATCGTTCGGAACTGATCTGGCTGCACCTCTCCTGCTCGCCCTGCCACAGCAAGGTCTGCCCGCTCGGCCATCTCAACTGCCTTAAGACGCTCGATGTCGCGCGGGTCGCCGCCGCCGCCGACCGGTTGCTTGAAATTCCTGCGACCGCATGAGGGTTCTCATCGTCAAGACATCATCGATGGGCGATGTCATCCACACCTTCCCGGCCGTCGAGGACGCGCTCCGCAATCGCCCGGACATAAGCTTCGACTGGTGCGTGGAAGAGGCCTTTGCCGCCGTCGTCGCCTTGCATCCGGCGATCGGAACCATCCACAAGGTGGCGCTCCGGCGCTGGCGCAAGAAGCCGTTCGACGGCGGCACATGGCGCGAGATGGCCGGCCTGCGACGTGCGCTTCGCTCGCGCCGCTATGACCTGGTTATCGATGCACAGGGGCTGTTGAAATCGGCCGTGGTCGCCAAGCAATCCGGCGCGCCGATCGCCGGCTTCGACCGCTCCAGCGCCCGCGAGCCCTCGGCGACGCTGCTTTACGAGCGCAAATACGCCGTGCCGCGCGAGTTGCACGCCATCGAGCGCACCAGACGCCTGTTCGGCCTGGCGCTGGGGTATCAGGCGGACCTCTCGACGCTCAGCTCCGGCATAGTGCCGCCGGCAGGCGGACTTTCCGGCGTCGAAGGTAAAACGGCTTTCCTGCTGCACGGCACCAGCCGCGAAGACAAGAAATGGCCGGTCGAAGACTGGGTCGAGACTGCGCGCCGATTGGTGTCGCAGCAATTTACACCGATCGTCACCTGGTCGAACGAAGCGGAGAAGCGTGTTGCCGAGGCGATCGCCGGCGCCGTGCCGGAAACGGTGCTGGTTCCGAAATCGCTGCTAGCGGATGTCACCGCGATCCTCGGCCGGTCGACGCTCGTCATCGGCGCCGACACCGGCCTCACCCATCTCGCCAGCGCTTTCGGCCTGCCGACCGTCGCCATATTCCTGGCGACGGAGCCCGGCCTGACCGGCCCGCGCGGGCCCTATTCATCGACACTGCTGGCGCCCGCCGGCGGCAAAGTTACGCCGGCTGAAGTGATGGCTGAAGCGGAGCGGCTGCTGGCGCTCAGATCGGAAACGCCAGTCTAGGCCTCAAATAAATTGCACCTGGACGATCTCGTAACCCCGTGCGCCGCCCGGGGCGTTGACCTCGATGGCATCGCCGACTTCTTTGCCGATCAACGCGCGCGCGATCGGCGAGGAGATCGAGATACGGCCGGACTTCACGTCCGCTTCCTGGTCGCCGACGATTTGATAGGTCTTCTTTTCCTCGGTGTCCTCGTCGACCAGCACGACCGTGGCGCCGAACTTCACCTTGTCGCCGCTGAGCTTCGAGACATCGATCACCTCGGCGCGCGCGATCAAGTCCTCGAGCTCGTTGATACGGCCCTCATTGTGGCTCTGCGACTCTTTAGCCGCGTGGTACTCGGCATTTTCGGACAGGTCGCCATGCGAGCGCGCTTCGGAGATCGCCTCGATGATGCGTGGACGCTCTTCCTGCTGGCGCCAGCGCAGTTCTTCCTTCAATGACGCGAACCCCTCGCCTGTCATCGGGACCTTGATCATGATGCCTGACCTTTCCTGCCACTACCCCCGCTTTTCGGGAATAGCCTTGTCGTTGGGTACAAAAAGAAAACGGTCCGGCAGCCTCGGGCTAACGGAACCGTTTCACCACAATTTCCCTGAATATAGCGATCTCCGCGCGATTTTCACGCTCAAAAATGAAGTTCAGTAAAATCACCACCGCTTTCGCAAGGCCATCCGGCGCTAAATCCGCAATGCCGGCAGCAAAAAACCGGCTGCGATTGCTCGCAGCCGGCCTCGAAAAGCATCTGAGAAGAATCAGCTCCTCAGGAAACGCTCGATCTGTTCTGACAACATGCCGTATTCGCGCGAGCCTTTGCCGGTCCGCTTCTCGATTTCCTTGAGCTGCTCCTGCGCGCCGGCAAGATCGCCGATTTGCAGATGGGCCTCGCCGAGATATTCGCGCACCAGCGTGTAGTCGGGGTCGATGCGCAGCGCTTCCTCGTAATAGCCGAGGCCGACCGTGACACGGCCGGAATGGCGATGCGAATAGCCGAGATAGTTGAGAATGCGCGGATCCTGCTTGTTGGCGGCGAGCGTCAGCACCGAGATCGCCTCGTCGTAGCGCCCGGCCATCGCCAGATCGTGGCCTGCCTCGTAGATGCTGTCGTCATCCAGCATGCCGTACTGCGGCACGACGCATTTCTTCTTTTTCTTGTCCCAGACCTGACCCTTCTTGCATTGAGTGGTAGTCTGGCTGCCACCGCCACCGCCCTCGCCGGCGGTGAATGCAGGCGCCGCGAACAGCGGCAGGCTAACGGCAGCAGCCAAGACCTGAACAAGCAAACGTCTGCGCATCGGAGCCTCCTTGAGCGTGACAACGGCAGATTAACGCCGCTTCGATGCGGTTTCATCCCGAAAACCTGTCAAAAGCCAAACTATTTGGAGGTCAGGCAGCGCATCGCCTCTGCGAACGGATGTGACGCGGGCCGCAAATCCGCTATCATCAGTCGAGCGCACGACGAGGAGAAAGGCCAGTGCAGCAGCGCCTCGAGAAGGAATGGGAGCTTTCCATCGACCCGGATACCGTGCGCCTGTTCATCCTGAAGGCCAAGGCGCTGAGCGCAGCCGTCAACGAGGACTACGACGACGGCGCCGAGCACGAGGTCGAGTTCGATGGCGACAGGCACGACAATCATCATCACGACGGCCTTGTCGAGGAGGCATCGGAAGACCTCACCGAGGAGGAATTCCGCGAGCTTATCAACGACCTCAATGTCGATGAAGCGGCCGAGCTCGTAGCGTTGGCCTGGGTGGGCCGCGGCGACTACGAAGCTTCCGAATGGGTCGACGCGGTGGCGGCCGCGCGCGAGCGCGCCAACAAGCGCACCGCAAAGTACCTGCTCGGACTGCCGCAGCTCGCCGATTGGCTGGAGGAAGGCCTGGAGGCGATCGGCGCGTAACGAACCGGTAACCGATTTTGATCGCAGCGCCGCAGCGTCCAAGGCAACCTTGCGATGCCGGGCCCGTTTCCGGCCGATGGCGAGGCTGAGCTTTTACGGATTTTGCAGACTGGCGCTGCCTTTGGCGGCGGGGATTTTGCTGGTCACGCCGGCCGATGCCAAGCATCGTCACAGGCAGCCGCTGACACCGCGCATGGAGCAGCCGTTGACGCAGCGGGCGGATCAACCACTGCGGCCGAGGAGCAAGCACCGCGTGAGACCGCGCGGCAAGCAGCAAGTCGCGCCAAAGCTGGCGCAACAGCAAACGCAGGACCAGCCGATCTTGCCCGCCGATGCTCTGGTGCCAGAACCACGGCCCGCGGAAGCGCAAAAGGCCGGCACCGCAACGCTGGAAGAGCAGAAGGCTGCCGGTCCAAAGGACGCTGACGCATCTGACCCGATCAATCAGGAAAAGTCTCGTGAGGGAAAGCGGCAGCATCCCGAGCCTTCGGCCACCGAGCCGTCAACCGACACGGAAGGCGAACCTGAGGCGCCGTCTGCGGTGCCGATTCCGACGCAACGACCCGACATCGCGGAACCGAAGCCGCCCGCTGCCGCACCGAAGCCACCTGAAAAGCCGGCTGATACCCACGACAACAAAATACTGCCCGATCCGCGCTCCGCTGAGCTGCCAGCCGACAAGATGCCGGCGGAGGAGGTTGCCTGCCGTGAGCGCCTCAAGACGCTCGGCGTCGAATTCGAGGAGCACAAGGCCGAGCACGACGCCGAGATCGGCTGCTCCATTCCCTATCCCATCGTCATGAAAACATTAGGAAAATCGATCAGTATCGGCGCCGGAGCCGAACTCAACTGCCAAATGGCGGAGGCTGCGGCACGATTTGCCGTCGAAGTCATCCAACCCGCCGCGAAGGCCGAATTTGGCGCCGATCTCAAATCGATCGGCCAGGCCTCCGCCTTTGTTTGCCGCCAGCGCAACGGTGGTGGAAAGCTTTCGGAGCACGCCTTCGGCAATGCGCTGGACATTGCGTCCTTCACACTCTCCGACGGCAGGACGATCGAGGTCGGCCCGGTGCCGCCCGAAAAAGATGCAAACTTCCTGAACACGATCCGCAAGGCCGCCTGCGGGCCGTTCAAGACGGTGCTCGGCCCAGGCAGCGATCCGGACCATGCGCTGCACTTCCACTTCGACCTCGAACCGAGACGGAATGGCGGAACGTTCTGCCAATGAGTGGGTGCGAAGAACAGATGCCGCAATTCGGCCCCAGGCGTGAATGCCGGCGCTGATCTTTCCTTTACTCTTGCCGACTAGACTTGTGCCATCCGGGGACAGGATGCCTTTCGATGGCCGCAATATTTGGCGCCAGCCTCGCCTTGGCGCGACTAAGCACTCGTGCGCGCTCCGTTGCCGTCAGAATGACAACGGGGCTCGCAATCACAGCGGTCTCGGCCTGCACCACCGGCGATGTCTTTTCGCTGCAGCCGGCCGTCGACGTCGGCAGCCAGACCTCCGCCATGCCCGAGGCTCCGCAATATTCCGGCATGCAGAGGCTTGTTCCGTCCGATCCCTACCTGACCCAGGCAGCCTATCCGCGCATGGATGAGCCCTTGTCTGCGCCCGAGCAGATGCCGGCCGGCGAGATCGACTGCCGCAATGAATTGAAACGGCTTGGCGTCGTTTACCAGGACATCCAGCCTATCCACGAAGGCCAGTGCGGCATCGACTTCCCGGTGAAAGTTTCAGCCATCGGCAGCGTCGAGATGAAACCGGCAGCGACACTGACCTGCAACATGGCCGCGACCTTCGCCGCCTGGACCAGGAACGAGCTCGTGCCGGCAGCCCGCTGGCGCTATTTCTCCGGCGTCAGGGCGATCCACCAGGGCTCGAGCTATTCGTGCCGCAAGATCGCCGGCGAGGGCGTCTTGTCGGAGCACGGCAAGGGCAATGCGCTCGACGTCATGAGCATCGAGCTCAACAATGGCAACGACATCGACGTTCGCAAGCCTGGCCTGTTTGCGTTCCGCACCCGCGGCTTCCTCAACAATGTTCGCGCCGACGGCTGCCAATATTTCAACACGGTCCTCGGCCCGGGCTACAATTACGACCACCGCAACCACTTTCACTTCGACGTCAAGAATCGCAAGAACGGCTACCGCGCCTGCCGCTGACCTTCGGCCTACTGCCCAACCGGCCCAACACCGCATAGAGTGGGCCGGGCACAGGCTTGGGAGTGGTCTCTCGTGGGTGAGCGAAGCCTTAGGCGACGCGCGGCGATCTGGCTGGTGGCTTTCTGTGCTTTCTATCTTGGCTTTGCCTACCTTGCCGCGCCGGAATTCTGGACGTGGCGGGAGCGCGGCTTCCGCACGCAGCGCTTCGAGATGGTGACGCACACGCCGCAGGGCATTCCCGGCGACCCGATCAATGTCGGACTTGTCGGCACCGAGAAGGAGATGGTCCGCGCCTTTGCCGTGGCCGGCTGGGACACGGCCGACGCCGTCACGCTCAGGACAGTGATCGACATCGGCGAGAGCGTCTTGTTCTCCCGACCCTATCCCGATGCGCCGATCAGCCGCCTGCTGTTTGAAGGCCGCGCCCAGGACCTCGTTTTCGAAAAGCCCGTCGGCGACAGCGCCGACCGGCGCCACCACGTCCGCTTCTGGCAGACAAATACCGTCGGCGACGACGGCCGCCCGCTCTGGCTGGGTGCCGCCAGCTTCGACCGCGGCGTCGGCCTGAGCCACGACACCGGTGCCATCACCCATCATATCGGCCCGGACATCGACGCCGAGCGCAACTTCTGATCGGCGACCTCAGCACCGCAGGCATGCTGACATCGACCAGCGAGATCCCGGGGATCGGCGCGACGAAAAACGGCAGGAACGGCGGCGGCGATCCCTATTTCACCGACGGTATGGCGGTGGTTGGCGTGTTGAAGCAATTGCCCTAGCGCATCCGGTATTCTCGAAGCAGCAAACCGCGCAATTCGAAAAACGCCCAACCCGCTATTTTCGAATGCACCGCAGCAATGCTATTGACGCCGCATGCTATACCTCGAAATCGCCGTTGTGGCCGCCCTCATCCTGGTGAACGGCCTTTTGGCCATGTCGGAGCTGGCTATCGTCTCGTCGCGGCCGGCCCGCCTCAAGGCGATGATCGACCGCAATGTCAGGGGTGCCGGCCGCGCGCTGGCGCTCGGCTCCAATCCCGGCAAGTTTCTGTCCTCGGTGCAGATCGGCATCACTCTGGTCGGCGTCCTTTCCGGCGCCTTTTCCGGCGCCACGCTCGGCGAGCGACTGGCTCAATACTTGGCCTCGACCGGCATCCGCGAGAACATCGCCGACCCCATCGGCGTCGGCATTGTCGTCGCGGTCATCACCTACGCCTCGCTGATCGTCGGCGAGCTCGTGCCGAAGCAGATCGCGCTCAGGGATCCTGAGCGCGTCGCAGTCCGCGCCGCACCGGCGATGACCATTCTCGCCAAGGTATCGGCGCCGCTCGTCTTTCTGCTCGACATTTCCGGCCGCGCGGTTTTGTGGTTGCTCGGCCAGGCCGGCGAGGCGGAAGAGAAGGTCACGGACGAGGAGATCAAGATGCTGGTCGCCGAGGCCGAGCATCACGGCACCATCGAATCCGACGAGCGCCGCATGATCGCCGGCGTCATGCGCCTTGGCGACCGCGCCGTGCGCGCCGTGATGACGCCGCGCACCGAGGTCGACTGGATCAACCTGCAATCCGACGAGGCGGCCATCAAGCGGCTTCTGATGGAGAGCCAGCATTCGCGCCTGCCTGCGGGCGACGGCAATGTCGATGCCATGATAGGGGTCATCCAGACGCGCGACGTGCTGGCCGCCCTTCTTGCCGGCAGAGTGTTGGATCCGCGCCAGCATGTCCGCACCGCGCCAATCGTCCATGATCAGGCCGACGCGCTCGACGTGCTGCAAAGGCTGCGGGAATCGGACGTGCCCATGGCGCTCGTCCATGACGAATACGGCCATTTCGAAGGCATCGTCACGCCGGCCGACATCCTGGAAGCGATCACCGGCGTCTTCCGCTCGGACCTCGACGCCGGCGAGGAAGAGAACGCGGTCAAACGCGAGGACGGCTCATGGCTGCTTGCCGGCTACATGCAGGCTGACGAGATGGCCGAGGTGCTGGGCATCGACTTGCCGGAGAACCGCGACTACGAGACGGTGGCCGGCTATGTGCTGTCGCATCTGCACCACCTTCCCGCTACCGGCGAATGCGTGGACGCGCAAGGCTGGCGCTTCGAGGTGGTCGACCTCGACGGCCGGCGTATCGACAAGCTGATCGCCACCCGCCTGCCCGACGGCCACCGTCCGATGGCGCGCCGATAGCGAGCCTGGATCTGCCGGGTTTTCCCAACGTCCATTCAGGCCAGTTCCTTGCGAAGAAAGACGCGGGCCTGCCGATCGAAGCCGAACGGAACGCGGCCGAACTCCACATAACCGTGGCGGATGTAGAATCCAGGCGCCTGAAAGCTGCTTGTCTCCACGACGGCGCGTCTGCAGCCCCGCGCCTTTGCCTCTTCTTCGACGGCGGCGAGCAGCTGGCCCCCGTAAGACAGACCGCGCAAATGCGCGGGCACGAAAAACATGTCCAAGAACAGAAGGCCGAGTTCGGTCCTTCCCCATAGGCCGCCCAAAGCTTTGCCCGAGCCAGCACACAATACGGCGCCTATGGGAATGCGGTCGTCCGTCCCTGTGATGGCGACGTTATAGCGGTAGAGCGCCGCGGCGGCCTCGGCTTTCGCGGCTTCGTCCGCAGACAGGATAATTGAGAATTCTTGAGTCATGCGGATTTGCACCTGCCCTGAACATGGCGAAAACGGATGAACTTCCAGCTTCGGCCGGCGTTCCGGAGAATGCTCGTCAACCTCTTCGTGTTCGGAACCTTGAAGAGAGGGTTTCCTCTTCACAAGGCGGGTTTGTCCGGGGCCGCGTGCATCGGTGCCTGCAGGACCCGTGAGCGTTTCCCGATGCTGATTGCCGGACCTCGCTTCGCTCCGATGATGTTCAATGAACCGGGTCTCGGCTTCCACGTCAGGGGCGAGCTCTACGCGGTCGACGACCGCGCCCTGGCCGGGCTTGACCGGATCGAATCCGTTGGCAAGCCCGGCAACCTGCGCGTCCCGATCGAGGTTGAGCCCATTGAAGGCGGTCCGCATGTCCTGGCGCAGGCTTACATGAAATCCCGCCGTCTCGCGGATCCCGTCCATTCGGGATATCTGGATTTCTACGACGATCGGCGTTTCAAACTTCACGCGAACGCCTAAGGTTGCGCCCGAAGGATGCCCAATTGAAATCCGACTTTCTCCAGTATGCCTGACATAAAAGCGGCAGCAGAGCGAAATCCTTGAGCGATCCTCTGTCGAACGACCGAGGCTTCCGCAAATAAAAGGGGCGGCGCAAGCGCCGCCCGTAGATGATATTTTGGGAGGATGAAGCGGCTTAAGCCGCCTGGGCTTCACTGGCGATCGCGTCGGCGGCGCGCGCCGCCTTCAGCACCTTCGCCCACCAGGCAACGTCATTGATGAGCGCCGCCGCCGCCTGGTTCAGATGTTCGATCTCTTCCAGCTTCTTGTCGCCCTGGCGGACCGCAAGGAAATCGCCCCAGGCGATGTGCACTGCCGACTTGACCGGCGCCATTTGTAGCTCGACGGCGATCAGGCGAAGCTGCTCGACGGCGCGCGCGCCGCCGACGCTGCCATAGCCGACGAAACCAGCCGGCTTCTTGTTCCATTCATTGGCGGCGTAATCGATGGCGTTCTTCAAGACGGCGGTCGGCGCGTGATTGTATTCGGCCGCGGTGAAGATGAAGCCGTCGAACTCGGCGACCTTCTTCTGCCAGCGCTGCGCCACCTCGTTCTGCGACGGCGCCCAGGCGGAGGATGCGACCTCATCGAAGAACGGCAGCGGCCAGTCGCGCAAATCAACGACTTCGACGTCGATATCGGCATGCGTCTTGGCAATCTTGGCGATCCACTGCGTCGGGACGTCGGCGAAGCGGGCGGCGCGCGTCGAACCGACGACAATGGCGATTTTGGGTTTGGACATAAGGGGGCTCTCCTTGCGGGGGAATTTCGGTATCGTTTGGATACCGGCGCTATATGTGATACTGACAAAGTGGCGCGCAAGGAGGCACATTTTTGTTACCGAGGCACCCGTACAACACTGAGGACTGCCGGGCCGTATCGGAAATCCTGCAACGGGTCGGCGACAAATGGACCGTTCTGGTGGTCGGCAAGCTGGGCGGCGGACCGATGCGCTTCAATGAATTGCGCACGGCCGTCGGCGGCATCTCACAAAAGATGCTGACCATCACCTTGCGCGGTCTGGAGCGCGACGGCTTTGTCACGCGCAAGGTTTTCCCGACCATTCCGCCGCGCGTCGATTACGAGCTGACCGAGCTCGGCCACGAGTTGCTGGTGCCGGTTGGCGCGCTCGGCGAATGGGCACGAAAGAATACCAATCGAGTACGCGCGGCGCGCGCGAAATTCGATGGCGAGCATCCCTGAAGGCCTTGAAGCGCAACGTGTTGCGAGCATCGCTCCGCAGCGTTGCTGACTGAGCAAGGAGTCTGCAGTTGTGTCTTTTTGACTTGTCGTATTCGAGGGCACATCAACCTTGATGCCCGCCCGACCCTGACGGCTTTGGTCGCGCCTGAGAGGAGCACTCAGGCTTTTGACGTGGTACTGCCACGGGGCGCCAAGGAGCAGACTGCGCACATCGCTCCCTGACTCTGGTCCGCCCCGAAACCATGCACCCACGCGGTGCGCGGGAGCTCTTTTTTCACTTCTGCATAGGCAGTTATGCCGAGCAAGCAGGTAAGTGCGAGAAGGGCTGCCACGAGCCAGCCGTTCAGCATATGTTGACGCATTGTCTTTCCTCCAGCGGCACGCACCCTCGGGCGCGGAAGCAACCATCGGATGTCGCCGGACGCACGTCCCGCGCAAGAGTTGTTACAAATTTGCCTGGCCGGAGAATCGTTCGCCGTCAGCTTTCGGCTGGGATCGGCTTCGGCTTGCCGTCGCCGTCGAGCGCTACCATGACGAAATCGGCATGGGTGACCTTCTCCATCAGGTCGGCGAGATAACGCTGCGCCCAGGCCTCGACCTTGAGCGTCATCGAGGTGCGGCCGACGCGTTCAACATGGGTGTAGATGCAGAGCGTGTCGCCGATCTTCATCGGCTTGGCGAAGGACATCTCCTTGACCGCCGCCGTCACCACACGGCCCTTGGCCCGTTCGGCCGCGCGGATCCCGCAGGCCAGGTCCATCTGAGCCATCACCCAGCCGCCAAATATGTCGCCGGCGGCATTGGCATCCGACGGCATGGCGAGCGTCCTCAATGTCAGGTCGCCGAGCGGCTTTCCGTCCGCGTAGTGCACCATGAGGGATCCTCCAGCCGCTGCTTCCTGAAGCCGTACCAATGCCATCGCGATGTCGCAAGCTTTGCTGAAGGCGAAGGACGCGTCGCGGCTCGGTCGCTTTTTTCACAAGCCATGCCGGAAGCCCCAGCGACGACGTGAGCCGGCAATGTCTAGGGTAAGCCGGATCTCGGAGCCCGCCCGCGCATCATGCAGACTTATGATTTCATTATTGTCGGCTCCGGCTCGGCCGGTTCGGTGGTCGCGGAAAGGCTCTCGGCTTCCGGCCGCTTTTCGGTACTGGTGCTGGAGGCAGGCGGAACCGACCGCCGTTTCTATGTCCAGATGCCGCTCGGCTACGGGAAGACCTTCTTCGATCCGGCCGTCAACTGGAACTACAAGGCCGATCCCGATCCTGGCCTCGGCAACAATGCCGACCACTGGCCGCGCGGCAAGCTGCTCGGCGGCTCGAGCTCGATCAACGCCATGGTCTTCATTCGCGGCGCGCGCGAGGACTTCGATGCCTGGGCCGCCGCCGGCAATGCGGGCTGGAGCTTTGACGACCTGCTCCCCGCTTTCAAAGCGTTGGAGGACAACGAGGCCGGCGCCGACCAATGGCGCGGGGTCGGCGGCCCCTTGCACATCACCGATTGCTCGGATGCGGTGCATCCGCTGACCAAGCGCTATCTGGCGGCCGCCCAGCAGGCCGGACTGCCGTTAAATCCGGATTTTAACGGCGCCTCCCAGGAGGGCGTCGGCGTCTACCAGATCACCACCAGGAACGGCCGCCGCATGTCCGCCGCCCGCGCGTTCCTGCGCCCGGCGATGAAGCGCAACAATGTGCGCGTCGAGACCAACGCGCTGGCGACGAAAATCCTGTTCGAGGGCAAGCGCGCCGTCGGCGTCGAGTACCAGCAAAACGGCGAAACCAAGAGGGTCCGCGCGGGCCGCGAGGTGATCCTCTCCGGCGGCTCGGTCAACTCGCCGCAACTGCTGCAGCTCTCCGGTGTGGGCCCGTCGGCGCTGCTCGGCGATCTCGGCATCCCGGTCGTCCACGCCAACGACAATGTCGGGGCCAACCTGCAAGACCATGTCGGCATCAACTACACCTTCAAGGGCAAGCTGCCGACGCTGAACCAGATCCTGCGGCCATGGTGGGGCAAGCTGCTGGTGGGCATGCAGTACATCCTGCTGCGTTCCGGTCCGCTGTCGTTGTCGATGAACAATGCCGGCGGCTTCTTCCGCACCGACCCGTCGATGGCGCGGCCGAACATGCAGCTCTATTTCCAGGCCTTCTCCACCGTCATCCCCAAGAGCGGCGAGCGCCCGATCCTGACGCCCGATCCGTGGCCGGGCTTCTCCATCGGACTTTCCAATTGCCGGCCGTCGAGTCGCGGCGAGATCATGATCCGCTCGAAGGATCCGCGCGACTATCCGAAGATCACGGCGAACGCCTATTCGACCAACGCCGATGTCGACGAGATGCTGGCGGCGGTGAAGTTCGTGCGCAAGATCGCCTCGATGCCGGCAATGGCCGAGATCATCGAGGAAGAAGTTTTGCCTGGTCCGTCAATTACTTCCGATGCCGATCTGATTCAGGATTTCAGGAAGCGCTCGGGCACCGTCTACCATCCCGTCTCGACCTGTCGCATGGGTCCGGACGCTTCGCGCGCCGTCGTCGATCCCCGGCTTCGGGTGCATGGGCTCGAGGGCTTGCGTGTGATCGACGCATCGATCTTTCCCGACAACATCACGGGCAACACCAACGCCGCCGCAATCCTCACCGGATGGAAAGGCGCCGAGCGGGCTCTGGAGGATCAGAAATGAAAGTCACCGACGTCAAGACCTGGGTTGTCGGCAACCCGCCGCCCGGCATCGGCGGCAAGTATTTCATCTTCGTCAAGCTCACCACCGATGGCGGCGTGGTCGGCTATGGCGAGGCCTACAACGCCACCTTCTCGGCGCATGTCACTGCCAAGATGATCGAGGATATGGCCGAGCGCTACCTCATCGGCCGCGATCCGCACGATATCGAGAACCTCTTCCGCCGCGTCTATTCCTCTGGCTTCACCCAGCGTCCCGACGTTTCCGGGATGGGCTGCTTTTCGGCACTCGAAATGGCCTGCTGGGACATCATCGGCAAGGAGGCCGGCAAGCCGGCCTACAAGCTGCTCGGCGGCCAGGTGCACGAGACGCTGCGCTCCTACACCTATCTCTATCCGCACACCGGCAGCGTCCATTCGGAAGACGCCCGCGGCCAGAACGTCTACAACGATCCCGACATGGCCGCGGCCTGCGCTCTGGAATATGTCGAGCAGGGATTTAACGCCGTCAAGCTCGACCCGGCCGGGCCTTACACGGCCTATGACGGCCATCAGCCGCGCCTGATCGACATCGACCTCTCGGCGCGCATGATCAAGGCGATCCGCGAGGCGGTAGGCACCAGGGCGGACATCCTGTTCGGAACCCATGGCCAGTTCACCGCCTCCGGTGCGCTTCGTATGGCCCGTGCAATCGAGCCCTACGATCCGCTGTGGTTCGAGGAGCCGGTGCCGCCGGACATGCCCGAGGTGATGGCGCAGGTCGCTCGCGGCACCTCGATTCCTATCGCCACCGGCGAGCGGCTGACGACAAAATTCGAATTCGCGCGCGTCATCGAGAACCGCGCCGCGACCATCCTGCAGCCGGATCTCGGCCGCTCCGGCGGCATTCTCGAAACCAAGAAGATCGCCGCCATGGCCGAGGCCTACCACATCCAGGTGGCGCCGCATTGCTATTGCGGGCCGATCGTCGGCGCCGCCAATATCCAGCTTGCGGTGACTCTGCCCAACTTCCTCATCCTGGAATCGCTGAAGCAGTGGGACGGTTTTCACGCCACGCTGCTCAGGAAGAAGATCGAATGGCAGGACGGCAACGTCATCCCGTCGAAGGAGCCAGGCCTCGGTGTCGAGCTCAACGAGGAAGTCTGCGACGCGCATCCCTATAGCGGCAAGGACCTGCATCTGCAGATGATGCAGACGCCGCTGATGCCGTGACCGCACGCCTCGCCTACGCCTTCATCGGCCTTGGTCATCTCGGCGGCAACCTTGCCGCCAGCCTGCTGCGCCACGGCTTCGCTGTTGCCGTTTTCGATCGTGACCCAGCGGCGGTTGCGCGTTTGGTCGCGCTCGGCGCTACGGCGGCGGCGAGCCCGGCGGATGCCGCGACCCGCGCCGGCAATGCGATCACCTGCCTGCCCTCGCCGAAAGTGAGCGAAGCTGTGCTCGCCGGTTCTGACGGATTGCTGGACGGCCTGGCCGCCGGCGGCACCTGGATCGAAATGTCAACCAATGGCCGCGACGAGATCCTGCGGCTGGCCGCACTTGCTTCGGCGAAAGGTGTCGAGACGCTGGAATGTCCGGTCACCGGCGGCGTGCACTTGGCGGCGGCAGGAAAGATCACCGCGCTGGTAGGAGGGGACGCCGCGCTCTACGAGCGCCACCGGCCGGCGATCCAGGCAATGTGCGCCAAATCGTTCCTGATGGGACCGGTCGGCTCGGGGGCGGTGATCAAGGTCATCACCAACATGCTGGCCTTCATCCATCTGGTCGCCGCCGGCGAGGCATTGATGCTCGCCAACCAGGGCGGGCTCGACCTCGCCCAGGCCTATCACGCCATCGTCGCCTCTTCCGGCAACAGCTTCGTCCACGAGACCGAAAGCCAGCTCATCCTGAACGGCTCCTACGACATCGGCTTCACCATGGACCTGGCTTTGAAGGATCTCGGTTTCGCGTTGTGCATGGCCATGGATTTTCGCGTGCCGCTGCAACTGGCACCACTCGTCAACCAGATTTTCGAGGTCGGCAGGCAGAAGTATGGCGGTGGCGCCTGGTCGACCCAGATCGTCAAGCTTCTGGAGGATGCGGTCGGCACGGAGCTTCGCGCGCCAGGCTTCCCGGCCAAGCTCGAACTGTAATCCGCCAAAACTTTAGCCAGCTATTTCAATCGCCTAATCACGCCGGCGGAATCAAACCTTCAGGCAGGTGATTCAACACCTGAGCGTCAATGCGCCGGGCAATATCTCGAAAGTTGCCGGAATCCGACCTGGCGACTCGCCGTCTATGTCGACTAGCGCTCCGTTCTTCTCAACGTCGCCTAGCGGTTCGACCAGCACCTTGCGACCGCGCAGGATGGTGATCGCCGGATGGTTGCGGTGGCGCCCGCCATAGAGGAGACGGATGTCGCGGATCAGCCCAAGCTTGCCGGCGGCGCGCAGGATGACGACATCGAACTGGCCGTCGGACAGATCGGCGTCCGGCGCAATCATCATGCCGCCACCGAAGAATCTCCCGTTGGCTACCGCCACCAGCGCCATGCGCGCCTCGACCGGCTCGCCGTCGTCTATGGTGATCCTGACCTCCTGGAAGCGATAGCGGATGAATTCCAGCACTGTGCGCCAGAAGAAAAGCGCTTTGGCCGAGACCCTCCCCTTGCGCTTGTCCGCATTGACCGCGCGATCGGTGGCGCCGGAGAGGCCGAGGCTGGCGATGTTGATGAAGTGACGGCTGGCGAGCGCGCCGTGGTCGTCGATGTAGCAGACGCGGCCGGCATCGACCTTGCGCGCGCCGGCGCCGGCGATACGCGCCAGTGCTTCCTCGATTTCGTCGGGCAGGCCGAGCCCTCTGGCGAAATCGATACCGGTGCCGCAGGGCAAAAGGCCGAGCGCGCTGGTCCGGCCGGTCTCATGCTCTGCCTGCAGCAGCCCGTCCGCCACCTCGCTGGCGGTGCCGTCGCCGCCGGCCGCGATCACCAGATCGCACCCGCTGGCCGCGAGGTCGATTGCCAATCGCTCGGCGTCGCCGCTGGTCTGCGTCTCGCGCAGCTCGAAATCGCCGAAATGCCTCTTGAGCGATGCGGCGGCTTCGGACCAATGCCGCTTGAGCTTGCCCCCTCCCGCTATCGGATTGAGAACCACCCCGACCTTCAACCTGATCTCCCCCGAGGCATATTGCGTGGAAGCGCAAGGCGACTCGGCTGATGCAGCGCCACAGCACTTTGCCGGCATTCAAACGCGGGCCGACTGGCGGGGCAAGGCTCATCGTCGAAAGGACCGCGGAAAATGGGGACAGGCTGTCTAAGGCGTTCGGCCCGCAAATTCCGAGACTTGTCGCATCGGTCCCCGATAATCCCGCTATCCACAGGTCCGCGTCTATTCCGCAAATTCCTTACCCGGCATACATTGAACCCATCTCAGGCGGCTACCGAACGCCCCGGCCGAAAGGCAGAAGCGCAAGGCGGATTTCCTGAGGCCCGTACGGCCCAGAACGAGAGCAGGTTCGCCTGCTGGAGGGACGGATGCCGAGACCTACGGGTGCCGCGGAAAGCGTGCGAACGCCGACGGCGGACCGATGCTGCCATGAAGGCGGGTGAAACCTTCGATGGTGCGCCGGCAAAGCCCGCAAGGGTGGAGATCGGCGTGGTCTGGAACGGACGCTGCCTTCGGGTGGCGACTGGCAGGACCGTCAAAATCAAGGCCGGCCTGGCGCGACGACTTTACGGAAGTTGCTGCCGTAACCGGTTCCTGATCTGACAGGGAGGCGCTGGGAGCAATCCCAGCGCCGACTGTTTTTTGGGCTGCCCCTTTCACCGGCCCTTTTCCCAGCGTCCTGCACCTCCCCAGCATCTGCCACTGATGCTTCCCCGCCACAGTCGCAAGCCAAGCAACGCGCCGACACTCTCAATTCACAATCGCGGCCAAATCCCGCCTTGTTCCCCGGCGATTGATCGCCTGGGAACGAAGTTCAAAGGGACAAGACCGTGATCAAGACCGCCCTTGTCGCCATGACCATTGTCGGCTGCGACTGCGACGCCAAGCTCTGCGAGTATATCGGCGAGACTCCCGCCAAATGGGCGACGATTGCCGACTGCGAAGCGGCGATGAAGAGCCAGATGCTGCATCAGCGCAATTTCAATTATCCGCTGGTTTCCGGCATCTGCCGCACCAAAGGGTCGGCATCGACTTCGGAGCTCGCAGCCAAAGCGTCAAGGCCGGAGCTGAGGCCGCCGAACCGCGTCGCCGAACCCATTGCCCCATTGCCGCCCGAGCTCAGCCGTCGGCCGAGCGTCCCGGTCGGCACGACGGTGACGGCCAGCGAGACGGAAGCCGCGCGGCCTGTTGCCTTCGAGGCCGCGGTCGACGGCGGCAGCGCCGTGCTCTATCGCACCAAGGCTGGTTATGCCGTGGTCAAGACCGATCTCGGCCGCGCGGCCAACGCGACGGTGGACATGGCAAAGCGATCGGCGAACTGGCTGGCGGGACTGGTGCCGAGCGGGCTGTAATCCAGCACCGGAAGCGCACGAAACCGGTATTCCAGGCACTTGAATATCAGCGCGCCTTACAGTTTGACCTTCAGCGTCTGCCAGAATTTGTCGATCATCGGTTGCTCGGTTGCGGTGTCCTGATCGCCGATGCGCGTGATGAACAGCAGCCCCTGATCGGCAAGACCGAAGCCGACGATCTCGAAATCGGCCTTGTCGGTACGCGTCTTCACCGTGGCTTTGATGCCGGTCAACTGCTTGCCGTCGGCGAGCTTGCGGGTCGTCGGCTCCTGTATCAGCGTGCCGCCCGCCTGAACCGACTCCTTGGTCATCTCTTGCAGCATCAGCTGATTGAGCGACACCGGATTCATCTTGCCGTATTCCTGCACCACGACGACGGTGCCGAGGGCCGAGGCAGCGAGGTATTGGGTGATGCTCTCGCTGAGATCCGTCTTGGTGACGGAAATGCTGCTCGGATGAACAAAGGAAAACCTGCCGCCGGAGAAAGTGTCGAAGTCGTTGCGGTCGAGCCGCACCCTGGCCCTCTTACCGCCGGGCAAGGTCACGTCTGCATCCTCGCCGGGATCATCGCCGTGGCACCAAGTTTCATTCGCATGTCCTGTCCTCTCCGGCGCTCGGCGCTTTCGACTCTTTGACGACCGAGAGCGCTTCAGTTCCCGTTACCATCCGCTCGTGACGGATAGACTGACCACCCGGCAAAAACCATAGGGGTACCGGAACGCTGCAGACGAAGGCCGCCGCTGGCGCGTCGGAACAATGCAGTGCCTGATTGATAATGCCGGCACGATGCGGGAAGATGAGCGCCTACCTGGAGTTGGGGGGCTTCATGACCTTTGCCGTTCGCGCCACACTAAGCTTGTTACTGGCACTCGCGCCCTTGCCTCTTCGAGCGCAGGACACCGATCAGGGTGACGACAAAACGGTGATGGTAGCCCCGGACGATGCCCAAATGGCGGCGGCGATTGCAAAGGCACGATCCAGCCTGGACGACTTCCTGGCTTTGTCCGACGCGCCGCCGCCGGGAACCGGCAGGTTCAAGCTGAAGGTCATGGTGGTCGACGGACATGCGACGGAGCATTTCTGGGTCATCCCCTTCAAGCGGACCGCCACCGGCTTTGTCGGCATATTGGCGAGCGAGCCTAAACTCGTCCGCAACGTGGTATTCGGCCAGAACATCGAATTCTCCAAGGACGATATCTCCGACTGGGGATACACCAGGGACGGCCATCAGGTCGGCAGCTTCACCGTCTGCGTGATGTTCAAGAAAATGTCCAAGGAAGAAGCGGATTACATGCGCACCCAATACGGCTTCGACTGCTGAACTGCATCCAAGGCATTACAGCTGCCTTTGCGGCAAGCTCGCCGCGGCCAGTCGGTCCGGGTCAGAAGTCGGCTGTCAGCCGGAAAAGATCGCGCTTAGGCGTTCGGTAACCTTCCGCTTCAACAATCCCTCCTCCAGCGCCTCCACCGGCACCAGCCGCTCATGGCTGCCTTTGGCGAGGCGCATGAAGAAATGCAGTTTGTAAGCGGCAATCTTGCCTCGCGCGGCTGCGTCCGTGCGGACGTCGACGACCAGGATCGAACCGATGCGGCCGGGCCATGGCTGCCTGGCAAAAGCCGTGCCGAGGAAGTCGCCAAGACCGTAGGCGACGAGCGCATCGCCGATGCGCTCGAGCGGCTGTACGACATGGGCGTGGTGGCCGGCAATCAGCCGGACGCCGCGACCCGCCAGCCGTCGCGCCAGTGCCCGCGTCGCAGGTCTCGGAAAATGTCGGAACTCCCAGTCCCAATGCGGCACCGCACAGAGCAAGTCGACGTCCGCGAGGATCCCGAGCGGCCATTCGGCCGGATCGCCCGCCATGGAAATCCGCGCCCGAAATTCGGCCTCGTCAGCGTTGCGCCAAAGCGTGAACGCGGCGAAGCCGATCGTCAGCGACCCGGCGGCCTGGTGTTGGACCGGGCCGCCGGCCGCGGTGCCGATGGTGCGGATGCCGAGCCGCTTCAGCGCCGCGACCGTCTCGTCGAAGCCGGCAACGCCCTGGTCGAGGACATGATTGTTGGCGAGCGACAGCACGAGACTGTCACGGGCAATGCCGACGGCTGCCAGCGAATCCGCCAGGAAGCGTTCGCTCATCGCGTGATGCGTGCCAAGCCGCGTGCCCGCCACCGCGCTCGGCCGCTCGACGATCGGGCTTTCGCAATTGCCGACCACGAGATCGGCCGAAGCGAGCAGCGCCGCGATCGCAGGGTCGCATTCCGGCACCCTGCGATTGGCGACCGCCGACAGGTCGCCGATGAAGGCAAGCCGCACAGTTTGCGTTGGCCCCGGCACCATCAGCGTCGCTGCCGGCGCCGCGAAACCGTTTCTGTCGCCGCCAAGCGACGGCTTCAGAAAACGCGGCAGCCACGACAATTTGTAGGAGAGCGGATAATTCGACACGCGATGCCCAACCGTTTGCCATCGTGTGTAGACCGTCTACGCGACAGGAGAAAGCTGCAGGCGAAGCGCCGCAAATCCGTATATTGTGGCTGGCGGGATTGGGACGGGAGGATCCATCGTGAAGCGACTGTCGGGCCTTTTGGCACTCACACTCTTGCTGCTCCTGCCGTTTGCTTACGCCAAAGCGGCTAGCCCCGACCCGGCCGCCCTGTTCGAGGCGAAGACCGTAGCGGATCGGAATACTGCCTTGGCGGCACTGGAGGCGGCGGCACCGGGCGATCCGGCATCGGCCTATGCCGCCGGCGCCGGCGAATTCTTTACCGCGCTGGAAATCCTGGCCAGCCGTCTGCATCGGCACGGTTTCGAGAGCCCGCAATCCTTCATGCTGCCGCTGATGCGGCTGCCCGTGCCGGACAATCCCAGTCCCGAGCCGCTGACCTATGAAAAGTTCCGCGCCATCCTGATCGCTTTCCGCGACCGTCTGGAGAAATCCGCCGCCACGCTGGGCTCGGTGCCCGCCGACGCCGATATCGGCATGGTGGTCGACCTCGCCCATGCCGGCATCGATCTCAACGAGGACGGCAACATCGCGCCGGACGAAAGCATCGCCGCGATCATGGCCTCGCTGTCACGCGGCGGCGTCGACGCAAGCGATGCCGCCCCTTCGCTTGCCTTCCGCTTCGACCGCGCCGACGGCTTCTGGCTGCAAGGTTACGCCGAGTTCCTGATGGCGCAGGCCGATTTCTGGCTGGCGCATGATTTCAAAGCCATGTTCGACGGCTCTTTCCACATGCTGTTTCCGCACGCGAAACTGCCGTTGCAGGACGCGCTGCTCCCGCCGGATGGCGGCATGAGCGGCAGCATCTTCGCCTCGGAATGGCGCTTTGCCGACTTCATCTCGCTGGTGCATCTCGTCAACTGGCCGGTGATCGAGCCGGAGCGCCGGAAGGCGGCGCGCAGTCACCTGCTGGAGATGATCCGGCTTTCGCGCGATGACTGGAAAGCGATACGCGCCGAAACCGACAATGACCGCGAATGGCTGCCCGGACCGCAGCAGAAGGGCGTCAACCCGCTCACCGGCCTCGAGGTCGGCGAGGCGCAAGTGCAGGCATGGCTTGCCGCCCTGACCATGGCAGAGGACCTTCTTGAAGGCCGCGTGCTGCTGCCGCATTTCCGCATCATCGGCAAAGGCATCAACATGAAGCGCTTCTTCGACGAGCCGAAACCTTTCGACCTCGTCCTGTCGATCACCGGCCCGGCCATCGCGCCCTATCTCGAAAGTGGAAAAATCCTCACCAGCGACGATTTCAATCAGATTCAGCGCGAGTTCGGCGGCGCCGGCTTCCTGATATTCGCGCTGTGGTTCAACTGAAACGAAACGGCGCGTGCGACATGCCTCCTGACAGCCTTCTGTCAGCAGGCTCGGCAGCGCGCACCCGCCATTTCACTCCGCTCTTTCCATTTCGGCCGAGTCCTCCCATATTCGGGCCATGGCCAAACGCACCGACAAGAAAACGCCCTCGCCGGCGCAAGAGGGCGCGCCGAAACGGCGCAGTCCGCTGACCGAATTCCTCGACGCCGCCGAGCCCCTGGAGCGCGGCGGCTTCGCCGAAGCGCCGCAAAGCGAGTTCTCCGGCGCGCCTCTCACCGGCTCGATCTCCGATTGGGCCGGGCAGATCGAGCGCGAGGCGCAAAAGCAGCCGAAGGCTAAAGCGCCGAAGAAGGTCCCCGAGCGCTCTGCTGCGCCCGGGCGGACGGCGCGCGGCACCTCGATGGGCGGCGCGGCATCGGCGAAAGAACGCGCCGCCGCCGGCCTCAACCCGGTGGCCGGCCTCGACATCAGCCTGGAGGACGCCGAGCAGGTTTCCTCGAGCGGTGTGACCGCGACCGTCGCCGCACTGTCGAAACTCATCGAATCCGGCAATCCGCTGCACAAGGATGGCCAGCTTTGGACGCCGCACCGGCCTGCCCGGCCGGAAAAATCGGAAGGCGGCATCGCCATCAAGATGGTGTCGGATTTCGAGCCCGCCGGCGACCAGCCGACCGCCATCAAGGACCTTGTCGAGGGTGTCGAGCAAAGCGACCGCACCCAGGTGCTGCTCGGCGTGACCGGCTCCGGCAAGACCTTCACCATGGCCAAGGTGATCGAGGAGACGCAGCGCCCTGCCCTGATCCTGGCGCCGAACAAGACGCTGGCCGCGCAACTCTACGCTGAGTTCAAGAAATTCTTCCCCGAAAACGCGGTCGAGTATTTCGTCTCCTATTACGACTACTACCAGCCGGAAGCCTATGTCCCGCGCACCGACACCTATATCGAGAAGGAATCCTCGATCAACGAGCAGATCGATCGCATGCGCCACTCGGCGACGCGCTCGCTGCTGGAGCGTGATGACGTCATCATCGTCGCTTCGGTCTCCTGCATCTACGGTATCGGCTCGGTCGAGACCTACACGGCGATGACCTTCCAGATGCAGGTCGGTGACCGGCTCGACCAGCGCGCCTTGCTCGCCGACCTCGTCGCCCAGCAATACAAGCGCCAGGACATCAACTTCGTGCGCGGCTCGTTCCGCGTGCGCGGCGACACGATCGAGATCTTTCCGGCCCACCTCGAAGACCGCGCCTGGCGCATCTCGATGTTCGGCGACGAGATCGAGGCGATCACCGAGTTCGATCCGCTGACCGGCCAGAAGACCGGCGAGCTGAAGAGCGTCAAGATCTACGCCAATTCGCACTATGTGACGCCGCGGCCGACCTTGAATCAGGCTATCAAGTCGATCAAGGAAGAGCTGCAATACCGCCTGCAAGAGCTTGAAAAGGCTGGCCGTCTGCTTGAAGCGCAACGTCTCGAGCAGCGCACGCGCTTCGACCTCGAGATGCTCGAGGCGACCGGTTCCTGCGCCGGCATCGAGAATTATTCGCGCTATCTCACCGGTCGCCAGCCGGGCGAGCCGCCGCCGACCCTGTTCGAATATGTGCCGGACAATGCGCTGATCTTCATCGACGAGAGCCACGTCACAGTGCCGCAGATCGGCGGCATGTATCGCGGCGACTTCCGCCGCAAGGCGACGCTGGCCGAGTATGGCTTCCGCCTGCCCTCCTGCATGGACAACCGGCCGCTGCGCTTCGAGGAATGGGACGCCATGCGCCCGCTGTCGATCGCCGTCTCGGCGACGCCGGGCGGCTGGGAGCTCGACCAGTCCGGCGGCGTCTTCGCCGAGCAGGTCATCCGCCCGACCGGCCTGATCGACCCGCCGGTCGAGGTGCGCCCCGCCAAGAGCCAGGTCGACGATGTCGTCGGCGAAATCCGTGAGACGACCAGGCTGGGCTACCGTACGCTGGTCACGGTTCTCACCAAGCGCATGGCCGAAGACCTCACCGAATATCTGCATGAGAACGGCATTCGAGTCCGCTACATGCACTCCGATATCGACACGCTGGAGCGCATCGAGATCCTGCGCGACCTGCGCCTCGGCGCCTTCGACGTGCTGGTCGGCATCAACCTGCTCCGCGAAGGCCTCGACATTCCCGAATGCGGCTTCGTCGCCATCCTCGATGCCGACAAGGAAGGTTTCCTTCGTTCGGAAACCTCGCTGATCCAGACCATCGGCCGCGCCGCCCGCAACGTCGACGGCAAGGTCATCCTCTACGCCGACCAGATCACCGGCTCGATGGAACGGGCGATGGCGGAGACCAACCGCCGCCGCGAGAAGCAGATGGAGTGGAACGCGGCCAACGGCATCACGCCGGAATCGGTCAAGTCGCGCATCGCCGACATCCTCGACTCCGTCTACGAGAAGGATCACGTGCGCGCCGACATCTCGCAGTTCACCGACGATGCCGGCGCCATGATCGGCAACAATCTGAAAACCCATCTCGAGGCGCTGGACAAGCAGATGCGCGATGCCGCCGCCAATCTCGACTTCGAGAAGGCCGCCCGCATCCGCGACGAGATCAAGCGGCTGCGCGAAATGGAGCTGTCCATCTCGGACGATCCGCTCGCCCGCTACGCCGACATGGAAAGCCCGGTTTCCGGCCGCGAGAAAGGCAGGCACAACAAGGGACGTGCGGTGCACCGCACCGTCGATGACGACGGCAAGGGCCTGTTCCGCAAGCCGGATCTCGATGAGATGGGCGCGGACGGCGCGGTGCCGGTGAAGAAGCCTCTTTTCGCCAAGCCCTCGATCGACGACATGGGACCGGGCACCGATATGGCAACACCCGCTGGCGCGGTCTCGCGTTCGCTGTTCAAGAAGCAGTCGGCGCAGGAAGCGCATGGCTCCGACTTCGGCATCCCGGGCGATCGCACCGGGTCGCTGTTCCGCAAGAACTCGCTCGACGAGATGACGGTGCGCCGTACCGAAAAACCCGTCGAAGGAACGGTGCCTACGAAGCCACGGCCAATCTCCCCCCTTGTGGGGGAGATGTCCGGCAGGACAGAGGGGGGCGCGAAGGAACGCGACGATAAACCCATCGTCCGCCAGCGCTCTGGCATCGGCTCTTACGAAGACCCAGCCGATGAGCGCCGTCAAAAGCGCCGGCCGAGCAAGACTGGGCGGCCGGGGCATTGATTTTCTGAAGAGATTGATATGTTAACATGCCGGCGGGACAGCGCTCTGTCCTGCCGGACATCTCGCCCACAATGGGCCCACAAGAGGGGAGATCGGTAGTTTCAGCGCCCCCGCTCTGACCTGCCGCCCCTTGCCATGCCCCCCTCCCCAGGTGTACCAGTTTCCCCAACTCGAACATCTGGAAAGGAGGGCTGCGTGTCTATCGATCACCACCGTCAGCGCGGCCCTGTCTGTGCCCTGCGAGCTTGCTTGCAGGGCTGACCAGGACGGTCCGGGAATTTTCCCCCGCTTCGATTTTTGGTCTGCCCTTCGTGGTGCCGCTGATCTCGGCCTGATGGCCTACCGGCGCACCGTCAAAGTGCATTGAGCCGGGCTCCGGCAAGACCAGAGAAATCGACATGGCCCTGATCAGCCTCAAATCCCTCGGCGTCACCATGAGTGCGCCGCTCTTCTCCAACCTCGACCTCATCATCGGTGCCGGCGACCGGCTGGGCATCGTCGCGGCCAACGGCCGTGGCAAATCCACCCTGCTCAGATGCCTGGCCGGCGAGTTGGACGCCACGACCGGCGATATCACCCGGACGCGCGGCTTGCGCGTCGGCCATGTCGAGCAATCCGTCCCCGGCGCGTTGCTCGACCGCAGCTTCCATCAGGTGGTTGCCGATGTCTTGCCGCCTGGGCAGCTTGGCAGCGAGCTTTGGCGCGTCGACGTGGTGCTGGATTCGCTCGATGTGCCTGAGGACATGCGCGACAGGCCGATGCGGGCCTTGAGCGGCGGCTGGCAAAGGCTGGCGCTGATCGCCCGCGTCTGGGTCACCGACCCGGACGTGCTTCTGCTCGACGAGCCGACCAACCATCTCGACCTCGCCAGGATCGGCCAGCTCGAAACCTGGCTCAACGCGCTGCCACGCGAGGTCCCGGTGATCATCGCCAGCCACGACCGCGCCTTTCTCGACGCCACCACCAACCGCACGCTCTTCCTGCGCCCGGAAGAATCGCCGGTGTTTTCGCTGCCCTATTCGCGCGCCCGGCAGGCGCTCGACGAGGTCGACGCCTCGACGGCGCGGCGGTTCGAGCGCGACATGAAGGTCGCACAGCAGTTGCGCCGGCAGGCAGCCAAGCTCAACAACATCGGCATCAATTCCGGCAGCGACCTGCTGACGGTCAAAACCAAGCAGCTCAGGGAGCGGGCCGAAAGGCTGGAAGATGCAGCCGTGGCAGCGCATCGCGAGCGTTCGGCCGGCGCGATCCGATTGGCCAACCGTGGCACCCACGCCAAGGTGCTGATCACGCTCGACGACCCGGCGGTCGAAACGCCCGACGGCACGCTGCTGTTCAGGACCGGCAAGCGCCATATCTGCCAAGGCGACCGCATCGTGCTGCTCGGCCGCAACGGTGTCGGCAAATCGCGCTTCATTGCGATGATCCGCGCCGCCATCGCCGAACTGGGGTCGGAAGAAAGCGTCAAGGTGACGCCGTCGACCGTGCTCGGCTACAGCGACCAGGCTCTGTCCGGCATCGGCGCCGACGCCACCCCGCTGGCGATGGTCTCGCGCCGCTTCGAGATCGGCGAGCAGCGCGCCCGCTCGCTTCTCGCCGGCGCCGGCGTCGCCATCGAGATGCAGGAGAAAAGGATTGCCGCGTTGTCGGGCGGACAGCGGTCGAGGCTGATGTTGCTGGTGCTGCGGCTCCTCAACCCCAATTTCTACCTCCTCGACGAGCCGACCAATCACCTCGACATTGACGGCCAGGAAGCGCTGGAGGACGAGTTGCTGAAGCATCAGGCAAGCTGCCTGCTCGCCTCGCACGACCGCTCCTTCATCCGCGCGATCGGCAACCGGTTCTGGCTGATCGAGAAGCGGCGGCTGACCGAAGTCGACAGTCCGGAAGGGTTCTTCCGCTCGGTGGCCGCGACGGAGCGCTGATAGCCACGACAAGGCCGGCCTATACGGGGGGCCGGCCTATACGGGCCGGCTTTCCGGGCGCGCATGAAAAATTCCGGTGACCTGTCGGATTGCCGCAGCATTCCTCGTCCTTGGGATGCCGACACGGTGCTGACGGCACCAACCAGGGAGAGTTTATCATGTCCATCTTGTCATCCATCAGCCGCATCGCCAGCCAATATGCGACGGCGCGCGCCCGCTACCGCAGCGAGCGCATTCTGCTTTCGCTGCCGGCCGACCTGCGCAAGGACATCGGTTTTCCGGAAATTCTCGACACGCGAAACGGCCGCTGCACAGCCACCTTCTCGACCGACGTCATTTGAAAGCGACCAACGGGTTCATGCGACGGTCATCGGCTTCACCGGCTGCGCGGCCGGTCCGGGCCCGGGCCCGCTAAAAAAAATTCCGCTGCCCGTGTAGGATTGCTGTCGCCTCGTCCGTCTTTTGATCGCAACGCCCAATCAACCCGTGAAGAGGAACACGTGAAATGACCGACCAGAACCCGCCCCGCGCCAAAGTTCTTGGCGGATTGACCCCCTATCTGCAGGTCGACGGCGCCATCAAGGCGGCCGAGTTCTACAAGAAGGCTTTCGGGGCCGAGGAAGTCTTTGCCTATCCGCCGGACGACAAGGGCCGCACCATGCATATCCATCTCTATGTCAACGGCTCGACGCTCATGCTGGGCGACGCCTATCCCGAGCACGGCCATCCGCATCAGGCGGCGCAGGGTTATACGCTCCAACTCCATCTCGGTAGTGACGACGTCGATGCCTGGTGGAAGCGCGCGGTAGACGCCGGCTGCGAAGTCGTCACGCCCCTCCAGGTAATGTTCTGGGGCGACCGCTGGGGCCAGGTGAAGGATCCCTTCGGCGTCGCCTGGGCGATGAACGCGCCGGTAAAATAGGTTTCCCAGCGAGCAAGCGTCGGCCGCCAATCCCAGGGCTGACGCGCTCACCCGCGCCGGGTCGTATCCCCGCCGGCCCGGCGCTCGTTTTCAGCGAAGGAGTTTACCCATGTCCTATGTCGATGGTTTCGTGCTTGCCGTGCCGAAGGCAAATCTTGATGACTACAAGAAAATGGCTGCGAATGCCGGCGCCGTCTGGAAGGAGCACGGCGCGCTCGCCTATGTCGAATGCATCGGCGACGACGTGCCCTATGGCGAACTGACCTCGTTCCCGCGCGCCGTGCAGGCGAAGGACGACGAAGTCGTCATCTTTGCCTGGGTCGTTTACGAATCCAGGCAGAGCCGCGACGCGGTCATGGCGAAAGTGATGGCCGACGAACGTCTCAAGATGGACTGGTCGACAATGCCCTTCGACGGGAAGCGCATGATCTTCGGCGGCTTCCAGCCATTTATCGAGGTTTGAGCACAGCCGATTCGGTCCTCATCCAGGGCGGAGCAGGAACGGAGCTCCTGCTTCCCCCTGGAATGACGAGGTTGCGAGGCAGCGGCTAATCTCACAGGCCTGCGATGGCTGAGAGCAAGCGGCCTACCATCCAACCCGGCCCTATCCGTTCTGGAGCTTGACGAGCAGCGGCTTCAGCCGCTCCCCATAACGCTTCCACAGGTCGACCGAGCCCTGATACATCGGCTGGCGCACCTGCGCGGCCGACGCCGTGCGCACCGGCCGGTCGGTCTCGTGGAACGCCAGCACCTTGTCGTCCCAAGGCAGGCCGAGATGCGCCATCAGCGCCCGCGTCTGGCCTTCCTGATCGGCGACGAAATCCTCGTAGCGGACGTCGTGGACGACGCCGGGCAGAACTTTGTGCCAATGCGCCATGATATCGGTGTAGAGGTTATGGAAATCGGCGAGCTCGCCAAGATCGTAGCCGTAACGATGGCTGTCGCCGCGGAAATGCACTTTGAAGATCGACAGGCACGTGGCCGCGGCGTCGCGCGCGCAATGCACGATCTTCGCCTTCGGCAGCATCATGTGCAGGAAGCCGACCAGCAGGAAGTTGCCCGGCATCTTGTCGGTGACATGGCGGAAGCCCGGATACCGGGCATGCAGCATGTCGATATAGGCCTGCCCGGCCTCGGCAAAGGCCTTGTCCGGCATGTCGGCTATCCCTGAGGGAAAACCGCCCGGCATGCTCATCGGAAACTGCTTGCCGACGACCGACTTCAGGATGCTGAGCTCGCCCGCGCCAAAGACCTGCGGATGGCTGGCTATGATCTGCTCGACCAGCGTCGTGCCGGAACGCGGCATGCCGACGACGAAGATCGGCGTGTCGTCGGAAATGTCGCTCGGCCTGTGCTTTTCGAAGAAGGCCTTGTCGAAGGCCGACTTCATCGCTTCGAACTCGTCGCGCGTTCTCACCGGGTCGTAGTCGATGCCCTTGCGGCGGATCGCATTGCCCTCGGCGAAATAGTCGAAGGCGCGGCCATAATCCTTCAGATCGTCATTGGCCTTGCCGAGGCCGAAGGAAAGCTGCATGCGCGCAAGGCTGTCCTGCGGCGCCTTGGCGTGCTCGGCCTCCATGCCGGCAAGCTCGGCGTCGCGCTCTGTCTGGCGCTTGACCTGGGTCAGCAGAAGCCAGGCTTTCGCCATCGCCGGAGCGATCGCCACCGCCTGGCGGGCAAGATCGGCGGCCTCGGCGAGCTTGCCCTTCTCCATCAGGGCGACGCCCAGTCCGTAGAGCAGCTCGGCATCCTTGGGCCGGATCGACAGCGACTCGCGGAAGAGCGCAATCGCCTCGTCGAGCCGCCCGGCTTCCTGCAGCGTTTCGGCAAGGCCGATGCGGGCGCGGACATGGAACGGGTTGCGGCCGATCGTGCTGCGATAGATCTCCTCAGCGCCATCGAACTGGCCGAGCTGCTTCAGCGACGAGCCGAGATTGTCGCGTGCCGCGAGTTGGTCCGGGCGGATGTCCACTGCGCCACGGAAGAAATCGACGGCGGCGGCAACGCGGCCGAGGTCGCGCATCACCGTGCCCATGTTGTTGAGGAAATCGGCATTTTGGGGCTGCAGCGTGACCGACTGCTCGATGAAGTCCAGCCCTTCCTCGCTGCGACCGGTCTGGTGCAGGAGGAGCCCGAGGAAATGCAGCGCGGCGGCATGATTAGGCTGCTGCCCCAGCACCTGCCGGTAAAGCGACTCCGCCTCCTGCCGGCGTCCTGCCTGGTGCAGCTGCAGCGCCCGTTGCACATAGGGATCGAGGGGGCTCGCCGATCCTGGCTTGCCGCCCGCGTTTGCCGCTCTTCTCTGATCTCTGTTAATGGGAAACCTGCCGTGTTTGTCCGCCCGCCGGACCTAAGCCAAGCGGGCGGCAGATGCAAGTGTGTGGGCAGCGCTCCGGCGACTTGCCCGCAATGCCGCTAGCAAGGCCCGTCGCCGATGATGCGATAGTCCGCCGCGCGGGCCTCGCACGCATTCGGGAAAGTGCGCACCTCGCCGTAGCGTCTGGCGCAGACCGGCGCGTATTCGCGGGTGCAGAAGGTTTGCTCGCCGCCACCGCCGCCATCCCGGCAAGGCCCGTCACGCACGATGCGATACCCTGCCCGCTCCGCCAGGCAGGCATTGGCGAAGGTCTGGCGGTCGCCGCCGCGTCTTGCGCACACCGGTTCGTATTGCATCGTGCAGAGCTGCGGATGCGGCCCCGGCGGACGCGGACGCGGTCCTTCGTCGACGACCACGGTACAGGCCGCCAGCAATGCCGACAGTAGCAGGGCGACAAGGCCCTGCCGCGAAACGATTGCCGCAAGAAATCGCATAGGTCCCTCTCCTATCTGGCTCAGGCGCGATCGCGCCAGCTCGCGCAATTCCTCGCCATTTTGGGATCGAACGCAACCCCGGCTTGTGCTTTGCCCGGGCGAAATTTATCGCCGGTCGGCTTCTCGCACTGGCCCATGCCCGGCTTTTCACTGGCCGATGACCGGTCATGGCGCCGGGTCTATCGATGGCCTGGCGTTGGGCGCGCCGAGGGCGGCCCGCGGTGCTGTCTTGCAACCATCACATTTCCGTGTAATAAATTTGGTGTTCGGGCATTTGCGACCCGGAGAGCGGCACGTTTTGGACGACCTTTCCCCGATAGTGTGAATCTCTGACGGCCCCGTTTTTCGGCGGGGGCTTTGACCATGCGCGAATGCATGACTGCCGAAGCAACACCGGGATCAGCCCAAGGAAGCGGGCGAGCCCACGAGACTGATACGGGTGAAGGAGTTTCCCCCATGGCCCAGACCGGCACCGTAAAGTTCTTCAACGCCACCAAAGGCTTCGGCTTCATCACGCCTGACGGCGGCGCCAAGGACGTGTTCGTCCACATCTCCGCGATCGAGGCCTCCGGCCTGCGTACGCTCGTCGACGGCCAGAAGGTCACCTTCGACGTCGAGCCTGACCGCATGGGCAAGGGTCCGAAGGCGGTCAACCTCCGCGCCGCCTGAGCGGGCGACGCTGCCTGTCTTCCGCTGATGAACGGCGCGGCAGGATCATGAATCGGCTTCGCAGGAAGCTTGAGTTTTCGAGGGCGCGACGGTTCCGTCGCGCCCTTTTTTGTCCGGCAAATAGTTGTATTGGCAGGCGAAAACTTTCTCTTGCCGATAGCGCTAAAATAAAGGACAAATTTCCTCTCGGGCAGTTTGCCGGCCCGAGACTGACTTGATGGGATCAAAGGAGCTTCCCATGCCGCAGACCGGCACCGTCAAATTCTTCAACCATGCCAAGGGCTTCGGCTTCATCACGCCCGACGATGGCGCGAAGGACGTCTTCGTCCATATTTCGGCCGTGCAGGCGTCGGGCCTTCCCGGTCTTGAGGATGGGCAGAAAGTGACATTCGACACCGAGCCCGACAAGCGAGGCAAGGGTCCGAAGGCCGTCAACCTGTCTATCGGCTAAGCCGGCTCAAGACAGATCCGACGGAGACTGAGCAGGCGGGGCGCTCCCGCAGAGCTCGGAATTTTGTCGAGCCGCGAAATCGTTCGCGCAGTGCCGTTCAGCCTCCGTTCAGCCACGGTCTTCTACTAACCCCTGCTAAAGCCGACCCGCATCCCCTGAAATACGCGGGCCGGCGCGAAGGAGACCGAAAATGAACCGAATTCTCAAGACCGCCATTGTGACCGCCGGCGTCGCCGCGACCACTTTGGCCACCTTCTCGGCGGCAAATGCTGATGATTGGCGCTGGCGTCGTCATCATCACAATGGCGGCGACGCCCTTGCCGCGGGCGTTGTCGGCCTGGCGGCGGGCGCCCTGATCGGTAGTGCTCTCAGCAACCCTGGGCCGAGATACTACGATCCCGCCTATGATGACGGCTATTATGTCGACCGCCCCGTTCGCCGCTACTATGTACAGCCGCGCGTCGTCTATGCCGACCGCTATGCCGAGCCGTGGACCCGCGAATGGTACGAGTATTGCTCCGACCGCTACCGCACCTTCAACTCGCGTACCGGCACATTCACCGGCAACGATGGCGAACAGCATTTCTGTGTTGCCAACTAAGACTTAGGTTTCCAGTCCAGGCAAAAGCGCCGCCCTCGAGCGGCGCTTTTTTCTTTGCGCAGAGGATCAGGCCAGGAAGGGATTCGTCCGGCGCTCCTCGCCGAAGCGGCCGCCCGGACCGTGACCGCAGATGAAGCCGATATCGTCTCCGAGCGGCAGCAGCTTGTCTTTGATCGAGGTGATCAGCGCGGCGTGATCGCCGCCTGGCAGATCGGTGCGGCCGATAGAGCCGCGAAACAGCACGTCGCCGACATGGGCGAATTTGGCCGAGCGGTTGTAGTAGACGACGTGGCCCGGCGCGTGCCCCGGACAATGCAGCACCTCGAACGAATGCTCCCCGAAAGAGACCGTGTCGCCTTCGCTGACGAAACGGTCTGGAATGCAATTGCGCACCGGATCGGTAAGGCCGAAGCGCTTGGCCTGGTTCTCGAGATTGGCAAGCAGCGGCCGATCGGCCTCGTGCGGGCCGATGATGTCGATGCTGAGTGCATCCTTCAGATCCATCGCGCCGCCGGCATGATCGATATGGCCGTGAGTGATCCAGATCGCCTTCGCCGTGATCGCGTTGTCCTTGAGTACCGCCAGAATCTTGTCGACGTCGCCGCCGGGATCGACGACGACACCCTGTTTGTCGTCCATGTCGAAGAGAATGGTGCAATTCTGCTGGAAGGGCGTGACCGGCACGATGCCGGCATTGAGCTGACCCATGGCTTTCCTTTCGAGGTGTTGCCCTGATGTAGAGAGCACAGCCGACTGCGTCCACCGGTGATCCCTCTAAAAGAAATGGGCGGCCATAGCCGTCCATGGGAAGCCTGAAATTCTGCCAAGCCTATTCTTCATCACGGTCATGACCGCGCGCATGATGTCGGTGAGGATGGCGCCGGCGCCGACGATGATGCTTTGTATGCCCATCGCCCTGCCAGTCCACCGGCTGCTCCGCTGCCGTCGCCGGATCGCCCGCACCCATGAGACGCCGAATTGCTGCGCAGGCGCCTAAATAAAAGGGGCGGCCCGAAACCGCCCCGTTGCACAAAAAGGCTGTGACTATCGCTATTCTGCGGCGATGGCGTGCTTTGGCTGCACCGCGGCAGAATAGTCGTTCATCAGCGTCTTGGCGATCTCGCCGACCTCGAATCGGTACGGGCCGATTTCCGAGACCGGCGTGACTTCCGCGGCCGTGCCGGTAAGGAAGCACTGCTCAAAGCCATCGAGCTCTTCGGGCATGATGGCGCGCTCGATCACCTCGATGCCGCGGTCCTTGGCCAGGCCGATAACGGTGCGGCGGGTGATGCCGTCGAGGAAGCAGTCGGGCGTCGGCGTGTGGATCTTGCCGTCCTTGACGAAGAAGATGTTGGCGCCGGTGGCTTCCGCCACCTGGCCGCGCCAGTCGAGCATCATGGCGTCGGCATAGCCCTTGGCCTCGGCGGCGTGCTTGGAAAGCGTGCAGATCATGTAGAGGCCGGCGGCCTTGGACTTGGATGGCGCGGTGCGCGGGTCGGGCCGGCGCCATTCGGCGACGTCGAGACGGATGCCCTTCAGCTTCTGCGCCGGGTCGAAATAGCTCGGCCACTGCCAGATGGCGATGGCGCAGTTGATGCGGTTGTTCTGCGCCGAAACACCCATCTGCTCGCTGCCGCGCCAGGCGATCGGACGCACATAGGCGTCCTTGAAACCCTGCTTTTTCAGAAGCTTGCGGCAAGCCTCGTCGACCTCGCCGACCGAGTAGGGAATCTTGAAGCCGAGCAGGCGCGCCGATTCATGCAGGCGCTCATTGTGCTCGGTGAGCTTGAATATCTGGCCGCCATAGGCGCGCTCGCCCTCGAAGACGGCGCTGGCATAGTGCAGGCCATGGGTCAGCACGTGGATCTTGGCCTCGCCCCATTTGACGAACTCCCCGTTCATCCAGATGAAGCCGTCCAGTTGATCGAAGGGAACGGATGCCATGGAAACCTCCCGCGGGCGGCCGCCCGCCAATCGTTGTGTCATACGGCCTTTCGTATCGGCCCCGCCACTGGGTCCGAAACCGCCGGCCTGTGTCTGGAAGCGTAGGCGGATATTCAATCCCTGGCAAACTTAGGAAGTTCCGGAAAAACGGCTTCCGCTTGCCTTTTCGTTCGCAATCCGCCGAAAAGCTTGTCAAAAATTATCATTTGCGGGAAATTACGTCAACAGTACTGACGTAATTCCCGCTTGGCATGGAGAAATGATGACGGAACGAAGCCCCGCAGCCGGAAAACCGATCAGGACGGCGATCACCGACGAGGACGGCATCGACTTTGCCATCATCGAGCTGTTTTTCTTCGCTTATCGCGACTTCACCTCCGATCCCGACCAGATCCTTGCCGATTACGGCTTCGGCCGTGCCCATCACCGCGTCCTGCATTTCGTCAACCGCAGGCCCGGACTGACGGTAGCCGAGCTGCTCGATGTGCTGAAGATCACCAAGCAGAGCCTGGCGCGGGTGTTGAAGCAGCTGATCGACACGGACCATATTGTCCAGGTGCAAGGGTTGCGCGACCGCCGGCAGCGCGAGCTCTATCCGACTGCCAAAGGCCGCGCGCTGGCACTGGCGCTGGCACGGCCACAGTCGCGCCGCATCCGTGCTGCATTGGAGGATTCCGGGACCGCCGAGCGCGCCTCGATCGAGAGATTCCTCGAGGCGATGGTCAATCCGGAACTTAGAGCGCAGATCGACATTGTGCCTGCGCAAACATCGGGGAAGCAAAATGGAGACCACTGAGAAGGTTGATCATCCGGCAGCGCCCGGCGATGATGCGCCGCATCTGCTGGTGGTCGACGACGACACCCGCATTCGCAATCTGCTCAAGCAATATTTGTCCGAGAACGGTTTTCGGGTCACCGTCGCCGGCAACTCGGGCGAGGCCCGGCGCAAGCTCGCGGGGCTGGACTTCGACCTGCTCGTGCTTGACGTCATGATGCCCGGCGAAACCGGCGTCGACCTCACCAAGGCGCTGCGGGCCGAGAAGAACGTGCCGATCCTGATGCTTACGGCGCTGTCGGAAACCGACAGCCGTATCACCGGGCTCGAGGCCGGCGCCGACGACTATCTTCCGAAGCCCTTCGATCCGCGCGAGCTCATCCTGCGCATCAACAACATCCTGCGCCGCGGCGGCCCGGCGGCGACGCCGAAAGTCGAGCAGCTCGTCTTCGGCCCCTACACGTTCCAGATCGCCAAGCGCGAACTGAAGCGTGGCGGCGAGGCGCTGAAGCTGACCGACCGCGAGCAGGAAATCCTGGCGATCTTCGCCGCCCGGGCGGGCGAAACCATACCTCGGCACGAGCTCGTCGGCGACGAATCGGATGTCGGCGAGCGGACCATCGATGTCCAGATCAACCGGCTGCGCCGCAAGATCGAGCGCGATCCGTCAAATCCGGTGTGGCTGCAGACCGTGCGCGGTATTGGGTATCGGCTCAGCGTGGAATAACATGCTCGCAGACGGCCTTGGCTGAATGGCCGTCTACGAGCGGAAGGGCGAATGGCGACCACGCAACTGGAAAAGCCCAAGACCGGGAGCCTCGGCGATCTCGCTTTGCGCACGCTGAGGGCGATGCCGCGCGCCTGGAACCGGTTCTGGCGCCTGGTCGCGCTCTACATGCCGAAGCGGCTTTATGCCCGCTCCCTGATCATCGTCATCGCGCCGATGATCCTTTTGCAGTCGGTCGTTGCCTTCGTCTTCATGGAGCGCCACTGGCAGACAGTTACCCAACGCCTGTCGCAGGCGACGATCGCAGACATCGCTGCCATCATCGACATGATGGAGACCTATCCCCACGACGCCGATTACGCCAACATCATCCGCATCGCCCAAGACCGCATGCAGCTGAAAGTGGATCTGCTGCCGCCCGATCCCCTGCCGGCCCCCGGGCCGAAGCCGTTCTTCTCAATCCTCGACACGGCCCTGTCGTCGGAGATTACCCGGCAGATCAACCGTCCCTTTTGGATCGACACGGTCGGCAACTCCAATGTCGTCGAGGTCCGCGTCCAGCTCGAAGGCAAGGTGCTGCGCGTCTTCGTGCGTCGCAGCCAGGCTTATGCCTCAAACACCCATATCTTCCTGATCTGGATGGTCGGCACCTCGCTGGTGCTCTTGATGATCGCCATCCCCTTCCTGCGCAATCAAATAAGGCCGATCCTGACCCTGGCCGAAGCCGCCGAGAGCTTCGGCAAGGGCCGGCCGATGCCGCGCGATTTCCGTCCGCGCGGCGCGGAGGAAGTGCGCCGCGCCGGCTTCGCCTTCATCCAGATGCGCGAGCGCATCGAGCGCCAGATCGAGCAGCGCACCGCCATGCTGACCGGCGTCAGCCATGATCTCAGGACCATTCTGACCCGCTTCAAGCTGCAGCTGGCCCTGGCCGGCGGCAAGGCCGAGACCAAGGCCGCGCTGAACCAGGACATCGACGACATGCAGTCGATGCTGGAGGGCTATCTCTCCTTTGCCCGCGGCGAGGCGGCGGAAGACACCGGCCGCTTCGATCTCGATGCCTATTTCCAGAAGCTTGGCGAGGAAGCGCAACTGCGCAAATGCAAGCTGTCGACGACACTGACCGGCGATCCGACCGTGCATGTGCGGCCGAACGCCTTTGCCAGGCTGATGTCCAACGTCATCGGCAATGCCTTCCGATATGCCAAGACGGTCGAGGTCCATGCCAATCATGGGCGCGGCTCGCTGACCGTCACCATCGACGATGACGGTCCCGGCATCGCGCCGGACAAGCGCGAGGAAGTGTTCAAGCCATTCCTGCGGCTCGACGAAGCGCGCAATCTTGATGCCAGCGGCACCGGCCTTGGTCTGTCGATCGCCCGCGACATCGCCCGAACTCATGGCGGCGACATCATGCTGGAAGACAGCCCGCTTGGCGGTTTGCGAGCCGTGATCAAGGTGCCGGCTTAGTCGGACAAAGACGGCCTTCATCCCTCCGTCATGAGATCATGGTCAAGAGCGCGCATGAAGCGCGCGACTTTTATCGATTCGGCCATGCCGCCCCGCTTCGATCCCGCACCCGCCCGGGTGCGCTGGAGCGAAGCGCGAGCTGCAGCCTGGCTGCCGTTCCGCCATCGTGCCGGCGCGCCCAAGAATCTGTGCGAAGGGTCGCCATGCGAATCCTGATGGTCACCGATGCATGGCGACCGCAGGTCAACGGCGTGGTTCACACGCTGGAGCGGCTTACCGAAACGCTGAAATCCTTCGACGTCCAGCTCGATTTTCTGACGCCGAACATCTTCCGCACCTTGCCGCTGCCGACCTATCCGGACATTCGCCTCGCCTTGACAACCCCCGGTCATGTTGCGCGGCTGATCGAAGCGGGAAAGGCCGACCACATCCACATTGTCACCGAAGGGCCGCTCGGCATCGTGGCGCGCCGCTACTGCCGCAAGGCCGGCCGTCCCTTTACCACCAGCTACCACACGCGTTTTCCCGAATATCTCAGCGCCCGCCTGCCGGTGCCGGAGAGGTGGGCCTATAACTGGCTGCGCGACTTCCACAATTCCGGGCAGGGCACGTTGGTCGCCACGCAATCGTTGGCGGACGACCTTGCCTCGCGCGGCTTCGATAAGCTGAGGCCCTGGACTCGCGGCGTCGACACCGATCATTTCCGACCGGACAAACGCAAGGACACCAGCTTTCCCCGCCCCATCTTCCTCTGCGTCGGCCGTGTCGCGATCGAAAAGAACCTGACCGCCTTCCTCGATCTCGATCTCCCCGGCAGCAAGGTGGTGGTCGGCGAAGGGCCGGAACTGGCAAAGCTCAGCGCCCGCTATCCGAACGCGCATTTCCTCGGCCATCGCCCGAACGACGAACTGGCGGAAATCTACGCTTCGGCCGACGTCTTCGTCTTTCCGAGCCGCACCGACACCTTCGGCAACGTCATCATCGAGGCTCTGGCCAGCGGCACGCCGGTGGCTGCCTATCCGGTGACCGGACCGATCGACATCGTCGGCGACGGCGTCGGTGGGGCCGTATCCGGGGATTTGCGCGATGCGGCGCTCAAGGCGCTTCACATTGACCGCGCGGGGGCGCGCCAGCGCGCTCTGCGCTACAGTTGGAAGGCATGCGCCGAGATGTTCCTCGACGTTGTCGAAGAAGCGCTGGGAATGCCGCGCAAGCGCGCCGATCAGAACGCGGTGACGTCAGGCCGGCCCAGGCTGGTTCTAGAATAGACGCCCGCCGTCCGGCACTTTGCGCTCGATGGCGCCGAGCACGACGGCGCCCTCCTCGTCCGGAAAGCCAAGCGTCAGCACTTCCGACATGAACGGGCCGATCTGGCGCGGCGGGAAATTGACCACCGCGAAGACCTGCCGGCCGATCAGCGTCTCCGGCGCATAATATTTGGTGATCTGCGCCGACGACTTCTTCACTCCCAGCGCCGGGCCGAAATCGATCTTCAGCTTGAATGCCGGCTTGCGCGCCTCCGGAAAGGGCTCAGCCTCGACGATCGTGCCGGCACGGATGTCGACACGATCGAAATCGGCAAAGCTGATCTCGGGCTTGCGCTCGCTGCTGGAACTCATCGGCGGTATTGGCTTCGCTCAGGCGCTTCCGTGGGTTTCAAAGAGCACGCTGGACAGCGCGTCCTTGGCCGACGTACCCGACCAGACGACGAATTGGAAGGCCTGGAAATAGCATTCGCAGGCCTCTAACGCCGATGACAGAAGCACCTCGACCTGCTGGCTCGACGGCTCGACCCCGCCGGCGAGCAGCAGCGATTGCCGGAACATGATCGCGCCCTCCTGCTCCCACAGGTCGAAATGGCCGAACAGCATCTGTTCGTTGATCAGCGAAAGGAGCCGCATCACCTCCAGCGCGCGCGTTTCCGGCACCTTGATGTCGAAGGCGCAGGCCAGATGCAGCGCCTCGAAATCTTCCATCCAGGAGAAGGAGACATGATAGTCGGTCCAGCTGCCTGTTACCGAAATCGAGATCTCGTCGTCGCCGGCGCGTTCGAAGGACCAGTCATTGTTGTGGGCCACCTGCTCGATGACGTCCACCGGGTGGATTTCGCGGGAGAATTCGAGTTCGAGGAGTTCCATGAATGCTTCCTGTCGTTCTGAGAGCGCCGCCACACGCTCCGCGAGAGAGGGCACGCACAACGAACAATCTTGTCTAGAACTCGGACGGCCAGGACTTTCCAAACGCAAAGACCCCAACCGGACCCCACCGCCCGGCGCATGACCCTGCTTCGAATCATGCAACAAATTCAGTCTATTGATCGGGAGTCGCGTGAACAGCCCAATTTTTCGCACTGCGTCATTCGCATGTGGAAAGGCGCTGTCAAAAAGATTCATGCAATGCCGGTAAGCGATTCACGGCAAAGCGATTTTTCGGATCGTGCTTTGTGGAAAAGTTTACGATTATTTTTTTGATCTGGGCTTCGCCGCAGCCGCAGGTGCGGCTTGCCCGGTCAATTCGGCGAGCTTGGCCTCGAGCGCTTCGACGCGCACCGCAAGCTGGATGTTGTCTTCTCTTGCCTTGACGGCCATCTCGCGCGCAGCCTCGAACTCCTCGCGTTTCACCACATCCATGGAGTTGAGCAGGCGCTCGGCCTGGCTGCGGAAAGCCGTCTCCATCTCGCGCCTGACGCCTTGGGCTGCCCCCGCGGCATCGGTCATCAGCTTGGCGAATTCATCGAGAATGCGGTTCGTTCCGGTCGACATGGCAAATCCTCGCTTGATTGTTTTGACGTAGTAGCGCGCGGCACGGATTGCAAGCGAAGCGTGCCTTGACCCCGCCAAAACCCTGCCGCATGGTCCGCGCCCGATAGACGACCGCAACCGGAGCGACCCAGTTTGAGCAAATATTTCCTGCTGCCGCTGGCCTCCCTGCCCTTCCCCAATATCGACCCGGTTATCGTCCATATCGGGCCGCTGGCGGTGCATTGGTATGGCGTCGGCTACATCGTCGGCATTCTGTTCGCCTGGTGGTACGCCAAGCGCCTGGTCAGCAATGCCAGCCTTTGGCCGGACGGCAAGCTGCCGATGAAGCCCGAGGATCTTGACGATTTCATCGTCTGGGCGGCGATCGGCGTGGTGCTCGGCGGGCGCACCGGCTATGTCCTCTTCTACGACCTTCCACGCTATATCGCGCATCCGCTCGACACCTTGGCGGTCTGGCAGGGCGGCATGTCGTTCCATGGCGGACTGCTCGGCGTGATCCTCGCCATGACCCTCTTTTCGCTCAAGCGCGGCATTCATACCTGGACGCTGTTTGACGTCGTCTCGGCCGGCGTGCCGGTCGGCCTTGGGCTGGTGCGTGTGGCCAATTTCATCAATTCGGAGCTCTGGGGCCGTCCGTCGGACGTGCCCTGGGCGATCGAATTCCCCAATGGCGGCCCGTTCACCCGGCATCCCAGCCAGCTCTACGAGGCGCTGCTGGAAGGTCTTGTGCTCTTCCTGGTGCTGCGCTTTCTCACCCACTCGCGGCTGAAGCTGAAGACACCGCGCTTCGTCGGCGGCGCCTTCATCTGCGGCTACGGCCTGTCTCGCATCTTCGTCGAGTTCTTCCGCGAGCCTGACCGGCAGCTCGGTTATCTGCTCGGCACCAACTGGCTGACCATGGGCATGGTCCTGTCCTCGCCGATGGTGCTCGCCGGCATCTGGGCCATGGCCACCGCAAAGCCGACGACGCAGACGCAGCCGGCATGACCAGGCTGAAGGAGCGCATCGTCGGCCTGATCGGCGCGGTGGGGCCGATCCCGGTCAGCGAATACATGGCGCTCTGCCTGTTCGACCCTGAGGACGGCTATTATACGACGCGCGAGCCCTTCGGCGCCGCCGGCGACTTCGTCACCGCGCCGGAGATCAGCCAGATGTTCGGCGAGCTTGTCGCCGTCTGGCTCTACCAGGCCTGGCAAGGCGGCGGGCGTCCGCTGCCAGCCACCTTCGCCGAAATCGGCCCCGGTCGCGGCACGCTGATGAAGGACATGCTGCGCACCTGGTCCCGCCTCGATCCGGCGCTTGCCGCCAAGGCTTCCTTCGCCATGATCGAGACCAGTCCGCGCCTGGCCGAAATCCAGAAAGAGACGCTCGCCGGCCAGAGCCCCGCCCTGAGCTGGCACCAAACCATCGACACGCTGCCGCAGCAGCCGCTCTTCATCGTCGGCAATGAACTCTTCGACGCCGTGCCGATCCGCCAGTTCGTCTATGTCGGCGCCGGCTGGCGCGAGCGCATGGTCGGGCTCGACGAACAAGACAATCTTCATTTCTTCGCCGGCGCGGGTTCCGTCGACCCGGCGCTGCTGCCGGCCGGCGCGGCCGATGCTCTGCAAGGCGCCATCGTCGAGGTGGCGCCGGCCCGCGCCGCGCTGATGGCAGCGATTGCCGAGCGTATCGCCGGCCATGGCGGCGCCGGGCTGTTCATCGACTACGGCCATCTTGAGCCGGGCTTCGGCGACACATTGCAGGCTGTGCGCAGGCACGATCACGAAGACGTGCTGGCCAATCCCGGCGGGGCCGATCTTACCGCTCACGTCGATTTCGCCGCGTTGGCTGCAGCTGTCCGGGAGCACGGCCTCCAGGCGGAACTGACCACGCAGAGCGAATTCCTGCTCGGCATGGGCTTGCTCGAGCGCGCCGGCGCGCTGGGCGCCCGGGCCGATGATGTCGCGCGTCAGGCGATTTCCGAGGCGGTCAAGCGCCTTGCCGGCCCCGATGCGATGGGCGAGTTGTTCAAGGTGATGAAGATCCTGCCAGCCGCGAAAACTGGCTGACATCGGCGGGCAACCCGTGCAAGCTGACCCTGCCACTTGCCCGAGCCTCACATCCCCAACCGAACTCCACCTTGACGAAATCGCCCACGCGGACAACAAACCCTTCCATGCTGAATCAGACCAGACCCGATCCAGTACGCTCGCCGCTGCTTGCGAAGGCGCCAGGCATACGCCACGGCTATTTCACCCGCATCGGCGGCGTCTCCGGCGGCATCTATCAAGGCCTCAACATCGGCACGGGCTCCGGCGATGATCAGACGCTGGTTGCCGAGAACCGTCGCCGCGTTGCCTACTGGATGGGCGTGCCGGCGGATCATCTCCTCACCGCGCACCAGGTCCATTCTCCCGATGTCGTCATTGCCAGGGAGCCTTTTGCCGGCCCCCGCCCCAAGGCAGACGCCATCGTCACCGACCGGCCGGGCATCGCTGTCGGCGCCTCGACGGCCGATTGCGGACCGGTGCTGTTCGCCGACGCGGAGGCGCGCGTCATCGGCGCGGCCCATGCCGGCTGGAAAGGCGCCCTCACCGGCGTGCTCGAAAACACCGTAGCCGCGATGGAAGGGCTCGGCGCCCGCCGCGATCGCATCGTCGCCGTGCTCGGCCCTTCCATCGGACCCGACAATTACGAGGTGGGACCGGAATTCGTCGCTCGCTTCGTCGAGGCCGACCCCGGCAATCAACTCTACTTCAGATCGTCGCAGAACCCTGGCCACTCGATGTTCGACCTCAACCAATATACGGTCGATCGGTTGCGCAAGGCCGGCGTGACCGCCGACGGGCTCGGCCGCTGCACTTACGCCGAAGAACACCTTTTCTATTCCTACCGCCGCACCACCCACCGCAAGGAAGCGGATTACGGGCGGCAGGTTTCGGCAATCGTTCTGGAGAAAGAGTAAATGGCGCTGCATTTCGAACGTTCGGAATTCGACGCGCGGCGCGACCGGCTGCTGATCGAGATGGCCGAGAAGAAGCTCGACGCCGTGCTTTTGTTCGCGCAGGAGAGCATGTACTGGCTGACCGGCTACGACACTTTCGGCTTCTGCTTCTTCCAGTGCCTGGTGGTGAAGGGCGACGGCTCGATGGTGCTGCTCACCCGCTCGGCCGATTTCAGGCAGGCGCGAAACACCTCGACCATCGAGAATATCGTATTGTGGACCGATCGTGATGGCGCCAATCCCGCGATCGACCTGCGCAACCTGCTCAACGATCTCGATCTGCTTGGCGCCCGCATCGGCGTGGAATACGACACGCACGGCCTCACGGCCTACAATGGCCGTCGCGTGGACGAGCAGTTGCAGACCTTCGGCCAGATCGCCGATGCTTCCGGGATAGTCGGCCGGCTGCGTCTCTTCAAGAGTCCGGCCGAGATCGCCAAGGCCGAAAAAGCCGCAAGCCTCGCCGACGATGCGCTCGATGCCGCGCTGCCGCTGATCAAGCAGGGCGGCGACGAGGCGCTGATCCTGGCCGCCATGCAAGGAGCAGTTTTTGCCGGCGGCGGCGACTATCCCGCCAACGAATTCATCATCGGCTCCGGCGCCGATGCCCTGCTCTGCCGCTACAAGGCCGGCCGCCGCAAGCTCACCAAGAACGACCAGCTGACGCTCGAATGGGCGGGCGTCTTCCATCACTATCACGCGGCGATGATGCGCACCGTTTTGACCGGGAAGGTCTCGAAGCGCCACCAGGAACTGTTCGATGCCGCCCGCGCGGCCCTGCTTGCCGTCGAGAAGGCGATGACGCCGGGCAATTCCTTCGGCAACGTCTTCGACGCGCATGCCCGCACGCTGGAGGCGCATAATCTGACCAAGCACCGGCTGAACGCCTGCGGCTATTCGCTCGGCGCCCGCTTCACGCCGTCCTGGATGGACATGCCGATGTTCTACCAGGGCAATCCGGAGCCGATCGCGCCCAGCATGACGCTGTTCGCGCATATGATCATCATGGATTCGGAAACCGATACGGCGATGACGCTCGGCCGCACCTATCTTACCACGGAATCGGCGCCGAAGCCGCTCTCGCGCCATGATCTCGACTTGATCGTGCAGTGAATCCATAATGGTTGGTTCACGCGGGGGCGTTCGCCACCAAGGAGTTGTCGGGCAAATGAGACGATCGCAGGTGACGACCGTGTCATTGCTTGCGGCGCTGGCGCTGGCCGCCTGCACCAACGCCAAGGACGTCCTCGATCCTTCTGCCGTCAAGCCGCCGGCGGGTTCGGCCCAGGCTCTGCCGGCCACCCAGGGCACGTCGGCCACCGCATCGCCAACAACGACCACCGCGCCCGCGCCCACAGCGACCGCGGCGGCTTCAACGCCTGCCACGCCGGCTCAGGCCGCCGCCATCGCCAAGACCCGGCTGCAGGTAGCGCCGATCGTCGGCGCCTCGGTGGAGGCCGCAGCACCCTTGACGGCGGAATTGCAGACGCGCGCCAGGCAGCGCGGCGTGACCCTTGTCGGCAGCACCGACCAGACGGCGACGCATGTGCTGAAGGGATATTTTTCGACGATGTCCGAAGGCAAGGAGACCACAGTCATCTATGTCTGGGACATCTACGATCCTTCGGGCAACCGCCTGCATCGCATCAATGGGCAGCAGAAAGCGGCCTCGGTTGGCAGTGGCGAAGGCTGGCCGGCGGTAGCGCCGGCGACCATGCAGGCCATCGCCGACCAGACGATCGACCAGTTCACCGCGTGGCTCGGCGGCGACGGCGCCGGTTGATCGACCAACCTGTTGCCGGCTTGCGATCCAGCCGGCCTTTGTTGCGCCTTGTCGAACGATTCCCGATCACGAGGCTTGCAATACCGGCGCGGGCCGCTAAAAGCCCGGCATAAAGGCTCATGAGAGTCTGTCCCGTCTCTCCATCCTTCACCAGGAACGGTGCATGAAGCTTTTTGCGGGCAATTCCAACAGGGTGCTGGCCGAAGCGGTCGCTCGCTATCTCAACATCCCGCTGGGGAAGGCCAGCGTCAGGCGCTTCGCCGATCAGGAGATCTTCGTCGAGATCCAGGAGAACGTGCGCGGCGAGGATGTCTTCATCCTGCAGTCGACCTCCTATCCGACCAACGACCATCTGATGGAGCTGCTCATCATGATGGACGCCTTCATGCGCTCCTCGGCAAGGCGCATCACGGCGGTCATTCCCTATTTCGGCTACGCCAGGCAGGACCGCCGCGCCTCAGGCCGCACGCCGATTTCGGCCAAGCTCGTCGCCAACATGATCACCCGCGCCGGCGCCGATCGCGTGCTGACGCTCGACCTGCACGCCGGCCAGATCCAGGGCTTCTTCGACATCCCGACCGACAATCTGTTCTCGGTGCCGGTGATGGCCCGCGACGTGAAGGCGAAATACAAGCAGCTCGGCAATGTCGTCGTCGTATCGCCCGACATTGGCGGCGTAGTGCGGGCGCGCGCGCTTGCAAAACGCTTCGATGCGCAGCTCGCCATCGTCGACAAGCGCCGCGAGCGGCCCGGCGAATCCGAGGTGATGAATATCATCGGCGCCGTCGCCGGCAAGGATTGCCTCTTGATCGACGACATCGTCGATTCCGGCGGCACGCTCTGCAACGCGGCCGATGCCTTGCTCGCCAACGGCGCGACCAGCGTCACTGCCTACATCACCCATGGCGTGCTCTCGGGCGGCGCCGTTGCCCGCATCAGTGGCTCGAAACTGCAAGAACTGGTGATCACCGATTCCATCCAGCCCAGCCAGGCCGTGCTCGACGCGCCCAACATCCGCGTCATCTCGATCGCCGACCTGATGGGCGAGGCGATCTCGCGCACGGCGACAGAAGAATCGGTCTCAAGCCTGTTCGACTAAGCCGCGGCGCTGCTGGCTTGAACCGGGCCGCTTGATCGCTTTGGCCCCTCGCCTGACTCGCGCGCGCCGCGCATATAGCCGCGAGGCGAGCTGCCGAGCATGCGCCTGAACATGGTGATGAACGCCGGCACGCTGTCATAGCCAAGATCGAGCGCCACCCTGGTGATGGGTTCGCCGTCGGCGAGCCTCGGCAGCGCCGCGAACAGGCAGGCCTGCTGGCGCCAAGTGGAGAGCGACAGCCCGGTCTGGCGGTGGAAGGCGCGTGTGAAGGAGCGCCGGCTCATGCCAGCGGCATCCGCCCATTCGTCGATCGTCGCATGTGGCGAAGGCGCCGCGACAAAGCGCCGGCAGAGCGCCGCGAGCTTCGGATCCGACGGAAAAGGCAGGCCGAGCGGCCGCTCCGGCAGGTTCGGTATCTCATGCAGCAAGAGCCCCATGATCAGCCCGGCGCGTCCTTCGAGCTCGCCGCCCTGAGGCAGCTTCTCCGATTCCACGATCAGGCTGTGCATCAGCTCGGTGATGCCGACGACGCGTAATCCCTCCGGCAGGCCGGGAATTGCATCCGGCACCACATAAACCGAGCGCATCGAGACGTCGCCCAGCATCTCGACCGAATGCTCGATGCCGGCCGGTATCCACATCGCATGGTCGGGCGGCACCATCCAGCGGCCGTGCCTGGTCGTCACCAGCACGACGCCGACAAGCGCATGCAGCAACTGGCTGCGGCTGTGGCGGTGCCGCGGCACGTGGTAGCCGTCGGGATATTCGGTCGGCAGCGCGACCGCCGGCCCGACCGCCTGCTCCAGCCACTGCCAGCGGCTTTCATGCAGCCGGCCGAGCTCGGCGGCATCGCCCCTGAAGATTTCCCGGCCATGCGGCATTCGATGTGGCCCACTTGCGAAACTATTGGACCAAACCACGAAAGAAGTCGCCATTCAAGCCGATTATAAGACAAGCGGCCAATAAAGCTGGCTGGCTGCGGTTCGCCGCCAAAAAGACCCGGAGCATTGCCTTGACCGATACGACCGCCACCGCCGTCGCCACCCCAGCGCCGGCAAGCCACACCTCGGCGCAAGCGACGGCCTTCACCGTCATTCTTGCGGTGAGCTTCTGCCACTGCGTCAACGACATCATGCAGTCGCTGCTTTCGGCGATCTATCCGCTGCTCAAAGAGAATTACGGTCTCGATTTCTGGCAGATCGGCCTTCTTACGTTCACTTTCCAGGTGACGGCCTCGCTGCTGCAGCCTGTGATCGGCATGATCACCGACAAGCGGCCGATGCCCTATTCCTTGCCTTGGGGCATGGCCTCGTCACTGGTCGGGCTGGTGGTGCTCGCGCATGCCGGCCATTACTGGCTGCTCCTGATCGGCGCCTCGCTGATCGGTATCGGCTCGGCGATCTTCCATCCGGAATCCTCGCGCATCGCCCGCTTCGCCTCGGGCGGCCGCTTCGGTCTCGCGCAATCGCTGTTCCAGGTCGGCGGCAATTTCGGCCAGGCGATGGGCCCGCTGCTCGCCGCCTTCATCGTCGTGCCTTTCGGCCAGACGAGCATTTCCTGGTTCGCCGTCGGCTCGCTGATCGGCATCGTCGTGCTGTGGCAGGTTGGCGGCTGGTACAGCCGGCTGCGCGCCTCGATGGCCAGCCGCAAGCCGGCGGCTCACGTCTCGCCCTTCCCACGCAAAAAGGTCATGGGGGCACTGGCGGTGCTGACGCTGCTGGTGTTGAGCAAGAACGCCTATATCGCCTCGCTGTCCAGCTACTACACCTTCTACGCCATCCATAAGTTCGGCGTTTCGGTGCAGATGTCGCAGGTCATGCTCTTCCTGTTCCTCGGCGCCTCGGCGCTTGGCATCCTGCTCGGCGGCCCGTTCGGCGACCGCTACGGACAGAAGGCGATGATCTGGTTCTCGATCGTCGGCGTTCTGCCCTTCACGCTGGCGCTGCCTTACGCCAATTTGGAATGGACGATGGTGCTTACCGTTGTGATCGGCCTGATCCTGTCGTCGGCCTTCTCCAACATCGTCGTCTTCGCGCAGGAACTGGTTCCCGGCCGCGTCGGCATGATCGCCGGCATCTTCTTCGGCTTCGCCTTCGGCATGGGCGGCATCGCTGCGGCCGTGCTCGGCGTCATCGCCGACATGAAAGGCATCGACTTCGTCTACCACGTCTGCTCGTACCTGCCCTTCCTCGGCCTGCTGACCGTGTTCCTGCCGAACATGAAGGAGGCCAGGAAAGCCTGAGCCGGCCACTCCGGACGAGCTCCAGAGAGCAAAGCACCCGCGCGATGGCGGGTGCTTTTCTGGCGCTGGGACTCAGGCCTGGAAGAAAGCCAGGAGGTCGGCATTGATGACGTCCGCATGGGTCGTCGCCATGCCGTGCGGAAGGCCCTTGTAGACTTTGAGCTCGCCCTTCTTGAGCAGCTTGATCGCGAGCAGCGCCGAATCCGCGATCGGCACGATCTGGTCGTCGTCGCCATGCATGACCAGCACCGGTACGTCGATCTTCTTCAGGTCCTCGGTGAAGTCGGTTTCCGAGAACGCCTTGATGCAGTCGTAATGCGCCTTGGCGCCGCCCATCATGCCCTGCCGCCACCAATTGTCGACCACACCTTCCGACACCGTCGCGCCTGGACGGTTGAAGCCGTAGAAAGGGCCGGCCGGAACGTCGCGGAAGAACTGGGCGCGGTTCGTCGTCAGCGCCGAGCGAAAGCCGTCGAACACTTCGATAGGCAAGCCGCCGGGATTGGCAGCGGTCTTGAGCATGATCGGCGGCACCGCGCCGATCAGCACAGCCTTGGCGACACGGCCTTCGGAACCGTACCGCGCGACATAGCGCGCCACTTCGCCACCGCCGGTCGAATGCCCGACATGGATGGCGTTCTTGAGGTCGAGATGCGCAACCAGCGCCGTCACATCGGCGGCGTAGGTGTCCATCTCATTGCCGGTGTCAGTCTGGCTGGAGCGGCCATGGCCGCGGCGGTCATGGGCGATGACCCGATAGCCCTTGGAGAGGAAGAACAGCATCTGGGCATCCCAGTCGTCGCTGCTCAGTGGCCAGCCATGGTGGAAGACGACCGGCTGACCGGTGCCCCAATCCTTGTAGTAGATCTGCGTGCCGTCGTTGGTGGTGATCGTGCCGCTGCCCGAGCCGGCCTTCGCATGTGAAGCTTCAGTCATCTCAATCTCCGTTTTAGGTGTCGCGATAAATGATATCGCTATAATGATGTGTCTAGCGCAACAATGACTTCTTGTCCACGATAATATGTATCGCGATATGATTTTTTGTGCTAAAGAGCCTCACGACGTCGACAAAAGGATCATGGCGCGATGCCTCTGCCCCTGGACAATCAGCTCTGTTTCGCGCTCTACGCCACGAGCATGGCGATCAACCGTACCTACAAGCCCGTGCTCGACGAGATGGGGATCACGTATCCCCAGTATCTCGTGCTCAATGCGCTTGGAGAGGCCGATGGCATGTCGGTCGGCACCATAGCGCGCCGGCTGGCGCTGGAATCGAGCACCGTCACCCCGCTGGTCAAGCGCATGGAGCAGGCGGGTCTGGTGACCCGCCAGCGCAGCCATCACGATGAGCGGCAGGTGCAGGTCGATCTCACCGCGGCAGGCCGGGCGCTGCTCACGCAATGCAGCTGTCTGGGCGAAACGCTGGTCGAGCGTTCAGGCATGACCTCGGCCGAGATCGATGCTCTCACGCGAAAAGTCCGGGCGTTGCGCGATGCGTTGAGCGGCGACCAATCGGCTGATGCTGCCTGACCTCCAAACGCCGGACAAAGTCTGCTTAGTGCAGGCCACGGCCCGCGTCCCATCGCCGGGGCCATTTCCGCCGCGGCTTGGCAGGCATCCTCGACGATGGTCCTTCGAGAAGGGCCGTTCAAAATCCTTGCTTAACCCGGCACGGCCTCTCTGCTGACCGGCGGCAGTGGCGGCGCATCCAGCCCCTGGAACGGGTCGCTCCAGGCATCGATATGCTCGATCCGCCGATACCAGCGGCTGAGCGATGGATAGTCATCGAGCGGCAACCGGGCAGCATCATTGAACGCGAGAAAGGTCGCCATACGAAAGTCGGCATAGCAAACCGAATTGCCGACCAGCCATTGGCGCCCGCAAAGCTCGGCTTCAAGGATGGCGGCCGTCATGTGGAACTGCCTCAGCCCCTCCTCGACCAATGCCTTGTCGATCGGCCCCAGTCCCCAGCGCTGTTTCGTGCCGCGCTCGAAATGCACCATGTCGCAGGCCCTGACGAAATTCTCCTTGCCCCAGCTCAGCCAGCGGATCATCTGCGGCTCGTCGTCGCCGGTGCGCCAGAAATCCGAATGCATGTCGCGCGAGAGCCGGCATGCGATCGCATCGGCTTCCCACAGGCTCCATCCCCGGCCGACCAGGATAGGCAAGGTCAAATTGGGGTTAAGCGCGCGGTAGCGCTCGGCCTGCCCCGGTGCCATGGGCGAGGCGAATTCGAAGGCGACATCGGCCTTCAGATAGCGCGCTGCCGCGACCGCGAGGCGAGGATTGGGATTGCGGCTGAACAGTAGTTTCATGTCGATCTCCGGTCCTTCGATTGCCTGCCAAGGACGTTTGAAACCGGCCCGATGCTACATGACGCATGCGGGCGGGACCCGGCGCAACTCGCCAGATCCGACTTTGCAGCGGAGCAACGCGTCGGCTATGCCTCCCCGACTGGATATCATCGCGCAGCCTCCATCCGGCTGCCGATAAAACCGGACAACTCGTGCTACCTAATCTGGACAACTCATGTGCTTACGACACCTTGCGGTCCAACGGCTTGCGCCCCTGCCCGCCTTCCGCTATAGAGCCGCCACCCGCGTAGACACCCTTGGAGGCAACGCGGAGGAAGGCCGGCCAGGCCTGCATGATCCCCGAAGCGTTTGGACAGCCAAAAGCGTTGGATCGACCATGCAAGGCCGCGACGGCTTTCGACGTTTACGGATGGGCTTGCCCGCCGCGAACGCTCCATAACACGCGAAAGGAAATGCCATGAGCCACGAGGCTTACGAGCTCAAGGCCGAAGCGCGCGAACAGGTCGGTAAGGGGTCCGCCCGTGCAGTTCGCCGCAACGGCAAAGTGCCTGCAGTTATTTACGGCGACAAGCAGCCCCCCCTGGCGATCGCCCTCAACTACAAGGACATCTTCTACAAGATCCACGGCGGCGGGTTTCTGACCACGATCGCTACGATCGACGTCGACGGCAAGAAGATCCAGGTCCTGCCGAAGGATTTTCAGCTCGATCCGGTCAAGGACTTCCCGGTCCATGTCGACTTCCTGCGCATCGGCAAGGACACCGAGGTCAATGTCGACGTGCCCGTCCACTTCATCAATGAGGACAAGTCGCCCGGCATCAAGCGCGGCGGCGTGCTCAACATCGTTCGTCACGAAGTCGAGTTCCACTGCCCTGCCAACGCGATCCCGGAATTCATCACCGTCGATCTCGCCGGCACCGAAATCGGCGACTCGATTCACATTTCGGCGGTTGCCCTGCCGGCCGGCGTCAAGCCGGTGATCTCCGATCGCGACTTCACCATCGCGACCATCGCCGGCTCCGCGGCAATGAAGCCGGAGACGGAGGAGACTGCCGAAGCGGCGGCGCCGGAAGCTGAGGCCGCTGAGGCCGAAGAGAAGTAATTCTCTCGGCGCCAGGAGACGACGATGCTTGTCTTTGCAGGCCTCGGCAATCCGGGCGCGAAATATCAGAACAACCGGCACAATGTCGGCTTCATGGCGGCGGACGCGATAGCCCGCCGCCATTCCTTTTCGCCCTGGTCGAAGAAGTTCCAGGGCCTGATCGCCGAGGGCGCCCTGGGCGGCGAGAAGATCCTTTTGATCAAGCCGCAGACCTTCATGAATTTATCCGGCCAGTCGGTCGGCGAGGCGTTGCGCTTCTACAAACTCGATGCCGCCGCCCTCACCGTCTTCTACGACGAGATCGACCTTGCCTCCGGCAAGCTCAGGGTCAAGGTCGGCGGCGGTTCCGGCGGCCACAACGGCATCCGATCGCTCGACCAGCATGTCGGCAATGCCTATCGCCGGGTGCGCATCGGCGTCGGCCATCCCGGCGTCAAAGAGATGGTGCACGGCCATGTGCTCGGCGATTTCGCCAAGGCCGACCGTGAATGGCTCGACGTGTTGCTCGACGCGATCGCCGACGACGCCGCACTGCTGGCCAAGGGCGACGACAACTCCTTCATGAACCGCATCACCCTGGCGCTGCGCGAGAAGCTCGTGCCGACCGGCGATGACGATCGGCCTCCGCCCAAGGCGCCAAAACAGCAGAGCCATATCCGCCAGGCCCGCCCGCAGCAGCCGCCGGCGAAGGTTCCCGAGAGCGGGCCGATGGCCGCGATGCTGAAGAAGCTGTTCGGAAAAGACTGAGCGTCGAAACGATCATGCCAAGGGCTTGACGATCGTCCGCGCTTTCGCCCATAGCCCTCACCAAATCTCGAATTCCCGATAGGACCGGACGAACATGGGTTTCAAATGTGGCATCGTTGGCTTGCCCAACGTCGGCAAGTCGACGCTGTTCAACGCGTTGACCAGGACGGCTGCCGCGCAGGCCGCCAACTATCCTTTCTGCACCATCGAGCCGAACACCGGCGAGGTGGCGGTTCCGGACCCGCGGCTGCAGAAGATCGCCGCGATCGGCAAGTCGAAGGAGATCATCCCGACCCGCATCTCCTTCGTCGACATTGCCGGACTGGTGCGCGGCGCCTCCAAGGGCGAAGGTCTGGGCAACCAGTTCCTCGCCAACATCCGCGAGGTCGACGCCATCGTGCATGTGCTGCGCTGCTTCGAGGATGACGACATCACCCATGTCGAGGGCCGCATCGATCCGGTCGCCGACGCCGAGACCGTCGAGACCGAGCTGATGCTCGCCGATCTCGAAAGCCTGGAGCGCCGCATCGTGCAGGTCCGCAAGCGCGCCGCCGGCAAGGACAAGGAAGCAATGACCGTTCTGCCGATGATGGAGGCGGCGCTCGAACTGCTGCAGGCAGGTCGCCCGACCCGCGTCCTGCTCAATGGCATCGCGGCGGAGGATCTGCGCATCCTGCAGGGCCTGAACCTGCTCACATCGCATCCCGTGCTCTATGTCTGCAACGTCGCTGAGGCGGACGCTGCCACGGGAAACGAGCATACAAAGGCGGTGGAGAAGATGGCCGCCGCGCAGGGCGCGGGCACGGTGGTGATCTCGGCGGCGATCGAGGCGGAAGTTGCCCAGCTTTCCGACGAGGAGGAAATGGAGTTCCTCACCTCGCTCGGCCTTGACGAGCCGGGCCTCAACAAGGTGATCCGCGCCGGCTACGAACTGTTGCATCTGATCACCTATTTCACCGTCGGGCCGAAGGAGACGCGCGCCTGGACGATCCACAAGGGCGATAAGGCACCGCAAGCTGCCGGCGTCATTCACACCGACTTCGAACGTGGTTTCATCCGCGCCCAGACGATCTCCTACAACGACTTCGTCACGCTCGGCGGCGAAGTGGCGGCCAAGGAAGCCGGCAAGGCGCGCGACGAAGGCAAGGAGTATGTCGTCCAGGACGGCGACATCATGCTGTTCAAGTTCAACACCTGAGTGCCTGGCTGGCTCACCAGAAAGGACTTGACCAAATTGGCTCGGGCCTCCATCCGGGATGCTCGACCTTCGGGATCACGCGTTCGTCAACCGGATTGCCGACATGACCGGAAAGACCTGGGCCTATGAGGATTTCGTCGAGGGCGCCTCGCTCGACCTCGGCAGCAAGAATGTAAGCGCGGCTGAGATCATCGAGTTTGCCAGCGAATTCGACGCCCAGCCGATGCATCTCGACGAGGCGGCCGGCAAGGCCAGCATCCTGGGCGGCCTTTCGGCTTCGGGCTGGCACACTTGCGCGATGTTCATGCGCATGCTGTGCGATGCCTTCCTGCTCGATTCGACCTCGCAAGGCTCACCCGGCATCGAGCATGTCAAATGGAAGAAGCCGGTTCTGGCCGGTGACCGTCTCACCGGCAAGGTCACCGTGCTTTCCAAGCGCCAGTCCAAGTCGCGGCCGCAGATCGGCCTGGTCAGCATGCGCAGCGAGCTGTTCAACCAGCGCGGCGAATGCGTCTTCGAGCTTGAGAACACCGGCATGTTTCTGACCCGCGGGGCCGTCGCGTGACCCTGGACGAGTATTTCCTCATCGGCCAAACCGTCACCCTCGGCGCGCACAAATTCGAGGCCGACGAGATCAAGGCGTTCGCCAGGAAATACGATCCGCAAATCTTCCATGTCGACGAGGAGGCGGCGAAGAAGAGCATGCTTGGCGGTCTCTGCGCCTCCGGCTGGCACACCGCCGCCACCTGGATGAAATACAACCTCGAAAAGCGCATGGAGACCGAGGGCGTGCGTTGGACCGGTCCCGGCCCGCAGCCCGAATTCGGCCCCTCGCCCGGGTTTCGCAACCTCAAATGGTTGAAGCCGGTCTATGCCGGCGAAACCGTGACCTTCACCCGCACAGCGCTTGCCCATCGGCCCCTTGCCGGCCGCCCCGGCTGGAGCCTGCTCACGCTGCGTTCCGAAGGTTTCGACTCCAGCGGCGATAAGGTTATCGAGTTCGACAGCGCGGTGCTGGTGAAGGTGGAGTAGCGAATGGTGAATAGTGAATGGTGACCAGTGAACCATTCCCTATTCACCATTCACTATTCACCATTCAACACTGATTAATGCCCCTCGAAGCCGATCAGCGTCCTTACCGGCACGCCGAGCGCTTCCAGTTTCTGGCGCCCGCCGAGATCCGGCAGGTCGATGACGAAGCAGGCGGCGACGATGTCGGCGCCGATCTGCCTGAGCAGCTTGACGGCCGCCTCCGCCGTGCCGCCGGTGGCGATCAGATCGTCGACCAGGATCACCTTCTCGCCTTGCGAGACGCCGTCCTTGTGCATCTCCATCTCGTCCAGACCGTATTCGAGGCTGTAGGCGACGCGCACGGTCTCGTAAGGCAGCTTGCCCTTCTTGCGGATCGGGACGAAACCCGCCGAAAGCTGATGCGCCACTGCGCCGCCCAGGATGAAGCCGCGCGCCTCGATGCCGGCGATCTTGTCGATCTTCAGCCCGGCGTAAGGATGCACAAGCTCGTCGATGGCGCGGCGAAAGGCGCGAGCGTCGCCGAGCAGCGTGGTGATATCGCGAAACAGGATGCCGGGTTTGGGGTAATCCGGAATGGTGCGGATGGCCGCAAGCAGCGTGTCTTCGAGCGAGGGTTTCATGAGACGAGCTCCGCGTGTCCGGCTGTCGGATATAACGGCGTCGACGCGCCCGGCGCAACGCAACCAACAACGGCTACCGCGATGGAGCCCGGGAGACAAGCGCATCCGGCAAAGGATCGGCATCGCCTGCCTTGCTCCCGTGCCGGCGCCGCAAGCGAAAAAGGCGCCCGCTGGCGCCCTTGCAGAAACGTCGGCGACGGACGGCTCACATGCCGAGGTCGGACCGCAGCTCGGATCGCGCCACCTCGAACTCGGTCTTGAAATCGGGCCGGCTGAGCAGGACCGCGGCGATCGCGCTGCCGGAAATCTTGCCCATCTCGACATCCGACGGATAATGGATGCCGCCGACCACGCGGTTATGGGCATATTCGGCCGCGCGGGCCATGATCTCGGCCCGCTTCTCCGGCACCATGTCGGACAGGATGATGCCCATCATGGTGCCGACCGTCGCATGGCCCGAGGGCCAGGAACCGGAATTCGACAGCTTCACCGCGGGTTTGACGCTGATGCGGACGCGGACGCTTCCACACGTCCTTGGCCGGATCGACGACCGCGCCTTCGGTCGCCACCACGCGGTCGAAGAAGGCGCTGAACTTCGGCAGCGTCTCCTTGCTGAATTTCGGTCCCATGACATCGGCGAAGCGCCAGACGTCCTCTTCGGCGTCGGCGATAGCACGCTTTTCCATTTCGGGAGTTCGCGTCACTTGCAGGGTCAGCACCTCGCCGAGCTCTGCCTTGATCTCGGCCGAATCATTGGCCGGCGGCGGCGGCAGGATCATCGTCAAGTGGACGTCCTTGTTGGTGACAAAGGGCTGGGCGTCCTCGGCGCGGACTGCCGAGGGGGCGACAAGAAGCAGCACCACGGCTGCAAGCGGCGCAAGTCTTTTCATGGGCACGATCCTTGGCGGTGGGGCAACGCAGGATCGCGATGCGCAATGACAGCCATGTGACACGGCCGGATCAAAGCGGTCCCGAAATATGAAAAGGGCGCCTTTACGGCGCCCCTCGAAAGTGTCTGACCGATCGCGGCTCAGTGCGCTACTTCGGCCCACACCTTGCGCTTGGTCAGGTAGACCAGCGCGCCGAACAGCAGCAGGAACACCAGCACGCGGAAGCCGGTCTTCTTGCGCTCTTCGAGATGCGGCTCGGCGGCCCACATCAGGAACGCCGACACGTCGCGCGAATACTGGTCGACCGTCTGCGGCGAGCCGTCGTCATAGGTCACCTGGCCGTCCGAAAGCGGTTTCGGCATCTTCAGCGACACGCCGGACAGGAAGTATGGATTGTAGTGCGTGCCTTCGGGGATCACCATGCCGGCCGGCGGCGCCTGGTCGTAGCCGGTGAGCAGCGAGTGGATGTAGTCCGGGCCGCCCTGAGCATACTGGGTGAAAATGTCGAAGATGAAACGCGGAAAGCCGCGCTCGACGCCGCGCGCCTTGGCGAGCAGCGACATGTCGGGCGGAGCGGCGCCGCCATTGGCGGACGCGGCGGCCTGTTCGTTCGGGAACGGCGACGGGAAGTGATCCGACGGCTTGCCCGGGCGGTCGAACATGTCGCCGGCATCGTTCGGGCCGTCATGGATGGTGTACTCGGCGGCAAGCGTCTTGATCTGCGCTTCCGAGTAGCCGAGGCCTTCCAGCGTGCGGAACGCCACCAGGTTCATCGAGTGGCAGGCCGAGCAGACTTCCTTGTAGACCTTCAGGCCGCGCTGCAGCTGGGCCTTGTCGTAGGTGCCGAACGGCCCGGCGAAGCTCCAGCTCATTTCCTTCGGTTCATTGATCGGGAAATGCGTCGGGGCCGCCGCGTTGTGTTCCTCTTCGGCGGCGATGGCAGCGGTGCCCGCAACCACCAGGCCAAGCAGCGCCAGCGCGGTGAGAATCTTCTTCATGCCAAATCCCCTCAGATTCTCAGCCCTTGGTTTCCGGCGCGCTGACCGCGCCTGCCGGATGCCCGCCGGCTCCCTTGTTTTTCTTTTCCAGCACCGCCTCGGTGATCGAGTTCGGCAGCCGCCGCGGCGTCTCGATCAGGCCGAGCACCGGCATCACGACCAGGAAGAAGGCGAAGTAGAACAGCGTCGCCATCTGCGCCATGAACACGTATGAGCCTTCCGCCGGCTGCGAGCCCAGCCACCCGAGCAGGATGGCGTCGGCCACGAACAGCCAGAAGAACAGTTTGTACCAGGGCCGGTAGACCGCCGAGCGCACCTTGGAGGTGTCGAGCCACGGCACCAGGAACAGCATGGCGATGGCGCCGAACATGCACAGCACGCCGCCGAGCTTGGAGTTGATCGGCCCGATGTTGAAGGTGATGGCGCGTAGGATCGCGTAGAACGGCAGGAAGTACCATTCCGGAACGATGTGGGCCGGCGTCTTCAGCGGATTGGCGACCGTGTAGTTGTCCGGATGGCCGAGGTAGTTCGGCAGGTAGAAGACGAAATAGGCGAAGAAGAACAGGAACACGATCATGCCGAACGCGTCCTTGATGGTCGCATAGGGCGTGAAGGCGACGGTGTCGGTCTTCGACTTGACCTCGATGCCGGTCGGGTTCGACTGGCCGACGACATGCAGCGCCCAGACGTGCAGCACGACGACGCCGGCGATCATGAACGGCAACAGGTAATGCAGGGCGAAGAAGCGGTTCAGCGTCGGATTGTCGACGGCGAAGCCGCCGAGCAGCAGTTCCTGGATCCAGTTGCCGACCAGCGGGATGGCGCTGAAGAAGCCGGTGATGACGGTGGCGCCCCAGAAGCTCATCTGTCCCCATGGCAGCACATAGCCCATGAAGCCGGTCGCCATCATCAGGAGGTAGATGATGCAGCCGAGGATCCAGAGCAGCTCGCGCGGCGCCTTGTAGGAGCCGTAGAACAGCCCGCGGAAGATGTGAATGTAGACGGCCACGAAGAAGAACGAGGCGCCGTTGGAATGGAGATAGCGCAACAGCCATCCCGAATTCACGTCGCGCATGATCTTCTCGACCGAATCGAAGGCGAGTGTGGTGTCGGACGTGTAGTGCATGGCCAGCACGATGCCGGTGAGGATCTGCGATACCAGCATGATCGACAGGATGCCGCCGAACGTCCACATGTAGTTGAGGTTGCGCGGCACCGGATAGGCAATGAAGCTGTCATAGACAAGCCGGGGAAGCGGCATACGGGCGTCGAACCAGCGTCCGAGACCCGTCTTCGGTGTGTAGGTGGAGTGTCCCTCGCTCATCGAAATATCCCCCTGCCTCAACCGATAAGGATCTTGGTATCGGAAATGAATTTAAACACCGGGATCGCCATGTTCTCCGGCGCCGGGCCTTTGCGGATGCGGCCGGCGGTATCGTACACCGAGCCGTGGCACGGGCAGAACCAGCCGCCGAAATCGCCTTCCTGGCCGAGCGGGATGCAGCCGAGATGGGTGCAGACCTGCACCATGACCATCCAGGCTTCCTTGCCGGGCGTGGTGCGGTTGGCGTCGGTCGCCGGCGCATCGGCCGGCAAGTTGGCATTGCGGGCGATCGGATCCTTGAGATCGTTGAGGCTAACCGCCGCGCCGTCCTTCATTTCCTTGTCGGTGCGGTTGCGCACCACGACCGGCTTGCCGCGCCACTTGACGACCAGCGAGCTGCCGGGCTGCAGCGAGGAGACATCGACCTCGACAGAAGCCAGCGCCAGCGTCGAGGCATCCGGCTGCATCTGGTCGATGAACGGCCAGGCGACGGCCCCGGCGCCGACCACGCCGGCCATGCCAGTGGCGATGTAGAGAAAATCGCGACGGTTGGGATCGTGGATGTCGGTTGCGCTCACGGGTGCCTGATCCTTTCGCCTCTTTCCGTGCCGGCGGCCGAGCCTTGTCCCCGCTCAATCGCGCCGGCCCGACAGCGCATGGCGAACAGGCTAGCGAATTCCTCCGGCATTTGGAGGTTCGGTTTATGCGTGAAGCCCGTTTTTGTCCAGACGCGTGGAGGCACAAGGGCACATTGTCGCGGGCACATGCCGCGGCCCGCGCAACGGCTTGATGATCGGGCCGCCGAACAGCGCTAAATAGCGCTAACTTCAGCGGTAAATCGGAACTCCGCTTGCCTCGACAGCAACCGCCGGCCCGGTCTATTGTCGAGCCATGGCGCATGTCATCGACCGCGACAAATGGGCGAGCACTCCCGACCGTTGGCAAGGTGAGCTGCAATGCGGCGCATTTGGCTCCAACTCCTGCCTGATCTTCAATTATCAGCCCGAGATCGGCGGCGGCCCGCGTCTGCATAAGCATCCTTACGCGGAGATCTTCGTCATCCGTTCCGGCACCGGCCTGTTCACGGTCGGCGATCGGCAGATAACGGCCACCGCAGGCCAAATTCTGATCGTGCCGGCCGAGACGCCGCACAAATTCACCAATCTCGGCCCCGGTCCGCTCGAGACCACCGACATCCACGAGAACGGCAGCTTCATCACCGAATGGCTGGAGTGATGCGGCTTATTCGAGAGACAGGCCCTGTCCGCGGACCGATTCCCGCCTAGTTCTGTCGGTCGGAGCGATCGGACAGGTGAAGGCCGGGCGGATGGAAACTTCCAGCATCGAGGTTGAAGGACTGACCATTGCGATCCGCGAAGCCGGGCCACGGGATGCGCCCGGCCTCGTGCTGCTCCACGGCTGGCCTCAAAGTTCCCATGCCTTCGAGAACGTGATCGGTCGGCTGGCCACCGATCAGCGCGTGATCGCGCCGGACCTGCCGGGTATAGGCGGCTCGCAAGGCACGCGCAAAACCGGTGAGAAAGCCCATCTGGCCAGGGTGATAGCGGCCTTGATTGACGCCTGCGGCCTGCGACAGGTCATGGTGGCCGGCCATGATGTCGGCGGCCAGATCGTCTTCGCGCTTTTGCGCAACCATCCGGAAATCCTCTCCGCCGCTGCGATCATGGATGTTGTCGTTCCGGGCGTGGCGCCGTGGGACAAGGTCATCCGCAATCCAAACCTCTGGCATTTCGCCTTTCACGCGGTTCCTGCTCTCCCGGAACTGCTGGTTGGGGGTCACGAGCGCGCCTATTTCGACTTCTTCTTCGACACCCTTTCGAACGAGAAATCCGCCATCCCGGCCGAAGCAAGAGACATCTACGCCAAGGCCTATTCGCGGCCGGAAAGCCTCAAGGCGGGCTTCGACTGGTACCGCGCCTTTTCCGAGGACGCCAAGGCCAATGCCGTTCCGCCGGCAAGCCCGATCGATACGCCGGTGCTCTGCCTCAGGGGCGCTGCCGAGACCGGCGAGATCACCGATTACCTCAATGGCTTGAAGGCCGCCGGCCTCTCCAATGTCGAGGGCGACATCATCCCCGATAGCGGGCACTTCGTCGCCGATGAGAATCCCGGAGCGCTCGCCTTGCGCCTGGCGCGCTTTCGGAAGGAAGTCAGCGCTTAGCTGGCGCCGAGCCTGGCCAGCACCGCCCGCGGGATGTCGTATTCGCGGATCACGGCGTCATGCTTGCGCAGCCCGCAGAGTTCGCGCTGGATGAAATAGGCGTGGACGGCTTCTGCCGCTTCTTTCAGCAGCCGGTTGCGGTCCCCGCCTTCCCCATTTTCGCGCAGCTTCGCCAAGGCCTCTTCGACGCGCTGGCCGGCGCGACCGAGGGCGGCGGCCTTCTCGGCGAGTATTTCGTGGCCGAGCAGATCGAGAGCGCTCTCCTGCGCGCCTGACCGTCCGAAATTGCTGGGCATTCTGATCGACATGGCTGCGTTTCTACTCCGCCGGGCGCGTCTCTTCCAGCGCGCTTTCCTCATTGAAGAGGAAGCCGCCGGACTGCCGTTTCCAGAGCCGCGCATAAAGACCGTCCAGCGCCACCAGCTCATCATGCGTGCCTTCTTCGACGATGCGGCCGCCGTCGAGCACGACCAGCCGGTCGAGCGCTGCGATGGTGGAAAGCCGGTGGGCGATGGCGATGACGGTCTTGTTCTCCATCAGCCTTGCCAGGTTTTCCTGGATCGCCGCCTCGATGTCGGAATCGAGTGCCGAGGTCGCCTCGTCAAGGATGAGGATCGGCGCATCCTTGAGGAAGAGGCGGGCGATCGCCACGCGCTGACGCTGGCCGCCGGAGAGCTTGACGCCGCGCTCGCCGACATAGGCTTCGTAGCCAAGGCGCTCGCGATTGTCGCGCAGCCCCATGATGAAGTCATGCGCCTCGGCTTTGCGCGCCGCGGCGATCACCTCAGCGTCGGTAGCGTCCGGCATGCCGAGCTTGATGTTGTCGCGCAGCGAGCGGTGGAACAGCGCCGTGTCCTGGCTGACCACGCCGATATTGGCGCGCAGCGAATTCTGCGTCACGCCGGCGATATCCTGGCCGTCGATCAGGATCCTGCCGCCCTCGAGGTCGTAAAGGCGCAGGATGAGATTGGCCAGCGTCGTCTTGCCGGCGCCGGACGGACCGACCAGCCCGACCTTCTCGCCTGGACGCACGACGAGGTCGATGCCTTCGAGGACCCCTGCCCCTTTCCCGTAGTGGAAGGTGACGTTCTTGAGGTCGATGCGGCCACCCGCAACCACCAGCTCCTTGGCATCCGGGGCGTCGGTCAGGCCGAGCGGCTGCGAGATCAGCGCCTTGGAATTTTCCAGCACGCCGAGATTCCTGAGGATACTGTTGAGCTGCATCATCAGCCGTCCCAGCAGCATGTTGAGCCTCAGCACAAGCGAGAGCGTGAAGGCGACGGCGCCGACGGTGATCGAGCCTTCCACCCACAGATAGACTGCAAAGGCGGCGATCGCCGTGATCATGATGCCGGAAAGCGTCGTCAGCGCCACGCGCACGCCGGTCAGCCGCCGCGTGAAGGGCCGCAGCGCATCGAGATAGATGTCGAAGCCGTTGCGGATGTAGCGGTCGTCGCCGTCGGCCGCGAACAGCTTCAGCGTCTGCACATTGGAATAGGAATCGACGAAGCGGCCGGTGATCATCGAGCCGGCCTCGGCGGTCGCCTCGGCATGCTTGCGGATTGCCGGCAAATGGAGCCTGGCCAGCCAGCCGAAGGCGACGATCCAGATCACCACCAGCGCCGCCAGCCTGAGGTCGAGGCCGGCGACCAGCGCCAGCGTCGTCACCGTGTAGACGATCATGAACCAGACGACCTCGATGAAGCTTTCCATGAGGTCGCCCGTGGCCTGCCCCGCCTGCCAGACCTTGGTGGCGATACGCCCGGCGAAGTCGTTTTGGAAGAAGGCGTAGGACTGGCGCGAGACATGCCGATGCGCCTGCCAGCGCACCAGGCTGTAGAAGCCCGGCGTGATCGTCTGCTCGTCGACCAGCGCCGAAAGGCCGACCACCAGCGTGCGGATGATCAGCACCACCGCGCCCATGAACAGCAGCTCTGGCCCAGCGGCCCCCCACAGCGCGTGCCAGCTGCGTTCGCCGGGAAGCTGGTCGAGGATATCGACCAGCCGTCCGACGAAATAGAACAGCCCGGCCTCGACCAGCGGCGCGATGCCGCCGATGATCAGCATGGCGAAGAAAGCGAGCTTCGCTTGCCCGACATAGTGCCAGAGGAAGCCGCCGACGCTGGCACGCGGACGAAGATTCGCCGGCTCGCGGAACGGGTAGACCCAGCTTTCGAACCAGCGATAGACGGCCTTCATCATTCCGCGGCTTCACCTTTCGTCGGCAGATCGTCGGCCGCCTGCTTTTCCTCGAGCAGGAAGCCGCCCGACTGGCGCCGCCAGAGCTGGGCATAGAGCCCGCCCTTGGCGATCAACGCCTCATGCGAGCCGTCCTCGACGATGCGCCCCTTGTCCATGACGACGAGCCGATCCATTGCCGCGATGGTCGACAGACGGTGGGCGATGGCGATGACCGTCTTGCCCTGCATGAGCTTGTAGAGGTTCTCCTGGATAGCGGCCTCCACCTCGGAATCGAGCGCAGACGTAGCTTCGTCGAGAATGAGGATCGGCGCGTCCTTCAGCATAACGCGGGCAATGGCGATGCGTTGCCGCTGGCCGCCGGACAGCTTCACGCCGCGCTCGCCGACGAGCGCCTCATAGCCGCTTTGCCCATGCGGATCGGTCAGCCCCGCGATCACATCGTCGATCTGCGCGGCCTTGGCGGCGCTGAACATCGCCTCATCGCTGGCGGACTGTCGTCCATATTTGAGGTTCTCGCGAACGGATCGATGCAGGAGCGACGTATCCTGATTGACGAAGCCGATCGCCGCGCGAACGCTTTCCTGCGAGACGTTGCGGATGTCCTGTCCGTCGATCAGCACCTTGCCGTCCTGCACGTCGAACAGCCGCAGCACGAGATTGACCAGTGTCGACTTGCCGGCCCCGGAACGGCCGATCAGGCCGACCCGCTCGCCCGGCGCGATCTTCAGCGACAGATTGTCGATGACGCCGCCTTTGCCGTCCTTGCGCCAATAGTTGAAGTTCACCTGCTCGAACTCGATGCCGCCGGCTTTGACCACGAGGGCCGGCGCGTCCTGCTGGTCCTGCATGGTGATGGGGCGCGCGATCGTCGTCATCGAATTGCTGGCGACGCCGATCTGCCGGAAGACGTTGGCGCCGACATCGAGAATCCTGCCGGAAATGTTGGCGATCTGCAGCGCGAACGGTATCGCCGTCGCCACGGCCGCCGTGGTCATGGCGCCGGCGTTCCAGCCGGCCAGCGCCAGCCAGCTTATGGCGATAAGCAGCGCAGCGTTGAGGACGAACAGGGCCGACCACATCAGTGTGAAAACGCGCATCAGCTGATAAAACGTGTCGGCGTGCTCGACGACGGCTTGCGAGACATATTTGTCTTCGTGCTCGCCGGTCGAGAATGTCTTGAGCGTCAGGATGTTCGTGTAGCTGTCGACCATGCGGCCGCTCACCTGCGACCACCGCTCCGACAGTTGGGACGAGCGCTGGGTGATCCTCGGCATCGCAAACCAGAAGATCATGCAATAGAACACCAGCCAGGCCGCCACCACAGCCAGAAGAAGCGGGTCGAGCCGCGCCAGCACAACGATGGCGACCGCGACGAAGACCAGCGCGTACCAGACGGCATCGACGGTGAGATTGACGCTCATCTCCACCGAGTCGCCGCTTTGCATGACCTTCGTTCCGATGCGGCCGGCGAAGTCGTTCTGGAAGAATGACCAGTCCTGACGCACGACATGCCAATGGCTTTGCCAGCGGATGAGGTCGATGAGGTTCGGTGCGATGGCGTGGTTCCGGATGAGCGCGTCGATAACCATGGACAGCGGACGCAGCAGCACGATGATCGCCATGATGACGAGCAGCGGCCCATGCGCGACGAAGAAATCGCCCGGCCTGGTGTTGGAGAGCAGGCCCACGATCAGGCCGACGAAAATCGGCAGCATCGCGTCCACTATTGCCGCGACGGCAACGATGATCATGCGCAGCCAATAGGCGGCGCGAAACTGCCTTATGAAATACCAGTAGAACCGCCAAAGTCCCATTGGCGGCTGCCTGTCTTCGGCCAGCGCCACCGGCGAATAATGGCTTTCGAACCAGGTGAAGATGCGGTCGAACATTTTTCTCTCGTAGATGCCGGAACCCCGCCGGCACCCGATTTGGTCGCCGGCGGGCCTCTGACAGGTCGTGGTTACGCCCGGGAGCGATTCCCCGCAATTGCCGTAACCTTGATGCCAATCGCGATCGCGTTACTCCGCCGCCATCTCGGAGTGAGACCCTTTGGCATCGGACTCAGCCGGCGCATCATCGAGGAGGAACCCACCCGACTGGCGCTGCCAGAGCTGGGCATAAAGGCCGCCCTTGGTGACAAGCTCTTCGTGCGAGCCTTCCTCGATGATGCGCCCCTTGTCCATGACGACGAGCCTGTCCATCGCAGCGATGGTCGACAGCCGATGCGCGATGGCGATCACGGTCTTGCCTTGCATCAGCTTGTAGAGGTTCTCCTGGATCGCCGCCTCGGCTTCCGAATCGAGCGCCGACGTCGCCTCGTCGAGGATGAGGATCGGTGCGTCCTTCAGCATGACGCGGGCAATGGCGATGCGCTGCCGCTGACCGCCGGACAATTTGACGCCGCGGTCGCCGACATGTGCATCGAATCCCTTGCGGCCGTTATGGTCCGAAAGCGCGCCGATGAAATCGAGCGCCTCCGCCCGCCGGGCCGCCTCGATCAGCATCTCGTCGGTGGCGTCAGGGCGCCCGTAGAGGATATTCTCCCGCACCGACCGATGCAGCAGCGAGGTGTCCTGCGTCACCATGCCGATCTGCGCGCGCAACGAATCCTGCGTTACCCCGGCGATCTCCTGGCCATCGATGAGGATCCTGCCGCTTTCCAGGTCGTAAAAACGCAGCAAAAGGTTGACCAGCGTCGACTTGCCGGCGCCGGAGCGGCCGACGATGCCGACCTTCTCGCCGGGTTTCGCAGTGAGCGACAGGTTCTCGATGACGCCCTTCTGCTTGCCGTAGTGGAAGCGGATCTCCTCGAAACGGATCTCGCCCTGACTGACGGCGATGTCGCTGGCGCCCGGGCGGTCCTCGACCAGCCGCGGCAGCGAGATCGACTGGATGCCGTCTTGCACCGTGCCGATATTCTCGAACAGGCTCGACATCTCCCACATGATCCACTGCGACATGCCCCACATCCTGAGCACCAGGCCGATAACCACGGCGACTGCGCCGATCGTCACCGCCTCGCCCAGCCATAGCCACAGCGAGATCGCCGTCACGGAAAACAGAAGCAGCGAATTCAGGATGTAGAGCATCCCGTATAACTGCGTCACCAGCCGCATCGAGCGGTAGACCGTATCGAGGAAGCTCGCCATGCCCTCCCTGGCGAAAGTTGCCTCGCGGCGGGCATGCGAAAACAGCTTCACCGTCTGGATGTTGGTGTAGCTGTCGACGACGCGGCCGGTCATGGTCGAGCGCGCATTGGCCTGCTCCTCGCCGACCTTGCCGAGCTTCGGGATGAAAAAGCGCAAGAGCCCGATATAGCCGACCAGCCATACACCCAAGGGCACAGCCAGTCGCAAGTCTGCCGAGCCGACGATGAACAGCATGCTGAGGAAGTAGACGACGACATAGTTTAGGACATCGATCAGCTTGATGACGCATTCGCGCACGGCAAGAGCGGTCTGCATCAGCTTGGTGGCGATACGGCCGGCAAACTCGTCCTGGTAGAAGGCCATCGACTGCTTGAGCAGGTAGCGATGCACCTGCCAGCGGATGCGCATGGGATAATTGCCCATCAGCGTCTGCTGGTTGAGCAGCGAATGCAGCCATACCGTGCCCGGCAGCGCGAACAGCACGATGAAGGCCATGCCGGCGAGTTTCCAGCGCTCCGTCTCAAGGAAGGTTTCGCGGTTCTGCGCCGACAGCCAGTCGACGATGCGGCCCATGAAACCGAACATCCACGCTTCGGCAAGGGCTATCGCTGCCACAAGCACGGCATCGACGAGGATATAGGGCCAGGCCCCGCGCGTGTAATGCACGCAGAAGGCGACCAGCGTCTTCGGCGGCTCGACCGGCTCCGCGGCGGGAAACGGATCGAGCCTCTTCTCAAACCAGCGGAACATTCGAGGCACTCGACGATTTGTGCGCTCACGCGGCTCGGGGTTGATTGGTAAGGCCGTTCGGCCGCACGGCGCCGCGGGCCGGCGATACGGAATTGTCCGTATCGCCGGCCCTGCTTCGCGCAATATAGGGTGTCGCGGGCTTTTCGCCGACAGGCTTGCCAGAGGATCCTGACGACAAGCTGTCGCCAGCCCTGGTTTTGCCCGGTCGGACCATGCGGATGATCCGGCGCACCAGCGAGGGTCGACCGGGATCGGGCACCGCGCGCGAGAAGTCGACGTCCGGCAGCATGCCGCGATGCGGACGCCGGCGCGTCTCGGCGTGCACCGCCGACGAGTAAGTCTCGCCGATCAGCAGCGCCCAGGTCGCCACCTTGCGCTCATGCAAGCTTCTTGAACCCGGTATTTTAAAGGGATCGAACATCGGTCCGTCCTCCATGTGCAAATGCGTTAAAAAGGGTGATGCGAGCTCGACCTCCGGCATTCGGCCGGAGGGACGCGACGCAGTCAGGACATGACGGCAAGCGTCAGTCCCGACATGACGGCCAGCGTCGGTGTCGACACGTTCAGGCGGGGCGCGGCGCCGCTTTGGCAGTTTGAGAAACATCGCAAGATTCCTTCGAAGGCCGAAAACTGGGTTCGGCGGGAATCGGTGCGATGAGGTCTTAAAGTGTCAGAAGAATCGTCGTACCGAAACCGCCGTTGGGCATACGTGGGCCCCAAAGAGGAGCTGCCCGGAGAAGGGCTGGAAGTGCATGGTCATCATGTGGTCCCTCTCCTTCGGTTCGGGTTGACGATGATGGGCGTATACTCGACTTCGCAGAAAATGGCCACCCGCCAGTCTAGAAATCGCCAAAAGCCGGAGCCGCCTGTGGCCGTTCTGCCACTTATTAGAAGGATGCGGAAATGAACGACCGTCTCCGCATCGGGCTCTACCAACCGGATATCGCCGGCAATACCGGGACGATCCTGCGCTTCGCCGCCTGCCTTGATCTTGGCGTCGACATCATCGAGCCGGCCGGTTTCCCGCTCTCCGATCGGGCGCTGAAACGCGCCGGCATGGACTATCTCGAAATGGCGGCGCTTACCCGCCATGCCGACTGGCACGCCTTCGAGGAATGGCGCCGAACGAACGCGCGGCGCCTTGTGCTGCTCACCACCAAGGCCGAGACCGCCTACACGCAGTTTGCTTTCGCCGCCGGCGACGTGCTTCTGTTCGGCCGCGAATCCGCCGGCGTGCCGGAAGAGGTTCATCAGGCAGCGGATGCGCGACTGACCATTCCGATGCGGCCGGGCGCCCGCAGCATCAATGTCGCACTGTCCGTCGCGATGGTCGCGGGCGAAGCGGTCCGCCAGCTCGGATAGGCTGCCCAAGCCCTGCTCGTCGTCGCGAACGCCTCCCACTTGCGGCGTCAGTCTCACCCAGGCGCACATCGCCTTCTCCTCAATTTGCCTTGTCAGGCTTTCCTCGCTACAAGCTCAACCTAACTTGAGGTCAAGCGGAAAGTGCGAGATGGCTCCGGTGAAGGAATTGACGGTCGGTCAGGTGGCGATGCGCAGTGGCGTCGCGGTCTCGGCGCTCCATTTTTACGAAGCGCGCGGGCTGATCCGCAGCCATCGCACCGCGGGTAACCAACGGCGCTACGGCCGCGACGTGCTGCGACGGGTGGCGATCATCCGCGTCGCCCAGGAGGTCGGCATCTCGCTCGCCGAAATCGCCGCGGCATTCCAATCCCTGCCCGAGGGCCGCACCCCGACGCGCGAGGATTGGAATCTGCTTTCAACGGCTTGGCGCGACGGCCTCGATCATAAGATCGCCCAATTGAAGAAGCTGCGCGACGGCCTGACCGACTGCATCGGCTGCGGTTGCATGTCGATCGACAAATGCCCGCTTCGGAACAAGGAGGACCGACTGGCCAGAGAGGGAACTGGAGCGAGACGGCTACTGGTGCCCTGAGGATTTTTCAATCTGCCGCCGGCAGCCGTCGCATGGTGAATTCGATGACGTCGCCCGGGCGCTCGAACCAGCTTTCGATCTCGGTCCAATAGGCCTGCTTGGGAAAGCGCTCGAACCATTCCTTGGCCTTGAGGCGCGCGGCCGGCCGCGGCAGCACGAAAGTCTCGCGCAAAAATCCGTCGCGCGGCTCTCTTTCGCGCTCGGCCCGTGAGCGCTCCAGCCTCTTCTTCAAGCCATCCAGCGGCGGTCTTGCCGGGGTGCGCACGAGCAAACTCCTTGCACCTTGGTCAGACAGGACTTGACCCTTGCCCTTAAGAGATTAGGGATCGCGCGCAGAAAAAACGAGTCATTTGTCGGGCAAGCAGCCTGGACTGGAGACGGAATTGGAACGACCCGACATTGCGGTGGGCCTGCCTGACGACATCGAGCAGAAGAAGATGAAGGCCCGCCTCTGGTTCGAAGCGCTGCGCGAGCGCATCTGCGCCGCCTTCGAGCAGATCGAGCAGGAACTCACTGGACCGCAATCGGCATGGTCGCCTGGGCATTTCGAGAGGACGCCTTGGGAGCGCGACGAGGGCAAAGGTGGCGGCGGCACCATGTCGATGATGCACGGGCGCGTCTTCGAGAAGGTCGGCGTGCATACCTCGACCGTCCACGGCGAATTCTCTCCCGAATTCCGCAAGCAGATCCCGGGCGCCGACGAGGATCCGCGCTTCTGGGCGAGCGGCGTTTCGCTGATCGCGCACCCCTGGAACCCCAACGTTCCGGCCGTGCATATGAACACGCGCATGGTCGTGACCACCCGCCACTGGTTTGGCGGCGGCGCCGACCTGACGCCGGTGCTCGACCGCCGCCGTACCCAGGACGATCCCGACACGATCGCCTTCCACCGCGCCATGCAGTTCGCCTGCGAGAAGAACGCCGGGGTGGCCGACTACCCGAAATTCAAGGCGTGGTGCGACGAGTACTTCTTCCTGCCGCATCGCAACGAGGCGCGCGGAGTCGGCGGCATCTTTTTCGACTGGCTGCATTCCGATGAGGGCAAGGGCGGCTGGGACGCCGATTTCAATTTCGTCCAGGATGTCGGCCGCTCTTTCCTCGTCGTCTATTCCCATCTGGTGCGGGGCAATTTCAACCAGAACTGGACCGACGGCGACCGCGAGGAACAGCTCGTCCGGCGCGGCCGTTACGTCGAATTCAACTTGCTTCACGATCGCGGCACCATCTTCGGCCTGAAAACCGGCGGCAATGTCGCCTCGATCCTTTCCAGCCTGCCGCCCGAGGTAAAGTGGCCGTAAAAATCCGGTGAGCGGAAGGACAGCCGCATTGCTGTCCCATTCGCCGAATTTTGACCGGCAATGTGGCAGGGGCGATTTCTTTTTCGTCTAATATCCTTTTGAAAAAATTGATCTATTTAACGTGCCGGGTCGGGAAGCGCCGGCGGCTCGTCACTGCTACGAGCCGCGACCCGACGCGTCCGGACGGCCCTGATCGAGCGGAGTGCCTTCCCAATGGTGCCCGCATCCCAGGAGAACATCCTATGCGCAAGCTTATTGTGACGGCGGCAACCGCCGCCTTTCTCGCCTCCGGTGGCGCCGCGTTCGCCGCGGTCAAGCACACCACGGGAACAGTGAAGAGCTTTGATGGAACGGCCATGAGCCTTGTTCTGGACAACGGATCGACCTTCACGCTGTCCAAGGCCTTCAAGGATCCGGGCATCAAGCCGGGCGAGAAGGTTCGCGTTTCCTGGGACATGAGCGGCAAGAACAAGATTGCCGAGGCTGTCAAGATCATGAAGTGACGGCCTGCACGGCCAGCATTTGCAGAAACGTTGAAGCGGTTTCCGCCGGAATTGCGTCAAAACAAAAAGACAGTGCGGTTCATCGTTTCACGGAAACCAGGTGGCAACGGGCGGAGCAGCAATGCTCCGCCTTTGATTCGCGCGGAGACCGTGAAAAAACAATTCGCCACCGGCTCCAATGCAACCGAAGCCGGCGACATGTGTTATGGTTTTCCACCGGGGCAATTTCAGGAAAATGCGATGCGGCTTTCCATGCGGAATTGCATGACAACAAGGAGCGGAATCAGGGCTCCGGACCTAGGAAAGGAAAAACCATGAAGGAGTTCCAATGCGGGACACTCGTCCCGGGCTGCGATTGGCACACGCGCGCCGAGGAGGAAGCCGAGGTCATGCGCCGCGCCGTCGAGCACATGCGTGAAACCCATGGCGAAACCACCATCCGCGAGACCATGATCGAGGCGATCCGCTCGCGCATCCAAAAGGTCCGCGACGCGGCCTGAGGCATCGGGTCACCGTTTTCGGACGACCATTGGCAAAGCCGGCGAGTTGGATGCAGCATCCGGCGCATCTCGCTTCGTTTGCGTCTGATCGCTGGCAACGGCCTGGCTTCGCCGAATTCAAGCAAAAACTTATATTCGTACCGGCTTGGATAACCCCGCGGTAACGGTCTCCATGCGATCGTCGCGCATGATCCGGCGACCGCGGCTGCCCGAGGAGCCGTCCGCCACAAGGCGCGTCTGGATCCGGTGGGGCGAGGTGCTTCGCGCATGCGCGAAAGATCCAACAAACGAGACGGTTTCGGCGCAGCCGCACTGTTGCTGTGCCTAGTCGTTGGCGCCTCGCCGTCGATGGCCCAGGAAATGACCACGTCGCTCGTGAACATCCACCAGGGGTCATGGCTCAGCGACCGCGCCAGAGCTCTCGGCAATGGCGGCTATGAGCTGCAGGACGGGAGCTGGGTCTCATTCAATCGTTGGTACCACAGCGATTGGGTCGACATGCACGTCGACTTCATCACGCAACTTACCGAAGACAGCGGCTTTCTGTGGGGAGTGGGAACCGGGGAACAAGCCGAGAAGTACCGCATCGCGCCGAGCCTCAAGCTCGGTTTTCTCACCCAGACCCATCCGAGCCTCAACAGCACTCTCTCCCTTTCGGTTACCTCGACCTTCGGCGGCAACCTGAGCGAAAAGCCATGCGTGGCCGACTACGGGGATCTGGGCACCTACAGCGTCAACTGCCGGCTTGCGGCCGGGGAGACGGCGCCTGAGGACACGCTGAAATATCTGGTTAACGCTACGCCCGAAAGGCTGCGCCTGTGGCTCAACTACCGTGTTACTTTCTGATCGCCGGGATGCCGCGCATGAGAAATCTTCCTGATCCCGAACTTCGCGATCGTCCGTCCTCGTTCCTGCTTTGACCGGGAGTAAGACCATGTCTGGTAATTTCTGGAAGCTCGGCATTGCCGCGGCACTGACCATTCTGCCGGCATGCCTGGCGTCGGCGCAGGAAGCTCTCGACGCGGACCAAGCGGCCGCGCTGTGCCACGGCGGCGGGTCCATATGCGTAAGCGCAAAGATACCGGTTGCGCGAACGACACAAGCGGTGCAGAGCTGGATGAGTCCCGATGTCGGCGCCGCGTGGGCGGCTGGCTATAAGGGCAAGGGCGTCACCATCACCATCGTCGACGACTTCAGCAGTTCATCGCGCTTCTCCGGCAATTTTGGCATCGGCACGCAATATCAGCGGCACGGAGAGTGGACGCGCGAGGAAGCAAGCATGATCGCTCCTGCGGCGACCATCCGCTCCAAGGACTTCTCGACGGGTTCGGCCGTCCCGCTGGCAAGTGGCCGCAACGTTCTCAACCTCAGCTACGGCATGTACGCGAACGCGGGTTACAGCGTGAACCAGATCCGCTGGGCCCCGGAGGAGCAATCGATCATCTCCTACGCCAGCAAGGGATCGGCCATCGTCTCGAAAGCGGCTGGCAACGATTCGGTTGCGGTCGGCGGCGTCACCAGCGGACAGCAGGATTATCTCGATCTCGCTCTGATCGGCAAACCGACGGCGATCTTTGTTGGCGCGCTGTCCACAAACGGCACGGCGTCAAACAAGGCTCAGCTTGCCTGGTATTCCAATTACGCCGGCTCCGACCCGACCGTGCAGAGCCATTTCCTGGTGGTCGGCGTCGAAGGCGACAAGACCGGCCTTTACGGCACATCGTTCGCAGCGCCTATCATCTCCGGATATGCCGCAATCATCGGCAGCAAATTCACCAAGGCGACCCCGGTTCAGATCACCAACGACCTGCTCAACACGGCTCGCACCGACACGCTGGTCAACTACAACCCCTCAGTCTACGGCAAGGGCGAGGCAAGCCTTTCGCGCGCCCTGGCCCCGGTGGCGATACGCTGAGCGACGCCACGATTTAGGGACTCATCTAAGCCTCGAGTGCCTGCGCGGCGCGTTTGAGCAGCGCGCCGCGATCCATGGCGAATGCTGAATCCACCCATTCCCTTTCGAGATTCTTCAGCGTGGCGCCAAGCTTCGGGCCGGGCGCGGCGCCGAGTTCGGTCAGGTCGGCCCCCTTGATCGGAAAGCTCGGCTTTTGCCATTTCAAGGCGAAGCCGAGCAGGCGCGAGAAACCGCCGGCTTCCATCATCGCCTGATCGTCCTCGATGGCCCGTGTCCGCGCGGCGGCGAGCGCGAGCCGCAGCCGATCGACGAAGCCTTCGCGGTCGCCGAAATAGAGCTTTTTCGACAATTCCGTCTCGGTCGTCTTGGGTTCAGTCGGAACCGTCAGTGCCCAGTGCCGCAGGCGCGCCGCCTCGTCGGTCGAAAATCTCAGCCTTTCGGCAAGCGTCTTCATGCGCGCGGCATCCGGCGGAACGACGGCCTCCAGCCTGAGCAGCGGATCGGCATCCCAGCCGAGATCCTTTTCGGTCCTGACCAGCCCGTGGATGGCGTCGATGCCCCATTTCTCGCTCTCCGGCAGCACGGCGGTGAGGACACCGGCCTGGCGCATCCACAGCAGGGCACGCGATGGGTCGGGCGCCGAAAGCAGCTTCTTCAGTTCGGACCACACGCGTTCGGCTGACAGCCTGCCGAGCCCGTCCTTCAGCCTGGCGCAGGCCTTCAAGCCCTCGGCGTCCGGCCGGCCGTCGCCATACCAGGCGAAGAAGCGGAAGAAGCGCAGGATACGCAGATAATCCTCGCGGATGCGCGCTTCCGGATCGCCGATGAAGCGCAGCCGCCGCACCTCGATATCGGCGACGCCGCCGACAAGGTCGACGATGGTGCCGTCGGCTTCGGCATAAAGCGCATTGATGGTGAAGTCGCGCCGCGCGGCGTCGGCCTTCCAGTCGCGCCCGAAGATGACTTTCGCCCGCCGACCGTCGGTCTCGATGTCGGCCCGGAGCGTCGTGACCTCATAGGCCTTGCCGCCGGCGATTGCCGTGACCGTGCCGTGCTCGATCCCTGTCGGCACGGTCTTGAAGCCGGCTGCCTGGGCGCGGCGGATCGTGTCCTCGGGCACCGTCGTGGTGGCAATGTCAATGTCGGCCACCGGCTGGCCGATCAGCGCATTACGGACCGCTCCACCGGCCACCCGCGCCTCCTCGCCGCCCTCCTTCAGCGCGGCAAGCAGCTTCTGCAGATGCTTTTCGCCCAGCCAATCGGCCCTGCCCGAGAGAGACACCTCAGCGCTCACGCATAGAGCCTTTCATAGAGTGTGCGGATGATGCCGGCGGTGACGCCCCAGATCCGCTGGCCGCCATAGGGCATCTCGTAGAAGAACCATTCGAGGTCGTTCCACATGCGGCTGTCGCGCGCGTGGTTGACAGGGTCCATCAGGAAGCGCAGCGGCACCTCGAAGGCGGCGTCGACCTCGTCGGCGTTGAGCATCAGCGAAAAGCCCGGCCGCACCACCGAAAGCACCGGCACGATGCGGTAGCCGCTGCCGGAGACATAATCGGGCATGCGGCCGACAATTTCGATGTGATCGCGGTCGAGGCCGATCTCCTCGAATGTCTCCCGCAGCGCTGTGGCCTCAGGACTGGGATCGGTCGGATCGATGGTGCCGCCGGGAAAGGCGACTTGGCCGGAATGGCTGCGCAGCTTCTCCGCCCGCTTGGTGAGCAGCACCGTGGCGCCGTCGGCGTGATCGATGACCGGGATCAGCACCGCTGCGTCGCGCAGCGGTGCTATGTGCTTCAGCCTGGGATGCCCTGGATTGAAGCGGTGGTCGCCGAACTCGTCGCCGGATTGGACCTCGGCCTTGGCCGCTGCGCGGGCGCGAAAATCCGCGATCGAGAACTGCACCGGCGCCACTTGGTCCATCACGCGCTTAGCCGCTCGAGCTTTTCGGCCGGCATGATCGGATAGACTTCGCCGCCGGAGCGGACGGCGAACATTGCCCTGCCGCCGACGTCGATCACCTCTCCATGCTCGACCAATTCGTACATCACCGGCCGCGCCACCAAGGCTTCCAGCCGCCCGCGCACCAGCACATAGGGCTTGAGCCCGCCGGTGGCGTCCTCGTCGACGAAGCGCAGCGGATGGCCGGGCCCGGCGGCAACCACGTCCCCGACATTGGTGCGGAACGTGATGATCTGGCCGTCACCGGTCCCGGACACGTTCATCTCGACGGCGATGAAGGGCGCATCGGCGACGCGGATGCGGACGCGCTCCACCGGCGTCACCAGGTAGATCTTGCCGTCGGCGTCCTTGCGCAACACGCTGGAAAAGAGCTGCACCAGCGGCATGCGCCCGATCGGCGTGCCGAGGTAGAACCAGGTGCCGTCGGCCCTGATCTCCATATCGAGGTCGCCGCAGAAGTCCGGATTCCAGCGCTCCACCGGAGCGGGCCCCTTGCCGGCGCGCGCCGCGCGCGAGATCAGCGCCTCCAGCCCGCGCGCCTCGGTGGCGCTGGTCAGGCCCTTTTCACCGGATTCTGTGCGATGCGTCATGGTCACGAAATAGTCACTGTTGTCCGGATTGTCAGCCTTGTCAGCCCAAGCCTGTGATTTAAGTTCAATCGCAGGCGCCGGGCGAGGCCGAATCGCGGCATTCTGCGAATCGAGAATGCAAGCCGGTATTTCCAACCACAAGGATCGAACGGCATGAGCGTGATGATCAAGGAAAGCCCGTTGAGCGACAAGGCGATGATCGAGCAGGCCGAGAAGGCGCTGTCCGACATCTCCAAGGTCCGCGACGCCGTAGGCCGCGTGATCTTCGGCCAGGAAGCCGTTGTCGAGCGCACGCTGGTTGCGCTGCTTGCCGGCGGGCATGCGCTCCTCGTCGGCGTGCCAGGCCTCGCCAAGACCAAGCTGGTCGAGACACTGGGCATCGTGCTCGGCCTCGATTCCCGCCGCATCCAGTTCACGCCCGACCTGATGCCGTCCGACATCCTCGGCTCCGAAGTCATGGAGCAGGATGAGCTTGGCAAACGATCCTTCCGCTTCCTCCGCGGGCCTATTTTTTCGCAGCTTTTGATGGCCGACGAGATCAACCGTGCCTCGCCGCGCACCCAGTCGGCGCTGCTGCAGGCGATGCAGGAATATCACGTCACCATTGCCGGCGTTCGCCACGACCTGCCCTCGCCCTTCCACGTGCTGGCGACGCAGAACCCGCTGGAGCAGGAAGGCACCTATCCGCTGCCGGAAGCGCAGCTCGATCGTTTCCTGATGCAGGTCGACATCCTCTATCCGGAGATCGAGGCCGAACGCCGCATCCTGCTCGAAACCACCGGCGTCGAGGAGGCCAGGGCCGACAATGTGCTGCAGCCAGCCAGGCTGAGGGAGATTCAGACGCTGATCCGCCGCATGCCGGTGCCCGAAAGCGTCGTCGAAGCGATCCTCAAGCTGGTGCGCTCGGCTCGTCCCGGTCAGGGGATTGCCGACACCGACAAGCATGTCGCCTGGGGTCCTGGTCCGCGCGCCAGCCAGGCGCTGACCCTGTGCGCCCGAGCACGGGCTCTATATGATGGCAGGCTGGCGCCGTCGGTCGACGACATCCGTGCCCTCGCCGAGCCGGTGCTGCAGCATCGCATGGCGCTGACCTTCGCCGCCCGCGCCGAAGGCACATCCGTGCGCGACGTGGTGGCGAAACTGGCAAAAGGCATCTGATGGGTCGAATAGGCGAGGTCCAGGCACCGGTTGCGACGCGCGACGCGCTCGCCCGTGGCCGGTTGCGGGCCTCTCTGGTGCCGGATCTGCTGGTCGAGGCGCGCCGCATCGTCAACACGGTGATCGCCGGCTGGCATGGCCGCCGCAAGCGCGGCATCGGCGAGAATTTCTGGCAGTTCCGCCCCTATGTCGAAGGCGATGCCTCGCGCATCGACTGGCGCCGCTCGGCCCGCGACGACCACACCTATGTGCGCGACCGCGAGTGGGAGGCGGCCCATACCGTCTGGCTCTGGTCGGACCCCTCCCCGTCGATGCTCTACAAATCCTCGGGAGCCGGCGTTTCCAAGGAATCGCGCGCGCTGGTGCTGGCGCTTGCGTTGGCCGAGCTCCTGTCGCGCAGCGGCGAGCGCATCGCCTGGCCGGGCCTCACCGACCCGTTCACCGCCCGCAACGGCGCCGAACGCATTGCGGCCCAGCTCAGCCATGCCGGCAACCTGGCGGCGAAGCCCGATCTCTCCACCATCCGCCGCTTCTGCGACATCGTCATCGTCAGCGACTTTCTCGATCCGGTCGAGGAGACCATGGCCTGGCTCGACGTGCTCGCCCGTCACGGCGTGCGCGCGCATCTGATCGAGGTCGCCGACCCGGCCGAGGAGACCTTCCCCTATGCCGGCCGCACCGAATTCACCGATCCCGAGACCGGCGACAAGCTGACCGCCGGCCGCGCCGAAACGCTTAAAGACGAATACCGCCTGCTCTATATCGCTCGCCGCCAGGAACTGGCCGGCTGGTGCAAGCGCCTCGGCTGGAGCTTTACCGTCAATCATACCGACCGCCTCGCCTCCGAGGCGCTCGTGCGCGTCCACATGGCGATGACCGCCGACAGCAGCCGTCCGGGTCTGACCTCGGGTCATGCCGGGCTGACCGCCGGTGGCGGTCATGCAGGGCTGACCGCGGGCGGTGATGCCGGAAAGGCGGTCGCATGAGTTGGCTGCCGCTTTCCTTCGGCGCGCCGATGGTGCTGTGGGGGCTGCTGGCCCTGCCGGTGATCTGGTACCTGCTGAGGCTGACGCCACCCAGGCCGCGGACTGAGGTCTTTCCGCCGCTGAGGATCCTCGCCCGCGTCCTGAGGCGCGAGGAGACGCCGCATCAAAGCCCCTGGTGGCTGACGCTGCTTCGCCTGCTGATGGCCGCCCTTGTCGTCACCGCGCTCGCCGAGCCGATCTTCAATCCGCGCGAAAAGCTGCCGGCCGAGGGCTCGGCGCTCGCGCTGGTCATCGACAATGACTGGGCAAGCGCCGCCGACTGGGGCAAGCGCGTCGCCACCGCCGAGCGGCTGATTGCCGATGCAGGCTCGAACGGCGTGCCGGTCGTCATCGCCTTTACCGCCGAGAAGCCGAATGCCGAGATCGGCCCCTTCGATGCATCGGCCGCGCTCGACCGCCTGCGCGCGGCAAAGCCGCGCCCGATCCCGACCGACCGCCCCGCCGTCTATGCCCGCGTCGCAGCCACTTTGGAGCGCCTGCCCGGCGCCAGCGTCGCCGTGCTTGCCGATGGCCTTGCCGCCACCGGTGACGAAGCAGCGTTCAAGACGCTCCTGGAAAGGAATGCCGCGAGGCTGGTCTGGGCTACCTCGGACCGGCTCTCGCTCACCGGCCTGACCGGCGCCGACAATCAGGTCGACGGCTTCACGCTGACCGCCATCCGCGCGCCGGGCGATCCGGCGCCGGCGCAGATCACCGCGGGCGCCTTCGACGACAAGGGCCGCCGCATCGCCGACGCGACTCTGACCTTCGCGCCGGGTCAGACCACCGCCACCGGAACGATGAAGGTGCCGTTCGAATTGCGCAACGACTTCGCCTCGATAGCACTCGATGGCGAGCACCAGGCCGGTGCCGTTCGTGTGCTGGACGAGAGCTCCAAGCGCCGCCGCGTCGGTCTGCTTTCGCAGGCCGAGGCAGACCAGGCGCAGCCGCTGCTGTCGCCGCTCTATTACATTCGCCGCGCGCTGCAGCCTTTCGCCGATCTGGTGGAGCCGTCGAGCGCCGATCTGGCCGATGCCATTCCGCAGCTTCTCGACCAGAAGCCGGCGATGATCATCATGGCCGATGTCGGCACCATCCCTGCGCAGGTCCGGCAACGGCTGGTCGACTGGGTGAACAATGGCGGCACGCTGGTGCGTTTTGCCGGTTCAAGGCTGGCTGCCGCCGGCAACGACGATGATCTCTTGCCGGTCCGGCTGCGCAGCGGCGAGCGCGCGCTGGGCGGCGCGCTTTCCTGGACGACGCCGCAACCGGTCACCGAATTCCCGAAGAACGGCCCGTTCGCCGATCTCGCGCCGCCGACGGAGGTGACGGTCAGCCGGCAGGTGCTGGCCGAGCCGACGCCCGACATCGTCGAGCGCACCTGGGCGACGCTTGCCGACGGCACGCCGCTGGTCACGGGCATGAAGAAGGACAAGGGAACGCTGGCGCTCTTCCACGTGACACCGGAGGCGACCTGGTCGAACCTGCCGATCTCCGGCAGCTTCGTCGAGATGCTGAGACGCATAGTGCAATTGTCGCGCAACCAGGGCGCCGCGGTCGCCAATGCCGAGGCGGCCGCCGCTTCGCTGGCGCCCTATCGCATGATCGGCGCCGACGGCGCGCTGGTGCCGCCGACACCCGATGCGCGGCCGCTCGTGCCCGCCGCCGGCCCGCTTCCGGTGACGCTGGAAAACCCGCCCGGCCTCTACGGTTCGGAAACCGGCGTTTTCGCGCATAACCTGCTCAACGCCTCGAGCACATTCACGCCGCTTGCTCGGCCACAGGTCTCGCTGCCGGTGACGGCCATCGCTTACGCCTTCGACGAATCGGAGAACCTGAAAGGCCCGCTGGTCACATTGGCCCTCTTGCTGATGGTGCTCGACACGCTTGCCGTGTTCTGGATGGGTGGGCTGTTCTCGCGCCGGCCGCGCCGCGCCGCGGCGACCGCCGCTGCCCTGCTGATCGTGTTCGGCGGGCTCTTCGGCCACGCCGACTTTGCCCGCGCCGATGATTCGAAGCCGGGCGATTCCCAGGCCATCGAGGACATTTCGAAAACTCGGATCGCCTATGTCATCACCGGCGAGCCCGGCGTCGATTCAATCAGCCGCGCCGGCCTCGAAGGCCTCACTCGCTTTCTGATCGAGAAGACCGCGCTGGAACCCGGCCCGCCGGCGGGCGTCGACATCTCCAAGGACGAACTGACCTTCTATCCGCTGATCTACTGGCCGATCGACGCCACCGCGCCGATGCCCAGCGAAGCCGCGATCGCCCGCATCGACGCCTATATGCAGCAGGGCGGCACGGTTCTCTTCGACACGCGCGACCAGTTCTCCAACGGCATCGGCGCCGGCTCGGCAAGCTCGGCCACCGAGCGGCTGCGCGATATTCTCGGCAATCTGAACGTGCCGCCGCTGGAGCCGGTGCCCTCGGACCATGTGCTGACGAAGTCCTTCTTCATCCTTCCCGAGTTTCCCGGCCGCTTCAACGGCAGTCCGCTCTGGGTCGAAGCCTCGCTCGATGCCAGCAATACCGAGAACCGTCCCGTGCGCACCGGCGACGGCGTCTCCCCGATCATGATCACCGGCAATGATTTCGCCGGCGCCTGGGCGGTCGACGAGAACGGCGATCCGATGCTGCCGACCGTGCCGCCGGATCCGATGCAACGCGTCTACGCGCTGCGCGCCGGCGTCAACATCATGATGTACATGCTGACCGGCAACTACAAATCCGACCAGGTGCATGTGCCCGTCCTGCTCGAACGGCTGGGACAGTAGATCATGAACTGGTCGATCTCCTTCGAGCCGCTCGTTTCCTGGCCGCTGTTCTGGGTCGTCATCGTGCCGCTCGCGCTGCTCGCGCTGGCCGGCCTGTGGTTCCGTCAGCGCGGCTCTGTCCTGCGCTTCATCGCCCTGCTCGCGCTGGGCGCGGCACTGCTCAATCCCGTTTTCCTCGACGAGGAACGCGAGGCATTGAAAAGCGTCGTCGCTGTCATCGTCGATCGCAGCCAGAGCCAGGACATCGGCGACCGCACCAAGCAGACCGACGAAGCGCTGACGGGCCTTCAGCAGCGCCTCGGCCGCTTCAAGCAATTCGACGTCCGCGTCGTCGAGGCCGGCAAATCCGAGGCCGCCGATGAGCGCACGGAAACCAGGCTGTTCGGCGCGCTGGAAAGCGCTTTCCGCGATGTGCCGCCCTCTCGCATCGGCGGCGCCATCATGATCACCGATGGCGAGGTGCATGACGCGCCGGCCGGCGCTCCGGAATTCAATGCGCCGCTGCATGCGCTGATCACCGGCAACGAGCACGAGAAGGACCGCCGCATCCGCTTCGAGAACGCGCCGCGGTTTGGCCTCGTCGGCAAGCCGCTCGACATGAGCTATCGGGTCCTTTCCACGGAAGGCCAGGGCGGCCCGGTCGACGTGCGGGTCTCGGTCAATGGCGAGCAGGTCTCTGTCGAGCATGCGACCATCGGTCAGCCGATGAAGCTTGAAGTCACCATTCCCAACGCGGGCCGCAACATCGTCCAGCTTTCGATCGATCACGAGCCGGGCGAGCTGACCGACACCAACAACCGCGCCATCGCGCTGGTCGACGGCATTCGCGATCATCTGCGCGTGCTTCTGGTCTCCGGCGAGCCGCATGCCGGCGAGCGCACCTGGCGCAACCTGTTGAAATCCGACGCTTCGGTCGACCTCGTCCACTTCACCATTCTGCGACCGCCGGAAAAGCAGGACGGCACGCCGATCAACGAGCTGTCGCTGATCGCCTTCCCGACGCGCGAGCTGTTCGTCGAGAAGATCAAGGACTTCGATCTGATCATCTTCGACCGCTATCAGCACCGCGACGTGCTGCCGATCCTGTATTACGACTACATCTCCGAATATGTCGAAAAGGGTGGCGCGCTGCTGATTGCCGCCGGCCCCGAATATGCCGGCGAAAGCTCCATCGCCCGAACGCCGCTGATGTCGGCCCTGCCCGCGATGCCGAGCGGCGAGGTCGTCGATAAGGCCTTCTATCCGCGTCTCACCGATCTCGGCCAGCGCCACCCAGTCACGCGCGGGCTCGACGGCTCCGCCGCCGATCCGCCCCGCTGGAGCCGCTGGTTCCGCACCATCGGCGTCAAGAATCCCGAGGGCGCGGTGGTGATGAAAGGGGCCGACGACCGCCCCCTGCTTGTGCTCGACCGCAAGGGCGAAGGCCGGGTCGGCATGCTGCTTTCCGATCAGGGCTGGCTGTGGGCGCGCGGCTTCGAAGGCGGTGGACCGCATGTCCAGCTCTATCGGCGCATCGCCCATTGGCTGATGAAGGAACCCGAACTTGAAGAAGAACGGCTGACCGCCGACGGCCGCGGCATGGTGCTGGAAATCCGCCGCCAGACGATGAGCGACGATCCCGGCCCCGCCCAGGTGATCACGCCTTCCGGCAAGACGATGACGGTCAAGCTGGAAAAAGCCGAACCAGGGATTTTCACGGGCAGCCTGCAGACCAGCGAGATCGGCCTCTATCAGGTCGGCAACGGCGACCTCACCGCGCTTGCCCATGTCGGCCCGATCAATGCGCCTGAATTCGCCGATGTCGTTTCCACCGAGGACAGGCTGAAGGCGCCGGCCGAGGCGACCGGCGGCAGCGTGCGCCGGCTCGCGCCATCCTCCATGCTTGGCGATCTTGCCGGCGGTGTGGCATTGCCTTCGATCGTACCGGTCCGCTCCTCGGGGGCGGCATCGGGGAACGATTGGATCGGGCTGCGCACCACCGACGACAGCACGCTGAAGGCCGTCTCGCGCGTGCCGCTGTTCGGCGGCTTCCTCGGCCTCGGCTTGCTGCTCCTGGCCATCGGCTCGATGTGGTATCGAGAAGGAAGGTAGAGCCTTTTCCTTCTCCCCTTCCGGGGAAAGGTGCCCGAAAGGGCGGATGAGGGGCGGCGCGCAACAATCAATACGGCGCTTGCCCCCACCCTCACCCTGCTCGGCCGGCGGCCTCGCTTTCCCTCTCCAGGACACGGGCGAGGCAGAGCCGCCCTACTCTTCCGGCTCGGTCGTGAACAGCAGCGGATAGCCCTTGGCCTTACCGGCGTCGGTTGCTCGCGCGGCCTTGGTCTCGGCAACGTCGCGCGTGAAGACGGCGACCACGCAGACGCCGCGCGTATGCGCGGTGATCATCACGCGATGCGCCTGATCCTCGCTGAGCTTGAACTCGCCTTTAAGCACCGTCACCACGAACTCCCGCGGCGTGAAGTCGTCATTGACCAGGATGACCTTGTAGAGCTTCGGCCGCTCGGTCTTCGGCTGCGTCTTGGTACGCGGTTTAAGGACGGTCTCAGGCATTGGAATTCACCAGTTGGAAACTGGGTCTGGCTTGCACTTCCTCAGGCAGGGAAGCATTTGTCCATTTGTCCGCTGGAGAGCGGAGAATCGAGGGACGATGAAGGCTTATGTGGGATAGCGCTGTTTGCGCTTCAACGCCCCTGCCGACCGATCGTGCGACGCACCGTCGTCCATGTTGGAACCGCGCTCCATGAACGCGCCAATCATCCAGGCGGCGATGCCGATCAGCGTCGCGCCCGTCAACACGATCAGGACCCAGCTCTGTGCCGGCGTGATGTAGTCGAAGCTCGATGAGATGGCCGGCGCGAAAAGTTCCGGCTCGGTCCTGCCGCTGGCGGGATCCGGCACTGGGCTGGCTGTCAAGATGATCAGCGCTCTTGCTGCCGCGGTGGCAACCAAGCCGCCGAGAGCCAGCGAGCGCATCATGGACGAAAGCCGCTTCTTCATGCGGATTGTCCTACGGCACCGGCATTGCGATCGGGTTAAGGAAGTGGCGCGGCGCAAGCTGCCGGTGTCAGGATTCGGCCGCTGGAAGCCGCCCCGGCCGGTTTCGGCCGGAACGGTCTTGAAAGATCAGGATCGAAGCCTGGATTAGGACTTCTTCGCGTCCTTCTTCGGGGCCTTCTTGACCGGGCACTTGTGGGTCTTGGTCACCTTGCAGGCCTTCTTGGCGGCGACCTTCTTCGGAGCGGTCTTCGCCGTAGCGTCAGCGGCCGGAGCCGTGGTCGTGGTCGAGGCGGCCGGAGCGGCGGTCGTCGTGGCGGCGGCGTTGCTGACAGCCGGCATCGAGAAAGCGAGAGCAACAGCGAGGCCGAGGGCGGAGAGGAGGGACTTTGTCATGGCTTCATTTCCTTTTTCATGCGGGTCGAGGAGTTGAGCGTCACTGAACCGGGTCGATCGGTGTCACTCCAAGCAGCTTCAAAGCGTTTGCGAGCATCCGGATGCCCTGCGCCTGTTTCTTGGCAGCGCAGAACCGGTTTCCCTTTCTTTGAAGTGCCTTCGCCGCGGTGACCTGCGTTGCCGCGGCATGGGTTTCGAGGGCTTCGTCAACTTGACGGTTGAGATTGGTGCAGCGCTCGGTCCGGGTCAGCGGCGTTACCTTTGCGTTGGAGGCCCCGATTGCGGCTGTGATGAGCGACATGCTAAGCAAAGCACCCATCGCGCTGATCCAGAACCTCTGCATCGGTCTTGCCCGTTACTCCGGAAACTTGCGTCGCAGCCGATGACCTGACCGCCACGGCAGCAGTTATGCCCTTGAAATTTTTCACGAGTTTTTCCCGAGTGTAGAATTTTGTTTCTGAAGTGTTTCTGGGGAAGCCATTCCGTCCCACGTCGCCGCCACTGGCCAAGATGTGGCCCGAATTCTATCGTGTGGGTGATCACAGAAGGGCAGCTTGGCTACACAAATCGCGGGGTTCTCGTGAAATCCGACTCGCACATACTGATCGTCGATGACGACAAGGGCATACGCGACCTGCTTCAGGAGTTTTTCCAGAAGCGGGGGCTGCGCACGACAGTGGCCGCCGACGGCACCGAGATGGAGTCGATCCTGCGCCGGGCGCAGGTCGACCTGATCGTGCTCGATGTGATGCTTCCCGGTAAAAGCGGGCTGGAACTGTGCCGCGAGATCCGCGCCAATCACACGACACCGATCATCATGCTGACCGCGGTGACCGAGACGACGGATCGCGTCGTCGGGCTCGAGATGGGGGCTGATGACTATGTGCCGAAACCCTTCGATCCGCGCGAATTGCTCGCCCGCATCCGAGCGGTGCTGAGGCGCAACGGCACGGCCGAGCCGCGGCGGCCCACAGCCAAGCAGATCTACCGCTTTGCCGGCTGGACCATGGATTGCTCGCGCCGCCGGCTGACGGCGCCCGACGAAGTGCGGGTGGAACTGACGATGGCGGAGTTCAACCTGCTGCAGACCTTCGTCAAGAGCGCGCAACGCGTTCTCACCCGCGAGCAGCTCATCGAGTTGTCCGGCGGCGACACCGGTTACAGCTTCGATCGCAGCGTCGACATCCTGGTCAGCCGCCTGCGCCGCAAGATGGAGGACGATCCCAAGACGCCGAAACTGATCTTGACTGTTCGCAGCGGTGGCTATCAGTTTCTGCCCGAAACGACCTCCGAATGAGACGCTTGCTGCCGCAAACCCTGCCTGTCTGGGTTCTGCTCATCGTCATTGCCGGCCTGATGATCAGCCAGGTCGCGACGCTTTATATCGTGGCGCGCGACCGCGCCGCCGCCAACGATGTGGTTGATCTCTACCGGCTGAACGACCGCGCCTATTCGCTGGTGCAGCTTATGCATGACGCCACGCCTGAAGAACGCAAGACGACCGCTTCCGGTCTGTTCAATGCCACCTACGCATTGACCGTTTCGGACACCCCCGCCGTCACTTCCTCGATCGCCGGCGATGACCAGCTAGCCGAGTTGGAGGACATCCTGGTCGGCCGCCTGTCCAAGTTCGGCATCACCGACGCGCGTGTGCGGCGCGATCCGGCAACGCAGGAAGCCGATGTCCCGGACGGGCAGGTGATGAACAAGGATGTCGGCCAGGTCGAGCGCGATCTGCTGGTGCTGGCCGCGGATTTCGCCCAGAGCGACAAGCTGACGGCATCGCTGCGCTTTTCCGACGGCCAGTGGCTGAACTTCACCGAGCCGATCACGCCGGCTGGGCCGATCCTGAGTTGGGACAGCCTGCCGCTCTATTCGCTGATAGCGGGACTGATCATCGTGATGTCGATCTGGTCGCTGCGCCGGCTGACCGCACCCTATCGCATGATGGAGACCGCGGTGAACCGCATCGGCAAGGACCTCAAAAGCCCGCCCATCGCCGAGACCGGCAGCCGCGAGATCCGCGCCGCGGCAAAGGCGGTCAACGCCATGCAGATGCGCCTGCGCGACTATGTCGAGGACCGCGAGCACCTGGCGGCGGCACTGGCGCATGATCTGCGCACGCCGCTGACCAGGATGCGATTGCGTCTCGAGCTGCTGCGCAAATCGCCGGCCCGTGAAGCGCTGGCGCATGACCTTGCCGACATCGAGAGCATCGCAAGCTCGGTGATCGACTTCGCCAAATTCGAGGTCACCGAGGAAAAGGCCGAGCGGATCGACTTCTGGTCGCTGGTGGAGGCGGTCGCCGACATGTTCGAGGACGCTTCGTTCGACGAGGACGCCACGCCGTCGCGCGGCCTGGTCTGCATCGCGCGGCCGGTGGCGCTGCGCCGCTGCATCACCAATCTAGTCCAGAACGCCGTCACCTATGGCAAGAAGGCGCATATCGGCGTGCAGCGCTCTGGCGATACAATCACGCTCAGCATCCGCGATGAAGGGCCGGGCATTCCGCAGGCAAAGCTGGATCAGGTGTTCGGTTCCTTCGTGCGCCTCGAACAGTCGCGCAACCGCGAGACCGGCGGGCTCGGCCTCGGCCTGACCATCGCCCGCAACATCGCCCGCGGCGCCGGCGGCGAGATCAGCCTTTCCAACCATCCCGGCGGCGGCCTGTTGACGGAGCTGCGCCTGCCGCTGGCAGCTTGAGTCAGCAAGCGCTTTCCCGGCTGCTCCAGAGGACTGGATCAGCCGCGCCATCCTTGTGATAGTGCAGCCCGCCCTAAAGCGCCGTGCGTCCTCCAGGACGCGGGATGCTGTAGCACTTCAATTTGGTGCATGACCCTTACCGAACCGAAGGTCAGCGACGCAAAAATCGATTCTGATTTTCGGATCCCCGCACGAGGAACCGAACCATGTTCTACGCAATCCTTGCCTATCACGTCGAAGAGACCGTCCAGTCCTGGACGCCCGACGAGGATGCAGCCGTCATGAAAGACCTGCTCGAGATCAACGACAGGCTGACCCGCGCCGGCAAGCTGGGCCCGGCGGCAAGGCTGGGCGAGACGGCGAAAGCCGTCACGCTGCGCGGTCCGGGCGACGGCATGGTGATCGACGGCCCCTTTGCCGAGACCAAGGAGCAGTTGCTGGGCCTCTATGTGCTGGATTGCGCCAACCAGGACGAGGCGATAGCGGTGGCGCGCGATCTCAGGCGCGTCAATCCCACCGCCGTCTACGAGATCCGGCCGATTGCGCTTTATCTGCCGGGCGCGCCGCTGGCCTGAATTCCGGGAGTAGCGACGGATTCACCGCAGCGGGCGGCGCCCGGCGGTGCGGCTGCGCGCCGCAGCATCCGCGGGGGCTTCATCGGCCGGATAGCCGAAATCCTTCAGCTCCGAAATGGACAGACCGGCCAAAGCCCTGCGCTGCATGGCGTCCTGATACCGGCGCTGGAACCCGGCGAAGATTAACGCGATCTTGGCGGCGAGCGTGCCGGCAACTCGGGTGCTCGGCTGGCAGGTTCTGATATTGATGTAGGTCATTGTCATTCTCCCTCGTTCGAACTCACGAGGGCAGTGTCTCATCGGCGCGCTTTGGCAACGTTCGTCCAGGCGTGAAACCGCAGGAAAAAGCCCGCAAAATCGTCGTTAAGTCGGCGGCGGGACATGGTATTCTGCTTAACGCTGTTTCACGGGGCCCCGGATGTACATTCGATTGCTTGGCGGCATCGAGGTTGTCTCCGCAGGCGGGCAACCTCTGCACTTCGCGACGCGCAAGACGTCGCTGCTCTTTGCCGCGCTGGTTCTGGCCGGCCCGAAAGGGCTTCGCCGCGAGAAGGTGGCGGCGATGCTGTGGACCGGCAGCGGCGAGCAGCAGGCGCGAAACAGCCTGCGCCAGGCCCTGGTCGACATCAGGCGGCTGTTTCCGTCCACCGGCAACGAGGCCATTCGCATCGAAGGCAATGCCGACACCATCTGGGTGGTGGCGAATGACAACGAGGCCGACATCTGGATTTTCGACCGGAACTGCCAGGCCGATGACGGCGCGAGCCTCGCGGCAGCTGCCGACCTGTACCGGGGTGACCTGCTCGACGGACTGCCATCCCCCGGCGAAATCGACGAATGGCTTGCGCCGCTTCGGGCGAACTACACCCGCAAGGCGTTGGACCTGGCCGAACGGCTGAGCCTCCTGCCGGAACTCGGTGAACGCGAGGAGCAGGCCTGCGAAAGACTGGCTGAGCGGCTAGTGACGTCCGACCCATGCGCCGAGCAGGCCCACCGCGCCCTGATCCGCGTCTTCCGCCGCCACGGCCGCACCAACGACGCCTTTCGCCAGTTCCTGGCCTGTAAGGAAGCGCTCAAGCGCGAGCTCGGTGTCGAGCCTGAGGAAGCGACGCGGGCGCTGATCGAACGCATCGAGGCGCCAATGGAGCTGAAGGGTTCGATAGCCGACTATGGCCAACCCGAGGCCGAACTTTCCCGCCTGGAAGCGAAGGCGCCTCGCTCTGTCGTTTCGGTGCCGGAAAAGCCGTCGATCGCGGTCCTGCCGTTCCAGAACATGAGCGGCGACGCCGAGCAGGAATATTTCACTGACGGCGTTGTCGAGGAGATCACGACGGCGCTGTCGCATGTCAGCTGGCTGTTCGTGATCGCGCGGAATTCTGCCTTCGCCTACAAGGGCCAGGCGGTTGACGTCACCCGCGTGGCACGCGAGCTCGGGGTGCGCTATGTGCTGGAGGGCAGTGTCCGCAAGGCCGGCAGCCGGCTTCGGGTGGCAGGTCAGCTTATCGAGGCGTCGGCGGGAGTAAATCTCTGGGCCGACCGCTTCGAAGGCGATGTCTCGGAAGTGTTCGAACTGCAGGACCTCGTTGCCTCCAGTGTCATCGGCGCAATTTCACCCAGACTCGAACAGGCCGAGATGGCGCGCGCCAAGCGCAAGCCCACCGAGAGCCTCGACGCTTATGACCACTATCTGCGCGGCATGGCGAGCCTTTACCGCTGGACGAGAGAAGGGCTGGAGGAGGCGTTGCCACAGTTCTACAGGGCCATCCAGCTCGACCCCGATTTTGCCGCCGCGGAAGGCGCTGCCGCCTGGTGCTATTTCTGGCGCATGGCGAATGGCTGGATGATCGACCGGCAGAAGGAAACAGCCGAGGTATCCAGGCTGGTCGGCGACGTGGCTATCGCCGGCAAGGACGATGCGGTGGCGCTGGCTTTCAGCGGCCTGGCGCTGGGTTATGTCACCGGCGATTACGAGGCCGGATCGGCACTGGCCGACCGCGCGCTCGTGCTCAACCCGAACTGCGCAGCCGCCTGGAGCGCCAGCGGCTGCCTCAAGGCCTGCCATGACGACCCGGACATCGCAATCGAGCACATGTCGCGGGCAAGGCGGCTGAGCCCGCTCGATCCGCTGACCTTCTTTATGCAGACCTTCACTGCCTTCGCTCACTTCGTGGCCGGCCGCTACGACGCCGCCTGGCCGCTCGCCGAGGCGGCGTCGCGCGCGCAGCCCTATTATCTCACCGGCCTGCGTGTGGCGGCCGCCAGCAACGCCATGGCCGGCAGGCTGGATGCCGCGAGCAGGCACATCGCGCGCTCGCTGGAGCTCGACCCGCAACTGAAGCTTTCCAACCTCAAGCATCGGGTAGGGCAGATCAGGCCAGAATATTTCGCCAAATATGTCGAGGCGCTACGGCTAGCCGGCCTCCCGGAATGACATGTCTTGGCGCTCTCTCGTCAGTCTGGTAGCGCCGCGGTCTTGATTTCCGCTCCGATGCGAAGCGTCTCACGCAGCAGGAGATCGAGGTCGTCGCGGCGGGTGCGGTGGTTGGTGATCGCGACCCGCAGGCAGTGCTGCCCGTGCACCGTGGTGTCGGACACGGCTGCAATGCCTTCTTCCTGCAGCCTGAGCATGATTTCGGTGTTGAACGACTTGAGCTGTTCCTCGGAGGCGCCGTCCAGGCGATGGCGGAAGCAGACGATGTTGATGGTGGTCGGCGCCGTCAGCTCGAGCGCCGCCTCGACCCGGATCAGCTCGGTCAGATAGCCGGCCTGGGCGATGTTCTGGTCGATCAGCCGCCCGAATTTCTCGATGCCATGCTCCTTGAGCGACATCCAGATCTTGAGCGCGCGAAAACCGCGCGATGTCTGCAGGCCATAGTCGTGCAGCCATTGCCCTGAGGCGAGGCCACGCGGCGTCGATTCCAGATATTCCGGCGTGACGGCGAAGGCGTTGCGGTGGGCGACGGCGTCGCGAACCAGCGCACAGCCCGCTTCGAAGGGCGCGTGCAGCCATTTGTGCGGGTCGAGCGCGACGGAATGGGCGCGTTCGATGCCGGCGACGAGCGATCTGTTTTCAGGCGCGAGGGCGATCAGGGCGCCGATGCAGCCATCGACATGAAACCAGAGGTCTTCCTCTGCCGCCAACACGGCCAGCGCCCGCAAGTCGTCGATCGCGCCCGTGTTGACGGTTCCTGCGGTGCCGATGATGCAAGCCGGCTTGAAACCTGCCGCGCGGTCTTCCGCGATGGCGGTCTTGAGCGCATCGACATCGATGCGCAGATCGGCGTCGGTCGAGACCCGCCGCAGCGCCCGGTTGCCGAGGCCGAGCGCTTCCATGGCCTTGCGGTGGCAGGAATGGACCTGGTCCGAGGCGTAGAAGCGCAACGGTTTTGGGATCGCCCCGACACCCCTTTCGCGCACGTCGACGCCTGCTTTGGCATTGCGCGCCACGGTCAAACCGATGAGGTTGGCCATCGAGCCGCCGCTGACAAGCGTGCCGCTGGCCGAAGCCGGGAAGCCCACCATCTCCTTGCACCAGTCGACCACCTGGCTGTCCATCAGCCCGGCGGCGTGATTGCCGCCGCCGAGGTTCGAGCCCTGGATCGCCGCCAGGAAATCGCCCAGCGCGCCCGTGAAATTGCTCGAGCCCATATACCAGGACCAGAAGCGCGGATGGATGTTGCCCATCGGATAGGCCATGACGTTGCGGGCGACATCGCCATAGACGTCGGCTATCGGTGCCGGCGAGCGCGGCAGCGGCGCCGAGAAGAAGGCGCGAACCTCGACCGGCATTTGGCGCCACACCGGACGGTCCCGGACATCCTTGAGATAAGCGACGGCATCCTCGACGATCCGATGCGACAGGGCCTGCATCTCAGCCCAGTCTGGCGGGTCGAGCGTCTCATCCATCACCGCTGCTTCCTGCAAAGTGTCCATTCGCTGCTCCCCCGCCATCATTCCTGGATCGTCGCGCGGCGCCGCCATCCGAGTGGACAGCAGCGCCGCGATTTGTCCTCAGGCGTCGAACCGGCAGCCTGGTGTGGAGCGCGACAGTGCCGTCTCCTCGACATCCATCTCAGCCTCGATGCCGTCGAAGAGCGGGGTCGACATGTAGCGCTCGCCGGTGTCGGGCAGCATGCACAAGATCACCGAGCCAGCCGGAGCGGTGCCCGCGATCTGGCGCGCGACGGCGAAGGTGGCGCCGCCTGAAATGCCGGTGAAGATGCCTTCCTGCTGCGCCAGGGCCTTGGCCCATTTAATGCCCTCCGGGCCGGCGATCGGCACCACATCGTCATAGTAGCGCTTGTCGATCGCCTCCTGCAGCACGTTGGGGATGAAGTCCGGCGTCCAGCCCTGGATCGGATGCGGCTCGAAGGCCGGATGGCTGGCGGACGGCGCACCGCCCTGGCCACGCTCCTGCGGCTTGCCGCTGCCGATAAGCTGCGCGTTCGCCGGTTCGGCAAGCACGATGCGGACATCCGGCCGCTCGCGGCGCAGCACCCGGCCGACGCCGGCCACGGTCCCGCCGGTGCCGTAGCCGGTGACCAGCACGTCGAGGCGCGACCCTGCGAAATCGTTGATGATCTCGCGCGCCGTGGTCGCCTCGTGGATGGCGGCATTGGCTTCCGTCTCGAACTGGCGCGCCAGGAACCAGCCGTTGGCGTTGGCGAGTTCCACCGCCTTCTTGTACATCCCGAAACCCTTCTGGGCGCGCGGCGTCAGCACCACCTTGGCGCCAAGCATGCGCATCAGCTTGCGGCGCTCGATCGAGAAGCTGTCGGCCATCGTCACCACCAGCGGGTAGCCCTTCTGCGCGCAGACCATGGCAAGGCCGATACCGGTGTTGCCGCTGGTCGCCTCGACGACGGTCTGGCCCGGCTTCAGCTTGCCGCTACGCTCGCCTTCCTCGATGATGTTGAGCGCCAGCCGATCCTTCACCGAGGCCGCCGGATTGAAGAACTCGGCCTTCACATAGATGGTCGCGTGGCCGGGGCCGAGATTGTTGATACGGATGACCGGCGTGTCGCCGACGGTGTCGAGAATGCTGTCGAACAGCCGGCCGCGACCGGCAGTGGTCCTGATTTTCAACTTCTGCAACATGGGCTTTTCTCCTCGCGATCTCACGCGCCGGTTACAGACCGGCGGCTTGGGCGGCGCGGTTTCGACACCTTGCCGCGTTAGGTTGCTTGACCTGCCGCGAATGCGGCAACGGCGGCATTCCGGCATGGAATTGGGCTGCCGGATGCTTCCTGTCGTCTTTAGTGATAGAACATGGACCAACTGGTGAGCGTTGGAGAAAGCGTGGGAACATACGTGGAATCCAGCCGATCGAGCCCGAACGACACTGCCGCCGCCCTGTCCTTGCGACTGCTTGGGCAACTGACGATCGCGCGTGGCGGCGAGCCGGTTAAATTGCCTTCTTCGCGCAAGTTGCGCGCGTTGCTGGCCTATCTGGCGCTCGCGCCACATCCCGTCAGCCGCAGCCGGCTTTGCGAGCTTCTGTGGGACGTGCCGAACGATCCTCGCGGCGAGCTTCGCTGGTGCCTGAGCAAGCTTCGCGGCGCGCTTAACCAACCGGGCCGGCAGAGGGTCGAGACCGAGGGCGACACCGTGGCGCTTCGTCTTGCCGATACGAACGTCGATGCCGTCGAAGCCGCCGCAGCGGTCGCCGAAGGGATCGAGACGCTCAGCCTCGGGCGTCTTCGGACGCTTGCGCAGCTCTTCGCCGGCGATTTCCTTGACGGGCTGGAGCTCGATCGGAGCCCGCATTTCACCAGTTGGCTGACCGCGCAACGCCGCCGTTTCAGCTCGTGCCACATCGCCGTTCTGGAGCACATCATCGGCCTGCTCCCCCAGGGAGCCGATGAAGCGGGCGCCTATCTGGACAGATGGCTGGAACTCGCGCCCTTCGATGGCCGCGCCCATGTGGCGCTGCTGGAAAACCTTGCGCGGCGGGGACAGATCGGCGCCGGTGAGGAGCATATTGCAACCGCGGCGGAACTCTTCCGCTCCGAGGAGCTGGATGTCGCTCCGTTGCGGGAAGCATGGCACGAGATCAAGGCACGCCATTCCAGCGCAACGCCATGCGCGCGATCCGGACTAGCTCTTCCGGCCCCACAAGCACCGATCGTTGCCGTCGAATCCGAACCCGCATCGGTGCGCCGGGCCTCGTTGGCGGTGATGCCGTTCGCGGAAAGCGCCGTCAATTTCCGTGGCGGGCTTGCCGATGGCTTGACCCACGACATCATAACGCGGCTCGCCAAGCTTCGCGATTTCTTCGTCATTGCCCGCGGATCGGTTTTCGCGCTGGCCGAGAAGGACATCGCGCCGGAGGACGCCGGGCGCCGGCTGAATGTCGACTATGTGGCGACAGGCTCGGTCCGCAGCCGTTCGGGCAGGGTGATCGTCTCGGTCGAGCTCGTCGAGGTCCGCACCGCGAGGATTGTGTGGGCCGAGACCTTCGAGCACAGGCTGGACGAGATCTTCACGGTGATAGACGACATCGGCAACAGCATCGTCTCTTCGATCGCCGCCGAGATCGCGACCGTCGAGCGAAACCGGGCAATGCTTAAGGCGCCGAATTCGCTGAATGCGTGGGAAGCCTATCATCGCGGGCTCTGGCACATGTACCGCTTCACCCGCCAGGAAAACGAACTGGCGCAGCAGTTCTTCAATGACGCCCTGAAGCTCGACCCGACCTTCGCCCGAGCCTATGCAGGCCTCTCCTTCACGCATTGGCAGAATGCCTTTCAGCGTTGGGGCGATCGCGACCGTGAGGCGTCGCTGGCTTTTGCAACTGCCGGTCACAGCCTCCTGGTCGATGACCGCAATCCGGCCGCGCACTGGGCGATGGGCCGCGCCTTGTGGCTGCGCGGCGAGCAGGACGGCTCGCTGCTTGAGCTGGCGAAGGCCGTCGACCTCAGCCCGAACTTCGCGCTCGGCCACTATGCCCTGTCCTTTGTCCATTCGCAGTCGGGCGATCCGCAATCTGCGATCGGCTCCTCCGATCACTCGCGCCATCTCAGCCCCTTTGACCCATTGCTGTTCGGCATGATGGGCGCGCGGGCCATGGCCCATGCACGCTTGGGCGAATACGATGAAGCCGCCGAATGGGCGCTGAAAGCTGCGGCTAGGCCCAACGCGCATGTCATCATCCTGGCGATCGCCGCGCATTGCCTGGCGCTGGCCGGCCGCCAGGACGAGGCACGAAACTTCGCCGCCGCGATCCGCACCACGTGGCCCGACTATCGGGCGGACGATTTCATCGCCACCTTCCGCTTCGACCGGGACGGCGAAGCCCTGTTCCGCAGAGGCGCGAAGCTGATCGGATTGAATTGATTTTCTGGCACATCCAAGGGCGTGTTGCGATTGAGGTCAGGCCGAGCCGAGAATGGCGGGTTCCGAGAACCTGAGCGGAGCGTAGTTGAAGTACACGAGCACCAGGAAACGCGCGTTTGCAGGCCGGCATCACCTGAATATCGACAGGTCTCAGTGCATCAGCGGACCGCTGGCCTTCCGCCACGCATCGATGCCGCCCTCGATGTGGCGGGCGCTCGATATCCCGCGGTCCTGCGCCGCCTGCACGGCCATCGCCGAGCGCTCGCCGAAGGCGCAATAGAACAGGATCTGCTTGGCTGTCGATTTCGCCAGCTCGTGCAGCATGCCGCCGGCGGCGATATTCTCCTGCAGCCGCGCATAGGGCAGATGGATCGCGCCGGGGATGACGCCGTGGCGATCCCGTTCGGATTGCTCGCGCAGATCGATCAGCGCCACGTCGGGCCGACCGACCAGCGCCAGCGCCTGTTCGGCGGTTACTGCCCAGCCGCGGCTGGCGATGTCGTCCTGATGCAGCCCCACCCGCATGTTGGCCGGCACGGCCACATCCATCATCTTCGGATTGGACAGCTTCAGGTTGTTCATGATGTTCACGTATTCGTCCACCGACTTCACCTGCAGGCGCGGATTGAAGGCCTTTTCCTCGCCGATCGTCGACACGGTTTCGCCCTTGTAGTCGTGTGCCGGAAAGATCAGCGTCTCGTCGGGAAGCTTGAGCAGTCGGCCGAAGATCGATTCGTATTGCTGGCGCGGATCGCCGTTCTGGAAGTCGGTGCGGCCGGTGCCGCGAATGAGCAGCGTGTCGCCGGTGAAGACGCGGTCCGGCAGGACGAAGCTGTAGGAATCGTCGGTGTGGCCGGGCGTATAGACGACGTCCAGCGCCAGCCCCTCGATGGCAAGCTTGTCGCCGTCGGCAAGCCGCATCGACACAACGTCGGCCTTGGTCTGCTCACCCATCACGGTGACGCAATGCGTCCTGTCGCGCAGCGCGCCGAGCCCGGTGATGTGGTCGGCATGAAGATGTGTGTCGACCGCTTTGACCAGTCTGAGGTCGAGCTCGTTGACCAGTTGCAGGTAGCGTTCGACCTTCTCCAGCACCGGATCGATGATCAGTGCCTCGCCGCCGCGGCGGCTGGCGAGGAGATAGGAATAAGTGCCCGAAACGGAATCGAAAAGCTGACGGAAGATCATTTTATCGGCCCCATGCGCGAGCGGCCCACCCCGGCTGCCGACCAAGTCTAGATCAAGCATGAGGTGCCCGCCAGCGAACACTTCATGCTTGAGTTAAGGCCGAGCTCCTACCGCCTGAGCACCGCGCTCAGCACGTCGCGGATGCCGATCGCGCCGACGAAGCGCGAGCCTTCGTCGAACAGCGCCACCGGTGCCGTCTGCGAGCGGTGCATGGCGAGCATCACCGTCTTCAGCGACGTGCCGGGATTGGCCCAGAACACCTGCGCACCCTCCTCCGGCTGCCTCTCGACCTCGGCGCAGGATACCCACACCGCCGGCTTGCCGTCGCGTTCGGCCGCCGCCACCAGGCCATGCTCGTCGATCTTGAAGCGCGTCGTCTTGCGCCGGTCGAGCCAGACCCAGCCATTCTCGCCCTGCTCGAGATCGCGGCGGTCGCGCATCACGTTCCAGGCGGTGAGCACCGAGAGCGGATTCACATTGGCGATGAAGTCGCGGACATAGTCGTTGGCCGGCCTGAGCACGATGTCTTCCGGCGCGCCGGTCTGGACGATGCGCCCGCCTTCCATGATGGTGATGTGGCTGCCGATCTTCAGCGCCTCCTCGAGGTCATGGCTGACGAAGATGATGGTCTTCTTCAGCGCCGCCTGGAGCTGCAGGAGTTCGTCCTGCAGCTTGGTGCGGATCAGCGGATCGAGGGCCGAGAACGGCTCGTCCATCAACAGGATCGGCGCCTCGGTGGCGAAGGCGCGGGCGAGGCCGACGCGCTGCTGCATGCCGCCAGAAAGTTCATGCGCGTATTTCTTCGACCACTGGTCGAGATGGACCAGCTGGAGCTGCTTCTGCACCCGTGCCTTGCGCTCGGCCTCCGGCACGCCGGCGAGCTCCAGGCCGAAGCCGACATTCTCCTCGACCGTTCGCCACGGTAGCAGGCCGAACTGCTGGAACACCATCGCCACCTGCTTCTGCCGCAGACGTCTCAGTGTCGGCTCATCGCAGGTGACCACGTCGACCGTGCGGTCGCCGTCATTGACCAGCACTTGGCCGCGCGACACCACGTTCAACCGGTTGACGGCTCTCAGCAGCGTCGACTTGCCGGAGCCGGAAAGGCCCATCAGCACCGAGATCTCGCCCTCATGCACGGTGAGGTTGGCGCCGGCGCAGCCCAGCACGTTGCCGGTCTTTTCGAGGATTTCGGCGCGGGTTGCGCCCTGGTCGATCAGCGCGAGGGATTGCGCCTGGTCGGCACCGAAGACGATATCGACATTCTTGAAATCGACGGCGACGGTCATTTCTTGCCTCCAACGCCGATGCGGGTCATGCGATCGAGCACGATGGCGAGCACGACGATGGCAAGGCCTGCTTCAAGCCCGAGGTCGATCTTGCGGGAGCCCAGCGCGCGGTTGATTTCGGTGCCGAGACCGCCGGCGCCGATCAGCGCCGCGAACACCACCATCGACAGCGACAGCATGATCGACTGGGTCAGCCCCGCCATGATCGTGGGCAGCGCCGAGGGCAATTCGACCTTCCACAGAAGCTGGTTCTTGGTGGCGCCGAAGGACTCGCCCGCCTCGATGATCGCCTTGGGCACCGAGACAATGCCGAGATGGGTGAGACGCACCGCCGTCGGGATGACGAAGATGATGGTGACGATGAGGCCGGGCGCGTTGCCCAGCCCGAACAGCGTCAGCACCGGGATCAGGTAGACGAAGGTCGGCAGCGTCTGCATCAGGTCAAGCACCGGCAGCATCACGCGGTAGACCTTCGGCTTGTGCGCCGCCCAGATGCCGAGCGGCACGCCGATCGCCATTGCCATGGCGGCGGCGGCCACCACCAGCACCAGGGTCTGCACCGTCTGCTTCCAGAGGTTCTGGTTAATGATGAAGATGAGGCCGATGAAGACGCCGATGGCGAGCGGCCGCGAGCGTTGCAGGAACCAGGCGATGACGGCGACGACCAGCGCCAGCAGAACCGGCGGCAGCATCAGCAGGAGGTCCACCGCCCCGTCGAGGATGAAGTTCAGGCCGTTCGAAAAGGCCCTGAAGACGGTATCGAAATTCTCGGTGAGGAAGCCGAAGAAGGCCTTGCCCCATGGACCTATGGGAATCTTGTAGGCGACCAGAAATTTCGAGATCGGATCCATCTTTCCCCTCTTTGATCCTTGCCGCCCTTGCCGAGCGGTCACCTTCTCACAGCATATGAAAAAGGGCAGCCTTTTCCAGCGGCTGCCCCTTTCCGGAGATCATGCCGGACTCAAAGCCGGCTCAGCTCCCGAGCGCGGTCTTGATGGCCGCAGCCGCATCGCCGCCGTCGAAGGTGGTCACGCCGGCGATCCAGGGCGCGATCGCGTCCGGATGCTTCTTCAGCCAGTCGGTGGCGACCGTCTGGGCATCGCCGCCTTTCAGGATCGCGTCCATCATCTCGCCTTCCATGTCGAGATTGAATTTCAGGTTGGAGATGAACTTGCCGGCATTCGGGCACTCGGTGGTGTAGCCCTTGCGCGTGTTCGTATAGACGGTGGCGGCGCCGAAACCGCTGTCGCCCATCCCTTCGAGATAGGTGATCTTCATCGCGCCCATCACCGGATGCGGCGTCCAGCCGAGGAAGGCGATCCACTCATTGTTCTTCATCGACTGCTCGGCCTGCGTCAGCATGCCGGCTTCCGAGGACTCGACCAGCTCGAAGCCTTCGAGATTGTCCTTCGGGTTCTTGATCATGTCGAGGATGATGCGGTTGCCGTCATTGCCGGCCTCGATGCCGTAGATCTTGCCGTTGAACTTGTCCTTGAACTTGCCGAGATCGGTCAGCGTCTTGACGCCCGCATCCGCGACATAGGTCGGCACGACGATGCCGTAGCCGGCGCCGGTCAGATTGGTGCTTACCGTCTCGACCGAGCCGTCGGCGGTATAGTCCTTGATGTCATTGGTCATCGACGGCATCCAGTTGCCGAGAAAGACGTCGAGGTCCTTGTTCTTCAGCGACGCATAGGTCACCGGCACCGAAAGCTGGATCACCTGCGGCTCGTAGCCGAGCGCGGTGAGCAGCACCGAAGCCAGCCCGGTGGTTGCCTGGATATCGGTCCAGCCGACATCGGACAGTCGGACGGCCTTGCAGCTCGCCGGATCGCCGGCATAGGCCGCGGTCGTGGACAGAAGCGCCGCCAGCCCGAGGCCGGCGACGAAGGATTTCATACGCGACATGAACTTTCTCCCATTGCGGTTTTTTAAAGCGGCGCGAAGTCACGGTTCTTGCGCCCGCCTTGTTTCGCCAGCCAAACACCATTTTGATGCGGTTTCAAGCGGTTCCACACCGCGATCAACGGCGCGCGCTTGCCATTCAGCGACATGCCGCGCTTTCCGGCGGGCCCGCTTTTTTGGTGGAAGGAGCCCGCGGCCCCTTCCCCGCCCCGCGGCAATTGAGCTTAAACACCCATATGGCCAAGCTCTACTTCAACTACGCAACGATGAATGCCGGCAAGACGACGATGCTCCTGCAGGCATCCTACAACTATCGCGAACGCGGCATGACGACGATGCTGTTCGTCGCCGGCCATTATCGCAACGGCGACAAGGGACTGATCTCGTCGCGCATCGGTCTCGAGACCGAGGCCGAGATGTTCCGCGACGGCGACGATCTCTACGCCCGCGTCGCCGAGCATCATGAGCACACCATCGTGCATTGCATCTTCGTCGACGAGGCGCAGTTCCTCGAGGAGGAGCAGGTCTGGCAGCTGGCCCGCATCGCCGACCGGCTGAACATCCCGGTCATGTGCTACGGCCTGCGCACCGATTTCCAAGGCAAGTTGTTTTCCGGCTCGCGCGCGCTGCTCGCCATCGCCGACGATCTGCGCGAAGTGCGCACCATCTGCCGCTGCGGCCGCAAGGCGACGATGGTCGTTCGCCTCGGTCCCGACGGCAAGGTGGCAAAGCAAGGCGAGCAGGTGGCGATCGGCAAGGACGTCTATGTCTCGCTCTGCCGCCGGCACTGGGAAGAGGAAATGGGCAGGGCTGCGCCCGACGACTTCATCGGCTTTGCCCGCAACTGAGACGGGGAGCCTCGCGACTTCCGACTAAGTTGGGCAATCGCTGCCATCGGCCGGCCGATGGCCGCTTGATTGCCACGATTCGGCACAACAGATTTGCACACTTCCCAGCGCCGCAGCTTGTCCGCAAAAACAAGAGCTTAAGGCATACCAGCTAAAGCTGCCTGAAGGCGGCGCGCATTACTCGGCATGAGCATGCTTGCCTTATCTTTCAAGGACCTGGCCAATTCTTTTGTTTTGCCACGTCTCCCTGTCTTCCTTCTTTCAATCCCTTGAGCCCCCACATATATTCGGCGACGTGCGACACGAAACCGGATGCCGAAGCGGGAGGCCCCTATGGCGACGTTGCAGAATTTCGATGCCGAAATTGCCAAGACCAAGCGGGTCGTCGAGGACATGCGCACCAAGATCGAGCAGTCCGGAACCGTGCTCGACACGCTGGCGCAGGCCGACAGGAAGATCGGCGATGCCAATTTCGACCTCGAGAACGCCCGCATCGAGGACGTGCTGAAACAGCAGAAGGTCATGGAAGGCAATATCGCCGACCTGATCATCGGGCTGGAGGACGCCACCAATGTCTTCGGCGCCGAATTCGAGAGCATGAAGAGCTACACCGGCTGGGAAAATCTCGTCGGCGTCTTCTCCGAGCAGCGCAAGCAGCGCATGCGCACCGACCGCGTGCGCAACATGTCGCTCGCCGGCAATTTGCAGGAGCTGCTGGCGAAATCGGACACCATCGTCGGCATCCTGAAAGCCCAGAAGCAGATCCTCGACCAGCGCTACAAGACCTCCGAGGCTAGCCTGTCGCAGGTGATCGAGCGCCGCAAGGCGACCATGACCAATCTCGAGGCGGTGCAGAAACGCATTGAGGAACTCAACCCGATGCTGCTCGACATCGAGAACAAGATCGCCGCCTCGACCAGCCAGAAGGAGCGCACCCAGCTCGAGGGCGAGCGTTCGAAGATGGCGACCGAATACAACGAGAAGCAGGCCAAGGAGCAGGAGCTGCTGGCCGAAAGCCAGACGCTGGAGCGCTACACCTCGATGTTTCAGACGTTTGTCGATTCCCTCAACAACCAGATCGCCGCGCAGTCGACGCTGATCAACAAGCTGACAATCGACACCGAGCAGCGCATCGTGCTCTACAAAGCTCTGGAAGACTCGCTGAAGACGGCCGCCCAGCAGGACGTCGCCCACAAGATCAACACGCTGGGCAGCCAGGTCGACAACACGGCCGAGGAGACGATGGCCGGCATCGGCGCCGCTTCGCAGAAGCACATCGGCGATCTCTTGGAGATGCACGAGAAGAATATGGTGGCCACCGCTGACATCCAGCGCCGCAAGAAACTCGCCGACGACGCCTTCGCCCGCCGCTTCGACGAGGTGATGAAGAAGCACAATTCGGCGAACTACGTGCAGCAGTAGGCGGTGTGACGGCATTCTTCGACACGGCGGTGCCATGACCCCCGAAAATGAAGCGGCGGCGCGCTACTTCTTCGCCATCACCGCGGCGCTGAGCGGGCTGGAACTGTTCATGCGCGACGACCGCTCGCCGCTCTACCGGCACGGCATCGTCGCCAAGATCGTCGCCGAATACATCGCCCGGCTGGAAAACTCATTCGACTGCTGGCGCAACCGGCTGGGCTTCATGGATACGTTCCGCATTTCGCGCGCCGACAGCGGCTATCCGGTGTTCCAGAATCTGCTCGAATTGGAGAACGACCGCCGACAGGCAGATAGCCGGCTGGCCAACATTCCGCAGGCCGGCGAGTTGCGCGAGGAGATGGCCGACTTCATCCTGCGCCACAAGGAATTCCCGGTGGCGCTGCAAAGGTCGATGGCCGAGCGGCTCTATCTGGAGGGTGTCAAGAGCGAGACCACCTTCGGTCCGTTCACCCTGGCGCAGACGGCCAAAGTCTCGGTCAATCCGAAGACCATGCGGCCTTACTACCTCGTCCACTGGGCCTCGTTCGACGGCAGCGCCAACCTGCCGCTGATCTATATGGTGACGGTCGAGGACTCCTCCGAGAGCATGATGCGACAGCTCGTCGACGCGAACGGCAAGCTGAACGAGAAGATCGACATTCCGCTTCCTGTCGATGGCCTGCTCAACCCCGAGCTTGCCCACCGCTTCGACGATTTCACCGAGAAGAATTCCGCCTACACGCTGTCGCCGGCGACCATCGCGGTCAATCTCGACAAGGATTTCGAGCCACTGCACCCGAAGCAGTTGCGGCGCGTCGTGCTCGGCCCGTTCTATTCGGCCGGGATCACCGAGAACAATTCGACGGTTACCGAGGTTCTGGCCAAGGTGCGCAAGCCGGAGAACGCCTGGCTGCTCACCTGGACCATCCAGGAAGTCTTTTCCAAGTCCGAGAAGCCCGGCCGCAAGGGGCTGTTCTCCAGCGAAAAGTCTACGCAGGAATTCTTCATCAACACCGACGACCTCGAAGCGGCGCGCCAAGGCGTCTCCAGCTACGAGAACCACGCGCTGATCCCGCACGAGGCCTATCAGGCGCTCTATGCCGCGGGCGAAGCGCAGAAGATCTTTTCCGGCTACAAGGTCCACATCCTGTCCAAAGGGCAGGTCATCAGCGATGTGTGACCGTCGAATCGCGGAGTATCCGTAATGGACACCGGGCTGACCACGATCTCGGAATCGACAATCGAAAAGCATTGCGCCACCGCGCAGAGCTTCATCACCCGCATCGTCGTGCTGGAGGATCCATCGCGCGAGTCCGGCACCGCGCTCGCCGGCACCAACCGGCGCTTCGTCTCGACCGTCTCGGCCGGTTCGGTGCGCCGCACGCGCGAGGTCGAACTGTCGAAAACGGTCGCCGCGATCCATCCCGACGACCAGCTGATGAGCATCCCCCAGCACATGCTTCTCTACCGCGCCCGCCGCGGCCTGGCGATCGCGCTGGCCATATCGGATGTCTTTGCCGAGGGATCCGATCTCGAAAGCCTGCAGGCCAAGAACGCGCGTGCCCCGCTCGAAGGCGACGAGGCGGCGACATTCAAGAAGCTGCTGTCGGCCTCCGCCTACGTTTCGGCTTTCAGCTTCGCCTCCTACCTGTTCCAGCTGATCGACAGCGACGGCGAGGCGCCGAACGACAGTCCCGAACCCGACTTCCTGTTCGACACGCCGCAGGACGCGGTGAAGTCGATCGTGGCCGGCCTCGACAAGGCGATTGCCGGCTCCAAGGACGATGCCGATCTGATGACCAGGGCGCGCGCATTCGCCCGCGTCGCCATCGACGGGCTGCTCGCGCGCAAGGGGCGCTTCGACGGCATCGGTCCGTTCGAGAACGCGCATATCCGCATTGATGCCGACGACTTCACCCTCGACGGTTTCGACGTCGCGCCCGGCAAGCGCTTGAAGCCGCTGGTGATGACCTTCAAGAAGCCGGAAGAGGTCGTCGGCAATCACATTGCCAAATACCAGTCGGTAAAGCTTGCCAAGATGCTGATGGCCTATGATTTCGACCGCGAGCTGAACCCCTTCGTCGAGCTCGGCGGCTTTCTGTTCACCTTCATCGGCGACGGCGCGCCAGGCACCGGCAAGACGACGCTGATCCAGATGATCGCCGGCCTCGTCAACAACTACTGTCAGGTCGCCGGCTATCCCTTCGTCTACGAGAATTTCGGGGTCGACCAGATTTCTTCCTACCAGGGCAAGTCCGGCCAGAACTGCCGGCAGTTCATCAACAATGTGCTCAATCCGCGGGCCATCGGTTTCGGCACCATCGACGACATCGACCAGGTTGCGGCGCGCCGCTCCGATGACCGCGCATCCGCCGGCCAGCAGGAGATCACGGGCGTCCTCATGGACGCATTCGCCGGCGCTTCCACCGTGGTGCGCGGCAACTGCTCCTTCGGCATGTTTTCCAACTACCCCGAAAATGTCGACGATGCGCTGCGCCAGCGCGCCGGCGCCCGCTGGCTGGTCGACGGCCCGCAGAGCCGTGACGACTACATCGACGTCTTCGTGCTGCTCGCCGGCAAGAACCACAAGATCCCGCTGGGCGAGCACGAGCTCTATGCCGCGCAGGAAATCCAGCGTGCGGTGACTGCCGCTTATGAGGAGCACGAGAAGCCGCAGGAAGATGGGCTGATGAAGGTCTATGAGCGCTATATGAAGGAGAACGGCGCGCCGAAGACGATGGCCGATATCGGCACCTACCTGCACATGATCAAGAATGCCGAGCCGCGCTTCACCGGCCGCGCCATCAAGAATGTGACCGACGCCATCAAGATGCGCGCCATGGATATCGAGCTGCCGGACGACTGGTTCGAGAAGCCGGAAGCCTTCATGCACAAGAGCTACGACGACAAGAAGGCGATGATCGAGGAGTTGCGCGGGCCGTTCTCGATGGACATGGTCATGCAGGAGATCAACCGCTACGCCGATTCCGAATTCCGCTACTCCGACAAGTCCGACGACGCGGCGGTCGAGAAGCTTTTGCGCGACGCGCGGCTCCGCGAACGCGCCGCGCGCGAGATGGAGGAGCTGAAGAACAAGGGGCTTTGGAATGCGTAGGCTTCCTTCGCTGCCCGCAAGTGCGGAAGGATGTGGTGCCAACGTCGGCGCCTCCCTCTCCCCGTCCTTCACGGGGAGAGGGTAAGGGTGAGGGGCAGCGCCGTGCGTGGACCAGAAGTCGCTACAACGAAACGGGCAAGACGCCTCCGGCAGTCGGATAACGACGCGGAAACAGCTCTTTGGATGGAACTGCGCGACAGACGATTGAATGGCCATAAGTTTGTGCGGCAGTTTCCGATAGGCAATTATTTCGCTGATTTTGCCTGCAGGGAGTGCCAGCTCGTTGTCGAGGTCGATGGCAGCCAGCATGCAGGCAACAGCTACGACCAGATCAGGGATCGCTTCCTGGTCTCAAACAATTGGTCCGTTCTCCGCTTCTGGAATGTCGATGTCTTGAAGAAGCGGGATGAGGTGCTCGAAACCATACTTGCTGCGATCGAATGCCGTCTCGATCGTCTGATCGAGACGCACGAGCTTCGATTCATTGCTGCCAGCGGCTACGGGGAGACAAATCTTTGATCGTTGGCGCCGCCCCTCACCCTTACCCTCTCCCCGTCAAGAACGGGGAGAGGGGGGCGTCGGCGTTGCCGCTTCGCCTTTCGAGGCTACATCCGTCGGACCTTTGCCAATGACCCGTCCCGCCAAAAAGCCCGACCTTCTGCGCGACAACGAGCTGATCTATGGCAGGCTGCTCGTCGTCGATGAACCGCATCTCATCCAGCGCTACAACAAGGCTCTCGTCGCCTTCGGCCTCGAGCCGACCAAGCTGACGAGCTTCCAGATCGACCGCACTGGTTTCTCGCCCGAGGTGGCCGAGGAATGCGGCGACTACGGCTATCTCGATCCCAACGAGGTCAACCGGCGCTTCATCATCCTGACGCCGTCGCAGATCGATCTGCCGGTCGTGCACACCGCCTTCTCCAACACCTCGCAGCTGATGTTCGAGTTCATGTCCAAGAACCAGCGCGCCATCGACGCGCTGACCATCAAGGACGTCATCTACGGCGAGATCGAGGACTCCGTCCCCAAGGTCGACGACATCGAGGACCTGCTGTCGATCAATCAGGTCGAGTTCAAGGTATTGTCGGCCGAGGACGTGCTCGGCAAGGCGGCCGAACTCGGCAAGCTGGTCGACCGGCTGAAGCAGGAACCCGACGCCTGGCGCGACAACGCCATGCTCGAGCGAATGGTCGGCCTCGCCAAGGTCTGCGGCGACATCCGCGAGAACGCGCTGGTGCCCGATCAGGTGATCTTCCGCCACAACGCCTACTGGACCAGCCATTTCGGCGGGCTCTACGTCTTCGTCGACCCCGACATGACGACGGTGATCAGCGATCCGGCTGCGCCCGGCTTCCGCCGCTCGCGGCCCTGGCAGGTGAGCTATCTGTCGATCAACGACGCCGACAAGGTATTCCGCTTCCTCGCCGCCACGGGCCGCCTGGACCTGCCGCGCGCTTCCTGGATCGAGACCTCGGGCTATCTGGAGCACCGCGCCGAGATGGTGGTGAGGGCGCTGATCCGCGATGCCGAGCCCAACCGCAACTTGACGGACGTCGACAAGGTCTGGCTGCAGACCTGGATCCACAGCCATGCCGACCTGATTGCCAGCGACGGCAATTTCCCTTTCCTCAACGCCGCCAAGCGCGAGATCGCCCAGTTCGGCCACCTGAAGCTTGAAGATGTGCCGCCGCGCCAGCGCTTCCTGGTTGTGCGCGCCAAGCCCGATCATCCCGATGCCTGGCTCACCAATCAGTTGATCTCGGATTTCGTGCCGCAGGACTTCGTCTCGCGCTACGTCTTCAATAAACCGGGGTTCTACAAGGACTTCGACGGCTTCAGCGATGCATGGCGATCGCATGTTGTGGACGTTCTGAAAACCACATATTTGAAGGACAAGGCCGCGTTCCGCGCGCGCCTTTACGGCTTGACGGACTGAGGGGGTGACGAGAGCCATGCTTGATCCGATCGTGAATTTCTTCACCCGGATTTTCCAGTGGATCGGCCGCGGCATAGGCTTCGTCGTCGGCATTATTCTCTGGCCGTTCATATGGGCCGGCCGCTGGTATGGCCAGCGCGGCTGGATCCTGAAGGCGGTGGTCGGCCTCGCCTTGCTGGTTTTGATCGGCCTTTACGCCAACTTCTTCTACGCCACCCAGTGGTGGAACAATTTCGACCCGAACTATCCCGACAAATACACCTTCGAGAAGCGCAGCGTCTCGGCCGGCGAGCAGGTCTCCGCCGGCGCTGGCACCGACACCGCCAAGACCTGCGGCAACTCAGGGATAGCCCAAGTGGCTGCCGATCTGACGGACTTTAACGTCAACCAGAATGCCTGGGTCTCCTCGATGATCCTTTACAAGCTCGGCTTGTTCGGCATCGACTGGGACCATACGCCGTGGATGGACAACAAGGCCTCTTTCCAGCGCGGCATCAACCAGGCGGTCCGGCGCACCGCCACCGAGCTAGCCGACAATCTCGGCCGCGTGCGCACCACCTCACAGATCGACGCCGACCTGCAGGATGCACGCGGCAATCTGCAATTCGACGAAGAGACCTGGTATTTCGGCCTCAACCCGTTCGGCCCCAAGACGCCGACGCCGAGCTACTACCGCGATGCCGTGCGCAAGCTGCGCTCCTTCAACGCTCGCCTTGCCAGCTGTCAGGCGACGTTCGATGCCCGCGCCGACAATCTGAAGCAATATATCGACCGCATCGCCAGCGACATCGGCTCGACCTCCGCGATCTTGAAGGAGCGCGCCGAGAACCATAATGACGGCTGGTTCGACTTCCGCGCCGACGACCGCTTCTGGTTCGCCTATGGCCAGCTCTACGCCTATTACGGCCTGATGAAAGCGGCGCAGGCCGACTTCGAGGACGTGATCAAGGAAAAGCACCTGCAGAATTTGTGGGACACCATGGACGCGCAATTCGTCTCGGCACTGCGCATCCAGCCCTTCATCATCGCCAACGGCCGCGAGGACGGCTGGCTGTTGCCGACGCATCTGACAACCATGGGCTTCTATATCCTGCGCGTGCGCTCCAACATGGTCGAGATCAGCAACGTGCTCAGCCAATAGCGCGGCCGCCACAGCAGGAGGGTGGCGGATTTGCGCCGTCGCGTCTGTCGCATTCCGCGCATTGCGCGGCTGTTTTGAGACGGCGGAACGATCCCTGCTCTGGCTTCTATACGCTCGCAACGACCGAGCGCCAAAGACCCTTGAGAAGGTCGGCCGGGAACGCAATAATTTCTTCGCAGGAAACATAGTTGCATGAAAGTTGACGCCGTGACAGCGACAGGGTTAGAACATGCCCTTGCGTCCGGGCGGAAACGCAGAACCGCCCTGTTTCCTCGTTTAACGCAATTCCGGACGGCAGACCGTCTCACACTTTTCCTGGAATTGCTGTAGTGATCGAACCCCTCCCCTCCACCGCCCAATCCAGAGGAAAGCCGTCATGGCCGAAGTGAAGTCCGACATCGAGATCGCGCGCGCCGCCAGGAAGAAACCGATCCAGGAGATCGGCGCCAAGATCGGCATCCCTTACGAGCACCTTTTGCCCTATGGCCACGACAAGGCGAAGGTCTCGGCCGAATTCATCAAATCGGTGAGGGGCAACAAGGACGGCAAGCTGATCCTCGTCACCGCCATCAACCCGACGCCGGCCGGCGAAGGCAAGACGACCACCACGGTCGGCCTCGGCGACGGCCTCAACCGCATCGGCAAGAAGGCGATCGTGTGCATCCGCGAAGCCTCGCTCGGCCCGAACTTCGGCATGAAGGGTGGCGCCGCCGGCGGCGGCCTGGCCCAGGTGGTGCCGATGGACGATATGAACCTCCACTTCACCGGCGACTTCCACGCCATCACCACGGCCCACAACCTGCTTTCGGCGCTGATCGACAACCACATCTACTGGGGCAACGAGCTCGGCATCGATACCCGCCGCGTCGCCTGGCGCCGCGTCATGGACATGAACGACCGGGCGCTGCGCGAGATCATCTGCTCGCTGGGAGGCGTCGCCAACGGCTTCCCCCGTGAAGCAGGCTTCGACATCACCGTCGCTTCGGAAGTCATGGCGATCCTGTGCCTTGCCACCGACCTCAAGGATCTTGAGAAGCGCCTCGGCGACATCATCGTTGCCTACCGCCGCGACAAGTCGCCGGTCTATGCCCGCGATCTCAAGGCCGACGGCGCCATGGCCGTGCTTTTGAAGGACGCCATCCAGCCCAACCTGGTGCAGACGCTGGAGAACAACCCGGCCTTCGTGCATGGCGGCCCGTTCGCCAACATCGCGCATGGCTGCAACTCGGTCGTCGCCACCACGACGGCGCTGAAGCTTGCCGACTACGTCGTGACCGAAGCCGGCTTCGGCGCCGACCTGGGAGCCGAAAAATTCTTCGACATCAAGTGCCGCAAGGCCGGGCTCCAGCCGGCGGCCGCCGTGATCGTCGCCACCGTGCGCGCCATGAAGATGAATGGCGGCGTCAAGAAGGAAGATCTCGGCAAGGAAAACATCGAAGCGGTCAAGAAGGGCTGCCTCAACCTCGGCCGTCACATCGAGAACGTGAAGCAGTTCGGCGTGCCGGCGGTGGTAGCGATCAACCACTTCACCACCGACACCGACGCCGAAATCCAGGCGATGAAGGACTTCGTCAAGGCGCAGGGCGCCGAGGCGATCCTGTGCAAGCACTGGGCTCAAGGCTCGGCCGGCATCGAGGACCTGGCGAAGAAGGTTGTCGAGATCGCCGAATCCGGCGCCTCGCAGTTCTCGCCACTTTACCCGGACGAGATGCCGCTGTTCGAGAAGGTCAACACCATCGTCAAGCGCATCTATCGCGGCGACGAGGCGATCGCCGACAAGTCGATCCGCGACCAGTTGCATGCGTGGGAACAGGCAGGCTACGGCAATCTGCCGGTCTGCATGGCCAAGACCCAGTACTCCTTCTCGACCGACCCGAACCTGCGCGGCGCGCCGACCGGCCATACCGTGCCGGTGCGCGAGGTCAGGCTCTCGGCCGGCGCCGGCTTCGTCGTCATCATCTGCGGCGAGATCATGACCATGCCCGGCCTGCCCAAGTCGCCCTCCTCGGAGAAGATCTTCCTCAATGAGCAGGGCCAGATCGAGGGCCTGTTCTAGGCAGCGTTGGGAGCTGAAACGACCAAGGGCGCCGCACTGCTGCCGCGCCCTTTTTCTTTCGGAGTTGGTGCGGCTAGAGCAGTTCCAGGAAAAGTGTGAGCCGTTTTCCGTCCGGAATTGCGTCAAAAACAAAAAGCCAGAGCATTTCGCCGTTTCCGTGAAACGGTGAATGCTTTAGGCAGCGTTCCGCTTCAGCGCCCGCTGGTTCGACGCATAGATCGTGTCGCGCTCCGGCAGGGCGCCGGTCTTCAGGCAATCGATCCATTCGGCGGTCTTGAGCACCGCGGCGAAGCGCGACTGCAGCACCACGCTCACCACGCGATGGATTTCTTCGGCAGACGCGTAGCCGGCGCTGTTGGCGTAGGGAACCGAGCCGCTGGCATCCGAGAGGAACTCGACGGCAAAGCCCATATGCACCGCATGGATGATGGTCGACAGGTCGCAATTATGCGTCATGTAGCCGACGACCGCGATCGTATCGATGTGGTTGGCGCGTAGCCAGTTCTCGAAGTCGGTGCCTGTGAAGGCGGAGGGCAGCGTCTTCTCGACATAGTGGTCGCGGGCGCGCCCGGCGATCTCGGGATGCAGTTCGCCGCCATGGCTGCCCTTGGCGAAGATCGGCGAAGTCTCCGGCGCCATCTGCTTCACGACAACGACCTTGATGCCGGCAGCAGTGGCGGCGTCCATGGCGCGCGCCACGTTGGCGACGCTGTCGGCGAAGGGCGGATGCTGGATGGCGAGATTGCCGCCATTGTAGTCGTTCTGGACATCGACGACGACGAGTGCGCGGCGTGGCTGGGTGGCTGGTGCTGACATGGCGGTTCCTTTCGAGCGGGTTGATAGGTGGCGAAGCTAGGCCGAACATCTATTCCCAGGAAGTGGCCCAATTGACATTATTCGAAAGAATTGGGACACTCTTTGCCGTAACCTGGTGATGTCTGCCATGCGCACTCCGATCGTCGCCGTCGTCGCCTTCGACGGCATCAGCCCGTTCCACCTTTCCGTGCCTTGCCTGGTCTTCGGCGCGGACCGCACCAAGCTCGGTCTGCCGCGCTTCGACTTCCGCGTTTGCGCGGCGGAGCAAGGACCTATCCATACCGATGCCGGTTTGAGCATTTCGGTCCCGCACGATCTTTCGGCGCTCGACCAGGCCGACATCGTCATCATCCCAAGCTGGAAAGATCTCGATGCTCCTCTGGCCGCTGCGCTCAAGCATGCGCTCGAACGGGCACATGAGCGCGGCGCGCTGATCGTCGGCCTCTGCCTCGGCACCTTCGCCATCGCCGCCGCCGGACTGCTGGCGGGACGCAAGGCCACCACGCATTGGGCCTATACCGACCAGTTGCAGACGCTGCACCCCGATATCGCCGTCGATGCCGACGTGCTCTATGTCGATGAAGGCGACATCGTTACCTCGGCCGGCGTCGCCGCCGGGCTGGACTGCTGCCTGCACATTGTGCGCGCCCGCTACGGCGCCGAGGCAGCGCTTCGGCTCGCCCGCCACGTCGTGCTGTCGCCGCACCGGCAGGGCGGACAAGCTCAGTTCATCGAGCGCCCGCTCGCGCCGACGCCAAACGCCGACCGGTTCACAAAGGCACTTGACGGGGTGCGGGCAACGCTTGGCGAAGCTCACACCCTGGACAGCGTCGCCGAAGCAGCTGGCCTCACCCGCCGCACCTTCACGCGTCGCTTCCAGAAGACGACCGGCACCAGCTTCGGCAGCTGGTTGGCCGAACAGCGCTTGGCGCTGGCGCAGAGGCTGCTGGAACAGACCGACAAATCGATGGACATGGTGGCCTTCGAGGCCGGCTTCGGCAGCGCCACGTCGCTGCGCCAGCATTTCGCGGCGCGGCTCAGAACCTCCCCGATGCAGTACCGGCGCGAATTCTCGAAGGGCAGCGCGCAGGTCGCCCTCAGCGGCGTGTAACCACCCGCGCCGGGTTGCCGACCACGGTCGCATTGGCCGGAACGTCGCGCGTCACCACCGCGCCGGCGCCGACGATGGCGCCTTCGCCGATGCTGACGCCGGCGAGGATCACCGCGCTGCCGCCGATCCACGCGTTGTCGCCGATCGTCACCGATTTGGCGATCTCCAATCCGGCCAGCCGCCCGGCGGCCTCGCGGTGATGCTCGGCGCAATAGATCTGCACATTGGGGCCAAGCAGCGTCCTCCTGCCGATCTTCACCGGAGCGGTATCGAGAATGGTGCAACCGGCGTTCAGGAAGGCGCCCTCGCCGAGAAACAGGTTGAAGCCGTAAGCGCAGTGGAACGGCGCCTCGATGCGCGCGCCCTCGCCTAGGCCGCCGAGCAGCGCTCGCAGTGTCGCGCCGATGTCGCCGCGCTGCCGGGGCGGCATGCTGTTGTGCTCGAACACTGCGCCGCGGGCGGCCACCCGCATCGCCTCCAGCTCCGGGTCGATGCAGCTATACCATTCACCCGCCGCCATCTTCATGCGCTCGCTTGTCGTCATGGCTGCTCCTCCATTCCCGTCCCGCTGCCAAAGCACAATCCGCCCGACCGGAAAAGCCCATGGCCAAACGCCAGGCCTATGCTAGCTTGCCATCCGCGGAACCGTGCGGAGCTCCGAATTTGAGGGGATGATGATGCTCTACATTCTGGCATTGCTGATTGGCGTCGTCGCCGGCCTTCGCGCCATGACCGCGCCAGCGACCGTTGCCTGGGGTTCGTATCTCGGCTGGATCCCGGTTGCCGGCACCTGGGCAAGCTTCATGGGCCACTGGATCGCGGTCGGCATGTTCACCGTCCTGGCGATCGTGGAGCTCGTCACCGACCAGTTGCCGTCAACGCCGAGCCGCAAGGTGCCGCAGCAGTTCGGCGCGCGCATCGTCACGGGCGCCTTCTGCGGCGCGGTGATCGGCGCCACGGTCGGCGCCACCATCGGCTGCCTCATCGCCGGCGCGATCGGCGCGGTGATCGGCACGCTGGGCGGCGCGGAAGCACGCGCAAGGATGGCTGCCGCCTTCGGCAAGGATCCGCCCGCCGCCTTCATCGAGGACGCGGTGGCGATCATCGGCGGCCTGCTGATCGTGGCAGCGGTCGCATGAGCGCGAAAAACTTCGACGCCATCGTCATCGGCGCCGGCCAGGCCGGCCCTTCGCTCGCCGGCCGGCTCGACGCCGCCGGCATGAGCGTTGCGCTGATCGAGCGCAAGCTTATCGGCGGAACCTGTGTCAACACCGGCTGCATGCCGACCAAGGCGATGGTGGCGAGCGCCTACGCCGCGCATCTTGCCCGCCGCGCCGCCGACTATGGCGTCGCGCTCTCCGGTCCGGTCGGGGTCGACTATCAAAGAATCAAGGCACGCAAGGACAAGGTGACCAACGACGCCCGCGGCAATCTCGAAAGCTGGATCGCGGGGATGAAGGGCTGCACGCTTTATCGCGGCCATGCCAGATTCGAATCCGCTAATACAGTGCGCGTCGGCGACGACCTGCTGACCGCGCCAAAAATCTTCCTCAACACCGGCGGCCGCGCCTCCGTGCCGGACCTGCCCGGCGTCAACGACGTCCCCTATCTCACCAACTCCTCGATGATGGATCTCGATGTGCTGCCCAGCCATCTGGTCGTCGTCGGCGGCAGCTATATCTCGCTCGAATTCGCCCAGATGTTCCGCCGTTTCGGCTCCGAGGTCACGGTGATAGAGAAAGCGCCGCGGCTGACGGGCCGTGAGGACGAGGACGTCTCGGCCGCGATCCAGTCCATCCTCGAAAACGAAGGCATCACCGTCCATGTCGGCGCGGAGGACATCGGCTTTGCCAGGCAGGGCAACGGTATCGCCGTGACCTTCTCTGCCGGCAAGCCGCCGGCGGTCGGCTCGCATGTGCTGCTGGCGCTCGGCCGCGTCCCCAACACCGATGACCTCGGCCTCGACAAGGCCGGCGTCGAGGTCGACAAGCGCGGCTACATCGTCGTCGACGACCAGTTGCGCACCAATGTGCCCGGCATCTGGGCCATGGGCGACTGCAACGGCAAGGGCGCCTTCACCCACACCTCCTACAACGACTACGAGATCGTCGCCGCCAACCTGCTCGACAACGATCCGCGCAAGGTCACCGATCGCATCGAGGCCTATGCGCTCTACATCGATCCGCCGCTCGGCCGCTGCGGCATGACCGAGACCGCTGTCAAGAAATCCGGCCGCCGCGCGCTTGTCGGCCAGCGGCCGATGACCCGTGTCGGCCGCGCCGTCGAAAAGGGCGAGACGCAAGGCTTCATGAAGATCCTGGCCGACGCCGACACCGGCGAGATCCTCGGCTGTTCGGTGCTCGGACCGGGCGGCGACGAGGCGATCCACTCAGTGCTCGACCTGATGTATGCCAAGGCGCCGATCTCGACGCTGGCGCGCGCCATGCACATCCACCCCAACGTCTCGGAGCTTCTGCCGACCATCGCCCAGGACTTGAAGCCGCTGGCGTAACGGCAGATCGCCGCTCCACGTCGGGGCCTCTCGGTCTTGGCAAACAGTGCTCAAGGCGTCCGACGGTCGGCTTGCGCCTATCGCGCGGGCGGACTGGACCACTGACACCCTGGCCGCAACCATGCATGTCTGGCCACCCACCGGAGGAACTCCATGCAAAAGACCATCGAGCGCATCGCAGGCGACAGCGAAGGCGTTGCTTATGAATTCCCGGTTTTCCGCTTCGAGGGCACGGACAAGGCGGCGCCCTCGGCCTATCTGCAGGCGGCGCTTCATGCCGGAGAATTGCCGGGTGTCGTCGCCATCGACGCGCTGATGCCGATGCTTGCCAAGGCGGAAGCGGAGGGCCGCATCAGGGGCGCCATCACGTCGGTGCCCTGGGCCAATCCAATCGGTCGGGCGCAATACCATTTCGGCGAGCACCAGGGCCGATTCAATCTCGGCACCCGCACCAACTTCAACCGTGCTTTCCCGCTGCTTGCCGCGCCGGACGCCAAGCTTTTAGCGGATGTCAACATCGGCGGCGCCGATCGCCGGCTGAAGAAGCGGCTCGTCCAACTCTCGCTCGGCAACGACATCGTGCTCGATCTCCACTGCGACGATGAGGGCCTTGCCTATCTCTACATCCACATCAGCCTGTGGCCGCATATGGCCGACTGCGCGGCTGCGATGGGCATCGATGCCGTCCTGCTGTGGAGCGAGGACAGTAGCGGCACCTTCGAGGGCGCCTCGATCATGCCCTATCAAAATGTGCCTGCGAGCGTCGCGCGCTTCGACCGGCGCGTCGCCACCACGGTCGAATATCGCGGCATGCTGGATGTCCACAGCGGCTTGGCCGCCTCCGATGCCGCCGGCCTCTACCGCTTGCTGGTGACGCGCGGCGTCATCCAGGACCCTTCCGTCCCGAAGGCGAGCAGCTTCTCCGGCGCCGTCGTACCGCTGGAAAACATCGAGATGATGCCTTCGCCCAAGGCCGGCGCCATCCTTTACGACGTCAAGCCCGGCGACCGCGTCAACAAGGGCGACCGGCTGGCGACGATCGTCCATGCGCCCGGCGAAGCCGGCGGCCGCACCGAGGTGTTCGCGCCCCAGTCGGGTTTCATCCTGACCCGTCGTTCGCGCCGCATCATTCGCGCCGGCGAGGATCTTTTGAAGCTTGCCGGCGACAAGAGGAGCGCCGACGCGCGCTCCGGCACGCTGGAGGACTGACGGGCCGGCTTTACCGTTCGCGTGAAATCCAGTTGCGTGGGCCGTCATTCGCCGCTATGGGAGTCGCCATGAACATGCGTTCGAACAAGACCGTTTGGTGGTGGGCTCGCTGACAGCGGCCGGTTCGAACGCGCATGCGTGAAAATGAGGGTGGCCGCAGCGGAATGTCCGGGCGGCCATTTGTTTTTCCAAGCCATTCCCGGGTCCGTTGCCCAAAACGCTGATGGAGACGGCAATGACGACTACAGTTCTGGACAACGGGGCGGAGCGCTTCGTCACCGCGGGCGGGGTGACGATCACCCGCGAACGCCATGACCAGCCCTATGAAGGCGCGATTGACGCCTATGTCGACGGCCTGAATTCCCGCCGCGGCGCGGTGTTCTCCTCGAACTACGAATATCCGGGCCGTTACACGCGCTGGGACACGGCCATCATCGATCCGCCGCTGGTGATCTCGGCGCGCGGCCGCGCCATGCGCATCGAGGCGCTCAACCAGCGCGGCGAAGTGCTGCTGCCGGTGATCGGCAAGGCGCTTGGCGAGCTGAGCGAGGTGGCGATTGCCGAGAGCTCGAAAAAGCTGATCCGCCTCGATGTCGCCAAGCCCGGCCGCGTCTTCACCGAGGAAGAGCGCAGCCGCGTGCCGTCCGTCTTCACGGTGCTGCGCGCCATCACGGCTTTGTTCAAGACTGCCGAGGACGCCAATCTCGGCCTTTACGGCGCCTTCGGCTACGATCTCGCCTTCCAGTTCGACCCGGTCGACTACAAGCTCGAGCGTAAGCAGAGCCAGCGCGACCTGGTGCTGTTCCTGCCCGACGAGATCCTCGTCGTCGACCACTATTCGACCAAGGCCTGGACCGACCGCTACGACTATTCCGGCGAAGGGTTTTCCACGGAAGGCTTGGCCCGCGATGCTCATGTCGAGCCGTTCAGGACCGCCGACCGCATCCCTCCGCGAGGCGATCACGAACCCGGCGAATATGCCAATTTGGTGCGCCGGGCGATGGAGAGCTTCAAGCGCGGCGACCTGTTCGAGGTCGTGCCTGGACAGATGTTCTACGAGCGTTGCGAGACCCAGCCCTCCGACATTTCCCGCAAGCTGAAGTCGATCAACCCCTCTCCCTATTCCTTCTTCATCAATCTCGGTGAAAACGAGTATCTGATCGGCGCCTCGCCGGAGATGTTCGTGCGCGTCAACGGGCGTCGGGTCGAGACCTGCCCTATCTCCGGCACCATCAAGCGCGGCGACGACGCCATCTCCGACAGCGAGCAGATCCTCAAGCTGCTCAACTCCAAGAAGGACGAGTCCGAGCTCACCATGTGCTCGGACGTCGACCGCAACGACAAGTCGCGCGTCTGCGAGCCGGGCTCGGTGCGCGTCATCGGCCGCCGCCAGATCGAGATGTATTCGCGCCTGATCCACACCGTCGATCACATCGAGGGACGGCTGCGCGAAGGCATGGACGCCTTCGACGCCTTCCTGTCACACGCCTGGGCGGTCACCGTCACCGGCGCGCCGAAGCTGTGGGCCATGCGTTTCATCGAGCAGAACGAGAAGAGCCCGCGCGCCTGGTATGGCGGGGCGATCGGCATGGTCAATTTCAACGGCGACATGAACACCGGGCTGACGCTGCGCACCATCCGCATCAAGGACGGTATCGCCGAAGTGCGCGCCGGCGCCACATTGCTTTTCGACAGCGTTCCTGAGGAAGAAGAAGCCGAAACCGAACTGAAGGCATCCGCCATGCTCTCCGCCATACGCGACGCCAAGACCGGCAACGCCGCAGGCACCGAACGCACCACCGCGCGCGTCGGCGACGGCGTCAACATCCTGCTCGTCGACCACGAGGACTCGTTCGTCCACACGCTGGCCAACTACTTCCGCCAGACCGGCGCCACTGTTTCCACCGTGCGCACGCCGGTGCCGGAAGAGGTGTTCGAGCGGCTGAAGCCCGATCTCGTCGTGCTCTCCCCCGGCCCGGGTACGCCGAAGGATTTCGATTGCGCCGCGACCATCAGACGAGCGCGCGCCCGCGACCTGCCGGTCTTCGGCGTCTGTCTTGGCCTGCAGGCGCTGGCCGAAGCCTATGGCGGCGAGTTGCGGCAGTTGCACATTCCGATGCACGGCAAGCCCTCGCGCATCCGTGTCTCGAAGCCGGGCATCATCTTCTCGGGGCTGCCCAAGGAAGTGACCGTCGGCCGCTATCATTCGATCTTCGCCGATCCGGTGCGCCTGCCCGAAGGTTTCGTGGTGACGGCCGAGACCGAGGACGGCGTCATCATGGCCTTCGAGCACCGCAAGGAGCCGATCGCCGCCGTTCAGTTCCACCCGGAATCGATCATGACGCTCGGCCACAATGCCGGCATGCGCATCATCGAGAACATCGTTGCGCATCTGCCGCGCAAGGCCAAGGAAAAGGCTGCCTAGCAACGATGGCCGCGGTGGAAGACACGGCGACGGCGGCCGCAAGAGCCGCCGCGAAGCGCAAGATCGCCAGCCTCGCTTTCTGGTCGATCGTCATCGCCTTCCTGGTGATGGGGCTGAAATTCGTTGCCTGGCAGATGACCGGCTCCGTGGCCCTCTATTCCGATGCTTTGGAATCCATCGTCAACGTCATCACTTCAGCAGCCGCTCTCTGGGCGATCCGCATCAGCCATAAGCCCGCCGATAGCGACCATCCCTTCGGCCATCACAAGGCCGAGTATTTTTCTGCGGTGCTCGAGGGTGTTCTGATCGTCGTTGCGGCGCTGCTGATCATCGCCAAGGTGTGGCAATCGCTGCAGAATCCCGCGTCGCTCGAACAGCCCTGGCAGGGCTTAGCGATCAATGCCGGCGCGGCGCTCGTCAATGCCGTCTGGGCATTCGTGCTGATCCGCAACGGCCGCAGCGAACGATCGCCGGCCCTGGTCGCCGACGGCCAGCACATCATGACCGACGTGCTTACCTCGGTCGGCGTCATCGTGGGCCTTGTCGCCGCGGTGATGACTGGATGGCATATCCTCGACCCGCTGCTTGCGCTTCTTGTTGCGCTAAACATTCTCTATCAGGGCTGGAAGCTTACCGGAGAGTCGCTGAGCGGACTGATGGATCGTGCCGTCGACACCCAGGAGCACATGCAGATCCGCGATATCATCTCGGCCAATTCGAAGGGTGCGCTGGAGGTGCATGACCTGAAAACCCGCATCGCCGGGCGAGCGACCTTCATCGAGTTCCACCTCGTCGTCGACGCCGACATGACGGTCGGCGCCAGCCATGTCATTTGCGACCGCATCGAGGACGCGCTGAAGGCCGAGATCCCCTCGGTGCGCGTCACCATCCATGTCGAGCCGGACGACGAGGCGAAGCTGCCGAAAGGCACAACGGCGGTGCCTTTCGCCTGAAGCGATTTCCAGGCACGCCTTGGAAAATTGGCCGGGCCTCCGCGGTGTCGTCATCCCTGGAAGAAGCAGGAGCGAAGCTCCATCGCCGAGACCCCTGGGATCCATGCCGTGGCCTTGGCCGAAGCATGCAGCGAAGCAGAGTTCTGCACCGTTTCAACGCTTTAGCATAACGGCATGGATCCTATGGCTGCGCGCGTCGCTTCCCTCCTTGCTCCGCATAGGATGACGAAGCGCCACACTTTAGAGTGACGAAGTGGCACACTCACGGCGTGCAGGCCGACTGCGGCATCGGATTGAGTCTGTACACCTTGTCGTCGGACGTGGTCTTGCCGCCCGCCATCTTCGAGCAGAGGTCGACGATGGCGAGCGCATTGTTGGGGTTGGCCAGCAGCATCGTGCCGCTGGCGCCCCGCTTGAGAAAAATCTCCTTCTGCGAGATGTCGCAGGCAAAGTCGCTCATCTTGGAGCTGGCCGAGCAGCGCCACTGATCGGCCTCGCCCTGGCAGGAATAGGTCTGCGTAACCTTGGCCTCTTTCTGCCTGGTCGTCACCGAGATGGCGATGTCGGCGCCGTCTGGCCAGTTGGCGGCATCGCCACCGGCGGCAAAGGAAGCGAGCTCGATCGGCCCGCGGAAGACGCGGATCGACTGCGTCATCTGGTCCGGATGGGATTTCAGATGCGCGTCGTCATAGTCGCGGCCGTAGCAGAAGGGCTGGTCCGGCTTCAGCCGCTCGCGCAGCGGGGCCCCGATCGCCGGGTCGATCGGATCGATGCGCGCGAACTCCGCCTTGCAGGTGTCGGCCGGCATCGGATCGAGACGGAAATTATCGTCTTCGCTGCCCAGCGCCTGCTCGTTGTATTTCGCCTTGCCGAGATCCTCCTCCGCGCCGGCGTCGAGATAGACGTCAGGCTGCACGTTGGAGAGGATCAGCCGGCCCTTGTCGTCGACTTTCAGCGAGGCCAGCGTGCGGTCGCATTCCATGCCGCAGCGGATGCCGCTCGCCTTGTCGCTCGGATCCTCCTTGTTGCACCAGCCAGCCGCCCATTCCGGCTTCTTGGCGCCGCGCACCGTGGTGGTGAGAAAGCCGTTATAGGCAGCGTCGGACATCGAGCTCGGCTCCTCGTTCGGCCGGCTGGCCGGATCGTGGCCATGGTAGAAGAAGATGCGCGCCACCTTCTGGTGCGGATGCGCCTTGAGATGGGCGGCATCATAGACCCGGCCGAAGCAGACGTCGGCGCCGTTCGGGCTGAGTTCGGTCAGCTTGGGGGCATCATCTGCGAGCGCCGCGCCGGCAATGAACAGCGCGGCACCCAGCATCGCGCCTGCCACCATCCTCGACGTCATGTGATCCTCTCCTCGCACCGACAAGACGTGATTGCGATTCATGCTAGTCTAGGCACGAAGGCTGGGCCACGCAAACTTGCGAGGGCCGCCGGATCGAGGAGGATGCGATGCTGCGCCGTGACGTTTTCAGCGCCGGTCTTGCCGGAGCGGCCGGTTTTTTCGGTCTTCGCCAGGCGAGCGCCGGCACCGGCGAGGACAGGCTGAAGGTCGCCTACCATCTCAGCGACGCCGAGAAGGTCAACTTGGTCCTCGGCAACATCAAGAACCACTATGAGGGCACCGGCGGCAATGTCGAGGTCGTGCTGGTCGTTCACGGGCCGGCGCTTGCGGCCTTCAAGTCAAAGAGCGCTTCCGGCGCGACCTCCAGCCGCTTTGCCGGCCTCGTCCAGCAGGGACTTGTTCCGCAGGCCTGCAGCAACACCATGCATGGCATGGACATCGCACTGACCGACCTGCTTGCCGGCTTCCAGGTCGCGGAGAAAGGCGGCGTGGTCAAGCTCGCGGAGCTGCAGCGCCAGGGCTATGTCTATCTGCGGCCCTGAATTCGCGCCCTGATCTTGCCTTGACTTGAACACCTGGCCGGGAAGCGTCTACCAATTGCCAGCGCAATCCTGGAGATATCGACGTGCCAACTGACCCGACCACGCTTGTCATTCCCGATCTTGCCGGCAAGGCGGTGCTGGTCACCGGCGCGTCGACCGGGATCGGAGCAGCCCTCGCCCTCGCCTATGCCCGGCAGAAATGCCGCGTTGCGCTGCATTACAACTCAAGCCGGGAAGCCGCCGAAGAGCTCGCCAAAACCATCCGCGACGACGGCGGCGAGGTGTTCTTGACGCAGGGCGATTTTTCGGTTCCCGCCGACGTCGAGCGCGTGGTCGAGGGGAGCGCTGAACATTTCGGCCGGCTCGACGGGCTGGTCAACAATGCCGGCGGCATGCTCGGCCGCGTTGCCTATGCCGAGCAGACCGAGGCCCATTACGATGCGGTGATGGATCTCAACGCGCGCTCGGTGCTGACGGCCTCGCGCAGAGCGATCCCATGGCTGAAGCGCCAGGGCGGCTTCATCATCAACACCACCTCGATCGCCGCCCGCAACGGCGCCGGCGGCGGCGCCGGCCTCTATGGCTCGTCCAAGGCCTTCGTCTCCAACGTGACGCGCGGCATGGCCAAGGAGCTGATCGGCTTCGGCATCCGCGTCAACGCCGTGGCGCCCGGCACCATCCTGACCCCGTTCCACGAGCGCTATTCCACCGCCGAGCAGATGAAGGGCATGGTCGCCACCATTCCGCAGGGTCGCGCCGGAAGGGCCGAAGATTGCGTCGGCGCTTACCTGTTCCTGTCTTCCGACCGCTTGAGCGGCTACATCATCGGCCAGGTGATCGAGGTCAATGGTGGCCAGTTGATGCCGTGAGCTGGCGATTGCATACTCAGCTCAGCGTGCAACCTGGAGGGAGAGGAAGGGAATGTTCGGACTGATCGGCAAGATGCGGGCGGCACGCGGCCAGCGCGATGCAGTCATGGACGTGCTGCGTGAGACGACCGGTGCCCTGCCCGGCTGCCTGAGCTACATCATCGCCACCGATCCGGCCGATGCCGACGCGATCTGGGTCACCGAAGTGTGGACCGATCAGGCAAGCCATAAGGCGTCCCTGCAACTGCCCGAAGTCCAGGCGGCAATCGCCAAGGCGCGTCCTTTCATCGCCGGCTTCGAATTCCAGGTCGAGACCCATCCTGTCGGCGGCTTCGGCCTTCCGGCCCCCGAGAAGGGCAGCTGAGCGCGAGACCGTCGCCAACGGCATTTCCGCGGGAAAATGGGTTCGCATTTGTCCGTGCCCGGGCTAAGAGCCGGATATGGACTCTTCATCAGAAGGACCGTCACTGGAGCAACCGTCTGTTCAACGCATGACGCGATTGCGCCCGCTGCAGCAGTGGCTGGCGCTGGTGGTGCTCTCGCTGCTCTTTGCCGGCGCGCTGGAATTGGCCGCCTTGCCTGCGGCGCTGCTGATCGGCCCGATGCTTGCCGCGATCCTGGCCGGCACCAACGGCGCCACGGTGCGCGTACCCCGCGCGCTGTTCGGTTCCGCTCAGGCCGTGGTCGGCTGCCTGGTGGCGAATTCGATCTCGGTCGACATATTTCCGGTCTTCTACGCCGAATGGGCGCTCTTCTTCGGGATGGTGGTGGCGACGCTCACCGCCTCCAGCCTGCTAGGCTGGCTGATCAGTCGCTGGCGCATCCTGCCCGGCACCACGGCGGTCTGGGGTTCCTCGCCGGGCGCCGCCACCGCCATGGTGCTGATGGCCGGCGCCTTCGGTGCCGACCAGCGCCTCGTCGCCTTCATGCAATATCTGCGCGTCATCTTCGTTTCGGTGACGGCGGCGCTCGTCGCCAAGATGTGGGTCGACACGTCGGGCGTCGAAGTGCCGCCCATCATCTGGTTTCCGCCGATCGATCCATTGGCCTTTGGCGCCACCCTTGGCATCGCGGTCGTCGGCGGCCTGCTCGGCAAGCTGCTCAGACTGCCCTCGCCCTTCTTCCTTGGCACCTTCATCTTTGGCGCGGTAATCCATCTCGGCTTCAGCGTGCCGATGCAATTGCCGCCCTGGCTGCTGGCCGTCAGCTACGCCATGGTCGGCTGGTTGATCGGGCTGAACTTCACCCGGCCGATCCTGCGCCACGCGGCACGCGCCCTGCCGCAGATCATCGCCTCGATCGTAGCGCTGATCGCCTTCTGCGGCGGCATGGCTTTCGTCATCAGCGGCGTGCTCGGCATCGATCCGCTGACCGCCTATCTGGCGACCAGCCCCGGCGGCATGGACAGCGTCGCCATCATCGCCGCCGCCGCGCAGAACGTCGACATCTCCTTCGTCATGGCGCTGCAATCGGCCCGTTTCCTCGTCGTGCTGCTTGTTGGGCCAAGCGTCGCCAAGCTTGTGGCGCGAAACGTCAGGGACTGATCCGCGCTACCAAGTGCATGGAGAAGCAGAGGAAGCGACCATGAACCGTCGTTTGAATGCTGTCGATCTCTCTGGCCGCGTCGGGGTCGTGACGGGCGGCGCGCAAGGCATCGGCCTTGCGGTCGCCCCCCGCCGGCGG